>NZ_CP074572.1:2751604-4127406 GCF_018394335.1 Shewanella dokdonensis | reverse complement strand
ATCATTGGTTGTTAGGAATTTTTGGTCATGATTTCTATAAACTATGCTTAGTTGGTGATTTTATTGGTTATTTTATTTTTGTTTATTCTCTGATGTCTGCGGTGGCTGCAACTATGGCCATATTTCGTGTGTCTTCTTGGTATGATATGTACAGAACAAACGAGTTGAATAAAAGCAATGAAAATGAAGCTAATTGTGATTATTCGTTTTTGACCTCAAATTCCAACTGACTCGTATAACCTGAGTCTCTGACCTCATGCCGCACATTGACCAGCAGCCAGCCGAGCTGGTCAATCTCCTGTTTGAAGCCTGATACCGTCACAGGACATTCGGGAAACAGTGTCGGATCTCCTTTTGCAGCGTTAACTGCAGACGCGCCACACCGCGCTGCAATTTGTCCCATTCTGCCCGGGCGGCACGTTTGGCGTTCTCTTTGCTGGCATAGATGTGGCGCAGGATTTTCACGTTGTCGTCATCACCAATCAGCACCTGTTTGTCATCTTGGCTGATTGTCGTTTGGCAGTGAGGCTCTGGCGTTTCGCGCCTGGTGTCCTGCCAGTAGGCAATCACCCCAGAATAGCTTTCGCGGTCGGCCACGTTAAAGCTGTGACGGTCGCCGCTGCGGGTAATGGTGCTGATCGGAAGCGCTTGCCCGCTGCCGCTTTGCGCCTGTCCGGCTTTGATAAACAGCAGGTTGTCGGCTTTGAGGTCGGCATCAAACTGCTGCGCCAGCCGGGTGAGAAAGCCCGCATCGGATTCGCTGGCCTGGTCAATGTGGTCGATCAGTTCGCTGGCAAGAGCCTGGGTCACCACCGCTTTGAGCGTATGACGGTTGGCGATGGTATCCACCAGGGTTTGCACGGTGACACCATGCCAGCTTTGCTCCTGCAGCTTTTGTAGACTGCCACGCAGATTGGCGGCATTGCCGCGTAGGGTAAGCACATCTGGGGGACCGCTGTGGCTGATTTCATCAATGGTGTAGCGGCCTTTATTCACCAGTCCTTCCCTGCCAGCCCAGCAGTACCTGCATGCTGGCGCCTTTGCGGGGTAACTGCAGTTGGCCGTCACTGTCATCCAGTTGCAGCTCCAGGGTGTCCGCCTCAAAACCCCGTTTGTCTTCCAGAGTCAGGCTGATCAGCCGTGGCCGGAGTTTGCTGCTGATGTCCTTGCCATCCACCACAATACGGTAATCCGGCTGCATTACAGGTTCCTCAAATCGCGCAGCAGGTTAATGCTGCTGGTCAGTTGCAGCAGACCGGGCAGGTCCTGCTCGTCCACCCGTTTTAACTCGATGGAAAACTCAATCTTGCGCGGCGCGCCATCATCAAAGAAGGCGCTGCGGCTGCGACTGATTTTCTCAATGACGTAATGACCATAGACCTTGCCGGTGCCATCAATCAGCGGGTAGGGCGCGCCCTTGTCGGCCATCTTCACCAGTAACCCCAGTGTGAGGTCGTTGCCGGTAATTTCCGGTACCAGTACCCCGCTGAGCGTCAGGGTTTCATCGCCGGGCCCCAGGAACTGGCTGACTGGTCTGGCGTTGACCCGGGCATTACTGGGGTGGCGCCACAGCATGGTCTGCTCGGTGCTCTGAAACGGCACGGTTTTACGGCTAAACACAAAATACCCCAGGGTCATCATCATGGTGGTTACTCCAAATCCTGCAGGCAACTGCGAAGGCGTGCTGCTGTTGTTGTTCTCGGCGGTCCAGCTCTTGACGCAATAGCGTCAGGATGGCCTGGTTATCCATGCCGAGTTGCGTCTGAATAGTGATAGGCGCATTGATGCCGGCATCGATGTAAACCGCTGCCGGTTGGCGTTGTCGCGGGTTGACTCCCCGCGCGTGGGTCAGCGGTGGTGTTTCTTGTGCGCCGGGTGTGGGCAGTTCTGTCTCGTTGGCGGTTGCCAGCATCGGTGTGCCGGCAAGACCGAGCGATAGCGTGGTGGCCTTGAGGGTTTTACTGAGACTTGCCACCGACTGCAGCGGGGTGTCGCTCGAGCGCTCAAGCCCCAGCGATAAACCCTGCATGGTGTAATCACCAATGGCGGCAAATACCCGGCTCGGCGAGTGAATGCCCAGCAGGCTTTTCACCCAATCTACCGAGCCGTTGATAATGTTGCCCAGAGAATCCTTGAGGCCGGTAAACTTGCCCTGGATGCCGACGATCAGCCCATCCATGATAAGGCCGCCCAAGGTGCTGAACTGCTGCGGCAAGCTGCCCAGAAAGGCCTTGATGTCAGCAAAGTGACTGGTAATAAAGCCCATGGGTGACCAGCTAAACACCTGCTTGATAATATTCCAGCCGGCCACGAATCCAGGCTTGATAGCATCCCAGAACTGCAGCAGGTATTGTTTAACACTGTCCCAGTGGGTGACTAACAGATAGCCAGCGGTCACCAGCCCCGCAATCCCCAGCACTATCCAGCCAAACGGCGTGGTGAGTAGCGCCAGCGACAGACTCCGTATCCCCAGCAGCAAGCCCTTGAACAGTCCGGTGACCAGTCCCAGCCCACGGCCAAGGGCGGGCAGTGACTTGATGCCCAGCACGCTGGCGCTGTAGCTCAGCATGGCAAAGGACCGATTAAGCCGGCTATCATTACCGCCAGCCCGCCGCCGGCCGCAGCCAGGGTGGAGATAGCCAGTGCGCCTTTGAGCAGGCCGCTCGCCAGTGCCGGGTTGGCTTTTACCCAGCCGCCGATGGCGCGCACCACGTCGGTAATGTCCCGGACAAGACCGCGGAGGTTATCGCTATCGCCTTCAAACAACTGGATACGCACATTATCCACGGCGGAATAGAGCGTATCTAAATCGCCTTTGATGTTATCGGTCATTACCTGGGACATCTGTTTGGCTACGCCCCGGCTTTCGGTGGCAAGCTGCCGGGCATACTTGGCAAAGCCCTGACTGCCGGCCTGACCTATCAGTTCATTCATGCCGCTGGCGGCTTCTTCACCAAACAGGGTCTTGTAGATGCTCAGACGGTCAGCGGAGCCCATCTTTTCAGTGGCCTTGGCAACATCGGTCATCACCGTGATGATGTTGCGCATATTGCCCTTGGCGTCTTTGGTGTTGACGCCTAGTTCCTCAAACAGTGCCTTGGCCTGTTTGGTAGGACCGGCCAGACGGTTGAGCATGGCGCGCAGTGCGGTACCGGAGTTGGATGCCTGGATGCCGATGTTACCGAGCAGGCCCGCCGCGGCGGCCGCTTCGGAAAGCTTCATGCCCGCCGTTTGTGCAATCGGCCCCATGTACTTCATGGTTTCGGCCAGCATCTCCAAGTCCACGTTAGAGGTGGTCATGGTCAGTGCCAGCACATCGGCCACCTGGGTCATCTCACTGGCTGGCAGCTTGAATGCGGACAGGATGTTAGAGCTGATATCGGCGGTGCGGGCCAGGTCAATATCGCCCGCTTTGGACAAATCGAGCATGGACGGCATGGCCGCCCGGATGCTCTCAGGGGTAAAGCCAGCCATGGCGAGAAACGCCTGACCGCGGGACACATCGGTGGCGGTAAAACTGGTATCAGCTCCCAGTTGCCGGGCCGCTGGCGCAGCGCTTTAAGCTGCGGGCTGTTGGCATCCAGGCGGGTGAGCGCCTGTACCTTGGACTGGGCGGTCTGGTATTCCACTCCAGGCGCCAGCAAGCGCGCTCCGGCATATAAGCCCGCGCCACCGGTTGCTATGGCTGCGGCACCTTTGCCGGCGAGGGTTGAGGCAACGGCTCGGCTGTTGGTCAGTTGCTGGCGCGCAGCGTTAAGCTTTTTCTGCTGGGCAGAAAGCTGCGCTAACCGGTCTTTTTGTTGCTTGAGCTGGTCATTGGCGCGTGCCAGTGACGCGGAGAGTTCCCGCTGATAGCGGCTTAAGTGACGGGTATCAATGCCCGCTTCACGCAGGGCAGTGCGCTGCCGCTGCTGTGAAATCGCCAGCTGTTGCTGCTGGGTCTTGAGCCGTACCGCTTCACGCTGCGCCGCGGCATAACTGCGGGTCAGGGTCTTGCTCGGCGCAGTGCTGGCTTTCATCTCCTGCGCCAGCCGGGCCATCTGGTCCCGCGCGTCTTTAAGCTGTACCGAGGTCATGCCTAACTGCTTGGCGGTGTTGCGATAGCCTTGTACCTGTCGGGTCTGCTGCTCCAACTGCTTTACCTTGGCACGGGTTTCTTGAATGCTTCTGGGTGTTGAGCCCGGCGCCGCGCATCTTTTTCAGTGGCGCGGTGACCTTGTCAACGGCGGCTAAAATCACCTGGAGCTGTAATCTATTCATCGGCATTCTCAGCGCTATTCACTCGGTTCCAGCGGCTCACCGCCAGGGTGTGCCAGTGCTGCAGTTCATCCAGGGTAAAGGCCGCCATTTCGCTCGGCGGCCAGTGAAAGATGATGGCGATATCCGCCATCAGGTCATCTACGCATCCGGGGAGCTGGGTTCCCGCAGCTGCTTCGGCAACAAAAAATTGGCGACAGCGCCCCCTAACAGCAGCAAGTCTTCGGGCTCCAACTGGCGCGCTTCGTCTTTGGTGAGCATCGGACTGGAGATACGTGGCAGCAGTACCGTGAGGGAATTGACATCCATGTTGAGAATGTCATTGAGGTTTAGGCCGCGCAGTTCACCGGCTTTGGGTTTGCGCAGGGTAATGTCGGTGATCTGTGTATCACCGCGTTGGATAGGGTTATCGAGCGTGACGGTTTCAGTGCTCATGGGATTTCCTCAAAGGTAAACGCTAAAAATCCCCATGCCCAAGGTGGGCACGGGTCGGAACAATCAGAGGCCAATGGCTTTGCGGTGCTCGGCCATGCGGTCAACACCATCCGGGCCGATTTCAATCATGTTGATGACATCGATTTCATGCAGCACCTGACCATCCAGCACCTCTTTGTAATAGGTGCAGCTCATGCTGGCTTTGGAGGTGCTGTTCTCGCCATTCTTGAAGGTGCCACGGTCAATCTCCTTGAAGCGGCCGCGGCAGACGATTTCAACGGTGGATACCTCGCCCGTGTCATCGCGCTGGAATGACCCGGCAAAGCGCAGCGGTACGCCATCAATCTTGCTGGCTCCCTGGCGCTTGGTGATGGCTTCACTGTAGCCAGCGAACACAAACTCGATATCCAGGGCTGCATCATCCAGCCCCATGTCGATATTGGCGGCACCGGGCATACCGCCACCGCGATAGGGGTCAAACTTGCGGGTCAGCTTGGCCGGGGTGAATTCTTCTGCTTCACCGACCCAGCTTTCGCCATCAATAAACACGTTGAGGTGTTTTAACTTACGGGGTAATGCCATGGGAATTCCTTATGCCGCTGCCACGGCGGCAGCAAAATCGGCCAGATAGGTGTCAGTAATGCGCTGCTGGAAGGTCAAATCTTCCAATGGCGGTACCGGCGTGTAGTCATAATCGATATACAGCTTGCCCGCCTTGAGGGTAGCAGCTTCGTTGAGGTCCTCGTTGTACCAGGCAGTGCCGTCAACAATATAGCCCTGGCCCTTGAGTTCGCGGAACTTGGCATTGATACCTTCGATAATGTCTTTCACCAGTGTGGGGGTCAGCGGTTTATCAATGGCCCACAGGTGTGCATCGGCCACGGTGTCGGCCAGTACCTGTGCGGTGCGGGTGTAGTTTTCAAAGGCAAACAGCGGATCTTCGGTGCAGGTGCGTGAACCCCAGAAGCGAAAGCCGTCCTGCCGGATGAGAGTGGTGATATCGTGACTGTTGAGGTACCCGGCATCGGTATCCGGGTCCTGCAAGTCCCAGAATACCTGCTTGGAAATACCGGTGACGTTCGGCACCGTGACGTTGGATAGCGTCTTGTGCCAGCCCACAGTCTTATCAATGTAAGCGCGTAAGCCCAGGGCATAAGCGGTTGCCGGCACAGCACTGCTTTGTGCGGTATCGGTGTTGAATTCGATAAACTCCGGCCAAATGAGCATCAGTTCGCGGTCGCCAAAATTCTCGCGGTAAGCGGCCACCGCTTCTTTGGTGGCGCAGTCATGCGCATAGGCATACACAAAGGCGCGCAGTTTCTTGGCAACGGCACACAAGGCGGTGGTGACTGGCAGGGTATCGAGTCCCGGCACCCCCAGAATACGGGGTTTCACGCCAAGTTGTGACTGCGCGGCCAGCAGCGCCTGTATGCCGGTGTACTGGCCGTCTTCGGTGACGGTACCAATCACGTTGGCAGAGGTTTCGGCGTCATCGGCACCACTGGCAACCCGCACTACGACCACCATGGTATTGACCACATTGGTGATGGCCGTCAGGGTTTGTTTCAAGGTGCCGGTTTTACCGGCCTTGCCAATGGCATTTTTCGGGGTGGTCAGCAGCACCGGTTGGTTCAGCGGGAATTGGTCAACATCAGCGTCATCGCCAGTGGCGACAATCCCAATCACCGAAGTCGCAACAGTTCGGATGGTGCGGGTGCCTTCGTTGATTTCAACGACACGCACACCATGGTGGTAATCAGACATAAAGTGGGCTCCATGAGGTTTGCAAACTCAGCATTAGCAGCGTTAGCTTGCAAACCCATCAGGAGCCAGGCAAAGGCTTGAGGGGGTGACTCTCGCGGGGTAATGGACGGCGTTAACTCACCGTGTATTTGTAGCCATAAATGCGGTGTACCTTGGCGTTTTCCGAGGTGGTGACAAAGGTCTGGTTGTTGCTGCTGAAATAGCCCCGGAAGCGAATGCCATCAGACTGTAGCAGGCACACATCCAGTCCCAGCGACCTCACCGCATTGAGCATGTCGGTGGGCAGAAAGCTCATGGCTGCATAGGAGCTGTCATCACCGCCGGCAATTACCACCAATCCATCAAAACTGGAGTACGGCGCGGACAGGGTGAAGTTCCCCTGTGCAACGGCAGAACCTAACAGCAGGGTAAAGGTCATCTTGCCGGTGTGGCTATGGGCCGAGGGTGTGAAACTTGACGGTTTACTGCTGACTTCATTCCAGGACGGCCAGCGACTGGCGGTGGCGGGAATACCGGACACCTGACTCCAGCTGTGGCTGTGCGAGGAGGCTGCGGCCCCCACATCGGCGGCCGTCAGGGAGATATCGGCAGTCAAGGCTTTGCCGTTCACCTTGCGGGCGGTCGGTACATAGTCGTGCGTGTGGGCCGCCGGTGGGAAAGTGGCGGGCTTGCTGCTCACTTCATTCCAGGCGGGCCAGCGGCTGGCGGTCACCGGGATATTGGCTACCTGACTCCAACTGTGGCTGTGTGTGGCGGGGGCGGCACCGACTTCTGCATAGCTGGGCTTGTGTCCGGTGTGGTAGATCTCGTTAAACTGGCCCCAGGTGCTGGCGTCATACGCCTGCTGTCTGAAGCCGATGCGACCCGCGCCCGATTTGTCCATGCACAGCAGGTTGGACACCTTTACATCGGTGCCGCTGTAAGCTGAGATCCACAGGCAATCACTCCAGCTTATACCTGGAACGCCCCCAGACCGTTACTGCCATTGCCCAGCATCTGGTAGCGCAGTTTGCCCGAGCCAAAGAAGGACGGCGCCGCCAGGCCCCGGAGATATAGTTGTTACCACCCAATTCCGTGTGGCTGTGCCCAGATGGGGGAAAGCTGGCAGGCTTGCTGCTCACTTCACTCCAGGACGGCCAGCGACTGGCGGTGGCCGGAATACCAGACACCTGACTCCAGCTGTGGCTGTGTGTGGTGGGCGCAGCACCCACATCGGCGGCATTCAGTGACACATGGCCGGTACGGCCATTCACCGAAGAGACCGCATCGGTGTTATCCACCTTGTCCCATTGGCTGCCATTGGAAATGAGCCAGTCGCCTAGCTCGAAGGTAAGGCCAAACTGACTGCCGGCCACTTTGACAATGTAGTAATCGCCTTTCTTGGCGGGCACGCTGGGCAGTGTCGGCACGTTGTTGGCTGCATCCCACACGCCTTTGTATTCGACCTGACCTAATACTGAATCGTTGATCTGATTGAGCGGGATTTTGGCATTGGCATCCAGGGTTGCCACGCCGCCAGCGACCCCGCGACTGGCCTGCTGCACATAGCGGGCATCGAGCTGGCTGTTATTGCGCACCTGCTCGTTACCGGTGCCAGCATAGCGATAGCCGGCCACTGCATGATTGCCCCAATGCCAGGCGGCATTCCAGTGGGCCACGTCGTCCAGGCCGCTGTCAGCAAACCGCAGGTTAATCATCTGGGTCACGCGCGCACTGTGGACGGCCAGGTGGCGGTCATCCAGTGGTGAGCTGTCCTGTGTCAGTTGCAGCAGCCCCGGTACGGATTCTGTGCCCGGTGGCAGCATGAAGCTGGTATCGCCGGTGATGTTGATAAGCGCAGCATCGGCAGCGTCTAGCTTGATATCCACCGCCAGCAAGGCCACGGCGCTCGGGGTTTTCTCCAGAATGACTTCCGGCTGTGAATACACCGCGAACAGGGTGTCATCATCGCTATAGAGGCCAAAGGCGATTAACTGGTAAGCATCATTAGATTCATCGCGGATGGTCACATGCAGCGTGTCATCATCGACCAGTTCGCCAGCAAATGTGTCCAGGCGTTTGATCTCCTTTGGCAGCGTTGTGACGTCGGGGGTGGCGTCAAAGGCGGTTTCACTCAGACTAATCGCGGTAATGGTGATGGCGTTGGTGCCGGTATTCTGGGCGTTGATAAGGGCGGCGCGGCCCGCCGCGGTGATGGTGAGGTTCATACAGCTAACTCCAAGCGGGTGTAATTGGCGGCGCGCACCGCGCCGGCCAGCGATAAACGGGTGTCGGCAGTCAATGAAGCCTGGACCGTCATGTATGAGCGCGCCGGTTTCACCCGCGTCACTTCATCAATGATGTCCTGCTGAAACTGGGCAGTAATACTGGCGCCGTCCATTTCTGGGGCGTTAATGGTGATATCAAAGTGATGGGGCGCGCCTTCACGGCTTTCCCGCAGTGCCAGGGCGGCACCAAAGGACTCCACCACGGTACGCACTGATTGGGCAGTGCCCTGTCGGCGTTTGGTTTCAATAGCACTGCGCAGGATGCTGCGGCGCACGGACTCCGGCCAGTAGGACTTCCAGGTGGTCACCCCAAGAGACCAGGCCAGCCAGGGCAGCAAGGCTACCGGGCAGGTGTCGGGGTTCCATATCTCCCGCAGCGGGGTTGGCAGTTCGGTGGCGCGCAGCAACACGGTTTCCAGATGGCGCTCAAGCGCAGTGGCATTGGGCGGTAATAGCGAATGACTCATTGCGCGATACCTCCATAGACCACCTGAATGTCGTCACAGAAGGCGGCCTGGTTGATACTACAATGCACATCCGCGGTGGGTGACCGCAGCTCAACCCGCTGCACACCGCCCACATGCAGCGCTGCATATAACCCGGACAGGGTGACACTGCGCCCGAGGCGGCGGTTATCATTGATGTAGGCTTTTACTGCCGTAATGGCGGAAGATACCACCACCGTAGGATCGGGACCTGCAAAGGTATAGAGCTGCGCGTCCACGCGGTAATTCACAATCGTGGCACTGCGGGTATAGACGTTGTCCGTCAATGGCCGCAAATCTTCGCCTGACAGGCGGGTGTTGACCATATCAACCAACTCGCTGCTGGGTTCCCCGTTACCTTCACGCGATAACACGGTCACCGCCACATCGCCCGGCCGAGGATGGGGCAGCCCCGCATCATAGGTACACTGCAGCACCATGACGTTACTGGGCAACTGTGCCGCCAGCGCCTCCGGCAGGGTGTAGGTGGTGAACTGTGGACTTTCCACGCTGGCATCCAGCACCCGGCCATCGGCACTGAGCGCATGATAGATATAGGCGCGCGCGGGCCCTGCCACCGATAAGCCATCCAGTGACAGCAGGATACGCTGGCGGAAGGGTTCATCTTCTTCATAGGTCGGCGGAATGGGCGTGGCGGCGGTGGGGTCACCCGCATCAATCACCAGGCGTTTGACCCCAAGCAGGGCGGCGAGGTTATCCAGGTCGGCATCGAGCGCATAGGCCAGCATGACCGCCTTGGCCGCTTCGTTGACGCGCTGGCGCAGCAGCATTTCCCGGTAGCTGACAATCTGCAGCAGCTTGTTGAGCGGCTCGGAGTCGAGCGCCAGCACCTCACCCAGGCTCGGGTCGAGGCCGATTAAGGCTGATGTCATCTCGCTGAGGATGGTCTCATAATCAATGGCTTCAATAATGTTGGGAGATGGCAGCTGGTTTAAATTAATGACACTCATGATGTAGCCCTATTGGTGCTTGGCAGTGCGGCGGCCGCACTTACCCGTAATTCACTTGGTACTGCTCATTGCTCTGAGTGTCGCTGCGTTGCACTTCCAGCGTGATAATGAGCTTGCCGTCCAGGGCGCTGTTGCCCAGGGTAACGGCGGTAATGCGCACCCGGGGTTCCCATTGGGTGAGGGCATCGACAATCGCCGCCATCAGGCGCAAGCGGGTGGCACCATGCTGCGGCTGGTCAATTAACTCAAACAGCGCTGAGCCGTAATCACGGCGCATTACCCGGCTACCTATGGGCGTACACAGAATGTCGCGGATGCTCTGGGCAATATGGTCGCGGGTACTGAGGCGCTGGCCGGTGGTCACATTCACTGTGGGCCTCCAGAGGTGCCGTTGCCGGTATCCACGCCGCCATGTTTGTGTGTGCCGAAGTTAATGCCATCAATACTGACGCCGCCCTGGTTGGTCATCTGGCCCTGATGGTCAATCGCGCCTTTAACCGATACGCCTTGGTTAACGGTGAGCTTTTGGGCAATAGAGACATTGCCCGTAAAGTCGGCGTTGGGGGTATCGATGGTGACCCTTTCGGACGCCTGCACCCGTGCGGTTTTGATACCCTTGGCGGTGAGGGCACCAACTTCGGGGTCATACTCAATCACCGCACCATCGGGGTAATCAGTACGGTGGCGGGTCGGGTGGTCGTCAGGTTCTGGCAGCGCATCGCAATACAGTGCTGGCAACACATAAGCGTTGGTGACATCACCCGAAAGCGACAGCAGCAATACCTGCTCACCCCGGGTGGGGCGCCAACTGCTGCGGGCCGCCTGCACGTTGGGTGAGATACGGCCGCCAATCGGTTAGCAGCTCACCGGATTTTACCCGGCACTCACCGGCCCGGACGGCTTCAACAGTGCCCAGGCGCAGCAGGTTATCAATACGCCGACGTAAGTCAGCCAATAGCGTGATGGCATTCATGGCCATCATGGTCGAGGGAGTAAATCAGTGAGGCAAGCAGCCGAGGGGTGACTGGTATCACTTAAATGGACTGCAACGCATATTAGTATTTTTTATGATAAGTATTGGTTTGATCGCTTTGCAAAGATAGATTACTCATTATTTAAGTGTAGATGTAAGGGAATTTAGAATGGATGATAATTTAAAAGCAGGATTAGATATTTTTGAGCTGTCAATAAAGAGATTGGTAGTACCTGTAACGATGCTTATAGCTGCCGCACTACTAAGCAACGGTTTAAGTAAACCTGGGTCAAATTATTTGTTAATTTATTTTTATATGATTTTTTTAGGTGGTTTTGCGATCGGGTACGGTGTTTTTTCGGGATTGGAAGCTATGAAAGCAATTGATAAATTGAGTATTACTAAGGTTAAACGAGGTTTGTTGGGAATATCATTTATGTTAATTTACGTAGTGCTGTTTCTCACATCAATCAAGTTAGGATTTGATAAACTTGGTACATTATGAAGTGGTTTTGTTGATGATTTAATATGTTGGGTATTAATTTCTCTAATTGTGTTTTTTTGTGTTTTAACTCGACTATACATAAGTGGTAGGATCGTATTTTTAATAGCAAAGGAGATGTTTCAATGAAAGATGGTATTTATCATGTTGTTTTTTCTTCTAATGTTGGGGCATTGGGAGAGGGCATTGCAGTGTTTAATGGTGAAGGTGTAAATGGTGGTGATTATGGTTATGTGTATACTGGAACGATCAACTATCATGAATCTAATTTCGTGTCTAGACTAACTATTAAACGTTGGAACTCGTCTACCCAATCTATCTTTGGTAATTTACCGGAGTTTCAACTTGAACTTAATGGCCATCAGACTGAAAGTGCAGAATTCATCGCTGAAGGTAATGTTATTGGTCAACCTTCGTTTAGAATTACGATTAAAGGCCGTTATTTATCTAAATTAGCTTAATTAATTTTTTGCTGTTGCTATGGTTGTTTAGTATTCGTAGCAACTAATCTTTAGTCAGAAGCACTGATTTGGCTTTTATTTACATGATGAATAAAACTTTTAGTCCATCAATGTGTTCTGCAAGCTCTCCCTTTACCTTCCTACCCATAGCGTCAAGGATGAAGTGAGCACCTTCTATTCGTGCCAATTTTGCAGCAGGAACAAAATCGCTATCACCAGAAATAAGTATGATTTTGTTAGCTAATTTTTTTAGTACGACACTGGTAATATCCACTCCAAGTTTCATATCTACACCTTTTTGTCTCGGGCGGATAGATACATTGTTAGGGTCTATATCGGCTATGTTCACTTCGCCTCTAATGAGTTTATTGAAGCTATGTATTTTATCTTTTCGAATAAATCCCCAGTCTTTGTCCAGTGTGCTTAACTGCCCCATTCGGCAGGCTACATATGGTTGATGGAGTAAAGCCTCATGTAACCTATTTTTATAAATAGTGATATCGCTTTTTGAAAAATCGATCTGTTTATTAGTAATTGGATGTTGGGCTTTTAATGTTAAAGGGGGCAGTCATAGTAATAAATGCGATAGAGGTTTTCTCCATTTCGTCTGTCTACATGTTTTATCCAGTAATGCCACATCCTTTTTGCAAGGTCATCTGGACTCATCTGCATGTCGGGATCCACAACTTTCGTGAATATTCGATTAAAAAACCTGCGTCAACAAAGATTGCAACAGTACGAGGTGACATCTAGGCTCCAAAAAGAAAAGCCCCCGGGTCGTCACATCCCTTATCGTGGGAGGAGTCGCCAAGGGCAGTATGTTCTTATGGAGCGAATGATAGGCATATTTTTAATGGGAAAGCAATACGCCTGCCACAAAAATGTGATTGGTCGTAAAGCCAAGAACACGCATTCATTTCACAAATAATGTGTCTTTCAGGTATTCTAGCACAATAGATGCTAGTATTTCTTTATCATTTGAGGTAAAGCCCAGCAGCTCACGCTGCGGGTACTGCACCTCGATATAACCTTTCAACCTTCCTCTAAGCCCGTATTGGTGGGCTCGCACAATATGACTAATGGTCGGTGTAAAGCTGACGGTGGCGGCGTTGGGAGTGGCTTGCTGCTTGAGCCACTTGCTGCGGATGAGTTTCTGGAACATCAGTTTGCGTTTGATGTGCCCCGGTTGCGGTTTGCGTGGGATGTAGGCGCTGCCGTCCGGGTTCTTGTTGGCCTTGATGCGTTGCGCCTGAGACTTGCGCAGAGTTGTGGCGATCTGTTTAGCGAGCTGCTTGCGCGCTTGCGGTGATAGCGCCTCAATCAGCCCGTCAAGCTGGTCGTTAAGGTGGCTTAAGCTGTCGGCGGCCATGGGGTCAGATCCTGGTTGATATACAGGGTGTAATTGCCGGCTTCATCAAACTGTGGCTCCGGCAGATGTTCGGCGGTGAGTTGGCCGTCTTGTGTGCTCACTTTCACCCGCTCGGTGAGTGACAGGGTGATTTCAATATCGCAGGTGGTGTGATTAATCAGCTCCGCCCGAAACTTGAAGCCGTTGGCGCGTTTGTCGGGATTGCTCAGCAGCTCTGGCTGCTCGGTCGCCAGCCAGCCCAAAATCGGCACGATCAAGGTATCGGCATGGGCGCGGTAATCGGTCACCACTATGATGCAGCTGAACTGGTACTCATAGCTGAGATTGCCCTTGGCGGCGGTGGCGATGATGTTGCCGTTCTCGACAAAGATATGCAGCGCCTCGGGGTGATGGCGTAAATGCGGTACCGCTTGGCTCAGCAGTTCACGCAGTTGCTGCGGTTTATTCATGCGCTTTTTGCTCCTGCTGTTGCTGGCATTCCACTATCATATCGACCTGGGCGGCGCGGGCGTGCCAGGCCTGCTCTAGCTGGTCAATCTCCTGGCTGAGTCCCTCGTTGCTTTTCGGGTTCGCCGGTGGGAGTGAGCAGGGCACCACGCGCGGACAACCATTGTCGATAGGCGGCGCTGCCAATAAGGGCAGGTCGCTGACGCAGGCGCATAATAGCAGCGGGCAGAGCAGTATCAGCCCAGGCTTTAACATCGGCGTATTCATGTTTCAGTTGCTCCAGTTGCTGCGACTGGGTGGCCGCAAGGCTGTTGGCTGCATTGAGGCGGCGGCGCAGTTCGGCCTGCGCTGCCTGGTTCTGCTGGGCGGTTTTCTGGATGGCATCGATACTGCGCTGCGACTGTGCAACTGCAAGCTCTAACTTGCCGGCACGCTCGCGGGTATCCAGCAAATCGGTATAGAGCCAGTACATGGCCCCCAGACTCAGCAGTGCATAGACGATGCCTGTCAGTAGCGCCTTACTCATAACCCTGTTCCTTCAGCAGCACATCGAGCTGCTGATAACTGCGCGCCAGCTTGATGTCATAGTTGTTGGCCTGATAGTTAGGGCCGTTGTAACGCTTGGCGAATTCGCCCCATTTGCGTTGCTGCAATGCCTGGTGCAGTTTGCTGTCGGCCATGATGAACTTGACCAGGGCATTGAGCTGTTCGGCTTCACTGGCGGCCATGGCGCGGCTCATGGCAATAGCGGAGTCATACCCCAGAGATTGCCAGTGCATGCCCATTATCTGGAACATGCCCCAGCTGCACGCCTCAATGGCCGCGTCCATATCGAGTGAGCAGGCTGCGCGCAGCCGGCTGTATTCATTGGCGCCGCCGATATAGCCACCGGGCTTGGGGTTACACAGATTCGGGTAACGCTCGGCCAGCACATTTGCCTGGGCCTGGTCGGTAACAGCAATCTGGCGATAGAAGATATGCCGCTCATACAAAATCACCGCCTTGCCGTTATCAAAGAAACCATTGCCCTGGGATTCCACATTGGCAAGGGCCACCATGGTCGCCAGCGCAATCTCCAGCGTGTTTGCCGCCTGCTGTAAATCCCGCAGGGTCAGCAACTCCGGTCTGGCCTTGCCCGCAAGCCGTGCCAGCATGCGCGGGCCGACACTGCCGGTCGGTGGCAAGTCGTTGTCCAGCTGATAACGCAGGACCGCCTGACGGGTGGCCTCGCCATAATCGCCATCCATCGCAATTACGGTGCCTTGCTGCAGCAACTGCTGTTGCAGCCATTTGACCTGGTGCCCTTTGGCCCCAAATTGCAACATCATGCTTTCTCCTTAACGGGTTTTTGATGTAGTAACCAGCTCGACAGCCGTGAGTGGGCAGCGCTGCTCTTGAACAGTTCCGCCAGATTGCCGTTGGCGCTGAATACCAGCACGGCTAACACCGCGTTTGCCAGTAACACGCTCCAGTGGGTGGGGTTGCCGACATGCAGCAGTGCCAGCAAGGTCTGACTGCCACAGGCGACTGTCAGCAGATAGGCCAGCACCGAAATCCACGGACGGTAACGGCGTTTGACAAAGAGCGCCAGGCGCAGCGCGATGGCGAGACAGATGAGGGCATTGAGTGTGGTCATTTCTTCCCCCTGAATGAACGAATGAAATCAAGCAAGGTGTCAGGTTCGCTGGTGAGCTTCTGCAGTAGCCTGACGACACTGGCGGCGGCAATAATGGACGCCATGGCCGGATTGACCGCAATAGTGCTGGGCAGTGCCAGGCTGAGCAGATTGGCGGCCCACTGGGCACACAGCAAACCACCCAGAAACGAGATGATGAACAGGCCGGCTTTACGCCAATGGCCGGAGCTATCATCACTGATGATGAACAGCAACGAGCCAGTAAAGGCGCCAATGACCACGCCGGGGTCAACCCCGGCAGCAGGGTTAACAGGCCGGCGGTAAAAACGTAGGCAGTGGCGGTTGAGGTGGTAACGGGTTCGCTCATGTTCAGTCCCATAGCTGAATGTGTGAAGTAATGGCGGGCGCTTCGCTGAGCTCTGGCAGCAGAACCGCCGTGCCCAGCGGCAACACCGGCCCTTTGTCTGCCAGGTGCGGGTTGAGCTGCAGCGCCTTTTCGGTGACGCGACGGGTAGTCCCCAGATGGCGCTGACACAATAAGTCGAGGGTATCGCCCTGCTGGCTGTAGACGGTCATGCCCATCAAATCAGCTCCACCGTCACATGGGTGATATCCATCAAATCGCGGATGGCATAGGCTGCATCGCGCCGAAGGTCATCAATGGTGCTCTGCAGGTTGTCGCCGTCATCCTGCTTGGCAGCGGTGCTGTCGTAATCGCTATAACGCTCACTCAGGTTGGCTTTGGTGAGACAGTACACCGCCCGCAGATAGAGGTATTGCCGCTCTGAGCTGCCGTTGATGGTGCGCGCCGGTACCGCCTCCAATGTGGTGTAGCCGTTATCCTGCTGACGCTGCTGCCATTGAGCCAAATCGCGGTTGACCAAAATCATCGCGTTAATGGCGGCATGCTGCAGCCGCTCGGCGGTGACGGTGCCATCCAGGCGCATGGTGAGCTGCAAGGCGGCTAAATCAATCTCCGGCCAAAAGCCATCATTGGTGACAGTGCCTTCACTGGCTGGTGCTGTGGCGATAAAACTCATGTGGCCTCCGCTATCGTGTCAGGGGAGGACGGTGGGCCCGCCATCCTGAAATCGTTATCTATTCATCAGGTGGGCGCCGTCCGGTGCGCGTGGTCGCTCGGTTAGCTGGCGGTATGACTACCGCCGTCTGGCTGTGAGGTGCCCAAGGTGCGGCCAAGCTTTTCCATCAGCTTTTTCACGCCCACCTTGTCGTTGTATTTGAGTGCGGTCTGGTACGCATCGAAGGCGGGCTGCAGTTGTTCTTCCGCTTCCAGGGCTTCGCCATAGGCGCGATAGAGCTTGGCGCGCACTTCGTCGTACATGTCGCAGTCGGCGGTCATCGCAATCACCTCGGCAATGAGGGCGCTACTGACCGCGTTATCGCTGCCCAGCAGGCGCGTTGCCACATCGGCCACCTCTTCGGCAAAGGTGCAGGGCAGACCGCGCTCGAAGCGGTCCGGCATGGTCAAGTCATGCTGGATGGCATAACGGCCAAGCCTGATGGCGGCGGCAATGTCGCCCACATCGATATGCCATAGCATGACCGTGGTCAGCACTTCATCCTGCTGGCCGCGGTTGGCGCTGAGTACCCCGTCCAGATACGGGGTGTACTGCGGCAGAAACTGGCGCTTCGCCTGGATTTTGCGGTCGATGGACTGCAAGGTCTTCAGCGCGCGGCGGTGCTCGGTGAGCTGCATCAACATCAGTTCGTACTGGTTGAGGGCCTTTTGGTCGAGGGCGGGATTATCCCCGCCACGCTTGGCCGCCAGTACCCGGTCGCGATGCGCTTGGGCAGGTGACATCATGAATTAGGCTCCCTGGGTAAAGGTAATGTTTTCAGCAAAGGCAGCACAGCCATAGTCTTCCACCACGTAGGCATCGTTAGAGGACTCGTAGTTTTCAATCTGATCACGTTTCGGGTTATCCACGATATGCCGGCGGCGGGCGCCTTCCTGCCAGTAGAGGCTAAGGTTATCCATGCGGGTTACCAGAATGCCGTTGGCCGGGAAGCTGGGCACGCGCACGGCCGGTAAGCCGCCGAGGCGTTTCTGGCTGATAATCAAATCGGCCGCCAGGGTTTCGGTGGGTTCGTGGTTCTTGTTGACGATAGGGAAATACTTGTCAGCCAGCAGCTTGCGGCCACAGATAGCCACTAACTCGGTGTCGTCCTGGTACCAGGGTTCAATCAGGTTGTTGACCATGTCGAATACCAGTGCATCCAGGTTGGCGTAGTCGGTGCCGATGATGATTTTACCGGAATCGGCCGCCACTTCTTTCATGTGGCGCTGCGGTGCGTACTCACGGATTTTCTGCAGCCAGCCCTTGTTCACATCCTGCAACAGCGGGTTGGTGCCGCGGTCAGAGGTGGCGGCGCGGCTGGTGCCGTTAAAGCCAATCATGATGCGGTCCAGTGCCTGGCGTTTCAAAATGGTGTCACGGATACGCGCCTGAAAGTCGGGAAACTTGGCCCACATGTCGATTTTGGCGTAACGCAGCACCGTATCAAAGTTGGTCTGGGTGCAGTCATAACCCGCCGCATCCAAATCGGTCGGGTCGATGGCTTGACGGTCCTGTTTGGTGGTGTCGGTGGTGCTGGCAATGGTGCTGTTAATGCCCAGTCCCAGTTTTTCACCGCTCTTTTCATTCACCGGCACGATGTTAATCCGGGTCAGGAACTCGGAGCTTTCCTGCATCCGGGTTTCCAGCGTCTGCTGCACGCTGGGGGTGACAGTGAATTTGGTGTTAGTGCTGTCCACGCCATTGAGGGCACACAACTGGTGGGTATAGGCGTTGAACAGTTGACGGGTTTCGTTGCGCATGTAGAGGACTCCTAGCAATCGGTTTTTACTGTGTTATCGCCACCGCTTGCAGGCTGGCGCTGGCTGTGGTGACCGGGTTCGTTATCCAACTGCTGTTTCAGGGTGTTGAAGTTGGCCGTGAGTTGTTCGAGCTCGGTGGTCACTTGGCTGAGCGTGGTTTGCTGGCGGGTAAACTGCTGCTGCAGCTGGGCATAACGGGTTTCAACATCGGCCGTGGTCTGGGCAATGGCTTCGACCGCCTGATGCACCTCGCCAAATTCGTCATTGGTCACCTTGCTGGCTTTTCCCAGCAGGGCCTTGACGCGGTTGAACAGCCCCGAGGTTTGCGGCTCGTCATCTTCAAACTCCAGGGTGGTTTCCACCGCCGCCGTAAACAGGTTGTCAGGTTTCTGCTTACGTGAGGCCAGCGGGTTGTGTTCACTCTTGGCCGAGAACGCCAGCATTTCGGTACCGAGGGAGGCGGGGGAATCGGTGACCGCTAGCCCGGTTAGGTAGCACTTGCCGGTTTTGGCAAAGTTGGGATCAATCTCCACCGAGGTATAGATTTTCTGACGTGCCTTGTTCATCGCCAGCAAGTCTTCGGTCGGGGAGATTTGCGCAAACAGCGCCAGCTTGCCGTCTTCGACCTTTTCCGCCTTGACGGCGGTGACATCGCCATAGGCCTTAAACGGTGAATCCGGCAGGATGCCGCGAATATGCTCCAGCCAGATACGCGCGCCATATTTGGCGGTGTTGTAGCTTTCGGCGATTTCTTCAATCCAGTTGCGCTGGATTTCGCGACCGTCAGTGGTGTCGCCTTCGGTAAACACCCGGAAGAATTTGGACTTTTTCATGAAAACCCTTTGGCATAAGTGGCTCGGACGTGACTGTTGCTATGGTCAGAAGGGGGCTAAAGGGGGCAACGTAGCCGGAGGGTGACACACAGCAGCTACCGCCCCCATGAGCCAAACTCTGGCCGCCACGCTTTTACACTGGCGCTATTGTGTGATTGCCCAGAGTTGTTATGCCCGATATCGCCGAGTCGCTCCTGCAAACCAGCCCGCGCCAGCAGCAAATACCTGTACTGGCAGGGCTGGTATGTGCGGGATATCAGCCAGCATTTGGCTGTGCCAGAAACCACCGTGTCTTCCTGGAAAAAGCGCGATGGCTGGGATGACGCCAAGCCCATTGACCGGGTGGATGCGGCGCTGGAAATGCGCATGGTGCAGCTCATTGCCAAGCCCGATAAAGACGGGCGGGATTTTAAAGAGATGGATTTGCTTGGGCGGCAGCTCGAGCGTATTGCCCGTATCACCCGCTACCAGAATGGCGGCAATGAAGCAGATTTGAACCCCAAGGTGCATCACCGTAATGCCGGCGACAAGCGCAAACCGGTGAAAAACCTTATCACCGATGAGCAGCGCGACAAGCTGTGGTCTGCCTTCAATGCGCAGATGTTTGATTACCAGCGCACCTGGTATCAGGCGGGTTTAAGCCACCGTATCCGCAACATCCTCAAATCGCGGCAAATCGGTGCGACTTACTACTTTGCCCATGAAGCGCTGCTGGATGCGATTGATACCGGGCGCAACCAGATATTCCTCTCCGCCAGTAAGGCGCAGGCGCATGTGTTCAAGCAGTACATTCTGGCGTTTGCGCGGGATGTGGCCGAAGTGGAGCTGAGCGGTGACCCGATTGTGCTCGCCAACGGCGCCATTTTGTATTTTCTCGGGACCAACGCCCGCACCGCGCAGTCCTACCACGGCAATTTGTATCTGGATGAATACTTTTGGATCCACAAGTTCCAGGAGTTTCGCAAAGTGGCTTCCGGCATGGCGATGCACAAGAAGTGGCGCCAGACCTATTTCTCCACTCCGTCATCGCTGAACCATGATGCGTACCCGTTCTGGTCCGGGGCGCTGTTTAACCGCGGCCGCTCCAAGGCCGAACGTATCACCCTGGATGTGAGTCACCCGGCGTTATCCAATGGCCGTGCCTGTGAGGACAGCCAATGGCGCCAGGTGGTCACCGTAGATGATGCCATCCGCCAGGGCTGTAACCTGTTTGACCCAGATACCCTGCACCTGGAATACAGCCCGGAAGAGTATCAGAACCTGCTGATGTGCGAGTTTATCGATGATTCGCAGTCGGTATTCCCGATGCAGATGATGCAGCGCTGCATGGTAGATGCGTGGGAAGTGTGGACCGATTACAAACCGTTTGCGCCAAGGCCGATGGGCATGCGCGAAGTGTGGATTGGTTACGACCCGGCCAAAGGCGGGCAGGGTGACAGCGCTGGCTGCTCGGTGATTTGCCCGCCGGCCGTGAAGGGCGGCAAACACCGCATTATTGAAAAACACCGCTGGGCGGGCATGGACTTTGAAGCGCAGGCCAACCAAATCCGTGAACTGACCCGGCGCTATCACGTCACCTTTATCGGGATTGATACCACTGGCCTGGGTGAATCGGTGTACCAGCTGGTGAAGAAGTTCTTCCCGGCCACGCCGTTCCTGTATACCCCGTCACTGAAAGCGCAGATGGTCATCAAAGCCTATGACGTTATCAGCAAGGGCCGACTGGAGTTTGATGCTGGTTGGACCGACCTAGCACAAGCCTTTATGTCCATCCGCAAAACCCTCACCGCCTCGCAGCGGCAAGTGACCTATGAATCCTCGCGCAGTGAAGAAACCAGCCATGCCGATATCGCCTGGGCCACCATTCACGCGCTGTATAACGAACCGCTCGATATAAGCGACAACGCCACCTCAATGATGGAGATTTACGACTGATGTCAAACGACACACTTGAAACAACTGAACCCAATCACCGCATTGAGGCGTTTACCTTTGGGGAACCGATGCCGGTGTTATCGCAACGGGAGATTTTTGATTACCTGGAAGCCATGAGCAACGGCAAGTGGTACGAGCCGCCGCTGTCGATGAATGGCCTGGCGCGCATCTACCGCGCCGCGGTGCATCACGCCTCCGCCATTCAGGTGAAGCGCAACATTCTTAAGGCGTGTTTTATCCCGCATCCCAAACTGTCGCTGCATGAGTTCACCAAGCTGGTGATGGATTTGCTGATTTTTGCCAATGCCTACCTGCAGCGTATCCCCAACCGCACCGGCGGCACGGCCAGTTATCAGGTAAGCCCCGCCAAATACACCCGGGTTGGCGTTAAACCACACCAATACTGGTGGGTACCGAACCTGGCCGATGAACTGGCATTTCAGCCCCATGAGCTGTTTCACCTGATGGAAGCGGATATCAACCAGGAGATTTATGGCGTGCCGGATTATGTTGCCAGCATGAATTCCAGCCTGCTGAATGAATCAGCCACCCTGTTTCGGCGCCGCTACTATGAGAACGGCAGCCACGCCGGCTTTATCCTGTACCTGACAGACTCTAACGTGAACAACCAGGACGTGGACGCCCTGCGCAAGAGCCTGAAAGAAAGCAAAGGCCCCGGCAACTTCCGTAACCTGTTTTTGCATTCGCCCGGCGGTAATAAGGATGGCATGAAGTTGATCCCCGTGGCCGAAGTGGCCGCCAAGGATGAATTTCTATCCATCAAGAACGTATCACGCGATGACCAACTCGGTGCCCACCGGGTACCACCCCAACTGATGGGCATCATGCCCAACAACACCGGCGGCTTTGGGGATGTGGAAAAGGCCGCCAAGGTATTTGATGCCAACGAACTCGAGTGCATCCGTCAAAACCTGCTCAGCATCAACGACTGGGCAGGAGAAGAAATTATCCGGTTTAAGGCGTTTAGTCTGGCGGCATCGGTTGGCGATTAAGCACTTGGCAAGCGCTGGTGCAGGGGGCCAGCGTGTAGCCATGAATTGCCCCTTTCCTTGTTACGTATCACCTAACAAGTTCAGCATGTCACCAGCTAGTTGACCAAATTCTTGTAATGATCCAGAGTGTCTATTGGGCTAATGGCGATTCAATAACTGAGGATATTTGATGTCATTTAGCAGAGACACTCAGAAGATCAGGAATTTGATAAAACGTTACACAAAAGCGTCTGTTGTACAGCACTTACTGACTCGGCTACATACCGTTTATCGGGGTGAGTCTAGTGTATTAGGTCGACCTTGGACGGTCTGTTTAATGCTGGAGTGGACATTAGAACTAGAGCCCAACCAAAGCGCTGTTCCTGCGACTGCAAAAGATGTTTGGAAAATATTGAATAAAATTTGGGAATTACAAGGAAAAGCTACCAATTTTGCCGATGAGGATAATATTTGGCTGTCTTTAAGGGCATTTCTATTAACACAACTCAGATTCCAAACTAACCAGATAGCACACAACTATTTTTTGGTCAGATTGTTCACAATCATGTGTCATGAAAGCGCAAGTCGGTCTTTTCGAGATAGCTTCAAAGCTCAGACAGAAATTGAGTTGGAAGACTTTTTTGTTTTGTCGGTTTTTTCTTTTCTATATTTTATCTTTCCAAAAAACCAGTCATCAAATACGAAGAGTTTTTACCAAAGCTTTCGCCGGGATATCCAGTCACACTAATAAAGCAGTACCTCAGTTTAGTTGGAGCCAACTTTCAGCAGTTACAACAATTGATGAAATGCCGAAAATTCGAAATTAGAGGGGACGGAGATGTAAGAGCAGAAGAGTATTTTTCTGAACCACTATTGCTAGAGAAACCAATTCTTATTTTAGCTGAAGGTATATCAACCGTTCATCCATATGTTGCAAGTATAGGATTGAGTGAGTTTGTCCTCAGAACCCTCAAAACGGCTGACTCAGAAGGTTTTCGAGACAAGTTTACTAAAGAGTTTGAAGATTATTTAGCATATGTATTTAATGTGTATGGTTTCGAGATCACACGAGAAGAGCAACTGAAGGTTATTTATAAAGATAACAAAATACAAGGAAAAGTTGTCGACTTCTTACATCAACGAAACGGAACTTCGGTTTTTATTGATGCAAAGGGCGTTGAACCAAACCAAAAAGTACTTGTTACTGATCAGAGTCATATAATTAAGGACAAATTACGGGATACTCATCTGAAAGGTATTAAGCAAGCAGGTGAGTGTGCAGCTAAGTTGAGTAATGTTGGTTTTGATAAGCTTGCAGACTTTAACGATAGATATGCCCTCATTGTTACTCATCAAGATTTCTACCTTGGTAACGGTGTTAAACTCGCCTCTTATTTAGGGCAAGAGTATAGACAACGAATAGATGAAGCTGTTGCTGGTAGGATACCTCTGAAAAACATCCACTTTTGCTGTGTTGCTGATCTTGAAGGAATACTTGCGCTGTGTAATGAGACAGAAACCGAAATAAGTGATTTTTTGGATTTTTGTGCCGCAGAAGAAGAGGTTCCAGAAACCGCAAAATTTGAAATGCGTCAGCACATTCAAGTATATGCTGCGAAGCTGTCGTCAGATAAAAGCTCTCCTATCGGCACCGATATACTTGTGAAAAACCATGAGTATTTAACTTCAGAACTAGCCAATAAAATGTTGAAGTCCAGCCAGTATTGGAAAGAAGGTTTGGTAAAAGTTCCTGAGTTCTTACAGCAGGTTAAAATTATCAAAGAGTTAGTGTAGAAATTTTGTGAGTTAACTTACTTTGTCCAAGAGCGGGTAAACCTACGTTTGTTTGCCCGTGTAGCAGCCTCAATGGCGTTGAGATAATCACATTCGATGGCATCAATGAGCGCTCGAGGTTTATTGTCCATGCTGAAAATAGCTAACAAAAAGGAACTCTGCGAACCGGGACTTCCCCAGTTTTACCTGGGGAAATGTTCTCTACCTGTCCCCCCATAACGTTTTTGGTGGAGGGGCCCGGGGTTGCTCTGTTATGGTGATGATCACCACGGATGAACAAAGATTACTACTTATGCCAAGAGATTCATAGATGACAACACTATTTTCATGGACTGGTATCGATACACATGGCCCAGCATCGATTTATATTGCTAGCGATAGTCGAATTTCCTGGGGTAAAAATGTTACTTGGGACGTAGGCCGGAAGTTGTTTGCTTCAAGAAATTTTCCTGAAGTATTTGGCTATTGCGGCTCAGTTTCGTTCCCTATACAGATATTAGGTCAGTTAATTGAGCATATTGATGATGGATTGTTACTCTGTGAAAGTGACTCTATAGAAATAAAAATTGAAAAGACCAGATGCGAGATTGAAAGGAATCTCAGTTTGATGCCAAAGGCTCATAGAGGAACTTGTCAAATTTTATATGCAACCCGCTTGGGGAATAGGATGAGGTCTAGTTTCCATGCTGCCAGAATTGAGGTTACTCCTGATAGGGTTACAGCTGATAAAATTGAGTTACCTGAAAGGTCTGGATTAATAGCAAGTGCCGGTAGTGGAAAGACTTCTTTAAATACATGGTATGAACAATGGGTTGGAAATCCTAGCCAAGATCCTCATCAATCAGGAAGAACTAGTAGAAATGTTTTTAGTGCCTTCTGTGACTCACTTGAATCCAAGCAAGATCCATATAGTGGTGGTGCCCCACAACTTGTAGGCATCTATCGTGAAGGCCCTGCGAAGAATTTTGGTATAATACATCGGGGACATCGATACCTTAATGGAATTGAAGTAGTTGCCTCGAAAGTTTTAAACTCAATTGAATGGCGAAATGAGTTATTTGAAAGATGCTGCGGTGAATCTATGGGTATTTTAAAAAAGCTCAACGTCAGCCAAAGTTAAGAGAAATAAAGGCCCCATAGCTAACAAGTTGCTGCTACGGAAAATTTACTCGTTCCGCTCCTAAGTTTCCGCAGAGCAAGGCGTTAACCCATAGAAATGTTAATCCGAAACTCAAAAATTAGAGATTGGGAATCTAACACGCTTTTGTCCAAAGAGTATTTACATAAGAGCAGCTTCGGCTGCTTTCTTTTTGCCTCAATTTTACCCCAGACAACTCCCAGCGCGCGCGCTCGACCGCCGCGCCTGCGCGCTTTATCGAATGAAAAGAACGCAGCAACGCAAACAGATAATCCCGCGCCAGCACTGGTGGCAAGAAGGGATTCACTCTCCAGAAAAACTACGCAAAACAACGCAATAATTGAGTAAGTGATCAATATCTTCACATTTGCCGAGTCTGATTTTAGGTTGGGCATCGGAAAAGGGTAACTTTAGTAACCACCCTCGAAATATGGGGTTAATGCTATGATTTTAAAAGAGTTAATAGGTTACCTTTTAAAGGTAATATAAGGTAATAAATATTACCTTTTGTTGCTAACTAACTGATATTTAATGCTTTAATTTGTATCGAAAATGACTCCAATAAAGGGTAACCAGATTACCTTTTGGTTACCCTTTTAGTTACCTTTTAAAATTATATAATTGCATGAAAGTATTGATGTTTTTAAAAATGTTACCAAGATTACCTTTTTCCGAAGGTACCCCTGACTTGCATCTTTAAATAGATAGACGAGGTAAAACTCTTATCTCTGCATTGGTAATAACTATTCAGTTTGCTCATGGGACTACATGGCCAGATGTGGTTTAAGCAGGGGCTGGAACGGAGATTAAGCACGCCATTTTTGCATCATTTTGATGTTAGGTTTCGCGGGAATTTTGCGAGAGTTTTGCGAGTAGGGTGGTTAAACAAAAAAGCCTAGCGATAATTGCTAGGCTTTTCAGTAAGTTATTTGGTCGGTATGAGAGGATTCGAACCTCCGACCCCTGACACCCCATGACAGTGCGCTACCGGGCTGCGCTACATACCGAATGTGTTGTCAATAAGCGAACTGCGCAGAGGCTCGCTTCAACGAGGCAGAACTTTACCAAGAGCCAAGATACAGTGCAAGTGGCAAATTAGCTGAACGGATTCAACTGTCTAGTTTGTGCTCTCTCATAAAAGATCATTAAAAACTATTTGGTTTAATGACCGTACAATCGCCGTCCTTCGCGCATCACTTCAATCATTTCTGGAACACTCATCTTCTTGTGCAGGCGGTGAGCATAATCTTCATCATAAATCCGGTATTTCCCGTGTCGGTCTATCACGGTAATTTCGTTTTGCTGATATATGGCAAACACACGATTGTCGCCTATATACAGCCAAGTTTGATCGTCGGGTTGCATTAGATGGCGCCCGGCGCTGTAATCGGAGGCGGGATTAGTACATCCCAGTACCTGAGTCATGAGCGTCGGAACTACACCGTAATGGCTGGTGCGGTAATTAACTTTACCACTGACACTCCCAGGCCAGTGGATCACTAATGGCACCTGTACGTTGCTAGGGAGACGTTGCGATGGGCTTCATCGGCATTACTGGTGAACAGTTTACCGCTGACGCCAGTCACTAATACGATGGTATCGCTCGGTAATACTTCCAGTAAGCGTTGCAACTGTTGGTCAATGAAATTAAGTGACTGCCGATACTGGTTAAATAGCACTTTTTCAGCGGGTTTCAGTGGTGTACTTGGCTTTACTGTCTGGGTTCCCAAAAACCGACTGGCGTATCATAATCTTCAGGCGATTTTAGGTTCAGCAATGCAAACCACGGCGTTGTTTGCTGATGTCGCCACTGCTGGAAAGCATCAATACTGGCAATATCACTCAGTGCATTGCCACCTTGTTCCGCCGCTAATATGGGCGTGAAATCCTTGAAAATTGCTTTGGGCTTGGCTTCATTCACTCCATCGTCGGTTGTGAACAGTGCCAGCCGGTATCCCTGCATTTTTAGGGTCTGCGTCAACAAGGGCGAGGTATAATTCAGGTCTACCGCATCCATATAGCTGCCCTGTAATCCGTAAAGTAGCGAAAACATGCCACTGCTATATTGGTTACCGCCGCTCAAATGGTGGGTGAATAACTGATTTTGCTGACTGTAATGCGATAAAAATGGCATTGTCTGTTCATCTACCAAATCTGCCCGGAAACTATCAACGGCGACGAGTAAGATATTGGGATGCACATCGGCGTGGCACTGCAATGGTGCTAGCGGATACTTGAGGCTGCGTTCGACTTTGATATCAGGGTTGTTGCTGCCATCAATGCCATGGTTTTCCATAAAGGTTTTGGCAGTTGCTGGGTAAGAGATGGGGTAGGTGTCATCAAAACGGGTAATTTCAGTAACATCGGCCGCATCCGCCCAGATGTGCACCAGATGACTACTCACAAAACAGATGCCAATAAAAATCACCAGCTTATTGCCCCAGTTACGGCGCTGGATGTGTTCTATGCGTTTCCATAGCCAATTTGCGGCAATTAACTCTATGACCAGTATGGCAACTGGCATAATGATGAAAGACGGTCCTTGCAATAAGCCATTGAGGTCAGCCCACGCCAGATCAAAGGCAAAAGGGGTGAGGTGCATGCCGTAGTCTTGATAGACCACAGTATCGTAAAGCAAGGTACATAAACCGATACAAGCAATAACGGCGGCATAACCGCGCAAAATACGGGAATAAGGTAATAGCAGTGTGATTGGGAACAACAACACCAAGTACACAATAAACGACAGGAAGCTGAAATGACCAATAGTGCTGACCGTCAGGTAACCCCAACCAATCAGCGAGTCCGGCAGCCCTGGTGATTGCAGGTAACGAATACCGATCAGCATGGCTAGAATGCCATTGAAAAAGCAAACCAGTGCCCCCAGTTGATCAGGCGCGACACTCTGTCTCTTCCCCGTTGTTTTATTTGCTCCACCATTCAGCTTCCGCGTATTTCGAGTTGCTTGTGTATCTTACGGTTTTTTCGGTAAAAGATACCAGTAATTAGCGCCAGTTAGCGCAGCGATTGTGTCAGTGCTTTAGCAAATTGCTCGGCCAATGCCAGTCTTGACTCTTGGCTGACTTTGGTTGATAGCAGGTGAGAAACCGTATTCCCTAAGACCATCAGGCTAAGATCGGTCGGTGCTTGGTGTTTTTCTAATACACTGAGCAGTTCGGCAATCAGGGTTTCAACTTCAGCATTGCTATATTTGGATTGAATCGGCATATCAAAAATTTTCACTCATGACTGGAATAGCGGCATATAATACCGGATTTACCACAGAGTAGCACTACGAAGCCCTATGAGTATTCACGTTGAACAAGCGATTATTCACGCTATCACTTTGAACAGTGAAGGTAAGTTAGGTTGCCGTTTACGGCCACAACCATTGCTTAATGGTGTAGCCGTAGAAGCGATGGTGGAGGAGTTACACCAAACTTACTCGGCTAAAGCCGGTAAGGGATTTGGTTTTTTGGTGTTCATGGCGAGGATGGCGAAGCCAATCCAGCGTTCAAAAATGCCTTGCAATCCTATATTAGCAATGAGTTGGGCTTTGTTGAGTTCTCTGCTGCTGCTGGTAAATTGTTGCAAGAGGAGCTGTCAAAGTACGATTTCAGCCAAGGCGGCTTCTTGCTGTTGGCACTGTACCAGCATATGGCAACCGATTACCTGTTCGTGGCGTTACTCAATGCCAAATCGTCCATGACAGTATTGGATGATATGGAACTGACGCAGAATGACCATCTGGATCTGGCAAATTTGCAGTTGGCGGCACGGATCGACCTCACTGAATGGCAGCGCGATGCTGAATCCCGCAAATATATCTCGTTTGTGCGTGGCCGGGCAGGTCGTAAAGTCGCTGATTTCTTTTTGGATTTTATGGGGTGTGTCGAAGGCGTCAATGCTAAGCAGCAAAGTAAGCAGTTGATGCAGGTGGTAGAAGATTATGTTGCGGAAGGCGATTTAACCAAAGATGAACGCCAGCAATGCCGCAACCGGGTCTTTGAATATTGTCAGGAACAGGTGGAAATCGGCACCGATGTGCAACTGAAAGATTTGGCAGACGAATTAGCCGAGTCTGGCATGGAGTCTTTATGACTTCGCCGTTCAAGGCGAATATGACTTGGAAGAGAATTTCCCCGCCGATAAATCCACACTACGGCAACTGAAGAAGTTTTCCGGCACTGGCGGCGGCGTGTCTTTGAGTTTTGACAGTACCCACCTCGGTGAACGGGTGATATATGATCCGGTATCGGACACCATTGTGATAAAAGGTGTCCCTGCCAATCTTAAAGACCAATTGGATCGCCGATTGAAAAGTCATTAATTACCGCACATAAAAAAACAGGCACATGTACGTGCCTGTTTTTTTACGATAAAAATCAATGGCTACGGTTAAATTGTAGGCGTTCACCTACGGTGTTGTCGATAAAGCGACTGCCATCGAATTTATGGATCCCATTGACCCAAGTGCCGGCAATGCTGGCCGCGAACTGGTGATCCATAAAAGGAGTCCAGCCACAGTGATAACGGGTATTTTCCTTGGTGACGGTGAAAGGTGCGCTGAGGTCAACTAGCGCCAAGTCAGCAATATAACCTTCACGCAAGTATCCGCGATCTTTCAGCTCAAAGCGCTCGGCAATGGCGTGGCTGGTCTTTTGGACAATTTTTTCCAGCGAGAAAACGCCCTGTGCGTGCAGGTCTAACAGGCTCAGCAGCGCATGTTGCACCAATGGCAAACCGGACGGCATCTTAAAATAGCTGTCGGCCTGTTTTTCTTCCCAAGTGTGCGGCGCGTGGTCGGTAGCAATGATGTCGAGAATGTCGTCATTGACGGCTTTTTGTAACGCTAATTGGTCAGCACGAGTTTTGATGGCCGGATTACATTTAATCTGGCTACCCAGCCGTTCGTAATCACTGTCATTGAAGAACAGGTGATGTACGCAGACTTCGGCGGTAATATTGGCCCCTTTCAGATCAGCCAATTTTTTAGCCGGTAGGAATAAGTGCAGTTCGTCAGCGGTTGTCAAATGCAGCACATGCAGCCTGGCTTTGTTGCGAATTGCCAGATCTGTTGCCAATTTAGACGATTTTAAGCCAGGCCTCACGCGAACGGATTTCGCCGTGCAGCGAAACGGGAACATGTTCGCCGTATTGCTGCCGCATTTTCTCTTCATTGATAGCGATCATCGGGCTATCTTCGCAGTGGGTTGCGATAACCACTGGCGAGTTAGCAAAGATGCCTTCTAATGTTTGCTGATTATCTACCAACATATTGCCGGTAGAAGCCCCCATGAAAATTTTCACACCGCAGGCCTGATTGGGGTCGAGGCGTTTGATTTCTTCAAGGTTATTATTGGTAGCACCGAGATAGAAGGCAAAATTTGCCAGCGAACTTTGCGAGGCTCGGGTATATTTGTCTTCCAGTGCTTGAAGATTAGTGGTTTGCGGATTGACGTTAGGCATTTCCATAAAACTGGTGATCCCGCCAGCGACAGCAGCGCGAGATTCACTGGCAATAGTGCCTTTGTTTGGAAAGCCGGGTTCACGGAAATGCACTTGGTCGTCGATCATGCCGGGCAGCAGATATTTACCGGCGGCATCGACAACCGTCGCGCCTGCCGGAGCCGTGATTTGTGCGGCGATCTTGCTGATCCTACCATCTTCAATCAACAGATCCTGGCTGGTGATGACACCTTCATTCACCAGTTGCGCGTTGCATATAAGGGTTTTCATAGAGTACCTGTCTTACATTCTTAAGTTTGTCAGTGACGCAGGTATAATAACGGAATATAAGTTGAAATGCTGTGGTTCTTTGGAAACACAGCACAAAAAATGTCGCTAAACAATGGACTGGTGTAGCCGTCTGTTTCATTCAATATTGATAAAATCGGGGTGGACTGTATCTCTGCCCAGGAGAAAACATGCAGCTTTTTGTGAAAGACTTGACGGTGATCGATTTCTCTTATCTGTGCCCACTGCGAGGCATGGTTGGCGAAAGCTGGGTTGTCGATGTACTGCTGGAGGGCGGGCTGGATCAGCAAAACATGGTGCTGGATTTTGGCAAGGTTAAACGCACCATCAAACGGGTTATTGATGAAGTAGCCGATCATCGTTTGTTAGTGCCAACGGCTTGTGGTGATCTGCGTTGGCAGCAACAGAATGATACCGTGTGGATTGACTTTGCCAGCCGCAAAGGGACGATTCATTTAGCGTGTCCGGCACAGGCGTTCGCGTTGGTGCCCTGTGAGCTGATTGATTTTGATAGTGTGAATGATTTTCTGATTAACGCCCTGCGCAACGCCTTGCCTGATAATGTCGATAACATCAGCCTAACGCTGCGCAATGAACTATTAGATGGGCCTTTTTACCATTACAGCCACGGGCTAAAAAACACGATGGTAATTGCCAGCGTATTGCGCATGGGCATCGGAGCCCGATAAAAGTGTTTGAGAATGCGGTGCCGGCTCCCGAATGGGATAGGTATTGGGCCGAACGCTGGCAAGATGTTTATCTTGGTAGTGAGGCCGATATGGTGCCCGTTGCGCAACTGACAATGTCGTCGCAATGCCGTATTAGCGACGATAGTCACTATGGTTTTCGTTACACAGCGCCGCAAGGCGAGTTCCAACTGGCGATGCCTAAAGGGTGTTGTGATCTGCTCCCCGATGACACTACCATAGAACTGTTAGCACAATTTATGGCGGATACGCTGGCAGCTAAAATGCCGGGTCGTCACTACCGGGTGATGGCGTTCGAAGGCATTGGTAAAGGTGCCATCGCCGTAGCAGGTCAGTTGTTATAATTTTTTGTTCAAGAGGTGCAAGCGTCGTTTATGCAGTTTACCAAGTGTCATGCCTTATTGATCTCATTACTGTTGAGCAGTTGTCCGCCGTTGCTTCAAACCGCAGCGGCTACTCAAGATGACTTGCAACTGAAAGGCACGTTGGAACAAGGGGCACTGCTCCGTGGCCGTGTGGCTCCCGGCACAAAGATAGTGTTGGATGGCACGCCGTTGCAGGTGAGTCCACAAGGTGCGTTCGTTTTTGGCTTTGAACGTGAAGCACCATTACAGCATACATTGACGATGACTTACGCGGATGGTCGTACTGCAACACATGAGCTCACTATTGCTCAGCGCCAGTACCGTATCTCCAAAGTTAACGGTATCAGCCAGAAAATCATGCAGCCAGATCCTCGGGATGTTGCCCGTGCGGCCAAAGACAGTGCCATGGTGAAGCCAGGCAAGGGCGGTTTCTTCTGAAGAAGCTGGGTTTGCAGAAGATTTTATCTGGCCGCTGACCGGCAGAATTTCCGGCGTCTATGGCAGCCAACGGGTATATAACGGCAAACCGGGAAATCCCCATTACGGTGTTGATGTGGCCGCTAAAACTGGCACAGTGGTGGTTGCCCCTGCTGATGGCGTTATCACTTTAGCTGTGCCAGATATGTTCTATTCCGGTGGCACTGTCATCATAGATCACGGTTATGGCGTTAGTTCCACGTTTCTGCATCTGAGCAAACTTTATCTGCAAGCTGGTGATAGAGTTAAACAGGGGCAGAAAGTGGCCGAAGTCGGTGCTACTGGCCGTGCCAGTGGGCCACATCTGGACTGGCGCATCAACTGGTATCAGATGCGTCTTGATGCCGCGTCAGTGGTGCCAAGTATGGATAAAGTCATAAAAAAATCCGCCCAATAGCCGCTTAGTCTGAGCCTGAACGGATAAGCGCCGGGAGCTATATGCCGTTAAGTGCACTGTACATACTGATCGCCTTATCGGCAGTGATGCTGATGTGGTTGTTACCCTCGCCATGGCTGTGGCTGCCGCTATGCTGGATAGCGCTGGCATTCACATTAGTTGCCAGTGCATACGCCATTAACCGCCCCGGTATTTTTCGCAAACGAAGCAACGGGCAGTTATCTGTGCTGATGCGGTGGTTATTACTGCCTTTTCACTGGCTTGCTGGCAGCTTTAATGCCTGGTTTTGGCGCTATGACGCTACCCCGCGCTTCAGTAAAATCCGTGATGATCTCTATTTGGGAAGTCGCCTGTTCAGCAGTGATATCAGCGAATTACAACGGCTGCAAATCGGCGCAGTGCTGGATGTCACCGCTGAATTTGATGCAATTCCAATGGCAGATTTGCAACAGGCCGGGATTAACTACTTGAACCTGCCCGTGCTGGATCATGCGGTGCCCTCTAAAGCGGCGATGCGCCGTGCATTACAATGGATGTCAAGGCAGCAGCGGCATGGCCGCAAGTTGTTGGTGCATTGTGCACTAGGGCGGGGGCGCTCGGTGTTGATGGTGGCGGCCTGGTTGTTGTGCCGGGAGTCGTTTGATTCGGTGACGCAGGTGCTGACCGATATCCGCCAACATCGCACCAGCATTCGTTTAAATCGACGGCAACTCAAATTTTTAAAACGGCTTTGGCAATCGCAGGAATTGTCGTTAAAGCATCGGCTATGGTTAATCGTCAACCCGGTCTCTGGTGGTGGCAAGTGGCCTAAATATCGTGAGCAAATCTGTCAGCGTTTACAGCAATATTATGAGGTGCATGTGCTGGAAACTACGCCGCAGAAGCCCGCTGCCGCCCTGGCACGTAAAGCGATTCGCAGCGGCGCTGACATGCTGGTCGCCGGTGGCGGCGATGGCACGGTGAATGAAGTAGCCTCGGCGGTTATCGGTACAGATCTGCCCTTGGGCATTATTCCACTGGGTACCACCAATGCGCTCAGTCAGGTACTGTGGGGGTTAGGTGCCAAGTTGGAGCCGCTCGGTACAGCGCTAGAGGCCATCATTAACGGCGAACAACAGCGAATTGATACGGCTCGCTGTAATGGGCGTCCGGTATTGCTGTTGGTTGGTGTAGGCTTTGAAGCACAAATGATCAAAACCGCTAACCGCGAACGTAAAAATGCCTTAGGTGAACTGGCCTACTTACAAGGGTTTTGGCAGGCATTTAGTCAAAATCGGGAGATGTTGTTGACTGTTCGTTTGGACAAATCGGCACCATTTTCACTGCATACAGGCTCAGTGACCGTGGCGAACAGCGCACCACTCACCACCATTTTGGCGCAAGGGGCAGGTTATACAGATCTCACCGATGGCTTGCTTGACGTCACCTGGTTAACGCCTACCGAAGGGCTGAGCGATTCGTTGCTAACCATTGCAGAACTGACGGTGAATGGCTTAACCAAGCAGTCGCTGGATATTAATGCCCATCATCAAAAGGCCGCTAGGATCAGAATTTCATCGACAAAACGGCTGGATTACGTGATAGATGGCGAGTATTTCAGTGGCCGCACCTTAAATATTCAGGTACGGCCAGCATCACTTAACGTATTGTTGCCGACGGATGATTAACACCAACGCGTCGAACTCAGTTGCAACCTTAATCATCACCTTTTTCAGTACGATGGATCCCCACTGCACCTAACACATATTTTTCATATATGGGCTCGCTGGTGCCGCGACGTACTTTGTACATAAAGTATTTTTCAAAGGCGATTTTTGCCAAGTGAACCCATTTCCCCATGGATGTCCAGTTAGCATTGCGTGGCGGGTTTTGTGGTAATGCCACAAATGCCGCGCCCTTATCCCCCATATCGGCCAGACAGATAGCATTGAGTGTTGGCACTGTCTTCGGGGCCTCCCCTTGATGGCAGACAACATATTGTCAACGATTGCGGTTGTCATGGACTCGATCATGAAACCGGTTTTGGGTACGCCAACCGGTACGGGGGTGGCTTCCATCGGTGGCAGGGCGACACAAACGCCAGCGGCATAGATGTCGGGATAAGCCACTGAACGCTGATAGTTGTCGGTCAAGACAAAGCCTTTGTCGTTACAGAGTTTCGCAACCGCAGCAATCGCTGGACTGCCCTTGAATGGCGGTAGCATCATCGACATGTTGAACGGTAACGCATGAGTTAATTCGACTTCACCTTTGCGATTAAGCTCCTCAACATGCATCACACCGTCTTCAACCTTGACGGTTTTGGCATTGCAGATCCATTTGATGTCGCGTTTGCGGCATTCATGTTCCATCAAGCCTTTTGAGTCACCGACGCCGCCGAGTCCCATGTGGCCGACGTAGGGTTCACTAGTGACAAACAGCAAAGGCACTTTCTGGCGGATTTTAGCTGCACGCAGAGCACTGTCTAATGAGAACAGATATTCGTAAGCCGGACCAAAGCAACTTGCTCCCTGAAATGCGCCAACAATGACAGGGCCGGGCGCTTGCAGCAGTTGCTGATAGGCGGCAAAGGCTTTTTCTGCATGTTCCGCGGTACAAATCGATTGGGTGAACTGATGTGGGCCACTTCCGGGAATAGCATCGAAATTCAGTTTAGGACCAGTACAAATCACCAGATAATCATAATCTTGCTGTGTCCCATCACCCAGCGTTAGCCGTTTATTGTCGGGATCAATGGCGCTGACGCCGGCAGCGGAAAATGCGATTTTCCGTTTGCCTAGATAGGTTTCCAGTGGCAGGCAGATATCTTGAGTTTTCCTTTCCCCTAAGGCAACCCAAGGATTAGAGGGTACAAACTGAAAATCGGGTCTTTCATTAATCACCATCACTTCGCTGTCAGCTGGTAATCGCTGTTTCAGTTCAAACGCTGCGGACACGCCCCCGAGTCCGGCACCTATTACCACGACTTTGGTCATTCTTATCCTCTCTTTTTTATAGGCCCTGAGATGCGAGTGACAGGGCTGGATGACTTATCCATAAGAAAAATCTAATGGATTGTGTACAGGTTAGCGAATGGCTGACGCTATGCAAGTTTTTTTATAATGTAATTAAACTAAAGTTGTAGATGATGAATTGCAGCAGAACTCTGCAATATTGCTGGAAGGGAACATTTTTACTATTGAATTTACTGGTATTTTCCCAACTTGTTGTACAACGTTTTTATGCTGATCCCCAGTTGTTCCGCTGTGGCTTTGCGGTTACCGTTATTCTCTGCCAATGTGGCTTCTATGGCGGCGCGAGTCAGTTCTTCTAGTGGGATCCCCGTCGGTATGTTTTCTATGTTGGTCGCTAAATGCTGTGTGGCCGATGTGTCAGCTTCCGGCAGTTGAATATGCTGCGGTAGTACTAGATCGTCGGCGAGAATATAAGCACGTTCGATGGTGTGTTTTAATTCTCTGACATTTCCCGGCCAAGCGTAGGCTGCAATTTTGGCAAGGGCGCTATCTGCAATGGCTACCTTGGTGTTTTCAGCAGCATTGCGATATGCCAGAAAATGTTTAGCCAAACCGCAGATATCCTGTTCCCGTGCGCGCAATGGCGGCACCTGCAAAGGAAACTGCGCTAAACGGAAATAGAGATCCTCGCGAAATAATTCTGCGGTGATCGCTTGCTGTGGATCGCGGTTGGTTGCCGCAATAATTCGCACATCGGCTTGTTTCAGCTGTTGACTGCCAACGGGGCGATATTCCCGATTTTCCAATACCCGCAACAGCTTTACTTGGTGCGCCAGCGGCATTTCCGTAACTTCATCTAGGAATAGCGTGCCACCTTCAGCTTGTTCAAAGACGCCTTTATGATCTTTGACCGCACCAGTAAAGGCCCCTTTGCTATGACCGAACAGTTCACTGTCGACTAACTCTGGACTAAGTGCTCCACAGTTGATGGCCACAAAAGGCCCTTGATTACGGTGACTGGCAAGATGCAGTGTATTAGCCACCAACTCTTTGCCAGTCCCACTTTCGCCCATGATGAATACTTGAGCCTCGCTGGTAGCCACTTTACGTAATGTACGGTACAGCATACGCATGACTCGAGATGAGCCTACGAGCAGTCCAAATTGATCCAGTTCGCTGTTGGTGACACATGGGACATTCAATGCTGTTTGCTGCTGTTGTGCATAGTCGGCGAGGAAATCTTCCAGCACTTCTGTCAGTAACTTGTTATCCAGTGGCGGGCGAAAATGGTAGCCCGCGCCATTATGGATCAGGCGATCAAGTTTGGGGTCGGGCATGCCATCGCTGAAAAATAGCCACTGCCGTTGCAATAAAAGCGGGTTGCTAGTGAGCTGTTGCAACTCAGTAGTGGTGACGGCTGTTGCCTGCAATAACACCAGATCGGCCGCTGCTTGTTGCAGTGCCTCCAGCCAGTTTTCTGTGGCGAAGATCCGCTCGCACTGATGTAACTGTGGCAAGTCAGATAACTGCTGTAGTAGGGGTTTGTCTTGGATATAAATAAAAATTTTTGGGCGAGACATAGAAGCTTCCGGCAACAGTGTCATCTCACTTTAAGGCAGATGCTGAGTGTGAACAACGGTAATCTGTGCTTATGCAAGGCGAGGTTCAGCCTTGCCGTACCGCCGCTTGGTACGGTGTTTGTATAGCAATTTGCAAAATCTTGCTGCCTTACTCGAAATAACAGGAGATGATGATGCGAAAGGTGACTCATCTGCACTCTGGGTTGCGCCTGTTCACTCATGCCGGCAATTGCCAGCATTTCAGCAACACCGATGTTGCATTGTTATACCTCAATTTGCGATTGGAACTAGATCCATTGCCCTTGCGTCAACGCTGGTTGCAGTTAACCGACAGTTATCATTTGCGCCGGACATTGACGCGCTTACAACGGCTACATTCTGGCATTGCCGGGAGTTTGCTACGTTTTACCGGATTGGCAGAGCAGTCGGGGCATCGTTGGCCATCGTTACCCTCTGTATTGATGTGGAGCCCGCCGCTATTGGCGCATCGTTATCGCATATTAAAACAGCAACCACTATCGATGCCGCCGCCAAACAGTCATGCCTTTCGTCTGGCACTATGGCGGCTGGAGCAAGATGTGGCGAGTTGGCATCGCCGTAGTGTTGCCTATTGCGAGTCCGCATCGGTATCCGCGTTGCTGGCGGATATGGCCGCCGCCAGGCAATTAAGTCTTGATAGTGTATTCCCGGTTAGTGACCAGGATTTTGGCAACGATTGAAGCAGTAAAAGTTACCCGTAGGGGTGAAAATTTTACCTGGATGCGCGTGAATGTTGCATGTTGCAGCAATAGAGCTTCTATATAACAAGTTGAAATTAAATAATTTATTAAGGTTGGCATCATTCTGGTAATGGTAATAGTGCATATGACAAACGCGTTATCTAGCTGTTGGTCCTCTGTGTTAAGCAGCGCTTGGAGATTAAACCAATAACGCGGTTTTCAATCACGAGAAGGAGGTTGTTATGAATAACAAGCTGATATCTGCCACCCTTGCCTTGGGTTTACTCATTCCGGCATACAGCTATGCGCAGAATTGGAAAAATGAGGCTCATGATGCCTGGCTCGATGGTAAAGCAGAAAGCGTGTTGTTGCTAAACACCAATCTCAATAACTTTGATATCAACACCGAGGTGCATCAGGGCAAGGTTATCCTAACAGGCGAAGTTGACAGTGATGTTGATAAAGCCTTGGCCGGCGAGCTGGTGGAAGGCTTGCAAGGGGTGACGTCAGTCGATAACAAACTGACGGTTATGCCAGCTTCACCAACCAAGCGTGATGATAATACGGATGATGCCGCACAGATGCTCACCGATACCAAAATCACCACAGTGGTAAAAACACGTTTATTGTTTGAACCCGAAGTCAGCGGTACTGCCATTAACGTGACCACGGAAGACGGCGTTGTGTCGCTGGATGGTGAGTTGCACTCGTCCGCTGAAAAAGATCTGGCACTGAATATTGCCCGTAATACGGATGATGTAAAAAACGTCGTAGACAATCTTAGAGTGCTAGATTAATCATTTGCATGATATGCAGCAAAGCCCGGGAAGTTCCGGGCTTCTTTTATGATGACGTATTTTCACTCGCAATAATGGCGGCAATGCTGTGGGGGTGCACTTTGACGCACAAACCTTGCCATTGAAAAGCAATCGTCGGATTAGGCAAACGTTCCGCGGCACCCGCGGGGCTACTGTATTTGATGCGGATAGCATCGTCACCGGCAAACACCGGGGCCAATGTGGGCACTTGGGTTAGCAGTGCTTGCTGTAGTTGTGTGCAGTCAGTGGCGCCGCATGGCAACACCAATTCAATATGTTCCCACCCCTCTTCTGGATAGACTTTGTCTTTGGGGTAGGGCAACTCAATACAGGGAATGTGGTATTGGCCTAAGCTCAGTGCTTGTGACAGTTTAATGATCAATATTGGCCGACCGTTGATCTGCTTGTCGGACAGCAGCTCGCCGTCACGTAAAAAATGCTGGCGCAAGTCATCGGCTAATTGCTGACTGTTAACACGAATCGCCACGTGATCGCACTGCGTCAGCACCTGCAAGCCAAGCCGATGAATGAATGTTTGCATCTTAACGGCAAAGTCAGCATAAGCTGCCTGCAGCGTTGGGTAATCGACCACCTGACTCATGGCCAAATCTCAATTGGGGTTCCGGGTTCAACCAACTTCCAGATTTCGTCCATTTCTTTATTGGTGACGGCGATACAACCGTTGGTCCAGTTGTATTGTTGCGCTTCTTCTGGAGATAAATCGGTGTGGGGATTTTGGCCGTGGATCATGATCTGCCCCCAGGGTTAAGGCCAAGCGCCCGTGCGCGGAACATGTCTTCATCATTGGGGTAAGAGATGTGGATCGCCCGATAATAAGTACTGTTGGGCTTTTTGTAGTCGAGAATATAACGCCCTTCAGGTGTCCTTTGGTCGCCTTCTTTCAGTTTGTGGCCGCGGGGCATATCCCCCATGGCAACATGGTATTTGTGCAATATTTTACCATTGCTCATCAGTCGTAACTGTGACAGCGATTTTTTCACGACAACGAGGTCAACTTGGGGCTGTGCCAACAGTGGTTGACTGAGTAAACCGAGTGCGGCAATGAACAGCAGATGTGTACACTTGAACATGAATTTTGTTGTTATTGTGGGTGAATGCCAGTAATGACGGCATCATAACCGAAAAGTGAACCGCTATTGAAGCACTCGCTGAAGAATGTATGATCCGCATGCTCAGCTCAGGACGGTAACTCAGGAAATAAAGCGCATGACACAGCAACAGCAAAACCATGGTTCACCATTACAGGTGTGGTTGCGCACGATTATTTTTGGCACCGATACTCCCGCAGGAAAAGCGTTTGATATTGCGCTTATCATTTGTATTATCTGCAGCGTGGCGTTGGTGTTCTTAAATACTGTGCAAGCGGTGAATCAGCGTTTCGGTGGTTTAATCATTGGCCTCGAATGGTTTTTCACCATAGTTTTTACGGTGGAATACGGGCTACGGCTCTACAGTTCGGCGAATAGTTGGCGCTATGCCCGCAGTTTTTACGGTTTGGTGGACTTGCTTAGTGTACTGCCGAGCTACTTGGCGCTGTTGGTGCCGGGCGCCAATCTAACGTTAGTTATTCGTGTCTTGCGACTGTTCCGGATCTTCCGCGTGTTGAAGCTGCTGCGTTACCTGAGCGAAGGTAACATGTTGCTGCGGGCCATGTTACAGTCTAGCCGCAAGGTGTTTATTTTCTTCTTTTCAGTCAGCCTTATCATTATGGTGTTGGGTGCCATTATGTATGTTGTTGAAGGGCCAGAGAATGGTTTCAGTTCGATCCCTAAGTCGGTGTACTGGACCATAGTGACTATTACCACCGTCGGTTATGGCGACATCACCCCCAAAACTGAATTAGGGCAGGCGATTGCCGCTTTTACTATGTTGTTGGGGTATTCCATTATCGCTATTCCCACCGGCATCCTGACGGCAGAGATTGGTCAGGAAATGGGACGTGTGCGCGACTTGCGCCGCTGTGCCAACTGTCTTAAAACCGGCCACGAACATCAGGCCAAATATTGCAGCCATTGTGGTAGCGAACTGGAAGCCCCGTTATCACAAGAAAAGGAGTCTCGTGAGTAATCTCTCTGCTACAGCTAGTCACGCTAAGTTTGTCGAAGGCAGTATCCTTAAACATATTCTGGTGATGAGTTCTACCGCGGCAATTGGTGTCTCAGCGCTGTTTCTGGTGGATCTGCTGGATATGTTTTTCTTGAGCCTGCTGGGTGAGCAGGAACTCGCGGCGGCGGTAGGTTATGCGGGCACTATTTCCTTTTTTACCACGTCTATTGGTATCGGCTTATCCATTGCCTTGGGGGCTTTGGTCGCCCGCGCGATTGGTGCCCGAGAAATTGAGAAAGCAAAACGGCAACTGATAAATGCGGCGATCATCACCTTTGTGGTCGCCTTGCTGACTTCTGTGTTAGTGACGTTGTTTATTCCCGAATTATTGGCACTCGTGGGCGCTAACGGTCATACCGCTGAGTTGGCCGCCAGTTATCTGTACATCTTAGTGCCTTCATTGCCGGTTATCTGTTTGGCGATGGCCTTTGGCGGCGCATTACGTGCGGTAGGCGATGCCAAACTCTCCATGTGGTCAACCCTTGCGGGCGGGGCGGTCAATGCCGCACTGGATCCGTTGTTTATTTTTGTATTTGGCTTAGGCATTGAAGGTGCGGCCGCCGCCTCAGTTTTGGCGCGTTTAACAGCGCTGGTAATTGCCGCGCGAGGGGTATTTGGCAAACACCAATTGTGGGGCGGCTTTCAGTGGCAGGCGTTACGGCAAGATCTGCCGGTTATTTTTGCTATTGCGGGGCCAGCGATGCTCACCAATGTGGCAACGCCAATTGGTAACGCTTTTGTGACCCGCGCTGTGGCAGATTTTGGCGATAGTTATGTGGCGGGCTGGGCGGTCATCGGTCGCTTGATCCCGGTAACATTTGGGATGATCTTTGCGCTCAGTGGCGCTATTGGGCCCATTGTGGGGCAAAATTTTGGCGCCTGCGCTTATGAGCGTCTGCGCGAAAGTCTGACGCGGGCATTACAGTTTTGTACCTGTTATGTGGTGGTCATGTCATTGCTGCTACTGCTGCTTAAAGACTGGATTGTCACCTTGTTCGCCATGGCCGGGCAGGCGGCTGAACTGATCCATTTCTTCTGTGAGTTTATGGCGGTGTTTTTTCTGTTTAATGGCGCACTGTTTATTGCCAATGCCACATTCAATAATTTGGGAAAGGCCAAATACTCGACTGTGTTTAATATAGGGAAAGCCACTATCGGCACAATTCCTTTCGTCTGGCTGGGCGGGCAGTTAGGTGGCGTTTACGGGGTGCTGATTGGGCAAGCGTTGGGCTCGGTATTGTTTGGCATTCTGGGGGCAATGACTGCATATCGGCTGGTGGCTCGAGTCAGCGCAGCTGGCCGTGTGCCGCCGGGTTCTTTGCTAGATGAAGCTGGTTTGGTACCAGTGGCCTGCGCGCCTTTGTCATCTTCCCGCGTATCCATGGCGCTATTAGCCGAAGAGGCGGAAGTCGCCGACGAGCGGCGACCCGACAGCCAATAACACATCAGGAAAATAGTTGATCTTCTAAGGTGCGACCTTTAAGTAACATGCGATACGCTAGCTGTTGCTGCTGTAACAACTGCAACAGTTGAATGTCTAACTGACCGGCATGTTCTGGCTGATATCTAAGCACTAGCGTATGTTTGCCACTGGGCTGAATCGCCTCAACTCCTGGCAACTTTTGCAACTGGGTCTGCAAGGCTGTCATATCACAAGGTTGCATCTGCAAGGTCAAGTAGGCTTGGCTGTCTGGTTTGGTTAAATCAACAGCTTGGCTGAGTTTGCCATGATCCAGATACAGCACCTTGCCACAGAGTTTTTCCAGCTCTTCAAGGTTATGGGAGCTGATGATAAAGGTGATGTCTCCCGCCAGCTCTGTTACCAAGTCCCGAACATGACGGGCATTGACGGGGTCGAGTCCGGCGGTGGGTTCATCCAGTAACACTAATTTGGGGTTGCCAATAAGTGCCTGCGCTATTGCGGCGCGTTTACTCATACCGTGGCTTAAGGCTTTAGGTAAGGCATTGGCAGCATCCGCCAAGCCAACTAACGCCAACACTCGTTGTACTTCACGCGCGGCGGCTTTGTTGCTAAAACCGTGCAACCGGGCATATAAGGCTAACTGAGTTGCCAGGCTGAAATCTGGGTCTAATGCCGCATCTTGCGGCAACGCGGCCACTTTACCGAGTAAAGCGGTGCTTCCAGGCTGTTTGCCAAAAACCTTGATATCCCCAGATGAGGGCTTGATAAAGCCAAGCAGCAGACTCATCAAGGTGGTTTTCCCTGCACCGTTGGGGCCCACCAACGCGATGGGACTGCCCGTTTCCAGCGTCAGATCCACCTTATCCAACGCCAGTTTATTGCCGTAACGTTTGCTCAGGGCACTGCATCGTAACAGATTCATAGATCCCCCGTTTGATGACTTGCAACCCCAATGCTAGATAGGCGATGCACTGGATAATCGGCAGTGGCGCGCTGCTGAGTGCGGCTTTGGGACTGACGGCCAGCAGACCATCGGTTTGCATGCCAGGCACCAGATAATCCAGAAACCCTAACAGCGGCAGGGCATAATCTAGCAGCGGCAATAAAATGGCTGATACCGTGAAGAACAATACCGCATAAATGGTAGCCTGGCGGTTGGAGGTCGCCAGCAGTGATAACACTGACATCAAGGCGGTGTACGGCAACAAAATAACGAATAAATTAATGGTGACCCAGATGGCATCGGTCATGGCAACACCGCTAAGGGATGGCTCTCTTATCATTGCCAGCACAATAGTGGCGACTACCGTCAAGATCAGCAACAGTAACTGGATCAGCATCATCCCGAGAAATCGGCCAAAAAACAGCGCACTGCGACTACAATGCAGCGTCAGAAAACGCAAGGTTCCCCGTTGTTTATCGGCCGCAAACTGACCTGCTGCTAGCATGATGCAGAACATCGGAAACAGATAGAGTGATAAGGCCCAATACACCGCCAGTTCCGGCACTGGCCAGCGAAACAACTGGCTCAGCATCTTGTTATCTATGGCACTGGCTAGATCCCTAATATTGGGATCTGTCATCAGTTCCGCAGCACTCTTGATGGGATAGGCCAGTACCAGCAGCCATAACAAAACAAAGGTCAGCAATGCCAGTAAACCACGGCGTTGCAGTAATAAGCGTTGCAATTCAAACAACGCCAGTTGCCGGATATTATGCCAGCTACCCGGGTGTGTTTTTTTCGAAGTTAACCCCATGGGATCCCCTACAAATGGGTGGTAGTGATGGTGTCAGCCCGTGTTAACGCATGGCTTGTTGTAGCGCGGCAACCAGTTGCTCAAGAGCGGCGACCTGCTGCTCCAGTTGCTGCACCCGTAACGCCAATGGCGCGTCACTGTCGCTACTGCTCGGCGTTTGCTGCGGTAGCGTATCAGCAGTGTGGCTGAACAGTTCGGTAAAACGTACTTCACGTTTGCCCGCTTCTCGTGGCAACTGCTGTAACATGGATTTGTCTAACAATGCCTGCAGATGCTGTTCTACTTCGGCGATATCTCGAAATTCATAAAGTCGTTGTGCTCTGGCTCTTAATTCGCCGGCGGTCTGTGGCCCGCGCAGCAGTAACAGACAGATAATCGCCAGTTGTGGTGCCGGAAACTGCAGATCAGAAAACTCGGTATTGCAAAAACGATGGCGGTACTTGCTGACCCGGCTGCCAAAACCCGTTTCTTCGGTGACTAATCTTTGCTGCTGCAAACGCATCAGTCCATCCAGCACTTCACTGTCAGTCAGATCCATCACCGGCTCGCGAGAGGTTTTCTGGTTACATGCCAATGTCAGGGCATTGAGTGACAGGGGATATTGTTCCGGCGTGGTGACCTCTTTTTCCAGCAGGCAACCAATAATACGTGTTTCAATACTGTCCAGTGTCATGGAGTGTCCTTGTTATCAGTTCAGAGCAGGCGGATGCCGTTATCCTCAATGGCCAGTTTCCCAGCTTTAAACAGTCCGCCTATCGCTTTCTTAAATGCTTTTTTACTCATGCCCAGTTCGGCGTAGATCACTTCCGGTGCTGTTTTATCGCCCAATGGCAGATAGCCTCCGGCCGCTTGCAGTTTTTGCAGGATCTGCTGTGATTGTTGATCTAACTCTTGTCGGTCGCCTTTTTGCAGCGTCAAATCCAGTTTGTTATCGGCGCGCACCCGTTTGATGTAACCTGGCAATTTTTGGCCGAAACGCAACTTGCGGAAAACTTCATTCTGGTAAATAACGCCCCAGTGGCGATGGTTGACGATAGCGTTATAACCTAAATCAGACGTCCCGGCGATGATCAGCTCCACTTGTTGACCTTCTTGGTAACGTGCCGGAGTTTGATCGATAAACTTGTCGATTTTGGCAGAAGCCACGATACGTTCATCGGCGTGGTTCAGATGGATATACACCAAGTAACTGTGGCCTTCTTCTGCCGGTTTGCGTTGCTCGCCAAATGGCAGTAACAGGTCTTTGTCTAATCCCCAGTCCAGGAATGCGCCATAGCGGCCAGTGGCAACGGTTTTGAGGTAAGCAAATTCGCCCACCTGTGCCAACGGTTTTTGGGTGGTGGCAATCGGCGTATCATCCGAGTCCAGATACAGGAAAACTTCCACCTGATCGCCGGCTTGGCATTCTTTGGGAACATATTTTCTGGGGAGCAACACTTGCCCCAGTTCTCCAGCATTTAAATACACACCAAAGTCCACTTGTTTGATCACTTCCAGCGTGCAGCGTTTTCCGAGTTGGGCCATCTTGTCTCTGTCATCTTGTTGGCTATAAACGGGCGGATTATACCGTAAGCTGGCAGCAGATGCGCAGAAGGATTGCTTGCCGAGTGACACAGCACCTACGGGGTAACGGGTAAGCGTCTGATGGGTTGCGAAAAACACTGCATAAACATTGCAGAAACTCATAGGTAACACTATGAATTCAAATTGAAATTTAACATTATTAAAATTGAGTTCTGGGCGACAAATTGTTAGTGTGTCAAAAACTAAGCAATAAACTGAGATTCCTACTTGCATTATCAGTCATAGCAGGGTTTAATTGCGCCGTTTTGCAGGTATGAACCATTCATGCTAATGCACAGCGTGGGTAGTTGGGTTTTATGGTTTATGAGTCATTAACCGTTGCTTAGTGTTGACGGCACGGGGTTAAGAGGGTTTTTAGCTAATGCACAACCATTTACTTGCCGCATCATTTCGTAAGGTGCCAGAGAACCTGTTTCCGATCAGTTTCAATTATGATGATCTGGGACTAAAACACCTCACGCTTATCCGCATCAATTCTGGCCGAGAAGAGGCCAACAATTCCAATTGAACCGTCGCGCAAGTAGCGACCTGAGTCACCCGGCATTCCTTTGAAGAAGTCGCTGGGCATGGTTATTTGTCCCGTTTTACCCGTTGTTCTGGATTAGGTTAGATGCAAGGGAAACAACAGTATTTAGAAACACTTCATAGCGCTTACGGTCAATATTTTACCGTTGAGGCCATGCTGTATGAACAAAAAACGCCACAATGGCATCTGAGTATTTTTGAGAACCAGCAGATGGGCCGAGTGATGGCGCTAAATGGGGTTATTCAGACCACCGAACGGGATGAATTTATCTACCATGAGATGTTAACTCATGTGCCGTTATTGGCTCACGGTCACGCCCGCAAGGTATTGATTATTGGCGGTGGTGATGGCGGCATGCTGAGAGAAGTGGTGAAACATCGGCAACTGACAGCGATTACCATGGTGGAAATTGATGGTTCGGTTGTGGACATTTGTCGAGAATATCTGCCGCAGCATTCTGCTGGCGCCTTTGATGATCCCCGCGTGCGTTTGGTCATCGGCGATGGTTTGGCATTTGTGCGTGAGTGCCAGGAACAATTTGATGTGATTATTTCTGACTGTACCGATCCATTAGGTCCTGGTGAGGTGTTGTTCAGTTCAGAGTTTTATCAAAACTGTAAGCGTTGTCTTGCTGATAACGGTATTTTTGTAGCACAAAATGGGGTGCCATTTATGCAACTTGATGAAGTGCAAAATACCGTGCGGCGGATCAGTACTTACGTGCAAGACTGTTGGTTTTATCAGGCGGCAGTACCCACTTATGTGGGCGGTTGTATGGCGTTTGCTTGGGCCACAGATAATCAGGAAGCCCGCCAGTTACCTTTGGCGGTGTTGCAGGAGCGTTTTCAACGGGCGGCCATTAGCACTCGTTATTACACTCCCGCAGTGCATCAGGCAAGTTTCGCCTTGCCTGCGTATATTGAACAAGCGGTGGCGTCAGCGATGACGGTTGCCCAATAACCCATTTTTTACAGGCTGATAATAGCATGAGTGATTGGTCCATTGATGATGCTCGCAACGGTTACAACGTTGCATATTGGAGCCAGGGTTTTTACGGTGTAAACGATCAGGGAGAAGTAACGGTTTCTCCTGATCCTGCCAGTGGCAACCGTATCAGTCTGAATGAACTGGCAAAGGATATGGTAAAGGCCGGGGTGAACCTGCCGGTGCTGGTGCGCTTCCCGCAGATCCTGTGCCACCGGGTTGATAGCCTGTGTCAGGCATTTAACCAGGCTATCGAAAGATATGAGTACGCGGCTGACTATCTGTTAGTTTATCCCATCAAGGTAAACCAGCAGCAGGCGGTAGTGGAGGAGATCCTCGCCAGCCAGGTCAGCAAAACCGTACCTCAGCTAGGTCTTGAGGCCGGCAGTAAGCCGGAACTGATGGCGGTGCTGGCCATGGCCCAAAAAGCCAGTTCTGTGATTATCTGTAATGGTTATAAAGACAAAGAATACATTCGTCTGGCACTGATCGGCGAAAAGCTCGGTCATAAAGTGTATATCGTGCTGGAAAAAATGTCTGAGCTGAAGATAGTGCTGCGTGAATCCCGCGAATTAGGCGTTAAACCTCGCCTTGGTTTGCGAGCGCGCTTGGCATTTCAGGGCAAAGGTAAATGGCAAGCCAGTGGCGGTGAAAAATCCAAGTTTGGTTTGTCAGCCGCACAGGTGTTGAAAGTAGTGGAAGAGTTGCAGCAAAACGACATGCTCGACTCCTTACAGCTACTGCATTTCCATCTTGGCTCGCAGATTGCCAATATCCGCGATATTCGCCACGGCGTGGGTGAAGCCGCGCGTTTCTATTGCGAGTTGCGGCAACTGGGTTGTGCCATTGACTGCTTTGACGTCGGTGGTGGTTTAGCGGTGGACTATGATGGTACTCGTAGCCAGAGTAATAACTCCATGAACTATGGTCTGACTGAATATGCCAACAATATTGTCAGTGCCTTAAACGATGTGTGCCAGGAATATGACCAGCCAGTGCCACGGATTATCTCCGAGTCTGGTCGCTATCTGACCGCCCACCACGCGGTATTGATTGCGGATGTTATCGGTACCGAAGCCTATTTACCGGAAGTTATCACCGCTCCTGATGAAGATGCGCCACAGCTATTGCACAACATGTGGCAGTCCTGGTGTGAAATTAGTGAGCGTGGTGATTCCCGTGCGTTGATCGAAATTTTCCACGATACCCAATCTGACCTTGCGGAAGCGCATTCTTTGTTTGCCTTGGGGCAATTGACACTGCAACAGCGCGCTTGGGCAGAACAGACCAATCTGCGGGTGTGTCATGAACTGCAAGGGATGATGAGCGCCAAAAACCGCTATCATCGCCCCATCATTGATGAACTCAATGAAAAACTGGCAGACAAATTCTTTGTGAATTTCTCGTTGTTCCAGTCATTGCCCGATGCTTGGGGGATTGATCAAGTCTTCCCGGTACTGCCGTTAAGTGGTTTGGACAAACAACCGGAACGCCGGGCCGTCATGCTGGATATCACTTGCGATTCTGATGGTACTGTCGATCAGTACGTGGATGGTCAAGGCATTGAAACCACCTTACCGGTACCGGCTTGGAGTGCTGAAAGCCCATATCTGATAGGTTTCTTCCTCGTGGGGGCTTATCAGGAAATCCTTGGTGATCTACATAATCTCTTTGGTGATACCAATTCAGCGGTGGTGCGGGTGGATGAAAATGGTTTACCCAATATCGAAACCGTGCTGGCCGGTGACACAGTGGCAGATGTTTTACGCTATGTGAACTTGGATGCAGTATCATTTATGCGGACTTATGAAGAGCTGGTAAATACCCATATTGTCGAAGAGGAACGCGCTTCGATTTTGGAAGAACTGCAATTGGGTATTAAAGGATATACCTACCTAGAAGATTTCTCATAAGCAGGATGGATGACAGCAGGCCTATGAGCCTGCATCAGGTTAACAAGATGTTTTTTGAAGGTTCCGAAAAAAATAGAAGTCATAGTGACGCCAGCTACACCTTCGCTGCGCGCACTGGGCAGACCCTTCTGGGAAGGAATGGTCGCCAAGGCTCATGCGGAAATTCTCTCATCGGTAAGCAACGATTTTTGCGATGCTTACCTATTGAGTGAGTCCAGTCTGTTTGTCTGGGATAACCGCTTTTTAATGCTGACTTGCGGCACCACCACGTTGGTGCATGCCGCAACACATTTTATTGAGCAGTTGGGGGAAGCCGCCATTGCTTTTCTCAGCTATCAACGTAAAAACGAATATCTGTCACATCTGCAGGCCAGCAGTTTTAGCGATGATCTGCAGCTGTTACGTAAAAAAATCAGTGGAAAGGCGTTTCGTATCGGCCATCTTGATTCACACCACCACTATATTTTTTATACCGATAAACCGTATCAGACCGATGCTTCCGACATCACCAACGAGTTGTTGATGTACCATATCAGTGGTGATGCGGCTGAGTATCTGCGCAGCGACAAACAGAGTATTGCTGGTGTGCGTGACACCTTAGTCTTAGAAGAGATGTTGCCGGGGTTCAGTTTCGATGATTTCCTGTTTGAGCCCTTTGGTTATTCGGTGAACGGTATTCGTGGGCGGGAATACATTACTATCCACGTGACCCCCAGGAAAATAGCTCCTATGTGAGTTTTGAAACCAACCTGGACTTGAGTCAACAACCGCTGGATATTTTTGCCCGGTTGCTCGGTGTGCTGGATCCCGGCAGTTGGGATGTCATCCGTTTTAATGCACCGCACAGCAGTTGCGGTTTCCCGGCGCATATTTGTCTGGGAAGCGCTAATCTCGCATTGGAACATGGCTACCAACTGCATTTCAGCCATTATCAACAGCTTTACCACGAAAAATTATTGCCGGAAGCAATCTGAGGAGCCAATCGATGTCTGACTTGAGTGATATCCGCCGCGAGTACACTTTAGGTGGCTTACGCCGGGCTGATTTGGCGGCGCATCCGATGGCTCAGTTTGAATTGTGGATGCAACAGGCCAAAGAGGCACCGCTGACAGATCCCACCGCCATGGTGGTGGCAACCGTTGATGCCTCTGGTCAGCCGTTTCAACGGATTGTGCTGCTGAAACGCTTTGATGAGCATGGCTTTGTTTTTTCACCAATCTTGAAAGCCGTAAAGCCACACAACTAGCGGGAAATGCCCATATCAGTCTGTTGTTTCCGTGGCATCCGTTAGAGCGGCAAGTGGCCGTCACCGGGAAGGCTGAAGCCTTATCCACAGCGGAAGTGCTGAAGTATTTCCTGACCCGTCCGAAAGACAGCCAAATAGCCGCGTGGGTGTCACAACAGTCCAGTAAAATCTCTGCCAGACAGGCGCTTGAATCAAAATTTGCCGAAATGAAAGCAAAATTTTCCCGAGGCGAAGTACCGTTACCCAAATTCTGGGGCGGCTACCGAGTGGTTCCCGACAGCATTGAATTTTGGCAGGGTGGAGAACATCGGCTGCACGACAGGTTTTTATATACCCGTTGTGATGACGGCTGGCAGATTGATCGTTTGGCACCATAAGCAAAACAGTCGGTAAAACTGTTGCATAATGGTTATAATGTTTCGGGAATAATAGCGGATGCAAAAATCGGTTAACTGGCAGTTTCATAATAACTTCGTAGCGGTTAACCTAGACGCATCGACCAACAACCTTGTTTTTGTGTAGCAGCAGCGGGTAGTGCAATGGTAACCGACAAAGAAGGCTATGCCCATCTCATCCAGTATCTGACCGAGCATCTCGGATTATTCGAAAATGCTGGCACTGGCATGGATGGCAGCACTGTGATGGAGATGTTTGAAGATCTACTGGCTGCGCAGATCATTGTGGTGTGTGGTCAAAACCCAGAACTGTCATTCGCTCAGCGCAATACCATTATTCGTGAAGTGGATGCCATCATGTACGATTTGGAAGAGATCCTAGCCGGATGTGGTCGTCAGCCCGTGAACCGCGAGCAAAGCCATTTCATTACAGAGTTTACCGGGCTAGTCAAAAACCTGTTTGATCAAGAGATTGAAAAATCCTTGCGGCAGTAATGAGTTATGTCGTAGTGAGCTTTTGCTCTGGCAGCATTAGCTCCGGAAGCAACAGCCTAACCCGGCAGCCTTTTCCTGGCGCTGAGTCGATTTCCATTTCCCCATGCAGTTGTGTTTTCAGATAATAGCGGATTGCCGCCAAGCTGCTGTCTCTGCTTTGCCGTTGCCATTGTTGCTTGAGTGACGCTAACTGTGTGGCATTCATTCCACGACCATTATCTTGCAGAACGACCTTAATATTGGGGGTTATGTTGCTGATGGTGATCTTAAGGTGTTTCTCTGGCTGAGCATTCAAGTAAGCATCGCTGAGGATATTGTTGAGCAGGCGATAGAATAGCAACAGATGTTGCCAGCTTTTGCCCGCCGCAATTAAACGTTGCCCATTGTGAAACTCAACTTTTATCTGGTGAGCGTCCAATTCCGGTGCCATAAACAGCAGCAGATGGTGAAAAACTCCGATAATTCCAATGGTTGGATTTCACTACGCTGATAGTTCAGCAAGGCTTGCAGGTGTCGCAGACTTTCGGCTTGTTGCAGGAACTGACGATCAGTTGTCTCGGCAGGTTGTTGGTAAATTGCCGCTGATAGCTGATCGAGTTGTTGGCTTAACCGGCTCACCAGCATGCTTAACAGTCTTGGCAGTGGCAACTCTTGCTGCTGTAGATGGTGGATCTGCTCCAACAGTTGCTGCTGTTGCCGCTTTTCCTGTTGTTTTTGCTGTGAGGCTACCAGTTGTTGCTGTTTCTGCTGTTGCAGCAACTGTTGTAGTTGTTGTAACTGCTGTTGTAGCTGTGCAATTTCGTTCTGTAATACCACCTCATTGCGTTTCACGCCGCTGAGATCAAAGCCAATCGCGCCCACACCATTCAACTCAGCTAATTCGTCGCGAACCGCAAAGCGAGTAACAAAAAATGCCCGAGTGCCACCATGATGAATATGCAGGGGCTCTTCGGCACTGAATGGGGCGCGTGTCTGCAATACTCGCTGTTCATGCTGGATTGTCAGGGGTTGCTCAATGTTGGGAAACAGTTGCTGATCGCGATGTCCCAGCAGTTGCTCACGTTCTCGGCCAAGCAACTCACAATACTTATCATTGACTAAGGTATAGCAGCCATTGAGGTCTTTCATGTGAATGATGTGCTGGGAGTATTTGAGCAATGCCGTAAGCTGCTCAGTGCGGTTGCGTAACTCCTGCTGGGACAACTCTTGCACTTGTAGTTGTTGCTCCTGCGCCAGATTGGTGGCGTAGAGACTGGCCATTTCAGTTTCCAGTTGCTGCACTCTGGTAAGAAAGCTGCCCGCAAGACCGCCAAATTCATCCTGTCGTTCCCGCTGTAGCATTTCCAGCGCCGCTAGATTCTGATTTTGCAGGGTGGCGGCGATTCGCGAGATGGGGCTGATAAAAATACGGCGTTGGAGCAGATACAGCAGTAACATTGCCAGCAACTGGATAATCACCAGAAAGAAACCGACTTTACCCGCTAGCATGTAGGCATTGTGGTGCAGTTGTGACAATGGGGTAACCACCAGGATCTTCCAGAAAGTTCCTGGCATCAGAAAGATAGAGACCATGGCATCTTCTGCCAATAACGGATCTTGTTGTAACTCTATGGTATCGATTAACTCCGCTGTTTGCGGCCAACCTTGCGGCGCATTTTCTACGATGGCTTTTAGCAAGTCATGCTGATTATTCACCAGCGAGGGCAAAGTCTGCAGTTGGACATCGGTAAATTGTGGTTGCAACTGCGCCTGGCGGATAATGGCATCATCGACATTTTTCAGCGCTGGCTGGAGTGCTGTGAAAACAGGCATTGTTTCACTGAGCCATTGCATATCTGGAACCTGTGCGGGAGTCAGCGGAAGTTGTTGCTGCAACCCCTGGGGTAATGACAATAGGCGGTTACGATAATCCAGCGCAATGATATAGCCGCTGAGATCTCGAGAAAGATCATGAAATAATCCGTTAATGCCATTGAGGCCAATATCTATGGTGGCCGCACCAACAAACTTATGTTCTACCCGCACCGGGACCGATGCTGTGACCATGGTGATACCGCTGGTCGGGTCACGATATGCCGGGGACCAGAACGCGACATCCGCGGGATATAAACGGGTAGGGCGATACCATTCTTCCGTATGATAGGGGATTACCGCATTACGGTTGTAATCGGAGATTTGTACTAGCGCATTACTGGCATCACGATACCAGAACAGACTTGGGGCTGCGGTTGGATGCTGGGTATCTGGCTCCGGCCAAATGCCGCCACCGCTGATAAGATCGTCACGTTGCTTTCGATCCAGTAGTGCCGGGATCAACTGCTGCAACTGCTGTGGTTGTTGTTGATATAAACCGGCGACACTCGCCATGGCAATCGCCAACGATTCATACTGCCCGGTGATCTCTTTAAGGCGTGAGATCACCACTTGACCATAGGTGTAGTTAATTTCCTGTTGCTGCCGTAACAGCTGATCGCGCTGAATGATCCACAGCACCCAGATAGTGCTGGCAATAATGATGAAGGCGACAAATAACTGCACCCAAATAAATTTTGCTGACAGGCCGCTACGCCAGGATGACCTAGAATGATGATGAACCTTGGGTAAGCGCAGCTGAGTCATGGAGAAAGTCCGTTTTGGCGGCAGCAACAACTAACTCTTACATCATAGCGCCTTAACGAAGGATTTGTCATTATCTTAGCAAATTCATTTGCTTGCAAAAAAAGCCCCTCAATAATCAATAATGAGGGGCAATGACAGGAGCTGGATTACTCTGGACGATTAAGCCGCGTATCAATCAAGGTATCAATGACGGCAGGATCTGCCAGTGTGGAAGAATCCCCAAGGTTAGTGATTTCATTGGCGGCAATTTTACGCAGGAAGCGCCGCATGATTTTGCCGGAACGGGTCTTGGGTAAACCAGTGGCCCACTGAATTAGATCTGGGGTCGCAAGGGCACCAATCTCTTTGCGCACCCACTGGCGTAACTCTTGCCGCAATGCTTCTGACGGCTCGGTATCCTTGGTCAATGTCACATACGCGTAAATACCCTGACCTTTGATATCGTGTGGGTAGCCAACGACTGCCGCTTCAGCGACTAAGTCATGCGCCACCAGCGCACTTTCAATCTCAGCCGTTCCCAAACGATGTCCTGAAACGTTGATCACATCATCTACACGGCCAGTGATCCAGTAGTAACCATCTTCATCGCGGCGGGCACCATCACCGGTGAAATACATGCCGCGGAAGGTTTTAAAGTAGGTGAGTACAAAGCGTTCGTGGTCACCATAAACGGTACGCATCTGTCCGGGCCATGAATCCAATATCACCAGGTTACCTTCGGTTGCACCTTCCAAAATGGTGCCATTGTTGTCAACCAAGGCGGGTTGCACCCCAAAAAATGGCCGAGTGGCGGAGCCGGGCTTGGTGTCAGTGGCACCCGGTAACGGTGTGATCAGAATGCCGCCGGTCTCAGTTTGCCACCAGGTGTCAACAATCGGGCAATGATCGTGACCAATGACTTCATGATACCAGCGCCAAGCTTCGGGATTGATGGGTTCACCTACAGAGCCCATGATCCGCAAAGAGTCACCCTTGAAATGCTCAAACTGTTCTTTACCTTCTGCCATTAAGGCACGGATCAGCGTGGGGGCAGTGTAGAGAATATTGACCTGATGGCGGTCGATAATCTCACCCAACCTAGCGGGAGAGGGCCAGTTAGGCACACCTTCGTGGATCAACACTGTGGCGCAATTAGCTAAAGGTCCGTAGACCATATAGCTATGACCCGTGATCCAACCCACATCGGCCGTACACCAGTAAATTTCTCCTGGTTTGTAGTCAAATACGTACTCGTGGGTCATCGACGCATATACCAGATACCCACCTGTGGTATGCAGCACGCCTTTGGGATTACCAGTAGAACCCGAGGTGTAAAGCAGAAATAGCGGATCTTCTGCCGCCATCTCTTCTGCTTCGCAGAATTCGGAAGCGGTTGCGGTGAGTGAGTGCCACCAGATATCACGGCCTTCCTGCCAATCGATTTTGCCACCAGTACGTTTCAGGACTATCACTTTCTCGACGGTGGTGACCTCTGGCTTAGATAGCGCTTCATCTATATTGCGTTTCAGCGGAATAGTACGTCCGGCACGCATGCCTTCGTCTGCGGTCAGTATCACTTTAGAACGACCATCTTTGATGCGCGAGGCGATAGAATCTGGGGAGAAACCACCGAATACCACCGAGTGGATAGCCCCAATACGGGCACAGGCTAACATGGCGATGGCCGCTTCTGGCACCATCGGCATGTACATGGTGACAACATCGCCGCGGCGTACACCTTGGCTACGCAGTGCGTTGGCGAATTTACATACTTCTACATGCAATTGACCATAGGTCAGCGTGCGTTGCTCTTTGGCATCATCACCTTCCCAGATGATGGCGGTACGATCAGCATTTTGTGCTAAGTGGCGATCGACGCAGTTCACACAGGCATTGAGCGTGCCGTCATAAAACCAGTTAATTGACAGGTTATGATCATCAAAGGAGGTTTGTTTGATTTTGCTGTAGGGCTTGATCCAATCGATACGTTTACCGTGTTCACGCCAGAATCCTTCTGGATTAACGACAGATTCTTGGTACATCTTGCGATATTTTTCGTCGTTCACCAGTGCATTGGAAGCAATAGCTGCGGGCACTTTGTAGATTGCTTGTTGATTGCTCATGGATACTTCCCATTGTTTTGTGACTTGACGCAAAGTATGGGATGCAACCTTGTTTGGCCTCTATTAGACATTGGTCTAGATAAAATTAATTATTATTAATCATATGGTTATATTGATAATTAAAACACTGTCAACGCCAATTTGGGTGGTTTTAAAACGCTCGCTTAGCTATGCGGTGTATTGAGCTAAATATAAAAATAAACAAGCAGTTGTCACAACCTTGGTGTTTTGGGATGACTGGGGTAGGCTAATGCAGGCTGCAGACATTAAGGTCTGTTATCCGACGGCATGAGAGTCACGATGAATCTAACAATGTTAGTGGCGGTAATCGCCATCTGTTATGTGTGTTTGCTGTGTGTGCTGGCCTGGGGGCTGAGCGCTGGTTCGGTAATCTCACCAAGAAGTTGCAGAACTGGATTTATGCCTTAAGCCTTGCAGTTTATTGTTCTTCTTGGAGTTTTCTTGGCACCGTCGGGCAGTCTGCTAAAGATTTCTGGTCATTTTTGCCTATTTTCCTTGCCCCAATATTGGTGTTTGTACTGGGGTTCGGCCTGCTACGGAAAATGGTGATGGTGTCGAAAGAACAGAATATCACCTCAGTTGCTGACTTTATTGCCGCCCGTTATGGAAAATCACAACCACTCGCGGTACTGGTCACCTTAATCGCCTTGTTTGGCATCATGCCTTATATCGCCTTGCAGCTTAAGGCCATGGTGTATGGGCTTAACCTCTTTCAACCTAAGCATGCCGCATTTGATGGCACTTGGCTGGCGTTATTAATCAGTGCCTGGCTGGCATTGTTTGCCATTTTGTTTGGCACCCGTAAGTTAGATGCTACCGAACACAATCCCGGCATGATGTTAGCGATTGCCTTTGAATCACTGATCAAGCTCTCGGCGTTTCTCATCATTGGGGTGGTTGTGGTTTTTGGTGTTTTCGGTGGTTTTGGGCCGTTGTGGCAGCAGGCCAACCTCGCTGGGGTGATCCACGAACCCAACATGCGCCTTGAGTACATTGTGCCAGAGCTGTTAGTCAGTATGGCGGCATTTTTGTGTATGCCGCGACAGTTTCATGTGATGGTGGTTGAAGCGCACGGCGATAAGAGTTTGCGACGGGCTCGCTGGTTATTTCCGCTTTATTTGTTGTTGTTTGGCCTGTTTGTCGGCCCGATGGCGTTGGCGGGGTCGGTACTGCTGGGCAATTCGGTGGCAGCTGACACTTATGTGATTAATCTGCCGCTTTCTATGGGGCATGACTGGCTAGCGGTTATTGCCATGTTGGGAACCATGTCGGCCGCTACTGGCATGGTAATTGTGGCCGTTGTGACCATCAGCGTAATGATTTCCAATGAGTGGCTGGTGCCCGTGTTATTGCGTACCGGACAGATTAAACGCAGTAATTTCAGTCAGTTTTCTACACAACTCTTGTATGTGCGCCGTATCGCTATCGTATTGATAGTGGCTTTTGGTTATACCGCATACCTGAGTTTTTCAGATAACGAATCCTTGTCGCACATGGGGATGCTGGCGTTCGGTGCTTTTGCGCAGTTATCTCCTGCGCTGGTGGGCGGACTTTACTGGAAGCGCGGTAATCGTGCGGGTGTCATGCTGGGATTGGCAATTGGCTTTGCAGTGTGGGGCGTATTGCTGTTTCGGGACGCCGCCATTACCGGCGATCTGTTTACTACAGGGTTGCACGCCTTTACCAATGTCTCGCCAGATGTGGTGGATATTCTGATCGCTCTGGCGGCAAATTTGGCTGGGTATATTCTCGGCTCTATGTGGTTTCGTGCCGGGGTTGTTGAGCGTATTCAGGCCAGCACCTTTGTGACCCCAGGGTTGATGCGCAGCAGTGGCAATCGCCGCGCCGTACAGATCAGCCAGCAGGATTTGTTGATCCTCGCCAGCCGTTTTGTCAGCCCGACCCGCGCCTATGAAAGTTTCTCCCGTTTTTCCCCTGAGGCGGTGCGTTCCGACAGTTGGAACAAATCAGCCTCCACGGCGCTGATTAACCATACGGAACATCTGCTGGCCGGGGTTCTCGGTGCTTCTAGTGCCGCGGTGGTGATGGACTCGGTACTGGAAGGGCGAGATCTCGCGTTGGATGAGGTATTCAGCCTGGTAGATGATGCGTCATCACAAGTGTTACTCAGCCAAGATATGCTGCGCGCCGCCATCGAACATGCCAACGAAGGTATGAGCGTGGTGGATAAAGATCTGAATCTGGTGGCTTGGAATCATCGTTATGAAGAACTGTACCGCTATCCTCAGGACTTCTTACAACCGGGAATGTCCATCGCCAAAGTGATCCGTTTTAATGCGGCACGCGGGTTTTGTGGTACGGGCAATATTGATGAGCATGTTGATAAACGTATGCAGCATATGCGCAACGGTACGGCGCACACGTCAGAACGCCAACGTAAAGATGGCAAGGTGATCAAAATCCAGGGTAATCCGATGCCAGATGGTGGGTTCGTGATGACCTTTTCCGACATTACCCAATACCGACAACAACAGCGAGCATTGCAAGAAGCAAACGAAAATCTGGAAGCCAGAGTGCGGGAACGTACTTACGAGTTAGCGTTATTGAACAGTCAGTTATTGGAAGCTAAAGCGCACGAAGAGATGGCCAATGCGTCTAAGAGTCGCTTCCTTGCCGCCGTGGGTCACGATTTGATGCAGCCCTTAAATGCGGCGCGCTTATTTACGGCGTCATTGAGTCAGCATCCGCAGTTGCAGCAGGATGTCAGCGTGACCCTCGAACACATTAACAGCTCACTGAAGACTGCCGGCGAGTTATTGACTGATCTGCTGGATATTTCACGCCTAGATTCTGGCAAGGTAGATGTTAATCGCAGAGATTTTGCTATTTCAGAGATCCTGGCGGGACTGGCGGTTGAATTTGAGGCGATGTCTAAGGACAGCCAGATCCGCTTTGCGGCGGTGGCTTGCAACACTACGGTTAATTCAGATCCGGCATTACTGCGGCGTATCATCCAGAATTTTTGACCAACGCTTTTCGCTATGCCAAAGGCGGTAAAGTGCTGCTGGGGTGCCGCCATCGCCCTCACAATCTAGAAATTCAGGTGCTGGATACGGGGTGTGGTATAGAGGGCAGTCAGTTGCGTGAGATCTTCCATGAATTCAAACGGCTGAATAACCCACAAAGCAAGAGTGTTAACGGCTTAGGACTAGGATTAGCCATTGCTGACCGTATGGGCAAGGTCTTGCAACATGAGATTAAAGTTTCCTCAATTCAGGGCAAAGGTTCGGTATTTTCTATTCTTGTCCCCGTTGGTAATAGCCGTTCTGTGCCAAAACCACGCAATATCTCTAATACGTTCAAAACACTCACCGGGGTAAAGGTGTTATGTATCGACAACGAAGAGAGCATCCTGGCGGGGTTAGAAAGTCTGTTGAGTCGCTGGCAATGTGAGGTGGTATGTGCCAGCGATATTAATGATGCCCGTATTAAACTGGGCTTGAAAGGCGTGGCTCCCGACATTGTGCTGGCAGATTATCACTTGGATAATGACCGGAATGGGGTGGATGCTATGGATGAAATCCGCGCGCTTTACGGCGATAAACTGCCGGGGATCCTGATAACGGCTAACACCAATAAAGCGCTGATTGAAGATGTAGAACGCCGCGGTTATCACTATATGTCAAAGATGATTAAACCAGCGGCATTACGGGCATTGATCTCTGGGCTGGTTAAACGCGCATAGCCACGGTGTTTGGTAACTCAATAGTACTGGGTTGGCGTTGGCGCCACGGACGATAAACCACGCCATAGCCTAAAGTGGCAATCACCCAACTGAGCAGCAGACTGGTCAAATCGTGTGTCAGAAAATGTGCCCCGCGCAGTTCCTGACATACCGCAAATACAATCCCGAGTATTACCGCAAAACTCAGGAATCTAAAGCGTTTGCTGGGCATCTGATGCAGCGCAAAATAATACAATGCCACCCAGGCAAAGGCACCACTGCTGTGACCACCGGGAAAGCATTGTCCAAGATCCATTGGTGAAAACAGACTGTTGGGAAACGGGATCCAAGGCTTACTGCCACCAAATTGTAGGATATCCCAAGGGCAACTCACGTTGGTATATTCCTTAGCAAAACGTACCAGCAAAATAGAAATGGCCACATTTGCCAGCAACAGTAGCAGATCTTTACGCCAAGGCTTTAATGACGCTTTGATAAAACTGAGCGCTAATGTGAACAGCAAGGTGAGTGATAACAAGGTCACCACATGTCGACCGCCGTTGTGCAGAATATGTTCTAGGAAAAATTATGACGCAGCGACCAACCCGGCGTATTGCCTTCTTGTTGGAAAATCCACTGGGCAAGCACCAGATCCAGTTGTGTTAGATGCAGCACTGTCAGCAATAGCAGACCACAGATTAATGGCAGTAACAGATGCCGATATAACCAAGAGTTAAAAGGTAAAATGGATATGGGCATATTTTGTTCGATATAACAGTTTACGTGACAATGGCGATTATTGTTGCTGGAACTTAACAATCGCTTAAGGGTAGGTTATAAAAACAACACTATTGGGCTTTGTTACTGATGTAACCGAGCATGGATGGCACTTTTTCGCTCATTTTCTGCCGAAATACGTTATTGATACATATTCTGGCTGGCTGATGGTTATATTTTGACTATGTTTAATGCAAACCCACTGTGATGTAGGTTTGCATAGCCGCTGGGCAAAAGGTGTAAACCCGCTGGATGATCTGGAAACTTATCATGGAAGAAGAGCTGTTCCTGTTTGCACCCGATGAAACTCCCACCGCCATAACGGCTGAGTTACAACCGTGGAAAGTCCTGAGCGTCGAAGATGATGCTAATTATCAGGCCAGTCTGTCCCACGCCTTGCAAGGCTACATGGTTAAAAGCCGCCCGATTGAAATGTATACGGCGCCCAGTGCTACGGCCGCCGCAGAGTTATTGGCAAATCATGATGATCTGAGCGTGGTGTTGTTGGATGTGGTCATGGAAGACGACGACGCGGGTCTGCGTTTAGTCGATACGATTCGCCAAGTCCTTGGCAATAGCGCGTTGCGTATTGTACTGCTTACCGGCCAGCCTGGAATGGCACCGTTTAAGGATGTCATGAAACGCTACGATATTGACGAGTATTGGAACAAAGCCGATCTGTCATCGGAAAAATTACGCACGGTTGTGGCTTCCAATATTCGCACTTGGAATGCCTATAACGAGTTGGACAAGGCACGGCGTGGACTAAGCGTGCTGGTGGATGCTTCCAGGCAATTGTCGCGGATAACCAATATCGATGAATTTTGCCATACCATGTTGAGTGAAATAGGGCAGCTCATCGGTGTCTCCAGAGGCGGCATTATCTGTGTGCGCAGCGGTGATGATGTTAACTCGGAGCAATATCGCATTATCAGCAGTGCCGGGATCTTTGCGGTAGCGCAAACAGACGGTACACAGCTGCTGAAACAGCTGCCAGAGCAACTGCAAACTGTATTACTCCCCTTATTTCCCAAGCCATTGCCGATAAAACGCACCACTTTTCTGGCCATTTCAGCGCACTGTATTTTGATACCGAACGCCAAGGTGAGCACAAATATGTCATGGTGGTTGAGTCAGAAAAACCACTGACACAATATCATATCAATCTGTTGCAAGTGTTCAGCGAGAACGTTAACAACGGTTTCAACAATATTGTGCTGTGTAATCGGTTGTCTGAACTCGCATATTTTGATCCGCAACTGAATATTCCCAACCGTGCCTGGTTGGTGCGATTTTTAGACAATCTGCCTACCAGTGAACGCTGTCAGAGTGTCATAGTCGCTTTGAATATCAAGGACTTTGCTGAATTAGTGTTGAGTGTTGATAGTGACTTTTTGAGTAGTTTTCTGCAGCAATTTCATCGCAAATTGCAACAGCGATTTAAGGCCCAGCGAGTGATTGCCAGAGTCACTGACAGCTGTTTTATTATCCTGCTCAATAGCGAAGATTTACCTACGCCACAGGCGATGGCAAAACTGAACCATTTCAAGGTGATGACCAACAATGTACAGCTGCATGCTGAAGCCAGCGTCGCCTTGATGAACCTGTGTGAGTTAACAACGGTTAGTGGTCGCGAGTTGCTGCACATGATGGATTCCACCTTGTTGCAGTCACAGCGGGAGCATTTGGCGCTAATCCAATATAACCCGCAATTCCGCAGTAGCATTCTGGAGCGCCATCAGCTGATGCAGGGGTTAAACAATGCTATCGATCAGGGGCGGCTGTTGCTGATGTTTCAACCTAAAGTCAGGCTGGATGATGGTCGGGTTATGGGGCTTGAGGCCTTGGCGCGCTGGCGTGAAGCGGATGGTCATTACATTCCACCTGGCAAGTTTGTCCCAGTTGCTGAAATGTCCGGCTTGATCAACAAACTGGATCTGCATGTGATGCATCTGACGGTGACGGCGATTAAACGGTTGCTGGATGCCGGCATGCCGTTGCCGGTTTCCTTCAATGTAACCAGTAGTGATTTGGATGATCTGTTCTTTATGGACTCACTGGATCAGCTATGTCGCGAATCTCCACAGATTACCCAGTGGCTAGAGATTGAAATTACAGAATCTCAGACCATGCAGGATTATCAGCATGTACGGCCATTACTGCAGAATCTTATCGATAAAGGCATCAGTGTTAGCATCGACGATTTTGGGACGGGATACTCATCGCTGCAACATATTACCGAGTTGTCGGCAACTGAACTGAAAATTGATAAGACATTTGTGGATGCCATGGAGCGGGATAAATCTGGCGAAGCCATTGTTGATATGGTGATTAAACTTGGAAAGCGGTTTAACTACTCAGTCATTGCTGAGGGCATTGAAACGCCAGCACAGGTGCAACAATTATCCGCTTTAGGCTGCGAGTTCGGGCAGGGCTTCTGGTTTGCTAAACCAATGGAATTTGACGATTTACTCAACTATCTCAAAGACAAGACAAAAGGAACTGACGGAAGCGCAATATGAACAGTGCTCGTATCCTGATGAAGTTGCGTTTGAAGAGTGTATTTTTCTTCGTGGTAGTGCTGCTGTTAGCATTCCTTTCTGGGGTTGTCGCCTATAACTTGCAGGCGTTAGGTAAAAATCGCGCACTGATATCTGAACACAGCGAAGTGCTTAATCATGCCAGTCTGCTGTTGTATCAAGAGTTGGCTGAGCTTGAAGATATCATGCGACTGATCACCTCTAATGCGCTGTTCATTGACAGTCTGCGTCAGGAAAAACCACTTAATACCGCCACTGTTGCCGATGTATTTGTGCGTTACGGCAAGGTGATCAACAACATGCTGCAACTGCGCTGGCTGGATGAAAATGGCACTGAACGCGTCCGGGTGAACGTGCAGTCTGGCAGGCCTTTTATCGTGGCAGAGGAAGGATTACAGCCTAAAGGCGATCGCTATTACTTTATCGATGGGATCCAAGTCGCGGCACCCAAGCTGTATATCTCCCCTTAGATTTGAATATTGAACATCAGCGCATAGTCGTGCCATATGAGCCTACCATACGTATCTCTATTCGTACTGGCGATCAGGATGGACTGCGCAAAGGCCTGGCTGATCATCAACTACAATCTTGGGCCTGTGCTTCAACAGATACAGCAGCTCAGTAAGGATAACGCCCAGCTACAACTGACCGATAGCGACGGATTTTGGATGGTGCATCCCGATGCGACCATGTGTTGGGGCCGTGACTTGCACAAACCTCAAATGAATCAGGCAAAACAGGCGCCGCAGTTATGGTCTTTGATCAATCAGCATCGCAGCCTGATTGGGCAGAAGTACCAAGGGAAATTGGTCAGTTTTCAACATATTCAAATAAGCAAATCGGGTTATGTGGTGCCTGAGCGTGAATTTATTTTGCTGACATCCACGCCGAGCAATGTAGTGTCAACACTGCGTCGCGATGCAATGCTCCCGGCCGCTTTGGTGGCGATAGTGATTGTTTTTCTGGGAACCGGGTTTGTCTTACGGGACTATCAGTCCCGTTCGACCGTGCATGCTATTGCCGCGCGATTACAGCAGGAGATGGTCGAGCTTAGGCGGGTGAATCGATTACTGGATAGCACACTTAAACAGCAGCAGATGCTAAAAGATGATCTGGCAGAGTCCAAACGGCTGTCATCCTTAGGGATGATGGTGGCCGGGGTCTCCCATGAACTGAATACGCCCATCGGTGGCGCATTGCTGGCGGTCACTGGTGTAGAAGAGCAATTACAACTGTTGCAGACGGCTATTGAAAAAGGATTGACGAAATCAGCGTTAGAGCAATTTTTGCAACGAACCAATGCTGGGTTACAACTGGCTGATAAAAATTTGCTACAGGCAAACGTTATTATTAAAAGTTTTCGGCGTTTGACCTTGGCGCGCACTGGCGATGATGTCCGAGAGTGTTTTCTGGCCGAGCTGGTTACTGATCTGATCAATGGTTTGACGCCCATGATCAAGAAAAGTGGTATTCGTCTCGTTAACCGGGTGGAGCCTCAGTTGTGTTTTTGGAGCCAGCCGGGGATTCTATCGCAAGTCTTGCAAAATCTGGTGTTGAATGCCATAGAACACGGGTTTGATGAGAAAACCGAGAATGGGTGGGTGACGATTTCCGGGCATCGAGTGGATGCCGAATGGGTAGAACTGACAGTGTCGGATAATGGCAAAGGTGTTGCTGCCGAGTTACAAGATTCAATATTTGACCCCTTTGTGACCAGCAATCGGGCAAAACAGCATACCGGGCTCGGTTTGCATCTGGTACACCAATGGGTGACTCAGTGTCTGATGGGGCAGATCCATCTGGCCGCGGGGCAAGGCGGCGCGAGTTTCGTGATGCGCTTGCCTAATGGCGAACCACCGGTAGATGAGTCCACCATAGCCACAGAGAAACCCGCCTAACATACGGCTTGATTTATAACGTGGCTAAACCGGAACGATGACGTGCAAAACGGGGATAACGTTGGCGGGATAACGTTGGTTATCGGTTCACAGCAACAGTTTCAGTGGCGTTTGCAGGCACGAGTCGTTGTTGTAACCAATCCAGTAATAGGCTGACCTTGGGTGACAGGTGGCGATTTTGCGGATAGATCCCCCAAACTCCTTCAGGTGCTGCGCGGTAATGTTCCAATACCGCCACTAGCTGGCCATTTTGCAAATCGGCATCAACATAATAATCGGGCAATTGCGCCAAGCCTAACCCTTTGCGGGCTGCATCACGCAAGCCGATGCCAGAGTTGCATTGTAATCTACCAGACACTCGCCAGGTGCGCTCTTGCCCCTGTTCGATAAAACGCCAATAAGGGTGATTTCCCACTAGACACTGATGTTGTTGTAGCTCAGATAAACTGTGCGGTATGCCGTAATGCTGCAGATATTCCGGGCTGGCACAGACATAGTTGTGACGGCTGGCGAGCCTGCGTGCCATCAGGCTTGAGTCGGTCAGCTTACCAAGGCGGATTGCCAGATCAAAACCGCCGTCAATCAGATCTAGGGTTTTATTGGTTAGCTCTAGTTCAAGATGCAACTTACTATAAGTTAAAAGAAAATCATTTAACAATGGTAGAATAAACTGTTCACCATAGGTGACCGGAGCGGTGAGCCTCAGTGTTCCTTGGGGTTCTCTTTGTAACCGCCCCAGGGTGCGTTCAGCTTCCTCTATTCCATCCTGCAAGGCGCGGCAATGACGGTAATAAAGTAAGCCTTCTTCACTCAAGGTGACTTTACGTGTGGTGCGGTAAAACAGTTTAGTGGCAAGCCGTTTTTCTAGTGCGGTAATTTGGCGGCTGACTTGCGCGGTAGAGATGTTCAGACGTTCGGCAGCTTGGGTAAAACTTTGGCTTTCGGCAACGGCAACGAACTCGCAAATACCTTCCCAGTGATTCATTATTACCTATATGTAAAAGTGATTTGTTATTGGCGTAGATTATCTCTTTATCTGAAATAAATAAAATTGAAACCGTACTGCGAATTGACATACATAGATGGGCAGCGCCTCAGCCATAGATTTATCACGTTCACAACGATTGGTTAGCCGCCATATCTGGCAAGGTGCGGGGTCGGGCGAGTTATAAGATAGTGTGGCACAGCCGCTATGGTGGAAGTCTAGACGAGCGGAAAGTGCGTACTTGATGGTTTGGGTCTTCACCTTATGCCGTTCATACAGATGCGTAACGCATTGGATGTTAATGCGTCAAGGGTCAGCGTATTCGCAGTGTCATTCATTACTAAGCGGGGCTTTATGTTAGAAAATATCAGTAGTAACAAGGTGTTTAATGGTTGGCATAAGCAGTATCGGCATCATTCAGCCGTGCTCAACTGTGATATGCGCTTCGCTATCTATTTACCACCTCAGGCTAATTCACAACCTGTTCCAGTCTTGTACTGGTTGTCAGGGCTTACCTGCACCGATGAAAATTTTATGCAAAAAGCGGGTGCCCAGCGCATCGCCGCAGAGTTGGGGATCGCGATTGTCTGCCCTGATACCAGTCCCCGCGGCGAAGATGTTGCCGATGCCGAAGATGGCGCATATGACCTCGGGTTAGGGGCTGGCTTTTACCTTAACGCTACTCAGGCGCCTTGGGCCAGCCATTATCGGATGTATGATTATGTGGTCACTGAACTACCCGCATTGATTGAACAACACTTCCCGGTGACCCAGCAACGGGCGATTGCTGGGCACTCAATGGGGGACATGGTGCGTTGACCATCGCCCTGAAAAATCCGGGACGCTATGTCAGCGCCAGTGCTTTTTCTCCTATCTGCCATCCAATTGCTTGTCCTTGGGGACAGAAAGCGTTTACTGCTTATTTAGGGGAAGATCGACAGCTCTGGAAACAGTACGATGCCGTTGAGTTACTGCAACAAGGTGCCGCATCACTGCCATTGAAAGTTGATCAAGGTGAAAGCGATAATTTCTTGGCCGAGCAGTTATTGCCAGAAACACTGGTAGCCGCCGCCCAAAAAGCGGGCGTTACCTTGGATTACCAGCTTCATGCCGGTTATGACCACAGCTACTATTTTATTGCGACCTTTATTGAGTCACATCTGCGTTTTCACGCGGCGTATTTAGGGCAATAAATCAGGGTTGGATGGATAATGAAAAGGCTCCCAGTGGAGCCTTTTCTGAGGATGAACCGGTCAGTTAAGCTCGACTTTTTCCATATCCAGTTGCTGCAAGGCAATAACGGCTTGGGTGCGATTACGTACCCCAAGCTTACGGAAAATTGCCGTGGCATGGGCTTTGATGGTTGCTTCTGATACGCCCAGATCGTAGGCAATCTGTTTATTCAACAGACCTTCAGCAAACATCTGTAGCACGCGGTATTGCTGCGGCGTCAATTCTGATAATTTCCCGGCCATCTTTTCGGTATCGTTATCATCATTGATTTCCATCAGCTCGATACCCGCGGGCAACCAGATATCACCCAGCATCACATCGGTAATGGCCTGAGTGAAGGTTTCCATTGATGCCGATTTGGGAATGAATCCGGCACTACCATAATGCAACGCGCGGCTAATGGTGGCGTTATCTTCATGGGCGGAGATAATGATCACCGGCAATTCTGGATAGTGGGAACGCAAATGGATCAGCGTGGAATAGCCGTGAGAGCCGGGCATTTGCAAATCCAGTAATACCAAATCGTAATTTTGCTGTTCGGCATCCAATAACTGTTGCAACGCGTCGGCACTGTCGGCTTCAAACCACTGAGTATCACTGAACCCTGGCGTTAGCGCTTGGCGTAGCGCATTACGAAACAGTGGGTGATCGTCAGCAATAATGATGTTGAGATTTTCTGGCTTCATGGCAGTTGTTCTTCAGTGTACGCACATGTAAGTGCGCACACTGTAACAGAAATCCGAAATTAAATCCTATTGCTTTATCAAGCAGTAAGCATCCATGTCAATAACAACTTAGACTTTAGTTGAGTTTGTCTGCCAATGAAAGCTCTTTATTGCAACCGTCTCTTCAAAACTGACAGGTGGGGCAGAGATCGAACAGATCTTCGGTGAGTACTGCCGTCGGTTTGCGCTCGCTATCGATGGCAACCATGGTAAAAACCCCGCGAATTGCGTGTTCACGCTGATCTTTATCCATTGCTTCTATGTAGATATTGACCTCAACTTTTAATGAGGTATTGCCCACATGGATAACGGAAGCGATCAATTCGGCCATTGTGCCTGCCGGGATGGGTTTCTTGAAGTCGATACGATCTGAGCTTACGGTGACTATCGGTTTCCGACAGAAACGGGTGGCTGCAATGAAGGCTGTTTCGTCCATCCAAGCTAAAGCTTCGCCACCAAACAGGGTATTGTGGTGGTTGGTAACGCTGGGAAACACCGCTTTAATGACTCTGGATTCCGCCATCGCCATACGGGTTTTAATTATCTGTTGTCTTTGTGCTGGGGTGATATCGTCGGAGAGTGCAAGATTCTGTTGATTGGCTAATTCAATGTCTGACATGAAGTTGATCCTGTAAATGCAGTCGCGACATTATACTAAAGTCTAATAAAAATGAGTTAGCTATATTTCAAGCGAGCACAGTGGCACTGTGAAACTAAATTACAGGGATTTGATCGTTAAAAGTGTTGGATACAGTAAATGCCCGGCATTTCACCGGGCAGAGTAATTTGCTTATTTAGACAAGTGTAAACGACGTGCGCGTGCGGCGGCGGCCAAAGCCATCAGCAGTTGTTCGGAATCGTCCCAATTAAGGCCAGGCATCGGTGATACTTTTACCATAAACCAAGGCTTGTCCAGGGATGACTTGCTGGCTTCCTTCCTCAATAAAACTCTCGGCCATGACTCCGGCAATAGCGTTAGAGCCAGAGCGTAACTGCTTGATAATGTCGTCGGCGACTTCGAGCTGTTTGCGGTGCTGTTTCTGGCTGTTGCCATGGCTAAAATCAATCACGATACCGCTGCGAATGCCTACCGCTTCCAGTTGTGATTTGGCTTCTGCAACATGTTCTGCACTGTAGTTGGGGGTCTTGCCGCCACGCAGGATCAGATGACCATAGGGGTTACCATGCGTCCGGTAAACCGACATAAAACCGTCTTTATCCGGTGAGTAAAAGATATGTTGCACACGCGCTGCGCGCACAGCATCTACGGCGATTTTCACATTGCCATCCGTACCGTTCTTGAAACCGACCGGGCAGGATAACGCGGAGGCCATTTCCCGATGGATCTGACTTTCGGTGGTGCGCGCCCCTATGGCGCCCCAGGTGATCAAATCTGCGATGTACTGACCATTGACCATATCCAGAAATTCGGTGGCGATGGGGAGTCTTAATTCGGTGATTTGTTGTAACAGTTGGCGCGCCATGCGCAGCCCTTTGTTGGGGCTGAAACTGCCATCAAGATCTGGGTCAGAAATCAATCCTTTCCAGCCAACAATGGTGCGTGGTTTTTCAAAATAAACCCGCATCAGGATGCACAGATCGTCTTTCAACTCATGGTGCAGTTTGGCCAGACGCTTGGCGTAGTCCATGGCGGCTTGTGGGTCATGGATAGAGCAGGGACCAATAATCACCAACAAACGTGGATCTTCACCTTCAATAATGGCAGCCACTTGATCACGCTGCTGCACTAAATAATCGGCGGCTTCCTGGGTCAGGGGATACTCAGATGCGAGTTGAGCAGGTGAGATCACTTTACATAATAATGAGGAACGTAATTCGTCTGTTTTAATGGTCATTCATACTACCGGAGGACTAAAATACATAGCTAATCAGCTGGCGTGCACCGAATTATAACCAATCAGGCGAGCCAGCAAAGCGATAATGACAGATAAAACCATAGTTGTAACTAAATAACAGCTAAGGCAAGGCGATTTAGTGGTTTTAACTAAAGCGCCTTGTGACATCAAAACATGTGTCGCTCCAGTCCTATGGTATCGAGGATTTTGGTAGCAATCTCCTCCACTGACTGGTGCGTGGTGTCGATGTAGGGGATCTCTCTTTCTTGAACAGCATCTCGACTTCTTTTACTTCCAGACGGCATTGGCGTAATGAAGCATAACGGCTGTTTTCCAGGCGACTCTCACGGATTTCATGTAGCCGCGCCGCATCGATCGTCAGGCCGAACAGTTTATGTTTATTGCGCTTCAATACTTCCGGCAGTTTCAGATTATCCATATCTTCTTGGATAAACGGATAGTTAGCGGCCTTTATGCCGAACTGCATAGAAAGGTACAAGCTTGAGGGGTTTTGCCGCAGCGGGAAACACCCACCAAGATGATATCGGCTTCATCCATGTGTTTCAGTGTTTGCCCGTCATCATTTTCCATGGCGAAGTTGATCGCTTCGATACGGGCATCGTAACTGGCGTTCATCATACTATGGGTACGGTGCATGCTGGCATGGCTTGCACCCCCAACTGTTGTTCGAGTGGTGCAACAAATGTGTTCAAAAATCGTAATCCAATCCTTCGCTGGAATAAATAATGTCGCGGATCTCGGATTTGACGATGGAATGAAACACCAAAGGACGCTGTCCTGTTGTAATAAAACTATCATTGATAAGTTTCTTTACAGACTCGGCTTTTACAATAGTTTCTACGAATGGAATTGTAACTGAATCAAATTTAAGGGGAAATTGAGAAAGTACCGCATGCCCAAACACCTCAGCAGTGATTGCTGTTCCATCAGAAATATAAAACACTTTTGGTGCCATACCAACCTCATGTAGTAATTAAATTACAAACAAAATTATACATTTACGCTCTTTTCTGTGAAGTGTAAAATGCTTGCGCCCCAGTTTGAAGGGCCACTTAAATAAACTTGCGGAGATAGAACTGTGCAGCAATATGTACTCTGGTATCAGGAATTAGGCATGGAGGATGTCAGCAAGGTTGGCGGTAAAAACGCTTCCCTTGGTGAGATGATCAGTAACCTGGCCAACGCCGGCGTTCAGGTACCCGGCGGCTTTGCGACCACTTCCTATGCTTTTAACCAATTTCTCGAGCAAAGCGGAGTCAACCAAAAGATATATGACATTCTGGACACCTTGGACGTTGATGATGTCAATGCATTAGCAAAAGTTGGTGCGCAGATAAGACAATGGGTCGTGGAAACGCCGTTCCAGCCAGAACTGGAACAAGCGATTCGTGCCGCCTATGAAAAATTGTCTGCAGAAACCACAGATGCGTCTTTTGCCGTACGTTCCTCTGCAACCGCAGAAGACATGCCCGATGCGTCTTTTGCCGGACAGCAGGAAACCTTCCTGAACGTCAAAGGCTTTGATGCCGTTTTGGTGGCAATTAAACACGTATTTGCTTCGTTGTTTAACGACCGTGCGATCTCTTATCGTGTACACCAAGGTTATGACCACCGCGGTGTAGCGCTGTCTGCTGGTGTGCAGCGGATGGTGCGCTCTGACAAGGCCGCGTCAGGCGTAATGTTCACCATAGATACCGAATCTGGTAACGATGATGTGGTGTTTGTAACCTCTGCATATGGTCTGGGTGAAATGGTGGTTCAGGGCGCTGTGAACCCTGATGAATTCTATGTCCATAAACCCACGCTGACTGCGGGTCATCAGGCTGTAGTGCGCCGCAACATTGGCAGCAAGCTGATCCAGATGGTTTACTCTGACGACAAGTCACACGGTAAACAGGTAAAAATTGAAGATGTTGTTCAGGAAAAACGTCGTCAGTTTTCCATTACCGATGACGAGGTCATGTCGCTAGCAAAACAGGCGCTGATCATTGAAAAACATTATGGCCGTCCGATGGATATCGAATGGGCCAAAGATGGTAATGATGGCAAGCTGTACATTGTGCAGGCTCGCCCTGAAACCGTGCGTTCACGTGAAGATGTGCAGACTATCGAACGCTATCATCTAAAATCCCGTGGTGCGGTGATCTGCGAAGGCCGTGCCATCGGTCATAAAGTGGGTGCCGGTGTTGCTAAAGTGCTGCATTCTCTGGACGAAATGGACAAGATCCAGCCTGGCGATGTGCTGGTAACTGACATGACTGACCCAGATTGGGAACCTATCATGAAACGCGCCAGTGCCATTGTCACCAACCGTGGCGGTCGTACCTGTCATGCGGCAATTATTGCCCGTGAACTGGGGGTTCCTGCCGTGGTAGGTTGTGGTGATGTCACTGACCGCATCAAGAACGGTGAAGAAGTAACCGTTTCTTGTGCTGAAGGCGATACTGGTTACATCTATCAAGGCAAACTGGAATTCGACATGATCTCCAGCCGTGTGGATGCCATGCCAGAACTGCCGATGAAGATCATGATGAACGTGGGTAATCCTGATCGAGCCTTTGACTTTGCCCGCCTGCCAAATGCGGGGGTTGGTCTGGCGCGTCTGGAATTCATCATCAACCGCATGATTGGCATTCACCCAAAAGCGCTGTTGGAATTCGACCAACAGGACGATGCGCTGAAAGCCGAAATCGAAGAGATGATTGCCGGTTATGCTTCTCCAGTTGAATATTATGTGGCACGTCTGACCGAGGGTATCGCTTCTATTGCTGCCGCGTTCCATCCGAAGAAAGTGATTGTGCGTATGTCTGACTTTAAGTCTAACGAATACGCCAATCTGATCGGTGGCGATCGGTATGAACCCGATGAAGAAAACCCAATGCTGGGTTTCCGTGGTGCTAGCCGCTATGTGTCTGAGTCCTTCCGTGATTGTTTCGCGTTGGAATGTGATGCAATCAAGCGCGTGCGCAACGACATGGGGCTGAAAAACGTTGAAGTGATGATCCCCTTTGTGCGTACCTTGGAAGAAGGCCGTAAAGTGGTGGAACTGCTGAAAGAACAGGGTCTAGAACGTGGTAAAGATGGCTTGCGCGTCATTATGATGTGTGAAGTACCATCCAATGCGTTGTTGGCTGATCAGTTCCTGGAAGTCTTTGATGGTTTCTCCATTGGTTCTAACGACCTGACACAGCTGACGCTGGGGCTAGATCGCGACTCTGGTATCATCAGCCACTTGTTTGACGAGCGTAACGAAGCCGTCAAAGCGCTGTTGGCAATGGCTATCAAAGCAGCCAAAAAGAAAGGGGCTTATGTTGGCATCTGTGGTCAGGGCCCTTCAGACCATGCCGATTTTGCTGCATGGTTAGTAGAACAGGGAATCGATTCCGTGTCCTTGAATCCTGATACTGTCATTGATACCTGGTTGTATCTGGCAGAAGCACAAGGTTAAGCGCTTCACAATTCTCTAACACCTCGGAAGAAGCCGCTTTTTAGCGGCTTCTTTTTGTTTATAATGACCCAAAAACACACAATGAAGTGAGTCAAGCAATGTTGCCTCTGCTATCCCACCAGCAAGCACTGGAACCGGTTTATCTGGATTATCTGGCCGCACTGGAACAAGCCGGTTTCACCGGTGATATCGATAAACGTTACAGTGCTCGTCTGGCGCAGGCGACCGATAATTCCGTCTACCAGTTTTTACCGCAGGCGGTGATTTATCCTCGGCATAGCGTAGATGTGCAGTTGGCGCTGAAAGTCGCCGCGCAGCCAGAGTTTCAAGCGGTAGTGTTTAGCGCGCGCGGTGGCGGCACAGGCACCAACGGCCAGGCATTGACGCACGGCATCGTGATGGACTTGTCACGCTACATGAACCGTATTCTGGAAATTAACGCTGCCGAAGGCTGGGTACGGGTTGAGGCCGGCGTTATTAAAGATGCGCTGAATGATGCACTGCGGCCCCACGGCTTATTTTTCAGCCCAGATCTTTCCACCTCAAACCGCGCAACCTTGGGGGGATGATCAGCACTGATGCTTCCGGCGCCGGTTCCTTGGTATATGGTAAAACCTCCGATCATGTGCTGGCGCTAAAAAGTGTGCTGATAGACGGCAGCCTGCTGGAAACCGATACGATTGCCGCTGCCGAGCTGCCTAGTTACGACGACAGTTTGCCGCTGGGACAAAAGATTATTGCTGAAGTCGCGCGTCGTTGCCGCGACAAACGCGCATTGATTGAAGTGCAGTTTCCTAAGTTGAATCGTTTCCTGACTGGCTATGATCTGAAACACGTGTGGAATGATGAGCTAACAGCGTTCAATCTTTCGCGTATTCTCACCGGTGCTGAAGGAACATTGGCGGTGGTCACCGAGGCCAAGCTGGATGTTACGCCATTGCCTGCGAGTCGCCTGTTGGTCAATGTGAAGTATGACAGTTTTCAATCGGCATTGCGGCATGCCCCTGATTTGGTAAAGGCTAACGCGACCGTTGTCGAAACTGTCGATTCCAAAGTGTTGAATCTGGCGCGCGAAGATATCATCTGGCACTCGGTTTCTGCACTGATCCAAGATGTGCCAGACAAGGTGATCGATGGCCTCAATATGGTGGAGTTTGCGGGCGATGCAGCGGAAGTGCAACAACGGGCCAGCGCCTTGGTAAATGTGCTCGAACAGCAGATAGCCGCATCGGAGAAAGGTGTGGTGGGTTTTCAGCTGACCACAGATTTGCCGTCAATCAATAAAATTTATGCCATGCGCAAAAAAGCAGTGGGATTGTTGGGGGCCACTAAAGGCCGCCGTAAGCCCATTGCCTTTGCGGAAGACACCGCTGTGCCGCCAGAAAAACTGGCGGATTACATCATGGATTTTCGTGCCTTGCTCGATAGTCACCAACTGCAATATGGCATGTTTGGTCACGTGGATGCCGGGGTACTGCACGTACGGCCAGCGCTGGATATGTGCGATCCCCAGGATGAACAGTTGTTACGGCAGGTATCTGACGAAGTCGCCGCACTGACTCGCAAATATGGTGGGTTGATGTGGGGCGAGCATGGCAAAGGCGTGCGCGGTGAATATGGCCCGGCGGTATTTGGTGAAGAGTTGTACGCCGAGTTGCAACAGATAAAAGGGCTGTTTGACCCTCATAATCGCCTAAATCCCGGCAAATTAGTGGCCCCCAAAGACAGCGGCCCAATGCTGTATAACGTTGACAGTACCAAACGCGGCAGTTTCGATCGGCAGATCCCCGTTAATGTCCGTGATGCCTTCCCCGATGTGATGGACTGTAACGGTAACGGCCTGTGTTTCAATTACAGTCGCTTCTCGCCCATGTGTCCGTCATTTAAAGTGACCGGAGATCGAATTCATTCACCTAAAGGCCGCTCCAGTCTGATGCGTGAGTGGCTGAGATTACTGGAAGCCGAAGGTGTCGATATTCCGGCCTTGGTAAAAGCCAAACCGCAGAGCCTATTACAGCGACTGCAAAACACACTCACCCAAGACCGAGAATATGATTATTCCCATGAAGTGATGGCATCAATGAAGGGCTGTTTGGCATGTAAGGCTTGCTCTGGTCAATGTCCAGTGAAAGTCGATGTGCCTAAGTTCCGTGCACAGTTTTTCAGCATCTATTACCAGCGCTATATGCGTCCGGCTAAAGACTATCTGGTTGGCAGCATTGAAGACTCGGTGCAGCTAATGGCCAAGGCGCCGAAACTGGCGAATTTTGCGGCGCAAAATCCATTGAGCAAGTGGGTTATCAAGAAGGCGCTGGGCTATGTCGATGCACCTGCGTTGTCGGTTCCCACACTTAAAGCACTGCTGGATGCCCATTCATGTCGTGGTTATGACCTCAATGCACTGTCTGCCATTGCGCACGATGAACGGCAGCAGTATGTGTTGGTGGTGCAGGATCCTTTTACCACCTTCTACGATGCCGAGCTGGTTTACCATTTTATTCGTTTGGTTGAGCAACTGGGGTTCAAACCGGTACTGCTGCCATTTAAGCCCAACGGTAAACCCGCGCATATTAAGGGCTTTTTGGATAAGTTTGCCAAAACGGCGCAGACGGCGGCCGACTTCTTAAATCAGTTGGCTTCGCTTGGTATCCCTATGGTCGGCGTCGATCCAGCGTTGGTGTTGGTTTATCGTGACGAATATAAAGTGGCGTTGGGTCAGCAACGGGGGATTTTCAGGTGTTGTTATCCAATGAGTGGTTGTTGCAACAGCTACCGCAACTGCCAGCGCTGCCCGATAGCGGTAAAAGTTACACCTGGTTCAGTCATTGTACTGAGTCCAGTGCTAAACCCGGTACGCCCAAAGATTGGCAGACGATTTTCGCCAGATTTGGCGCTAAGCTGGACAGCATTAATTTAGGATGTTGTGGCATGGCGGGCACTTATGGGCACGAAATCGAAAATCTTGAGCGTTCTAAAGCGCTGTATGAAATGTCATGGGAAGACGCTATCAAGCGTATTCCTCATGAACAGATCTTGATCTCCGGTTATTCCTGCCGCAGCCAAGTGAAGCGTTTGTCCGGCTTCCGTGCTAAACATCCTGTTGAAGCATTGCTGGAGTTGTTGATCCAGTCAAAAATCTAAACTACTCAGTTAGTTAAAGCCGAGGAAGGGCGCGGATAGCGTTTTTCTTCGGTTTTTTTATACTCATGAGGAAAAATATTTCTTTGCGTTAAAAATCAAACGGCTTGCGCTTTCATGGACAGGAATTAACCTGCGCCCCTAGTGAAATACGATGCGGATGGTAGTATTAATAAACAAACCAACCCCGAAGTGCAGGAGGTGTTGTTTGAACCGCAATGAAAGCTTGGCTTATCTGGTATCTCACCTGAATCTGGATTTGCAGAACGAACTGGATAGCCGCCTGAAACATTACCAGCTTGATATAAAGCTCTGGCCGGTGTTGTTTGCACTATGGCAAGAGGAAGGTATTAGCCAGACAGAATTGTCGCGCCGCTGTGATGTTGCCAATTACACTATGACCCGTCTGCTCGATCAGTTGCAGAGTTTAGAACTGATCGTACGGCATCAGGAAGAAGACAATCGCCGAACTTTTCTGATCTATTTGACCGATCAGGCCAAAGCGATGGAACAGGACTTAATCCGCGAAGCGGAACGAGTAAATGAGGGGTTCTTAGGCAAGCTTGATGAACAAGAGCGTGAAGTCTTGATGGCCTTACTCAATAAAATCAATCACCGGGAATGAACTCGCTTCATTTCTCCGGTGCATATCGTCTTCCAGTCAACATTAAATATAGGCTAGCAATAAGCAGGACAACCCGGCTAGCAGCAGCAACTGATAACCAGAGTAGAACTTATTGGCTTCAATATGCTTTAGGCTAGCGAGCAATTTATCCTGGCGATAGATGCGACATAAGGTTTGGTTGCCTGTCACATCCGAAATCAGCTGGCAGCGGCAGTCTTCACCATTACTCAGGCGGAAACGGTGTTCGCTTTGTGGCGAAAAACTGAATTTGCGGGAAACCACCTGCCCATCAAGGTACAACCGTTCCAATCCAGTCCAGTCACTCGCGTGCAGTTCCACCAAATGTTGATTCACATCGTAGCTGAAACGTACCATCTTCTGCGCTCCGTCAGGGGACGATAAGTTTAAGTGAAGCAGAAGCTGGCAACGATCGCCATCAGCGGCAGATGAACTTTCTGTTGCATCTGACTATCTGTTTGGCATGGATAGAAAATTTTCTGGTCTAACCAGAAATCAGCTAATTGCTTTGACTGATTACACACAAGTCATGCAATTACTAAGTTAGTATTATTGGGCGTTAATTATTTTTCGCGCCATTTCGTCAGCAATTTCTGCCGTTGGGCGATTCTGTGCCTCTGCCTCGCGAAAAATAGTCATCAGCGTCTGATAGATCTGCTCAACCTTGGCGGTCGCCTTGTTAACATCATAAGCCGCTTCAAATGATACGTTAATAATGCCGCCGGCATTGATCACATAGTCTGGCGCGTACAGTATGCCCAGTTGTTGCAGTTGCTCACCATGCCGGGGCTCGGCTAACTGATTATTGGCACAGCCAGCAATAATGGAGGCTTGCAATAACGGCAATGTGGTGTCGTTGAGTGTGGCACCTAAGGCACACGGGGCAAACACGTCAACATCCTGGCTGTAGATCTCCTGCGGCGCTACCGTGATCGCATTAAACTCTTTGGCAACCTGTGCCAACGCTTGTGGATGAATATCGCTGATAACTAATTCGGCACCATCGGCATATAAATGGCGGCACAAATGATAGCCAACATGTCCTATCCCTTGTACTGCGATTTTTAGCCCCTTGAGCGAGTCGCGTCCCAGCTTGTGTTTAACTGCGGCCTTGATACCCAGATAAGTGCCTAACGCAGTAAATGGCGATGGATCGCCGCTTTTGCCTTCCAATCCGGCGACAAATGGCGTTGTTTCACTGGCAATTTTGAGATCCGCAGGGGATGTGCCAACATCCTCCGCAGAGTAATAACTGCCGCCCAGTTGATTGACAAATCGGCCAAATGCACGGAAGAGGGCAGCACGATCTGCTACTTGTGTCGGGTCGGCGATGATCACCGCTTTGCCGCCGCCCATGGCTAGCCCGGCAAGGGCATTCTTATAGGTCATTCCCCTTGCCAGCCGTAGTACATCCGTCAATGCCTCATCATCAGAAGCGTAATTCCACATTCGGCAGCCACCAAATGCGGCACCAAGGCGGGTATTGTGAACGGCAATAATGGCTTTTAGACCACTCGCTTCATCGCGACAAAAAACTACCTGTTCATGTTCGTCATAAGCGGGATGATTGAATACGGCCACAGTGGGTCTCCGAAGTGTTATTAATGGGTAAGCTTGCCAGTTGTCCAGGCTTTTCCTTGAGATATTGTGATCAGAACGATAGCATCAGCAACTGAGGTCCACAAAGCGGACAAGTGGCTAGATAACGCAGTGACTGGAAATATAGATTTCCAGACTGACAAAAATAATTGCCGATGTATCTATGGGTCTGTCACCTGCGAACATTGGCTAAAACAATATTGACGTAAGGATAGAATATGAGTGAGCAGTCCGGCACAACTGATGCCGCAACTCAGGACGCGATGCGTACCCAATGGGTGCGCGAGCAGTTTCAGAAGGCAAATCGTTTTTTAGCCGAAAAGGGGATAGTTCCTGCCAAGGTATTTGCAGAAGAATGTCGTTATTTGGCGCCTTTGGTCGCCTTGTGGAAGCTAGAATCCAGTATGCCGAGCAAAAAAAGCTACTGGGTGATTGGCGGCGATCTTCCTGCGGACTTTGTGGATGCTAGTGCGGCTAAAAATGCGAGAGAGGCGATGCGGCATTTTTCGCTGACTTGGCAGATGAAAGCTGAGAGCCTTTTGCAGAGCCGCTCGTTAGATGCTACTCAGGAAAAATTTGCCCGATTGCTGATATCCAGAGCCGAAAGTCTGTATCAATTACATAACGATGATAAGTTCTGGCAGCAGAGTTGAGTGTCGATAATATACTAACACCCGCGTAAAAGCGGGTGTTGCGTACAGATAAACCGTTAAGTTTTAAGCCGCGTGTTCATCCCCATCATCACTGTCAGTATCGCCATCGGCAGTGACCGGCCAGCCACCTAACATTTTCCAGCGATTGACGATATAACAGAAGAGTTCGGCGGTGCGCTCTGTGTCGTACATTGCTGAATGTGCTTCTTTGTTATCAAATGCAATTCCGGCTAATGCACAAGCTTTAGCTAGCACTGTATGCCCCAGTGCCAGACCTGCCAATGTGGCGGTGTCAAAAGTGGCAAAGGGGTGGAACGGCGACCGTTTGATGCCGGTGCGTTCAATCGCTTTACTGACAAAACCGTGGTCAAATGCTGCGTTGTGCCCCACTAGGATTGCTCGGTGACAGCCACTTTCTTTGAGTCCTTTACGGATGGCTTTAAAGATCTCTTTAAAAGCGTCGTCTTCTGCAACGGCACCCCGTAGCGGGTTGTACGGATCAATACCGTTAAATGCCAGTGCTTCGGGTTCAAGATTGGCTCCTGCAAAAGGTTCTATATGAAAATGCAGGGTTTTATCAATCACCAATTGCCCGTCTTCATCCATTTTTAATAACGTGGCGGCAATTTCCAGCAAAGCATCTGTGGTACAGTTAAAGCCCGCCGTTTCTACATCGACTACCACAGGGTAGTAGCCGCGGAAGCGGTATTTGAGCTGATTGCTCAGGGCGGGTTGGTTCATAAGGTACCTCTGGACAAATGCAAGGGGGCTATTATGCTAAATCAAGATACCAGTGTCATGCGCGATTGCTGCTTTTATCGCCTAAAGATCTGTGATTTTTCACCGATAACACCTGTATGACCAGAAACTGACGAGTTTATCCAATGTGGCGTAGATTGCTTTTACTCTCATGGCTGGCAGTGTTGCCACTCAATGCTTCCGCAGAACTGCGGCATTACGTGGCATCATTGGACCAATCTCAATGGCGGTTGTTACAGAATTCTCCGGTAGCATGTACTCTGGAGCACGATATTCCGTCATACGGTAGGGCAGTGTTTACCAGCCGAGCCGGTAAGGATATTAATCTGCAGTTTACCCTGGATATGTGGCAAAAGCCGGATTCGGTGACTAATGCCAAGTTGCTGAGTAAAGCGCCAATGTGGCGCCCTGGCGTCATGTCCAGAACGATCATGGAACTGCATTACCAGAAATATTTTAATGGTGAGGTCCCCAAAAAAGCGGCGTGGACCATGCTCAATGAGCTGGAACGCGGCATGGAACCTACCTTTTACTATACCGACTGGAATGATAGAGATAGCACAGTAGCGGTGGGTCTCTCAGCGGTCAATTTCCGTGGTGAATATGCGGATTTCAAGCAGTGCCTTGCCAAGTTACTGCCTTATAGTTTTGATGACATTGCCTTCACTGTACTGACTTATGAAACTGGTGGCACTGAGCTGACACGCAGCTCCAAGGCACAGTTGGCCCGAGTAGAGCAGTATCTGACTTATGATCCTGATGTAGAACTGGTATTAATCGATGGCTATACCGATAGTTACGGTGGTCGGAGTATTAACCAGAAAGTGTCTGAGAAGCGTGCCGATAGTTTAAGAGAGCTATTTGTCGCCAAAGGTATTGCGGCCGACAGGATCCATGCCGTTGGCCACGGTGAGCGCCGACATGTGGCACTTAACTCGTCGGCCAGTGAGCGCGAGCGCAATCGTCGGGTGGTAATCCGCATGAGTAAACCCGAAGAATAGATACTGTAAGCTGAGTAAAAAATCCGGTCTGTACCGGATTTTTTATTGCTCACTCAAAATCATCTATGTCTGTTAGTAGTGAGCATTTATTGCAGACAGAAAAAAGCCCATTCTAAAGAATGGGCCGCAAAAAAATATAATTGCAATCAACAAATTGAAGGAAGGAAGTCAAGCATAAAACCAAACTGATATAGTTGAGACAACGCACACCAGTTTGCAGTTTCCTGTTGTCAGGCGATTTAATCTCAAATCCCCCTGAACATGCTGGCTATTCTAGGAATAAGACTTACGCCCAGCAAGCGAGAAAAATTGCTGTTTGAGATAAAAAAACTAATCATTAAAAGGTGATAGCAATCACCTTATCACCTGTATTTCAATAAAAATGAAGCTTTAGTCAAACGAACTGCATATATTTTCATATAAATATTGCTTGGCAGTTTCTGGGCAATATTTATAAATGAGATATTTCCTTCATACCTCGTTGCAATTCCCCGGTTTATAGGGCTTTTTATTTTCTGTATAGTAAGTTACAAATTCGCAACTTAGTATATTCCGGCAAATATATTCACATTGTATATTCGCATCAGTAACAGGGTGGTTAAATGGCGATTCGTAAAAAAATAGTAAAACCTATGACAGTATCCGTCGTATTAGGGCTGTTATTAAGTGCTTGTCAGAGCCCGGCGACAGATAAAATAAATTCAGTCACCGGCAAAGTCGCAACCCCGGCAACATCATATCCTGCGGTGAGAGCTGATACCCTGGTGGAAACGCTGCATGGTGTGCCAGTGGCTGATCCCTATCGCCACTTGGAGCAAAACACTCCGGAAACTGAAGCTTGGGTAGCGGCAGAGCGCCAGTATGGTAAGCAATTTCTGGACGCTATTCCCAATAAGCAGGCCGTGGTTGGGCGCATTACTGAACTGTGGAACTATGAAAAAATTTCAGCGCCATTTATCCGTGGAAACTTCACCTTCTTTTACCGTAATGATGGACTACAGGCCCAGTCTGTTTTGTATGTGAAAAATCATCAAGGACAGCAACGGGTACTGCTTGATCCTAACCAGTTTTCGACTAATGGCACCGCTGCTTTATCGGGTGTTTCTGTTAGCAACGACGGTAACACCTTGGCTTATGGTGTGTCTCAGGCTGGTTCAGACTGGCAACAGTGGCACTTTATGGACGTAAAAACGGGCCATGAACTCACCGACAAGTTGCAATGGATTAAATTTTCTGCCGCCGTATGGGATCACGATAATCAAGGGGTGTTTTACGCGCGTTATGACGCACCGGAAGGTGGTAACGCGATGGCTGATGTCAATTTCAATCAGAAAGTTTACTTCCATAAGCTGGGAACACCACAGGCCGATGATGTCCTGATCTACCAGCGTCCACAAAATAAAGATTGGGGATTTGGCATCGAAGTTTCTGATGATGGTAACTACTTGTTGCTGAGTGTATCTCAAGGCACCGACAGCCGTAATCGCTTCTTCTATAAACCGTTGAATGTCGCCAGTGAGATGATTGAGTTATTGCCAGATCTGGAAGCGGAATATAGTTTTATTGGCAATGATAAGACGGTTTTTTATTTTAAAACCGATTTAGATGCACCTAACGGTAAGGTTATTGCCATTGACACCCGTCACCCTCAAAAAGCTAACTGGCAGACGATTATTCCGGAATCAACTGATCCGATTAAAAATGTGGCGATTATTAATGATCACTTGGTGGTAAGTAGTCTGCACGATGTTCTCGGTAACATGGCAATCTATTCCATGAGTGGTGATAAACGCCAGGATGTTACCATGCCGGGGCAAGGAACGGTTGTCGGGCCATTTGCTAAGGCCAAGGATGATTATTTCTATTATTCCTACAACAGCTACATTCAACCGGAAACCATCTATAAATTTGATTTTAAAACGGGTGAATCCAGTTTATACGACCAACCCAAAGTCGCGTTTGATCCACATAACTACATCTCAGAACAGGTGTTTTATCAAAGTAAGGATGGTACTCGGGTGCCTATGTTGATCTCCTATAAAAAAGGACTCAGCAAAAATGGCAACAATCCGACCTTACTGTATGCCTACGGTGGTTTTGCCATCTCTATGACACCACGTTTCAGTGCTGCCAATATTGCCTGGATGGATCTCGGCGGTATCTATGCCGTGCCCAATTTACGTGGCGGTGCCGAATATGGCGAGAGCTGGCATCAGGCGGGTATGTTCGATAAGAAACAGAACGTCTTTGACGACTATTTTGCGGCGGCCGAATACCTTATCAGCCAAGGTTATACCAATAAGACTAAACTGGGCGCCTATGGCCGCAGTAATGGTGGTTTATTGATGGGTGCTGCGGTGACACAACGGCCAGATCTATTTGCGGCGGTGTTACCCGCAGTGGGTGTGCTGGATATGCTGCGTTTTCAAAAATTTACTATCGGTTGGGCATGGACTAGCGAATATGGCAGTGCCGATAATGCCGAGCAGTTCCCGGCGTTGCTGGCCTATTCGCCTTACCACAATGTCAAAGCTCAGGCGTATCCGGCGACCATGGTAATGACCGCAGATCATGATGATCGCGTTGTCCCGGCACATAGTTTTAAATTTGCTGCCATGTTACAGGCCAAACAGCAGGGGAGCGCGCCAATCATCATGCGCATTGAGCATAACGCCGGGCATGGTGCTGGCAAACCTACCGCAATGAAGATTGATGAAGCGGCTGACATCTTTGACTTTTTATGGCAAGCATTTGGCTTGACATTACCCGCCAAAATCGACTGATTAAGCTGCGGTTAAGTTCGACAAAATTAAATTGGGGGCTGCGGCCCCTTTGTTTTGGCGGCCATTCACAAGCGCTGGCCGGATAGGTATAGTAGTGGGCATTTATGGCAGGAAATCAGTAGGATCTATGTTTCGCTGGCCAATTACAGTTTATTACGAAGATACCGATGCGGGTGGGGTGGTTTATCACTCTAACTACTTGAAGTTTTTTGAACGGGCTCGCAGCGAATGGCTCAGGGCAATGGGTGTATGCCAAGGTACGTTGCTAAAACAAGATCTGGCGTTTTTGGTGCGCCGGGCAGAGTTAGATTTTTGTCATGCTGCCAGATTTGAGCAGCAGTTGTGGGTGGAAAGCCGTATTACGGAATTAAAACGGGCATCGTTGATCTTTGATCAGCAACTTGTTGATGAAAGTGGTGTCTGTTATTGCCGGGCCTCCATTAAAATAGCGGCGGTATCCTTGAGTCGGATGAAACCGCAGGCTATTCCTGAACCGATTTTGCAGGAGTTTAAACAAGGTGAATGCTGATATTTCAATTGTAGGGTTATTTCTTCAGGCCAGCGTGTTGGTAAAGCTGGTGATGTTAACCCTGCTGTCGCTTTCGATAGTGTCATGGGCAGTGATCCTGCAAAGACGCAAAGTGCTAGGTGATGCCAAACGTAACGCCGAGCAATTTGAAGAAAAGTTTTGGTCAGGTGTCGATCTAAACCGTTTTTACCATGATCTGGCCGCTAGGCAGGACAGTAATACCGGGCTGGAGATCATGTTTGTCTCCGGCTTCAAAGAATACGCTCGTCTCAGTAAAATCAGTAGCCGTGCACCAGAAGCGGTGATGGATGGCAGTTATCGGGCGATGCGCATTGCTTTGTCAAAAGAGCTGGATGAACTGGAAACCCACTTGCCTTTATTGGCAACCATTGGTTCTACCAGTCCCTATATCGGTTTGTTTGGTACTGTGTGGGGGATCATGAATGCTTTTATCGCTTTGGGTGCGGTGCAAAATGCCACCTTGGCAATGGTTGCGCCCGGTATTGCCGAAGCGCTGATTGCCACCGCCATGGGGTTGTTTGCCGCTATTCCGGCGGTCATTGCTTACAACCGTTTTTCCACCAAAGTTGAAAAGCTGGAATCTCATTACGCCAACTTTATGGAAGAGTTTTCTAACATTCTTCATCGTCAGGCTTACACCGAGAAGGAACCCGCATGAATCAGGGATATCAGCGTAAACGCCGGCGCCCGGTAGCTGAAATCAACGTGGTTCCCTACATCGACGTGATGTTGGTGTTGCTAATCATTTTCATGGTGACCGCGCCAATTGTGTCACAAGGGGTGAAAGTAGATTTGCCGCAAGGCCAGGCAGAGCCTTTGCCCGCTGATAGCAAACCACCGGTGGTGGCGTCTATCGATGCCGAGGGCGATTATTTCCTCGATGTTGGCGGTGCCCCGAGTAACGAGCCATTGGATTTGGATGATGTTGCTACACGGGTTGCGGCTATTATTCAGCTTGAACCAGACCGTCCGGTGGTCGTCAAAGGCGATAGAGCCATTCCGTATGAAAAAGTGATCCAATTGATGATAACCCTACAAAATGCTGGGGTTCCGTCAGTGGGGCTGATGACAGATTCACCGGACGAGGAGAAGAAGTAAGTGGCCGGGCAATCTGATTTAAAACTGTCGGTAATTATTTCCGCGATATTACATATCGGCGTAATTGCTGTGCTGACGTTGAACGTAGACTTCACCAAGAAGCCAACGAGTACCATGATGCCAGCAGCCAAGGCACCACCCGTGCAAGCCGTGGTGGTGGATCAACAGAAAGTTGATGATTATGTGCAGAAACTGAAAGCCGATAAAGCGGCCGCAGCGCGTAAAGAACGTGAACGCCAGGCTGATCTGGAACGCCAAGCCGATGCGGCCAAAAAAGCCCGGGAGCAGGAGCAGGCTCGCATTCAGAAACTGGCAGAAGAACGCAAGCAACAGGAGCTAAATGCCAAACAGGCGGCGGATGCAGTGAAAGCGGCGCAATTAAAAGCGCAACAGGAGCAAAAGCGGGCACAGCAGGCTGAAGCCGACCGCAAACTGAAAGAGCAGCAACGCCAGCAGGCCGAAGATGCTGCTCGTAAGGCCGAAGAAAAACGTAAGGCGGAGGAAGCTGCGGCTAAGAAAGCGGAAGCCGAACGCAAAGCTCGGGAAGATGCCGAACGTAAGGCAAAGGCCGAAGCCGATCGTAAAGCCAAAGCTGCCGCAGAACGTCGCCGTCAGGAGCAGGAGTTAGCCGATGCTATGGCCGCTGAACAGTCTGCCGTGTCTGCGGCTCGTAACACACAGTTGCAAAGTGAGCTGAACAAATACAAGGCAATGATTACCTCAACAATTCAGCGCAATTTGGTGCTGGATGAAGCGATGCGAGGCAAAACTTGCCGGGTAGACATCAAACTGGCCCCCGATGGTTTTGTTACCAGCGTGCAGTCTACGGGGGCGATCCTGTGGTCTGCCGCGCCGCTAAAGCCGCTATCAACAAAGCGGGGCGTTTACCGGTATCACCGGAAGCTGATGTGTACCAGTTATTGAAAGACATTAACCTGGAAGTTAGACCAGAGTTTAATTAGAGGAGTCCCATGAAATATTTTGCCCGATGTCTGATGGTGTTACTGGCATTGTTGGTGTTACCAGCAAAGGCCGCACTGGATATTGTAATCACCGAAGGGGTAGATGCTGCTAGGCCCATAGCTGTGGTGCCGTTCATATGGCAAGGGTAACACCGCCACCCAGTTCCATCTCGGATGTGGTGGCCTCAGATTTAACCCGCAGCGGGACATTTAAACCTCTTGATGAAACGGGGCTGGGTCAACGTAGTATTGGTCAGATTGGTGATTTCAATCTGGATGACTGGCGTAATGTATCAGCGGAAGCGGTTGTGATGGGCACCGTCAAACCTTATGGGCAGGATCAATATCTGGTGAGTTTCGATCTGGTGGATTTGGTGAAGGCTCAGATGCAGGCCAAAGGACCTCAGCCCAAGAGCGAATACCTGCTAGATAGTCGCCAGACTGTCATCAGCGCCGCGCAATTTCGCCAGTATGCACATCGCATCAGTGATATTGTCTATGAAAAATTAACTGGCATTCGTGGAGCGTTTTTGACACGTATCGCCTATGTGGTGGTGGATCGCTCACAGCCAAGTCCTTACCAGCTAATGATCGCCGATTACGACGGGTATAACGAGCAGATGTTACTGCGCTCGCCTGAACCACTGATGTCACCCGCCTGGTCTCCGGATGGTCGGAAACTGGCGTATGTGAGTTTTGAGAACAAAAAAGCCGAGATTTTTATCCAGGACATCTATAACCGCACCCGTCAGAAGGTGACCAGCTATCCCGGCATTAATGGTTCCCCGAGCTTTTCACCTGATGGCCGTAAGCTGGCAATTACCCTCTCCAAAGACGGACAACCAGAAATCTATATTGTCGATATCGCCAGCGGGGCGCTGACCCGCGTAACGAACCATTACGCCATTGATACTGAACCAGCTTGGTTCCCAGATGGTAAAGCATTGGTGTTTACCTCCGAACGTGGTGGCCGACCACAGTTATACAAAGTGGAATTGGCAACCAATAAAGTCACCCGACTGACTTTCGATGGTGAATGGAACTTGGGCGGCGAAGTGACGCCAGATGGCCGTAGCCTGATATTTGTTAACCGCACTAACGGTAAATTCAATATAGCCAGAATGGATCTGCAAACCCGTTTTATGCAGGTACTGACTTCAACCCGCTTGGATGAATCACCCAGTGTTGCACCCAACGGGACGATGGTGATTTACGGCACGACTTATGGCAACAAGCAAGTGTTGGCTGCCGTGTCGGTCGATGGACGATTTAAAGCAAGATTGCCGGTGGGACAGGGTGAAGTCAGATCTCCAGCCTGGTCCCCATTTTTATAATTGATCACAGAAGGATTTAATAATGGAACTCCAAAAGTTGCTTAAAGCTATGGCCATTTCTCTGCCGCTATTGGCATTGGGCGCTTGTAGCTCTACTTCTGATTCTGAAACTGCTGCTGGAACAGGGACAACTTCTTCAGGCAGTGGCCAATATGGTGCTAATGGTGGCGTCGAAATGGGCGGGGCTTCTCAGGTGCTGAGCCCTGAAGAGCAGCAACGCCTAAAATTCCAAGAGTTGCGTAAAGATAGCGTTCTCTACTTTGATTTTGACCGCAGCGAAATCCGCGCAGATTACGCGGATCTACTGCAAGCTCACGCGGATTATCTGGTTAACCATCCGAATGTCAAAGTGCTGATTGAAGGACACACTGATGAACGTGGTACCCCAGAATACAACATTGCCTTGGGTGAACGCCGTGCTAAAGCCGTGGCGAAATATCTGCAAGGTTTAGGAGTACTGCCAAGTCAGATGAGCATTGTCAGTTATGGTGAAGAAAAACCTGCCGATCTTAGCCACACTGATGAAGGTGAAGCGAAGAACCGTCGCGCAGTTTTGGTTTACTAAGGAAAAAGCACATGAAGATCAGGCTAATTGCAGCAGCAACGCTGTTGCTTCCCTATGTGCCGCCACTGCAGCAACGCCTGCGCCGGTACAGGATTTGGGAACTGGCGTTGTTGGCAGCGACAGCGACCGCATTGCGCGGCTGGAACGTATCATCAAGGCAAGACAGCAGGCCGAGATAGATATGCAGCAGCGGTTAGATGCGCTGCAGCAGGAAGTTCTGGATCTGCGTGGCTCTACTGAGCAACAGAATTATCAGATTAATCAGATGCTACAACGTCAACGTCAGTTGTATGACGAAATCGGCAAGCTCAGCAGTCAACAAACGAGTTCTCCAGCGGTAAATAATACTGCGCCACAAGCAGCGGTAAGTGGCAGTTCCTCTTTATCTGAGACGGACAGTTACCAGCATGCCGTGGATCTGGTGCTGAAAGAACGGCAATACGATGCCGCTATCCCGGCATTCAAGGAATTTATCAGCCAGTATCCCAATTCCGGTTTTGCAGATAACGCAAACTACTGGCTTGGGCAACTCCTTTATAATAAAGGAGATTATGTTCAGGCTAAGACAGCCTTTGAAAATGTGGTCAATAATTTCAAAGCCTCGGGTAAACGGCCTGACAGTCTGGTCAAATTGGGGCTGATCGCCGAGAAATCCAATGACAAAGCCGCTGCCAAATCCCGCTATCAACAAGTGGTCAAAGAGTACGCAAACAGCGCTGCCGCAAGCATTGCCAAGCAGCAGTTGGCGGCAATTAAACCATGATTTAACTAAAAAACATTCACCCAGACTGTTTTTCAGGCAAACGGGAAAAAAAGCCGAATTTGCACTTGCATGAGAAACGGAAAGCGGTATTATAGGCGCCCACAGCGCGGGACAGCAGGTTTTGCTTGCTGCGCTGTGTTTTAACTAAAGTGAAAGGGTCGTTAGCTCAGTCGGTAGAGCAGTTGGCTTTTAACCAATTGGTCATAGGTTCGAATCCTATACGACCCACCATTTCAGTTAGTCGGTAAACAAAGCAGTGGGTCGTTAGCTCAGTCGGTAGAGCAGTTGACTCTTAATCAATTGGTCATAGGTTCGAACCCTATACGACCCACCACTGATTTGATATTTACTGTAGTTTCAGTAGCGGGTCGTTAGCTCAGTCGGTAGAGCAGTTGGCTTTTAACCAATTGGTCATAGGTTCGAATCCTATACGACCCACCATCAAATTAAAGCAATATCGTTGGAATTCCAACAACGGGTCGTTAGCTCAGTCGGTAGAGCAGTTGGCTTTTAACCAATTGGTCATAGGTTCGAATCCTATACGACCCACCATTTCAGTTAGTCAGTAAACAAAACAGTGGGTCGTTAGCTCAGTCGGTAGAGCAGTTGACTCTTAATCAATTGGTCATAGGTTCGAACCCTATACGACCCACCACTGCTTTGATATTTACTGAAGTCTCAGGGTCGTTAGCTCAGTCGGTAGAGCAGTTGGCTTTTAACCAATTGGTCATAGGTTCGAATCCTATACGACCCACCATTTATCTCCCTCGTTGTGACTAGCATGCCAGTGTTGATGGTAACTATATGCAAAAAAGCACCCGTAGGTGCCTTTTGACATAACTGAATGCTGAGCTTACAGCTTAAAGCAATTCGTTTTCCCGAACATAGGCTTCAAAATCGGTACAACCGCCAATATGTTCTTTATCAATGAAAATTTGTGGCACAGTCTCCACCGGTTTGCCAACCGTTTTTCTAGATCGGCCTTGGTGATGCCTTCTTCATAGATATCGACATACTTGTAGCTGAAGTCGTCCCGTTTTTCTGTCAATTGTTCAGACAACTGTTTGGCGCGAACACAATATGGGCAGCCGGGACGGCCGAAAATAACAACGTGCATAATGACTCCCTTTTTCAACGATGCAGTCGTTATAGCACAGTGACTGCCGTAGCAGAAGTAGTCAGCTCATACTTCTGTTAACCATTATGCGGTTCAGTTTGATAACGTCCTTGATAATCAAAGTATTTCTCCACTAATGCCCAGTGTTTCCCGGTTTTTTGCAGCAATAGCAGTGACGGTGGCCGGAATCTGTCTGCCAAGGCAATCACTGCCGCTGCATTTGCCATGGGCGGAAGGGGCATTCCCGGGCGACGATCGTGAGGATAAATAAAGCGGGCAAATAAGGCTTTTCGCTGTGCCGCGGTGGCTAAACGGAATTGCTCTGAAAAATGGTTACCATCGATATCAGAGTATTCCACAACAAGTTGCGTTTCCCGGTTAAGCAACTGCATCTGCTGCACCCGAAACAGATAATGATGTTTTTGTGCCAGAACTTCCCGCAAACGTTTGTCGGGATCGACCAGCTGTGAATGACATTCACAGCATTGCTTGGCGGCAATGTCATTTGCGGCACCACAATCTGGACAAAGCCGTGCCCGAAACCGATATTGACACTGTTGCGGATGTGGCTTGGCGGCAATCAGCCCCTGACAACGTCTGCCGAAATGCTCTAGGATTTCGCCATCTTCGTTAGTTTTTCCCCAGAAAATATTGGCAAAACCACATTCTGGACAGATCACTTGTACTGGCTCGGTATCAGGCGCTGGTCGCGGGAGGGCTATTTGGGGACTGAAAAGGTCAAAACCGTTGGCGGCATAGTCGATAATAAGACAATCTTGCTTGCCTTCACTCAAACGCAAACCACGGCCAACCATTTGTTGAAACAAAGCCACGGAAGCCGTTGGCCGCATAATGGCTAGCAGATCCACGTGTGGTGCATCAAAGCCGGTAGTTAATACAGACACATTTACCAGAAATTTCAGCTGTTGTTGCTTGAATCGACGAATAAGCTCGTCTCGTTCCGCCGCGGCGGTCTCGGCGGTAATCAATGCCGCATCAGCCTGAGGTAACAGCGATATTATTTCATGCGCGTGCCGCACTGTGGCGGCAAAAATGATGACGCCACGACGGTTAACTGCCAGTTGAATCAGTTGCTTAACTATGGCCGATGTGGCGCGGCCACAATGGTGCAGTATGGAATCAACCTCAGTTTCACGATAATTGCCATTGGTATCAGGGTGTAGCTGACTGAAGTCATATTGCGCCGATAAACCATCCAGCAACCGGGGCGGTGTCAAATAGCCTTGCTTCACCAGCAACCTCAGCGGTAGCTCAAAAATGCAGTCATCAAACAACGCAGTGTCGATATTCCCCGCACTACCGTGGTAATGGCGTTTGTAGATCCAGCCGCTACCCAACCGATAAGGGGTGGCCGTCAACCCTAGCAGATGCAGTTGGGGATTACGTTGGCGTAACTGTTGCAGCAATTGCTGATACTGACTCTGCGCCTCGTCGCTGACACGGTGACATTCATCAATGATCACCAAGGAAAACGGTTTATCAAATGCTTGTGGGTTCCGGGCCGCCGACTGGATCCCCGCGACCACGGTTTTACCAGAACTCAATTTTTGTTTCAGCCCGGCAGAATAGATACTGATATCATCGGTCAGTAATGCGGCTTTGTCGGCATTTTGGGCTACCAGTTCTTTCACATGGGTTAGGATCAGTACCCGACCACGAGCGATACGTGCGAGTTCGGCGATCACAATACTTTTGCCAGCGCCGGTAGGCAGCACGATAACGGCGCTCCCTTGAGCATGGCGAAAATAGTGGATGGTGGCGTCGACGGCTTGTTGCTGATAGTCCCGTAGTTGCAGGACATGGTGCTGTGACATCTTGACGAAAGGACAGTAATAACGTTGCTACAGCATATCATAGGGCAACCGTTGCTAAAGTCTGAGGTTGGCGGAAGCTTAAAAATTAACAAACTTTTATGCCACAGTAGCTTTCAGCTATTTTTTACTTTGCTAAAATGGCCGCTTCACTGGTCAAATTCCTGTGATTAAAGTAAAATTTGCCTCTTTTTTATGTCGCAAACGAAGATACCTTAGGCAGTCCTTTGGGGCTGGCATGCACTGGAAGGGAAGATGCAGCAGTTAACAGAGATCGTACAACAGGCCTTAGCCGCCATCGATGGGGCCGATGATCTGAAAATTCTCGATGAAATCCGTGTCGATTATCTTGGCAAAAAAGGCAAGATTACCGACATGATGAAACTGATGGGCACCCTGAGTCCGGAAGAAAAACCGGCTTTTGGTCAACAGGTGAATCAGGCTAAACAACAGGTACAACAGTATCTGTCACAGCGCCTCGAAAATCTCAAAGCCGCCGAGCTTGAAGCTAAACTCAGCGCGGAGAAAATAGACGTTACTTTGCCCGGGCGAACACTGGGTAATGGTGGTCTGCATCCGGTGACCCGCACCATTGAACGTATTGAAACCTTTTTTGGTGAGTTAGGCTTCAGTGTGGTGCAAGGGCCAGAAGTCGAGGACGGCTATCATAATTTTGATGCCTTAAATATTCCGGCTCATCACCCGGCGCGGGCTGATCACGATACTTTCTATTTTAACCCCGAAGTGGTGCTGCGTACGCAAACCTCTGGTGTGCAGATCCGCACGATGGAAGTAGAACAACCTCCTCTGCGTATCATCTCTCCTGGGCGCGTTTATCGTAACGACTATGATATGACGCATACCCCGATGTTCCATCAGGTCGAAGGCTTGATGGTCGACGAAAACGTCAGCTTTACCCAGTTGAAGGGGATCCTGCACGACTTCCTGCGTAATTTCTTTGAAGAAGACTTGGAGATCCGTTTCCGGCCTTCATATTTCCCCTTCACTGAGCCTTCTGCGGAAGTGGATGTAAAGGGTAAAAACGGCTGGTTAGAAGTGCTGGGTTGCGGCATGGTGCATCCTAATGTGCTGCGTGGTGTCGGTATCGATCCTGAAAAATACTCTGGTTTTGCTTTTGGTATGGGCGTTGAGCGCTTAACTATGTTGCGTTACGGCGTAACAGATTTGCGTGCCTTCTTCGAAAACGACCTGCGTTTTCTCAAGCAATTCAAATAACGGAGTTCAAGTATTATGAAATTCAGTGAATCCTGGCTTCGTGAGTGGGTAAATCCTGCCGTAAGCCGTGATCAGTTAGCCCATCAGCTCACCATGGCTGGGCTGGAAGTCGATGAAATTACTACTGTCGCTGGTAACTTTACCGGTGTGGTAGTCGGTGAAGTTGTGGCATGTGCCCAGCACCCTGATGCCGACAAACTGCGGGTAACGAAAGTCAATATCGGTGCCGAAGAGCTGCTGGACATTGTCTGCGGCGCACCTAACTGTCGCCTTGGCTTGAAAGTGTGTGTGGCCACTGTTGGTGCCGTCTTGCCCGGTGACTTTAAGATCAAAAAAGCCAAACTGCGCGGTCAGCCTTCTAATGGCATGCTCTGCTCCTATAGTGAATTGGCCATTGATATTGAAAGCAACGGTATCATTGAGTTAGCGCAAGATGCGCCGTTGGGGGCAGATGTCCGCCAATATCTGGATCTGGATGATGCTGTTATTGATGTAGATCTAACCGCTAACCGTGCCGATTGTCTGGGAATGGCGGGTATTGCCCGTGAAGTGGGTGTGCTTAACCGCATGACAGTGACCGAACCCAGTTGGGCGCCTGTTGCGGCATCCACTGATGCGGCTATGCAGGTGAATGTCGTCGCTAAGCAAGCGTGTCCACGTTACCTTAGCCGTGTTATCAAAAATATTGATGTCACTGCTGCAACGCCAGCCTGGATAGTGGAAAAACTGCGCCGTAGCGGCATCCGTTCTATCGATCCTATTGTTGATATCACCAATTTTGTATTGGTGGAATATGGCCAGCCAATGCATGCCTTTGATCTGGCACAGATTGACGGTGAACTGAATGTTCGTTTTGCCGACGGCAAAGAACACTTAACACTGCTGGATGGCAATGACATCACAGTACCCGCTGATACTTTGGTGATCGCCGACAACAGTAAAGCCTTGGCGTTAGCCGGGATTTTTGGTGGTGAGCATTCAGGTGTCGCAGCTGATACCCGCGATATTGTGCTGGAGTGTGCCTATTTTGCCCCGCTGGCGATTACTGGCAAAGCCCGCAACCTCGGTTTGCATACTGACGCCAGCCACCGCTTTGAACGTGGGGTTGATCCACAACTGCAACACAAGGTGATGGATCGTGCCAGTCGCTTGATCCTGGATATCTGTGGTGGTGAAGCCGGTAGCGTAGTGGAGGCGTTAGCAGCCGAATATCTGCCGCAAGCTGCCGTCATCACATTGCGCCGCACCAAGCTCGATAAACTGCTGGGGCACCATGTGCCGGATGCCGATGTAACAGAAATTCTGTCTCGGTTAGGCTTTATGGTCACCGAAGTTAACGGTGGCTGGCAGGTAACCACCGCGACTTATCGTTTCGATATGGCCATTGAAGAAGACCTTATCGAAGAAGTTGCCCGTATTTACGGTTATAACAGTATTCCTAATGAAGCGCCGTTGGCACGCTTGAACATGACTCAGCATTGTGAAGCGGATGTCAAACTGGCTAAAGTGCGCAATCTCTTGGCGGCTCGCGGCTTTCAAGAAGCAATTACCTATAGTTTTGTCGATCCTAAGCTGCAACAGTTAGTGCATCCACAACAGCAGGCGCTGGTGTTACCAAACCCAATATCCAGTGAAATGTCGGCTATGCGACTGTCATTATTCACCGGCTTGCTTGGCGCGGTAGGTTACAATCAGGCTCGACAACAAGGCCGAGTACGCTTATTTGAAACAGGTTTGCGTTTTGTTCCTGATCCTAAAGCAGAAATGGGCGTACAACAGCAGCCTATGCTGGCAGCCGTAATCGCGGGGCCTCAAAGTGAGGAACATTGGTCGATTGAATCAAAAACTGTTGATTTTTTCGACCTTAAAGGTGATTTAGAAGCCATTATTGGCTTGACAGCTTCCGACGCTGAATTTAGTTTTAGGAGTGCGTCACATTCTGCACTGCATCCAGGGCAATGTGCTGAAATCCTGAGAAATGATCAGGTGGTTGGGGTGATTGGTGCAGTGCATCCAGCACTGGAAAAGCCTTTGGCCTGAACGGTAAAACCATAGTGTTTGAACTGCAGTTGGATGCGCTGTTACATGGTGCAGTGCCAGCGGCAAAGGCAATCTCCAAATATCCGGCAAACCGTCGTGATATCGCGGTAGTTGTCGATGACGCAGTTGTTGCTGGAGATATTCTAGCGATGATAAAAAAGTTGGCGGAAATCAGTTGGTTGGCTTAAACTTGTTTGACATATACCGAGGCAAGGGTGTTGAGCCTGGCAAGAAGAGTCTGGCAATCGCACTTACGTTACAAGATAACGCTCGTACCCTTGAGGAAAAAGAGATCTCAGCGACCGTAGAGTCGGTGGTTTCAGTCCTTAAGTCCGAGTTCAACGCATCGTTGAGGGATTAAAGTATGGCACTTACCAAGGCCGAAATGGCAGAGCATCTTTTCGAAACACTCGGAATTAATAAGCGTGTTGCCAAAGACATGGTGGAAGCGTTTTTCGAGGAGATCCGGTTAGCGCTTGAAAATGGCGAACAGGTAAAATTATCCGGTTTCGGCAATTTTGATCTGCGGGATAAAAACCAAAGACCTGGTCGTAATCCTAAGACCGGTGAAGATATCCCAATTTCTGCCCGGCGCGTGGTGACATTCCGCCCCGGACAGAAGCTGAAGAGCCGTGTAGAAGCATCTAATAAATAATCACGGTATGCATCGTAACTGATGCATCTGCGCAATCGCTGAAAAGGCTGCCGATTAAGGTGGCCTTTTCTTTTTAGAGCGCATGGCATCAAAATGTAGCAGCGCATCAGCGTATTGGAATTGCTCTGGTGATTAAGCTGCGCAAACCGTTTCACGATATGTATTTATGGTAGTCAAACGGTTACGGCTAGCCGTTTATCTTGTTATTGATGGTGTTTGGGTTGAAGCATGTGAGCGGGCAACATTATCGGTGGGGTATAGCCAGAGCGCTAAAAACACAAACCGTGCGCATTGATATCGGGTTTGGAAATATGTAAAACAAACACTGTGAGATTTGGTTGCGGGAGCTGGATTTGAACCAACGACCTTCGGGTTATGAGCCCGACGAGCTACCAGACTGCTCCATCCCGCGACTGAAATATTTAAGGTGTGAGTATCATTGGTTGCGGGAGCTGGATTTGAACCAACGACCTTCGGGTTATGAGCCCGACGAGCTACCAGACTGCTCCATCCCGCGACGACTTTGATATAACACATAGACAGAAACTGGTTGCGGGAGCTGGATTTGAACCAACGACCTTCGGGTTATGAGCCCGACGAGCTACCAGACTGCTCCATCCCGCGTCCGTCTAAGTGGGGCGCACTATATCCGTCTGCGATCGGCATTGCAAGACGCGCATTTGAAAAAAGTCACAAGCGTCTATTTTTAGTACAGATAAAGGTCGCATTTCATCCGACTGTTGTTAATTTATGCAGAAATATCGGCATGCTGTTTTGATCGGTTTGCCGTGGGTAACGGCTTATCTTTTATGGCGCTGACAGGGTATAATAACGGTTTTATCGAAATCGCTTGGTTGATTGCATGTTGAATTGTTTTGCTGCTGTGCCTAAAGGGTTTGAATACACTTTGGCTCAAGAGCTATTGGCGCTGGGGGCGACGGATGTTAAAGAGTCTCAAGCCGGTGTCTACTTTACTGCCTCTTTGGAACAAGTATATCGCATTGTGTTGTGGAGCCGCTTGGCTAGCCGGGTACTTGTACTGTTACATCAGGCAAGTTGTGAAACGGCAGAACAGCTATATGCTGCGGCTTATGCTATTGATTGGCCAGCACATTTCAGTAATCGAAGCACCTTTAGTATCGATTTTCACGGCATGGGTGGGTTCATTAATAATACCCAGTTCGGGGCGTTAAAAGTAAAAGATGCAGTCGCCGATCGTTTTCGCAATGCTGGCTTAAATCGTCCAGATGTTGAACGGAATCAAGCGGATATCCGTATAGATGCGCATTATCGTAATCATCAGGTTACCATTGCCCTTAATGTTTCTGGGCCGGCGCTGCATCAGCGCGGTTATCGCCATGGTACTGGTGAAGCACCGCTTAAGGAAAACTTGGCGGCTAACATGTTGCTGCGGGCGCAGTGGGATAAGCAAACTCCGGTGGTCGATCCGTTTTGTGGTAGTGGCACCATCCTGATTGAAGCAGCAATGATGGCGGCGGATATCGCCCCCGGTCTGTTGCGGCAGCGTTTTGGGTTTGAAGCCTGGCTACAGCATGATCAAGCCTTGTGGCAATCGGTCGCAGATGAAGCTAAAGCGCGGGCGGCGGTGGGCACCCGGCGTTGTGAAAGCCGTTTTTATGGCTCAGATATAGATTCGCGGATGGTGGCATTAGCTAAACGCAATGCCGCCAACGCTGGTGTGGCGGAACTCATTGAGTTTAAAGTGGCTAATGCGCTAGAGGTTATGCCGCCCGCAGACGCTGGGATATTAGTCTCCAATCCGCCGTATGGTGAACGTCTGGGGAATGTGACCTCATTACTGCAACTGTATTTTCAGTTAGGTGAACACCTGAAGCAGGATTTCGCTGGCTGGCAGGTAGCGCTGTTGTGTAGCGAAGCCGAACTGCTATCGGCATTGAAACTGAAAGCCGATAAACAGCTGAAAATGTACAATGGGGCACTGGAATGTGCCTTCAACTTATACACGCTGCATGTGAAAACACCACAACGGGCCGCGGTGTTGGCGCAGCATTCTGGTGAAGCGCTGAGTGAAATTGCTGCGTCTTTTGCCAACCGGGTTAAGAAAAACCTGAAGCAACTGGATAAGTGGGCACAGAAAGAACACATTGATTGTTACCGCATTTATGATGCGGATATTCCTGAATACAACGTGGCCATTGATAAATATCAGGATTACCTGGTGATCCAGGAATATGCCGCGCCGGCTTCCATTCCTGAAGCGGTCAGCAAACGTCGCCTTACCGATATTTTATTGTCCTTGCCGGGGGCAGCCAGCGTCCTGCGGAGCATATCATTCTTAAAACCCGTGAACGCCAGAAGGGCACCAATCAGTATCAGAAGCTGGATGGTGAACGTTTGGCTTTAGTGGTCAACGAGTATGGTGCGCGCTTTAAACTGAATCTTACCGATTATCTTGATACCGGACTGTTTTTAGACCACCGGCTCATTCGTAAATTAGTAGGTAGCAAGGCGAATGGGCGCGATGTGCTGAATCTGTTTGCTTATACTGGCACAGCCTCTGTACATGCGGGGTTGGGGGGCTAAATCTGTCACAACGGTTGATATGTCCAATACCTACCTGAACTGGGCCAAAGATAACTTTATGCTCAATGGCTTGAGCGGGCGGCAGTATCACTTTGAACAAGGGGATTGTTTACAGTGGATCCGCGATTGCCGGCAGAAATTCGATCTGATCTTCATTGACCCGCCGACATTCTCTAATTCTAAACGGATGGAAGATGCTTTTGATGTGCAACGGGATCATGTGCAACTGTTGCTGTCACTTGCCAAGTTACTGAATCCGGGCGGTGAAATCGTATTTTCCAACAATAAACGTAAATTCAAAATGGAGCTTGAGGCACTGCAGGCAGCCGGATTGTCGGTAACCAATATGGATGCGCAGATGTTGCCGCAGGATTTCCGTCGCAATCCGCATATTCATAATACCTGGCTGCTAACCAGCAATGGTGAGTCATCAGTAGCCGCAGGTTTTGCTTGGCCCGAACAGGCCAAACGCTAACACAGGAGCAAGTTTTGAGTCTGGTTCGTATTAATAATGGCTCGTTAGCCTATGGATATATTCCGCTGCTAGAACATGCAGATTTCACCATAGAAGCTGGCGAGCGGGTGTGTATTGTTGGTCGGAATGGCGCTGGTAAATCCAGCCTGTTAAAAATTATCAACGGCGAAGTATTGCTGGATGATGGTGAGTTCAACATTGCAACAGACGTTAAAGTCAGTCGCTTGCAGCAAGACCCACCGAAGGCAGAAACTGCCACGGTTTATCGTTATATTGCCGCTGGATTGGCCGAAATAGGTGAGTTGTTGGATCAGTATCATGAGCTATCGGTCGCGATTGCAACCATGAGCGGGGCTGCGCAGGAACAAGGGCTGACTAAAATGGCGCGCCTACAAGAGCAGTTGGATCTCAACGATGGCTGGACACTGGATAGCCGCATTCAACAGACCTGTAAAATGCTGGGGTTGGAAGAGAGTACACCGCTGTCAGAATTATCCGGCGGTTGGCAACGTAAAGTGGCGTTGGCTCGGGCATTGGTAAATGAACCGGATCTATTACTGCTGGATGAGCCCACCAACCATCTGGACATTGATACTATCGAATGGCTGGAACAGTTTTTATTGAATTTCAAAGGGGCCATTGCTTTCATCAGTCATGACCGCGGTTTTATCCAACGCATAGCTACTCGTATTGTCGATCTGGATCGTGGTGTAGTGACTTCCTGGCCGGGGAATTATCAGCAATATCTTGAGGGCAAGCAGGAATGGCTGCGGGTTGAAGAAGATAAGAATGCACAGTTTGATAGAAAGTTAGCCGAAGAAGAAGCCTGGATCCGACAGGGCGTCAAAGCGCGGCGTACCCGTAATGAAGGTCGCGTGCGGGCATTGAAGGCGCTACGGATGGAGCGGATGGCCCGTATTGAACGCCAAGGTAACGCTACCATGGGCGTCAGTGACGCTGAACGTAGCGGTAAGCTGGTGTTTGAGGTCAACGAGCTGAATTACCGTTGGGCCGAGAAGGATTTAGTGCGGGATTTCAGTACCCGAGTGATCCGGGGGGACCGGATTGCGTTGATTGGCCCCAATGGCTGTGGCAAATCAACACTGATCAAGTTACTGATTGGGCAATTGCAGCCCCAAAGCGGCACCATTCGTACAGGCACCAAACTCGAAATCGCTTATTTTGACCAGTACCGTGAGGCACTGGATGAGGAAAAACAGTCGAAGAAAATGTTGGTGATGGCAAGAGCACAATTACGATAAACGGTAAAGATCGCCACATACTCAGTTACTTGCAGGATTTTCTATTTTCGCCAGCGCGGGCACGTACGCCGGTCAAGGCATTGAGCGGCGGTGAGAAAAACCGCTTGCTGTTGGCGCGGCTGTTATTAAAACCTGCCAATCTGATAATCCTTGATGAACCAACAAATGATCTTGATATAGAGACACTTGAATTGTTAGAGTCTCTGCTCACAGAGTACCAAGGGACGTTGCTGTTGGTGAGTCACGACCGGGCCTTTATCGACAACACAGTGACCAGTTCCTGGTGGTATGCTGGCAACGGTCGCTGGAGCGAATATGTGGGTGGATATCAGGACGCCGTGGCTCAGGGGGCAAGATTCTATCGTGAAGCTGCGGAACCTGAGAGCACAAAGTCTGTCCAACTGAGCACGCAGTCGCCCAAACCGGTTTCAGAAAAAACACCGGCACTGAAAAAACTGTCTTATAAATTGCTGCGAGAACTTGAAGCCTTGCCAGAATTGATGGAACAGTTGGAGCAGGAGATTGACGTGTTGCAGTCGCAAGTGAATCAGCCAGATTTTTATGCTCAGGAGCAGGCGGCAGTGACAGCGCAGTTGCAGCTGTTGGCCGACAAAGAACAGCAGTTGGATACTTACTTCAGTCGCTGGGAAGAACTTGAGTCAATGAAGTAAGCCAGAATAACAAAACGGGAATAAATTGAATGAAGTTGAATAGTACGCTGTCATTGGTTGCGTTAAGCGTTGTCAGTGTTTTGCAGGTTGCTCATGCCGCCTCCGTCTATGAAATTGTCAATATCGAAAATGCTGACGTTAAAGGAACCCTGACTGACACCGCCAATGGTTATGGCCAAAGTATTAATGCCAACAATGAATTAGTTGGTGTTTCCCGCGGGCGGACAAATCTTAGCAGCAGTGATGTGAACGATGACAGTAACATCATCAACTTGGACGATGCTATTGGCGCAGATCAGAGCATTAGCTATTCGACAGTTTCACAAATCATTGGTAATAGCTTCGCGTTTCATGCATTGGAAAATGACGCAACAACGCCATGGTTACCCACTTTTGAAAGCATTAATAGCAGCATTGCACCGTCATCAATCACCAGTGACAACCGTAATACCGTAGACAGCTATTTCTTTGATATCAATGATGCGGGAATACGTGTTGGTGCCATGAGTGCGCCAGAAAAACCATGGATTATGCTGGCAGTGTGTCTGGCGTAGACAACTGGTACTACCGAGACTATGAATTACGGGGTTTCGTTAAAAGCAGTGCTAGCGCAACTGAAATGGAATTGCCGCCACCGTACACTGAATATACCAACAGCGATAATGTAACTGTTAACGTTGGCGGGAGTTCACTTGCCGCAGCAATTAATAGTAACAACCTGATTGCCGGTTATGGCAGTGTCGCCCTAAGTTCTTACGGTGAGTCAGTCACGGATAGCTGTATCAGCAGTGACAGTGAATCATCACCGGTCGATATCTGTATCCAAGCAAACCAGTTTCCGAATAGCAGCACGGGTGTCATCAATATCCAATATAAAACCCGCGCAATGGTGTGGCAGTATCATACGGATGGCAGTTTCATCCGGACGGAGTTACCTCTTGGGTTAGATCCCGGTTCTTCTTCTTCAACTTTTGTCGCGCAAGGATTGGGGATCAACGATAACGGGGTGGTCGTTGGCCGTTCACATGTTTACCGTAATGGCAATACAGACGACCTGTATTATGACGCCGCTTATTGGAGTAAGAACGGCAGTGGTAGCTATGAGTATCACTGGATCCCGGTGATTGATAATGATGTCCTGAGTTCTATTGCTTACAGTGTTAATGCTGCTGGCATAGTGGTGGGAAGTTATAAAAAATATATTGATGGTTATCAGCGTGACAAGTTCTTTATCTATGATAGCAATACCCCAGATACTAAGCCGATAACACCGAATGATTTCTACTCTTATACTTCTGATCTCTCCAGTCGTGCCAAAGATATCAATAATCAGGGGCAGGTTGTGGGGTATATTGAAACTTCAGAAGATAAGCAGATATCTCGGCCAAAAGATGCTTTCCTTTATGATGTAAACAGTGAAGAGTTTAGCGATCTCAATAACCTGCTCACATGTGAATCCAAGGGTTATCAAAAAAATAGTGAAGGTAAATGGGTCAAACACCAGTTTACGGTCACAGATGCTACGGGTAACTCCCTGACTTATGATGCAGATATCCGCGTTGTTGAAGCGAATAAGATCAATGATGAAGGGGTGATTGCCGCGACAGCATTTGTTAGAAAACCGGTATACCAGACCGATCTCAGCGGTAATTTGATCCTGGATGGTAGCGGTAATCCAACATTCAAACTCGATGGTGAGGGTCATCCGGTGACCAGTTATCTGCCGCGCATGGTGGTGTTGAAGCCCGCAGCCACTTCAGCAACCGCTTGTGATCTCAGTAGCGATGGTGGTATAGACACCGGCTCTTATTCGCGTAAAGGGGCTGCCGTTTGGGGATGGTTGCTGTTATTACCGTTAGCTTGGTTGCGACGTCGCCAATAGCATTAGTTCCTTAATGCAGAAAAATCGACACTTTGGTGTCGATTTTTTTTCGCCTGTTCTCAAATGCTTAATAATTGCATGCCTATAATTGAAGATTTTTTGATTGATCTGTCCTTGGAAAAGTTCTATTCATGTACAGGAAGCCGTCGGCTTTTTTTATGGAATAGAACAGAGGATACTTGCATGAAGAGACAAAAACGGGATCGCTTAGATCGTGCCTTTTCCAAAGGATTCCAAGCTGGTATTGGGGGTCGCTCCAAGGAACTTTGTCCGTATTCAAATCTTGATTCCCGGTCGCAGTGGCTTGGAGGCTGGCGCGAGGGAGTTGATGGCCGCTTAAATGGTCTACTCAATAAATAAACCCATTGCCCTCAGTTGAGGGCATTTTTATGGGCATGCCAGCGTTTCTTGAGGTTAGAAGCTAGAAGTATCCGTAAAGACACCTACTTTCAGTTCCGTCGCCGCATAAATCTCACGACCATCTACCGAAAGCGTGGCATCGGCAATCCCCATCACCAGTTTACGGTTGATGGTGCGTTTCAGATGCAGATGGTACGTGGCTTTTTGGCTTTTGGCAGGATCTGCCCGGTGAATTTTACTTCACCAACACCCAGGGCGCGGCCTTTACCTTTAGCGCCTTGCCATGCCAAGAAAAAGCCAACCAGTTGCCACATGGCATCTAGTCCAAGACATCCTGGCATCACCGGGTCATCTACGAAATGGCAGCCAAAAAACCACAGATCTGGATTGATATCCAGCTCTGCAATAATCTCACCTTTGCCATAACGACCGCCATCATCGTTGATCGTGACAACCCTGTCGACCATCAGCATATTATTGATAGGCAGGCGAGGGGCATCTTGACCAAAGAGTTCGCCATAACCACAGGATACAAGTTGTTCTTTGCTGTAACTGTTCGATTTTGTCATTAGTGTAACCACATCTCATACAAGTGCAGCAAGATTAGCGAACAGGTGTAAGCTAAACAACTCCGATCAGCACTTAATTCCGCATAAATGCGAGTCTGCCCAGTAAACGCATGATAATGCCGGGTTGCTCATCAGTATTTCCTGCCAGTCGATCAAGCCGCTGTTGCACCATCCCGTATAGTGTGTCGAATGGGAAATCTCCGTCTTTGTCTGGATTTCCCGCCACTTTGCCCATCAATAAGGTCACCGCTTCGTCAACATGGCTGATTTCATAGAGATGAAAAGTTCCGGCAACTACCGCATCAATAATCTCCTGCGGGAGATTAAGTTGCTGTAAATTAGAACGCGGCATGATGACACCTTGTTTACCGGTAAGTCCCCGGCGGGCACAGAGGTTGAAAAAACCTTCAATTTTGTCATTTACACCACCAATTGCCTGCACATTACCAAATTGATCCAAGGCACCAGTGACGGCCAGCCCTTGAGCAATCGGTTGTTCTGCAATGGCCGATATCAAACTGCAGTATTCTGCCAGTGATGCACTGTCGCCATCGATTTCTTGATATGACTGTTCAAACACAATATTGGCGTTCAGATGTAGCGGTTCATCACGGCCAAATACCCGGTATAAACAGCCGGAGAGGATCATCATTCCCTTCGCGTGAATATTGCCACCGAGTTCTGATTTACGTTCAATATCCGCAACTTCACCATCACCGTAATGTACTGAGGCGGTGATGCGCGCGGGCTCGCCATAGCAATAATCGCCGGAATCAATAACTGTCAATCCGTTGATCTGACCCACCATTTCACCATCGGTTGGCAGGTAGATAAACTTGTCATCGACGTTTTGAACCGACACCATTTCCTGGCTATTGTGGCGTAACTTGCGATGTTGCAGTGCCTGATGGACGCTGTCGCCATCTATCTCGTCACTGCCCGCAAAATGAGCGGCTTCTGTCAGTAACTGATAGATATCATTAGAGGCAAGGGTCAAGCGCTGTTGGTGCTCAGTCTGTTTGCTGCCGTAGTTCAGTAACGGCAGCAAACTACTCTCGGTTAACGATAACTCTGCCAACGTTGCCACTTGCAGTAACCACTTCAAATAGTCTTGCTGCAATACTTGTTGCCGGTCGACTTCAAATGCCACTTCACCATATAACGCCACATTGTCAGCAAAATAGCGTTCAGTGGTGAGCAATTCTCCGTAATAAGCGGCAGAACCGACCAGCACAATCTTTGCCTTTAGCGGTTGCCATTTCCCTTGATGCAAGAAACCGCGCTGTTCCAGGCAATTGAGTAACAGCTCCCACAAACTATCACGTTTAAGCAGTGACTCGACACAGATATACAGTATCTGGTGTTTGCTTAGTTCGCCGTCATGCTTGCTATGGCCGAACAGTTGGCTTCGCAGTACCCGACCATGGAGATAATGGCTTGGTAATGCCGCTTGCGCGGTTAACGCCTGTAATAGCCCCTGGCGGTGGATCCCCGGAAATCAGCCAGATACATAGCCTGATGGTGTTTGCCAAGAAGCAGGGCAAACGCATCAAGCACACGCTGTTGCTGTAACAGCAGATCTTGAAGATGACTGTTTGGTGGGAGGATGGGCGTTTCAAATACGGGAGCTAAATTGCTGGCGCTGATCAAACTTGGATTCATTGTTGTCGGACTTCGGTTGCCGCACGGAAAATTAATGGCAAGGATTTTATCACATTGTGCATTGTGGCAGCAGCGTTTATACATCCCGAGAGGCTGAATTCCCGTGATAAAAGATGGAGGTAATGGTAACTGTGCAGCTTTTGAGCGGGAAAACATAATATTTAAAAATAAAGGTTTACAAGGTGAAATGGAGCTTATAATATTTGCGCCGTTCGGAGGGGTGGCAGAGTGGTTTAATGCACCGGTCTTGAAAACCGGCGTGGGTTCATCCCCACCCAGGGTTCAAATCCCTGCTCCTCCGCCATATTCTGAAAACCCGTTGCGAAAGCAGCGGGTTTTTCTTTTTCATTTCGTGCTCAATTCCCCGGTTTACAGGTCGATGTTGTTTTAGTATTAACGAACACTTAGTTTAAAAGCCTCTGAATTTTGAGCTAAAAACTATTAACTTTCATTATTAATCATAAGGTTGAGTTAAACTTTCTTTAATCTCGAATATCAGCTAAATTAATCTAGACAGTGCCCAGTTGGGCCTTCCCCGCAGCCAAAAATAATAAGGTGGGTTAACGTTGATTTCAGTGTATTTGGTCGATGATCACGAGTTGGTCAGAACCGGGATCCGCAGAATTTTGGAGGATGAGAAAGGAATTCGAGTAATCGGCGAAGCCAACGACGGCGAAAGTGCCGTGCAATGGTGTCGGCAGAATGAAGCAGATGTCATTCTGATGGACATGAATATGCCAGGTATCGGTGGGCTGGAAGCCACCAAAAAATTCTAAGGTATCAACCACAGGCACGGATTATCGTGTTGACGATTCATACGGAAGATCCTTTTCCAACCAAGGTGATGCAGGCGGGAGCCTGTGGTTATCTTACCAAGAGTGCCCGGCCTCCTGAGATGTTACAAGCTATTCGCCAGGTGGCAATCGGACAGCGTTATTTATCACCAGAAATCGCGCAGCAGATGGCCTTGAGTCAGTTTAATCAGACCGATGAAAACCCATTTAAATCATTGTCTGAGCGAGAATTGCAAATCATGCTGATGATCACTAACGGCGAAAAGGTGAATGATATTTCCGAACAGTTGAATCTTAGCCCTAAGACGGTTAACTCTTACCGTTATCGCCTGTTTGCCAAACTGGGGATCAGTGGCGATGTTGAGCTGACAAAACTGGCCATCCGTTACAAAATGCTGGACGCCGGGCAGTTTTAACGCTGTTATCCGGTCACTTGCCGTTATCATGGCTCGTCTGGGCAACGCCCGGGAGCCATAGGCTTGCCATTTTCCAATGCGTTACTGTTATTGAGTCGATTTATGACGCCGTCATTTAATGCCAAAACCTTCTTAAAGAACCTGACTTCATCACCTGGGGTGTATCGCATGTATGATGCAAGCGGCACGGTGATTTATGTCGGCAAGGCCAAAGATCTCAAAAAACGGGTATCGTCATACTTCCGCAAGAATCTGCCCAATGTTAAGACGCAGGCTCTGGTCTCGCATATTGCCAATGTCGATGTCACGCTGACCCACAGTGAAACTGAAGCATTGATCCTAGAAAATGACTATATCAAGCGTTATCTGCCGCGTTACAACGTGTTGCTGCGAGATGATAAATCCTATCCTTACATTTTTTAAGTCAGCACCAGCATCCGCGACTGTCGTATCATCGTGGCCCGCAGCGGGAGAAAGGCCAGTATTTCGGCCCTTATCCTAACGGCGGTGCCGTGCGAGAAAGTCTGCATTTGATGCAGAAGTTGTTTCCCATCCGTCAGTGTGATGATCTTTACTATAAAGCCCGTTCTCGGCCCTGTTTGCAGTATCAACTCAAACGTTGCAGTGCCCTTGTGTTGGTCGGGTTTCCGATACGGAATATCAGGAACAGGTAAAATTGGCGACCTTATTTCTCAAGGGCAAAGATCAACAGGTGATTGCCAGTTTGGTGGCCAAAATGGAACATGCCGCAGAGCAGCAGCAATACGAGGCGGCAGCTCAGTTTCGCGATCAGATCATGGCGCTACGACGGGTAGCAGAACAGCAACAGGTATCTTCCACTTCGGGCAACATGGATGTCATTGGCGTGCATTACGGCTCAGGTATTGCCTGTTTTCATCTGCTGTTTATTCGGGAAGGCAAAATATTTGGGAGCCGCAGTTATTACCCAGAAGTGCCCGCAGAAACTGAACTGGCAGAAGTGCTGCGTGCCTTTATGCTGCAATTTTATCTGAATACCGATGTGCACCGGGCATTACCGCAAGAGATTTTGATCAGCGAACATTATGAAGAGCTGGAAGAACTGACCAGCGTTCTCTATGAAGCGCTGGGTAAAAAAGTCGTGGTGAAAACCAATGTGCGTGGCGACCGTGCCGGTTATCTGCGCTTGGCACAAACCAATGCTACTAATGCGGTGAATACCAAGTTGTCCCATCGTAATACCGTGGAGCAACGTTTTCTGTTGTTGGAAGAAACGTTGGAATTGTCAAAGTCTATCGCCCGTATGGAGTGTTTTGATATCAGCCACACTATGGGGGAAAGCACGGTGGCTTCCTGCGTGGTGTTTAATCGCGAAGGGCCGCAAAAATCTGAATATCGCCATTACAACATCAAGGGGATCACCCCTGGCGATGATTATGCAGCGATGAAACAGGCACTCGAACGTCGTTTTGATAAGGTAACCACTGAAGCCAAGATCCCAGATATAGTATTTATCGATGGTGGTCTCGGGCAATTGCGCATGGCGCAGGAGGTGGTCAATCGTAAGTTCAGTGGTTTGGATAATGCGCCAACATTAATCGGTGTTGCCAAAGGCGAGAGCCGCAAGCCGGGATTGGAAACGCTAATTTTTGGCGATTCTGAAGAAAGCTTTAGCCTACCTGATGACTCTGAAGCGCTACACCTGATCCAGCATATTCGTGATGAATCGCACCGCTTTGCGATTACCGGGCATCGTAATCGTCGGCAGAAAACCCGTAACACTTCCACCCTTGAATCTATACCCGGCGTGGGGCCTAAACGTCGCAAAGCGTTGCTGCAATATCTTGGCGGACTACAAGAAGTGAAGGGCGCTAGTGTCAGTGAGCTGGCGAAGGTACCCGGGATCAGCCCAGAAATGGCGCAAACAATTCACGACGCATTGCGGGGTTAAAAAATAAGGCAAGATTGTCGGTGCAGACAATAACGTGGTTTTATCATGCCTTTCAATCTCCCTATCGCCTTGACCTGGTTCAGGTTGTTCCTGTTACCAGTGTTTGTGTTGGTGTTTTATCTGCCGTATCACTGGATGCATTTTTTGGCGGCATTTATCTTCTGGTTAGCCGCCATTACCGATGCCCTTGATGGCTATGCCGCCAGAAAGTTACAGCAGTCCACGCGCTTTGGCGCATTCCTCGATCCGGTTGCCGATAAGCTGATGGTCACTACGGCGTTGGTGTTGTTGGTCGAAGAGTACAATACGGCATGGCTGACATTGCCCGCGTTATTCATGATAGGTCGAGAGATAGTGATCTCGGCGCTACGTGAATGGATGGCGGAAATCGGCAAACGCGGCATAGTGGCAGTTTCTTGGATTGGTAAATACAAAACAGCCGCACAGATGGTGGCCATTATTGGCCTGATCTGGCAAACCGGGCCGATTATGATCACTACCGCGTATGTGTTGTTATACATCGCAGCGTTGCTGACATTTTGGTCAATGATGAATTACATTAAGGCCGCTTGGAAAGATTTGACTGCCGCCTGATGTGAGCTATTACACGAAAATGAATCATCACGACTAATTAGTGCGCATACAACCGCTTATCAACGATTCCAACGTTGACAGCCAAGGGTAACTCGGTAGAATGCCAACCCGTGAAAAGCACTGGCTTTTTACCTCTCAAATGCGACATTAGCTCAGTTGGTAGAGCGATACCTTGCCAAGGTATAGGTCACCGGTTCGAACCCGGTATGTCGCTCCAAAAAAGGCGCGATGGCAGAGTGGTCATGCAGCGGATTGCAAATCCGTGGACCTCGGTTCGACTCCGGGTCGCGCCTCCATTTCAAATCAAGCTCCACCGTCTATCGATATCGTCTGGTTACCCGCTGTTTTAACTGAAATAGTTTTGGCTTATTTGCCGGACGCCACAAAAATTTCCACGGTTTTGCCATACTTTAGCAATGTCGGAGGGAATGTTATGGCGGATTTGCGGTTATGGCTGTCGTTAATTTGCTGTTTGCTGGTACCGGTTGCTTATGCCACTGAGCGTGACCCGGCTGCATGGCAAACCTTGACTGGGCAGTTACAGATGCTAGCGCTGCTGCCAGAGCAGGGGCAATTGCGTACCACTCTGCAAGCTTTAGTCTCTGGGTCCGCTCAGGCGTCTATAGACGACCAACAAATCTTGGAACAAGAGATTGCTCACTTCTGGCAACAGCAAGGTGTGGCATTGGCTTTTAGTGGTCTGCCATCCGATGCTACGCCATTACAGCGTGCCGTTGCATTAGAACCTCCACGGCCTGAATACCAGCAAACGGTTAACCGTATTCAATATCTCCTCTGGCTACAACAGCAACCGTGGCCGGAAATCCATCCCGGGGTTGGTTGCGCCCCGGCGATAACCACTCGCTGATTCCGCAAATCACTCAACGTTTATTATGGCTTGGTGACTTGCCGCACTATCCCGATAATGGCTATGACTATTCCGACACGCTAGCTACTGCCGTACGTCACTTCCAACTGCGCCACGGACTGAAAGAAGATGCGGTTATTGGCCCTAACACGCTGTACTGGTTGAATATGTCGCCTAGAACGCGCGCCACACTGCTGGCGCAGATGTTTGTGGCCGAAACGCGTTATCGGGCGCAATTACCTGACAGCTACATTTTGGTCAATGTGCCAGCGTATCACCTGCAACTGGTGGATGAGGGCTCCACAGTGTTGCAATCAAAAGTCATGGTCGGCTTGCCTTACCGACAGACACCTCTGCTTGAAAGTCGTATTTCCAGTGTGGTGCTAAATCCTGGTTGGCATGTCCCACGCAGTATTTTGCGCAAGGATCTGTTGCCGCACATTCGTAAGGACGGTAACTATCTTAACCAGCGAAATTTTCGGGTTTTTGACTATCAGGGCAATCTGGTTGAGCAAACACCGGAACAATGGCAACAACTGGCCTATGGTCGATTCCCTTACCGCGTAGTGCAACAGCCCGGCGCTCATAGCGCGCTAGGCCGATTTAAATTTCATTTTGAGAATAGCTTTGATGTGTATTTGCATGATACGCCGGAAAAACAGCTGTTTAACCGTGCTGACCGGGCATTATCATCCGGTTGTGTCAGAGTCGAAAAGGCCAATGAGTTAGCGCAGTGGTTGGCACAGCATCGGCTGCGGGACCCGCGTAAGTGGCATGATATGCAGCAGGACTTCCATACCACTCAGTGGTTTGCTTTGACTCAGCCGTTACCCGTTTATATTGTTTACTGGACCGCTTGGGTTGATCAGCAGGGCACAGCACAGTTTCGTGATGACATTTACCACAAATTTTCTTCAGTGGCAGAATTAAGGTAAACAGTTGCTATCCGGAAGAAAATAGTCTAGCGATGGTTATTTTTTGTACTAAACATGCGCAGGCTCACGGAATTCAAGGTTGACCTGTCATATGAAAGCGGTTAATTTTTGGACGTTTATAGCGCATTATCATTAGCAAGGTGGTTAATTTGTCAGTTGTATGTCCTGCCCGCAGGCAGTTGTTGAAAGGCCTCGGGGGCGTGGCGTTGATGTCCCTTCTTCCCGCAAAAGTTATGGCGAGCCGTTCCACTCAAGGTAGTCGGTCACTCAGTTTTTATAACATCCATACGGGTGAACATCAGGATGGCGTCTACTGGTTAGACGGGCAGTATCTTGGCGATACGCTATCTTCTTTCAATCACTTGCTAAGAGATCATAGACAAGATCTTGAAGCGCCGATGGATAAACGGCTGTTTGATTATCTGTATCAACTGCAACAACGACTTGGCAGCGCTGAAGAGGTACACGTGATCTCGGGTTATCGTTCTCCCAAGACCAATGCACTGTTGCGCTCTCATAGCAGTGGTGTGGCTAAAAAGAGTTTCCATATGTCCGGCATGGCCATGGATATTGCTATCCCAGGGATGAAATTGAGCCATGTACGTGAAGCCGCCTTAAGTCTGAAACTCGGTGGCGTGGGGTATTATCCTAAATCGGGATTTGTCCACATAGATTGTGGCCCCGTCCGGCACTGGTAAGCATATAATACAGCCGCTTTAGCGCTTGTCGCCTAGGGGTTGCTGTGGTAATATCCGCCCGCTTTATACGAGGCCGCCATTGGTCGAAAATGGCGGCCAGTTATTTTTTAATGAGAGAGTAATTGTTATGTCTTACACTATTCAAGCTACTACCCGCACAGAGATTGGGAAAGGTTCGAGCCGCCGCCTGCGCCGTGAGGGTAAAGTCCCTGGCGTTATCTATGGTACTGGTAAAACACCGGTATCTATTGTTTTTGATCACAAAGATATCATCAACGTGCAAGCTAATGACGATTTCTATACCAGCGAGTTGACTATTGTTCTCGATGGCAAAGAAGTGAAAGTTCGCGCTCAAGCGATGCAGCGTCATGTGTTCAAACCTATCATCGAACACGTAGACTTTGTTTACGCTTAATTCGTGACACTTCGAAAAAGCGCCTTAGGGCGCTTTTTTTGTACCTTGAAACGTGCCATTACAGATCAAAACTGTAATAGATATCCAAAGATTGTCCTACAGTGCTGGTGACTGACTCCAGATAGAGCTTGGACAACAGATAGTAACGTACCGTCATCTCATAGCCGGGGTTGAATACGCCAACGCCGTACTTGAGCATTAAATCCTTACCCAAATAACCACTGATGGCGACCTTACCATCATCATTGGTGTCGAGTTGTACGTTAGAGAAACCAAACTTTTCCACCAGCCCGGCAGCGGTGTTACCTATATTGTTCAATGTCTGCCCTCCGCCAGTTACCTGACCGCTTAGTGCCATGGCGGCGCTCAGCATCAGTGAGTTGTTCTGGCTGGCGTCATAGCCTTTGCCTTGTACGATATAGGATAAGATTTCAGCTTGTTCTTTGGCCGGATTGGAAAATAGGGTGACTACAGGTTTTTGCGGTGTGCCAGTGATTCGTACTCCGGCCACAACATCTTCATCTTTTATTTCGCGAATAGCTTCAACATTGAGATTGGGCACTTGTGGCGGGCCAGCAAATTGTAGCTCACCAGTTGTAATGGATAATGTTTGTCTCATAAAGCGGTAACTACCATTCAATACCCGGATATTACCAAACAGTTGTGCGGGTTTATTGGCTTGCTGTTGCAGCCTCAAGGTGCCGCTGAGCATGCCTTTTAAACCATAGCCATCTATGGCGACTTTATTGCCAACATTAAGTCCGATATCGGCGCTGATTGCCATCGGGGTCGCACGTGCTTGGGCTTCTGTTACCGTATCATCAAATACCACATCTTGTGACACACTGACGCCGCCATCTGGCAATTGCATGATGCTGATGTTACCTGACGGAATATCAACAGAACCTTTAACATCCAGACGTTGCGGTGCGAAATGTAATTGCAGTTTCGGCGATACATTCAGGATAGCCAACGGCGGTTGGATCAACGTCAATGCTTGGCCGTTAAGGGTGAGATCTCCGGTAAATTGCCCGTCAGGCCACCGGATATCGCCTTGCATTTCGCCGGTGCCTTCACCCATTTTCCAGTGACCTTGCAAGGTCGCATGTTGACCGGCAAAGGCCAGTTGCAGCTGTAGTTGCTCGATTTTGGTGGGATTATTGGTGCTGATCAGTTCGCCGTCTTGCAGTTGCAACTGACCACTAAACTGCGGTTCATGTAAGCTGCCAGCCACGGCAATATCGGCATTCACCAGCCCCTGCAAGGTTTGTAATTGTGGCACCAACCGCTGCAATGGTTTGAGGTTGATCTGCTGCATTTTTATCGAGCCGGTTAACGGGTGGGTTGGCGCAACGCCGATATTCAGCTGGCTGTGTAGTTGCAGTATTTCACCCGCGGTAAACGCAATTTGGCTGTTCAGTGATTGTTGATCTAGGGTCGCCTTGATAAAGCCGCCATCAAAGTCAATGGGCGCCGGTGAATCTCGTCCCTCAGGAAAGCTAACGCGCCCAGGGGCAATGTTAAATTGCAGTTGTGCAGACGGTTTCATTGTCGGTGACCAGCTAATACTGGCATCCATATCCGCCTTGCCTTGCCAGGTGACGCCTTCAGGGAGCTGTGCGCTCAAAAGCTGTCCCGGTTCACCGTTATAATGAACCCTTGCTATGCCTTTGGCGGCAATTGTCACTGGCTGTTGCAGGCATAATTGATTATGGGGAGCTTGCAGGCATAGCGGTGATAGTTGTCCTTGTTGTTGCTTGAAGTCCCAACTGACATGGGCGGCTTGCTGTAGCTGCCAGCGACCGAGCAACGTATCTAATTGTAATTGTTGCAGTTGGGTTTCAATTTGCTGTCGCTGTGGGTCATAGTGATTATTGAGTTTGAGACTGACACTCTGTGTTCCATGGCTATTAAGTGTCAGTTGTTGCTGGTGAATATCGCCATTAGCCAGCAGTGTCAGACTCTCGATTTGCTGACGACTCAGGGTGAGCGCTTGCCCAGTTATCTGCAAAGTAAAGGCATGTTGAGCCAGTGGCGCATAATGACCACTGATGTTGGCACTTTGCAGGGTATATTCTTTAAAGCTGAGTTGGTTGGCGTTACCGTCAAGCACCAGTTGTGGCTGTGATTCATCGCCACGCACTGTGATATTGGCGTTGATACTTCCGTGGGCTTGCGGATAAAACATCGCTAACTCTGGCACCGTCAGCTTGCCGTTGAGATCCCAGCGTTCGCCAGCATTACCATTTAGCGTCAACGACGAGTTAAAGGCGCTCAGTTGCACCCCTTGGCTGTGTAGATGCCAGCGCTGATCCACATCGGCACTGCCCGTCAATACAAAAGGCGTTTTCGCGGCTGAGCCTTTCAAATCGGCATCAGCAATCGCAACTTGCCACTGTTTATCTGTCACCTGTCCGTGGGTGTTGAAGCGGCCACTTATGCTGCTTTCCGGCAGGGTCATGGTGTCATCGTTCAGGGCAATCTGGGCGGTATTGAGTTCTTCCACCCCCACGGTTGCCTGCCATTTGAAGCCTTGGGCATAATTCAGCATGCCCTGGAGCGTCAGTTGTCCTGCGGCAGACCAAGCTGTAAAAGCGGAAACGTCTAATCGTTGTGGTTTATGCGAAAATTCTGTTTTTAAATCAATTTGTTGTAGCCAAGGCGTGTCAAAGTTACCGCTGATTGTCGCCGTTTGTTGCTGCAATGAACCTTGGCTGTGCAGGGTCAAGTCTGCCACTGCATATTGCGCTTTGGTCAGCGGCCAGTGCAGTTTGCCGTGGGTTATTGTGACCTCATAGGGCAGGGAAGCCGTGGCCAGATTGATCTGGCCGTTAATCTCTGCCTGTTGCTCGCCACTTAGTTGCAACTCAGTTTTTAGTTGGCTTAAATCGCCACTGAATGCGGCGGTCAGTTGTTGCGCCTGCGGGGAGTTGCGGAAGCTGACGGAGATGCAACTGTGTGTGTAGCGTGAGTGGATAATGGCCTGCCAGCGTTATTTCACCACTCAATTGTCCATCACCATAGTCATGACTGAGCTGTAGATGTTGCAGTGCCAAGTGCTCGTGGTAAAAACTGCCCTGTAAATCCAACCGTGAGAATTTATCCTGACGAGCACCTATGGTAAGGGTTGAATCGGCTAATACCGCAGACTGAATATTAAGCGGAAATGGCATCGTCACTTCCGGCAACTGTGCCAGCGGCCACGCAGAACCACTGTTAGCCACGCTATCGTTGGCGGCGGTGGGGATATTCACTTGCAGCCCCTGAGTTTGTAGCGATTCCACCCGTAGCCCGCTTTTTTGCCAGGTGGCGGCTAATAACAGTTCGTTGCTATTAAACTGCATGTCATTAACGTGTACCTGTACTTGTTGTAATTTGGCGGATTTCAACTGGATATCGAAGGGGAGTTGCAGATCGCTGTTGGTCGAGGCGGCGTTATCGGCCGGTGTAGCAGGTAATGCGGCGGTGGTCACAGATACTTGCGTGTCAGCTAACTGCAAAGATTCGACACACAGTTGAGCCTGTAGCAGGCACGCAGGGCGCCATTGCAGCAACAGATGGCCTGTACGCACTTGAATTCCGGGCATCTGCCAGCTTGCTTGGCGTAATTCGAGTTTATCGTTGAGCGTCCCACTCTGATAACTGAGCTGTAGATCCGCGACTAGTGCGTTTGCCAGTGTGATGGCTAAATGGCTGCCAGGGCCTGTTCCCACCATTAACGCCAACAGCAGTAATAGCAGCGTGGGCAGATATACCAGCAATCGCACAAGCCAGTGAAAGGTGCGGCGCAAGGCAGATTTGGATGAGCGTTCCGGTGTCGGGGGAACATTTGGCATTTCATGTTCAGCCGTCATAGCTCTGTGCCCATGGTTAAATGAATGCGCCAAGGCTGGTAATCAATATCGGGATCATGTACCCCAAAGCCAACATCAAGCTTGATAGGTCCCAACGGTGAAATCCAATGCACCCCACCACCTATGGCAACAATCGGTGCCATCTGACCGTTATCGTAAGCATTACCCGCATCAACAAAGGTCGCCAGCCGCCATTGAGGCGTTAGATAGTATTGATATTCCAAGCTGCCAACGGCGAGGTAACGCCCGCCAATCACTTCCCGAGATAACACCCCATCGTTATTGATATATTCACGATAGGGGCCTAATTCCTGGTAGCTATAGCCACGGATACTTTGGTCACCGCCCGCAAAATAGCGCAGTGATGGCGGTACAATCACCAAATCGTTATCGGTAACAACGTTGACTCCTAAGTCCAATCTTGCCACAAACCTATGTTTCTCAAAGAAGGTGTCAATCCACTTGAAGCGGGCCTCAAACTTGCTGAGCCTGGCATCAGAGCCCAGCGCTGGGTCTGCATACTCAACACTGTATAACTGTCGGAAACCGGATTTAGGATCGAGACTCGCATCGCCACGAACGGTTTTGCTGATACTGGCACTAAACAGCAAAAACTGCGGATCATAAGTAACATCCGACTGGGTATATTCTTCGCGTAGCAGATCCAGTGAATAGTTGAACAGCCAGCCATGACCTAACCGTTTATTGCGGCCAATCCCAATTAACCGCTTGCGGGACTCCAATTGTCCGGTATTACTGAATTCCTGTGCGGCATTGTCGTACTGCTGGATCACGCCATATTTATCCCAGAGCAGTCCAAAGCGCAGTTTGAGTTGGTCGTCCAGCGGGTGACTAAGCGGAATAGTGTAAGTAAACATCACTTTAGGCCGATCCGGTGACCACTCGATACTGGTTTCCTGAAAATGACCATAACGATTGAGTTGTGGGGTGCGCCAGACCAGCTTAACTCTGGGTTCAATCTCGTTATCAGCGCCGTTACCTATGTCAGCACCTAGCCCCACCTGAAAGGAATGATCGGGTTTTGGGGTTAGCTCTACTTTCACCGGGACTTGGTCGTCACTGAGTTTATCTAACTGTGGCAGCACCTTGATACTGTCAAAATAACCGGTATCCACCAGCTCTTGATTCAGTGCTGATAATCTGCGGCTGCTGTATGTGGCTCCTGCGGCAAACGGAACGAGCTTATCGAGAAATCCTGGTGCTAATGTATGCCCGGTAAAACTGATGTTGCCGATATGGTAACGTTTGCCGGAGTCGAAGCGCAGATTGATTTTGGCAAGATCCAGATCGCGGTTGATACGGATCTCCGCTTGCGTGTAGTGCCCATCAAAATAGCCACGCGAGAGAGCCAAGGCAGCTAGCTGTGCCTTGACCGATTCATAATCGCCATGATTTAACGGATCGCCGGGTTTGATCTTTAGCTGATCCAGCCATTGATTGATGATGGCGTCGTTACGGATTTCGCCGTCCAGCGCAATGTCCACCCATTGGATACGGGTGACTTCACCAGGGGCAATGGTCAATGTCAGCTGCCAGGGGCTGTTGTCTTTCTGTTCAAGTTGCTGTTGGAGCTTACCGTGATAATACCCCAACGACTGTAGGGCATCTTGCACGCCATTGCCGACATCAAACAGCCAAGCTCTTCTTTGACTATCGTTCTCGGGCAAGGGCCCCAGATGCGCCAGAATATTACGCTTTAATGCACCTTCCACACCGTTAATCTGCACCTTCAATAGTGCTTTATCCGCTGCCAATAAAGGCCGCGGCATCAACAGCAGGGCGCTGGTGATTAACCCTGTACAAATGGCTACAAAATATTTAGCGAACAAAGATTCAACCCGGTATCGCACTCTTCCTAGAGGATATTGTTACCTTGGAAGGATCAGCAAGCAAGCTGCGGATTGTTTTTGCTAACTAAAACCGCTACAAAGGAACCTGCTTGTTAACATGGAAACAAAATAATGAAAACCAAAATAAAAAAATTATGGACGGCATTGGCGCTGCTGGCTTCTCCCGCATTACCAACGCTGGCCGCCGAACCACCTTACGCCATTGTGATCCATGGTGGTGCGGGGACTATCTCGAAGGCAAACCTCACTGACGACCAACTGAAGCAATATCGCGCCAAACTCACCGAAGCCGTGAATGCGGGCTATAAAGTGCTTGATGATGGTGGCAAGAGCATCGATGCGGTACAGGCCGCCATCAATGTGCTGGAAGACAGTCCGTTATTCAATGCCGGGCGCGGAGCGGTTTATACCTGGGATGGCAAGCATGAGATGGATGCGTCCATTATGGACGGCAGCACCATGAATGCCGGCGCAGTTGCGGGCGTGAGCCATATTGAACATCCCATCGATTTGGCGCGTGCGGTAATGGAAAAATCTGAGCACGTGATGCTTGCGGGAGCGGGTGCCGAGGAGTTTGCGTTGACGCAAGGGTTCAAACTGGTGCCTGCAAGTACCTTTGATACAGAGCCGCGTTACCAGCAGTTGCAAGATGCGAAAGCCAAGATTGCCGCCGCCGCAAAGAAAGACTATCAGGCTAAAGTCAATCCACAGGATCTGGATTACAAGTTTGGCACGGTAGGCGCGGTGGCACTCGATAAACAGGGCAATCTGGCCGCAGCAACATCCACTGGCGGAATGACCGCCAAGCGTTTTGGACGCATCGGCGATTCGCCCATTATTGGCGCGGGGACTTATGCTGAAAACGGCGTGTGTGCAGTCTCTGCGACCGGTTGGGGAGAATATTTCATTCGCTATCATGTCACCGGGGATATCTGTGCCCGGGTTAAATATCTGCATAAATCGATTATTGAAGCCGCAGATGAAGTGATCAACCAGCGCTTGATCAGTGCTGGTGGCACTGGCGGCGTTATCGCGATTGACCAGCGCGGCAATATTGCCACACCGTTCAACACCGAAGGCATGTACCGCGCCAGTCGCAAAAATGGTGAAGATCCGTTGGTGATGATCTGGCGTGACCAGTAAAAACTAATTAAGGCAATCGACTTATCGCATTTCCCCCAGGCTCAGAATCGCAACTACACTTAACAAGTAGACTTTCAAGCTTGGGGATAAGTAATGGATATTAAAGTCAGCGACCATATGGATCGTAAACCGGTATTGTTATCACCGGAGATGACCATAGCTGAAGCCGTGGAACAACTGCTGAATCAACATAAGGCGGGGGCGCCAGTAGTTGCCGCAAACGGTCAACTGGTGGGCTTTTTGTCACAACAGGATTGTATGGCGGCCATGTTGAAGAGCAGTTATTACTGTGATTTGGCCGATCTGGTGAAAGACCGTATGCGTAGCGATGTGCTGTGGGTCAGACCCGATCATAGCGTGTTGCTGTTGGCGGAACAGATGCTGGGGCAGAAACCTAAAATCTATCCAGTGGTTGATAATGGTCAGGTGATTGGCGTGATTGATCGCTTCAATGTGCTGTCGGCTATCCGTAGTTACACCGAACACTGCTACAAAACTCCGGCCTGATTGCTGATAAAGTCAGCAGTTACATAACGAGACTCAGCAACCGTATCCAAAACGGCGTATCCTTGCTAGGATCGCCGTTTTCCGTTTATTGGATGTTATTGTTTTGAATCGCAAGTTGTCCCCACTTTCCCGAGAATATCTGGCGCAGTGTTTTCAAGCTGATGCCGCGGGTATTCGCCGTGCCTTGGCTAAATTGCAGCATCAGCAAGATGCAACGGCCAAAGCCGCTAAATTGGCAGAATTAGCAGAACAAGCACAGGCTGCATATGAGCGGGTACAACTGCGGTTGCGCAATCGGCCGAAAATCCACTATCCAGAGGAACTGCCGGTATCGCAAAAACGCGATGAGATTGCCTCAGCTATCAGCAACCATCAGGTCGTGATTGTTGCCGGGGAAACCGGTTCTGGTAAAACCACGCAATTGCCCAAAATCTGTCTGGAACTAGGGCTCGGTAGCCGTGGCATCATAGGTCATACCCAACCCCGGCGACTGGCGGCTCGCAGCGTGGCATCAAGAGTTGCAGAAGAACTGCAAACCGAGTTGGGGCAAGCCGTTGGCTTTAAAGTACGTTTTGCCGATGCCGTGTCTAGCGATTCTTATATCAAGCTGATGACCGATGGTATTTTGCTGGCGGAATTGGCCTCCGATAAATGGTTGTTGCAGTATGACTGTTTAATCATCGATGAGGCGCACGAGCGCAGCCTCAATATCGATTTCATTCTCGGTTACATGAAAGAGATCTTGCCGAAACGGCCAGATCTCAAGCTGATCATCACCTCCGCCACCATTGATGTGGAACGCTTCTCGCGTCACTTTAACAATGCGCCCGTGGTAGAAGTCAGTGGCCGTACGTATCCGGTGGAAACCCGCTATCGGCCGCTGCTGCGTGACGAAGATGAAGATCTCGACCTGATGGAAGGGATTTTTCACGCGGTCGATGAGCTTTGCGCCGAAGGCCCTGGCGATATTCTGGTATTCCTGAATGGCGAGCGCGAAATCCGCGATGTGGCGGATCAGCTAAACAAGCGCAACTTGCGAGATACTGAGGTTTTGCCTTTGTATGCGCGCCTGTCTTATGGCGAGCAGTCTAAAGTATTCAAGTCACACATAGGTCGCCGCATTGTGCTCGCCACCAACGTGGCGGAAACCTCGCTGACAGTGCCGGGAATCCGTTATGTTATCGACCCAGGAACCGCTAGGATCAGTCGCTACAGTTATCGCACCAAGGTGCAGCGGTTGCCGATAGAACCGATTTCGCAGGCAAGTGCCAATCAGCGACAAGGGCGTTGTGGCCGTGTTGGCCCAGGGATCTGTATCCGCCTGTACGCGCAGGATGACTTTAATAACCGCCCGCAGTTTACCGATCCGGAAATTCTGCGCACCAATCTGGCGTCAGTAATCTTGCAGATGTTAGCTATCGGCCTGGGGGATATTGCCGGTTTTCCGTTTATTCAACCGCCGGATGAACGCAATATTCGGGATGGTTTTCTGCTGCTGGAAGAGTTGCAGGCGGTCGCGCGTCACAAAGGACATTTACAGTTAACCCGGCAAGGACATGAACTGGCAAAAATTCCAGTAGATCCACGCTTAGCGCGCATGGTGCTGGAAGCCAATAAACTCGGTTGTTTGCAGGAAGCCATGGTGATTGTTGCCGCCTTGTCCATCCAAGATCCGCGTGAACGGCCTATGGACAAAAAACAGGCAGCAGATGAAGCGCATAGTCGCTTTGCGGATAAGAAATCCGACTTTGTCGCGCTGCTCAATTTGTGGAATTACCTTAAACAGCAGCAACAACAGTTGTCTGGTAATCAGTTCCGCAAACAGATGAAGGATGAGTATCTGTCATACTTGCGGATCCGTGAGTGGCAGGATCTGTATGCGCAGCTGCGGCAGAGCGTACATGACTTAAAATGGCGGCTAAACAGTGAGCCTGCCAGTTACGATCCATTGCATCAGGCGTTGCTCTCAGGGCTGTTGAGTCATATCGGTTTTAAAGATCAGAATAATGAATATCAGGGCACCCGTAACCGCAAGTTCTATATTTTCCCGGGCTCGCCATTAGCTAAAAAAGGCCCGAAATGGGTGATGGCGGCTGAACTCACCGAAACTTCGCGTTTGTTCGCCCGTAGCTGCGCCGCGATAGAACCGGAATGGCTGGAATCATTAGCCGCCCATCTGATTAAAAAACATTATGTAGAGCCACATTTCGAGGCTAAACAGGGGTCGGTCATTGCACTGGAAAACCAGGTGTTATACGGCCTGACGGTAGTCAATCGTCGTAAGGTGCAGTTTGGGCCCGTACAACCGATAGAAGCGCGGCAGATTTTTATCCGCAGCGGCCTGGCAGAAGGGCAGTTACATCTCTCCGACGCCTTCTATAAACAGAATCTGGCACTGCTTGAAGAAGTCGAATCGCTGGAGCATAAATCACGGCGGCGCGATATTCTGGTCGATGAAGATACCTTATTCGCTTTCTATGATGCGCGTATCCCTGAGGGGATCTTCAATCTGCCACTGTTCAATAAGTGGTGGCGCCAACAGCAGCGGCAAACGCCAGAGTTACTGAATTTCAGCCGTGAATTGCTGATGCAGCGTGACGATACCCATGTGTCGGCATTGGACTTCCCCGATAACTGGCAGCAGGACAAACTCACCTTGCCACTGAGCTATCGTTTTGAGCCGGGTGAAGAAGATGACGGTGTGTCGTTGCATATTCCGGTGGCGCTGCTGAATCAGATTGAAGATAAAGATTTTGAATGGCAGGTGCCTGGGCTGCGAGAAGAAAAATGTGTCGCCCTGATCAAATCTTTACCGAAACCGCTCCGGCGCAATTTTGTGCCCGCACCTGATTATGCCCGCGCCTGTGTGCAAGCCATGAAACCGCTAGCGCAGCCACTGTTGGAGAGCTTGTGTCGGCAGTTACTGCGCATGAGCGGCACTAAGGTGGCACCGGAAGATTTTGATGTAACCACACTGCCGCCACATCTGCATATCAATTTCAAAATCGAGAATGAGCAGGGCAAGTTGCTTGCCCAAAGCCGCAGTCTCGATGAGTTAAAGGCAACCCTGCAAGGACAGGTAAAACAGGCCATTCGGCAGGTCGCCGATAAAGGTATTGAACAGCAAGCGTTGACCGAGTGGAGTTTTGGGGAACTACCGAAAGAGTATCAAAGGCGCCGTGGCAGTTATGAAGTAAAGGCCTTCCCGGCGCTGGTGGATGAAGGTGAAAGTGTTGCTATCAAATTATTTGATGATGAACAGCAAGCCCAAGCACTGCATCGGCAAGGGGTGCGTAAGCTGCTGCTGATCAATATCCCTTCACCGGTGAAACATCTACAGCAGGCATTGCCAAATAAAGCCAAACTGGCAATGTATTTTAATCCGTTTGGGCAAGTGCAATTGCTGATAGACGACATTATCCATGCGGCGGTGCAACAGATCCTCGATGAACAGACATTGGATGTCCGCTCACCTGAAGCATTTGCTCAGGCTCGGGATATCGTGCGGCAGGAACTGAACAGCACCGCGGAAAGTATCGCGCTGAAAGTGGAAGAGATCCTCACCACTCATCAACGTATCCGTAAACGCCTCAAGGGTAAAATCAGCCTCAATATTGCATTTGCTATGAGTGATATTCAAAGCCAGTTAGAGCAGTTAGTGTTTAAGGGCTTTGTGGAAGCTTCTGGCTGGCAACGGCTAAGTGATGTGATCCGCTACTTGAAAGCGATTGAAATCCGGCTGGATAAACTGCCGGTAGATCCTAATCGCGATAAACTGCACTTGCTCAGCATTCATCATGCTGCCGCAGAATATCAGGCAACGCTGGCGAAATTGCCTAAATCACAGGCGGTACCGCAAGCGCTTGCCGAGGTGCGCTGGATGCTGGAAGAGTACCGGGTGAGCTGTTTTGCGCAGACGCTTGGTACGGCTTATCCGATTTCAGAAAAACGCATCCTCAATCAATTGCAGAGCATTTAGCTGAATGTGGTTCCGGTAGCCGTTATTCTCGGCTGCCGGGCAATATTTTAAGTTCGACTTTATTATCTTCGGGATCGTACATATACAGCGAACGGCTATAGCCGCGGGCCCCGTATTTTTCGCTGAAGGGTTCAAACATAACGCCTTGCCGTTGCAGGTGGTGTAACACTAAGGTCTCATCGGTTTCCGCAATATTCAGGCAGAAGTGTTCCACATTGACCCCAACGTCATGTTGCTCCCTTGGCTGTAAATCGATTAATACATTGCCCAAACGTAATTGCCACAAGGGCGGTTGCTGAAGCTGCCGCTCGAGTGTGGCGCCGAGCACGCGTTCGTAGAAATCCAGCATCACCTCAATATCACTGCATAGCAGTACCAGATGGTCTAACTCCATGACTCGCAACATAAAGCCTCCTCAATGGCGGGAGCGATACTTCAAGTGTAGTTAAATGGATAGAGATTGTGCTATGGCGGGGAAAAACGATGAAAACGGGGGCGGCTGCAATCGCCGCACCCATTGACCTTTGCTATTGGCTAACGCTGGGGATGAAGGTTGTTTCAACGGCCTGTTTCAACAGTTTTGGCGGTAACAGCCCTTGTTTCAGAATGAAATCGTGAAATGCCTTCTGATTGAATTTGTCCCGGAGTTTTATCTCGGTGGCGACTCGCAGTTCTCTTAGATTCATATAACCATAGAAGTAAGACGTTGCCTGGCCTGGCATCTGGAAGGTATAGCGATTGATCTCTTGCTGGGCGAAAGCATCCGATAACACTACATCGTCAGTGAGCACTTTTTTGGCATCTTCGGGGCTGATCAGTCCCAGATTCAACATGGGATCGAGAAATGCGCGGGCAGCGCGCTGTTGCCGGGCTTGCAGTGAGAACAGTTGGCCTTCTTTGGGCAGATATTGCTTCATGATAGCTTCGGCGTACAGGGCCCAGCCTTCAACATTGGCGCTATTCATGGCAAAGATCGCCCTTGCCATAGAAACCCCTTGCTCAATCATGTTGGAAAACTGCAATTCATGACCTGGGCGCGCTTCGTGAACTGTGAGTGTCCAAGAAAAGCCTTTGCTGGTAAAGTCGGTCACCCGTTTGCCACCCGCATTCGGGTCGATCATGGGCAGCACAAACTCGCCATATTCGCCAGTGTTGCCTATAAGCCGCGGGGGATTCATGTGAGCGGCTGGCACCGCAGCCGATTCTGCCGCTGACGCCAGCCGGATATTGGCTGGGCGTTGTGGCAGTGTGACAATGTCATGTTCCCGGACGATTTTTTCAATATCTTGCAACCGCTGCTTGAAAAAGGTAACACCTCATCACCGGTGACTTGCTGTTTTTTCAACTCGCGGATCACGAAGCGATAATCAGTATTTTTGTAACCCTTGGCTTTGGCAATATCGGTGGCGACAGTCTGCATCTCGTCACGGATCTCGGCATATTCAAACAATGCACGTTGGATCAACTCCTCCGGGGCAATATCGACGCCCACATTTTTCAGCGCATTACTGTAGAGAATTTCTGGCAGGACATTGGATTGCCGGGCTACAGGCAATATCGTGGTTTTCAGCCATTGCTGGTAGTCGTTAAGTTGCTTGGACAGTTCGGCAAACGCCGGTTGCCAGCCCTGTAGTTTATGGGCGGTAAATAACTGCTCGATCCCTTGAATAAACTGCGGGGTGTTGGCAATCGCCTGTTCTACTTCTTTGTAATAAGGTGTTGTCAGCTGTTTATTGGCTAAGGCTTGGGTAGTTCTTTGTTTAGCTTGTGCAACCATCTTGGTATCGACATAAGCATTGAGCCGCTCAACGGCTTTTTGCATGCGTTTGGGAGTATTACGGTCGTCCAGTAATACCTGGATCCCACCAAATACTTTTTCTGCAACGTTGAAAAACGGCAGTTCATATTGTTCAGATAAAGCCGCAGACTCCAGTTGCCGTTGCAGCGTAGCTATCATGATCTGCAGATCTTGTTTTACTCGGGGATCACTTTGCTTGGTTTCGGCGGTTTGCAAGTGGGTGACTTCGGCTCGAATCTCATTGAGTGTTTGCGTCTCGGCCGCCAGCGTTAGATTCGCCACTTTGCCATCGTAGGTTTCAATGCCGAGTTCTGAACCATTTTCTGGGCTGTTTTCAGCAATTTTTTGCAGCACTTCCATGGCGTATTGGTTACTGGTCGTCACCCAAGCGGGTTCAGCCGCCACGACTGAAAAACTGGCACAGGCTGCTAGCGCTAAAATTCGTTTCATGTTTATTCACCTTAAATTTGTCGATCCGACAACAAGTACCTAGTGGTTATACGATAACTATCACTTAACGCCATATAAAATCCGTAACATTTTATAACGGAACCGTATCAATCTTGACTGATGCCATTGTTAGCGCAAAATGAACACTGGTCACTTAAGTAGGCATTTTCTATGAAACTTATCGGTATGCTGGACTCACCCTTTGTGCGGCGTGTTGCGGTATCTTTGCAGCTATTGGGGTTGAAATTCGAACACCAGCCATTGTCAGTCTTCAGCACTTTTGAAGCCTTTGCCCAGATCAATCCTGTGGTAAAAGCTCCCACCTTGATCTGTGATGATGGAACGGCGTTGATGGATTCTACGCTGATCCTGCAATATGCGGCGGCTTTGGCTCCCAGCCGCAAGCTATTGGCTGACGATCCTAAAATATTGCGGCAACAGCTACAGTTGCTGGGACTGGCATTGGCGGCTTGTGAAAAGAGTGTGCAACTGGTTTATGAACGGCAATTACGACCGCAGGATAAACAGTTTGATGCCTGGGCGCAGCGTGTGACCAGCCAATTGTTGGCGGCTTTTGAAGAGTTGGAACAGCAGTTAGCGGCAGCGCATATCTCACTTACCAGTGACAACATAGATCAAGCCAATATCACCATCGCCATTGCCTGGTATTTTAGTCAGCAGATGTTGCCGGAAGTCGTCATTGCCAGTGATTTTCCCCAATTAGTGGCATTATCTGCACAGGCTGAGTGTTTACCCGAGTTTCAATGTGCGCCATTTGGCAGTAGTGCCTGCCAGTTTACGGTGGAACGCTAGGCTTGGTGATTGCAAGATCACTGAAGTTAAGACGAAAAATGTGATGGGCTGCGGCTGTTGCCAACCGCGATTTGTGACACTCGCCAGCCCTTTATTGCAGCATAATAAAACCCTTAGCAACCAGAAAAGCAGTGACTCCTGCCATTTAACAGCGGTAGATAACCGCTAATAAACCCATATAAATATCACCTGCGGCTGCATGTTATCTAAATTATCAGCCAGTTATTTTGTCTTTTGTTATTTTCCCCACGATAAACACAGATTTTACTGAATCGCCATAGCGTTCATATCCAGTAAAAGTCACCATTTTTTAAGCGATTACCAATATAAACCTCTGTCACATTTGGCAAAATAATTAATGAGATATGTGTCACTTAATCGCCATATGAATATTACCTTAAAACATCTTCTCTCTAATATAAATGCCGGTGTTTCAAACAGTCAGCGCCAGCTATGGGGACAAACGACTGTGCCACCTATAACAAAATATACTAAAGCACTTGGAGAACTATTCGTATGACCTGGACACAAACCTATGCGCCATTAGGCAGCTTATGGCTGTCAGCGTTGGTGGCGTTATTGCCCATCGTCTTTTTCTTTTTGGCACTGACAGTGCTTAAATTAAAAGGTCACGTTGCGGGCGGAATTACCCTGTTATTAGCATTAGTGGTTGCCGTGTTGGTATATCAGATGCCTGTCACCATGGCGATTGCCTCAGCCGTTTATGGTTTTGCTTACGGCCTGTGGCCCATCGCGTGGATTATTATCACCGCAGTATTTCTTTATAAAATCACCGTTAAGACCGGACAGTTTGAGATTATCCGCGCTTCGGTCACCTCAATTACTGAAGATCAACGGTTACAAATGCTGCTGGTGGGCTTTTCGTTCGGCGCATTTCTGGAAGGGGCGGCAGGCTTTGGGGCTCCGGTCGCCATCACCGCCGCATTATTGGTTGGTTTGGGCTTTAACCCGTTATATGCCGCTGGTTTGTGTTTGATTGCCAACACTGCGCCCGTCGCGTTTGGTGCGATGGGTATCCCGATTATTGTGGCCGGGCAAGTGTCTTCGCTCGATCCTTATCATATCGGGCAGATCGCTGGCCGCCAGCTACCTTTGCTATCCGTTATTGTGCCTTTCTGGTTGATTGCCATGATGGACGGTATGCGCGGCATCCGCCAAACCTGGCCCGCAACGTTAGTGGCGGGTGGTTCTTTTGCCATTACGCAATTCCTGACCTCTAACTTTGTTGGCCCTGAGTTGCCCGATATCACATCGGCGTTAGTGAGTTTGCTGTGTCTGACGCTGTTCCTCAAAGTGTGGCAGCCAAAAGAGATCTTTACCTTTGCCGGAATGAAACCTCGTAGTGTGGCGGCTAAATCCAACTACTCTGCTGGACAAATCCTCCGTGCCTGGATGCCTTTTATCATTCTGACAGTAATGGTCACGCTGTGGAGCATTAAGGCGATTTCGGGCTATTTGAATGCCATTACCGTATCACTGGAAGTCCCAGGGCTGCATAATCTGGTCATCAAAACCACGCCGATTGTGGCCAAGGATACCGCCTATGCCGCTATCTTTAAGTTCAATTTATTGAGTGCCGTTGGTTCAGCGATTTTAATTGCGGCCGCCATCTCGATTATCTTGCTGAAAATGACCCTTAAAGACGCACTCAAGACCTTCGGTGAAACATTAGTGGAGCTGAAATTCCCGATATTGTCCATTGGGTTTGTGCTGGCGTTTGCTTTTGTCGCCAACTATTCCGGTCTGTCTTCTACGCTGGCGCTGCTGCTGGCGGGCAGTGGCGCTGCATTCCCGTTCTTCTCGCCTTTCTTAGGCTGGTTGGGGGTATTCCTCACTGGTTCCGATACCTCTTCCAATGCTTTGTTTGCCTCCTGCAGGCCAACACTGCGCATCAGATTGGGGTTACGCCAGATTTGCTGGTCGCCGCGAATACTACCGGCGGGGTGACAGGAAAGATGATCTCCCCACAATCCATTGCCGTGGCCTGTGCCGCGACAGGGTTAGTGGGGCGCGAGTCTGAACTGTTCCGTTTCACGCTGAAACACAGTCTGATTTTCTGTGGCTTTATCGGCGTCATCACCGTGCTGCAGGCTTATGTGCTGCCTTGGACGCTGGTGTTTTTCCATAAATAAGCGCTAATCATGTAGAAAACCACCGTTGCATGCGGTGGTTTTTTTATGGCAATAGCGATATCGCGCCGCCTCAAACATGGCCGTTGCCGCGCACCATTTCTCGCAATTTATTAATCGTATTGAGGTTTCTGCCAGTGACGGCAACGCCAAGGCATTTTTCTAACCCGGCCACCAGTTTTGAGCGGCCAATCCCTTCCGGGGCATAGAGATAAAACACCTTATCTTTTATGGTAAAGCGTTCACTGGCGGCGGTCAGTGCCGACAATTTTTGCAGATCGGGGTTGAGCGGTGTGTTAGCAAAATAAATATGTGCAGTTTTACCGTCAGCGGCATGGTAAGGGTTGGCGGTCACGGCTTGCTCAAATTCCTGTTGTGTCAGAACCAACATGGCTGGTGTAAACCCAAATTGGCTGGCAATCGCGGTGGTGATGTTTGCCGCTGGCGGAATATCACCATTTAATACGACATTGCCGCTTTGAATGTAGCTGCTGACATCCGTGTAACCACATTGCTGCAACAGCAAGGTGAGTGGTTTCATCGGCAGAAGATTATTGCCGCCCACATTAATTGCCCGAAACAGCAGTATGTATGTTGCCATGGCGATTGCACCCATAAACTAGAGAGTAATATTAGAAAGTTGACGACTAGCCGTTGTGTTAGCGGAATGAAGCATAGGCTACGAGATGCTAGCCAACAGGTTAACACAACGACAACATCCGTAAATTTAAGATTGCCTTGTCCGGCAAGGTTTCCGATAGCGGCACTGCTCGGCTAACAACGGGTGTTGCCCCAATTCGTTGAGCAAATGTTGTTCGTAGAAAAGCTCCAGAACCCGTTATATGTCCATGATAGGTAAAATCAAATGAGTCATTTTGTCTACCTATGTCATTTTTGTATTAATTACTATCACATTTATCAGAATATTCATGATAATGCGTTATCTATTTTCTGGATGCTGAACTAGGGGCAGCGGTAGTATCTGAGCTTTACTATTAGTTTTCTCTGAATAACGGAAATCATCATGTCCTACTACGAACAAGCGAGTCAATTTGCAGCGCTGCATATACAACCAACGAGTGCCGAATGTGATGCAGAAGCCAAATTTCCTGAAGTGGCATTTAAACAGATGGCGAAAGACGGCTGGTTCAGCATGATGATCCCCACAGCAATGGGGGGCAGGGTCAAGGATTAGATGCGCACGCAGAAGTATGTATGGCTTTTGCTGAGGCTAACCCCAGTGCTGGCCTGTGCTACATGATGCACAATGTAGCCTTGATGTGTGTGTTGACTTATGGCAGTGATGAACTGAAACAACAGATTTGCAGTGACGTACTGAATGATGGAAAGTTCCTGGCGCTGGCCTATAGCGAATTAGGTTCAGGAACACATTTTTATAATCCACAAATTCACGCCGAATTTGCGTCTGAGCATGTGATCTTGGATGGCGTAAAAAGTATGGTGACCTCCGCGGGTCAAGCGTCCTGGTACTTGGTGTTGGCTCCCTCCGCTGAAAATGGCAAAGTCGATAACTGGGCGGTGCCATTGAGTGCCGCTGGTTTAAGTTTTGACAACAATACCTGGCAGGGTATGGGCATGCGCCCGAATATTTCCTGCCCGATGAAACTTGATAATGTGCAAGTTAGTATGTTAAATCGACTCGGTGTGGCGGGAAGTGGTGCCGAACAAGTGTTTAGTGTTGTAGCACCTTTCTTTGTTACCGGATTAGCCGCTGTTTATAGTGGTGTCTGCCTGAGCCTGAGTCATGCGGCAAATGAACATGCTAAATCGCGTAAATACCCAGATGCGCAGCCGTTAAGCCATATTGAAACAGTACAGACCCATCTTGCTAATATTTATACCCGTGCGATCGCTGCCAAAAGCCTCACCTGGCTGCCGCCAACGCCACCTCAGATGTGCTGCAAAAGATCTTAGCTGCGCGAATTTTTGCTTCAGAATCCGCCATTGAATGCGGGCGTTTAGCCATGCGCGTGGGCGGCGGTAAAGCTTATAACAAGGCGTTAACGATTGAGCGTTTCTTACGTGATGCCTATGCCGGGCAAGTCATGGCACCAGGGGTTGATGTCTTGAATATTTGGTTAGGTAAGACGCTGACTGATCAGCCGATCCCTTAACTGCCAACCTTACGCTATTACTTAATGCCTTCGCTAACCCATTGAGAGAATTTATGAATATGAACAGTATTAATATCGGTGCCGTTGTTTATGACCCAAAAGTCACGGTTATCTGGGGGATTATCGCGGATTTTTTCAAACAGCAGGGGCTGCCGGTTAATTGTGTTTTTTACCCTGATTACAAGGCGCAAGTGGATGGATTGTTTGACGGTGAAATCGACATCGCTTGGAACTCTCCTTTAGCTTGGGTGGACAGCTATATCCGCAGTCAGGGCCGTTGTTTGAATGGTTCAATGCGTGATACTGATAGTGATCGTAAAACCTGCCTTATTGTTAGAAAAAATAGCGGAATTCAGCATATCAGCGCCTTGAAGAATAAAGTGATTGGATTTGGTGCGCTGGACTCCCCGCAAGCACGGTTAATTCCGATTAATTTTTTGCATAATCATGGGCTGGCATTTGGCCAAGATTATCTTGAAAAACGTTATGACATAGGTGTTGGTTTGCATGGCGACCATATTGGCGGGGAACTCGATGCGGTGAAGGCGTTAATGACCGGAGAGGTTGATGCGGCATTTACGCTGGATCTGAACTGGCAGGCTTGGCTGAAAGACGGCACGGTAGATGGAACCCAATTAATCTGTTTAGCCACCACGCCGTTATTTGACCACTGTATTTTTGTTGGGCGTCCAGATTTCCCAGTAGAACAGTTTACCTATTGGAATGAAGTGCTACACCGCATGGATTACAGCAACCCAGATCATAAAGCCATGATGGATATGGAAGGGCTAAAATGCTGGGTCGAAGGTCGCACCAGCGGTTTTGCCCAGTTGCAGCAAGCTTGCCAGTATCTGAATTTCTTTGATGCTCCGGTGAAATAGGTTGGCTGTTATGACAGAACTCCCCTTGTTTGCAACATCATTGATGGGCAGTCTACCCCGTTCAAAAACGCTGCTTTCCGCCTTGCGCCAGCATCGTAAAGGTCTGTTATCTGACATGGATTTTGCTCAGCAGGTGGAACAGGCTACGGCGGCCGTGATTGCCCTGCAGGAGCAATGGGGAGTAGATATCATCACCAGTGGGGAGTTGGGGCGCGACAATTACGTATCCTTTGTGGCTGACAGGTTGACCGGCGTTACCATGATGGATATGGGCCAAATGCTGGATTATATCGAAGATAAAAAAGCCTTTGAGCAGATACTAACAACCCTAGATGTTCCTGCGGTCAGTATAAAAAATGCGATTTGTAACGGTAAGTTAGGTTATAGACCTGAAGGCATTTCCGTGCCGGAGCTGCAAATGATGCAGCGTCATACCAACCGACCACTCAAAATTACGCTTCCTGGCCCTTATTTGATGACCCGTTCAATGTGGCTATCAGGACTCTCCAGCCAGGCTTATGACAGCAAAGAAGCGCTTGGGCAAGATGTGGTAACGCTCTTGATGCAGGAGATTGATGCACTGCAACGGCTCGGAGTCGAGATTATCCAGTTTGATGAACCGGTATTGACTGAGGTTATTTTTACTGAGGGAAAACCGCGATCGTTTATGTGCGCAGCCTTGTCCGAACGCAAAGATCCGACCGAAGAGCTATTGTTTGCTGCATCCTTGCTCAAACCCGTCTTAGCGCATGTGGCAAAGGGCTCCGCGCGAGCGGCGTTACATGTCTGTCGTGGTAATTGGAGTCGTGATGAAAGTATTTTGCTAGAAGGCCCTTATTCACCATTACTTGAGTTATTTAACACGGTGGCCGCACCGCTGCTAGAGTTGGAGTTCTCAACTCCCCGGGCTGGAGATCTTACGGCGCTCTTGCAAGATAAGCGATGGCCACGACAGACCACTCTCGGTCTGGGAGTGATAAATCCCCGCAGTGATGAAGTGGAGTCGGTGCAGGCGATTGTCTCTCGGGTTGAAGAAGCGCTGCGTTGGCTCGCACCAGAACAGATATTATTGGTGCCAGATTGTGGTTTTGCCACATTTGCCAACCGGCCAGTCAATCATTATCAGGTCATCGAGCAGAAAGTGACCGCAATGGTAGCAGCCGCTCAGGTGCTCAGACAACGCTATGGCTAATGACATTTATGAGGCGCATTTCTACGATGTGCGTTATCGCGCAGTGATGGATCCCCAGCAACAGGTGAAAGTATTTACTGATAGAAATTCTTTCAATATCAGTAAAATAGTAAACTTTGATAATGAATGCTCCAACATCAGTAGTAGCGACTATTTTGGCGGTGCCATTATCAGCAGTTTACTGAGCGCATTGGCGGAACAGTGCCAGCGACATCGGACTACGCTGGAAGAAGCTGAAGGTACAGCTCAGTTACAACTGGCAAATCCCTTGACTCTCGTGGGGGTTAAGGGGCTTGATGATAAGCCATATTTCAGCCGGATAACATTGACTCTTTACGCTTTGCTAGCGCCAGAACCTGAAGACTTTCAGGCTTTCTGTCAGCAAGCATTGTTACTTTGTCCCATCTATCAAACCTTGAGCAGGGCGACACCCATTGATGTCAGCTTTAAACAGTTGCTTTAATCCACGGCGCATTTATTGCCAATGAATCTAGGCGCTCTCGTTTGAAGGATGCTGTTTGTTTGGGGCATGTTGTTAACCACGGCTATTGCTGCGTTATGTCACCTGTCAGTGGTTTGGTTAGCGCAAGTATTTGCCGATGATGTTGGGTAACCCTGCGTTGTCATTGCCAGCTAATAACAAGCCAGACATTTGTCTGGCTTGTCACTACGGGAACCGTCTAATTAGCCGATCTTCTTCGCCAACTGCCGCTGAATATTATCCAACAGGTAAGCGGTAAAATCTTCGCCGTGGTTTGCCAGCATTTTTGGGAACATGGAGATCTTCGTCAGACCCGGGAAGGTGTTGATCTCATTTAACAGAATTTCCCCTGCATCACTGAGGAAAAAGTCGATGCGCGACAGGTGGCGCAGTTTGAGTCCCTTAAACGCCCGCACCGCATAATCGCGGATGGTGGCAATCTGCGCTTCGGTGAGATTCTCAGCTTCTACCTTAGTGGTGGCATGGCTGTTGTCGGCGTATTTTTCTTCGTAGGTGTAGAAGGTATTCGCTGCGCAGACAATTTCACCAGGACGTGTGGCAATCACTTCGCCCTGATATTCATAGACGGCAACTTCCAACTCCCGTGCACGAATGGTTTTTTCGACAACAACATAAGGCGAATAGCGAAAGGCGTCGTTTAATGTTGCTGCAATCTTGGCCGCATCATCCACCTTGTAGCACCCCACAGATGAACCTTGTGAGGCGGCTTTAATAAACAGTGAGCCCCAGTTCTGCAATGCCTGCTGGCAGCGGGCGATAGCGGCATCGTCTGGTTGATTGACAAAAATATAAGGCGTGTTGGGGATCCCGAGCGCGGTAAACCACATTTTGGCGGTGATCTTGTTAAAACAGTTACTGCTACCTTCAGATTCACAGCCAAAATAGGGCAGGTTGATCAGATTAAAATAGGATTGAATGTCACCGGTTTCGCCAGGATAACCATGGATGCAGGGGATAACATAATCTACTGGCCAGCTTGGACTGTCATCATCAAAGCGTATTTCGCGGCGGTTGGTCAGTTCACATTTGCGACCATCTTTGGTGTGGTACTGGCCCTTGCCATTCAGTTCCAGCCACAGCAAATTTATACCGGGAACTTGGCTAAGACAGCTTTCAAAATATCCGGCAGATAGCAGTGAAATGGCATGTTCCGCACCGCCACCACCACATAACAGTAAAAGATTGATCCCGTTCGTCATGGTTGTTCCTGTGACCATCCTGATAGACTCAGACAATAAGTTTAGTCGGGCAGCTATGCTTGCCACCGATGCGCCATTATGGCGCAGTTTGCAACACAGCGTTAGAGCGATCTGCGCGGCAAGTGTGATACCGCTGAAAAAGCCAGCAATCTGTTACATCGCGGTAAATTTTTTATCTAAGATTGCTGCTCAGCCTCGCGGTTATCCCATAGCCGTTGTGCCAAGCCAGAAGCGCGGCGGGTCAGACGACTGCTGGCACTGGCAAAACCGCGGCTGTTGCCAAGACAGATAAACTGCTGTTTAGCTCGGGTAATGGCGGTATACAGCAACTCCCGACTCAGCAATTGCAGTTGTGGCCCATGGGGATTGGTCGGTAATACCAAGGCAACACTGTTGAATTCACTGCCTTGGCTTTTGTGCACTGTCATCGCAAAGCAGGTATCGTGGCCGGGCAAGCGCGCCGGTAATACTTTGAGCATGCTGCCATCAGCGCGTTCAAACCAAGCCATCAAGCGATTATGCTGAGTCACATCGGGCAAGATCAATCCGATGTCGCCATTGAATAGCCCAAGATTGTAATCGTTGCTACGGATAATCACCGGGCGGCCCGCATAAAATTCGCCGTGGGGCTTTAAACTGCCTTTGGTTGCCAAGGCTCGGACGATCGCTAGATTTATTGCATCAACGCCAGAATCTCCACTACGCATGGCACATAGCACTCGAAACTGATTAAAGGCGGCGAGGATCTGTTGCGGTTCGGCACGTTGTTGCATCAGCGCCAAATATACGCCGTAACCTTGCTGACACTGCACTAATAAGCCTTTGAGTCCATTGCCATCATCACTGTGTTCTAACCATTGCAGTTCCTGATAGCCGTGCCGCCAGATCTGCGTAATGGCGGCTGTGTCGCCTTGATTCACCGCATTGGCCAACAGGCCGATACCGGCATCATCTTGAAAGCGATGGCTATGGCGTAACATACATAAACTGTCGCCCAGCGCCGAATCGCCAGCGGTTGCTGGCAGCGGTTGCTGGCACAGTTGACTCAAGCGTGCGGCTTGTTTCTGGCTATAACGCATCTGCCAGCTAGCGGCGGCTTTAAGCCATGACAGATATCCGCCAGCACCGCGCCAGCTTCTACCGAGGCTAACTGATCCTGATCGCCCAAGAGGATCAAGCGTGCGTTATCTGGCAGCGCATCTAAAAGCTTTGCCATAAGTGGTAAATCGACCATTGAGGCTTCGTCCACAATCAGCAGATCCAGCAGTAATGGATTATCGTGATGGTAACGAAAGCGGCTATCGCCCGGAATTACGCCTAATAAGCGATGAATTGTCGCCGCTTGTTCAGGGATCCGCTGCAACGCTTGCTGCAAGGGCGCAAGCGGGCCATCAAGCTGTTGTTGCAGTCTAACTTTGCTGCTTTTGATAGACTCGCTGAGCCTGGCGGCCGCTTTACCGGTGGGCGCTACCAAGCGGATAGTCAAAGTTGGCAAGAGTTGTAGCAATAGCAGCAACACTTTGGTGACGGTTGTGGTTTTCCCGGTGCCAGGGCCGCCGGTAATCACTGCCAGTTGGCGCGTGAGGGCGGTGGCTGCGGCGACTTTTTGCCAGTCAATGGTGGAACGACTGCTTAGCGGAAATAGTCCGTCTAGTAGCGCTGCGCTGCTGTGCATCAAAGCAGCATCACTGTCTAACTGCCGGGCAATCTCACTATCACGTGCCAGTTGCCGCAGTTTATTGGCCACCTGCTGTTCATAACGCCAGTATCGCCGCAGATACAAACGGCCATCTTGCAAAACTAGCGGCCGATGATGGGGATCGTCAGTCTGCTCTGCATTAGCGAACCAAACTAATGATGATTGATTCAGCAGTTGCTCCAGTTGGGTGACTAACTGCGGTTGCGGACAGTCAAACCCACAGGTGAGCTGTTCAGCTGCTGCTAGCTGCCTTAGTGCCAACGGATTTTCGGCATCAATATGGGCGAGTGGCAAACAGCTGTGCTGCGCTGACAACTGTTTTGACAGCAGGGCTAACAGCAGCAACAGCGCAGGTTGTGGCTCGGCGTCCATGGCCGACAGTTGCACGGCAAAGTGGCGATCAAGGCGCTGAGCGCGCCTTGTTGCTCGGCCTGTTGCAGTAATTGTGCGATGGGTAATGAGCTCAGCAGAGCTAAAGACAGGGTTTGCATCAGCTTAACTCCAGACTGAATTGGCCGTTAGCACCCGTATTGGGGGCGGTTTGTCCGGCAAAGAGCTGATCCAGTGCCTCGATAAGTGCTTGTGGTGGCTTGTCGTAATAGATGCCAGCTCCGGGATATTGGGGCGACATGCCACGTAAAAACAGGTAGTAACAGCCGCCAAAGTCACGTTGGTATTGGTAATCGGCCAGCCGTTTACTCAGTAACCGATGCAGGGCCAGAGTATAGAGCAGATACTGTAGATCGTAATGGTGCTCTAGCATTGCCTGTTGCAGATTCGCTCCATGGTAGAGGCTGAAGTCATCCCCCAGATGGTTGGATTTATAGTCAGCAATGTACCAGCGCCCTTGATAACTAAAGGTCAGGTCAATAAAGCCTTTGAGCATGCCGCGTAATGTCTCAAAACTAAAATCTGCTTGATAACCATATTGCGCCAACAATGGGTTAAGCGCCTGACAACTCAGCTTGCTGACCGGCAGATAAAACTCCATTTCGGCAATCACCGCTCGGGCGGATAACTGTTCCAGCGATAAACCAGGATCTCGCGTTGGGTTACCGAACGGTGCCGCTAGGATCTGTTGATACCAGTCCAACAATAGTGGTTGCTGGCTGGGGTCAATGCCATATTGCAGCATGGCATTGGGCAGTACGGCTTGCAGTGCCGCGGGTTTATCACTGGCATCAAAATCCAGATCTTCCAGCACCTGATGCATAAAAGAACCGGCATTTGCGCCTTTTTCAAACAGAAAACGCGGTGCTGGCGTTTGTTCGGTGGCGGTTAGCTGATTGAGCAAGGGATTAAACTGCTCATCATCCATGCCTGGCGTTTGCGGTGGAAGTTCTGCCTCGGCAACTGGTATGGCCGGAAAATCATAGTTGCCGGTTTCTTTCACCAGCCCACTGTAGCTGCCCACTCGCCATGGCAGTTGCTGCGGCATGGTCAAGGTCAGCGGTGTGGGCAATTCGGCGGGTGTTTGCTGCAATGTGAGCACGCCACTCTTGGGGGACGGCTCGATCACTGTGACAGAAATAGCTTCCGATAGCAGCGGCTGTATCTGTTGCTGCAACATGGCAAAATCGAGATTGCTGTCGTTGAGTCCTAGCAGATAACCGATGGCCGTTTGTGGCAAAAGGCTCTTAATGCCGTTTTTTAGCATGCTGCTGTGGTTGGCAATAGACAGATAACAGCGGTAAATGGGGCGCGTTAGAGCCACGTACAGCAGTCGTAAATCTTCGGCCAGTTGTTCCTGTTTTTGTTGTTCCTTGCCAGCCTCCGATCTGTCGAGATCCCACCATAACTGCTGATCTTGATGATAAAGCAGCGGATCTGGTGTCCGGTTGCTGCCCGCCAAGCTGATAAAGGGCAACAAACAGACGGGATATTCCAGACCTTTACTCTTGTGAATGGTAACGATTTGTACCAGATTTTGTTCACTCTCCAGTCGCAACTGTTGCTCTTCACCATTCGCGGCTTCTAGCAGTTGTTGTTCAAACCAGTAGCGCAATGCCGCTGGGCCATCCAGTTCGGCGGCTTTTTGCTGCAATAACTCACACAAATGCCGCAGATCGGTGAGCCGCCGTTCGCCATTTGCGCCAGCTAACAACCGATGGATCACCCCTGTATCGGCCACGAGCTGCATGATGGCGGGCATAATGCCGCGGGTAAGCCACAATTGATGCCAGCGTTCGCAGCGCTCCAGCCATAACGCCCGGCTATCTTCGGACTGGTTAAATTCATGGATGGCACCAATGCTTAATCCTAGCAGTTGGGTCGCCATGGCACTGCGCAGTGCCATTTCATCGCGCGGATTGGCAAGTGCTTGCAGTATCAGCGCTAATTCGCGGGCTTCTAGCGTGGCAAAGACACTGTCGCGGCTGAGAAATACCGCACCAATCTGCCGCTTCGCTAGCGCATCTTTCATGGTGGCGGCTTCGACATGGTCGCGCACCAACACGGCAATATCGCGGGCACGCAATGCCTTTTGCTGCTCGCCATTGACGATGGTCGCATGTGTGTTTAGCAGCAATAGGATCTGTTCGGCCGCATCTTCCGCCAGCAGCTTGCGGCCATTGTCTTTATTCAGTCCCTTGGTGGGATCTTCACTCAGTAAACGGATTTGCAGCGCATGGTTATCGTGTTGGCTCTGCAGCTGTTTGTGTTTAGCTGCCGCCGGCACAGTTACCGCATCAAACGGGATATTTTCTCCGGCAAATGGGGCGCCATGTCGCAGGAATAAACTGTTGACGGCACTGACCATTGCTGCGGCAGAACGATAGTTGGTGCCAAGGGTATATTGCCCGTGAGTTTCTGCGCGGGCCGCCAGATAGGTGTGAATATCGCCACCCCGGAAGGCGTAAATAGCTTGCTTGGGATCGCCGATCATCAGTAAGCCACCCGTGCGGGCTGTTGTATTCAGTTCTGCGGCGGTCAGCGTCAGGCTGGCCGCATAGATACGTGAAAAGATGGCAAACTGTAGCGGGTCGGTGTCTTGAAATTCATCAATCAGAGCCAGCGGAAAACGGCGGGCAATCTCCTGCGCTAAGGTCTGGGCACTGCCAGAATTCGCCACACTTGCGGATGTTGTATGCCCCAGCGCTGTGGCCAGCGTTGACAGTAGATCATCTGGCGTCAGCATATTGCGCCGGGCTTTTTCAGCGGCAAATCGCAGCCGGATATTCTCACGTGCCAGACACAAAAATGCCGGTAACAACTGTGTCTGCATGGTCAGAATGCTATCGATTAACGCTAACACTGGCGCTTCGTCAGGTGTGGGGGCGGTGCGCTGGATTTATTGAGACTGAGGCGCTGTAGCGACAGTTTATCCAGTGCTGCGGCAGGGGGCTGTTCATAGGGGGAATTAACCCAGCTATCCAGCTGTGCCAAGGCTTCGGTCAGTAGCGGATAATCATCGTCTTTTTTGCCATAACGGCGACCGTTCAGTGACAAACTGAACAGTTGCTGCTGTAAGGTTTGCCGGGCCGCTGGCCATTGGCGGCGCAGTTTTGCCAACGCTGGTTTCAGGGCGTTGGCAATCTCGCCAAAAGCTTGTGGCAGCGGGGTGGCTATGGCCTCACGGTTGCCCAGCAGTGGCCGCAGTTTCTGTTGGAGCGCATCTGGCCCGGGTAGTTTTTCAAAGATGATCTGCGCCAACATGCCATCCAAGGGATAACAGGCTTCGCGCCAGAAATCACGCACGGCGTGATGCAGATATTCACTGTCATCAAGGGTAAACTCGGCATCAAACAGCAGTGATGATTCGAATGCCAGATCGCTGAGAACTCGCTGACAAAAGCCATGAATGGTAAAAATTGCGGCTTCATCCAACGACTTTAACGCCAGATCCAAACGGCTCAGTGCCAGCGGTTGTTGTTCGTGGGAGAGTTGCCCCAGCAGTTCATTGATAAAGGGATCACTTTCTGGCAAGCCAAGACAAGCGCGGTAAGCTTGGCGAATGCGGCTGCGAATACGCTCGCGGAGTTCTTCGGTGGCGGCATTGGTAAAGGTTACCACCAATATCTGTTCACAGGTCAGCGCTGCAGCAGTGCCTATACCTAAGAGTAAACGCAGATACAAACCGGAAATAGTGTAGGTTTTTCCGGTTCCGGCACTGGCCTCAATCAATTGGGCGCCTTGCAGTGGCAAGGTCATGGCGTTGAGCAGTTTTGCCTCGATTGCTGGCTGCATTGCGGGCTCAGTCATGGCTTTGCTCCTTACCGCCATTGGCAATAAATTCGGCTAAATCACGCAGATCTCCCTGGTGATAGTCATTCAGTAACGGCGTTAACAGCGTTAGAGTCTGTTGGCCGAAACTGTCTTCACTAAAATCATCAGGAAAACGGAAGCAACGTTGATAATGCGGATCGCTGCCTTCGCCGGGCAGTGTATTGCCATCTTTTCCTTGGCGATCATCCCAGGCACTTTTGGCCTCTTCCAGCCGATCTTCATGGGTGATGCCCGTGCTCGCAGCATAGGCCAGCGATGTTTGTGGCATGAACTGCAAAGGCTGCGATTGGCCGTGATAAAACGCCTGTAGCCACAGTTGTAACCGCTGTTTGGCTGCGCTGGCGGGTAACGGCGCTAGCGCATGGAAGTCGCCCATATCCAGCAAGAAGCTATAGCGCTGCCAGCCACTGGCATTGAGCGCCAGATGCCTGAGATACAGCCGCACGATATCTCGGCCTTTAGCTGCGCCGGGACGGCAACTGATCAAGCCTTTAGCACTGATATCATCTAAACGTCCATGCAGACGGCAATTAAGTTCAGGGAAGGGCAAATCCACTGTCAGCGTTTGCTGCTGCTCACCGCGCAAGTACAAGGTGCGATCCAGTAACGGCGCCACATCCTGTTGATAGCGTCCAAGGAGCAGCTCATCAAAGGGTTTATTGGGTAATTGCCCACTGGCTTTGAGTCGTTCAGTGAGCGCTACGGAGCTGATGCCGTCATGCTTGAGGGCATCTTGCAGCATCAGCAGTTGCAGTTGGTAACGTTGCAACGCATTGAGTGTAAACGGTTCATCATTATCGTCAGCGCTAAGATCCAGACCGAGATCCAGCTTGAGACTGCGGTTGAAAAAATACTGCGCCGGATTACGGAAAAAACGCACTAAGGCTTGCAGTTCGATGATCTGTTCGGCGGTGGTATCTGCATCCGCCGCTGACAAAGGCAAAGGTGTCCCGTTAAGGAAATCCGTGGTCGCTGCCATTTGTGGCTGCGGACACCATTGTGTGGCAAAGGAGGGGGTAAGGGCTGCGCTGGCAGGATGCTTTAGCAACGCGGCTTGGTACAGCGCCGCATCAAAAGGTTGCAGTGGTTGCTGTTTGAGCAGCATACCCGATAGCGTGCTTTCCAGTTGCTGCAAGGCTGTGGCATCCAAGGGCTCACTGAGTTTTGTGCTGGCGAGCGTTTCTGGCAGACAAGTCAGCTGGCAATATTCTAGGAGTTCCGCCACCAGCATGGATGGGTTGCGGGGGCTGTTGTCGCGCTGCGAGCGGCCAACATAGCTGATGTAAAACTGTCGCCTGGCTGAAAGCAAAGCTTCCAGAAACAGATAACGGTCATCCAGCCGCCGCGAACGATCGCCACGCCGCGGTGCTTGCTGAGCCATCAAGTCAAAGCCCACCGGGTGTTGTACCCGTGGATAAACGCCATCGTTCATCCCCAGTAGGCACACCACTTGGAATGGAATAGAGCGCATCGGCATCAGAGTGCAGAAATTGACAGCGCCTGCCAAATAACGCTGGCCGACACGGGATTCTTCCAGTTGTGAACGGAACCACTGTAACAGCAGTTGTTGCTCCAGTATGTCGTTGAATCCTGCGTTCGATAATTCTGATGCAAGTTTGGCAATTGCTTGGTGAATTGCCATTAATGCTTGCGTATCACTGTCGTTTTCTGGGGTGTAAAATTCTAAACAAAATGCTGATAGTTGCTGGATTCTAACGCTGGCTGGCTGTTCGCTGGACAGCGCTTTAGCTGTGTTATCCAGTGCCTCAATAAAATTCAACAGTTTTCCAAGTGCTTGTGCTGATTGGCCCTCAACGCCGGCAACTGGCAGGTGGCCGCCAAACAATTCGCTGTCATCTTCCAAGGCATAGCCTAGGAGCAGACGCTTTAACCCTTCGGCCCAAGAATTTTGTTCAAAGGCGGGCACTTGTTGCTGCTGCCTTGCGGCACCGCTGCGTCCCCAGCGTACCCCCGCCAGTTCTAACCATTGACGGATCTGGGCCAGGTCGGCTTCATCCAACGCGAAGCGCTTCAACGTGGCGGGTAGCTCCAGGAGTGTCAGTACTTCCGTGAGTGCAAAGCGGCTGTTGTTGATATCCAGTAGTTGCAGAAAGCTGCTGATTAACGGCGATTCCTGACTGGCACCACGATCGGCAATCGCGTAAGGGATGTAATACTGGCCGTCACGGTGAGAAAATACCGCATCAATATAAGGCGCATAAGCGGCCACATCCGGCATCATGACCACGACATCTTTGGGAGATAACTGTGGCTCACGCGCTAACAGCCATTGCAGATGATCATGTAATGTTTCGACTTCGCGCAGCGGTGAATGACAGCTGCGCAAGCTGAGGGAATCGTCATCGGTGCGAAGTAGCCGACGCCCCGTCAGTGATAAGTAGAGTGTGCTATCGGGGCCAAGCAACTGGCCGCGAGTTTCCATCTGCAAAATATCCTGTTGTAACCCTTGTAGCAGGTTGGCGTCGCCAGCGGGATAAAACAGATCGTCCCCAAGTTCAATATCTTCCGCAGGCAACTCTAGCAGTAGATCCAATAGATCGCGCCCCAGCTTGCCGTTATTTGCTAAGAGCGGATTGCCGACGATCAGGCTGTCTTGCCAGTTTTCCGGGAGCTGGCGTTTGGCCGCATAAGCCAGATTCATTCGGGCGCGGGTCTTAGGGTTGACGATATCGCCCCAGTAGTGCTGACAAGGACTGAGGCTGAATACTGTCACTTGCAAACGATGTCCGAGCGCTTGTAATACCGACAACATTTGTGGCGGCATCGAAGAAATACCGAAGACAAACAGCCGGGTAGGTAATTGCGGCAAGTGTTGTTGGTCATCACGCAAGATGGCGACTAATGCTTGATGCAGGTTCGCTCTGTGGTAGCCACTGAGTCCCAACTGTTGATTGCGCTGGCGCAGTTGTCGCCACAACTGTGGTTGCCATTGTTGCTCTTCACTCAAAGCAAACGGCAGTTGCTCTGACTCCCAGGCAGCAATCCAGTCAGGGCGATATACCAGATACTGGTCAAAAATATCGGCAATGCGCGCGGCTAATTGAAACTGCTTTAAGGGTAACTGTTTGCTGTCATCACCCAAGTAACGCCGTAGCGGTGCGTATACCGGCTCATTGATAAGCGTGGGCAGGAGTCCCAGCAGCTTCCAGGTCATGGCTTCTTTAGTGAAGGCGTTTTCTTGCGGTACCTCTGGCAGCAATTGGTGGCACAGATCCCAAACGAAACTGGAAGGCAGCGGAAAATTCAGCGCCGCCGCAATGCCGTTGTGTTTGGCAATCTCTAGCCGCAACCACGTTGACATGCCCGGGCTCTGAACCAGGATCTGCTCTTCAGTTAAAGGTGACTGACCAGCGGCTGGTGTAGCTAACTGATCGGCAAGTGCGGCCGACAGTAACTCCATTTTATTGGATTGGATCAGTTTAAACATGCGATTCCTGATCGATATGCCTTCAGTGGCGGATGTTAGCTATTCTAAATAGCTGATTTGGAATGTGCCACTGTTGATCGTTAGGCTTGCGAAGCCGACGGGTAATGACTGGCACTCGTTGAATGCTCAATCGCGTGAACTGACTTGGGAAAGGTGTTCCTGTGGCTCGGGTGCCGTGCGCAGTAATTGCAACCAGAGCTGTGATGTCAACCGGTGGAAGCGCTTCCGCTCCATCCGGTGCTGGAGCGGTTGCAGCTCGGCGTACTTGAGTTGCAGGTATAACTCGCCCCAGTCGCTGAGCAGTTGTTGCTGACCTGGCCAGCGTTGCCTGAGTTGTGCGACATAATCTTTAGGGCCACAGCCGTAGGCGCGCATAACCCCTTACGTGCCGCCAGACGGCTTATCCGCCGGAAGTCTCGGTCCAATTGCGGCTGGCGGGTAGGGAACGCAATCAAACCGGCGCTGTATCCTATGATGATAAAGACCAGTGCCATCACGCCCAATACCAGTAATGCAATGCGGGTGGCGGTAATTTCGCCCAATAAACCATTTAAGACCTGCTGTTGGCGTTCACTGTTAAAACCTAATACCCAGACGGTCCAGTAATAATCGATACTGGCAAACCTGAGCCGCAGTTGGTTAAACCAGGCACTGCTGCGAATGCCGGAAAATGCCTGGCCTGCGAGGTAACTGTCTTGGGCGGCAAACATGCTGTCAAAACCCTGCTCAATCCGCTGTGGGGCAATCATCGCGGTGGGGTCAAAACGTACCCAGCCGCGTCCGCTAAGCCACACTTCGCTCCAGGCATGCGCCATATATTGGTAGACACTCAGATAACCCGCATCAGGATTGAATTCGCCCCCTTGATAGCCAGTAACCAGTCGCGCGGGCAGGCCGCTAGCGCGTGCCATAAAGGTGAATGCTGAGGCGTAATGCACACAAAACCCCGCACGGGTTTCAAACAGAAAGTCATCCAACTGTTGTGGCCCTGTGCTTGGCGGCGTCAAGGTATAGAAAAATGGTTGTTGATTGAAATACCGCATCATGGCGTTGAGGCGTGCGGCAGGTTGTGGATATTCGGCTACAAATTGCTCAGCTAAGGCTCTGCTGCGGGGATTTATGTGCGCGGGTAGCGCCAGATTGCGTTCACGTTCGGTGCTGGTTAGCGGTTCCGCTAATGGCGCATTGAGGTATTGCCGCACTCGATACTGTAGTTTCTGCTCCAATGGGCGGCTGGCATATAAGCGATAGTCAGGCATGTTGAATACGCCTTGGCTGTCACTATAGGCATTCCCCATGGCAAATAACCATTGCTGCCCCGAGCTTTCTGCAATAATGCTGTAATTGCGGCTATCTCCGCGTGGCGGTGTTCTGGCAGGTTTTAGCAGATTAACTCTGTGCTGTAACGCTTTGGTGGTTTGCGATTGGCGCCAGTGTTTGCCGTCGTAATCCTCCAATACCAGTGCGCGCCAATACCGTTGTGACGGTGGTGGCAGCGCGCCGTCAAAGGTAGCGCGAAATGCCAGTTCTGCCGAGCGCGTGAGTTGGGAGATATCGCCAAAACCTACTTCGTCGGCTAGCCCGGTGCTGGCTGATTTCATCTGCGGCACCATCCATAGCGGAGCGAACCGTGGCATGACGATGAATAACAACAAGGTGAGTGGCAGGCTTTGCAGCAGTAATTTGGCGGTAAGCCAGCTTTGAGTGGTTGCCGAGCAATCATCACGATAGAGACTCACCAGCGTGAGAGTATTGATGGCTGTTACTGGCGCGAGCAGTAATACATTGCCAATCGCTTGGTGATCGATAAAAGAAAGCGCAATGAGGAAATAGCCTGCCAGGATGATGGCCAATACATCGCGCCGCCTCCGGGCTTCAATATATTTTAAGGCATAGCCTAAGATCAGCAGATTGATCAGGGCATTTAACAAGCCCATTTCGCGGCTCACCAATGCCAGCGTTACCGCGGCTGAGAGCGCCAGCAGAGTCACAAGTAGCCGCGGCGGACGGGAAACTTTGCCAAGATAAATGCCTAACCGCCAGATAAAACAGATGGCACAGATCCCAAGCGTTGCCACCGTGATCTTGTCATATAACGGCAGTAGCACCGCCACATTGGTCAGCAGTAGCCAAAACAGCGTGCGGCGGCTGAGATGATCGCTGCTACTCATCGCATAACTCCGGCGGCGGCTGATACAGCGCCAAGGCGGTTAACGCACTACGTCTATGCTGGTCACCAGCAGCCGGCGCAATAACCTTTTGTGGCAGTTTTAAGCCCCACAGCCGCTGTTGCCGCGTCAGCGTATCCACCTGCCAGCATAACTGCCGGAGCGCTTCTTCCAGTTGCATCGCATCAAGATGGGCGGGCAGTTGCAACCACACTGGCTGACCTTGTGGGTCGGCAAACTCCTTGGATAACATGCCTCGGCCTTGGGCGTATTGTTTCCAGGCAACTTGCTTTAATGATTCGCCAAGGTGCCAGGATTTAAGACCGCTGAATTCATCAATCCCCGGTTGGCGCATATTGGCATTGATGCCATCATCGCTAGCCCCTTGTAACTGTGGCTGTGCAGGTTGTTGGGCGGGATATACCAGTAACGGGTTATCCAGATCCACCCAAGACCAGACCCGGCACAACCCCAAAGGAAATCTTGATTCTATCAATAGCCGTCCAGGTTGTAGCCAACCGCGTTGAACGGTAGGCAGGGGCAACGCTATGGTTTGTGGCTGTGCCGATATTGTTGATGCCGTCACCCTCTGCCCGACGGGATAGCCAAATTGCACCTGATAGAGTTGGTTCATGGCAGACAGTTTTAACGGCACGGCAACGGTTTCACCGGCATACACCTCAGTTGCAGGGAGCGCCTGTAGGCTGAGCCCGGCCAGGTTCCGGTAACTATAGAGAATGACACTGACAAACATACTGCCGAGCAATAAACTCAGCCCGATCACCAGATTATTCTGATAATTAGTGCCAAACAGAAACAGCAGTAACGCCAGCAATAACCACAGTAAGCCAAAACCGCTAGGCAGAATAAAGATACTGCGGTGACTGAGATGTTGCTGCGCTCCCGCAGGAATTCGCCGGGAAAGCCAACGTTGGAGCCAGCGTGGCGGTTGCGAAGGTGTGGTCGTCACCATCATCAGTTACCGAATGGGGTTAATGGTGCTGAGTAAACGCAGCGACAGTTGTTCACCTTGCTGCTGACTGGACTGCCGCAATCTATGTTCCGCTACCGCCGCAAAGATGGCCTGCACATCTTCGGGCACCAGATATTGCCGACCATGAATAAACGCCCAAGCTTTAGCGGCGGCGAGCAGGGCTTTTGATGCCCGCGGCGACAGACCGTAGCCCTCATGTAACTCGCGTGAACCTTCAACTAGCGCCAGAATATAGCCTAGCAGTGCATCAGAGGCCGCGACCTGATCGCATTGCTGTTGCAGTTGTGTCAGTGCCATGGCGGTTAAACACTGTGGCAGCAATGGCGATTTGTCACTGCCACTTTTTAGCATCTTTAGCTCGGCATCTTGACTGGGATAGCCGATTGATAAGCGCATCATGAACCGGTCCAACTGCGACTCTGGCAGCGGAAAAGTCCCAGATTGTTCACTGGGATTCTGGGTCGCCACCACAAAAAATGGCCTTGGCAGCAGATGCGTCATGCCATCTACGGTAATTTGCTGCTCGGCCATAGCTTCTAAAAGTGCACTTTGGGTCTTAGGACTGGCGCGGTTTATCTCATCTGCCAGGATCATCTGGCGAAAGATGGGACCAGGATGAAACACAAACTCGGCCTGTTGCTTGTCAAAGATAGAAACGCCAAGAATATCAGCCGGCAGCATGTCACTGGTGAACTGGATCCTTTGATAACTCAATCCGAGCGTTTGCGCCAGCGCTTGCGATAAGGTGGTTTTGCCCATGCCTGGCAGATCTTCTATCAATAGATGCCCGCGGGCCAGAATACAGGCCAGCGCCATGCGGATCACCTTTGGCTTACCTATTAGCACCTGTTGCAGTTGTTGTAGCGCTTGCTCAATCACCGCCTGTGACATAACACCCTCGCAAATGACAGATAACTGTTATCAAGGTAATGGCTGTACGCGTATGTGCCAAGTCAGCAGGACAGATTTTTGCGGCAATCGGCTTGCCGCTATCTCAAGATAAGCTATGACTCAATAGTGATACTGCATCTCCGTACTACTGAAAAACGCGGGCGTTTGCTGCTGTTTGCGCTCATAGATGACACGATAGGTAAAGACCGCTTGCACATATTCCCGGGTTTCGGTGAAGGGAATGACTTCAACAAAAGTCATCAGATCGAGTTTCCCTTGGCTGTCTTTCAGCCATTGGCTGACGCGAGATGGCCCGGCGTTATAAGCCGCTGTTGCCAGGATGCGGTTGCCGTTAAACTGCTGCAATAACTGGCTGTAATAGGCGCTTCCCAGCGGAATATTGATCTCTGGCTGATACAGACTTTTAACTCCCGCGTATGGCAACTTGTATTTTTTGGCGGTACGAGCAGCCGTTCCTGGCATCAACTGCATAAAACCGCGCGCGCCCGCACCTGAGGTGGCGTATGGATTGTAGGCACTTTCGCGGCGAGAAATTGCCCGTAATTCGGTTACTGGAGTGCTAAATGTCTTCCCGGCCTTGTCAAAACTCGATTTTTCAGGGAGCGGGAAACGCATTGCCAAGTCATCCCACAACCGGGCCGAAATGCTGGCATCAACGGCCAGCGCCTCCCAACCTTGTTGCAGGGCATATAGACCATACTGTGCCTGCATCTGTCGATTATGGCGTTGCAGTAACATGCTCCATTCGGGTTTGGCATCAAGCCATTTGTCGAGCGCCATCAACTCCTTGACCCGCGCAAGCCCTGGATCGTCAGCCAATCGCGCCTGTAGATTATCTTGATGAACCGTAGGATCATTCGCCAGATTCAGAGGTTTTCCCAACTCACTGGCCACCGCAAAACCGTAAAAATTACGCTGTTCGGCAATCTTGGCATAGGTAGCATCATCCACCAGACCGAATCTGTGTTGCCAGTATTGCCAGCGCGCATCATTGCGGGTGTCGTCACTGAGCAGTGGCAGCAGTTTTTTCACGGTCGTATTGTCTTGCTCTGCCAGTGCCCAGCGTAAACGCCTTTCGGTGAGATCATCGGAACGCAGTAATGGCAGCATGGTGTCGACTATGTCCCGTAGGCCATCTTCCCGTTTCAGCAGGGCATACCACACCAGATAACGATTGAGTTTGCGGCCATCGTCATCGTTAAAGCGTCCCGCTTGCTGGTATTTGGCATATAACGAGAAGGCTTGCTTAAGATCTTTGCTGGCCAGACGCTTCAAGCCGGCGGCCACAATATCGCCATAGATCGGCGCTTGCCCACTGAATGAACGGGTATGGCGCAGGGTGCGTGGATCCCGGTACACATCTAACAGTAGTTGTGCTTGAGCTTTATGTTGGGTGACCTTTTGTGCTAGAAAGCTGAGCAGGCCGGTTTCACCTTCGTCAAAGCTGAGCAACATCCGCGACCAGATAAGTTCCTGACTGCGTAACCCTGCATGAGTCCATGCCTTGAGCAAGGGATCACAGGGCTTAGGTAGTGAATGGCCGGTAAGCCACAGCTCGCCAGCGCCTTTATAGGCCGCGGAGCTATCCCCGGTATTTAATTTGGCTTGATAGTAGTAGCACTGCAACTCAGTGGCTCGCGGCAGATCGGCCGATACTTCTAAAAATCCTGCCAGCGTTTAGCGTCACCTGCCTGAAGTAGATAGCGATGGCGCGCCATGTCATACAGTGGTGAGGTAACAAACGGCTGCATGGCCGCATAGGCCTGTTTGCCGCGCATTTTCAAAATGGCATCAAGATTGGCATTAAAATCCAGATAGATCACCAACGGATAGCCATCCAGTTGTTGGCGCAATTGTTGATAGGTGTCTGTCTGGTTATTTTTCAGCGCGTCTCTGGCATCCAGATATAGTTGGCGTTGTTTTTTATAATCACTGGCGGCAGTGACAGTTGCAGGCAATAGCAGCAGTAGGGTGCTGACCACTAAGGTCTGCAGGCTACTTTTACGCCAAATCAAAGACATACACACTCCTACTGTTGAATCCTAATACTGCTGCAATCTAGGATCCGTTCACCGCTTTTCTGGCGGCATCCAAATGTCCAATTGTCTCTTCGCCATCGGCGTCATTGCCTAAAGCTTTATCCAACAAGTTGCTGTCCAGTTGTTTGCTGGTTTCGGCTCCCAGTTGTTTTATCTGCTGGGCTTGCTGGATCAGGTTGCCGCGGCCGCTTGTGAGTTTGTTCATCGCCCCACTAAAGCATTTATCTGCACTCGAAAGTGCGCGGCCGAGTTTGTCCATATCGTCAACGAATCCACAAAGTTTATCGTAGATTTTGCCTGCTTGACGGGCGATGCGCTGCGCATGTTGATTCTGATACTCGTAGCGCCAGATATTATTGATCGTTCTTAACGCCACCAACAGATTAGTGGGGCTCACCAGCATAATATTATTTTCCAGCGCGTAGTTAACCAGTTGCGGTTCTTGTTCCAGTGCCAGCAAAAAGGCGGGTTCCAGTGGTATGAACATCAACACATAGTCTAGGCTCTTGAGTCCATGTAACTTCTGGTAATCTTTTTGTCCCAGACCTTTTATGTGGGTGCGCAGCGAGTTGACGTGCTCTTTAGCTGCCAGCAGTTTTTCTTCATCAGTATTGGCATTGAAATAACGCTCATAGGCCAGCAGTGACATTTTTGAGTCAATCACGACGTCTTTGTCATCGGGCAGATGGACGATGACGTCAGGTTTGAAATGCTTGCCGCTGTCATTTTGCAGATCCTGTTGAATCTCATATTCGTGCCCCACACGCAGCCCACTTTCAGACAGCACCCGCTCCAGGATCACTTCCCCCAGTTTCCCTGCTGTTTGTTATCGCCTTTAAGGGCGCGGGTCAGATTGACCGCATCTTCACTCATCCGTTGATTGAGTTGCTTTAATTCTTCTAACTGATGTTTAAGCGAGAAACGCTCAGCCTGTTCTTTTGAATAGGATTCACTTATCTGTTGTCTAAAACCTTCAAGTTGTTGTTTGAGCGGTGCTACAAAACCATCCATTTGCTGGGCATTTTGCGATTGCAACTTAGCACTTTTGTCATCAAAAATTTTGTTTGCAAGATTCTCAAATTGGGTTTTAAGCCGCGCTTCACTGCTTTCTAACAAGGCGAGTTTGTCGTTCAGCGCTTGCTGTTCGGCGTCAAAGCGGGCGCTGAGAGTCTGTTGCATAGCATTGGATTTTGACAGATTTAGCTGGGTTTCCATCAGCTTATGTTGGGTGTCTTTAACTAACAGCTCCAAGGCGGGTACTCTTTCCGCTCTGGCTTGCGCCATGCCCAACTCATTGGTTTGCTGCTGCAACCGTTCCTGGGCACTCAACAGTTGCTCTGTGAGTTGCTGTAACTGTTGCTGATACAGTGCATCGCTGGTTTGTTGCAGTTGTGCCTGACGGCGTTTTGTCTGCCAGATGCACAGCAATCCACTCAGTATTACCGCAACTAGCAACCAGATGATAGAGAGTCTTGGGGCCAAAAGTTCACTGACCAAATCCATGCCGTTGTTCCTGTCACAAACGATTTATAGATTAGGGTCGCACGGATAAGTAGTGGCTTCAAGCCCTTGTCGTTACTGGATTTGACAGCTGCTCAAGGCTTGTACTTTGGCGGATGGCGCACGGTATTTCAGTATTTGCACATGCAACTGAATGGCACTAGTGTTGTCTAATGTAAATCCGTTATTGTCTGAGGCGTATGAGCTATGAATCGCAAATTTATCAAAGGCATCCGGCAGCAACTCCATTGGGATTTGCCTGCGTCAGAGGTGACGCCCGAGGCGGTTTTCCGCGACCGACGGCGCATCACGGCCATGTTGGGATTTGGCAGTATTGCCGCGAGTTTGCCTGGCTATGTTCAGGCGGGCATATTTGATCTGTTTGGAGAGCCTCAGACGTTATTTGCCACTCGGCAACTGAATTTCACCGTGGATCAAGGTTATCAGACCGCAGAAACACAAACGCCTTACGATAAAATCATTCGCCACAATAATTTTTATGAATTTGGTACGGGTAAGCAGGATCCGTTTGAGAATGCACAAAAACTGCAAGTGGATCCCTGGACACTGACCATTGACGGCTTGGTCGATAAACCTATGACAATAGGGTATGACGAGCTTTACAAGTTATTGCCATTGGAACAACGGACTTATCGATTGCGCTGTGTTGAAGCTTGGTCAATGGTGATCCCTTGGGTCGGGTTTCCGCTGGCGGCATTGTTACAAAAAGTCGGCGTCAACAGTAAGGCAACTCATGTAGCGTTTGAGACGCTGTTTGATCCGGAACAACTGCCTGGACAACGTAACCCTTTGATGGGGGGCGGTATTCATTATCCTTATGTTGAAGGGCTGCGGCTGGATGAAGCAACGAATGAACTGACATTTATGGCCGTTGGCCTTTACGATAAAACCTTGTCGCCGCAGAGTGGTGCACCTATTCGTTTGGTGGTGCCGTGGAAGTATGGTTTTAAGAGTATTAAGTCGGTGGTACGTATTCGACTGGTCGATAAACAGCCGCCTGCCAGCTGGAATCAGTTGGTGCCACATGAGTATGGGTTTTATGCCAATGTGAATCCGCAAGTTGATCATCCGCGTTGGTCTCAAGCCAGCGAACGGCGCATTGCGGAAGGCGGGCTGTTTAACGCTAAACGGATCCCAACCTTGCCTTTTAATGGTTATGCGGCCCAAGTTGCTGCGCTATATCAAGGGATGGATTTGAGGAAATTTTTCTGATGTGGCGTATTTCCAGACGGCAGTTGTTTTGGGGCAAAGCCTTGTTGCATCTTGCCGCTGCCTTGCCATTGTTATGGCTATTGTTAGCCGTGAATAGTGATGCCGCCGGTGGCGATCCGGTGCAATACATTATTCATTTTTTAGGGAAAGGGGCACTCAATCTGCTACTGCTGACGCTGCTGGTTTCACCGTTGGCACGCTGGAGCAAGCAAGGCATGCTGATGCAGTTGCGCCGCCCGCTGGGGTTGTGGACTTTCAGTTACGCTTGTTTGCATCTGGCTGCATATTTCAGCCTAGATCTGTTATTTGCTTGGCAATTATTAGTGCAGGAAATCGTTAAGCGCCCCTACATTGTAGTGGGAGCGAGCGCCTGGTTGATACTTTTATCATTGGCGCTGACCTCTTTTAAAGCAGCACAACGGCGCATGGGTCGACATTGGCAACAGTTACACTATGCGGTGTATCCTGCGGTGATGTTGGTGACGGTACATTATTATTGGTCAGTCAAATCGGAGATTATTGAACCCAGTATTTACATAGTGCTGGCACTGCTATTGCTGTCATTGCGAATAAAACCCCTTATTGCTCGGTGGCGGCGCTAAGCGTTACTCAGCCATTTTCGCTGGGGTGATGTCGTCAGTACGTTGGTGCCGTTGCAGCCGCTTTTTGGTTTCATACATGGCGGAGTCGGCGTGATTCAGGAGTGCGTTAAGCGTGTGTCCGTCGTTAGGATAAACGCTGATGCCAACACTTAAGCCCACATCCAGCGTCTGCTCGTAGAGGGTGATGGCTCGCCCTGTGTCCTGAACTTTTTCGGCCACCAGTTCAATTTCATCGTGATTATGTACCGGTTCCAACCACACGATGAACTCATCCCCACCGATACGGGCGATCATATCGGAAGCCCGTAGGCTGTGGTGCAGACGTTGCGCAATCTCTTTCAAGACGGCATCACCTGCGGCATGACCCAGGCTATCATTGATGGGTTTGAAACGGTCAAGGTCTATAAATAACAGTGCGGCTTGCTGTTGTTGGCGTTTGCAGCGTTCAATGGCCAGTTCAATCTGGGTGGTGGCGGCGCCACGGTTTAAGACGCCAGTCAGGTCGTCGTGTTCGGCCATATGCCGCAATTTTTCCTGTTGCTGCTGTAGGCGGCGGGTTTGCTCTTCTACTTCCTGTTGCAGTTGATCGCGCTTACGGGTTGCCACCAGCAACTCCTGTTTCATGCGGTTGAACTCTTCTGCCACTTCACCAAATTCTTCACCCTTGGGCATTCTGACTTTGCTGAATAGATCGCCATCTGCCAGATCCTTTATGCCTTTTTTCAATGTCGATAAGTGCATCTTAAAGCGCGACAGTGTTTGCAGTGAAAAGAGGGTGACCAGAACCGCAATGGCAGACAGTAAAGTGCCATTAAAATACAGATGTTGTACTTGAAGATTTCTAGCATTATCAATCACCTGAGTTTGCAGTCGTAGCAAATCTTCACTCATTGACTGGATGATGGCGCTATATCTTGCTGTCAGCACATTATTACTGCTCGACTGCGGTGCTTCCCCATTGCTGAAGTTCTGCCGGGAAAGCTCCAGCAACACCCCGATATTATCCTCATGGCGCTTAAGATTATTCAGTAATTTGGTTTCCCGGCCGTCCATTTCTAGAGCTTGTGCCGTATCGACGAAATGACGCAGATTATCCAATGCCCTGGCGGTATCGTTGATTGCTTTTTGATCCTGATATTGCTGCAACAGCCACAAATGAGAGCGTAATAGATCAACCCGTAACTGTACTTCGGTCAGGTGGTTTATCTGCTCGAAGGAACGCACCATCATAGTGCGTTGGTTGAGCAGCGCAATGCCATGAGCAACAGCGAGGATTACACACAAGGCCACCAGTAATTTCAGGCGTTTTGATATTCTCATTCTTTGCGTACCAGGGGTCGGTGTATCACTTGGTTGAGTGCCGTTGGCTCAATGTAAAAACGGTAATCAGGCACGGCCTGAGGTTTAACCAAATTAGCCTCTATTGCCCAACGGCTCTGTGACTGTAGATTACTGAGCAGCGTATTGCCTAAGGATAGTCGAAACAGGTAATCGGGCCACAATGCGGCAACTTCGGCCGTTGGTACTTTTAGGTAGTCGGACACCAACTGCTGGGATTTTTCAGGTTCGTTGATAATGTACTGAATGGCTTCATCAAGGGCTTTAAGTACGCCGATATGCTGCTGTAAATGCGTGGTAATATCGTCACGCCGCACCAACAGATTAAAGGTTAAGTTATAAATGCCTTTAGTGTTAAACCGATATATTTGTTGTGGATACTGTTGTTGTAACTGGAAGGCAAACGGTTCCCAAATTGAGATAGCATCAACCGCATCGGCCAGCAACGCATCTCCTAAATCATTCGGGGAAATATCGGTTTTTTGCACCAATTGCTGTGGGTATTCGTGCATCAATAACAGTGCATCCATGAAATATTCACTGGCACTACCGGCAACAATTCCAACATTGTGATGCAACAGTTGCTCTAGTTGCTGAATACCTGAAGCGCTTTTGGTCAGCAGCTTTATATCGTTATCGGATTCAGCAAAACTACTGATGATACTGAAATCATTACGCTGAAAACTGTTAAACATCACCACGGTTTCAGAACTGGTTGCGAGATCGGCATCTCCGCGCATCAAGGCATCAAAGCAGTTGTTCCCGCCTTTTATGGGTAGCAGTTGTACCGTGAGATGCTGTTTACTGAACATCCCCATACGCTCGGCAACGATGATCGGCGAGGAGAGTGGTGAGGTTGATACTGCGATGCGTAATGGGCGTGCTAAAGGTGAAACATAGGTGGGATCAGCGGATACTCCCAACCACAACAACACACTGCTAATCAGTAAAAATAGCAGCAAAAGGTATTTTTCCATATTATGCGCACCAAGAACCCAGATACTGATAGTGATAACACCTATAAAGGGTAGCGCTTTTAAGTCTAGTAGAAGTGCGTATGAACGCCAGTATCCAATATGCTGTACTATAAAGCAGTGGGCACTATCAGGAATATTTTATAGTAGAGGGTGTTAAATTTAATTTTGCAACAATGAATATATTAGATGTGAATAATGATTTGGCTTTATATAAAACGGTAGCCGCTAATAACCGCGGCCACTGGAAGAGTAATACAAATTTATTTACTTTGAGAGGCTGACATGTAATTGACAACCTCGTCATAGCTCATATTCAGTTCCTTGGAAAGGTTAATCACTTTGGTTTTGAATGTCTGAATTTTTTCGTGCTTTACTTGTTGATTCTGCATTTCGTCTACTAACTCATTGACCGCGTCCTGTAGCAGTTGCATACGCTTCAGGCTGTAATCCAGAGATTTAAGATAGCGGGTCATTTGCAGTTTGTTTCTAGCTTGTTCAAGATCCGTTGAATGCTTTTTATCATATCCATATTCGTCAAGTGCCGCGATAGCGCTTTGCAGGTCGAGATCTTTGCTCATGTTATTCTCTTAAATAAAAGTAAATGTTCCCACCAGGACAGGATAAATCACTGCTCTGAAAAAATAGAACAGCGGTGCGAGTTTATATTATTTTCTACTATTTACTCAAGTAGTATAACGCAACAGCTTAAACTTGAGACTGAGCAATAAGGTCGCTAGTCTTATAAGTAAATATTTGTAAAAGGCCTGTTTATCATGTTGGATTTACTTCCTGAACTTTTTGACACCTTTCCTGAACAGATACAGTTGTTGCCGCTGCCACTAAAACAATATGGTGGTCACCATATATTTTGGGGGAGGTCGTAACCGTACAGTGTTACGAAGATAATTCTATGGTCAAGCAACTGCTGGCTCGGCCGGGGAAGGGCAAAGTGCTGGTGGTTGATGGTGGTGCCTCGTGCAATAAAGCGTTGATGGGCGATTTAATCGGACAAAGTGCCGTAGATAACGGTTGGGCCGGGGTGGTGATCAATGGCGCCATTCGTGACGCGGGCGCGCTGGCTCAGATGCCGTTAGGCATTAAAGCGCTGGCAACGGTTCCCATTAAAACCGAGCGTAAAGGCGCCGGTGAAGTTAATTGTCCGTTGCTATTTGGTAATCAAACTGTGCTAAGTGGGATGATAATCTATGCCGATGACAATGGTTTAGCGATCAGCGATACAGCATTGGATCTGAGTCTGATAAGCTAATCAACTATCAGGATGCAAGTAAAAGGACTGAATAATGAGAGCATTAAAGTGGATTGTTGGCATATTACTACTGGTTGTAGTAGGCCTTGGGTTCTACCTGACAGTATTGTTTGACCCCAACGATTTTAAACCACAGATCATTGCTGCTGTTGAGAAACAGACCGGCAGAACCATGACAATTGATAGAGATCTTAGCTGGACGTTTTTCCCCTCCTTGGGTATTGAAGCGGGTGGTATCACGCTCAGCAATCCTAAAGATTTTGCAGAAAAAGATGGTGGCAGTCAACCAAATTGTGGCCAATGTTGCCTTGTTACCACTGCTAAGTAAGGATGTGCAGATTTCTGAGCTGAAGCTGGATGGATTACAGCTCAATCTTGAGACCGCCAAAGATGGACGCAACAGTTTTGATGGGTTGGCGGGTAAGGCGACATCCTCCGCACCGAAAACAGATACCCAAGTGGCTGACAGCCATAGCAATAATTTGACCTTGGCGGGATTGAATATCGGTGGCATCAGTGTCACCAATGCGCAGGTGCGTTTGCTGGATCGTCAGCAGGGTACAGAAAATATTTTTACCTTGTCCTCACTAACACTCGGGGCACTGGCCTTGGATAAATTTGCGCCACTTGCCTATCAATTCAGCGGTGAGATGCCACAGATGACGCTCGCCAGTGAAGGCGAAGGACAACTGAAAATATCTGCAAATCTGCAACAGCTTGACCTAAAAGATTTTTCAATCAAAAACACCGTAAAAGGTGGCTCGATTCCACATGGCGAAATGCAAGCTAATCTGAATGCAGACATTCATATTGATACCGCCAAACAGGCCTTGTCTTTAGTGTTAAGCCAATTAACCGTTGCTGATATCTCCGGTAGCGGCGATATGACCGTTGCCTATGGCGGCAAGGTGCCTCAGGTAGAGACTAAGCTGGCATTTGGGGATATCGACCTGGATAAGTTACTGCCAGCGGCACCAGAAACATCCAATAAGGATGCGCAGCCTAAGGCAAGTAGTCCGGCGGCGACCACCGAGCCAGATCTCAGTGGTATGAAGGCCGTTAATATGACGCTGGGACTCTCGGTCAAATCATTAAAGGTGGCAGGGTTAACCACAGAGAACTGGGTGATGAACGCCAAATTGAATAATGGCGTTTTGGAACTTCAGCAAATGACGGCGGATCTGTACCAAGGTAAATTGAACGCCTCCGCAAAAGTGGATGGCCGCCAGCCGGTGGCAAGTTACAGTTTCAATTCATCACTCAGTCAGGTGCATCTGCGCCCCTTGCTGACCGATGCCGCGCAAATCGATATGCTGGCAGGAAATGCCAATATTACCGCCAAAGGCAGTGGTAGCAGTCTGTTGCCCGATAATATTAAAAAGAATCTGGATGTGAATGGCAGTTTTAATATTGCTGATGGTGCGTTATACGGAATCAATATTCCGCTGATGATCCGTAATGCGCAGGCCAAACTGAAAGGTGATTTGAGTAGTCCCAAAGCCGAAGAACAGAAAACCGACTTTACCAGTCTTACTGGCAACTTTACGGTAAAAGATGGGGTTGCTAACAACCCAGATCTGGCCATGTCATCACCACTGATTCGGTTATCAGGGGCTGGTGGTGCGAATTTGCTGCAAGAATCTTTGGATTATCGCTTGAAAACCGCGTTGGTAGACACTCTAAAAGGGCAAGGTGGTAAAGGCTCCGAGCAATTGGCGGGTATTGAGATTCCGTTATTGATCAGTGGCTCTTTTGCCGAACCGAAATTTTCACTCGATACTGATGCCTTGTTTAAAAACAAGCTGAAAGATGAAGCAGAAAAAGCCAAAGATAAGCTAAAAGACAGCCTATTTAAAAAGCTGGGTGTGCAGTAGGTTTTATTTTAGGTGATAAAAAAGTCAGACTTTATGTCTGACTTTTCTTTTTGAAACAAATAATTAGCTCAGTTTTATTTGAATTGCGAGATCAACTCTTGTTGCCGTTCACTCTGGCGTCTTAACTCTTCACCATGGGTGCTGGCTTCCTGGCTGTTTTCCTGCAATTTAGCAACACCACTTTGCAGACGGCATGAATTCAGATGGAGCTGTTCTACCGTGTAGGCTTGCTCCTCGGTGGCTACTGCAATCTGGTGACTGTTGGCGGTGATCCGGCCAAGTGCCTGAGCTTCCTCGTTCAAACGATTCACCAGTTGCTGTTCGAGTTCCATACTGTGCTGCGTAAGTGTCTGGCTTTTATCCATTTCCGCAACCGCTTGGCGACTCTGATCACTGAGCTGATGAATGATGGCAAAAATCTCTTTAGCCGACCCCGAAGAGCGTTGCGCGAGTGCCCGGACTTCGTCGGCAACCACAGCAAAACCACGGCCAGCTTCACCCGCTCTGGCCGCTTCAATGGCGGCATTGAGTGCCAGTAAGTTAGTCTGTTCAGACAGCTGTTCAATCACTTCCAGCACGGTATTAACACTGGCGCATTGCTGATCCAATTCGGCAATCTGCGTTGCGACTTTCTGTAGTAAACCACTCATCTCTGAATTAGCGGCGCGACTAGCTTGTAGCGCTTTCATCGTATCCTGATTGCTGGTTTCAAGATCGGTGACGTCCGTGGCGGTATTGGAAGAGGTTGACGCAATTTCAGTAATGGCACTTTTCATCTGGCTAATCGCGGCCGCCAGTTCATCTAATGCTAACGCTTGCTGTGACAGCTCTTTATGGTTGGCATCAACGGATTGTTGGTGAGATTCCAGATTATTCGTCAGGTGTTCACTGGTGTCGTCAATCCGCGCGGTGATAGCGATGATCTCGGCGCGTTGCATGCGGAGACTCAACTCTGCCGCAGAGAGAACATCTGTATCCCCGGTGTAAATTGCCTGCATCAGCTTACTTTGCTGTACTTCATCACTGAGTTGTTGCAGACGACGACAGCGAGAGAGCAATTTGCCAATAGTTATCCCCATAAGTAGCAGTGCAGCTAAGACGGCTAAGATGCCAGCACTGGCAGGAATGAAGGGTAAAGTTACTAGCAATATTGATGAGAGTGCCCAAGCAATACCGATTTTGGCTGGCAGTGATAACGCCAGTTTAGGGAGCGGCAGTTTGCCTTTCTCGATGTCGGCATAGCAGGCTGTGGCACGTTGCACTAGGGCGGGATCGGCCTTGGTGCGAACGGACTGGTATTCGAAAATTTTGCCTGCGCGGCGAATCGGGGTAATAAAAGCATTGACCCAGTAATAGCCACCATCTTTGCGGCGGTTTTTTACTAGCCCCATCCAGTTTTTACCCTGTTGGATGTCATGCCATAAATCAGCAAACGCGGCTTTTGGCATGTGCGGATGGCGTACTATATTATGCCCATGCCCTAATAGTTCCTGCTTGCTATATCCACAGATATCGCAAAATTGCTGATTTATATGGGTAATTCTTCCCTTTAAATCGGTAGTGGAAATAATGCGGCCATCTTCAGGCACAGCAGTTTCCACATCAGTGATGTAGTTATCTCGCGTCATATCCACACAGCGCAGTTAATCGTTAGTTTATTTTTATTATGCTAAATTATGAGTGTCAAAATTGTGACGCCTCACTTATGGATTACTATCGGCGCAAGTGGGATTCTGAATCTTTGATTGAGGTCAAGCGAATGCCACAAAATGTGCCATTCGCCTCAAAAAACAACGGTTAACTACCGCTGGCAGTGATATCAACAAATAAGGTGAGTACCTGGCCCGGTTGTAGGTACTTCTGCCGTTGTAGCTGATTCCACTCTTGTAATTGGGTAACAGTGACATTGAACTTGTCGGCAATTCTTGCCAAAGAGTCCCCATCGCGAACCTTATATTTTACAGTACGGGTAATGGCACTGTTATCTGTGCTACGGTTGTGCCACAACACCAGCAGTTTACCCGGGCGCAATGGCGCTTTTACCGACATTCCGTTCCAACTGGCAATTTCGCTGACACTGAGGTTATTAGCCCGAGCGATTTTCCACAAAGAATCACCGCTACGCACTTTATAGGTGACCTTATATCGGCCTTTACTCTGTTTGTTTTGTAACCGATTATCAGCAGAAAGCGGATAGGCACTGGCATCTTGTAACGACACAGGGATCAGCAGATGTTTGCCCGCAATAATGTTATTGCCTTGAATATTATTGACCGAGCGGATGATATCAACGGTGGTCTGATGCTGTTTAGCAATCTGTCCGAGTGAATCCCCAGGTTGAATTTCATAACGTAGCCAGTTAAGGCGATCAGCTGGGTCGGTTGTCGCGAGTGCTACTTCGAAGTCCTGTGCTTTATCTACGGGTAACACCAGCTTGAATGGGCCTTTAGGCGCCGTGGCCCAGCGATTATAACCAGGGTTAAGTTGCTGTAACTCACTGATATCCATGCCTGCCAGTTTGGCGGCTAAAGCCAGGTCAATCTGGCTACCAATATCGACCACTTCAACCGCGGGCTGATTATCAATCGGAGACAATTGCACGCCATATTGGTCCGCATGCTTGATTACATCGGCTAACGCCAATAATTGCGGCACGTAACGCTCGGTTTCCTTAGGCAGCGACAGTGACCAAAAATCTGTGGGTTTACCCTGGCTGGCGTTGCGTCGAATGGCATTGAGCACTCGGCCCTCACCGGTATTGTATGCTGCGATAGCATACAGCCAGTTGTTTCCTGTCTTTTGATACAGATACTGCATCATGTCCAACGCGGCTTTGGTGGCGGCAGGCACATCACGCCGACCATCATACCACCAGTTTATTTTCAGCCCGAAATGACGCGCCATGGGGAGGTGAATTGCCACAGCCCTGACGCCGCACCAGGGGAATAAGCATAGGGATCAAAAGCACTTTCAACTATTGGTAACAGCGCCAGTTCCATCGGTAGGTGACGCTGTTCTATCTGATCAACGATGAGATACAGAAATGGGGCAGCACGTTCAGAAATCTGCTGCAGATGTTTGGGGTTTTGAATGTACCAGTTGCGATATTGCTGTACTAACTTGTTATCTGGAACCGAGAGCTCGAGCTGATTGCGCAGTCGTTGCCACACATCCGTCACCGCCAGTTGTGGTTGCTGTGGTTCCTGTGGCGCTTTTTGTAGCACCTCAGCGGCATTGGCCGGAGGCTTTGGGGAGCCGTTTGCGATGACTGTAACGGTACAGTCTGACAGCCCGCAAGAAACACTACTATCCCAGCGGTGGTGAATAAATTCCGTTGCTTCAAAAGCGCCTATCCTCAAAAAGCTGTCGTGCGACAGAAAACGTTATTGAACCAGCACCGTTAGTTTGTCTGGCGCAGGTGATAAAACATGCCAGACAGGTACCGGGTGAGAACCCGGCATAATGTTATTTTCGGCGAGAGGTGCTGGCCGAACTTCTGTAGTACTTCTTAATTATCATAAAGTTATACTACTAGCGCAGAGCTCAATAGCGGACTGAACTGCGCCAAAGCGACTCATTGTAACCAAGAATTCAGCAATTGTCTTTCCACTGTCGGAGAAGTTTTAAGCGGGTCACGGCAGAATCTGCTGCGGTTTGCCAATGCTGGCTTAATATGGGCGCTAAGCGTGCATCATCGCAGTGCAAAAATGGGTTGATCGCTAACTCCCGGGCAACGGAGCTGGGAAGTGTGGGGCGTTGTTGTTGCCGTAACTGTTTGGCCTGTTCGGTAAAGCTGGCTAATGCCTGGTTATCGGGTTCGGCCATGGCGGCAAATTTGAGATTGGACAGGGTATATTCATGGGCAGGGTAGATTTTGGTGTCTTGGGGTAACTGGGCAATTTTCTGTAACGACTGGTATAGCTGCTCTGCGCTGCCTTCAAACAGCCGGCCACAGCCCGCACAGAACAGCGTGTCACCGCAAAAGAGTGCATCATCGATAAGATAGGCAATGTGATCTAATGTGTGCCCCGGCACCGCATATAGTTGCAGCGATAATGTCGTATGCCCGGCTGTCAGCCGATAATCACCTTGTTTGGTAAGCGGATGACTGATGCCATGTATGGCGGTATTGTCAGGGCCATAGACAGGTGTTTGTTTGCCAAAATGGCGCAATAACGCATCTATCCCGCCAGTGTGATCCCGATGATGATGGGTGATCAGTATGCCCGCCAACCGCAGTTTCTTTTGCGTCAGGGCTGCGATAACCGGCGCTGCATCACCGGGATCGACCACCCAAACCTGGTCGCTACTTTCAGGTTGTATGCACCAGATATAGTTATCGTTAAAGGCCGCAATGGGAAAAACTGCAAAGTGCTGATGCTGAGTTGCTGGGTATTCCATAACAGACATTGGAAATCTCCTTAGTTGCACGCTAGCTGACCGTAATCAATTTTACCTGTTGCAGACCTTGCCTGCGGAGGCCGTTCATTATTAAGCTATTGTTATCGCTGTAGTCAAATCGGAGAGGTTATGTCCCCAGATCCGCATGGCTCAAACTGGGACGCGCTTCCCGGTGGACAACAATTACGTAATGATTTGCAACAGTCATTAGCTTACTGGTGGCCGAGAATATTTGGCTACCATCTATTGCAGTTAGGGCCGTTAAGCGCTGAAGTTGACAGCAGTCAATGTGCAGTAAAACACCAATTTTCTGTTTATCCTGCCCATGGAGCCACGCTACAGGGCGAATACTGGCAGTTACCACTGAAATCCGCCAGTATCGATGCCGTTGCCATGCATCTGTTGCTGGAATCAGAGCAAGATCCCTACCGTATTTTGCGTGAAGTGGACCGAGTACTGGTAAGTGGTGGTTATCTGATCATCAGTGGTATCAATCCGTTCAGTAGCGCCTATCTGGGTAAGTTATTGCCAAAATACCAACAGCGTTGGCCGTGGAATGGCTGCTTTTTTATGCCAGCACGGGTTCGAGATTGGCTCGGGCTGTTAGGCTATCAGCTAGTCGATGATCAGCGGTTGTGTTACCACGCCTTTATGCCTGACTGGGACTTTCCCTTGTTAATGCGCCAATGGCAGCACCGCTGGTTGCCAGGTACTGGCGCGGTATACCTGTTGGTGGCGCGTAAGCTTGAAGCGCCATTAACGCCAGTGGCTAATCGGCAACGAAAACGTGTGAGAGGCTGGCAACCTGCCGCCACCGCCGGTTATTCTGGACGAATGAAACGGGAATAAGGCTAGGGCCGAAAGGCAACTCACTCATATGCGCATCACGCTGAAACAATTGCAGATATTTGAGGCCATCGCCCGCAGTGGTCAAGTTGCCAAAGCGGCTGAGATGGTGAATCTATCAGCGCCGGCAACTTCCATGGCGCTGGCGCAACTGGAACGTCAATTGGCCACGCGGCTATTTGAGCGTTCAGGTAATCGGCTATTACTTAATTCACAGGGCAGCATGTTACTGCCAATGGCCAGCAAAGTATTACAACAGACTGCCGATATCGAAAGTGCCTTTGCCAATCCCTCCGCACTGTTGGCGGGGACATTGAATGTCAGTGCCAGCAACACCATCGGTAATTTTCTGCTGACCAAAGCTGCGGTGGCGTTTAGTCAGCAGCACACCGATGCCAGAATTGAACTTACCATAGACAATACCCGCAACGTGGTGCAGCAGGTGGCCGATTTTCGTGCCGAACTGGGGTTTATTGAAGGCTATTGTCTGGATAGTCGTATTGTCACTGCGCCTTGGCATCAAGATAGACTGAGTATTTTCTGTCATCCAGCCCATCCGTTGGCCGGTAAATGTGTCAGCCCTGAGCAGTTAATTGGCTGTGCGTGGGTGCTGCGTGAAGAGGGCTCGGGGACGCGAGAATATTTCGTCAATAACGCCAATCAGCTGGGGTTACATCCGGAAGTCAAATTTAGCTTTCCCACTCCTGATGCCATTAAGCCAGGCAGTAAAGCAGGGGGCAGGGCTGGGCGTGTTATCAGAGCTGACGATTGAACGAGAACTGGCAAGGCGCGAATTTGGTGTGGTGACGGTGCAAGGTATGGCGCTGACAAGGCCGTTTTACCTGATCCGTCACAAGCAACACAGCTTTACACCACTTGCCAGCGCGTTTGTGCATTTCTGCAATGATTTTTTGCAGTTATCACATCAAGTTGATGCCAAATAACCACTGTCAGTGGCTTGCGGGTGAGCCTCGGCGGCTTCGCGCGCCAAGGTATCACAACGTTCATTTTCAGCATGGCCAGCATGGCCTTTCACCCAGCGCCAGTCAATGTGATGTTTTTCGGTGGCTTTATCCAAGCGTTGCCACAAATCGACATTCTTGACGGGCGTTTTATTGGCGGTGACCCAGCCTTTACGCTTCCAGTTGTGGATCCATTGGGTTATTCCCTGGCGCATATACTGGCTATCACTGGTGAGGATAACATGGCAGGGCTCTTTCAGGCTTTCCAACGCGACAATCGGTGCCAATAGTTCCATCCGGTTATTGGTGGTGAGGGCGAATCCCCCAGAAAGTTCTTTGCTGTGTTGTTTGTAGCGCAAGACTACCCCATATCCACCCGGCCCAGGGTTGCCAAGACAGGAGCCATCGGTAAAAATTTCTATCTGTTTCAGTTCGTTCATCAAGTTGCTAACATAGCTGGCAAAGCAGTCATCTTAAGTTGTTATTGAGTAAGCAGCAAAAATAATATGAATATTGTCTCTAGTGCCGCTCGCCAGATCATTCTTGATACCGAAACCACTGGCATGAACCAGAGTGGCGGCCCTGTGTATGTTGGGCACCGGATTATTGAAATCGGCGGTGTGGAAGTGATCAATCGCCGTCTGACTGGCAAAACCTTTCACAAATATATCAACCCACAACAGGCCATTGATGAAGAAGCCATTGCGGTTCATGGTATTACCAATGAACGCGTGGCCAATGAACCGCTGTTCAAGGATATTGCTACCGAGTTTGCCGCCTTTATCGAGGGCGCTGAACTGGTGGCGCACAATGCATCGTTCGACGTGAGCTTTATCGATCACGAATTTGCGCTATTGCACCCTAAGGGGCCGAAGGTCAAAGATCTCTGTTCTATCCTTGACTCACTAGCTATCGCTAAATTCCTGCATCCAGGGCAGAAAAACAATCTGGATGCACTGTGCAAGCGCTATCAAATTGATAATTCTCGCCGTGAATATCATGGCGCGTTACTTGACGCCGAGATCCTTGCGGACGTGTATCTGGCGATGACGGGCGGGCAGACCAAATTTAACTTGAGTCTCGATGGCGGTCATGCCGAGGGGGCTGAAGGCGGTATTGTCCGGCTTGATAATAATCGTTCGAGACTTAAAGTGATCAGTGCTTCTGCCGATGAACTGACTATGCATGAGCAGCGGTTGGATTTGGTGGCTAAGTCCGGTAAGTGTTTGTGGCGTAATTAAAACAGGAAATTTCGGGTAGCATGAAGATCTCGCCCTTTGGCTGCATATTCTTGGCATTGATGGCGCTGGCGCGTCCAGCCTTCGCGGCACAGGACGTAACGTTGCCGTTGGCACAAGCCTCAGAGCTTAAGAATCGGTTTCGCATCGATCATCTGGTGGATGAACTCACCTTGGTGATACAGCGGGAGTATGGCTCTGCTCCAGTAATAGTGGTTTTGCCAGACGGCAGTAAATGGTATGCCAGTCGTCACCCTGAATCCGTGCGTTGGGAAGACGGCCTCAGCGGCGATATGATCCAAATAAAACACCCGCAGCCAGGGCCTTGGCAGCTGTTAGGCCGCATAGTTCCTGGATCACAAATTACCAAGATTTCTAAACTCGGCATCTGGGCCGAGCCGTTGCCACAGCCGCTATATCAAGGGGAACACCTCAAGCTAACTGCCGGATTGACCGGGGATAATCTGCAAATGCGTTTACCCGGTCTCGAATACATGTTGCAGTGGAATGCAAAATTTATCTCCGAGCACCAACCTAAAGATGAAAATTTTGCGGCGGGAACCCTTTCGGTTGGCAGTTATCAAGATAATGGGGAAAAGCTGGACGAACGCCCAGATGACGGTATTTTTACTGCCGATATTAATCTCAATCAACCCTGGGGCCATTACACGCTTAACTTGAAAGTTGAAAATGCGGTGTTCGAGCGGGAGTACCAACAAGCTTTTATGTTGTCGCCAAAACCGGCCGACATTCAGGTGCAAGCGCCAGAAAATCCACATGAACAATCGTGGGGATTGAAGTTGATCGTCGATACCAAAGAGCTGCAATTAGCTGAAACCTATTATCAGATAGAGATTGTCGGCCCCATGGGCTTTCAGCTATCTCTTACGGTGCGGGATTTACCACAAGCTGAACATGTGTTGGAGCTGCCCCAAGTCACCGAATTTGGTAGCTATCGTATCAAAGGGACATTATTCAGTACGAATTGGGCTGGACGCGAAATTGTGATGACCTTGCCCGAGCGGTTCTTTAACTATGTTGAACCCCCGCGCCGCCACCTAGTCCAGAGCAACTTGCGGCGATGCAGGCACAAGCGGCCTCAGAGGAAGAACGGCAAGCTAAAGATCATGCGTTACTGTGGATCATTGTTGGTAACAGTGTGTTGTTGATTGTGGGACTCGGCTTGCTGCTGTTTATGCGTAAGCGGGCATCCCTCAAACAGGCACTTGCGGCGGCAGAGCAGGAGATGCAGGCCAAACAGCAAGCGCAGACACCACCGCCTGAGTTACAGGATATCGATCTATCGATGCCGGATGAAGACGAAAAACCACAATAGCTGTTTGTGCGGCATAAAGGCGTTAATAGTATTGTTTGGCATGAGTGCTCAAAAATGCCAACAGTAAAAAAAATTGTTGACGATTTTCAATGTACTACCGTATTATTCGCAACGATTAGTTGGGGTGGTAGTTCAGTTGGTTAGAATACCGGCCTGTCACGCCGGGGGTCGCGGGTTCGAGTCCCGTCCATCCCGCCACTAAATAAAAAACCTAAGCTCTTAACCTAGCTTAGGTTTTTTATTTTTAATGGCTGAGTAAATGATATGGTAACTTCGCACTCATAACAGCATTGCACCTAGATAGCTGTATCCAAGGGTATCAGCAGCGCCCTGGTGGCATTTATCGCAAAATCATCGGTAACCACACATCACTGAAATTCACCGAGAAAACTATCTAGATAAATTTATAACCTGCTGGAATTATTTGAAATATCACAATCAAATTTTACAGTTACTGAGTATTTTTCAGTGCGTTGACGATAACATCAAACGCGGGTGATGAACGCATCCGATTGGGAAAATACAGATGATATCCTGCAAACGGTGGACACCAATCCTGTAGTACCCGAATGAGTTGGCCATCATTGCAGTAGCTCGCAAAAATATCTTCCGGCAGAAAGGCAATCCCATGCCCAGACAAGCAAGCATGAAGGATTTGACGAACGCTATTAAAGATCAATTGGCCTTCAACATTGACATTAATTTGTCTTTCACCTTTTTCAAACTCCCACGAATACAGGCCACCATAAGTTGGAAAGCGCAGATTAATGCAGTTGTGGCTGAGCAGATCATTGGGCACCAATGGTTTGGGATGGGCGGCAAAATATGCGGGTGAAGCTACAGCGGCCATACTGAGATCCTTTCCAATGCGGATGGCAATCATGTCATTGGATATCGCCTCACCAAAGCGCACCCCGGCATCGAAGCGCCGCTCAACAATATCGGTAAAACCGTAATCGACGCATAACTCAAGTTTGATGTCAGGATAATTTTTTAATACCGCATCTAGCTTCGGCCACAATACCGTATCAATGGCATGATCACTGGCAGAAATTCTGATTGTTCCGGCCGGTTTATCGCGTAGTTCACTTAATAGGGAGATCTCTGTGTCTATCTCATCAAATTTGGGCGAGATCCTCGTGAGTAAGCGTTCTCCCGCTTCAGTGAGCGAAACATTACGTGTTGTGCGACTTAATAAGCGAATACCCAAACGTTTTTCAAGCCCCTTCACGGTATGGCTTAACGCGGATTGTGTGAGCCCTAAATGGGCGGCTGCCTTGGTAAAACTACGTGCTCGTGCAACCGCGATGAAGGCGATTAGCTCATTGTAATTTTCTCTAGCCATGATGATTAATCTCTCTTATGAACCAGCAGCATATGATCAAAATTTAAAAATTAATAGGGTGATTAGTGATAGCAATATGAGCGGCGTAATAAATTAATTTGTTATTATTCATGTGGTTATTTTTATATATTAAGAGGATTCATAACTGTAAGTATAAAATAGCGATTTATTCATGTGCCAATTTGCGACAAAGTTTTAAGCAACTCCTGACTATCTGCCAGTGGATAGCCGAACGATGTTGCGAAGGACAAATGCCATGAAACACCTTATCCCATTAACCTTTTTGTACTGCTCTAGTGCCATTTTTTCAGTGGCGGCTGCGCCGCAACAACAGCCAAAAGTAGCCGCTGAGATGGAAATTATCCCCGCCGGTAGTCAGGCAGTGATTGTTGGTCCTGAAAAAATTTTTACTGGCAAGGCCATGATCGATCCTCTTTATTTGCCAACAGATCCCAAAGGGAAAGAGATATCAGCGGCATCCGTGACATTTGAGCCATGTGCGCGTTCTGCTTGGCATACCCACCCGAAAGGGCAACTGCTAATCGTTACCGCCGGGAAAGGCTGGGTGCAGCAGCAAGGACAGGCCAAACAAACTATCAACGCAGGCGATGTTATTTGGACTCCACCCGGCGTGATGCATTGGCATGGTGCAACCGATAAAACCTCGATGACACATATCGCCGTGCAGCCGTATTCCGCTGATGGCAAGAATGTGGTCTGGCTGGAAAAAGTAGCGGATAGCACATATTTCGGTAAGTAACTTTGGCATCACGAGGTTTGCACCTTCTGGCCGTGAGTTATCGCTCGCGTTGCTACTCCTTGAGCTTATCTTTTCGTCATTCAGCACTATGTAGATTATGGAATTAATTAAAGACACCTTTTTTGAAGGCGAGCGCCCCTGTTTTGCTGCCCGTAATACCCGCTTGGAATATGTCAAATTCTACCCTGGTGAATCGGCACTCAAGCACAGTAACAATATTGAAGCCTTTAAATGCGAATTCATGGGCAAATACCCGTTCTGGCACGATGAGAACGTGCTGATAGAGAACTGCCTGTTTACTGTGTATGGTCGTACCGCTATTTGGTATTCAAAAAACGTTAAGGTATTGAATACACAGGTAGATGCGCCAAAAATGTTTCGTGAGTGCGACAATATCTATGTGGCAAATGTCAACATGCCCAATGCAGAGGAAACCGGTTGGAACTGTCGTGATATTGAGCTGCACAATGTTGCAGCCAAACAGGGCGATTACTTTTTGTTAATGCCCGCAACGTCATGGCAGATAACCTGAATTTACAGGGCAACTATGGTTTTCAATATGCGCGCAATGTGGTCATTCGCAACTCCCATTTAGACTCAAAGGATGCGTTATGGGGTGCAGAGAATGTCACCGTTTATGATTCGGTCATCAATGGTGAATATATGGGCTGGCATTCTAAGAATCTGCGTTTGGTGAATTGCACTGTGCGAGGAACCCAGCCTTTGTGTTACTGCACTAATCTGATCATGGAAAACTGCATTATGGAAGACGCAGACTTGAGCTTTGAATATAGCGAAGTCGATGCCGAAATTGTCAGTGACATTATCAGTGTAAAGAATCCCAAGAGCGGGCGTATTCGCGCGCGTGAAATTGGTGAAGTGATTATTGACCAGCACTGCATTTCCCCTGGCAAGTGCGATATCAGCACCGATGCAACGGTTTGTGCTTGAGGTTTATGATGAGCTTTGATTTTGATGAACCGGTGCAGCGTCGCGGTAGCCATTCTTATAAATGGGATAGTGCTGAAGATGATGGGATGTTACCAATGTGGGTGGCGGATATGGATTTTCGCACCGCGCCCGCCATTATTGAGGCGCTACAAGCTCGTGTCGCGCATGGTATTTTTGGCTACAGCAAAGTCTCTGAGGATTATTTTAACGCGGTAATATCATGGTTTGCACGTCGCCACCAGTTTCATTTTGATGCCGGTTCGCTGTTATTTACCACAGGTGTTGTGCCAGCACTTTCGGCCATCATTCAGGCGCTAGTAAGACCAGGTGATGGCGTAATTGTGCCCACTCCTGCGTATAACTGCTTTTTTCATCGATTCGCAATGCGAAATGTCAGCAAGTTTCCAGCCCCTTGCTAAATGATAAAGGCAATTTCACATTTGATTTTGACGATATTGCCACCAAAGCTGCCGCGCCGAATAACACTATGTTGTTGTTATGCAACCCTCATAATCCTGTCGGGCGAGTATGGCGGGAAGATGAGTTGAGAAAAATTGGCGATATTTGCTTCGCCAATAATGTCATTGTTCTTGCTGATGAAATCCATTGTGATTTGATGATGCCAGGGCAACAGCACATTCCATTTGCATCGCTAGGTCGAGAGTTTCTGGAACGATCTGTTACCTGTAGTTCTCCAAGTAAGTCTTTTAACCTCGCAGGCATCCATGCGGCCAATATCTTAGTGGAAGATGCGGATTGGCGTCGGCGTATAGACAAGCAGCTCAATATCAATGAGGTCTGTGAAATTAGCCCATTTGCCATTACGGCTGTTATTGCCGCCTATGAGTTTGGTGAAACCTGGCTGGATGAACTAAGGCAGTACATAGCAAGAAACTATGCTCTTGTGCGCGAATTTATTGCTGAACATCTCCCCATGATAAAGGTTACCCCATTACAGGGCACTTACTTGGTGTGGTTGGATTGTCGAGCGCTGTCTGTAGGCAGTGGCGCTTTGGCTGCAAAACTCTATAACGACCATCATTTATGGCTAAGTGAAGGATCAACATATGGTGTTGAAGGGGAGGGCTTCTTGCGCATGAATATTGCCACCAACCAAGCACGCGTTTTGGATGGATTAAATCGCTTCAAGCGCGCTATTCATGGACGATAACACACGCTCTTCCACCACGGCCCAACCGAGTTAATAACTTGACACGATGATTTTCATTACACTTCGATACACATCGGAGCGCCCATGTTAAATAGGAGTCTTTTATGAGTGACACAGATAAATCTAATGAGGATATGCAGGTGATTCGTGCGGGTTCTCAGAACGCCATTAAAGGTCCAGAAGCCTGGTTCACCGGTACTGTGCGTATTGATAAGATGTTTAACGCCCCGGCGCCATCACGCGTTGGTGTGGCTGTTGTGAATTTTGAACCGGGTGCCCGCACCAACTGGCATACTCATCCATTGGGCCAGACACTGGTAGTAACCGATGGTTTGGGCTGGACCCAGTGTGAAGGTGGCCCGCGTACTGAACTGCGGCCAGGCGATATCATCTACTGCAATTGTGGTCGTCGTCACTGGCATGGTGCAACAGATTCTACTTACATGCAGCACATTGCTATTCAGGAATCACTGAACGGTTCACCAGTTGAATGGCTTGAACCCGTCACAGATGAAGAATATTTAGCTGGAGCTGTTAAAAAAGATTAGTTCTTTATAAAAATAAAAAATCCCTTGATGAGTTGCTACCAAGGGATTTTTTATTATCTTGCCGTTGTTATTATCACCAATAATATCCAACAGTGTGCACTTTGATTAACCACGGCGCAGTTAGCAACGCCGTGGCGAATGTTGATGCTAAAACCCGTGACCGCGTATCAAAATAATCGATAGCGATTTACGCTTCCTGTAAGGATGACATATCGATAACAAAACGATGTGCCAAATCGCCCTTTGCTAGACGAGCAAACGCATCATTAATCTGATCCATTTTGATCATCTCACAATCAGGATAGACATTGTGCTGGGCACAGAAATCCAATACTTCCTGAGTCTCCGCAATACCTCCAATCAATGAACCGGCGATACGGCGACGGCCAAACACCAATGGCACGCTCATTAACTCTTCCAGTGGCCCTACTTGCCCGACTACCACCAGTGTACCGTCGATATCCAGTAACGAAGCATAGGCACTAACATCATGTTTTACTGGTGCAGTATCTATGATCAGATCAAAGGAATTGGCCGCCGCGGCCATGGCGTTGGCATCAGTAGATGCCAAGATGCCTTTGGCGCCCATGGCAATGGCTTCTTTTTCCTTAGTTTTGGTGCGACTAATCGCGGTGACTTCGGCGCCCATGGCATGCGCCAGTTTCACCGCCATATGACCAAGGCCGCCGAGACCGATGACACCGACACGGGAGCCGTTAGTTACCTTCCAAGTACGGAGCGGCGAGAAAGTTGTAATGCCAGCGCAAAGTATCGGTGCAGCTTTTGCCATATCCATATTATCTGGAATGCGCAATACGAACTCTTCGCGCACGACAATATGTTTTGAATAACCACCTTGAGTCGTTTCACCACTGATACGATCAGGAGCGCCATAAGTGGGCGTCATCCCGTGGCGACAGAACTGTTCTTCGCCATGATGGCATTGATCACATTCCTGACAACTATCGACCATACAGCCAACAGCGACACGGTCACCTACTTGGTAGTTTTTGACATCTGAACCAACCGATTGCACTACACCCACGATTTCGTGGCCAGGGACTAAGGGATAAGGCTGTGGCCCCCAGTCACCATTGACTGTGTGCAGGTCTGAATGGCAGACACCACAGTAGAGAATCTCAATCGCGACATCATTTGCGCGCAGATCACGACGTTCAAAATGGTATGGCACCATGTGTGCGTCGGCGGAGTGAGCCGCATATCCAATAGTTTTCATAAGGTTATATCCAATATTTGTAGTGAAAAGTAACGATGAAAAGCACTTTCATAAGGCTATTATAGAAGTACTTCGCGGCGCATTGTTTGCCTAATCCTCGAACATCCTTGCTTAATTTCATCGCTTAATTGCGGCTTTTGCGTGTTGATGGACGAGTTATGCAAGACGATCACTCAGTTCAATAACAACATAGGTATTCGCTATAACTGATAACCCGGTTTTTTGGCTAATGTGCTGAGATTGGGCTTGATGATGGGGTCGTAAACTTGTGCTTTCCAGTCAGCTGCATCAACTTCATGCATGGCGATGGAAATGGCATCATCCGTGGTATTTAAGTGTTGTTTTAGCACGCTAGCGATAGCTTCCGCTAACGCCTGTTTATCTTGTGCAGTAAGATCTCGTGGATAATATTTTAAATCTACATGTGGCATCGTACAGCCCTCCAAAAACTTGTTGATCCGTGAAGCAGTGCTGCAATTTAATGTAGCGTTTAGTTATTACTGCGGTGTTTTGGCTGATTGTTCAATTGCATCAATCACTTCATGCAATGTAATTGCATCACTTTTCCCAGCATCTAACGCCGCAGTGACTAATGCCAGATGGTGTGGCACCTTAACCGCCACCGCCTCTAAGTCCACTTCTGGAGAAAAGGGGGTGTCACGGAGTACTCCTTAGTAGTAAAAGTGGTTTAGCATCACACGATTCTTCTGCGGAAATGCGCTGATAGGTGTGATTGCCGTTGTCATTCTATACGTCTGATCGTCACATCGATTGCGCCTGTTTTGCGTAATAGCGCGACACCTGAATCCAGCGTGCCGAGTTTGACTAAGCCGTTAGCATGCCCAAAAGGTTTATGAAAAATCGCTAGGTTGCCCCACGGCGCATAGTAAGTGATATCACCGGTTTGCGCGGACGTGCTTGCCGGTTCGCCCGTTGTTGCGAGGCGTTTGGGGAGATCTGCCACTTTTTCTGTTGACGCATAGTCCGTCAGCGTCAATGACAAAGGTAGCAGTGCTAAAAAATCATTCACTGCTACACTATTTGGTTTTAACGTTGCCGTGAGTGTTTGAGCTTGGATGTCGATGGCTATTTTCACTTGATTCTCCTGCTTAACCATATTCGTTGATCGCGGTGTGGTGGCAAACGCTACGCTCGAAAAACATACCCCGAGAATGCAGCCTGCAATTATCCTTGTAATCCGCATTGTTGAAATTCCCGCTGTTGATACTTCCTTGAAAAGATAACTGTGATGGCGCCGAATAACGCCAGCACGCCATAACCACAGGCGACCTGTAACAAGCTATGGTTTTCAGACATCTGCCCGGCGATCAGAGTAGGGATTGCCGCACCTGTATAAGAAGTGACATAGATAACCGATAACACATTGGCGCGTTCCTTAGGCTGTAAGTTCGCTACCATGGTTTGAATACTGCCAGTCAGTACCATGCCTTGGGCTATCCCGGCTAAGACACTGGTAATTAAGAACAGCACTAAGGTGCCTAATTGCAGAGCTAATAACAGACCGCCAACAAATACAGCAAAGCTGAGCATGCCATAGAATTGCGCATTGGTAGCCTTCATCTTGCCTGCAATGGAGGCACCAATAGTGCTTGGTGCCATAATGGACGCAAATACTAAGGCTGCGGCAATCGCATTGGATGTATGTAATTGTTCATGAGCCATAGCAGGTCCAAAGGCCTGAAAAAAGCCGCCCAATGCCCATGTGCTGATAAACGTAACCGCCGCAACCGGAAAGAACTTTTTAGCATTTGCTGGCAGACCCATGCGTGGTTTTAGTGAACCGATGGCACCCGGGGCGGATGGCATGGTTTCGTTACTTCGCATGATTAAGACGACACAGATCAGCAACAGCACCAATACCAAGTAAAATGGCAACTGACGAGGTATGGGGCCATATTCAACTAACACACCTGAGACAATGCCGCCGATGGTTAACCCTGTCATTGGGCCACAGCTAATTACCGCTGGCGCTAACCATTGGGGGACACTGTGAGCACAATCAACAATCCAAGCTGCAAGGGCTGTGGACGCCAAGCCACAGGCCAGCCCTTGTAAAAAACGTCCCACAAGGAGTGGGGTAGCATCATGTAATTGTAAGAAAGAGATAGATGCCATTGCCGCCAAAATAACCGCTGCAATCGATACTGGGCGGCGACCAAGATGGTTGGATAATCTTCCAAAAACCAGTAACGCAGTAACGGCACCGACAAAGTACACCACAGAGCTAAGTGATAGCCCCAAATAACTGATACCGTCTACCCGCTGATAAGTTCCGTATAAAGGAATGGGAGTCGCAGATGCTACAAACGTGGCAGCTAATGAGATTGCCGCGGCCCAAAATGATGCTTTATTTCCTCTATTTTCCAATCTAGGCTCCTTCATTGCGAACTTTGGAAATTTACGTGTTGACGGTTTTATACACATCAATTATCTGTAGCGGGAAACGTATATTTTCTTCTCTTTAGAAGATCTCTTGTCTTTGAGTGCTAATTGGTTAACGTATTAATATTCATTAGGTTATATAAAATATATAGTGATTTTGATGAGTGTGATTAGCGGTGTGATATTGGCAATAAACTCGATGTAACGTAATTCGCTAAGGGCAGTTTAGGGGGATGGTATATAACAAACAAGTTCAATAAAAAACTAACAGTAATGAGGAAAAATCATTAATAAATTCATTCGGCGCTAACTCGCTAAATTACCAGATTATATTGATTTTAAGTGTGAAAAGATCTGTTGCTTGGTGATATTTTGCCTCTTTGAGTATATTGCCAACAGCATATTTCACCGTTCAAAATACGCTCACCAGTAATTGCCGATCGCAATCAATATTCAACAACATTGAATAATGGCAAGCTATTTGATCCCAGCATTTTCGGGCCAAATGTTGCTACATTGTGGCTTATTGCGACCAACACTTATTATGACGGCTGATGAAATATCACCAGATAAAATTTTGGAATTAAATGGTTATGAATAATTTTAGTTTTTTCAACAATACCAAAATCCTTTTTGGTGAAGGACAAATCGCCAATCTGAAAGCAGAAATACCCACAAATGCGAAAGTCATGATTACTTTTGGTGGTGGTAGTATCAAAAAGAATGGCATTTTTGAACAAGTAACGACAGCGTTAGCAGATATCAATTGGGTCGAGTTCGGGGGATTGAACCTAATCCTCACTATGAAACCTGCCTAAAGGCGGTCGAACGAGTCAAAGCGGAAAAGGTGGATTTTCTGCTGGCTGTCGGTGGCGGTTCTGTTATCGATGCCACCAAATTCATTGCCGCAGCGGCCAAACACCAAGGTGATGCTTGGGAGATAATTCAATCTTTTGGTGGCGCGGTACAAAACGCTTTACCTATCGGCTGTGTATTAACTTTAGCGGCCACAGGATCAGAGATGAACCCCACCGCAGTGGTTACCCGCGCAGATACTCAAGACAAATTGTTCTTTAATTCAGATTTTGTGCGGCCACGGTTCTCTATTTTGGATCCACAAACCACCTACACGTTACCTGTTCGCCAAGTCGGCAATGGTGTTGTGGACTCCTTTGTACATGTGCTGGAGCAGTATGTTACTTACCCGGTTAATGCCAAGGTTCAGGATCGTTTCGCCGAAGGTTTGCTATCAACTATTTTGGAAGATGGCCCTAAAGCGCTGCTAGAACCTAAGAATTATGAGGTGCGTGCCAATCTGATGTGGGCCGCCACTATGGCCTTGAATGGTCTTATCGCATCTGGGGTTCCAGGCGATTGGGCAACGCACTTAATCGGTCAAGAGCTGACCGGGTTATATGGTCTCGACCACGGTCAAACTCTGGCGATTGTGATGCCAGCTGTATGGACATATAAGCTGGCGCAAAAGCGCGAAAAGTTGGCTCAGTATGGACGCCGGGTATTGAATATCAACGAAGCTGACGATGCGGTTGTTGCTGAACAAGCGATTGTTCGTACCCGTGAATTTTTTGAATCCATGGGGGTAAAAACCCATCTGGCCGATTACGGTTTAGGTGCCGAAGTCATTACCCCCGTTGTAGAAAAGCTGCAAGCACATCAATTTACGCAACTGGGGGAGCGTGGTGATATCACTCCAGCAGATGTGGCTAAAATCCTCGAACTGGCATTGTAATCGGGTTATTAAAGCCACTTAATTCTGTATATTGAGTGGCTTTGTGCCGCGGTATGGCCATCATAGTACGAATACCAAGACGGTGATGCACATGCCTACTGTCGCTAGCATGTAACGCCGATATTGCGAAGCAAAGGGCAAAAAATGGAAGATATTCAGCGTTCATTGTGCCGATCAATTAGCAAGTGGCAGCAGGAAGCCGGGGATTCAGATAGCGCTATCAGTGGCCTGAGTTTTTTCCGCCGAGAGTCGGTGTCAGAACCCGCATATTGTTTAATAGAGCCGAGTATTGTGTTTGTTGTGCAGGGCGCTAAACAAATTGTTATTGGAGACGAGTTTTACACTTATGACACGTCAAACTATCTCATCACTTCGTTAGATCTTCCCGGAAGTTCACGTGCCATTGCGGCGAGTAAAGATAAGCCTTGCCTTGGATTGACGCTAAAACTCGATTTTTCGCTGTTATCGGAGCTGATCCCCCAATGTAAAATTCCGCTGATAACGCCAACTGCACATACTCGAAATATTAGCGCGAGTTTAGGGGATATGGATGAACGCTTGTTATTACCATTCGAGCGATTAGTTGCATTATTAGATGAGTCTGAAGCGATCGATATTTTAGCTCCCTTGCTTAAAAAAGAGATCCATTATCGCTTGCTGATGGGAAAACTGGGGCCTTTGCTCAGGCAAATTATCTCTTTTGACAGCCAAGCTTATCGAGTATCAAAAGCAATAAACTGGTTAAAGCGCAACTATCAACAGAATATTTGTACCGAAGATTTGGCGTCTCTTGTTCAGATGAGTGTTTCATCATTTCATTCCCATTTCAGGCAATTAACGGGAATGAGTCCGTTACAATATCAAAAATGGTTACGCTTGAACGAAGCCAAACGCCTTATGTTGGCGAATAAATTTGATGCGGCTAGTGCCGCGTTTGAAGTGGGATACAGTAGTCCCTCGCAGTTTAGCCGCGAGTATAAGCGGCTGTTTGGTAAACCACCGAAACTAGACACTGCGAAGGTAGAAAATTCGATCATTTCGTAAACGGCTCATGTGTCCCAAAAACTGAGTACTATCGGTGTGTAAAAAGAAAGGGCGATAATTATTATCACCCTTTAAATTCAATGTGTTATGTTAAAAGTGGGTAGTATTAAAAGGTCGCCGCGTCGATAACATAACGATATCTGGCTTCTTTATTCACCACACTTTCCCACGCATCATTAATCTGTGCTGCTTTGATCTTTTGGATCTTAGGCAACACTTTATGCTCAGCACAGTAGTTGACCATTTCCTGGGTTTCTTTGATGCCGCCAATTAATGACGCATTGAAGTTTACCCGGGCGAATGCCAAATACAGCGCATTTACGGTCACTTCGGACTTAATCGGCATGCCAACCTGGGTAAAAGTACCATAGGGTTTTACCACTGCGGCATAAGCGGCCACATTGAAGTCATATGGAATAGTACTCAGCATATAATCCATTTTACCGTTATAGGGCGCTAGTTTACTCAGGTCATCAACGACAATCGCTTCTTTGGCTCCAAAGGCTAAGATATCCTTCACTTTGGCAGGTGAGGTCGTGAAGGCATACACCTCAGCGCCTTTGGATACTGCAATCTTAATTGCCATATGGCCTAAACCACCAATGCCGGCAATGCCCACCTTAGTGCCGGGTTGCAGATTGGCGCGCATTAGCGGCGAATATGTGGTGATACCGGCACACATCAGTGGTGCGGCTTCCTCAAAGCTGATGCTATCAGGGATATGCATCACGAAATTTTCTTCAACCACAATATTGTTAGCATAACCGCCTTGTGAAATCCCCGTAGGTGAACGGTCATCTGGATAGCCATAAGTGAAGATGGTATCTGGGTTGTACTGTTCTTCATCTGTGTCATGGTGATGGTTGTGGTTACCCACCATACAACCTACACCTGCACGATCACCCACCTTAAATTTGCTGACATTTTTACCTACTGCCGCAACAACCCCCACGATTTCGTGACCAGGTACTTGTGGGTATTTCTGTTTACCCCAGTGACCTTTTTCTTGGTGAATATCGGAGTGACAGATACTGGCAAACTTAATATCAATCAGCACATCATTATCGCCCACTGGCCGGCGTTCAAATTTCCAGGGTTTCAGCTTGCCTGACTCATCAAAAGCCGCGTAACCACGTGATTGCACATTACCTAAAGACTCACTGGCAAATACATTCATTGGCCCGGCCAACACGGCTCCCACACCCACGGCGCCTGTCAGTTTTACCACTTTCCGTCTGGTTTCATCGGTATCATTGCACATTCAAAAACTCCTTAGTCAGGTTACTTGCTATAAGGTGTGGTTACCTTGCAAAGCTATGCGCCAAAATTGTTAATCTGTTAATTATATTGAGAATTTCTACTGAATAATTACGCGTAATAAACGCTTGAAGTGGTGATAACAACAGCGACAACTACCGATAAAACGGGTCACGCTTTTGCAAAGTTCACACACGACTTACCACAAGATGTAGGCATCAATTAATACAAGCCTATTTTGGGTGATTTAAAAAAATGGCAGTAGAATGTTTCTCCAATTTTATTGCCTGATTTTACAAACTTACGCTCATCGTTCCGAAGCGGGATTATGTGGCGGCAATAAGCGTCGTAACTTTTCCCTAGTCCGCAATTCGTCGGTATTTAATACGTTGAGGCATCCGGCAAAAACGATGTTTATGTACAGTTGGATTAAATAGTGATGCAAAAATGTGTTTTTGCCGACTAAATGGGGTGCGCACAAGATCGGTATTGGTTGCTGTATGCGCTTAAAAATCGCTCATAGTCACTAAGGTTTTTGGGTGACATACCTCAGTAATGAGTGGCGCTTGCTTTAAGCGCTAAAGTAAATGTACTAAGGATTTTTACATTGATTATCAAATAATTATAACTAGTGTCTTTTGAATGATTGCAAAAAATGCTGCGCTTATGTCGGCCGCAATGGTTCTGAACTGGCCCAGCCCGGTAACATTTAAACCTATCCATTGTGCAGGTTTTTTGTTATTTATCGTTCATAAATGTCGAGTTTAATATCTTTATATTTCAGGCGAGCGTTGGGCTGGTCCAGAATTTCTTTACATACTTTCCGATGTTCACGTATGTGAACTGTCATCTACGTTTGCCTGATATCACGGAAAAAACCAGGGGTTGAACTTTATGGTAGAAAAAATTACCGCCATGCTGGCCTTTATTGGCGTGCTTTCATTGATCTGCCAGTGGTTGGGGTGGTTGTTTCGTTTGCCTGCCATTTTGCCGTTGTTGCTATGTGGGCTGTTACTGGGGCCTGGTTTAGAACTGTTACAGCCAGACGCGATATTTGGCGATCTGCTCTTTCCCATTATCTCGCTTGGGGTTGCGGTTATCTTGTTTGAAGGGGCGCTGACGCTGAATTTCAAGGAGATTAAAGATCATGGCCGGATGGTGACACATCTGGTATCTGTTGGCACCTTCATCACTTGGGGCTGCATCGCGCCCGCAGCACATTTCATGTTGGGATTTGATTGGTCTCTGGCGTTATTGTTTGGCGCCTTGGTAGTGGTGACTGGGCCAACGGTGATAGTGCCTATGTTGCGAACTGTACGTCCTAAAGCACAGTTAGCCAATATTCTGCGTTGGGAAGGTATTGTTATTGACCCTATCGGTGCCATGCTGGCGGTGTTGGTGTTTGAATATATTACGGTCAGCAGCGATCAAACCTCACATGTGTTAACCGCTTTGGGGTCAATGCTGGGAATTGGTTTCGGGCTTGGCATTTTGGCCGGTTATGCGGTCGGCATCATTCTCAGGCGCAATCTGTTACCACATTATCTGACCAACACCGCGGTACTGACAATTATGCTGGGCATTTTTGTCGGTTCCAATCTGTTACAGGAAGAGTCCGGCTTACTTACGGTTACCGTGATGGGCATTTGGCTAGCCAATATGCGCGGGGTCAATATCGCCGATATTCTTGAATTTAAAGAAACCTTAACTGTATTACTGATCTCGGCACTGTTTATTTTACTGGCCGCCAGACTGGATTCTCATGCCATGTTGGATCTGGGGTGGGGCGGTATTGGCGTATTGCTGGTGGTACTGTTTTTGGCTCGGCCGCTCAGTGTGTGGATTTCTGGAGTTGGGACATCGCTTGGCTCCCGTGATAAATGGTTTCTGAGCTGGGTAGCTCCGCGAGGCATTGTTGCGGCGGCGGTGTCTTCACTCTTCGCCATTAAACTGGAGAGCCGTGGCTTTGAAGGAGCCGATGCCTTAGTGCCGTTGGTGTTTCTGATCATTGTTGGCACGGTTGTGTTTCAGTCGCTTACCGCCAGACGTTGGGCCAACTGGTTGGGGGTTAAATCCGATAGTGCCGAAGGTTTGCTGATCTTCGGCGGCTCAAAGTTTGCCCGCGAATTTGCCAAGATTTTGGTAGGCAAGGGCATTAAAGTGATTATTGCGGATAGCAACTGGGATAACGTACGCCAAGCGAGAATGGACAATATTCAGGTCTATTTCGGCAATCCGGTGTCTGAACATGCGGAGACCTATCTGGATCTCAGTGGTATTGGTCGTGTGTTGATCCTCTCTCCATATCAGCAACTTAACCCCGTCGTCTTTTTTCATTTCCAAGATATTTTTGGGGCTGAGAAAGTGTTTGGGGTTAATACCAACGATGGCAATGGCGCCAGTGCCAGACATCAGTTATCCGAGTCTTATCTGCGGCGTATGTGTTTGTTTAGCGATAGTGTTTCATACTCGCGACTACATAGCTTAATGTCACGAGATGCGGTGATTAAAAGTACCAACATTACCGATGCATTCACTTTTCATAACTTCCGTGAACGCTACGGCGAAACTGTTATACCGCTGGCTTATATAAAGGCTGGCAAAGTGATTGTGGTAACCGCTGAAACTAAAGATTTACCTACAGGTATCGAACTTATCAGTCTGATCCCGAAAGAAGCCATGGAGTTACATCAACAAAAAGCGGCTGAAGAAAATCTTCGTAAAAAGGGTGGTGATGTACAGACGAAAACGGTCGGGCAGGTGAGTTAACGCTGTATCAATAATGTCCCGTCCTAAGATAGGTTGACAGTTTTTAGGCCAGCTCCCGTAGCTGGCCTTTTCTATTGTGCACCTGGTTGGGTGTTGCCATATCTAAACTCAGGTGCGGTCTCATTTCGTTATATATCGCTATCGATTCTCGAACAAGTATCTTCAGCTCTTCCAGCGTTTTACATCGATACAGGAAAAACTCTTGCTTCAGTATGCCATTGACTCTTTCCGCTAGTGCATTTTGATAGCAATCATAACCGTCTGTCATTGACGGCTGAATATGGTTCGCTATCAGTTCATCCTGATAAACGGCTGAGCAATATTGCACTCCCCGGTCTGAGTGATACACTGCATTAGCGATATAGCGCTTATCCCTAACCGCCATTTTCAGCGCTTTCACCACGCTGTCTGCTTTCATGTCTGTACTCAAGTGATGACCGACTATCTTGCGTGATACGGCATCGGTAACCAGTGACAAATAGTGCACGCCTTGGTCTGACTCAAGATAGGTGATATCGCTGACCAACACATGCTCTGCATCATGCAGCCCTTCCACTTTCAGTAAGTTAGGATGCTTTTTCATCCAGTGCTTGCTAAATGTGGTTTTTGTGTAGCTTTTCTTGGGTTTAACCAGTAAACCTTCACGCCTCAAATAGGTAAAAAAACCGTCTCTTCCCAGTTTAATATCATGTTCAACCAACTTGGGCTTTATCAACGAATAGAGCTTACGCGTCCCTAACCTCGGCATATATTTACGCCAGTACAGAACCCAGTCTTTGATGACCGATAGTTCAGCTCTTCGGCTTTCCATTCGAGCTACTGCTTGATAGACACTTTGCCTTGAAATACTGGCTGCACGACATGCTGCGGCTAAGTTTATTTCTCTTTGGGTTTTGGCTTGCCAGACATACCGGATAAGTACTTTTTTCTTAAACCAGCTCCGTATTCATTATCCATGATATCGACCATACCATTGAGGATTTGGTTACGCAGTTTCTCTTCGGCTAGCTCACGCTCAAGGCGCTTGATAGTTTGTGATGGGGTTTCTTTTGAATTAGGCATAAGGGGATGCTGAAAAGGTTTCGACCAATCGAGTCTACCATGCTTTCTGAGCCAAACGAGTACGGTTGTCTTGCCCTGAATGCCAAAGCGCTGCTGGGCTTGTTTGTACGTCATTTCGCCTTTTTCGACACGCTCTACGACACCTAATTTAAAGGCTAAGGTGTAATCACGTTGTGTGCGCTTACGGCTTGAGTTAGTTGATGTTGCCATAAAGAAGTCCTCTTTATGTCAACGTATTCCAGGACGGGACATAATTGCAAAAAAGAGACCGGCAACGGTCTCTTTTTCGAACTAGTTCTGATTTATCAAGCCGCTTGCTCACTGGTTTGGTCTTGATCAAGACGTTGGGCTTTTAATTCCTGTGCCGCAAAATCATCAACATTGATAGATTTCAGTCGGCCAATTTCTGCTTTCTCAAGCAGTTGCACTTCTTCGTCAGACAATACCCCCAGCGCTTTACCTTCAGCCGCAACCTTATCCAGATACATAAATGGCAGGCGTTTACCGGCGGCTTGGCAGACTTTGTCATACAATGGTTCAGCGCTCAGAATATCCCGTAGCGTCTGTTCCTGTACCCCCATGGGGTTATTGTTGCAGGCGCGCAAGAACTGGCCTTTACCAAGGCGTTCACGGCTGGCACATGGGGTTTGCATAATTCTGGCAACTCGATGATCCAGCTTGTCGCTGGGGCGCTTCAATGGTCGGCCAAAGGGGAACAATACCACGCGCAGCATGCCGCCTAAGCCAGCAGGGAAGTTATCCAGTAAATCATCCAAAGAACTCTGTAGTTTGTACAGGGCATCTTCGACCGCCCACTGAACCAACGGCAGATCCTCACTGAGTCGGCCATCGTCCTGATAACGTTTCAGTGTGGCTGATGCCAGATACAGTTGACTTAACATATCCCCCAAGCGGGCAGAGATCCGTTCTTTACGTTTCAAGCCGCCACCGAGGGTAGCCATTGCCAGATCTGACAGCAATGCTAGGTTAGCGCTGAAGCGATTCATCTGCTGATAGTAACGTTTGGTCTGATCACTGAACGGAGCATTAGACAACCGCGCGCCGGTTAAACCTAGCCATAAACTACGCACAAAGTTGCTTAAACTGAAGCCCATATGACCAAACAGTGCGGCATCAAACTGGCGTAAACCGCGGCCTTGGTTGTCATCAAAAGCTGCTTCCATCTCCGCTAGAATGTAGGGATGACAGCGGATAGCCCCTTGACCATAGATAATCATTGAACGGGTAAGGATGTTGGCCCCTTCCACCGTAATCGCAATGGGCGCCGCCTGATAAGCTCGTCCCAGATAGTTATTCGGGCCAAGACAAATACCTTTGCCACCATGAATATCCATGCCGTCAATCAGGCACTTCTGCATACGGTCAGTGAGATGATATTTAACGATGGCGGAGATCACTGAAGGTTTCTCACCCAGATCAATCCCTGTGGTGGTCAACGCGGTCACAGCATCCATCAGATAAGCATTACCACCGATACGAGCCATCGGTTCTTCAATCCCTTCGAGTTTGCCGATGGGCAGTTTGAATTGGCGGCGGATCCGGGCATACGCCCCTGTTGCCAGCGCCAGCATTTTAATACCACCAGCAGAGTTCGACGGCAGGGTGATACCGCGACCAACTGACAGACATTCTACCAACATCCGCCAGCCCTGACCGGCCATATCCGGGCCACCTATGATGAAACTCAGGGGAACAAAGACATCTTTCCCTGTGGTTGGGCCGTTCTGGAACATACAGTTAAGCGGGAAGTGGCGGCGGCCAGTTTCAACACCTTCTACATCCGTTGGAATTAAGGCACAGGTGATACCGATATCTTCTTGCTGCCCTAATAGATGCTCAGGATCGCGCAGCTTAAATGCCAATCCCAATACCGTAGCTACCGGGGCTAAGGTGATATAGCGTTTGTTCCAGGTCAGTTTCATCCCTAGCACTTCTTCCCCTTGCCACTCGCCCTTACAGACCACGCCATAATCTGGAATGGCGCCTGCGTCAGAACCCGCTTCTGGGCTGGTTAGGGCAAAGCAAGGAATTTCATCACCACATGCCAATCGGGGTAAGTAGTGGTTTTGCTGTTCTTCAGTACCATAGTGCTGTAACAACTCGCCTGGCCCGAGGGAGTTAGGAACCCCAACGGTGGATGCCAACTCACTACTCACCCCTGCGAGTTTCTGTAACACTCGTGATTGGGCATAGGCTGAAAACTCAAGACCACCAAATTTTTTCTTGATGATCATGGCGAAGAAGCCTTTGTTCTTGAGATAACTCCACACTTCTGGAGGGAGATCCGCCAATTCGTGAGAGACATGATGTTGACTGACCATGGCGCAAACTTCTTCTACCGGGCCATCAAGAAAGGCTTGTTCTTCAGCACTCAGACGTGCTTTTGGGTAGTTATGCAATTTTTTCCAGTTGGGACTGCCGGCAAACAGATCTGCCTCCCACCAAGTGGTACCAGCTTCAATGGCATCCTTTTCTGTGCTGGACATTTCCGGCATGATGCCGCGGTATAGTTTTAGCAGTGGCCGGGTGATAACACTTTGCCTGAAAGGGCTGACATTCAGCGGCAAAGCAATCGCTAAAAATACCACCCAGGCCCATCCGCCAATAACCCCAAAAAGGTTGCCAATGAGCAGCGTGGCAGCAGCGGCCAACGTTGCGGTCATCAACGAAACTCTCAGGTAGGCGGCTGCCCCCAAAATCAACAATAATGCGATGATCCAAAGCAGGGTAGTCACTGTGATTCTCCTTTTTCTTGCCTTTTTCAAGGACTGTATGCCGACAGGTTTTATCGATCACTATCACAATTTTAGTCTGTGGTCAGACCTGTGTCGCACTAAAAGTAAACGTGATTGCGATCTAACTCAAGCACTTTTCAAACAAACGTTTGAATATTTTTAATACGCACAATTTCACTTCTGCCAGCAGATGGATACAATGCCCTGAGATTACGTGATTTTCTGAGAAGTGGCTGATGTGTGAACTACTGGCGATGAGTGCCAATGTCCCTACCGATATCGTGTTCAGTTTTACTGGACTGGCAGAACGAGGTGGTGTTACCGGGCCGCATGTTGATGGCTGGGGAATTACTTTTTACGAAGGTAAGGGCAGCCGAACCTTTAAAGATGCAGCGCCCAGCAGTCGCTCTCAGGTGGCAAGATTAATTAAGTCATATCCCATCAAGAGTGAAGTGGTCGTCAGCCATATTCGTCAGGCGAATCGCGGCAAAGTGTCGCTGGAAAATACGCATCCGTTTACGCGCGAGTTATGGGGGCGTTACTGGACTTATGCTCATAACGGGCAGTTGACGGGATACCAGCAAAAATTTGTCACCCATCGCTATCAGAGTGTCGGTGAAACTGATAGTGAAATGGCGTTTTGCTGGTTGTTGGAATCGTTAGTCGCCAAATTCGGTGAACGTGAACCGGCGAACATGCAGCCCGTATTTCATTATATTGCGGTACTGGCAGAACAGATCCGCCAGCTTGGGATCTTCAACATGATCCTGAGTGATGGACGTTACCTGATGAGTTTTTGCAGTAATAACTTGTGCTATATCACCCGAAGAGCACCTTTTGGTAAGGCCAAACTTATTGATACCGATGTGGTAATCGATTTTCATCAGGAAACCACACCCAATGATGTGGTGACTGTGGTGGCAACCCGGCCGCTGACAGATAACGAGCAATGGCAACTGCTGCAACCGGGAGAATGGAAACTATTCTGCCTGGGCGAGTTGCTCCTGTCCGGTCGCGCCAGTGAACTGGACTTGCTTTAAGGTCAGCTCCATCGCGCTACCTTTTTCATCGTGGATAAATTTTACTGGCAGATAGCCTAATTCAGGCGCCATCCATACATCGGTATGGCGTTTTTGGCTCTTACGTATGAGCTGCAAGTGTACCGCTTGGTAACTGCCGCTGGGTAGCGTGACCGTTTCGCCCCCAAATTACGGAAATGGTAATCTTCTATCTCGTTATCTTTCACCATCTTGTAGTTGAATTGTTGTTTGCCTTCTGTCAGATCAAGACGAAACTGCAACTGTAGCATCATGGCGTCATACAAAGCGCCAGCATAGTCCAGTTTGCTTTTCTCACCTTTATAGACACTGAATACCTTTCCCAAATCTTTGGCAAATGCGATCTGCTCCGTGAAGTTCCTGCCAGTACCTGTGCGTTCGTGGAGAAAGCGCAGTGGTAAAAGTTGCCCATTTTCTTCGGTAAACACACTGCTGATCTTGCGCTTGTCTGATAACAACAGCAGGCTTAAATTGCTATCCATTTCATAGTGATAGGTATTACCTTGGGGCGCCGTTAAGGTAAAACGGGCACCACCGAGGCTGAAACTGCCATATTTGACCTGATATTCCACAACTTGTGGTGCTAACGGGCTGGGGGCGGCGACTACCGTTAACGGTAATAACCACAGCAACAATAGCAAACGACAGGTTTTCAAATAGTTTCTCCTTTGATTAAAACGGCAAACACAATACCAATGTTGCCAGATCTGGTTGCCACTCAAATTCAGACAAGGCAACTCGTCCATGGTTCACCGTTATCCCTTCCTTACGTAACAGATAGCATTGCTCTCTAAATGCGTCAGAATCTGAAGCGAAGGCAATTTTCCCCTGCGCATTGATCACTCGGTGCCAGGGTAATTGCAAGCTGTCAGGCGCTTGTTTTAGCGCTCTGGATACATAACGTGCTCGCCGCGGTAGTCCGGCGTAGTCTGCCACTTTACCATAGCTGCTGACTTTACCTTCTGGGATCATTGCCACTACCTGCCAGATACGCTGTTGCGGTGACGGTTTTGCAGCTTCTGTAGGGAATGACATAAGGCCAACGGCTTTCTAAAATATTTAGCGTGATTGTAGGCAAAACTACGCTTTTACTAAAGTGGCACTTATGTTGTGGTGATCTCGGCAGCAAACTCGGTCGCCGCCGCTGTTAGACTGTAACAATAGCGGAAGAATAGCCGCAATCACCGCAATTCTTTATGTTTGGCTTAAGGCAATGCTGGTCAGTTCCTGCAAATTACTGGATAATCAGCGCATTGAATGCGGCGATTCTTGGAGTTTAATGTGAAATCATTTATAGCCACGATTGTGCTGGCGTTGCTGTTTGTATTGGCGCTGCTGTTTGGTTCCCGTAATGAACAGATGGTTACCATCAGCTATTTTGTCGCACAGGGTGAGTACCGCCTGCCAATCGTCTTGGCAGTAGTATTTTTAGCTGGTTTTTTAGTGAGTTGGATTATCGCTTTCTACTACATTATCCGTCTTAAATTATCACTGAAAAGCGCCCGCAAGAAGCTGATGTCAGTAACCACCGCACCACAGGAGCACAACGCCTGATATGTTGGAACTGCTTTTTTGCTGTTGCCCATCGCCGCCGCTTATGGCTGGTATATGGGGCGCCGCAACCTGAGACAAAAGCAGAATCTTAAGCAGAAGCAGCTTAGCCGTGACTATTTCACTGGGCTGAATTTTTTATTGTCTAACGAATCTGACAAAGCGGTTGATCTGTTTATCAGCATGTTGGATGTGGACGATGAAACCATCGACACCCATTTATCCTTGGGATCCTTATTTCGCAAACGCGGTGAAGTCGACCGGGCTATCCGTATTCATCAAAATCTTATCGCTCGGCCATCGCTCGCTACAGAACAGCGAGATTTAGCCATGATGGAACTGGGCAAGGATTATCTTGCCGCGGGTTTTTATGATCGTGCTGAGGAGATTTTTCTTAATCTTGTTGGACAGGAAGATCACTCTGAAGACGCAGAGAAAGAGCTTATTGCTATTTATCAGATGACCAAAGAATGGCAAAAAGCCATTGATATTACCCGGCGATTACCGCGCAAAAGTCAGCAGTCGTTAAAACCCGTCATTGCCCATTTCTATTGTCAGTTAGCCGAAGAAACCGAAGATAAAAACTTACAGATTAAAATGCTGCGGCAGGCACTAAAACAGGATGCTGAATGCGGCAGGGCATTACTGGCACTGACCAAAATATATCTTGAATTTAAACAGTTTGACGAGGTGCGGCAGACATTGGAAAAACTCAGTGAAGCGGATGCTGAACTCTTTGCCGATGCGTTGCCTTACGCCAAACAACTGCTGAAAGCAACGGGTGATAATCACTATTATCGGCAGTTATTAGTCAGCGCCATCGATAAAGGCGCCGGGGCGTCAGTGGTCGTGGCGCTGGCATTGCAAATGTTGGATGCCGGCGATATTAAAGGGGCTGAAACATTGGTGCTTGATGCATTATACCGTCACCCGACGATGCGTGGCTTCCAACTGTTGATGCAGATGCACATCCGTCAGGCGGAGAAAGGCCAAGCGCGCGATAGTCTGGCAATGCTGGAACAGTTGGTTGAGCAGCAGATACGTTTTCGTCCCAGTTATCGTTGCCGTGAATGCGGCTTCCCGTCACATACCCTTTACTGGCATTGTCCTTCTTGCAAAAATTGGGGCAGCATTAAGCGTATTCGTGGTCTTGATGGTGAATAAGCCGTCAAAAACTGTTTTGTTGGAGTTCAAATGTTGGAAAATCCTATTGTTGTGGCACTTGATTTTGATAATAAATTTCAGGCACTACAGCTCGTAGATAAACTAGATCCTAGCCTTTGTCGGTTAAAAATCGGCAAAGAGATGTTCACCCTGTTTGGGCCTGATTTGGTAAAAGAGATCCAAAATCGTGGCTTTGATGTGTTTCTGGATCTGAAATTTCACGATATTCCTAACACAGTTGCCAAGGCGGTCACCGCGGCGGCGGAATTGGGGGTATGGATGGTGAATGTTCACGCCAGTGGTGGCCTAGCCATGATGGAAGCGGCTCGCAAGGCGTTATTACCTTACGGCGAAAATGCACCATTATTGATTGCGGTAACGGTTCTCACCTCTATGAGCAGTGATGAACTCCAATTAATTGGGGTTAATGCCTCAGCGGCTGAACAAGTCACCCGCTTAGCACAATTGAGTTTTGATGCCGGCCTGAATGGTGTGGTTTGTTCAGCACAAGAAGCTCCTATATTAAAGCAACGTTTTGGGGAAGATTTTAAGCTGGTGACACCCGGTATCCGGCCACAAGGCAGTGATGTTGGCGATCAAAAACGCATCATGACACCTAAGAGTGCATTAGACGCTGGTGCCGACTATCTGGTGATCGGTCGTCCCATCACCCAGGCTGCCGAACCTTTGGCAGCGCTGGAAGCAATATATCAGTCCATCCGCTAAGGAGGTTTTATGGCAAACGCACTCCAGGAGCAGTTACTGAAAGCGGGCTTAACCAATAAGCAGAAAATAAAAGACGTTAAAACTCAGAAGAAACGCAATCGCAAGGCTAACGTTGATGATGGCAGTGAAGCGCTAAAGCAACAGGTCGCCGCGCAAAAAGCTGAGCAGGCCAAACGTGATAAACAACTAAATGAACAGCGTTTTGCTGAAGCCAGTGAAAAAGGTCTGGTGCGCAGTCTGATCAGTGAAATTAAGAGAAAGGCAGTGAGTGTGCCCAGCGATGGTGAGATAAAATTCAATTACACGTTACTGAATAAAATCTACCCGCTGTATCTCAACAGTTCCCTGCAACAACAGTTACTTAATGGCAAACTGGGGATTGTGCGGCTAGAAGATCACAGCTATTTGGTTCCCCATAAATTGGCGGAGCGGGTTAACTTGCTGGTGCCTGATTGGGTCGGTTATTTATGGCAGGCGGATAGCACATCATCGCAACCGCAAGATGCAGAAGATCCTTACGCCGATTATGTGATCCCTGATGACCTCATGTGGTAATACATAAAGGCTCCCTCAGGAGCCTTTATTACATCGGAAATTATCAATTTTTCAGTTTCTGCCGCTGTTTTTCGATGTTCCTGCAATCCCCAATAAAATTAGGGATAACCCCAAAAATCTCATTTTGTAAAACTTTCAGGCTGGAGTAGATTATGCGCCTCGAAAATGCCGCGACGGCGTCATTCAGGTGTTATGTAAGGGTTTAAATAGTGGAACTCACTCTCTACGTGAAATTCTTTCTGGGCCTTTTAGCCATTATCAATCCTATTGGTTTGCTGCCGGTATTTGTCAGTCTCACTAGCCATCAAACTGCTGCGGAGCGGGATCAGACGGCTAAAGTTGCCAATTTTGCAGTAGTAATTATTTTGCTGAGCACTATTGTTGCTGGGCAGCTGATCTTGAATATGTTCAGTATTTCGCTGTCAGCGTTCCGCATTGCGGGGGAACGCTAATCGCCATTATCGCGATGTCGATGTTGCAAGGGAAACTCAGTGAAGTTAAACGTAACCCAGAAGAAGATCGCGAAGCCTCTATGATGGACTCAGTTGCGGTAGTGCCCTTAGCATTACCGTTAATGGCGGGGCCTGGTGCCATCAGCTCGGTGATTGTGTTTGCCGCCGAGCACAAAGGTGTTTGGAACCTGTTAGCAATGTCGTTTACTGTGGTGCTGTTTGGTTTACTCAGTTTTGCATTATTTCGTATGGCCAGTGCCATCAACAAACTGCTGGGCAAGACCGGCATCAACGTTATTACCCGGTTAATGGGGTTATTGATGTTGTCCATCGGCATTGAAGTGATGGCCGCCGGTCTTAAAGGGTTATTTCCCAGTCTGCTAGGCTGATGCCTAGATGTGACTAAACTCCATCAATGAAGCTGCCCGCGGACTGAATAGCTGCTGATGCAGCCGGGCAGCGAATTCATCTGTCATCCCGGCAATATAATCAGCAATCACCCGCAGACTGTTTCCTCCGAGCTGCTGCGCCGATTGCCAACGTTCTTGAGTATTAAATGGCAGTAACCGCAGAGGATCTGAAGCGAGTGCTTCAAACAGCTCCATCACTATCTGTTGTCCTTTATATTCCAGCATCTGGATTTCTGGTTTTCGAACCACATATTTCAAGACAAACTGTTTGAGGATCTCCAGCATCTCATCATACGGCGCCTCAAGGACGGCTTGATGGCGCAGCAGCGGTTCACTAAATAGGTCGTTTTCTTTAATACAAATCGCGGTTACCAGTGCGTTGACTAGCGTACCGATAGCGTCTTTACGGCGGTAATGTTTGCTGGAAAACAGTCTGCCGTCGATATTATCCAGTTGTTCCTTGATCCAAGGGTCTTGCAGACAGGACAAGCGGGGCGAGACAAATTCCAGCCACTGCTCACGGCTGACAATTCCCATGACGATTGCATCTTCCAGATCATGTACGGCGTAGGCAATATCATCGGCCAGCTCCATAATGGTACTGTCAAAGGACTTATGCAGCGTGCGCTGATGCCCGCCGTCAGTGGATTGGCTGCTCCGAATAAACTCGGCACGGTCGTGGGCCGTCAATGGTGCCAGTACCCAGTTGAAGACCGCGGCATCGTCATTAAAAATTGCTTTAACCGGCGGCCATTGACTGGGTTTCAACTGGCGATAATTGGTGATTGCTGGCTGTGAATATTTTTGTCGCAACGATTCCGCCAAGGCGGGATATTTAATAACCCCGAGCAAGGTTCTGCGGGTCAGGTTCATCCCGTAATGTTCGGTATAGGGCTCCAATTTCGTCAGAATGCGAAAGGTCTGCCCGTTGCCTTCAAAACCACCATGATCGCGCATCATATAATTAAGGGCCGTTTCGCCACCATGTCCATAAGGTGGATGGCCAATGTCGTGGGCCAGACACAAGGATTCAATTAGGCTCATCGAATCGAGCCAAAGCAGCATTTGTGGATAGCGCTGTTTTAATTGCGCGGCGATACCGGTACCGATTTGGGATACTTCCAGCGAATGGGTCAGGCGGGTCCGATAAAAATCATTCATCCCAACCCCTAACACCTGGGTCTTTGCCTGTAATCTGCGAAAGGCCGCTGAATGCATAATGCGCGCGCGGTCGCGTTGATATGGTGAACGATGATCATTGCGGCGCTGGCTTTGATCGCGCTCGCGGCGTTCCAGCCAAGGAGAAGTTTCCATCGAGAGATTCCCTGTTACAACAACTGATTAATCTGATCTAAATCGAGGCTAAAGCTGGGAATAAATTCCTGTCGAAAATATTGCACAGCAGGATCGGGATTACTATCCAGCATCTGTTCCAAGCGCCGTTTGGCCGAGTTGAATTCGCTGTTGCCTGCATGTTTTTCTTCCAGGCATTTGAGATAAGCACACAGTGTATCGGCTGACTTTACCAACCGCCGATAATCGCTGTCGATGTCATCGCTGATAAATAACGCCTGATAATCTTCCCGAAATATTTCTGGCACCATCTGCAATAAACGTGTTTCGGCAATCGCTTCGATTTTTTTATATTCGGTTTCAATGTCTTTGTTAAAATATTTCACCGGTGTGGGTAAATCTCCCGTCAAGACTTCACTGGCATCGTGGAATATCGCCAGTGTTGCCGCGTGTTCGGGTGAATAGTGGCCCTGATATAAACGGTTACTGATAATCGCCAGAGCATGGGCAACCATGGCAACCTGCAACGAATGCTCTTGCACATTTTCTTGACGAATATTGTGCATTAGCGGCCAGCGTTGAATTAATTTCATTCTGGCGAGGTGGGCAAACAGATGACTCATCTTTTCCTCTTCGATGACTCATAGGATGTTCACTACTTTAACGCAAGCCAGGCAGGGAATGGCAGTTGCAGTGCCAACAATCAGTCAAAGCCGTGACCAGCACGGCTTCTTCATCAGATTATTGGTGATAATGGCTCAGAAAATCGCCAAAGGCGAACAACGCCCGTTGCAGATCTTCTTTATAGGGGAGGAACACTACACGCAGATGATCCGCTGCGGCCCAGTTAAAGGCGGTTCCTTGTACCAGCAGGATTTTTCTCTTTTAATAAATCCAGCACTAGCCGTTCATCATCGCGGATACTGAAACGTTTCGCATCTAGCTTCGGAAAGGCGTACATCGCGCCTTTGGGCTTTTTACAGCTGACCCCGGGGATCTGGTTGAGTAGCTCGTAACAGGTATCGCGTTGAATGGTCAGGCGGCCTTCAGGTGCCGTCAGTTCCTTAATACTCTGATAGCCCCCAACGCTGTCTGAATTCCGTGCTGGTTGGGCACATTGGCACAAAGCCGCATGGAGGACAGCATTTCTAATCCTTCAACGTAGCTTTTGGCCGCTTTTAGATTCCCTGAAAGCATCATCCAGCCGATACGAAATCCGGCAGCGCGGTAAGCTTTTGACAGGCCATTAAACGTAACCGTCAATATGTCATCAGATAAACTGGCCGCATGGGTATGCTGAACGCCGTCATACAGAATTTTGTCGTAAATCTCATCAGCAAACAGAATTAATGAATGCTCACGGCAAATCTCTACAATTTCCAGCAACAGTTCTTTGGGATATACCGCCCCGGTGGGATTGTTTGGGTTGATGATAACAATGCCGCGAGTCCGTGGGGTAATCTTACTGCGGATATCGTCCAGATCTGGGAACCAGTCGGCTTCTTCGTCGCAAATATAATGCTGTGCTTTACCGCCAGCGAGGTTGACTGCCGCGGTCCACAACGGATAGTCCGGTGAAGGAAGCAGCACTTCATCGTCAGCATTCAGCAATCCCTGCATCGACATCATAATGAGCTCAGAAACACCATTACCTATATAAATGTCTTCAATATCCACCCCACGGATACCTTCAGACTGGTAATGCTGCACAATGGCCTTACGGGCAGAGAACAGACCTTTTGATTCACAATAACCCTGAGAAGATGGCAGGTTCAGGATCACATCACGGACAATTTCTTCAGGAGCTTCAAAGCCAAAAACGGCAGGGTTCCCTATATTGAGCTTGAGGATTCGGTGACCTTCATCTTCCAGGCGGCGGGCTTCCTTATGAACTGGACCCCGAATGTCATAACAAACGCTATCCAGTTTATGGGATTTGATTATGGGCCGCATATTACCTCGAAGTTGATGGTTTAAAACAATTTGATTGGACGAAGAACAATAGCGAATTTCTCCCCATTAAAAAAGAGGGAAATACAAAAATATCCATATTTTTCAGTTGATTTATCCGTGATAAAGAAACTTAAAATCAGATGACGATATAAAAAACTGGTGTTTTTGTTAAATGGCATATATTTCACTTAAAAATTGCGGTTGTGAGTGATAAATTTATATTCGCTTTTATCAAATAAGTATCCTTTATCTATGCCAGTCTTGCGCGCGGCGGTAGCCACATAAAGACAGGGCTAATGGTATGAATTAACGTATAAAGATGATTTCTAGCCATAGCTTGAGCAGTCGAGAGGATTAGCATAGATATTTGGTTGACTAGAATTCATAAGCGATTTATTTTCAGCCAGATGTTCTTGGAATGGTGTTCGGATCGCTGCGTCAGGGCTGAGTGAAACCTACCAAACAGTTAACAGGTGCGATGCAAGTAGAACAAAGCATCTTGGACTAGTGGCCTTGTGGCCCCTTACTTTTGAGGACCTAAGTGCATGTCTGAACCGACAGCGTTAAGTCTTATTCCCCCCATTGTGGTTTTAGTGTTTGCTATCTGGCTAAGACGGCCGATCTTGGCATTGCTCATCGGTGCGGTTACTGGCTTATTGCTGGTAGATCCTGCGGAAGTACTCAACAGTTTTGCGGATATATCACTGAAAGTGATGGGCGATGAAACCATCGGCTGGCTGATCCTTGTCTGTGGTAGCTTCGGTGCATTAATCGCGTTGTTAGTCCGTACTGGCGGTGCGCTGGCGTTCGGCCGCAATGCTATGCGTTTTGCCAAAGGCCCCAGATCATCACTATTGATGACGTTTATTCTGGGAATTGTCATTTTCATTGATGATTACCTGAATGCGCTGACGGTTGGCGAAACCATGAAACGCGTTACCGACAGATTCAAAATTTCTCGCGAAATGCTGGCTTATATTGTCGATTCTACAGCGGCACCCGTCTGCGTTATCGTGCCTTTGTCAACCTGGGCGGTGTTCTTTGGTGGCTTGCTAGTCGATAACGGCGTGGCCGCGAAAGGTGAGGGGATCCATGTTTACATGCAAGCTATCCCTTATATGCTTTACGCTTGGTTAGCGGTATTGATGGTATTGTTGGTGGCTATGGGTATAGTGCCTGCCATTGGCCCAATGAGAAAAGCCGAACGTGCAGCTAAAGCGGGGAAACCGGCCAAGGCGCAGGGCGATCGTGATGAAGTGCTGACCTCTGACGAATATGCACTGCAAGCGATTGAGAAAGAGTTCCAACATGCCGACCAGCAAGGCAAGTTGCACAACTTTTTAGTGCCTATGTTACTGCTGGTTGCCTTTACGGTTTACTTTGATATTGATGTCTGGAAAGGGCTGTTGGCGACATTAGTGATCACTGTGCCTTACTATGCGTTGCAGCGGTTAATGCCTTTGGCTGAAATGATGGATCAGATGATCGATGGCTTCAAAAGTATGTTGCCCGCCATAGGTACCGTCATCGCCGCCTTTGTTTTTAAAGATGTTTGCGATCAACTAATGCTGCCGCAGTATGTGATTAATGTGCTTAGTCCCTATATGACTGCCCAGATGTTACCTGCACTGGTGTTTGCGGCAATGGCCATCTTAGCCTTTGCGACAGGATCGAGCTGGGGGATTTTTGCCGTGACAATTCCAATTGTCATGCCATTGGCAAAATCGGTAGATGCTGATATTCCTTTGGTGATTGGTGCACTGTTATCAGCATCATCCTTTGGCAGTCAGGCGTGTTTTTATTCTGATTCCACCGTGTTAGCGGCACAGGGATCTGGATGTAATTTGGTAAGCCACGCAGTCACCCAGTTACCTTATGCGTTAATTGCCGCCATCATCGCCTTCTGTGGTTTTATTATAATTGCGTAAGCGATAGAGCGGTCAGAGAATGACTGGCCGCTCGTGACTAATACAACAGATAGCTGTCTTAAATAACGCATGCCGAGCAAAAGAAAACGGCCTCAACAGCGGCCGTTCATATTATAAAGATGCGGTGTCATCAACACCTCGACAAGTCGCCAATTAACTTATTTGGCATTCATCAAGGCTACAGCGTTATCCAACATCCGGTTACTGAATCCCCATTCATTATCGTACCAAGACATCACTTTAACGAGTCGACCATTTACGCGGGTCTGGGTTGCATCAAAGTTAGATGAGTAAGGATTGTGGTTAAAATCAATGGATACCAGCGGCTCAGTATTGATTGCTAGCACTTCATTCATCGGTGATTGCTGCGCAGCCCGAGTGATGATGTCATTCACTTCTTCAACTGTGGTATCTCGGGAAGCGATAAACGATAGATCTACCAGTGATACGTTAACGGTAGGAACTCGAACCGCCAAACCATCAAACTTCCCTTGTAGCTCAGGAACAACCAAGCCTACCGCGGCGGCAGCCCCAGTTTTGGTGGGGATCATTGACAGTGTCGCGGCTCGCGCACGGCGTACATCTTTATGGTAAACATCGGTCAAACGCTGGTCGTTGGTATAGGAATGAATGGTGGTCATTAAACCTGATTCGATACCCAACATATCGTTCAACGGTTTGGCAATGGGTGCCAGACAGTTAGTGGTACAAGAGGCGTTAGAGATCACCGTCATATCGGCTCGCAGCACCTGATTATTAACGCCATAGACCACGGTGGCATCAACATTTTCCCCGGTGCGGAAATGATCACTTTTTCGCGCCCGCATTCAGATGCGGCTGAACACTTTCTTTGCTGGTAAAAATGCCGGTACATTCAAATACAATATCAATGTTGAGTTCGGCCCATGGCAGGTTGGCAGGGTCACGCTCAGAGAATGTCAGAATTTTATCACCATTAACATAAATGGCTTGGTCATCGTGTTCTACCGTGGCGTTGAAACGGCCATGAACAGAATCATATTTAGTTAAATGTGCATTGATACTGGCATCGCCGAGATCATTAATAGCAACAATTTCAATTGGATAGTTTTTGTCGCTTTCATATAACGCCCGTAAGATGTTGCGTCCAATGCGACCATAACCGTTGATAGCTATGCGGATAGTCATGAGATATCCCTCTGATTAGATATAAACTGGTAATAAAATTACAAAACTGCATGGTTCAGTCAAGTTAAAACCGGATAAAAGCTAGAATATGTCGATATTGTGACCGGTTTTAGTATTCATCTTCAAATTTTGAAAAATAATTATGTAGGAGTAACTGGGGTGACAGCTACTGTAACAGCGTCGTGGAATAAGCAATGACAGAACCAGCTTAAGGTTTTGCTGGGGTTTCCGCTGGAGCGGCTTCCGTTGCCACTTTAGCCAGTATAGTAGGCCAGTCACTGCTGGCATATTTACCGTCACTTAATGTATCTGCCAAAGCATCAGCTTGATCATCCAGTTGTGCCAATCGCCGTTTGTCGCCCACCAGCGCATTGAGTTGTGCTTCATTTACCGGGTGGTTGCTCAGCAGCAAATTGGCTCTGGACATCAGATAACTTTGCTCTGGTAAACCCAACTGCATAAAGGCCTGACCGGCACCTAACAACCAGTCGCTGTTAAAGTCTTCCTCTGAAGCGCCTTTCATCGCCTCCAGATATAAGGCAAGCGCCTTGTGACTGTCTCGTTTTAGGTAGTAACCACCTAACGCTGCGAGGATCTCTGGGGTATGGATCTGCTGCTGTTTTTCGGCGGTTAACAGTATCGCTAATGCCGATTCATCACCTAAGCGGCTCCAGTGATAAAAGGCGAGTAGGGGATCTTGACTATTTTTCGTTTGTTCCTGCAAGGCAGAGAGTGCCTGCGAACTCATGGCATATGCTCGGGCACGATCATTACTGCGTTCTGGATGTTCAATGTGTTTCACTCCAGAACCTAACCAGACACAGTTGTTATAGCGCTCAGTGTCCAGCATTAAGCGGTAAAGCTGTTCGCCTGTTGCCGAGGGGTATTTTTAATTTCAAGCCGATCACTGACTAATGCTGTTCGCTGGGCTCGACACCAGCCATCTTTATGCAAATCAGCACAAATTTCGGGATTATTCTTACAGATTTTGGCTGTGGCTGTGAGTCTTTCACAACCACTTAGCAGGGTTATACAAGAAAATGATGTAATTATTACAAAATTCCGTGTTAACAGCATCATTTCTCCCTGAAAAATATAATAAAATTACAAAGTTACTCAGAATTCCGGACTGGCCTGTACAGTAAGATTTCTTTAAAATAGCGCCGACCAAAAATGATGGTATCGATGCCATTGTTCTGATTATTGGTCGTTTCTATTTGTTACTCAATCATTTCCTGTCATTTTTGGAGATTGAGACCTAAAGGATCTGTAAATGAGCGCTGATAAATACCTGCAAAGTTGGCAAGAACGTTTTGAACTGGCTGAAGCCATGCAGCCGATGTTGGGTAAACTGTACCGTAATCAGGGCGTTGAAGTAGTGGTTTACGGTAAACCACTGTTGAACGCTTCCACAATCGATATTATTAAGGCCCATCGTCTGGTAAGACGGCATGTTGGTGAAAAACTGCGCCTGCGGGAAAGTTTTCCTTTTTGGAAGCGCTCAGCAAATTGCCGGTAAGGCAATGCAAAGTGGATATCGGTAAGCTGGCCGTTAAGTATTGGGCCAGCAACACAGGTACCGAAGCCATTGAAAGTTACATGCGAGACGAGCTGGCAGTAGCGATTGCCTGCCAGGATGAAGTTGAACCTCGCAACGTCGTTCTTTACGGTTTTGGCCGTATTGGCCGTTTGTTGGCGCGCTTGCTAATCGAACGTACAGGTCGCAGCAATAAATTGCGTTTACGCGCCATTGTGTTGCGTGGCGGCCGCCCAGGCGATCTGGAAAAACGTGCCAGTTTACTGCGCCGGGATTCAGTGCATGGCCCCTTTAACGGCTCAGTGGAAGTCGATGAAGAAAACAACGCCATCATCGCCAATGGTACTTATATCCAGGTTATTTACGCTAACTCTCCGGATGAAGTGGATTACACCAAATATGGTATCGATAACGCATTAGTGGTTGATAATACTGGGATCTGGAAAGATGAAGCCGGGCTTGGTCAACACTTGAAATGTCCCGGTGCTGCTAAGGTGCTGTTAACTGCTCCGGCTAAAGGTAACATCAAAAACGTTGTTTACGGTGTAAATGACAGCGATATTTTGCCGGAAGATATTATTGTTTCTGCCGCTAGCTGCACTACCAACGCGATTACGCCAGTATTAAAAGCGGTGAATGACCACTATCACATCATCAACGGACATGTCGAAACTATCCATTCTTATACCAACGATCAAAACCTGATCGACAACTATCATAAGGCCGATCGCCGTGGACGCAGTGCGCCGCTGAACATGGTGATCACCGAAACCGGAGCTGCCAAAGCCGTTGCTAAGGCTCTGCCCGTATTAGCAGGTAAGTTGACAGGCAACGCTATTCGGGTGCCAACGCCAAACGTATCTTTGGCAATCTTGAGTCTTAATCTGGAAACCGACACCAGCAAAGACGACATGAACGAATACCTCAAAGGTGTTGCGTTGCATTCAGCGCTGCAGAACCAAATTGACTTCACTGAATCACACGAAATTGTGTCCAGCGACTTGGTCGGCTCTCGTTACGCCGGGGTGGTCGATTCTCAAGCAACTATTGCAGACGGCAACCGTGCCATTTTGTATGTTTGGTATGACAACGAATTCGGTTATAGCTGTCAGGTCGTTGGTGTCATGCGCAAAATGCTGGGGCTGGAATTTGTTAGTCTGCCAAAGATTGACGAGTAACAACGGAATAGGGCGAACAGGGAGGTTCGCTTAGCATTGTGAATGCGCGGGAAAATCAATCAATTGGACAAATAGGCAGCATCTGATTCAGCATTGCTTTAAAATGCCAAATTGGCGATTGACTCCCTTAACTAAATAGGTAGAATGCCAACCGCTGTCAGGGCAAAAGCTTCGACAGCGAAAGGAACGCGACATTAGCTCAGTTGGTAGAGCGATACCTTGCCAAGGTATAGGTCACCGGTTCGAACCCGGTATGTCGCTCCAAAAAAGGCGCGATGGCAGAGTGGTCATGCAGCGGATTGCAAATCCGTGGACCTCGGTTCGACTCCGGGTCGCGCCTCCATTTATCGATGAGCCCGAGTGGTGGAATCGGTAGACACAAGGGATTTAAAATCCCTCGCTGGTTACAGCGTGCCGGTTCAAGTCCGGCCTCGGGTACCACCTACATCGATAAGTAAATCAAGAGGTTAAGCTAAATTGTTTGCCTCTTTTTTTATGCCTGTAATTCACCAAAAGCTCATTTCAGAAGATTTTCAGAAGATGGTTTCAGAAGATGGAGCCAATTTTTTCTTCTTTCCATACTTATCTATGTTCTGCTTCCAACTCTGTCATTGTTAGACTGGAAGATAATTGACCTAATTTTATTGTGGGTACATATTGTCCCTGAGCTTGATGATGGAATTGAATCATCATGATAAATTTTCAAAATTGTATGGGGATAGTTGTATGGCGGTTAAAGTTGGTAAGAAACACTTACAGGAAGGTAAATACAAATACACTTGGAGCCGTGACAAAGGTGACGGTGAGTATGCAGGGAAATTGGACCAAATTAAGGTAGATAAAGATGAAGGTTATGAAGTTCTATACTTCATCCAGAGTTTTATGAATAAACATGGATTGACTACTACAGGTGACGTTCACAAAATTGAAGATGCACTTCATAGCCCTAAACTTAGCACAGTTGTTATGCGGGAATATTTAGTCTCTGGTGTCGAATCAATATTGGGATACTAATACGGAGTCAAAGGCTAAGTTAGGCGTTGGATAATTAGTCAATCCTTGCTGTTTTTTTCAGTACTAACCCGCTTAGTTTTCCGATCATATCTGGCTGTTTGTCCAGCTGACTTGTGGCCAGATATCGCTTGTTTCTCTTGCAGAGTGCCATCGATATCCGAAATGCCTTTGGCTTTGAGATCGTGAAAGGTGAAGTCTAAGGGCAGACCGGTGGTTTCCCTGGCTTTGCTTCTGTCTGTACTCCAGCGGCTATTGAAGCCGTCTCGTGTCCATTTTCCGCCATACGACTGACTTAGCACAAAGGTTGATGTAATCCCAGGCTTGGTAAGTGTTTTAGATAGCTCTATGGCTGCCCGTAAGCGTGGGGACCATAGTTTAATCTGCTCGGTTCCCGTCTTCCCCTGGGTAATAAAAATGCCTTCCTCAAGTATCTGTGATGTGCGCATAGCGAGTATGTCGCCTTGGCGGGCACAGCACAGGTAAGCCAACTCCATCGCAATTTTCACCACATCCGATGCGTGATCATACAGAGCCTGATATTCAATATCGGTGATGTAGCGTTTGCGCGCTTCTTCTTTGAACTTGCGCACCCCTTTACAGGGATTGGTTTTACATAGCCCTCGTTCAAATCCATAGCGGTAACAGCGGCTGAAAAAGGCGTGCTCTCGGTTAGCTTGCACTCGGCTTTTAAGGCCGCGTTTGTCCATGTAGATGCGAATATGCTGTGGTTCAACTTTGTCCACGTGCATCTTGCCAAACACTGCCAGAATGTTTTTGAATACTTCCGATAGTCCTTTTGAGTTTCCCTGCTAAGTTCGTGAAAGTCAGCGCTGTTGAAGAATCTTTCGACTAATCCATTGATCGTCGAGGCTATAGCAAATTCGTTGTTCAGCGTTTCCCATCTACGCCACACCTCAGAAATCGGCGCGTCTAACGCGCAAAGTCTTACAGTCGTTCCGTCTTTAGGCTTCCATTCATATGCGCTGCGCCCACGGTAAACACGGGTAGGTAGCGCGTTATCTACTTTGTTTTTCCGAATGCCTACCATGATTGCCTTCTAAATTTTTGAAAAGTCAGGGCCGTCATTAGCGGCCACGTACCGCACTGGATTGTTGAGTTGGTACCACGTTAGCCGTGGTTTACCGTTTCTATCAACAATATGATTGATACCATTTTTCGCAAGTATCGAGATTTGCAACGAGGCAATTTTAGCTCCGGTGATGTACTCAACTTCTTGCTCAGTTAAAAATGTCATTTCAGGAATAGGTTCAGCCATCATGCTGCCTCCTTGTATGGCACTTTGATTGTGCCGAGGTGTCCGAATGCCTTGGCGAACGCAGCGGTGCGGGTGCCGATGTATGTGATCACACTGCCTTTGGTGCAGCCTTTTACACGCTGGCCGTCTTGTCCGATGTAATGCACTCGGCCGTGTGGGAATAGCTGCGGCCACATCAATAGCGGTTTAAACCATGTTTCTGATGAATTGCAGAATGTGATACATACAGCTTCTGTTATATGACCAGCCATGTATTCGTGCAGCAGCTTGTTAATCCAGTCAGCATTACCTGGTATTGCCTTGGTGATGTGATAGCCGCGTTGCTGGCAGGCTTTCTTTTTGCACTTGCTGTGGTTACTGATGCAAGGCGCTTCCCCACGGTGGAAAGGGTGATTCATCCACACACGGCCATGCCACTGCTGCTTTAATCCATCATCTTCTTGCGAGAAGTAGCGATCTGCTTTTACCATTTCGTTAGCGATGGCGTTACTTGCCGGGTCCAGATCAATGGCACCCATCAGTTCACGTGCCGCAACCGTCCACACTGGCGGTGTGTAGTATTCAAAACCCGCTTCGGCGCTGGTCTGGTTTACTAAAGAGGCGTTGTTCATGCTGCCTCCTTAGGTATTACACCTTTGGTGGTAAGCACTTTAAATTCGATTACCCAAACCCAAGGGTTAGATAACCAAGATTCACCGCCATATATTGATACCCATAATTCTGAGAATTCTGAGTAACCACTTTCCCCTCCGGTAACATCATCATCATAGCCTTCACAACCTTCAGCCCAAGCATCTTGCTCGCTTATATCCTGCAAGCGCTCAACGCGAACATTGGTGATTCCATCGATTATGCGGCAGGCCTAGCGTGGCATGAACCTCGCCGCTTTATAGCACCAGCAGAATTTGTTTCCAGTATTAGGGCTAACCACATCGGTATCTGGCTTATCAGGGTGATCAGAAACGTAATAGATCGGAGCGCTGCGCAGCGGCTTGTTGCGGTACTTGGCACGGCCTGTCGGTGTAGTGCCGTTCGGGATACGTTCACACCACATCCATGCCGACTCTTTGACATAGAGTAGATCACCGCGGTGACTGCCGTAAGGGCAGGCATCGCCAGCAAGGCCCGTCCATCCGCCATATCCGTTCTGCAACTCTCCCTCGACGTGAAGCATCGACTGGTGCTTGTTGCTAGGCCACCGATGTCCTTTCTGTCCATAATAATCGTCAGGTGTTGGTTTTGGCTGCGGTTTCATGATGCGCCGTGTCTGCGTTTTACGACCTTCAATGATGGCGCGCACCATGTCGCCGTTGAAAATTATTGGACGTTCTTTCATGCGACATCCTCCACCAGTGGCCACGGTTGAAATTTCATGATCGGTTGTTTGGTTTTCGGATTCGTCCTGCCTTTCACCGGTGCTCGCTGGAATATCCGCAGGTTTTCGCAAACAGTTGTTTTTTTGCTAAAGCAATGAACTCTTTGGCGGCAGATGGTTGCGTCATATCAGCCGATATTTTGGGTGCAGTTTTCTTGCCAGCCTTGATGTCGTCAAATAACTTTTGGGCGTACTTGGTGACCTCGCTTTCCCATTCTTCAGCGGTCAATTGCACCAGGTTCTTGCCGTTACCATTAACGGGTTTAACGCGCGTTCTGGCTACCTTGGTGCAGTAGTCCAGTGATGCGCCGAATACTGCAAAGCTCATGCTGTACCTCCATTCCACTCGCGTTCTGGCAATGCATCCCAACGGCAAAAGCTGATAAAGCTATCGAAGCAATCCCCATATTCAAGAAAGCGTTGATAGCGTTGCTATGACTTTGTTGGTTTGCGGATCATGCCAATCTCTCCGTATTCAACCCGCCATATTGGATGGCAGTTTGAGATAGTACCTGGCGTATCGCTGTCGAAGTTGACACCAATGTAATTCCCACGAGCAGAAACGATGACTCCTAACCGGCCATCAACAACCACTTTGCGCCCAGTAAAAGCGTTAACGCCGTAGTATTGGTTGATATAATCAAACTCGCTCATGCTGCAACCTCCTTGTTAGCTGGCTCACAAGTGTGAGGCTGTTGAATGAAAGGGGATTTGTAGCCGAAGAGTGCCCAGTCTTCCTCTTTGCAGATTTCGACTTTGGCGGCGACAACTTCCAGACTGATACAGGTCCGTGAAAAGTTACCTTCATCCAAACCGTTGATTGCCGCAGCTGCTGTTTGGGTGTGGCCTTTCACGTAGCGGTGGTGCAGCGCGGTTTTCACATCATCGCTGGTGATATCGGTGAGTGAGATCAGCGCGTTGATCTTGCGGGCGGTTTCGTGCCCGGGAACCAGAGGCTTTATCATGCTGCCTCCTTAGCCGCTTTACGGTCTAAGCGCTCAATCTCTGCGAGGATTAATGCTGCTGCTTTAACTAAGTCTCGGCGTGGATTAGCTGGCTTCCACCACTCACTAGCCCAAGGCCATAATTGGTCTGGCTTCTTTTTGATAGTGAACTTTTCGTCAGTGAAGGAAGCTTTGAGGTAGCAAAGAGCTGCAGTGGCTAACTCGCTATCGTTGTACTTGTCATCATGGTCAGGTGTCCAACCTTCTACAGATAACTGGCGCTGACGTTCTGCAATCACATCAAGCACTGCTTTTGACGAATTTGGCACAAAGAACAGTGCAACCGGGCCATCTTCGGTGTCGTGAATACTCAACAAGAAGTTTCCTTCCTTGTTGCAACATGGGTACCAGTAGCTACAATCTGGTTCTCCAACTTCAAAATAGCGGTCTGTTAGTTCCTGCGGTGCGTTACCATCCATCCATTCAACGTGAATAGTTCCACCATTCTCTGACGCCCAAGCATCAACCTGTTCCTTCGTTGTTCCTTCATCCCACTCTGGCAAATCAGGGTGAGTCCATAACCCATCGTTATCACGAATAATATCTGCTGGCTTGATCATGCTGCTCTCCCGGTCAGAATGTGGTCTGCTTTGGCGCTGAAGGCTTCGGCGGCGTTCTGGTCGAAGGCATCGGCCTCGGTGATGCTCGCGCTTTTCCTTGGTTGTGCTTGGTGTGTTGGTGAGTATTGTCATGTGTTTCATCCCTGTAGTTATCAAGGTACGAAATCACTATAATAATAGTTATCAGGAATTAACAAGAAGATTTGATAATAAAAGTTATAATTTTTTAACTAAGGTTACTCTGCCACCATTTGCGATGTATGTTAATGGATTGAAAACAAACAACTTTACATGGATAAGTGCTATGAAATGGATTTTTATGTTGCTAATGGCTGTTTCAACAAGTACGCCAGCTGAAATTTTTAAGTGTGAGGTGGATGGTAAGGTGACTTTTAGCTCAATGCCGTGCAGTGATGATGCTGAGATTATTACGGTAAGCGAGCAGAAGAAGATGTTAACTGACAAGGGCGGTTATAGCCTAGATGAATTAGCGGAACAGTGTTTTAACGTGATTCACGAGCGGGTACAGTTTAAAGATCCAAGGTCAGCGTATATCTCAAAGTACAGACTGGATTGGGCCTCTGATGATTCAGGCCCTCGTAGGGTATTGGTAGTATCAATCAATGCCAGAGAAGTTGCCGGTGGATACGTTGGTGATGAAGAATATAAATGCTTGCTCAACTATGATGGTACTAGACTCAGCAACATCCCGTTTTTTATTGATAAGTCCAAGTAAAATTTGCTGGAAGCTATGACTGGCTTTTGTTGGTTTATGCTAACAATCCATAGTAAGTGAAATTAATTTCACTTCTAACATTGGTACAATGCGCAATCGTAGGCTAGGGAACCGATACTATCTTTAGCGCATGAACCTATCCGATGCAATGGAAAGTGTATCTGTTATGATCCATAACTATATGTAATTCTTTGATAAAAATAAACCCACATAAATTGTGGGTTTATTTAGAATGCATTAAGTTCATTTTAGACGCATTAAAATATAGCTACGGGCCAGTATAATCGCCTTTGAACATGTTCCCTCCTCAACTAAGTTCCATTTAGTGATACGTTAGCATTGTAAGATACAACAGAAATCTTGTTTTATTGTAGTTGTGGCTCGTCCAGTGTCAACTAGTTTTAGTCTATAGCCATACTTGACTGGTTCAAAGCTTGGTGAAGTCAGTCATTAGCGGTAACTGTGCAATCGGCAATTGGGACTACGACATCATCAACATCGTTGCAAGTAAGTTCGTCAAGCGTGCTTTCCAACACTAATGTTATCTTTTCATCTGGAATAAAAGAGCCAAACTCAAAATTTGTATGAGAACCTGATTTGATGGTTATATGTTCACCATTAGGATAGTTACTAGGTGATATCAGGTGGATCTTTAAATCAAATTTTAGTTCGTTATGTAATTCTAATTTCTGACTTGATGTATATCTTGCTGCTGTATATGTAATTTTTTCCCATGAAGTTTGTAACATCCAGCCACTAGAAATAAACTGAATTGACTCTTGTGCTGCTAGTTCCATTTCATATTTTTTTCAAATTTGCATTTATCATCATTTGTCAACTTCTGCTCACATGTTATCAAGTTAATTTTTTCTGATAGTTCATCTTGATTAATTTTTTTATTATAGCGAGATCATGTATTTCACCTAAAAGGTCAACATTTAGACTTGTATCTACTTTGTCAGCAGTAGCTCTAAAAATTGCACAATCATTATTATATTGATGATTGTTATGAATGTTTTTAATCAAAGAGTTTGATTTTGTGTATGTTTTTATGGCGTACTTGTCAATATCATCGAACCTAACTAGTTCTTGAAAAGTAACAACTCTATGAACTTGTGGGCTTATGCATGCCAATGCAGATATCTTATCTTGTAAAAATTTAATCAAAGACGGATCTGAGTCATAACCTGGAAAAATGTATGAAACTTTAGTTCTGAGAGTTTCATCCTCAGGTTTTTTAATAGATAACAAGAATGTTATTAACCCAATAACGATAAAAAATATTAAACTATCCAATGATGATGCAGCATATGAAACAGAAAAATCAGATGGTTCATTATTTCCTCTAAAGTGTTTAATTATAAATTCATTATTAAAAAACCAAAGATTAGCATAAGCCATCCAAAAAGTTACCCATCCAGAATATATTACTAGAGATAAAAATATAGAAAAAATAATTCTCTTATTCTTAATTTTTATTTTTTTAAATGTGTTAATGAAAAAAATTTTAAATGTTTCAAATTTATAAATAACGAAAATAAAACAAACTAAAATTAAAATTATAAATACTTTAAAATCCATTTTTAATAATCCTTTTCACAAAAGCACTGAGTACCAGAAGATCTTACCTATGACAGTGATCACTTTAGCTTGGTCGCCGGGGTAAATCTCGTCTGGGTATTCATCTTGATTATAGCTGCGAACGCGGATGCCGTTACCCGGTAGTTTGTAGAGCAGTTTGATGCGTAACATGCCATCGTGATTGATTGCGTACATCTTGCCATCAATGATGTTTTTGGTGGCAGTGTCGATGCCTACGGTGGTGTTGTTAGGGAGTACCGGCTCCATGCTGTTGCCCGCCACTTTTACACAGACTGCGGCGAGTGGATCTACTTTTTGATTGCGTAAGGTGGATTTTGAGAACCTGAGTTTTGGCCCGCGATTTTCGTTTACGGCAATAATCCCATTGCCAGCAGCCAGTTGTACTTCCGTGTAAAAAGGCAGTTCCACTTCATCCTCTCCGAGTGTGGTTGAATCATCCCAAGCGTCTAGCATCCCCATGTAACTCGCGTTTTGCACGGGATCTCTTTTAATTGGATCAATACCGTATAAAAGACGTTCAGGTGAACACTGTAATGCCTTAGATAATTCGAGGATTTTAGTCGTGCCTTTAACTTTTCCAGATATCAATTTGTGGATTGTTACTTGCGATAGTCCTGACATATCAGCAACTTCACGCTGAGTTAAATTCAGTTCCGTCATCCTTTTGTGGATGTTATCTCCAAGGCTAGATTCAGTCATACGTATAGGAATCATCATATTTACCTAAATGATATAACATAGGTTATAAGAGTTCATTAAACTTTAGCTATTGAATGCTGATAACAATTGTTATATTGTGGTATGTGTAATCACATTACAGGTGCCAATCATGACCAAATCTGACGTACTTAATGTCTTCAAAACTCAGCAAGGTGTGGCTCAGGCACTTACCAAAGCTGGGTTTCCAATATCTCAGGCGGCAGTTTCAAAGTGGCCTGAGGTCATTCCACAGCTTCGCACTTTTCAACTTGAACGCATCACCAAGGGTGAACTTAAGGCCGATGATCCGCTGCTGATGCAGTTGGATGATGCTGCCTGACTTCGGTTAGCCAGTTAACCATAACCCCACAGGGAGGGGAGTACATGAAACGTAAATCACGCATGGCGGTGATTGATTTGGGGCGGAACCCAGCAAGCAGCAGTTAATGCAGTGTCATCAGGAGTTGCGTGAATCGCGGGCAACCACTCAGGCCAGCATTGATCTGCTTGAAACTGAATATCCGTTTTTGAAGCAAGCGCAGGCCGTGTGATGGCGAATGAGGCGGATAAATCGCAGCCTTCGCAGGAGTTAGCCATTGTGCTGGCAGTGCGCCAGGCGCGTAAGGCGAGTGAGTTAACGCCTACGGGCCACTGCGGTTATTGCGGTACTGCTTTGGCGGGTGAACTGCGCTTTTGTGATGCTGATTGCCGGGACGACTATGAGCGCCAAGCGCTAAGGCGGCGGTATGGATGACATTGATATTCAAATGACCTGTGATGCCCGCGATTGGGTGTATCAGCAGCATGAGAACCGTGCTGCGTATTCTGAGGCGAAGTTGGCCGGGATACATGACGTGATGCTTGATGCCCATTTCAATGAGTTACGAGAACTGTGTCAGGAAATTGAAACCCTGCCAGATGGGCTAAAAAAGCGCGTATGGCGATTTTTATTGCGAAGTTGTCGCGGGAGTTTGACGAGCGCATTAAGCGCTTGGAGCAAGAGCAGGCGTTAACCATCGCCTGGGTGCGATTCACGCGGGAGCTGCGCGCCGCGGTCAAGCGTGAAGTCGCTGAGATTAAAGACTGGTTTGCCGCTGTCACCAGCGGATGGAGGGGATGATGAACGATAAGGTTGTGCCGTTGCATGTGCCTTTGCATGTTGAAACGGAATCACCGGAGGAGCGCGAGCTTTTCGAGCGCATGAGCAACCAGCCGCGTATTGGTGATTCACGCTGGCGTTATAACGAGCAACGGCAGCATGAGATTAACCGGATTGCTGCGGTGGTGCGACTTTCGCCCACGATGTCGGCCGAGTCGATTGCCACGTTGCTGTATGACGCGGGTTGTCAGTTACCGGAGCCGCAGGGTGCTGCGTAGGGGCTGCTTTGGGAGATAGATAATGGTAACGCTTAAAATAAAACGCCCACGCAATCTTGGCGGACGAGTGGGCGAGTGCAACATGACCATGTGGATAGTGAGCTGCGCTTGTATGTTAGCCGACAAGTTATCAGCATATTGCCGATCAATGTGAGATTGCCCATTCCACCGTGCGTAAGCACATCAAAGATCTGGAATCTGCTGGCTATTTAACAATTCATCCACGCAAGACGGAGTTAGGCCACGCATCCAACATTTACAAGCTACAACTGCCACCCAAACCTCCTGTGTCATCAGATGACGCACCTATGCCGCCAAATAGCATAGGGGTATGCCGTCATATAGCACACCCCTATGCCGTCAGATAGCACTAGAACCAGTCACTCTTTTGAACCAGTCAATGAACCTTTAAAAGCTTTACCGCACGAGGCGCAAAATTCATCGGGTAAATCAACTAAAAAATCTGCCTGTGCTGGCAAGCAAAAAGCGAGTAGTGATGATCTCGATTATTCATCGTGGCCTACCGAGCCAACTGAACAGGTTCTCAATGACTGGCTGGCTATCCGCAAAGCCAAGCGGTTGCCATTGACGCAGACGGCGGTTAATCGATTGGCGCGGCATCTTCATCAGGCAGCGCAACATGGGCTTTCAGTCGATGATTGTTTGGCTGAGTGCGCAGTGCGTGGTTGGGCAGCCTTTGAGTTTAATTGGCTGGTGAATGCCGGCATGTTGCAGCGCAATTGGCATGGAAATTCGTCATCGCTATCAGTGCCGGATCATTCATCCACAAGACAGACCGATGAACTAGGTCCGTGGGAGGGCGAATGAAACCAATCTCTGACTTAGAGCGGATCATGGCAAAAGTGCCGCCGCACATCAAACCTGCAAGCCGGGAAGAAATCGAACAGCGCAAGCGTGAAGACGAGATCAAGTTATCGCAAGAACACCGCATGCGTGTTTCAGCGGCGATTGTGGGTAAATCGGGTATTACGCCGTCATTTTTGAAATGCACGTTTGATAACTAACAGTGCAGTTGTAAAGGCCAGTATGTGGCCCGCGATGCGGCAAAACGATTTGCTGATGACTTTGCAGAGCATGCCAGCAATGGCAGCGGTTTTATGTTTATGGGCAGTTGCGGCACGGGTAAGAACCACCTGGCGAGTGCGATAGCCGTTGACCTGATGCGGCGGCATCACATTGTGGTGATGGTGTCGGTAATGGACTTAATGGCGCGTGTTCGGGAGTCATATTCCGGTGCGGTTACTGAGGAACGTTTACTGGCTGATTTATGCCGTCCTGAGCTGTTGATCATTGATGAAATTGGCTTGCAACGGGATACGTTGGACGAACGACTGTGGCTAACGCGGATCATCGATAAGCGGTTGCAAGCCAAGATGCCAACGGGGTTTATCACCAATTTGGACACCGAAGGGCTTAAAGCGATGTTAGGTGAGCGGGCATTTGATCGCTTGCGTGACGCTGTGGCCCTTAGGATTAAATTCAACTGGCCTAGCCATCGTGGTAAGGGGGTTGATCATGCTGCTGCGTAAAGACTTACCCACTAATGCCCCAGATGGTTTTGAGTTTATTCAGGCGGCTAATAGCCCTAATTGTGATGCTGCAAACGAGAGTTTGTTGCCTGAAATACCTGTTTGTTACGTGCCTGCAGATATTGGCTCTGCGGCGCATCCATATCGCCGTTATCCGATTTTTTATTATGGTCGAACCAAGATTTCTGACATCGATTGGATCATGCAGCGGCTTGCGTGCTTGCCGGATGATCCTCTGCTGGTTCACCACGTGTGCGTTGAGTACGAGCGGTTGTATTTGACCACTGAAAACGCCGATAAGCGCAAGGTGGCGAATACCTGGCTTAATTCGGTGGCGATGGCTTACAAAGCATTGGCTATGAACAAGAGGAGGGCAGTTGCATGACGATTCGAGCAGAAGCTAAAGCTGCGGAAGCGGCAGATCCATCAGCGGTGACGTTTACGTGTACTAAGCCATGCCTTGGTTGTGGTGGTACCAAGCGTTATGTGAAAGGTGGCCACGCTTGTGTAAATTGGCAGTGCAGTAAATACAAAAAAGCGTATTACCGATGCTGGTGCAAAGCGCGATATAGCCAGTGCAGAACGGATAGAAAAGGCGGTGAAATATTTCCAGACGCTGAATGTTGGGCTTTGTAAGTCGGCAAGTATGGCTGGTGTGGGTACCAACAGGCTTAAGCGTGAGTTGGCAGCGCGTGGGATTAGAAAGCTGCAAACAAAGTATTCCAGAGAAACACCAGTGAAATTATATGGATCTGGTGCGTCAGGAAACATGATGCAGGAGGAGTTTGCCGCAGCAGCTCCATCGATTAAGGCGATGGCACTGTTTAATGCCGCATATCGCAAACACCATCAGGAGGCCGCATGAGCGAAGTTAATCAAGCCCCTAAAACCCAAAAGCAGCGCTTGGTGGCGATTTTGAGTGATGGTAACTGGCACACGTTGTTTGAAATCCAGTCGTTAAGTCGTTCGATGTTCGGTGCGTTAGATAGCGAAACTGCCTTGAGTGCTCGCTGGCGTGAATTGCCAACCGAAGGCCGCGAAAAGCGAGTTCGCCCGGGTACCAACAACACGTTTGAATACAGGATGGTTGCCTGATGGCTAGTGGTGTTGATGTCGGCAAGTTGAACCGGGCAAACCTAAGGCGGTGGCTAAAGGATGGTGTAACGAGGGATTTTCGGGACACACGTTATCCATCGGTGAGGCTACGGGCAACAACTGACAGGCAACGCGCTAGCGTGTTTTTGGTCGTGAATGAACGTAATCGGACTAAGTGGGATAAGCAGGGCACTTGGCCGGATATGTGTATTGATACCTTTGTTGAGCAGTTGCCGGTGATGCTGGCGCAGCGAAGTGCAGGAGGCGATATGGTGACGGGGGCTATTGAGATGGTCAGTGGTGTGCTGCTTTGGTATGTGCAGCATGTGATGGGAAATACCACCTTAAGTGATAGTTGGCGCCGCAATGTGCAGTCAGCAGTTACTCGGCATCTGTTGCCAAGGTTAGGCCACTTGGCGTTATCTTCGCTGTCGTTTATCGAGATTGACCGCCTGTTAGTCAAACCGTTGCTAGATGAAGGCTATAAGCCGAGTTACATCACTGAGCTGGTGAATAAGCTGAAATCGGCGTTCTCGGCGGCGTCTGACATGCGGGTGATTGAGCAGAACCCGCTGGCTGGGTATCGGTCGCGGATGTCGCTAAAGGTGGCGGCTAATGATACCCGGCTGTTTGAGTCTGAGTTAAGCGAGCTTTTTAGTCGGTTGAGTGCGGCACCTATGCGCATTGCGATGTTGTTTGTGCTGATGATGATGTTTGGTAGTCGCATTAACGAAACCCGACAGGCTCGCTGGGAGCATTTTGCCGGGGGTATGTGGGTTATTCCGGCGAGTCATACCAAGACCAAGCAAGAGCACCGGATCCCGCTTACTCATGCCGCTATTGCGTTGATTGAGCATTATCGCCGTTGGCAGCTCAAGAACGTGGGTAAGCGTGCTTATTTGTTCCCTGGCACCAATGGCCCTGTGTCTATCCGCACTGCGCAGAAGTGGAGTGAGGATATTCGGTTCAAGCATTTTACTTCTCATGATCTGCGGAAGCTTTTTCGTACCATCATCGCCGATATGGGTGTTGATACCGTCATTGGCGAGAGGCTGGTTAATCACTCGCTACCGTTGCTTTTGCGTACCTATATGTTGAGTGATTTGAATAAGGGCATGAGACGGGCGATTGAGCGGTATCACGAGTATTTGATTGAGCATGGTTTTAATCAGGTTGCGCCCGAGATAATCCCTAGATCGTCCTCAGATCGTGGGAATGCTGAAACAAAGATGGCAAGCGGGTGGCTGTGATGATCGATGCATCATTGACTAAAGAGGATGCACTCAGCGAAAAACAGGGGATTTTGATGGATAAAAATGACGGTTTGAAAGGTGCTGATTTGCTGAAGTTAGGCCGCAAGTTGCGGGGGATGACGCAGGATGAAGTCGCCAGCATCTACGGGGTGAGTCGGTCAACGTATCAGCGCTGGGAGAACGGAGCCTCTGCCGTGTCATATGATGACCTGTGCGCCATCTGTGTGGGTGTTTTCAAGCTGGAACTGGATAACTTGCGGGGGATGAAGCATGCAGCATAAGCACGATGCACAGCATGAGCAGTTGATGAACATGAAGCAACTCCGGCTTGAGCTGCGCGCCTGGGCTAACTGGTGGCTGCGTCATGAGTACGGGCAGGGATACGCATCACGTAGTGCATGCGACAAGATAAAAGAGCCATTAATCCATGATGTTAGTGTGATTGAATTCGATATTCAGCCACCAAGGTACGTGGTACGGTATGACCTGAAAGTGGAAAAGCTGAGCATGGATTGCCGCCGCGCTATTCGGGCACATTATTTCTGCAGAGGGAACTGGGCGCTTGCTGGGTTCGATAGCCGCAAGACGTTCCTGTTTTGGTTGAGACGGGCTGAATTGGTGTTGGTGTGATGATGAAACGGTTTAAGTGGTTTGCGCTTGGGGTTATTGCTGTTACCTGCTTCTGGATAGGAATGGCTATCTTCCGTGTGATTACTGGTGAGCTCAGTGTGTACCAAGCCTTTGTTGATAGTGTTTCTGTGCTCGCAGGGTTGGCCACTATAACAGCATTAGGATTTGCTTATGTGACATACAAGAATTGGTCAGTGCCTATCATTAATGGAAGACTTGAGAAATGTAATGAACTCTTACTCCAAAGAAGTAAACAATTGTTAGATGCTTTAACTTCTTTAAAGAACGTAAACGATGAAAACCTTATGTTGTGGTACAACGATATGGTCATCAAAGATCAATATATTTACGCGGAGATTTTGACCTATCTCAACTTAGCTAAGATTGATAAAAAGGACATATATCTTAATGAAAGATATTTAAAAATTTACATACCTAAAGATCTGAATCAAGATTCAACAGAAATGATAGGTGAAATAGACAGAGATTCAGTTTATCGCACTATCCAGGAAGCTTTACGGGATACTCAACGCCAAAAAAGCTTTGTTAACACCGAGCTTGAAAATATCAAGGGTCCTTCCAGCTAAACCCACTGCGGGGGTGGGGACTCGCGAGTTTTGACTACATATGAAATTTTTCTGAGGTTGGTTGTTGTTTTTTCAGTGCCGATAAATTGTATACCATCAGAATTTTGTAACTGCATGAATTTGCAAGAACAAAATCTCACTTGTGACAGTGGGATTATCGACGAGTTAAAACCACAACTTTGTCAGATCGTTTTTGATCGTTACAACTCCAACCGAGATCATCAGCATGATCCCCCAATTTTCTGCATCGAATATTGTTAGCCAGCTAACAAGTTAAATGATGTAAAACACCGAAGCGTCAGATTTGAGGCTAAAAGCGTCAGATTTGAGTTTTTTACCCCCATAAAAACGTTACATTTTTGGCATACTCGCCAGAGTTACAGTTAAGCGTTCCCTCCCTGCCTGAAGCGAAACGGCTCCCATTGTGGAGCCATTTTTTTTGGAGCTTTATGAACGGTCAGATTTGTTACATCGCGGGGCCTATGAGTGGCGATTCAGTCTTGATGAAGGTAAATGATCGGACAGAGTTTTTAGAATGCTTCAGAGCAATAAACCCCCGCCGGAATTTACCCGGCAGCCAGTGGTTGAGTTGAACTCAGAGGTGGCAGAGTCCCCAGTTTTTGGTGACGACATACCATTTTAGCGAGTGGAAAAATTAGAGTTGTCGGCCGTAGAAAATCAGCGCCAGTGTTTGATTAGTTGCCCTGTAGAATTTTTATCCGAAATTTACCTGATTTGGCTGACGACCTGACACGCTTTGCCTTAATTAAGATGTATCTGCTGACCAAGATAATCCCAAGATCGTGTTTTTGTTTATGTGACGTATTGTCTTTATAAATCAATCTATTGCTGGTTACATTTCCTCCCATGCACAGGAATGGGAAATGAATGGTCAAAGTCCAGTAACATGCTACAATGTGACCATACGGTCAAAACAGCGTATGCGGATGTAGGTTAATGAAAGCAGAGAAAAAGAAAGTTACCCAAAAGATGATTTACCGTGCCGTGGCCAGTTCTACTGCTATTGAAACAGGTCAATCTGTGCGAGAAATTGAGCGGCGTATTGAAAATAACAAACGTAAGTACAGCCATCTCGCTTTAGCCGATTAAGATGTCCCTCTCGAGTCTTTCCATATGCTGATAGTTTTGCTGACACCAGCCTGGATTGATGCAATGTAAAAATCCTTGTGTTTGTCCCACAAGCTATAGTCCAACAATCCATATCCGGCATGGTTGCTCATGGTGTCCATCAGTAGTCGAGATATGCGTCCGTTACCTTCCCGAAACGGGTGTATCAAAATAAATTCAACATGGCTTGCGGCTAAATAACTGACTAGAACTTCATGGGGCATGCTCGGTAGTTGATCGTAGTTGCTTAAAAATGTGTTTTCATAGCGATCTAGGCACTTGGAAATTTGTGAAGGGGCTGTAAATAAAAAGTCCCCTTTACTCATGTTCACATTGCGGATCTTGCCAGCCCAATCATAAACGTTGGCCAACCACCACCGATGCCATGTAGCAATCGTATGAAATGTTGTTGGGGTAACGTGCCCATCGGCAGAAAAAATCTTTTCATATAGGTGTGTAAGCAGTGTGGACTCGATATCGTTCATATCTTTAAGGTTGGTTATTCCCAGCTTATTGAGCAAGACATTGTTATCCGAACCTGGTTGATATTGGGTCTCAGCAGAATCTATGTCATATTTTGACATGTTTGTTCCGACGGCAGAACGGGAGGATGTTGTGAGTTTATGATGTGATGTATCGTGATTCAATGTTCGGGATGTTTTCCTTAGATTTTCGAGTTCTGACCAAGATAATTCCAAAATCATCATTCCGATGATTGTCCCGTAAAATCCAGTAACACCAGGGTTGTAGCGGTGTCATTTCTTCCTACACTCAATAAGAGGAAATCCCACTGTTAAGTCGTCATCGTTTTTCCTTGTCGAATCTTATGGTTATGAACAGCAAGCTCTCGCGGTTCTACCAGCTTGAGCATGTTCTTACCCTTAGGTTCAAAGTCATCAGATCCCCACTGAGATATTCCCAGAACATCAACAAGCTTGTCGAGTTGGCGCTGGATTAACTTTGCTTTTTACGCAGTGCACGCGGCCGCGCCCTAATAATCGCCATGGTTTGCTCTATTCAACATGCGATCACAATTTGTGAGTAATGTGACTTAATTTATTGTTAGTCAAAAGATTACTGACTATATTTTATTCTAGTTAACGATAAGTATGTGAATGCTGATTTCCCCGAAGTTTACTGTGCCAAAATGGCGCTATTGAGAGGAGTTTCGAGTGAAAATATGTGCTGCAATCATAGCAATTATGATTTTAGTCACAGGATGTGCAGGAACAAATACTGAAGGAATTACAAAGAGTTTGATTGATAAGCGGGCCATTAAGGTCAATAGGATTTCTGAAAATATTTTTGAAATCCACATGTATGAACATAAAGTTAGTCCTATGGAACTATATGGGATAAATACCATGACATCCGATGACCGGAAGGCGGTTGCGCGTGATGTTATGAGTTTTGAGCCTAAGTTTGGTGGCAGTGTTTATCCCATTTGTTTAGTGCCTATCGAAGTTTTAAATGAAGCTGATTATCAAGTGACAGACAACCACCAACGTTGGTTGAATACCCGTTGGTGGAAGTTGACAGTTCAGTGTTCCAATGTGAACGATTGAAATATGAACCCGAATGCCATTGCGGGATTGCGATGGCAAAATTTTTATCGCGGCATGAGTAGCTTGTGCGGTCTATTCCTTTTCAGGTAATCGAATCACCTACTAATTTAAAGACACAAATTGTTGCACATCGAGCCATGGGAAGTGTTTTTGCAATATGTGCAGTTCACTGTCTAAAACCTCTTTTGAGACAGTGAGTTGGACGGCATGATTTTCAGCATTATGTTCATATTCGTGCCAATCATTTAAGTATGAAAGAAGCGCTTCCAAGCGTTCTGGTGCATCCTGCGGATATCTCAACTCTAATTCGTAAGTCATCGTTGGATCCAAGCACACAGTGGACGTTCACCTTAAGTGTAGTGCAACTGCGATATAACGCTATTTACTGTTTGATATGTAGTCTGTTTTTAGTGGTATAACGCCAACCCAGCTGGAACTCAGATTGCTAGTACCAGCGTTTTCTTAACCATCTCTCCAACACGGTTACCACCGGGATGTTGGCCGTTAACCAGCTAAATGGCCCATATGCGCCGTTACTGACATATTCCAGATAATCTGTTTCAGGTAAGATTTTATTGATGCCTTGGTAGTAAAAAGCGCTCAACACTGTGAGTTATTGGGTTTTATTGCCACTCTTTTAGAAGATGTTCATTCCTTCAGCAGTGTGTTCACATTATTTATCGATAAAGCTGTTTTGGGGGTACTGCCAGTGGTATAAATACAGCAAATTTTCGCCCTACCATTCCCATCATAGAGCAGGTATACAACATGATTTTCCCACAGATAAGCCAAGCCCCTGACGATCCAATATTGGGACTGACAGAAGCCTTTAAAAAGATCCCCGACAAGACAAAGTCAATTTAGGCGTTGGTGTATATAAAGACGAATCTGGTCTAACGCCTGTGCTGAAGTCGGTTAAGCTGGCAGAGGCTAAATTGTTAGATACCGAGACCTCTAAAACCTATTTAGGCATTGATGGCGTGCAACTGTATAACAAAGTCGTACAGGAATTGCTCTTTGGTGCCGACAGCAAAATCGTTACAGAAGGGCTGGCCGCAACGGCGCAAGCTCCTGGTGGCACTGGATCCTTGCGAATAGCCGCAGAATTTGTGGCCAATAACACCAATAGCAAAACGATTTGGGTAAGTCGGCCAACATGGGCCAACCATAAAAATATCTTCACGGCGGCTGGTCTAACGATTAAGGAATATGGTTACTACGATGCGGCCAACCAATCACTGGACTTTGGGGCGATGGTGGCTGACTTGCAACAAGCCGCCGCTGGCGATTTAGTGCTGTTGCATGGTTGCTGTCACAACCCAAGTGGTATTGACTTGTCGCCCTCTGAATGGACGCAGATTGCCCAACTGTGCCTCTCTAAACAACTGGTTCCTCTGTTTGATTTTGCCTATCAAGGCTTTGGTGATGGCGTTGAAGAAGATGCTTTGGGGCTGCGCACTGTTGCGGCAGTCGTACCAGAGTTGATCGTCGCCAACTCATTCTCCAAAAACTTTGGGCTTTACAACGAACGTATCGGCGCAGTTACACTGGTTGCCCAAGACCCGGCAACAGTGCAAAAAGCGTTCAGCCAGGTTAAGCGTACTATCCGCGCCAATTACTCAAATCCTCCGGCACATGGTGGTTTGATTGTTAGCACAGTCCTGGCTGATCCACAGTTAAAAGCATTATGGCAGGACGAAGTGACTGCCATGCGGCAACGAATTGCAGAAATGCGGCAGCTATTTGTGGATACGCTGAAAGCAGAAGGTGTTCAGCGGGATTTCAGTTTTATCTGTAATCAAAAAGGTATGTTCAGTTTTTCCGGCCTTAATAAAGCTCAGGTAGAAAGGCTTCGTGAAGAGTTCGGCATCTACATTGTTGGCTCTGGGCGGATCAGTGTAGCGGGGATGACAAAAACCAATATTCCCGTTATTTGTAAGGCGATTGCCAAGGTACTGTAACGCAGTTACGGCAAATCTGTAAAAGGACGGTTTAATCCGTCCTTTCTTTATGTGGTAGCGAGCATCATAGCACTGCAAATTTTGTGAAACCGTATGCCTGATTTATAATCAACCCCGTTTGTTAGTATGTAATGTCAAAGGAGGCTGTTTGAGAACAGGTCGCTTAGGCTCATCTATTCTGGCTATGGCGGTGGTTATTCTTGCCGTGTTAGCACTGCGAGTTATCTTCATCCCCATAGCCGAGCAAAATGACAGCGGCACCCCTCTGGTGCAGAAAAATCGGCTGGGTGTTAATTTAATCCCTGATTTCAGTGCATTTGATGATGTGAGTGCCAAAAAACAGGCATTTTTTGATTTCTTGCGCCCCGCGGTAAAAAAACAAAACCGCATCATCACAGAGGAACGGCGCTTTCTGTTACAAGTACAGAGTCATCTCAAAAATAATGTGGTACTCGATGACGCCGACGTCTATCGGGTACACAAACTGGCGGATAAATATGAATATGCTATCCGCACTATTGATGCCGCAAGTTTACGAAGTTTGCTGAGACGGGTGGATGTGATCCCCGAGTCGATGGTACTAATCCAGGCAGCGAATGAATCGGGTTGGGGAGCATCGCGTTTTGCCAAAGAAGGGTTCAACTTTTTTGGTCAATGGTGTTTTAAAGAAGGCTGTGGCTTAGTACCTCAATCACGCGGGCAGGGGCAAGTACATGAAGTCGCGGTATTCTCAAGTGTGGAAGACTCAGTAGCATCTTATATGCGCAATCTGAACTCTAACGCCGCATATGGCTTGTTCCGTTCTATTCGTGCGGATCTACGAGCACAAAAAGAACCACTAAGTGCGGAAAAGCTGGTTTATGGGCTAGTGAATTATTCGGAGCGGCAGGACGCCTATATTGATGAGCTGCTGGATATGCTGCGCCACAATCAGCAGTATTTAGATGACAACAATGCCGTTAGCAGTGCGGTTTAGCGCTTGGCAACTTGTGTTTTGCTGAGCTAGAGATAAAAAAACCGGCGATATCGCCGGTTTTTCTCATTTGCTGAATATTACTTTTGTGCATCCAGATAACGCTCTGCATCAAGTGCCGCCATACAGCCGGTTCCAGCAGAGGTAATCGCTTGACGATAATACTGATCCATCACATCGCCCGCAGCAAATACGCCTGGGATGCTGGTTTGGGTGGCGTTGCCATTGATACCACTGTTGACTTTCAGATAGCCATGATTCATCTCTAGCTGTCCTTCGAAAATAGCTGTATTGGGGCTATGACCGATAGCAACAAATACCCCGGCAACGGCAAGATCTGTCACAGAGCCGTCTTTAACGTTTTTCAGCTTAACTCCAGTAACCCCCATCTCATCGCCAGTCACTTCATCCAGTGTGCTGTCAAGATGCAAAATGATGTTGCCGTTGGCCACTTTATCCATCAAGCGGTCGATCAAGATTTTTTCCGAACGGAAACTGTCACGCCGATGGATAACGTGAACTTCAGCGGCGATATTAGACAAATAAAGTGCTTCTTCAACGGCGGTGTTACCGCCACCGATCACCGCCACTTTTTGGTTTCGGTAAAAGAAACCATCACAGGTCGCACAGGCTGAAACCCCTTGCCTTTGAAAGAGTCTTCCGATGGCAATCCCAGATAGCGGGCGGAGGCGCCAGTGGCAATAATCAGTGCATCACAGGTGTATTCTGCGTTATCACCCACAAGACGGAAAGGGCGCTGCTGCAAATCAACACGATTGATGTGATCGAAAATAATCTCGGTATTGAATTTTTCCGCATGCTTCTGCATACGTTCCATCAGCAATGGCCCGGTTAAATCGTCAGCATCACCTGGCCAATTTTCAACTTCGGTTGTGGTGGTTAACTGACCACCTTGCTGCATCCCGGTGATCATCACAGGCTTCAGGTTGGCACGAGCAGCGTAAACCGCAGCGGTGTATCCGGCAGGGCCAGACCCCAGAATAAGCAGATGACAATGTTTAGCTTGGCTCATAAATTTCTCCATGCCTTCAAAAAATTGTCAGCGATTGTAGGTAATTTGACGAGGGTGGTAAAGCGCCATTCCCCGAATTATCAAGATTGCCTCAATCGATAAAAAAGGAGCCAGCAGGCTCCTTAGTGTTGTTTCGATACTGCTGGATTATTGTAACAGGCTAGCAGCTGCTGTGTACGCTAAACCGTGAGATTCCGCCACTTCTTTGCAGGTTAATTTGCCATGCATTACGTTCAAACCTGCCAACAGATGCTTGTCATCTAGCAGCGCTTCTTTATAACCCATACGCGCTAACTTTAAGATATAAGGTAAGGTCGCATTGTTCAGTGCAAATGTTGAGGTTCTGGCAACGGCACCAGGCATATTGGCAACGCAGTAATGTACGACATCATCCACAATGTAGGTAGGATCTTGGTGCGTAGTGGCATGAGATGTTTCAACGCAACCGCCTTGGTCAATCGCAACATCCACAATAGCACTGCCAGGCTTCATCTTCTTGATCATCTCTTTGGTTACCAGTTTTGGTGTTTGCGCACCGGGGATCAATACGCCACCAATAACCAAATCAGCTTCCAAAACATGACGTTCGATAGCATCCGCGGTGGAATATACCGCTTTCACCGCTGAACCGAATTGCATGTTAAGACGGCGTAAGGCATCAACGGAGCGATCTAACACCACCACATCCGCCCCCATACCCACCGCAATCTGCGCCGCATTGGTACCTACCATGCCGCCGCCGATAATCACCACTTTAGCGGGTTCAACACCCGGAACTCCGCCAAGTAACATGCCGCGACCACCGTGAGATTTTTCCAATGCCATAGCGCCGGCTTGAATCGACATACGACCAGCCACTTCTGACATAGGAGCCAACAGTGGCAAACCACCTTTGGCATCGGTAACGGTTTCATAAGCAATACAGACCGCGCCGCTTTTGAGCAAATCTTCGGTTTGTGCCAAATCGGGTGCTAAATGCAAATAAGTAAATAAAATCTGATCGTGCCGCAACATGGCACGTTCAACTGCCAGCGGCTCTTTAACTTTCACGATCATTTCGGCAATGGCAAACACTTCCGCCGCACTATCTAAGATAGCGGCACCGGCAGCAGTATAGTCATCGTCAGTAAATCCAATGCCGAGACCCGCGTCCTTTTCTATGTATACTTCATGGCCCAGCATCGTCAGTTCACGTACGGAGGACGGTACCATGCCAACCCGGTATTCATGGTTTTTTATCTCTTTTGGAACACCAATCTTCATTTTTGAGCCTCAACATAAATTTTCCCAGATACGGGAGTAGGATATTTGTTATAATTGCTTACCTGACCTAGAACAGTCAGGAATATCTAGTATAGTCTGGCTTATGCAGTTTATGCTGCTAAACTTTTAACATACGCAACATAAAAAACCGTTTTAGAAATAAAACAAGGTTGAAAACATGGCTGATAATAAAAAAATTCCATAAAAGATCTCGATCGCATCGATCGTAACATTCTTATAGAACTTCAGAACGATGGTCGTATTTCCAATGTCGAATTATCCAAACGGGTAGGACTCAGTCCAACACCGTGCTTAGAAAGGGTGAAACGACTTGAGAAACAAGGCTTTATTAGTGGCTATACCGCACTGGTTAATCCTCATTATGTAGATGCTTCACTGTTGATATTTGTTGAGATAACCCTGACGCGTGACACGCCAGAAGTGTTCGATAAATTCAACCGTGCTGTACAGTTATTAGACGATATTCAAGAGTGCCATTTGGTTTCTGGTGATTTTGACTATTTGTTGAAAACTCGGGTATCGGATATGTCCGCCTACCGTAAGTTGCTGGGCGAAACTTTACTGAAATTGCCATCTGTGTCAGATACTCGGACATATGTGGTCATGGAAGAAGTTAAGCAAACTAACCGTATCGCAATTTCTGCTTGATACTCCAGCGTAAAACCGCCAGGAATTTTTCTGGCGGTTTTACGCTGTCAATCCTTGAGTTGGCAGGCTTAACCGCAGCTGTACCAGTGAATTATCTGTGAGTGCATCTGGTTGATGGCACTGCACATTCAAACAGATTCTGGTATCTTAAGTGCCATTCATATTTGTTCAGATGGAAGTTTCACTTGTCTCAGGGAAAAAGCGTCAGAACCCTCAGCGGTTTGCAGCGTCTCCAAGAAGGCGGACTTATTCTTTGTTGCATGTTGGCAGTCTATGTATTGCTGGCGCTCAGCAGTTTTAATCCTAGCGATCCCGGCTGGAGCCAGACGAACTTTCAAGGGGCTGTCAGCAATCTGACCGGGAAAGTTGGCGCGTGGGTGGCGGATGTACTGTTTTATTTTTTGGTTATACCGCCTTTGTGTTACCCATTGTCATTGCCGCTACTGGCTGGTTATTGTTTAAACGAGCACATCAGTTACGCGATATAGACTATTTTTCAGTGGGCTTACGACTCGTGGGCTTTTTGCTGATGATGCTGAGCCTTGCTGCCATCGCGAGCATGAATGCCAATGATATCTATGAATTTTCTGCCGGTGGTGTTGCCGGTGATGTCATATGGCAGGGCATGTTGCCTTACTTTAATCAGCTCGGCACAACGTTATTACTACTGTGTTTTGTTGGGGCTGGCTTTACCTTAATGACCGGCATTAGCTGGATAACTATTGCTGAGATGTTAGGGCTATCCACCTTATGGTGTCTGAAAAAACTCTGGCATCTTCCTCAGTGGTTTCAACGCAGCGGTGACAGTGCCGATACACAGGGGTTTATGTCGGTTGTCGATAAATACCGTCAGCGGCGCGAGAGTGAACAAGCGACACCTGATAGCACAGAAAACGATGATGATGACGAGCCTTATACTCAACCACGTAAGTTATTAGCGCGATTCCGTAAAAAAGCCGTGGCTGAAGAAACTGTGGAAGAAGAGCAGGGGAGAGTAGAGCCTTTAATTCATTTTGCCGAGCATTCGCAAGATGATGACGTGGACGATATTTTTACTGCGCCAGCCGGTAACGACAATGCCTCGATAGCCAAAGCGAAACGGCAACAGCTGAAATCACAACAGGCCCGCGTAGAAAACGGCATTATCGTGCTGCCGGGTCAGGATGCCGAGACGCTTAGAAAAGCCATGGAACCTCTACCCAGCGTTGACCTGTTAAATGTGCCCGATCGTAAGAAAAACCCAATCTCAGAGGAAGAGTTGCAGCAGGTCGCGCGGTTGGTGGAATTGAAACTCGCAGACTTTAATATTGAAGCAAAAGTGGTTGGTGTCTATCCCGGCCCGGTGATCACCCGTTTTGAGCTGGAGCTTGCGCCTGGCATTAAAGCATCGAAAATTTCTAATTTGTCCAAAGATTTAGCTCGGTCACTACTGGCAGAAAGTGTGCGCGTGGTGGAAGTGATCCCCGGCAAGGCTTATGTTGGGCTGGAGCTGCCTAATAAGTTCCGCGAAACGGTATTTTTACGCGATGTGCTCGATTGTCAGGCATTCAAAGACAACAAATCGACGCTGACGATGGTGTTGGGCCAGGATATTGCCGGTGAACCTGTCGTGGTGGATTTAGCAAAAATGCCCCATCTGCTGGTTGCCGGGACGACTGGTTCTGGTAAATCCGTTGGGGTGAATGTGATGATTACCAGCCTGCTGTATAAATCTGGCCCAGATGATGTGCGTTTCATCATGATTGACCCCAAAATGTTGGAGCTTTCTGTTTATGAAGGCATTCCGCATCTATTGTGTGAAGTTGTTACCGACATGAAAGAAGCGGCCAACGCATTGCGTTGGTGTGTGGGTGAAATGGATCGGCGCTACAAGCTGATGTCTGCGGTCGGTGTCCGTAATTTGAAAGGTTATAACGCCAAAGTCGCGGAAGCAAAAGCGGCTGGCGAGCCGTTACTCGACCCTTTGTGGCGGGAAGGGCAGAGCATGCAGGAGGCGCCTGATGAACTGGTTAAGCTGCCTTCTATCGTTGTGGTTGTTGATGAGTTTGCCGACATGATGATGATTGTCGGCAAGAAAGTCGAAGAGTTGATCGCGCGTATTGCACAAAAAGCACGAGCTGCGGGTATCCATTTGATTTTGGCGACACAGAGACCATCGGTCGATGTGATCACCGGTCTGATTAAAGCGAATATTCCGACCCGCATTGCCTTTCAGGTATCCTCTCGTATTGACTCTAGAACCATTCTCGACCAACAAGGGGCAGAGACTTTGTTGGGGATGGGGGACATGCTATATCTGCCGCCGGGCACAGGTGTGCCTATCCGGGTTCATGGGGCATTTATTGGCGATGATGAAGTACACAATGTGGTTGCCGATTGGCATGCCCGTGGTAAACCACAGTATATTGAGGAAATTTTGCAAGGCTCCAGTGATGGCGAGCAGGTATTGCTACCCGGCGAAACTGCTGAGTCTGGCGATGAAGAGTTTGATGAACTGTATGACGAAGCGGTCGCTTTTGTGACTGAAACCCGCCGCGGCTCTATCTCCAGTGTGCAACGTAAATTCAAGATTGGTTACAACCGCGCCGCTCGGATCATCGAACAGATGGAAATGCAGGGCGTGGTTAGTGCACAGGGACACAACGGTAACCGTGAAGTTCTCGCGCCACCGCCACCAAGATAATTAACTGTAGAGGTATTGATGAAAAAATTGTTGTTGTCTGCGTTGCTGTTAACCTGCATGCAGGTGCAAGCTCAAACAGCTGAGCAGGCGCTCAAAAGCAAACTGGATGCTAATCCGGCGCTAAAAGCCAGCTTTAGCCAAACGGTTACCGACATTAACGGTAAACAAATCCAGTCAGGCAGTGGTACCTTGGCATTATCTCAGCCTAACCGTTTTTATTGGCACCTGACCCAACCCGATGAGTCATTGATTGTTGCCGATGGTAAAGATGTGTGGATTTATAATCCATTTGCCGAAGAAGTGAGTGTGCTTGGATTACGGGATGCCATTGCCGCGTCCCCCATCACCTTGCTCGTCCATCGCGATAAAAGCACCTGGGCTAAATTTTCCATCCGTGCGGTAGCTAAATGTTTTGATATTGTGCCTAAAGCTGCCGATACCGGCGTTCAGCAGGTTGAAGTATGCTTTGATGGCAATAAGCTTACCCAGCTCAGTCTTAATGATACCCAAGGTAATAACAGCGTGTTTGTGTTGTCGGAGCAGCAGCCATTAGCTCAAGAAGACAAAACATTGTTTTCATTTACCCCGCCAGAAGGGGTATCTGTGGATGATCAGCGTCCACATGATGGCCAGTAAACCATGTCAAGTATGAGTTTTGATTTTGCGCCAGATTTCCGTCCGCTTGCAGCCAGAATGCGGCCGACGACCTTGGTGGAATATATCGGACAAAAGCATTTGTTAGGTGAAGGACAACCCTTACGTAAAGCGTTAGAAGCGGGCAAAGCTCATTCAATGATGTTGTGGGGGCCGCCAGGCACTGGCAAAACCACGCTGGCAGAACTGATAGCACAATACACCAATGCCCATGTTGAGCGGATTTCGGCGGTAACGTCTGGTGTAAAAGAAATCCGCGCGGCCATTGAACATGCTCAAAATGTGGCGCAATCCCGCGGGCAGCGCACCTTGTTGTTTGTGGATGAAGTGCATCGTTTCAATAAAAGCCAGCAGGATGCATTTTTGCCGTTTATTGAAGATGGCACGGTGATTTTTATCGGGGCGACGACAGAGAATCCATCATTTGAGATCAACAACGCATTGTTGTCCAGAGTCAGGGTTTATCTGATCAATAAACTGTCTGATCCTGAAATTGCCGAGCTGGTGCAGCGAGCATTGACAGATGATGAGCGCGGTCTGGGAAAACGGCAGTTGCTCATGCCGGAATCGGTATTATCGCAGTTAGCCAATGTTGCCGATGGTGATGGACGTAAAGCACTAAATTTATTGGAACTGATGAGTGATATGTTGCCTGATGGCGGTGCATTCTCTGAGGAGCTGTTAGTGCAGGTCTCGGGTCAGCAGTTGGCCCGCTTCGATAAAAATGGCGATCAGTATTACGACCTGATCTCGGCAGTGCATAAATCTATCCGGGGCTCTGCACCCGATGCCGCGCTTTACTGGTATTGCCGCATGCTGGAAGGTGGTTGCGATCCGTTATATGTTGGACGGCGGCTCTTAGCGATCGCCTCTGAAGATGTGGGCAATGCCGATCCCACCGCGATGACAGTGGCTTTGAATGCCTGGGACTGTTTTCACCGTGTCGGGCCGGCAGAAGGTGAACGTGCCATTGCTCAGGCGATTGTTTACCTGGCGTTAGCGCCCAAGAGTAATGCGGTATACACAGCGTTTAAAGCCGCTAGGCAATTGGCAAGAGAAAGTGGCGGCGAAGCCGTGCCGATGCATCTGCGAAATGCGCCCACCAAATTACTGGAAGAACTGGGCGCCGGGAAAGAGTATCGCTATGCTCATGACGAGCCAAATGCTTATGCTGCTGGGGAAAACTATTTCCCTGAAGCCCTGAAAAACAGTCGTTTCTATCATCCAACTGAGCGTGGTTTTGAAAAACGGATGGCCGAGAAATTAAAACAATTGCAACAACTCGATTTATACAGCGAGCGCAAACGTTATGAATAATCTTTTATGGGTTGCATTTGGCGGTGCAACCGGCGCAGTTTTACGCAATCTTATTTCGTTATTTATGGCTCAGCTATTTGGTAGTGCATTTCCTTTTGGTACACTGGCAGTTAATGTACTTGGCTCTTTTCTGATGGGTGTCATCTTTGCTTTGGGGCAGTTGAGTCACGTCAGTCCAGAGATTAAAGCGCTGATCGGTGTTGGTTTTCTCGGAGCACTGACCACCTTTTCAACTTTCTCTAACGAAACCTTGCTGCTTATCCAGGGCGGAGAATGGCTCAAGGCATTTTTAAATGTGGTGTTGAACCTGGGGATCTGTCTGTTGATGGTATTTCTAGGGCAACAACTGATTTTTTCACGCGTTTAATAACTAAAGACAAGAAAGATGTTAGATCCTAAATATCTGCGTAATGAACTTGCCACCACCGCTGAGCGGCTGGCGACCCGTGGTTTTATTCTCGATGTTGACCGGCTAACCCGGCTGGAAGAAAAACGTAAGGCTCTGCAAGTAGAAACTGAAGAGCTGCAAGCCAGTCGCAATGCCATGTCGAAATCGATTGGTCAGGCGAAAGCGAAGGGTGAAGATGTCTCCGAAATCATGGCGCAGGTCAATGATCTCGGTAGCAAGCTCGACACCAAAAAGCAGGAGCTGTCGCAGTTATTAGATGAATTGAACGCGATTGCAATGAGCATGCCTAACCTGCCCGATGAATCAGTTCCTATTGGTACCGATGAATCGCAAAACGTTGAAGTACGCCGCTGGGGTACTCCTCGTAGCTTTGATTTTCCGATTAAGGATCACGTGGATCTGGGCGAACAGTGCAAAGGGCTGGATTTCAAGAGTGCCGTCAAACTGACCGGGGCCCGTTTTGTGGTGATGCAAGGGCAGGTCGCACGACTGCATCGCGCACTAGCCCAATTTATGTTGGATCTGCACACTCAGGAACATGGTTACACAGAAACCTATGTGCCACTGTTGGTCAATGACGCCAGTCTGTTAGGTACTGGGCAGTTGCCTAAGTTTGCTGAAGACCTGTTTCATACCAAACCTGCGACTGAAGAAGGGCAGAGCCTGCACCTGATCCCAACCGCTGAAGTACCACTGACTAACTTGGTACGTGACAGTATTGTTGAAGAAGATGAGTTACCGATCAAACTGACCGCAGAAACCGCGTGTTTCCGCAGCGAAGCGGGCTCCTATGGTAAGGATACGCGTGGGTTGATCCGTCAGCACCAGTTCGACAAAGTAGAATTGGTTAAGCTGGTAAAACCTGAAACCTCCATGGATGAATTGGAAAGCCTGACTAAAGATGCAGAAACTGTGTTGCAAAAGCTGGGCCTGCCATATCGGGTCATCGTACTATGTACTGGCGACATGGGGTTTAGTTCTGCAAAAACTTATGATATCGAAGTCTGGTTGCCGGCACAGAATACCTATCGCGAAATCTCTTCTTGCTCCAACATGAAGGATTTCCAGGCACGGCGTATGCAAGCACGGTATCGCAGTAAAGATGATAAAAAACCTAAGTTACTACATAGCCTTAATGGTTCTGGCCTTGCCGTTGGTCGTACGTTAGTTGCCGTTCTGGAAAATTACCAGAATGCCGATGGCAGTGTCACCGTACCAGAAGTGCTACGGTCATACATGGGTGGATTGGAAAAAATCGGTTAGAGTTCAGGGTCATATATGAATAATAGCGGGCGCTATCTGCGCTGGCTGACTTATGTGGCCGTGATAGCTGTTTTTTCAGTGCTGGCACTGGCAACGATAGGTAAAGCCGCCATTTTGTTTTATCAACACTTGGTATAAAAAAACCAGGTTAAGATAACGTCAGTCAGTTAAGTAAACCCAATAAAAGTGGGCTCCAGAAGGATTGTAATAAACCCTTTTGGAGCCCTATTTGTATCTAACGTATGTTTTCTGTTTGAGAGATTATTAAGCTCTCAATAAGACTATGCGTATTGCCCGGTTGATGGGATTTCTGGCGGGCATATCCATCCAAGTTAGCGCTGATGTGCTGGTGCCTTGTAACTAGATACACTTGGCGGGTTTGGGTAACCCGGCAATTTTGGTGGCCTGTTTGGCAGGACCTATGGGAAACAAGGTGTACAAATACTTTGAATTGCCTTTATCTGGCCCCAGCTTTTGTCCTATGGCTTTGACAAGAACGCGGATAGCGGGACTAGTCTTATACTCAAGATAAAAATCTCTAACAAAGTTAACGACTTCCCAATGCGCATCAGTAAGCACTATCTGTTCACCATCGGCAATGATAGGCGCTAACGCAGGTTCCCAGTCATTGACATCCAACAAGTATCCTTGTGTATCTGTTGCTATCTGTTTCCCATTAAATTCAATCATGGTTACCACGTTATTACTTTACTATGCGTTAATGTCTGCGCTACGAATTCTGGATAATCTATCTGTCGGAATGTTGCCAGTTGCGAGTTCAAGCCTCTTGCTTCTACATCGGTTTTCATCAGGCAGAGATGCAAGTTGCTCACCGCATCTCGCCAAGCGGGGTGTAGCATCGCTGCGACAGCATTACCTGCCAACAATAAGGTGTCATCAGGCTTGATGAATCTCAAGGCACAGGCGAGGGCGTTACTTTCTGTTGGGGAACTTGTGATGTGATGTAATATTTTCAAAATACCAGTACCTCATCTACCTGCTCGAGCAGTTGCCGAATATGATTATCATCAACAAGTGTGGCCGGATACACCAATGTTGCAGCATCGAGTTGCAAATGGTTGAGTGATGTTTCACTCACAACAACGGATGCGACTTCGTACAGATCCAGTGCTTTAAACGTGGCAATGTAATCTTTACAGCCAATTAGCTCTGGTTGTTGATTGCCCAGTAGATTGAGTACACCTTCATCGATAAATATCAGGTGCACCTGCTGTTCATAGGTGGCGGCCATCAGCGCAAGATCCAATGCTTCACGTCCGGCGGCATTACCGTGCGGGCCCTGACGGAATATGATTGCAATCGCTTTCATCAGAAACTCACCATTCTATCGGCTTGTTCTATGCCGGTGACCAATTCACCTAAGCCGCCCATGACAAATGGTTCAGCAAGATTATGACTCGAATGGCCATTTTCTTTGGCATCGGCAGCAGACATAATCCCACGGCGCCAGGCCGCTGAGACACAGTTAATCAATGGCACATGATATTGATCTGCTATTTTTTGCCACTCTCGCAACAGATCGGTCTCGTCTGACGCGGGGCAAACTAACGCGTTGGATTGCGTTACGCCATTTCTGAAAAAATACGCAATGAATTTGCTCGCCAGCAGCTAATGCCGCTTGGGTAAACTGCAATGCGTGCCAACCGCTGGCCGGGCCGTAAACCTGACCAGTAACTAAGATGATTAGTTTACTCATAAATAAAAATGACCCTGATTAACAGGGCCATTCTACCGAAAACTATTACTTTTGGCGCGAACTAATCATCATTACCTGCGCCAAGCAAGTGCAACAAGCTGACGAACAGGTTAAGAAAATCCAGATACAAGGAAATCGTAGCGCGGATATAATTGGTTTCACCACCGTTGACAATACGGCTAGTATCAAACAGGATAAAACCTGTCATCAGCAAGGCAACCCCAGCATTTAACGCCATAAATACCGCGCTATTGCCGAGGAAAATATTCACAATGCCAGCCACCAGTACCACAACGAGCCCGGCGATCAGAAAACCACGCATAAAGGAAAAATCTTTCTTGGTGGTTAATGCATAACCAGACAAGGCCACAAAAATCGCCGCGGTTAATCCTAATGCCTGCATGATGAGCATTGGGCCATTAGCCATTCCGGCATAATGGTTAAGGATGTAGCCCAACGATGCACCTTCCATCCCGGTGAAGGCAAATACCCATAGCAAGCCCGCGGCTGATTCGGCTTTACGCAGCGTAACAAACAGCAAAATCAAACCACCGATGGATAATCCAAGAGACATTAATGGTGAAATCTGCAACGCCATGGCAATGCCAGCACAAACCGCAGAAAACGCCAATGTCATGGCCAGTAACATATAGGTGTTACGTAGCATCTTATTGACGACAACACCGGATGCGCGTGAGGGATAAAGGATTTCCTGATTCATATACTTCTCCAAAATTCTGTAATCATGCCAGGATATGAACTTAGACGTTGCTGCTCACCAGCAAGTTCCGCCTGACATACCAACTTGCGCCATTTTATCACATAGTTTCATGAATCTACGCTGAATGTTCATCTATCCAGTAATGACGCAGTTGCTGTTCATCCCCTAAATACTGCAGCAGCCATTGCATTGCAGGAGACTGACAACGACTATTCCACACCAATGCACAATCGCTATCAGGTAGTGGATGTGCCACTTGTTTTTCAATCAAACTACCGGATTTGATAAACCCTTGAGCCAGATGGCGCGGAAGCCAACCGATGCCAAGACCCGCACGAACCAGATTAACGGCCTGCACCCAGTCAGGAACTTGAATTCTTCTTTGTTGTGGTAACACCGAAAATTCACGGGCAACAAATTGCCAGCTAGTGTCTGTCAAACATACAGCAGGATAGGGGAGTAATGCCTCATCGCTCAGCGGCACATCAATGGCGGCTAAGGGGTGATCAGCGGCAACGACAAAACACCAATGCAGTTTTCCCATCGATTTAGCGAAGAATGGCCCCCCACTGGAATGCTAGCAGTAGCGCCTAAAGCTACATCACAGCGCCCATTACTTAAGGCTTCCCAGACACCATTGTAATTTTCTTTACGAATGACCAATTCAACGTCGGCAAAATGGGCATAAAAATCCCGGATCAGATAAGCAACACGATCTGCCCGCACCACACTATCAAGCGCGATTGATAATGTGGGCTGCCAACCGTGGGCTATCTTTATCGTGTCTTGTTTTAGCGCCTCCATTGCTTTTAAAACACGCCGAGCTTCTTCAACAAAATGTGTACCCGCCAGAGTCAAAGTGACACTACGGTGGTGACGTTCAAACAGGATGACATTGATTTCATCTTCAATTTGTTTGACAGCATAACTAACCGCCGATGGAACCTTGTTCAGATGGTTTGCTGCCGCAGTAAAGCTGCCGAGTTGTGCAACCAGGTCGATCAGTTCTAAAGCTTGTTCCGAAAGCATGATAGACAGTTCCTTTGAGTCATTTTGATGCCACAAAGGTAAAATACTAATGGCAAGTGATACAAGCAATATGGTGATTTTTTGTTAGTAATGCGAAATTAATACGCAGCTTGCGCACTGATTGAACAAACGGCGCCTGCATGCCGCAAATTATGTTTACAGCCATTCAGGTTGACGTTACTATTTCGGCCATTCGGAGGGGTGGCAGAGTGGTTTAATGCACCGGTCTTGAAAACCGGCGTGGGTTCATCCCCACCCAGGGTTCAAATCCCTGCTCCTCCGCCAAATTCTAAAAGCCAGCTTCTAACCAAGCTGGCTTTTTCTTTTCTGTTTCTTGTCTATCGTGCAACTTTACTCGTGGCGCTGACCTTAGTTTTCATTACGCGACAAATCTTATCCGATGTTGCAAGGTGCTAGCCTTGCTTGCGCCATAATTCTTATAGAGGTGGTGAGCGAACCTAACTAAGCCACCCAGACAAAGGGGAGTAAATCTTCCCAGCATTTGGCAATACCAGTAAAACGTGGCATTCCTTGAATCTAGCGTTCTCGGTGAGTGAAACCGTTTCCATCGAAAGTCGTCAGACTTGGCCCTTCATACATAATTCTTATCATGATAAATTTAACATAATATACATTGTACGCACTGGCAAATATTGCAAAATGGCGATACGCAGAGTTTTAAGGCGATTCAGTTAATCGTTGGCTAAAAGCCCTGTTTTATAAAGGTTCTTGCTTTTGGCCTCTTATGCAACTTTTAGCCTTGAGGTCTTTTAGTTATGAAAAATAAATCTAACAAAAAGGACTTTGCGCCAATGAAAACCCCAACTCGTTACTGGTTTCTCAGTAACTTCTCTAATGGAATTGGTGGCATCAACTTCGAAGAAGCTGCCAATTTCTGCTGTGTATCGCCTAGAACCGTTCGCCATTGGTGGCAACACGGTTGCCCACCTTGGATTGATAGAATGGCTGAAATCTCTAAACGCATGATTCCAGAAACTAAGGAATGGCGCGGCTTTTCGTTCAGCCATGACGGTTCACGCCTATTAACGCCATATTCAAACCAGAGCTACAGCCCGTCAGACTTGTTGCGGCATTTCTACGAAAAGCAATTTTCCGCGCTTACTCGCGTTGAACGTGACAAATTAGCCGAGCAACTGGCGGCTGTGCGTTCTGATGAAGAAGCCGAAGCGATACGAACTGAGCTGGATTACATTGCTAAGACGTTGGAAAAGCTGAAAGACAGCCCGATTCTTGCACCTGCTGGCCGATTTAATCAGGTTGTGAAGAAGTAAGTTTAAGCCGCCATTATCGGCGGCTTTTCACTCATGCGGCTACCACAATCAATTAACGAATCGCTTCTTTTATTTTTATTTTTCCATTAAACAAATAAATCTCGTGTGTTTTATCTACTGAAAAGTCAATTGTCTTTAATGCTGACTCAAGCCCTTGCCTAATGCTGTCATTACTTAGTCGTGGCTGCCCCAAAGAAGGTGTAATTAACCTCCTATTTATGTCGAAAATAATGTGTTCGTCTCCAGCAGCCATTTCTTCTTTATTTAAAATCTGATGTATTTCAAACTTTCTAATAGTTTTACCTTCACTAGGCAAAATGACATCAAATTCTTTATCCAGAATTTCAGAGATTGTTTTTGAAATAAATTCAGCTTTTTCAATAAGTTCCATGTTCATAACTAATCCTTTTGTATTTTCCAACCATGATACGACACAATTCTACAAATTAATATCGAAACACCATACAGTTAATTTCGGCGTTTCACCCAAGCAGCTGCCACAATCAGGATCCCGGCAAATATGGCAATTAGTGCCTCAGAAGGCTCTATTTTCACGACTATCGGATCCGGAGTTTTCACCGCTACGCTGTAATCTGTCGGTAAGTTGTTAAACATGGCTATTCCTTGCTTTCCAGAATTGCAATGCGTTTGTCGTGGTCATGGAGTAATGCGGTCACTGCCTCGCGTGTTTTTGACTGCTCTTGCCATAGCTTATAGATGCCAACTAGCACAGCCACGGCCATTGCTGGCGTTGACCAGCTCCCGGCTAATATTTGGATCAATCCTTCCACACTTACCCCCTGCCCTTGGCTTCGGCTCTGACGCCCCAGAAAATACGAAATAGCCGCATCAGACCAAGGGTACTGACGCAAATTCCCACGATGACGAACTCATACCACCAAGGAATGCCGGTATAACCCATCGCTACCCAACCAGCGTGCATGTAGGGTTGCAGTGCCGGGATGAAATGCGCGATAAAGATGCCAAGAAACACCGCAATAATGAACTCGTCAGCGTAGCTGTCGCGCCTGTTGGCTAATACCTGATTGTCATAGCTGCTGTCGTTTTCTTCTGTGGCGGCTGTGCGCTCTGCGTCCAGTTCCACTTTTCTGGCCTGTGCGTTGAGTTTGGCAATTTTCAGCGCTGACTTTGCCTTGGCTTCATCGGCGGCGGTTTCTGCCGCAATTTTCTTGCGTTCGGTGTAGCCGCCGACTAAATCCGCCACCGGGTTAGTGAAGAAGTTAAATACTGAGGTTAACCAGCCCATGATCACCCCTTGATAGTTGCTGACGACACTATGCCGTCGATTAAGTACAGATACTGCGGTTTGACTTGGCCGCCAGTGGTGATTTCATCGAACAGCGCGGCATTGCCGGGATGGCTTTGTTCAATGGCCTTTCGCCATGTGCTGTTGATGTAACCGTCCCGTGATACGTACTTGCTGTTAAGGATGAATCCCGCTTGTGTGGCCTCGACTGGCGACCAGCCGTTAGCCGTGGCCGCGACATCTGACCAGAGTTGTCCGGCAGGTTCGGTAATGACGGCGGCAGCGTTGTCCATCCGGTTTAGCCCTTGCGCCAACTTCCAGACGATAAATGCCGCCGCTGCGGCAATTAGCGCATTACTCCATCCCGGCGCTAACAGCATTGGCGATAAGGCTCGTTTCATATGGATTAAACCCATTTTCAAAGCGGATCATGGCCGCAACGACTTTGATATAGTCGGCAGCTCCCAAGGTTTGCGTTGCAGTAACGCCAGCATTTTTAGCCACAAAGTCAATGTAACTCTCCGTAGGATTGTTATCGCTTGGCGGTGCCCAGCGGCGGATAATACCTTGCACCGTATTAACCCCGTATTTAGTGCGGTAGTTGCGCAGAATGCGCGCTGCTGCCCGGATGCCATAAAACGGTGTTGTGAATTCTTCGAACTGTGGATCCCAATCGCCGTCCGCTTCCCCAAGCCAGTCATAGTCGACCATTTTGTTTTCGCGGATGTTGAGCGGGTTATTGTTGGTAATGCCTCTTGGTTGCATCACGTTTTCCCCTGTATTGGGTACTGTGAATTGGCCGCTGTCTCAGCGGTCGATGTTGGGAACAGATACTGATCCCAGTTGATATTCAGTAAATCTTCTCCGGCAGTCACCAGACTATCTGGGGCGGTTGTGCCTGGCTGCGGTTGGCTGACAACAGTCACGGACTGGCGGCCACGCCACCAGAGCCATGCACTAATGCCGATAGCCACTGTTCCCGCGACCAGTGCCACGTTGCGCATCACGCCAACAGCTCCATGACTTCTACTTTTACAGGCGCAAGGTTATCAGCTGTTAGCTGGTAAATACTTGCGTATTTACCAGCAGCGCTTGATCCAGAACTTCTATAAACTGTTCCGTCATTCGTGAATTGAATATTACCGCTATAAAACCCATCAACCGAGCTACCAGATGCTGGGTCTGTACCAATCACGGTTTGTAAAACTGAACTTCCATTAATTTGCAGTGCCACCAAGCTTTGATTGTCACATACAAGCCAAATACCATTGTCGACGTAACAAGGAAGTGAAAACGGTTCACTTTGAGCTACTTGCGTTGCAGACTCATACCAATTTTGTCCAAAATCATTCGTTAAAAACCAATTACCAATTAGTGAATCCCTAAGACAGAAATGTCCAGATTCATCCAAATTAAGTTTTGGTGAACCTCCGCAGGTATATAAATCATCTACCGTTGTACCTGTCCATTTTTGCAGCTTAATATTTGCAGCATTAGCTGCACCAGAATTTAAACCGACTGTATAGTATTGGTCGTTATCAATATAAATTAACGATAAAAAATACACCCAACTTGTAAAATCAAACTCTTTTACATATCCGCTATTCATATTAAATACAACAGCGCGCTTATATGTTGATGAATTTAGCGTTAAATAGTCTTCCCATTCAAAAAATGCTTTATTTCCCCACTGACTTGAACCTACTGCAATTTCTGTATTTTCAACCCTAGAAAATAACTCAAATGTTAATCCGTTGTCTTTCGACTTATAAAGCCAAAGCGTATCAACGCCGTTACATATCAACAGATATACTTCATTTCTTTTACGTGAATAATGCAAAGCAACCAGCTTTGAATTACCGATAAATTGTTGGTGTGTCGTCCAACCATCACCAGTGTTAATCGTCAAGTATGTTGCTTTTTGTAGCTTTACTGCACCATTATCCAAAACTAATCTGTGCTCGTTTGATGCATCGCCGTAGTCATCCCAAAAATTAGCATCGTTCTGAACAAATGCACTTGTTGATAAGTCGATAACGGCTGGTTTTCCGTATGCATAGACACTTCCAGCAATAGGAATTTCGGTAATTTCATTCCCTGTTAAACGCCAACCATCTTGTGATACACCAAACCCGCCAACATATATTTCATCACTTGCACGCAATCTCAGCAATTTACGCAAATAGTTAGCATCTGTTAAAAGTGTGGTTGTTTTTATGTATTTTGTTGATGTTTTTATTGCCCTAGCTGCATCATTGCTGAATGCAAAGAGTTGCATTGACACATCACCTGCCCAGAACTCGATTGCCCCGTCCTGCTCGGCGGTAATAACGATCTCGTCATAAGGCATGGCCTTATCCAGATTCATCCCCACCCACATTTTGGAATTAAGCACGGAACGGCCAGCCAGATTGAGGGTAACGTTAACAATGCCGGACGCACTGATAAGCTGGAAATAGGATCCGGTTTTGTTGACGATACAGAGGCCGTTTCGGATGGTCTGAGAAATAATCATTATTTACTCCGCATGATATAAGCGACAGCCAAGGCGGTGAGCGATACGCCGCCCAGTGCTAGCAACATGGTGCGGTTGTTCTGTGCGGCCAAGTCGGCACCGTCTGAGCGTGAATACTGCTCGGCAAAGCCCATCATGGATTCAAAGCCGCTGGCCAACTGTTTAAAGGCGTCATTGTTGGCTTCGTTTACTGAATCCAGCGCGGTCTGACTGAGGTTTTCCGCCAGAACGGCGCTGTTATCCATGCTGTATTTCGCCAGCATGGTGTTGTTATCGTTGGCCGTTTGCAGGGAATCTGCCACGATGACGGCCAAGTCCTTATTGCCTTCGATAGCGTCCTGCGTGACTTGGCGATTAGCCGTAATGGCCGTGTCTGCGGTGTCGCTGACGGCATTAATGGACTGGTCAGTAACGTTTCGCGCAAAGTCGAACGACTCTTGCTGTTGCCGGGTAAGAATATCGCCCGTATCGGTCAGCACATTTGCGCCAAGGCGCATCATTTCCTGTTGTGCATTGGAGGTTTCGCCAAATAAATCAACGCCAGCGCGTAAGAAATCCTGATTCTGATTTACTCCGGCTTGCGCCAAGTCTGTGGCGGCGTACAAGGCATCCGATGCGGCCTTGTTTGCACCTGACGCCAAATCTGGCAACAGGTAGCGCACTAGGTCATTAACGATGCTGAATGCGCCGCCATCGGTGACTGTGTTACCGCTACCATTTAACACCAGCCCGTTATTCGCCCCCTGAATGCCAAAGGTTGTCGATGCGTTGCTGGTGCTTTGGTTGCTGTTACTGCGTGAACTGGAACCCATTACAATTCCGCCCTTAAAATTGTCTCGGCCTTGTGGTAGCCAAGCCCTTTACCTAATCGCAGCATTGCATCCGGTTTCAGCGTATGCAGCCGCACGGTTTTGAAGCCCTGCGCCCTCGCCTGTTGATGAATTAATGCCGTCCATTTGGCGGCGTTTTTCCCGGCTCCGCCCACAATCACCAGCTCGTTGCCAGTGGCGGCGGTTTCTCCCCGAAGCACGGTGTAAAACTCTCCGTCACCCCAAGAGATAAGCTGTGCCAGCCCTTGCTTCACCTCGCGTTGAATAATGCGCAGGTCTGAGCCAAGAGCTGGCGCCAGCAGTTGCCATGCCCGGTCTATTTGCGTTTGGTGATTAGCCATACCACGACCGCCGCAGTCACCAAGATAAACACCGGATTAATACCAGCGCTGGAACCCGCGGCGAAATTCACAGAGCCACCTTGAAAGGCGTTTCCTCCCTGACTCTGATCGCCTGTGCCGGAACCGGACGCGCTGGAATTACTCATGCTCGGAATAGGCATTGCTATGCCTCCGTGCTGGTCGCGCTAGTAGTGCTGGTTTTCGGTTTGGTGAAGTACCACACCAGTAACCCGGCCACAGTCGCGGCGGCCACTTGTTTGAAGAACGCTTGATTCAACATGTTGCCCCCTATTTCCGCGACAGATACCAAAGCACCAAAATGCCACCACCAATCGCCAGCAGCGTTCCGGTGCCAATCTTGAGGCCGCTTGTCAGGCCAGCCGCCATCTGCTGTGCCTGTTGCTGCCCCGGTGATACATAGGTCTGATCGCTGTTTGGGTTCGGCGTCTGGACGGTTTGCTGCACTTCCTTCTGACCTGCGGTGCCAGAGTCTTTGATGTTCTGGATCTGCGTATATGTCATGTAGTTGTTCAGCGCCCCTGCCAGAAAGTCATTGGCCTGAGAAAAAAGCCAGTAGACATAGGGCTGGTTGCCAGTGTGGGTGTCTGCACCTGCACATTTGAGCTGCCGCTCAGGTAGTCGCTGACACTGCCGGTTAAAAAGTCGAAAGCCATAAGCCCCCTTAGATCCCGGCGTAACCGTCAAAGTATTCCACTACCAGAGTGGCCGGAGTTCCTGACGCTGTCCCTTCTGCCGCACTAATGCGCAGTCGCAGATCCTGCACTCCTTTCATGGGCAGCGCTTGCAACATGTCCCCTTCTAGAAAGAAGTCCAGCGCAGTCCGTCCCGCCTGTGGAGCGCGGCCATTGTCCACCTGAATTTTTTCGACAATGTTTTTCGGCATGTCAGACATGACAATGCTGTCCATTTCCAGCTCAAGCTTTTCAATGGTGGCAGCGGTGATCACATGAAGTGCCGCAATACGGGCAGTTTCAGGCCGGACAATCTTGTCTACTTCAGTCAGCCCTGCACCAATGGTGATCGGGTAATTCTTCACCTTGGTGATAAAGCCAATGGGTGCCGGGTTGCTCAGAATGGCGTAAGCAGTCAGCACTGGGTTAGTGGCCGCGCCGTCAATGTCCATACTGATCGTAACGTTCGCAATCGCCGGAGGTGTGACCATACTCACCGAGCCATCAGCATTTTGCACCGGATAAGGCGCTGAGCTGGTGCCCAGACCAAAAGAGCGAGCCTCTGGCAAGGTTTTCATTTCGTCACGGTTGAAGCACAAATCAACTACAGTGGCGCTAACATTGCGGCCATAGTATTTGTTTTCATCCTGCAACACCTGAGCGGTTTTGTATTCGCGGATGGGTTTGCCGTTCACTTCTACCCGCAGGTTTTTCATCTGGGCAAGCGTAACGCCAGAAAAGTTAATATGGATCTTGTCGTAAGTCAGACCCAGAGGGAGTTCCAGCGTTGCTGTGTTACCCGCAGTTACGTTGGAAAAACTCGGCAGTTTTTTAAATTGACGTGCCATTATTCACCCCTTAGCCGATTACACGGCGAACAGAGGTGACACGATTTGATGCGTACACCACCAGAGCGGCGACAGCAATCATGGGCAGATACTTTTTAAGCATGGTGATCCCCTTGGGAAATTGACGCCTCACGGCGTTACGGTTAAAGACGCTTCACAGCGTGTTTGCAGGGATAGGTTTACAGATTTTTACTAGTGATTGGTAGTGGACTCGTTAACGTATTTATTAACTACATGTCATTTAAAAAAGCATACTTCTGACCAGCTTCTGTTAAGAATATCGAATCTCCTTGGATATGAAATCTTTTATCCTTCGTTAATGTGTTCATAAAAAATTGTCTTCTTGAATCCTTGTCAACATTACGAGACAGCATTTCATTCAAAGACCTATAATTAACAGCGCTATTTGGATTTAATAACTTTTTAGTCATCTCATCACTGATTTTTTTGTAACTTTCAATATCATTATTAGTGAAAAAGTTTAATAATTCATTTGGTATATACATGTTAATATTAGTAGGGTCTTTATCTAACTTAATGGTATCCATTAGGTCTTTTATGTGCGTATCTTTTTCTAGAATCTCTTCATTTAGGGCAGATATTGACTCATCTGCATGTGTCAAATCATTTTGAAGTTTCAATTTATCATCTTTTAAATCATTAACAATTTTTTGTAGACTATCATGTAAAGGCTTTAGGTCATTATAGCTTCGTTTGAAAGATCTTAATTCCTCAGATTCTTGTAATAGTTCATCATATTTACTTTTAATGCTTAAAATTTCTTTATCTTTTGACTCCAACTCAAAAATCTTATTTCTTTCTAAATCATAATATCTTTGTTTCAATATAATAGCTTTATCCTCATCTATTGGCTGCTTATTTTGAGCCAGTATCCTTTCTTTCTCATTTATATTTCTTAAATGATTCCATCTTCTTATAAAATATTTTTCAACAACAGGAAATAGCAAAACATAAAATGATGCAAATAGAAATGGAACAATTAACTGCCCATATAAAGGCATATTAAAATCGATTCCTTCATCTATTATTGGAACTGATGAAAAGTGGTTGAATTTATAAAAGTGTAAATCTATATCTAATATTTTATTTCTGACCGTGTCGCTTGAGAATATGATTAATATCACTTCATAGTTTAATATCGACCATGCTATACAAAATGATGATACTAATGGACTGGAGATTTTATCATATAGTGTAGCCTTAAAAGCTTTTAATATATCATCCATAATTACATACTAATTACTGTTAAAAATTTTTTATACCTCATCATTTATCACGAATCAACTTAGTTCTTACAAATATGTTAACATACTTTATTTACAGTTTTCCCTTGCTGATTTTTCCGCTATACCCATCCCGCTCAACGTACTCCAACGGTTTTAGCTTAGAAATCATACCTACATCTATATCCACTCCTGCGCCATGTACTTTCGGTCGTTGGCGCGGTTCAGGCGGCCACAGCGCACCAGTGTAGCGTTGCCCACGGTGGTTTTGTCTGATTCGCTTGGGCGTTGTGTAATGGCGAATATGGGGGCAAGCCCCTTGCCCTGCCCCTACGAACCACTTGCCCCCAATGCGGCGGGGCTTTCCCGGCTGTTGTCACGTCTGCCAGTTCTTCGGCCACGATACAGGCGTTACACCATGCAAAGGCACAGGCCGCCCAAAACTCGAACATTTCCCGGCTTTCTGCCCTTTAGCGCGCCGTGTTGGTAGCGTTTCAGCAAATCTGCCCGCTCTTTGGAGCGAATAATACGAACGTTTGCTAGCTCGCCGTATTCATCCACAGGATCCCAGATAAGGCTCCGTGACAGTTTTAGCCGTTTAATCCCGGCTTTGATAGCGCTGGACTTGCCAGAAACCAGCTTGGTTTCTTCGGCTGTGGTAATTGTGGCACGTTAACAGGTACTGTTGGCGCGGGCTCGTTGACGGACTGACGGCTACATCAGCACTTATCTCGTAATCCTGAATACCGTTGTTACTGATAGATGGGAACTATAATGAATGACGCCTAGTCAATAGATTTGTGTCTAGGTAAGATATCCCTGATTTTGGCTTTGTGTTGAGGTATATAGAAATTGACCATAAACATCATGTACATAATTTTGCCTTTGGCAATGCTGTTGGTGCTTATTGGTTTGGGACTGCTTTTTTGGTTAAAAGTCGGTGTAAAGTCTAAGGCAAATGTGGCGTTCGACGCCGACAAACAAGTTAACTCAGGGTCAAATGCTGGTGAAACAACAAAACAAAAAATACATTAAAATCATAATATTAACATTATAGATAACATCATTTTCGCAGTTTTGCGTTTATCGAACATAGTTCAGTAGCGGTTACGGTAATCAACAACTTGCATCACGTCGTATTTTCGCAAAGGATTTTATTCGCTGACTGGTAGTGCTGCTGGTTTTTGGTTACCATGACAACGGCAGTTTCATACGAGAACGAATATGGCTATTGATAACAATAAACTTCGCCGTCCTGCAACCGGGGGCTGTGCAATTCATTGTCATGACTGCAGTATGGGGACACTTTGCATCCCATTTACGCTTAATAACAATGAATTGGATCAGCTTGATAATATCATTGAGCGCAAAAAACCGATTCAGAAAGGCGAGCAGTTGTTTAAATCTGGAGATTCGCTGAAGTCTCTATATGCCATTCGTTCTGGAACCATTAAGAGTTACACCATTACGGAACAAGGTGATGAGCAGATAACCGGGTTCCATCTTGCGGGAGATGTTATCGGTTTTGATGGCATCCACTCCCAACAACACCAAAGTTTTGCGCAAGCGCTTGAGACTTCTATGGTATGTGAAATCCCTTTCAATACTTTAGATGAACTATCTGGAGCCATGCCTAAGTTAAGGCAACAGATCATGCGAATGATGAGTAGCGAAATCATGACAGATCAGAGCATGATCCTGCTGCTCAGCAAAAAGAATGCTGAAGAAAGATTAGCCGCTTTTATCGGTAATTTAGCGGTGCGTTATGGTAACCGCGGTTTTTCCCCTCGTGAATTTCGCTTGAGTATGACGCGTGGTGACATTGGTAACTACCTTGGCCTTACTGTGGAAACCATCAGTCGTTTATTAGGACGCTTCCAGAAATCTGGGTTAATTGAAGTCAACGGTAAGTACATCACGATTGTTGACTCAGCGGCACTCTATGAACTGGGTGGTATTGCTCACTAACTCTGTAGCCGATATCATTTTTTTGATCTTCAGCAAGACAAATTGCCAGTGATGGCACATGATATAGTTATGTCATCTGGAAAAAGGAAAAACTGCCATGATGGACTATAAAAAGTTGTTGGTTGTTGTCGATCCTACCTCTGACGTACAGTCTGCCCTAGCAAGAGCATGTGAGCTTGCTAGCCGCAATAAAGCTTCGGTCACCGCATTTTTATCCATTTTTGACCTCTCCTATGAAATGACTTCCATCCTGTCTAATCAGGAACGGGAGGCCATGCGATTGGGGGTTATCAATCAGCGTAAAGCTTGGCTAGCCGATATGATTAAGCCCTACCATGAACAAGGTATTGACGTTCATTATGAAGTGGTATGGCACAACCGCCCTTTTGAAAGCATTATTAAATTTGCGATTGAAGGGAAGTTTGATCTGTTGGTTAAAGGCACTCATGAGCATGATAAATTGAAGGCCGTGATCTTTACCCCAACAGATTGGCACTTGTTACGTAAAGCTCCCCTGCCCGTGTTATTGGTAAAAGAAAAAGCTTGGCCGTTGGATGGTAAGATCCTGTGTGCAGTCAATGTGGCATCTGAAGATGAAGATCATTTATCACTGAATGGCAAAATTATTGAACATGCACAAGCACTTGCCTCTAAATTCAATGCTGAAGTTCACCTGGTTAATGGGTATCCGGGAACCCCGGTGAACCTGGCTATCGAGCTGCCAGATTTTGATGCTCATACCTATAATGAGACTATCAGGATGCAGCATGAACAGCGGGTCAACTATCTTGCCAATAATTATGGTATTGATTGTAAGAACTGCCATGTCAAAGAGGGTTTACCTGAGGATGTCATCCCCGAAGTCGCCGAAAAAATCGATGCAGAATTGGTGATCCTGGGAACCGTTGGCCGTACCGGTTTCTCTGCGGCGTTGATCGGTAATACCGCCGAACACGTGATTGACTCTGTTAATTGTGATCTGTTGGCCATTAAACCCGATGGTTATAAGTCGCCTTTGGAAGATTAGCCCTTTACCCTCAAAACATTAGCTGGAATAATACGCGCCCTGACTTTAGTAGTAATTGGGCGCGTTTTTTATGGCTGATATAGCTGAACTCGATAAAAAGCAGATAACTCGTCTCAACAAATTACAAAAGCGCTTGCGCCGCGAGGTGGGGAGCGCCATTGCCGACTACAACATGATTGAAGAAGGCGATCGGGTAATGTGTTGTCTATCTGGTGGTAAAGATAGTTACACTATGCTGGATATTCTGCTTAACCTACAGCAGCGGGCTCCGGTGAATTTTGATATTGTTGCTGTCAATCTGGATCAGAAACAGCCTGGTTTTCCAGAAGCCATACTGCCAGCCTACTTGGATAGTCTGAATATTCCTTATCATATTCTCGAAAAAGACACTTATTCCATCGTGAAGGAAAAGGTTCCTGAAGGGAAAACCACCTGCTCTTTATGCTCGCGCTTACGTAGAGGTACGCTCTATGGTTTTGCGCAGCGAATTGGGGCAACCAAAATAGCGTTGGGACATCATCGGGATGACATCATTGAAACGCTGTTTCTCAATATGTTCTATGGCGGCAAAATGAAGGCAATGCCGCCCAAGCTGTTATCAGATGACGGTGCCAATGTGGTGATCCGTCCCCTAGCCTATTCCCGAGAAAAAGATATTGCCGAATATGCCAAGCTGAAACGTTTTCCTATCATTCCTTGTAATCTGTGTGGTTCCCAGGAAAATCTCAAGCGTGCCGAAATCAAAAGTATGCTCAAAACTTGGGATAAGCAGTTCCCCGGTCGCATTGAAACTATCTTTACCGCAATGCAGAACACCGCACCATCACAAGGGGTAGATCGTAACGCATTTGACTTTGTATCGTTGCAACAAGATCCCAATGCGGAAGTATCGGGAGATGTCGCCGATGCAGATTTGCCGGCATTTGATTTTATGGATGTAGAAAACCGCGGGCATATTGACCTAGATAAGGCTGCCAAACATCAACGCATTGAAGTTGTTGGCATTTACACGCCATAGCAAGATCCCAGACGAGAAAAGTCTGCTGATGCAGACTTTTTTTATAGCTGATAAAAAAGGGACCATTTGGCCCCTTTTTAATGCAACAACAACTAATTAATGGTTAATTAGTTTGCCAGTGCTTCTTTTGCTTTCTCAACTAAAGTTGCGAATACAACTTTATCGAATACAGCGATGTCTGCCAAAATCTTACGATCAATTTCGATAGACGCTTTCTTCAGACCGTTGATAAAACGGCTGTAAGACAAACCATTCTGACGAGAAGCCGCATTGATACGTGCAATCCACAGTTGACGGAATTGACGTTTTTTCTGGCGACGGTCACGATAAGCATACTGACCAGCTTTAGTTACTGCTTGAACCGCTACACGATAAGTACGTGAACGGGCACCGTAGTAACCTTTGGCAAGTTTCAGAACTTTCTTGTGACGAGCACGTGCAGTTACACCACGCTTAACTCTTGGCATCTTTCAATCCTCCTACTAAGCGTATGGCAGTTGGCGTGCAATTGCTGGCACGTCTACTTTAGCAACTAAACACTTAGCGCGCAGGTGACGCTTACGCTTGGTGCTCTTCTTGGTCAGGATATGACGCAGATGGGCTTGTTTGCGTTTGAAACCATTAGCGGTTTTCTTAAAACGCTTAGCCACACCGCGGTCAGTTTTCATTTTTGGCATTACTAAAAACTCCGCATTGGGATAATTAATAAAACGTAAGGCGAGTTTGGAAAAGCTTCCTCACTACTTTGTATGCCCTACTATTTTTCTTCGGCGCTAGCACCATCACAGCCTGACGACCTTCCATTTTCGGGAAAGCTTCAACAACTGCGACTTCATCAAGATCGGCTTTGATACGGTTCAATAGTTCCATACCCAGCCCTTGGTGTGCCAGTTCTCGCCCGCGGAAACGCAACGTAACTTTCGCTTTGTCTCCGTCTTCTAGAAAACGAATCAGGTTGCGTAGTTTTACCTGATAGTCGTTTTCATCAGTACCGGGGCGGAATTTAATTTCCTTCACCTGGACCTGTTTCTGCTTCTTCTTCTGTTCTTTCTGGGCCTTAGCCTTGTCGAACAAAAATTTACCGTAGTCCATGATACGGCATACAGGCGGCTCGGCATTTGGGCTAATCTCAACCAGATCTAATCCGGCTTCATCAGCCTGTTCTTGGGCTTGTCTAATACCAACAACCCCAAGAGCCTCTCCTTCAATTCCTACCAAACGTACTTCTGATACGCCGGTAATTTCATCATTGATTCTGTTCGGGGCCGCCTGACGGCCTGCTGTTTTTTTGATCTTTATGACCTATTCCTCCAACAATTCAAGACTACGGAGCGAAATCTGTTTAGTTACTTGAGCGGTAAAAGCGTCTAAGCTCATTTTGCCCAAGTCGACCCCGTCCCGGGTGCGTACAGCGACTTCTCTATTTTCCATTTCCTGATCGCCTACAACCAGCAAATAGGGAACCCGTCGCAACGTGTGCTCGCGTATTTTAAAGCCAATCTTCTCATTCCTCAAGTCCTTACAAGCTCGAATGCCATGAGACTTAAAGAAACCGACGACTTCTTCAACATAATCTGACTGTTTATCGGTGATATTCATCACGACAACTTGGGATGGCGCTAACCATACTGGGAATTTACCGGCATATTCTTCAATCAGAATCCCGATAAAACGCTCTAATGAACCTAAAATTGCCCGGTGGATCATCACTGGTACCTGGCGACTGTTATCTTCAGCCACATAAGTAGCACCAAGACGACCAGGCAAAGCATAGTCCAACTGCACGGTACCGCACTGCCATGCGCGATCCAGACAATCATGCAAGGTAAATTCTATCTTAGGACCGTAGAAAGCACCCTCGCCTGGCAGAATGTCATATTCAATATGATTATTGGTCAGAGCCTGCTTTAATGCTGCTTCGGCGCGATCCCACATTGCATCATCGCCAATGCGTTTTTCTGGGCGAGTAGACAGTTTCACCACAATATTCTGGAAACCAAAAGTGGCATAGATGTCATAGACCATCTTGATACAACTGCTGACTTCCTGTTGAACTTGTTCTTCGGCGCAGAAAATATGCGCATCATCTTGGGTAAAACCACGCACACGCATCAAACCGTGCAAGGAGCCTGATGGCTCATTACGGTGGCAGCTACCAAATTCAGCCATCCGCAATGGCAGATCACGATAGGATTTGAGCCCCTGATTAAAAATCTGCACATGCCCTGGGCAGTTCATGGGCTTGATAGCATATTCACGGTTTTCACTGGAAGTGGTGAACATGGCATCGGCATATTTATCCCAGTGACCTGAACGTTCCCACAGCACCCGATCCATCATGAATGGACCTTTCACTTCCTGATAGTTGTATTCATCAAGTTTAGTGCGAACAAATCGTTCAAGTTCACGGAAGATACTCCAGCCGTCATGATGCCAGAACACCATTCCTGGAGCCTCTTCCTGCATGTGGTACAGATCAAGCTGTTTACCAATCTTGCGATGATCCCGCTTGGCGGCTTCTTCCAACCGTTGCAGATAGGCTTTAAGTGCTTTCTTATCGCCCCAAGCTGTACCGTAAATACGTTGCAGCATTTTATTGTCAGAATTGCCACGCCAATAGGCGCCCGCAACATTCATCAGTTTAAAATAATGACAAAGGCGCATGTTTGGCACGTGGGGGCCACGGCACATGTCTGTGTATTCTTGGTGATGATACAGTGCCGGATGGTCGTCCTTGCTGATATTCTCATCGAGAATCGCTATCTTATAGGGCTCGCCGCGCTCGGCAAAGGTGTCCCGCGCTTCTTGCCAACTGACAACATGCTTAACCACGTCATAATCAGTTTTGGCTAAATCGAGCATTCGCGCTTCCAGCTTATCCAGATCTTCCTGGGTCAATTTATGTTCCAGGTCAACATCATAGTAAAAGCCGTTGTCGATCACCGGGCCAATCGCCATTTTGGTTTCTGGCCACAGTTGCTTAATTGCATGGCCTAACAGGTGTGCACAGGAGTGGCGAATAATTTCCAATCCTTGCTGATCTTTGGCGGTGATGATAGAGAGTTCAGCGTCGTCAGTGATCAGATCGCAAGCATCTTTTAACTGACCATTTACGCGCCCAGCGACACAGGCTTTCGCAAGCCCTGGGCCGATATCGGCGGCAACATCCAGAGTAGAAACAGGATTAGCAAATTCGCGTTTGCTTCCGTCCGGCAAAGTAATAACAGGCATGAATAATCCTTAGTCCAGTGGTGACCCACACGCAGGGCCACTTGGCTGATTCTGTATAAATAAAGAATAAAGTGAAAACGTGTGCATTTTAGTGGAGTAAGACAATACAAGAGCCTTGTGAACCACAAAATGAGCCGTTGATTTTAAAGGATAAGCCTTTGGCGACGCAACCAAATCAACACATTCGATTGCAATTAATTTCATTACTTTTTTATTCTCTGGCATAACCAGACGAGTACGGTTCAAAACATTAGATGAAATAATTAAATAATGTAACGATTTGATAAAATTAGTATTTTTTATATTTTCTATTTTTTTCAGTTTTTGCTGTTAACTCATTAGAACGGTAGCAGTGCAGAATGCACCGTAATATTCATCATCTATAATTTAACTGAACCATAAACCGCCAAGCGAGACTGCGATGAAACAACAAACCATCTGCTGCCCCCACTGCGGGCATCAACAAACGCTAGCACTTGACTCAAGTGGTGGCGACCAAGAGTTTTACAGTGATTGTCGCATCTGTTGCAACCCTATCCATATAAGGATGCACATAGATCATCAGCACCAACGCATCGAACTGCATGTTGATGCCGATGACGAGCAGTTTTACTAACTCAACCAAGTGTTTTTTGGGCGAGTACGCGTTCTACTGTGTCCACTATGGTCTGGGTTTGACTGTCTATTTCAATGTTAAAATACATTCCCGGTCGATAATCCCCAAGATTGGTCAGCCGTAGTGTTTCAGGGATCAAGTGCAGGCTAAAGCGATTTTGCTGAATATCTCCAATAGTCAGACTACAGCCATTGATACCGATGAACCCTTTATACAGCACATACTTCATCCACGATGCAGGCAACTCCAGCAGTAAGTCATAGTGACTATCGGTATGGTCGACTTCAATAAGTTTGGCTTGGGTATGAATATGCCCCGAAAGGATATGCCCCCGATCTCCTTACCGAATTGCAATGAGCGTTCAATATTAACTTCATCACCCTGCTGTAATGAACCAAGGTTGGTCAGGTTTAACGTCTCTTCCATTACATCAAAAAACGCCCTATCATGCCCCACCTGCGTCACGGTCAGACATACGCCATTGTTGGCAACACTGGCCCCGGTTTGTAATCCCTCCAGTAATTCTGGTGATAACGCAACCTGTAGGGTATGCAACCCTGGTTTTTTCTCAATGGCCAGCACTTTGCTGCGGGCCTGAACAATACCTGTAAACATGCTTTTCTCTCTGGTTTAAAGGATAGTCATGACTCAGTCAGTTTTTCACGCCAAACGTATCATGCAGTTGGCATTGCCGGTATTGGTGGCTCAAGTCACTCAAACCATGATGGGATTCATTGATACCATGATGGCTGGGCGTGTTAGCGCCACCGATATGGCGGCCGTGGCGATAGGCACCAGTCTGTGGTTACCGGCAATACTGTTTATCAACGGACTGCTACTGACATTTACCCCAATGATCTCACACCAATTTGGCGCTGGTCATCTCGATAAGATCCGACCATTGGCATATCAAGGGGTTTATATTGCCATAATTGGCGCTATCGGTGTGATGCTGTTTCTCGATTCTGCCAGTGTCATTCTGGATCGTATGGATTTGGAACCCGCGCTTTATCGGGTCACTGAAAATTATATCCACGGACTGCTGTGGGGCGCGCCAGCGTTTTTAATCTATCAGGTATTACGCAGTTGTAGTGAAGGCATCTCCTACACTATGCCCGCCATGATCATTGGTTTTGTCGGGCTGGCGGTTAACATCCCCGCCAATTATGTCTTTATCTATGGACACTTTGGCCTACCCGCCATGGGCGGTGCCGGTTGTGGTGTGGCAACCTCTTTAGTGTTTTGGGCAATGTGCCTGACAATGTTTATCTATATGCAGTTTCATCCGAAGTTTAAGGCTATTCGGCTACCGGATGTATTTGAACGCCCACAATGGCAGACTATCATCAAGATGAGCAAACTCGGTATGCCAATTGCGCTGGCCCTGTTTTTTGAAGTGAGCCTGTTTTCTATTATTGCCTTACTGTTAGCGCCGCTTGGAGCCCAGGTGGTTGCCAGTCACCAGATAGCGCTGAACTTCTCTTCCATTGTTTTTATGGTACCGCTATCGATTGGTATCGCAGTCTCAATCCGGGTTGGTTACTATCTCGGACGTAATGAGCCGATACAGTCAGCCGTCGTCAGTAAAATCGGCTTGATCCTCGGTTTTTCTTTGGCATCAGTCACTGCACTGCTGACAGTGTTACTGCGAAAGGATATTGCCCTGCTGTATAACACAGACCCTCAAGTTGTTTCTTTGGCTTCCGGGCTGATGTTTATGGCGGCGCTATATCAGCTATCCGACTCAGTCCAGGTGATTTCTGCTGGTGCATTAAGGGGTTACAAGGATACTCGTAGCGCTTTTTATATTACTTTACTGGCTTATTGGGGCGTTGGTATGCCGTTAGGCTATCTATTGGCCTATACCGACTGTTTAACAGCAAAACTTGGGGCTTATGGCTTTTGGTGTGGGCTAATTGCTGGTTTGACTACGGCTGCGTTACTCTATGCATGGCGTTTGCGGGTTATTCAGCGGCGGATCCGTAAAGGTGATCTCATTGAATTGTGACGTTTTATTAGATTAATTTAGACAAATAGTGAAAGTTGCACAGCAAATCACCATCCGATGACAAAAAACGTTTTTTCACTTGCCAGAATCCGTTGCTGGACTTTAATATAGCGTCCGTCTGATGCATGGCATCTGGCAATCTAGTGTACACCCGTAGCTCAGCTGGTTAGAGCATTACCTTGACATGGTAGGGGTCGGTGGTTCGAGTCCACTCGGGTGTACCAATTTGCACAATCTTCAATACACCCGTAGCTCAGCTGGTTAGAGCACTACCTTGACATGGTAGGGGTCGGTGGTTCGAGTCCACTCGGGTGTACCAAGTCATTCCTCTTCCATCGTGACAATCATAGCATCAGCGCATATCCCTGTTTATCTAAGATAACGGCGTTGTTACCCGCCCTTCTTGTTCGCATATCATTAACATGCAAAATTCACAGTGTTTACTAAAATTGTAATCTTGGCAGAAATCACCTGTGGTTAACACATATCAGTGTTTCTGTTATACGGCTTACTGAAAGGTTCAACCATCTATTGAAATAATAAAGGAATATTATGAATATAAAGGGATTTTTTATTGTCTCGACGCTTGTATTGGCGGTCGCCGGCTGTACCAATACGCCACCAGAAGCGCCAGAGCTTTCCATCGAACTTGGCAACCATCTGCAAGTGTTAGAAGCCAGTCACAAGGCGTTATTACAGCAATTCTTCAACAACAAGCGCGAACAAATCGATATCTTCATGCACGAACAATGGCTTCCTGAGTTTGCGAATACTTTTTTCAGTAAACCCGCGATCGCTAAGGCATGGGATACTATCGTGTCAGAAAACAATAAGGCCGATAGACTCAAATTTTTATTACATGTGGCGCCTCAAGTGCAGGAAGCTCTCAATCAGCAGCGTCAGCAGCTACTCAAGCCGGTCAATGAGCTGGAAAGCAAACTGCTCAGTGCATTAGATGCTGAATACACGCAGGCATATGCAATCAATAACACTATTACTTCCTTCCTCACATCAGCGTCTCAAATAACAGAAAATCGTAATCGTTACCTGAAGATGATCACGGGGGATGATGGTAAATATGCTGATTATTTAAATAAAGTCGATGCGGCTGTGGCGAAATTAACACAGTATGCGGATGATGCGAGCAAGTATGAAGCCAAAGCCACTGAATTTATGGATGAAATCAACGCCCTAAAAGGCAAATTCTAAAGGAGCATACCATGCCTATCGACTGGGACACATTTAGTGATGAGGTAAAACAAGCGATCGATGACAGCGTCATTGAGACCAATGATAAGCTTGCCTCGCAACTTTCATCGCTTACATCACTCAAGGACGCGGAAGTTAAAGCCCTTTTCCCCGACACAACTGACCTCAAATCCTGTGTTGACTTGATGAAGATCGTCAATGATGCAACGAGTGAACAGGATAAAATTAACCGTATTGTCAACGGCTCGGAGGCGTTTGCCAAAGCAGCGCTTCGTCTGTTGCAAAAACTCCTGTAAGGGGCTTTAGAGTCAAGCTAGACAACATGATATCGTGCCGCGTAATTGTGCGGCACCGCACTTATGAATAAGTGCGGCTCAAGGTTCAGGAATGCTCGGATTTGATAGGGACACAGAAGGACATATAAACGGTAATTTGGTCCCAAAATGGTCCCAAAAGCAAAACGGGAACCAGTAAGTTACTGATCCCCGTCTATTAATTATGGCGGTGAAGGAGGGAGTCGAACCCTCGAATCGTGCTAAATTTTATGAACCTTTTAGAATTCAGTAGGTTATGCACCTTAATTTTTAGCTATTGTACTACGGTTTTGTACCACCAGAAAGCAAGCCTGAGGACTTAGAGCGTCCCAACTTTAGAACAAGTGGCATTTTGTCCCTTTCATTGTAAGTCCAAACCGAAAAATTGGAATCTAACTGAGTCAGCTTTTCTAACAAATTCCTACAATCATCAGGGATATGCTTGATAACCAACCAACGTTCAATATTATTGAAATCTGTAGGAGTACGCAGATTCACTGAATAGTCGAGAAGCTGACCGTAAGATTGTCTCACTTTAGTCCGATTTCCACCATTTTCACTAGCCTCGGGCTTAATCGCCTTTAGCTCTATAACTACAAAGGGATTTTTCTCGCATTGGGGTTTAGGGCTTAAAAACAAGTCCATTGACCCTACGTTAGTTTTTTCTCTTTGGAAACATCATAACTACTTAGGACATCGTCCAGATAGTTCATTAATGGTGTTTGAAGTTCGGATTTTTCCTCTAACCACGCTTCGACTTCCTCTCCACTAAGTCTCCGTTTTGAAGTCGTCGCTGTTGATGAGTCATCAGATCTGGTTTTACCTTCCCCAATTTCGCTAACTCCAAGTGAATCACTAAAAGATAAGGAACAGGTAGAAGCCCCATCAAAACATTTCTGCAAGAACTGATCATTGTGACATTTCAAAAAATCGACATAACGCTCAATTGAATCAACATCAATATCCGCTAACGTAATGCCCTTAGTTCCTTTTGTACCGAATACGTTTTTAATACCTTTAAGCTTATGGATTCTAGAGTTCTTCGCTTTGGGGTTGTTGTTCCTTGGCCACCCCAAGAGACTATAGGCCTTTTCTTCCCTTGACTATTAGGCGAGCTTACAGATAGAACTACACGATTTTTCTTATCCCCTAGTGCACCGAAACGCAATACAGGATTCCCATTTTCAGAGTTCTTAACAACAAAAAGATCTGCTTTAGGAAAACGCTTCGCGTCGCAATTAGTAGTTTCTTAACTATTTCGATCTCATTTTTTTGCAACTTGGACTCGTATTTTTTTGCCAAACTAGATGAGTCAAATTCTTCATTCATGAGTACATCCCTTTGTAATAATTAATGGCTAGCCTCTCCTCGCCGAAACCAATCCTAGTACTTGTTAGCGAGCAATTGTTAATATGTTATCACCTACCATTTCTTTATGTTCGCGCGACTAGACAAAATTTATGCTCCACTAAGACGTGGATTATCTTGCTCACCATTTACTTTCGCCCACTCTTTTAACTGCGCTAAGATTTGCTCACTAAACTTCTCATCTGTGTCATATCCAGCAGGGTCATAGAGATCGCCTTCAAACAGGCATGAAATAAGCTTTTGTACTCTGTCAGTTAAGCCGGAATCTCCATTCAAACGCTTAAATGCCTCGTATGGCTTATCTTTCCCAAGTTTTTCGCCACCTAGAAAACGTTCAAAATCAGGAATACTCCAGCGGTGATATACAGATAAGTGTTGCTCTCTACACTTTATAATTTGATCGCGGATATCCATATTGATTGACCACATCCCATTGTCAGCCCCATCTTTGGTGTAAGGCCAGTCAATATCATGCACGATTCCAAAGTTTGTCTTGAAATGACGTAACATCTTTATAAGAGGCACAAGAACCGCTTTACCGCGGGCACGAATGATACTTACCTTTCCGGAAAGTTCATGTTGAGTTTTCACTATTGCTGAAATAAAAGCTGCATGCTCAGTGTCTCCTTCGACAACTATCGGGTAGCTTCCGAAGAAAATTTCTGCAAAACCAACGTCTGTAAGTTGAAGTGCCTGTAAATTTTCCTTTTCTACAGATGAAAAGCTAGCCTCATCTGAAACATATAGCCTTGGAGTTAGTGATTTACCATCGACTGAACGCTGCATACGAGCAATGGTCGTATGGTCCTCAAGAGGATTAATAAAATATGGTGAATGTGTTGTTATTAATACTTGCCAGTCGGGATGCTTTCCTAGCTCGTAGAGGTGCATCTGTGCTGCTCTGGCGGCCATTGGATGTAAGGCGTTCTCGGGTTCATCCATTAGTAGAATATAACCAGGCAATGCTGGGTCTTCTGAATCTTCAGGAATAGAGCCCCCATTTTCAAGAGCCGCTATTTGTTGGTTAATTAATTCTTTTCCCTCTTCTCCTAGAGGCTTTTTCTTTGTTTCTTTTTTAAGCTTATCCCTTAGAGTCTTAAGTAAACCGTCTCGTTTCTCTATCTCTCTACTAATCTCATTATGGACTTGTAACATTGACCAGAATAATGCCCGCCTAGCTCCTGTGCCTTGTTGACCTATGCGAGATTGTCCTGAAGCTTCATCAACGAATAAACCTGAACCCTGTTTCAAAAGTTGTTCGAGTCTTAACTCTGGAGAGTTCATTGAGACATGGAGTTTGACGCCAAGACCTGGAAAGATACTTTGAAATCCCGTCTGAATTTGCTGCGAAATCGTTGAGAGCCGTTCTTGATGGGGGACTGCTAATGCGTTTACTGTCGCAGCTAAGGCAGCTTTATCTTTAGATATCTGAGATTCTTTATCATTTTCTAACGCCTTGAGCTGTGTAATCAGCGGACTAAGTGCGAGAGTCAGCAGGATATCTTCAGTTGTTACTGCATCATCTAGCGATTTAATACGCATAGGTTTTGGTAAACGTGATTTAAATACATTATCCGCTCCGCCAGCTTTACCGTCATCTGCCCAATCACCTGTCGGAGGGTCCCAAGTCCTTCTTATAGACTTTCCAAATTCATCCCAAACCCATGAGCTTCTTACTACTCTATTTTCACCCTCAATAATTTTCCATTTTTCATCCACATTTCCCATCCCTTCTGGAATGTGTACATCAAGAATAACTTCGGAAAGTTGTTCCGCAGTGGACCAATTACATCGATCATCGGTGATCTTGAATAAACTAGGGGTAAAAGCGAGCTCATAAGCTCGAAGAATAGTGGTTTTCCCTGAATTATTCGGTCCAACTAAGCAAAGAATATCGTCAAGCTTGACTTTCACACCGTCATCCCCGATGCACCCGATGTTCTTCACTACAATACTTAATAATTTAGATCTCATTCCTTCGTTCCTTGAAGCAGGTATATAAGTAAATTTAGTAACTTAGTGGAAGTTACATAAGTTTTTGCTTGTATTCCATGTTTTTGATCAAACTAGCAGAAACAATCCTAATGTTTCCCTAATGAAATCCGTTGAACACTTGACCGCGATATTCCAAGCCGCTTTGCAATTCCCGTTTTATGTATGTTCTTCGCCATCGCTGTTGGTACCCTTACTTTATACTTGTCTTTGGACTTTGCGATTGCAATCCTTTCCGTTTGTCGCTCCAGCATTAAATCACACTCAAATGTGACAATAGCTCCTACCATTGTCAGCATGAGTTTCGCTGAGGGGTTCCGGTATCATCTGGATTTGTGGCTAGAAACTCAGCAATTTCTAGTAGGTGGCGGGTGTTCCTTGCCAGTCGGTCTAACTTGGTGACGACGACTGAATCATCCTCGCGTACAAACTCGTATAGGAGATTTAGCTACTGTGGAGATCTGTCTAACAACATAAATTGAGTAGTATTACACCTTGAAAATCTGAGAATGCTGGACTGAGCCAGAACCGTAGATATCCATTCTCGGTATTTCCATAGTCCTCACTTTGAATATGACGAGCAGCGATATCAACAAAAATCATTTTGACAAATAATGTGAAGCTTGTTCTATGGCATCCAGCGCCTGTTCCTCGTAGGGATCTGCATGGATGATACGTCTTACTAATTCTGCATCGTCAGCATTGCATTCCATGTCATCAGCGGTTCTTTGAGCCATCAATACCCCGGCTCTTTGATTGATTGGAAGACTTGTTTAATTTCCCACTGTATCATTCCCTGATAACGGAGTTTGCTGGTTAAGCTATTCTCCCAAAATCCTATCTCTACAAAGAGCAGTGTTGCTCTGAATTTCCAGTCTTGTTCGAGTTCTTTTGGGGCTTTTTTGATGCAGGTATTTGCAACGGCCTCCCACATATAGAGTCGTTGCAGATGTTGCGAAACATCTTCTGCAAATGCTGTGGTGGAACAAAGGGATATAGTGAGTGCGGTCGATTGCAGCCAGCGATTGAGTTTGCTCATTTAGGTGTTCCTTCCATAAAAAAGCCATCAATTTGCTTGATGGCCTTAGGTATTATTTATCAAGATCTACTTGAGCAGACTGTGAGGATTCTTGTGAAATATTCCGGCTGCTTTCTAGCTCTTTCTGTTGCTCCATCGTATGGAGATATCCCCAGACACCAGCAATAGTGGCGATACATATTCCCCATCCTAGAAATGAGCCAGAGAGCCGCTCAATTAGCTCAGTTCCACTTGTATTATTTAGGTGCAAAACAGCCATGAAACTGATAATTCCGTAGGCTCCTATGACAGCATAACTAGCAAGAATAGTTTGTAGTTTATGCTTCTTGCTCCGGTATTCTGTTTGTTGTGGGCTTAGATTTTGCTCTGTGCCTTCTTCAAGCCATTTCTGTTTGACGGAGATATTCCACATACCGATTGGGGAAAAGAGTGCCATACCCATAATGATGACCCCAAAGATACTCGACCAACCGAATAAGATCGTGCTTGCGACAGGGTTCAACGCCATCATTCGCCCACTTTCACCGACGTATAGATACCATGCCAACAAAGCTAACGTGCTGATACCCGACATTCCAGCAAATACCGCATAGTAAGTCTTTAGCTGTTTCTTTCTTTTCTCGTTCATAACTAATCCTTAGATGTTAATTGTTTTGCTATCCGTTGAACGCTGGACAAGCTGATATTCAGTCTCTTAGCCACTTCTGGCTTAGGCATACCTTCCGCAAGCAATGGGGCGGCTTCTTTCGCCTTAGTGATTGCCGTGGGTTTTCGTCCTTTATATTTTCCCCGCTGTTTTGCGAGCGCTATCCCTTCCGCTTGCCGCTCTAACATCAGCTCTCGTTCAAATGTTGCGATGGCACCAACCATAGTCAGCATGAGCTTGCCTGTAGGGGTTGCTGTATCTATGCCTAGATTCTGGATTTGTAGTGAAACCTGTTTCTTGACCAAGAACTCAGCTATCTCCAACAAGTGGCGAGTGTTACGAGCAAGCCTGTCGAGCTTAGTGACAATCACAATGTCACCCTCTCTTACAAACTCAAGCATGAGTTGCAGTTGCGGACGGTCATCCTTTGCACCACTTACCTTTTCTTGGAACACTTTGTCGCAGCACATTAATGCCTTTAGTTGGGCATCTAGGCTTTGTCCCGTGGTCGAGACTCGGGCATATCCGATTTCTGCCATGTATTACTCCTGTTCAATAGGGCAAGGTACACTGACCGAGCCCTTCAAAAGGTGCAAAACAACCCATGTGACACGGGTAAACGGGCATGTCTAGCTGTGTCACATGAGCTTGGTTTATTGACTTTGCAAACAAGGTGTTAATCAGATTGTTGATCGTCATCACTTCCTTCGTTTGCCCAGGGTTTTTCCTCTGACAAATAGCGGTCAGCGAAAGCCTGAATGAGGATTGGCACAATGGTCAGTAGTGCCGCTTTAGCGACCTGTTTCAATAGCTCGTTAATGATGGATCTCCTGAGTGGGCTAGCCTCTAGGCAGTACAATGCCCACCACATGGGTACATGTAGTGAGATTGAGCTTGAAAGGATTAGTCCCAGTGAATGGTTATCTGGTAGAGGTTATCGGTGAGATAGCTTCTGAAATTGGCTTCCCAGAGCCGATAGAGGCCACTGAAATGGTTTAACGGATGGTCACCAACATAAGCTTGATACCCGATGCCAGTGCTGAAGTTGAAGTCAATCTCCTTCTCCAACTCTGGGTAATGACGTCCGAAGTAGGCAAAATCGGTGATATAGCTCAGTTGCCAGATGTTCGCGGCAGTCCGTTCTAGGCGAATTTCTACCGGGTGAAAGCCTCCACATTCAGACGAATAGTTAGGGTCTTTGAAATTCAGTGTTACAGCCTTGCTGCTGTCTGTACCAGACATTTCCACCAGCAACCGTTGTAACATCCTAGACAGGCTTAGCGTGACCGGTAACCATTTCCTTGCGGTGAGAAAATCTATCTGAATAACAGGTATTGGAAGCGTTGTCATAGCCACCCCCTTTCTGCGAATGACACCACATCAAGGTGACCAACGACTAGATGGTCTAGCGTCGACACATCAATCGTCGCTAAGGCTGTCTTTAATCGCTCTGTGATGCGTCTATCCGCATTCGATGGTTCGGCGTAACCCGATGGATGGTTGTGGGCAAAGATCACCGCAGCGGCGTTCTTAGCGAGCACCAGCTTGACGACTTCCCTTGGATAGACAGACGCGGCGTCTATGGTGCCGAAAAACAACTCCTCATAGCTCAGCAATCGATGCTGGCTATCAAGTAGAAGCACCGCAAAGACCTCTCGCTCATAGCCACTCATACGGAGCCGCAAGTAATCTCTGACAAGAGCTGGCGAGGTGAAAACCTCAGTGCAGTTTTGTCGGTTCTGATAACGGGCATCGAGTATTGCTAATGCCTCTCTTATAACCAGAGTCTCTGACTTAACGCCGTCAAAGGTTGGGTTTGATAGTTCTGACATATAAGATTCCTAAGTGTTGATTTACTTCAGGTTTCTTATGCCAACTGTCGTATGAAAAATTGATAGTATAAGCAAGTTGAGGCCAACTTGATCCGATTAAAATAGATATATCGGGGGTGACAAATTCGGCCCCTATCAAAATAATATCTGGAGAAAAATCATGAATGCAGAAGTCGCATTATCTTATCCCGCTTTACTCGTTGATGGCCGTTTTTCGCGGCATTTGCGAGACCATCAGTACAATGAAGCCTATAAAAATGGGCTTCCATTCTTCACCGTGGAAATTGTTCCCGATAAAAATGGGACTGACCAAAAGATGATGCACCTACAAGGTGAAATGGTGATGGGAACTGGACTATTCAGAGAGCCTGAAGCCATTAAAGCGTTTCTGATTGATAAAGGATTCATCCCCGAGTCAATCTTTTTAAGCAAAGATGGGAAACTTTACGCAACACATCCAAAGCAACACCTGCCCTATATGCACTGGATCGTCAGATTACTAATGCATTACCAACAGTTTGGCGAGTGGTTGGCTGTGAACTACTGGTATGGCGATTACCCTGATAGATAACGGCATCCGCTTGAAATAGAAAAGGTAGCCCTTGTGCTACCTTAGCGAAACAGAATCAGCAATTACCGCATGGACGCAGCTTGCTCTATTACTTTTCGCTGCTCCGCAGAAGATGCCTTCAAAACTTGCTTGAATACTTTCTTCTTGTCTCTTGAAGATGCATTCTGAACGAAATCTGCCAACTTAGACGTCTCGACAGTTTTTTCATTTACTTTCATTAACTTAGCAAGCATAACACCTCCACTTACTTATCATTGTCGACTATTTCGACAAGAGATTCGCGATTGTACTGATCTTTAATGTGGGCGTCAATTGAGTCCACATTGTCGAAATAACGCTCGATCTCCCCTTTAATATCCTTCACTAACACCGTTAATTCAATAGCACTGCCAAAAGATTCTTTCAAGGCGTTCACTGTCGCCCGAGAGCCTAAAAACTGTTCGATGAAAACTTCGGCGGGAACTCTACGGTCTTCTGTTTTTTCCCGTGCTTTGACAAACTGCCAAGCAACATCGGGGCGTTGGTATACGAATAATATTAGAACATCTCGTTTTTTATTGATTGAACGTTCAATATTCTGTCGAGCCTTTTCAAAGTGCGATAACGTTGTATCTAGGATAAAGCTAACTTTCTTATCTAACGCTCGGTCATGAATGGCTTCAAGTAATCGTGTCGCAGCGTCCTGAAATAACGGAGAGTTCAACCCATTGTAGCCATCAAAACGCTCTCTCAATTCATCGTTATCGATACGCAGTGTCGAATCACCAATAGCCTCGATAAACGCTTTAGATACTTCAGTTTTACCAGCTCCTGGTGAGCCAGCCATGAACACTGAAACGGGAGATTTTTCGGATGGGTAAACATCAACAATCTCTTTAGCTATCCGCTTCTTATTTGCTTTGGCGTACTCTAATGCTCGATCATGAATAGCACGCTCGGTATCGCTCATATCCAAAGTTTTGACTCCGCGTTATATCGCATTAGCACTTAACAATCTTTAGCCTCATCATAGACAGAATTAGAGGTTGTTTTTAACCGCCGTTTCAGCAACGCTAGTTCATGTTTAACATCGTCACTGATGCGGTCAGCCTTCCTCGGAGATCGGTGAGTTGAAGCCAGCTTGAGCTTAGCAATTGCATCGGCGTCAATGACGACAAACGCTCGGCTAAAAGATGATGTAGCCATCAAACACCTCCTCGAAACATTTGTGAGTTTACCCCCGCAGCTCTTTACCAAAGCCTTTCAGCAAAATATCCAGCAGGATGTTCTGTATTGCTTTGGCGGCTTCTGGGCGAGAAAGGTAGTCCATCGACATACTGTTCTGGGTGTCCATTCGCTCGATAACGGCTTGATCAGCGGCTCCAGGAAATCCCCTTGCATGATCGACTTGCGATCGTTGTTCTTGATCTGTGCCATAACGATTTCATTTTCGGAAATCTTCGTGGCCATACCATGCAACCAATCCAGCTTATCGCCGTCGGTGACGTCTTCGCCGAACAGGTCATTGAGCTTCGCCAGGATCTCAGAGAGAAAGTCTTTTTTATCGTGCTTAGGTTTCGCGGAGCCAAGTCCTGTAATCCCATCTAAGCCTTCGCCCTGACCTTCACGCAGTTCAAGGTCTTGGGTGCGTTTCTCTTTAGCTTGTAATGGCTCAGCACTAATCCATCAAGGTCGATGTCATCATCATCGAGATCCTCTTCCCGCAGCAGCGGCAACAGATACTTAGCAAAGCTGCTTAGCTGTTCTAAATCTGCCGCATCAAACAGCGTGATCTGCGAGGCAAACTCATAGAAACGGATGTAGCTGTTCAAGTCTTTCTTGAACATCACCATTTGGTTTCTGGCTTCCTCGGCCTCTGTCACGCGTTTTTCTGCGTTCGCCTTGTCAACGTCAGTGCCTGTTTGCTTAATCAGCTTGAGCTGCTGTTTAGCGGTTCTTAGGGCATCGGTAGCTAACTGATAGCGTTTACGGAATCTTTCGCGTGCCGGTGCCAAATAGTGCAGCATGTAATCGTTGCCACGTTTGGGGTCAAAGTAACATTCGGCAAAGGCTTCAACTTCACTCCAAAGGAAGATGTTTTCGTTCACCAGCTTGTGCTTCAAGTCATACACCAAGTTAGGATCAGACACAGTATCCAGCTCAGCAATCTCGTAGTATTTCTGGAACTCAGTCAGCACATCCTGCGGATCATTGACGAAGTCCAGCACAAAGGTACGGTCCTTACCTGGATAAGTGCGATTAAGCCGTGACAGCGTCTGAATACAATCCACGCCAGTCAGCTTTTTATCCACGTACATGGCACACAGTTTCGGTTGGTCAAACCCTGTTTGAAACTTATTGGCCACCAGCATCAACTGGTAGCTGTCGGTGTCAAATGCCTTTCGCATGTCCTGACCATTCAAGTCAGGGTTCATGCTACGTTCGGTATGGCCAACGCTGGTACCCGGGTCAACCACTTCGCCCGAAAACGCCACCATGGCTTGAATATGATGATAGCCCTGCTCGCTAACATACTTATCAAACGCCAGCTTGTATTTCACCGCTTCCAAGCGGCTACTGGTGACCACCATCGCTTTTGCTTGTTGGTTGAGTAACTGAGCCACGTTGGCTCTGAAGTGCTCCACAATCACCTGCACTTTTTGACCAATGTTATGAGGATGCAATCGCACCCAACGGTTCAGCAACTTTTTGGCTTTCTTACTGTCCACTTCCTGCTCGGCGTCACCATTAGCCATGGCCATACGATAGGCCAAGCTGTAGCTGGTGTAGTTCCGCAGCACATCAAGGATAAAGCCTTCCTCAATCGCCTGCCGCATGCTGTAGACATCAAACGCTTTAGGCTTGTTGTTATCGCTCAGCGGCATCATAGGGTTTTCAGGTCGGCCAAACAGCTCCAGGGTTTTGCCCTTTGGCGTCGCCGTAAAGGCGAAGTAGCTGATGTTATTGCTACCACCGCGAGCGGCTAGCGTCATGTTCATCACGTCTTCAGCACTTAGCTCGTCATTCTCATCGAGCTGTTCCGCCATCAACACTTCACGTAACTGTCTGGCGGTGCTACCGCTTTGGCTCGAATGAGCTTCGTCAGCAATCACGGCGAAGGTGTTGTCTTTGAGGCTCGTAGTTTCTTGAATTGCTTTCAGCACATGTGGGAACGTCTGAATGGTGACCACAATGATTGGCGTACCGTTGGCGAGTGACGCCGCCAGTTGTGCCGATTTGCTGCCCTCACCTTCATCACGGTTGATGCTACTGATCACACCTTCAGCATGTTCAAACTGCGAAATAGTTTCCTGCAGTTGGCTATCAAGCACTGTGCGGTCGGTAATCACAATCACCGACTTAAAGAATTTATTGCCGTTGGCTTGATACAGCGAGGCCAATTGATGGGTTAACCAAGCAATTGAGTTGGACTTGCCAGAACCTGCAGAGTGCTGAATAAGATACTTATGTCCAGTGCCTTCTTGTTGCACTGTGTTGAGTAGCTTTTGCACCACATGCCACTGGTGATAACGCGGGAAGATCATGGTCTCTTTTTTAACAATTCGCCCAAGAGCATCTTCATCACGTTTTACTTCAAGGTGGATGTAACGCCCAAGAATTCTCAGCCAGTTATCAGGTGAAAATATTTCATCCCACAAATACTCAGTTGCAAAGCCTTCACCCGATGCAGGAATATCATTACCCGCCCCACCGGCTGCTGTACCGCGGTTAAATGGCAAAAAGAAGGTATTATCACCGGCCAGCTTAGTGGTCATTGCTACTTCAAACTGATTCACAGCAAAATGCACTAATGCACCGCGGCGAAACTTAAGTAATGGCTCGTCCTTAGTGCCGGTCTTAACGGGGCGATCTTTGCGATACTGCTGTTTGGCGTTCTCAAGACTTTGCTTAAAACAAGACTTCAGCTCCAATGTTGCCACTGGCAAACCATTTAAGAACAGCGTCAAATCCAAGCGACCGTCGTAACCGTTCGGGCTATACACCAACTCAGGTACCACACGTAAACGGTTAGCTTGATAACGAGCCATTAGCTCGGGGTTTAAACCGTGATCAGGCTTAAAGGTCGCTAATCTAAGTCTCGCACCGCGATCTTCCAGATGATTTCGCAGTAACCACAGCGTCCCTTTGTCGCTATGGTCTAAGTGCCTGACGACCGCGTTAAACAGATGCTCGTTGGTATTTTGCGGATAAATCTTGGCGAACTTACTCCAAGCGTCAGGTTGGCTTTCTTGCAGATAATCCAACAGGTCCTCGGGGTAGATAGCACGCTGTTTGTCATAGTGGGCTGAATCCCCAATGAGCCAACCTTGCTGGGCTAGCTGCTTAACGATGTGATCTTGGAATGCCTTCTCGCGGGCTTTTGCTTCCATGCTCATGGATGATTAACTCTCCTGCTGTGCCAGCCAATTGAGGCCTTGTTCGGCAAAGGTAAATAACTGGTCGGTATAGCTTTGGGCGATCACGCTACGGATAATCTCTGGGTCAATGTTCAAGTAATCATGCACCAGGGCGTTTCTCAGGCCTATGACTTTACGCCAGCCTGCCAGGCCATCTGCGGGCTGTTGACCGCGTTGACAGAGGATCTCAAACGCTTGATAAGCATCTTGTGGGCTGTGTCCTGCCAACGCTTTCGCCCAATGTTTGGCTATTCCAATACAGGCTTCAATTGATACCTGCAGCGTGCGTTCTGCCGCTCGATACTCTAGGTTTGATAAAGCCCGTTCACCAAGTAAGCTCTTAATTTCAGCTAATTCCGCTTGGTAGCGACTAAGGCTCAGTCGCAATGAGGTGATATAAGCGTTGTCAGACATTATTCGCTAGTTCCTTGTTTGAGAGAGCCTTGGGCAAGCGGGTTACGGTTAGCTTGGCAATAGTCCAGCTCCATCTTTGACATAATACGAGCTTCTTCCTGCAGACGACGGCCGTCATCACGGCAGTAGATCACCTGATTAGCGTTAATGATTTCAAACGCCAGTGGAATAGGCGCCAGATTAATGTCCACCAGCGATAATTTACCTTCAGGCAAACCAAGTTGCCGTTGCCAATCGAGTGCCAGCAGCTCGGCCCGCAATCGGTTATCAAGTGGATCTGCCAATTTCACCGGATTAAACGCCACCGCCAAATCCCAATCACTCTGCTCGCTGGCGTTGCCTTTGGCCCGTGAGCCGTAGAGCCACAGCACGGCAATGTCTGCTTGGCTCTTGGCGAGAGTCACTAACGCTGCGTTAATTGACGACATGGTATCTCCCGCTGACATTCATTGAGTCAGCATAACAACTTACCGCCGTTATCGGGAAGATTAACGCTAAGTTCATGCCGCATCACTCGCTGACGCTTCTTTAAGTTTTACCCAAGCACGCACATCGATTTTGCCAGTGACTGCAGCGGAGATAAGAACTGTACGGCGTTCTTTCATTAAATTTATAGCTTCCATAGCCGTAGCTATAAGTCGACCGTATTTGATATGGTGGAGCTTAATTGTCGAAACTATCTGTTTTTGTTCAGATATTGGAGGAATCAATTGCTTAAGGTAGCTGAGCCGTTCAACTTTAATTCCTAAAGCTGTAGAACCCGTAGCGTAGGTCATTAAACCATCTTGGAACGGAGTTGATTGTATAAATAGCTTGAGATAATCATTAGTTAGAATGTTTTCCAATCCTCGAAATTTAATAATGCGTTGAGCAAATGCGACACTTTCATCATCTACTTGTGCCACTTCGCCCAAAGGTGCCTCAGTTGTGAATAAGACATCTCCAATTTTAGGCTTACCTCGTTTCATTACTTCTGGGTAATCGTTGTCAGATATAAACTCTTCAGAAAGGCTATAGTCTACATTTCCATTTTTTATATTTCTGGCGGTTACAAGAAAGACCCCTGACTCTGTTTTTTCAGGTGTCCGTCCACGATAGTCAACAATTGGCCCAATATATTTTTTAAAACCTGCCACTGTCCAATGCTCAGGCACTTGGCCGAGCCACTCGACGCCTGAGTCTTTCATTGGAGCATCAGGATTGAGGCCTTTGGTGACTGCATGGGAGATCACCGCTTGGCGTTTCTCTTTTAGCAGTTCAATCAGCCGCTGTTGCTTTTCTATCAGGCGGTCGATTCTGGCGGTTTCGTAGTCGAGGAAGGCTGCAATTTTGTGTTGTTCTATTGGGCTTGGAAACGGAAATTCCATTTCCTTAAATTCTTCAGTTGCTAAACGCCATCGACCTAGATGCGAAGCACCCTGTCCCATATGGAAGAAAATCTTTTTTGGTAGCCTAACTGATAGATATATAGGAAATATTTTGCACAGTTTTGTGCATCATCAAGGGTAAAAACTCGATAATCTGGGCTTGTAACACCCTCGTGACGTGATATATCCACATAACCAGTCAATAGGTCCATGTGGTTCATTGCAAAATCGCCAGGATAAACTAATTGATACTTTGAGTAATCGGTAGAAAGCTGACCTTCCCCACTATCGATATCTTTTTTTACGACCCCTCGTTGAGTAACAGAAAGCACATCATGCCCAAGACTCCCCGCAATTCTTTTTTTGATCGTAAATAGGAACTTTACCTTCTTCAAATGCCAAGATGATGGCATCTCACCAACCCACGCAATTTGTGAGTCCATATAAGCTGGATAACTAGTATAACTTGCACTCATGAGTGAACCTCTGAAAGCAAGTTCATGATATCTTTAGAAACGGCCTCCAGATCGGCGTCGATCTCGGCCAATGGTCGTGGTGGCTGGTACTGGTAGAAATGGCGGTTAAACGGGATTTCATAACCGACAACACCCACTTGCTCATCAAGTGGATCTATCTTGCTGGTATCAATCCAGGCTTCTGGTACATGGGGTAACACTTCCCGCTTGAAGTAAGTGTTAATGTCTTCACCGAGCGGTACGTTTTCGTAGTCCCGCAGTTCGGTGGCAGGCTCAGCAACGCCCTTAGTTTTACAAATCTCCGCCGTTTCATCCTGCTCGCCGAGATTGCTCAGCAGCAACTTGAGTACCGTTGCGGGCAGCTTGCTGGTGGAAATGGCCGCAAAGGCTTTGTTAAAGGCCTTTTTAAATACTTCGCGGGACAGGTACTTGTCTTGCGGCAACGCGGTGAGTGCTGACAGCACCGCGTGTTTAAGCTCGTCATCGAGCTTCTGCCAGGCTTTTTGCTCGATCAAACTGCTGAGTTTGTCGGCATCATGGGGATAGATAGCCAGCTTCATTGGCCGCTCAACAGTAATGCGGCGGTAACCAAAGTCGGTGGTATTAAAAATCTTGGCGACCGGACTTTGCTCATAGCGGCTATACAGCTCAACGATGGTGTTAATCGCTTCATCATCAAGGAACTTGCGTTTGCTACCGAGGGATTTACGCATGCTGGAGTGCATGTCGCTAGCGTTGATCAGCAGCACTTTGCCTTTACGCTCAGCAGGCTTGTGGTTAGACAGTACCCAAATGTAAGTGGCAATGCCGGTGTTGTAGAACATGTCGTTGGGTAAAGCGACTAAGGCATCGAGCAGATCATTTTCAAGAATGTAGCGGCGGATTTCACTCGCCACTGCCTGGCACCACCGGTAAACAGCGGTGAGCCGTTAAGGATAATGCCAATACGACTACCGGCGGATTTATCGCTGACGGGCTTCATCTTGCTAATGAGGTGCAGCAAGAACAGTAACGAACCATCAGACACCCGTGGCAAGCCTGGGCCAAAGCGGCCATTAAAGCCGTGCTTTTTGTGCTCGTTGTTCACTTGAGTTTCAACTTTCTTCCAATCCACGCCAAACGGCGGGTTAGACAGGCAGTAGTCAAAGCGTTCAAACGCCAGTTGGTCATCTGACAGAGTATTACCCAACTTGATGTTGCTGATATTCTGCCCTTTGATCAGCATATCCGCTTTACAGATAGCGTAGGACTCAGGGTTCAGCTCTTGGCCAAAGGTGGCTAAGCGAGCCTGTTGATTAATCTCGTTAAGGTATTCCATTCCAGACGACAGAAAGCCGCCCGTACCGGCGGTTGGGTCGTAGATGGAACGCACCACGCCAGGCTTAGTTAAGGCATCATCATCGCCACTAAACACCAATGAGGTGGTTAACCGCACGATATCACGCGGAGTAAAGTGCTCCCCTGCGGTTTCGTTCGAACTTTCAGCAAAGCGGCGAATAAGCTCTTCAAACACTAAGCCCATGTGGTAGTTGTCTACCGCGGCTGGCGACAGGTCAACCTCACGGAATTTTTGCACTACTTGGTAAATCAAGTCGGCATCGTCAAGGGCGTAGATAGTATTGACGAAACTGAAGTGCTCGAAAATCTCACGAGCATCTTTGGAGAAGGCCCGCACATAGGCGTCAAGGTTATCAGCGGTGTTGTTCTCACCGAGCAAGTTCAGGTTGAGTGGAGATGCGTTGTAAAAGTTCTGACCCGAGGCATTGAGCAGCAGTTTTTCACGAGCGGCATCGGGCAGAGCCTTGGTGGCTTCCACTTGAGCTAAGACTTTGCCCTTGGTGGCTTCTAGGACACATTCCAGACGGCGTAATACCGTGAATGGCAGAATGATGCGACCGTACTGAGACTGTTTGAAATCACCGCGAAGAATATCGGCAACTGACCAGATAAAACTGGCAAGCGAACTAATACTGGTTGGTTCCATGATGACCCTGATGGCTGCTTTGTTTATTTCGTGAGCAGCTCTATAAAAACAATAACTAAGGGTTGAAAGTGTACCAACTGGCCTATGGGCTGAACAGGCGTAATTTCACAGTTCGCTTATCTAGTTGGTTATCTGTTTGCTACTCGATGACACACTCTCACATTCCGCTGCCGATTTTCTCGTTAAGCCATTTCCCATTAATCACAGAACTGCTGGGCTTAATGCTTAGCTATAGCTATTTCTCTGCTGATTTTTCAGCAAATTTATAAAAGTGCTATAGGGAAAATAAGTAGGAATAGTTTGGTGAACTTGCTGATTTTCCGGCAGAGGTGGCAAGGGAGATTGATGGTTAATGATGGAGAAAAACTCATTAATTCATATACATGCATTTAACGAATGCATTATCATATTTATATAGATATATTTCATGCATCTTTTTTTAAGCAATAGTTCTGCACTATCTCTGATTCTGTTCCTTATGACTGTTTTACAACGTTCAACACTAATTCAAAACGATTAAATTAATAGTGACGGTGTGATGACATGAGAGACACCGCAGGAGTTTGAGATGCAAAACCGAGAATTCTTAGTGACAGAGTTACCAAGCCAACTGAGCAATATCAATGTTGCTTATCGAATGCCCTATGAGCTGTTCAATGATCAGCTTGGTCAGACGATGTATGAGATAAGCCGTATGCCGCTGGTGGACGGTTTGTTGATGGGCGGCAAAGTGAGCTTAGCGAAGACCTTGGTGAAACGCTGTGGTTATTCATTGAGAACAGCTCGGCGGCACATCAAACGACTGGAACAATCAGGGCTGCTGGTCAGCTCACAAACGCTCTCTTCTGCGGGATTGCAGGGGATTAATCTTTATCGTCGTTTATTCGATTGATTGAGATCTCCTCGAGACATTTCATGGTAAGAGGATGTCATCGAGGAGAGCCTTATGCGGGCAAAACGGTTCAACACAGACTAAATATTACTTCCAAATTTATTTTAGTCCGAGCCGAACAACAGGAGATGTCGAAAATGACATCATTTTATTTCAACAACACAACTTTAGACAAAATCGGATTCGAAGGCGTAAAAGCCAAGTTTGATTTACCAGAAGTAATAGCTTCACTGCTAGATAATTCAATCAAACCCACCCAAAGCGACTATTGCCAGCTTGAGGACGATAATTGTCCTTTCTGCGGGCATCAGGACTGCTTTAAGATTTTTCACGGTGATCCAGACAATCAAAATTATTACTGCTTTTCATGTGGTGAGAGTGGCGATATTTTCAATTTCCTTGTTGAGAAGGGACTTGCCAAATTTCCTCGTGATGCAGCCAACAAACTGCTCAACGGTGAGATTGAAGGGGCGTCTATCGTTACTACACCTCGCCTCAAAAAAGCTAAGCCTGAACAAATCATGCTGACACCAGAGCAATATCAGCGAAGACAAACTTTGCTGAAGGCAGCGGAGGAATATTACTTTGGTCAGATGATTGATGGTGATGCTCAGCCACTAAAACAGCTAGCGATGAAACGTAAAATTCGCTTCGACACGCCGATTGACCATCGAGTTGGATATGCTAAAGGCGAATTGTGGCGAAACCTCATTGAGCTAGGGTTTGAGATTCAAGAGCTATATGACTCAGGACTAGTGCGAGAGGGAAAATTCGAGCCATCGGACTTTTTCCCAATCAGGTCTATATCTTTCCTCATTATGATGAGTCTGGTGATATCTGCCGATTTACTTTCAAAGATCCTTTGAAAAAACGCAGTATCAACTCCCTAAACAGTATTGGCTCAATGGTATCCAGTTCTATGGACAGGACTCAATGAGTCGAGATGGTTCAGTTGCCATTGTCGAAGGTGAGCACGATCTGTTGGCGTTATACGAACATGGCTGGGAAGGTCCTATCCTAGCCACCAATGGCTCTATCGGGCAAAGCCAACTAGATTGGATCGCTGAGCACCTGCATAACCGCGATGTTGTCACCTTTTTTGATAGCGATACCGCCGGAGACAAGTACCGTGAGAAGTTGCAGGAACTCGGTTTGCCATCGCTGATTCAGGTGACTATCCCTGAAGGACAAGGTAAGGATATCGACGACTACCTGCGTACAGAGCACCATCTGCCTCTAACGGAGTTAGTCCAGCAGTGTGGCGTTAATTGCTCGTGTATAGCCGAAGATGATACCGCAGAAAGGGAAGATGCCGCGGGGACAGTTCTCGTTGAGTCAACGGAAGCACCTGCAGCAGTCTTATCACCCATTTGGCAAGGCTTTGATGAAGATACACTCAATGATGTCGGTAATGCAGATCGCTTGAAAGACTTAACCAAGGGCTCACTGATGTTTGTCCCTGAATGGAGTGGCTTCTTCGAGTTCAATGATGGCAAATGGAATTCAACGCAAGGGGCTGAATTAGAAGCAAGTCGATGCGTAGGTGAAGAAATTATTGCTCAAGCACAACGATTAATGGCAGATGCTTTATCTAAGAAGGATAGCGCCAAGCTCAAACAAGCAGATACTTTGCAGAAGTTCGGACGCAGCACGCTAAACCGCAAAAAGATTGTCGATATGCAGGAGTTATTTAAATCAGGGAATAGCATTGCGGCGAACGCGTTTGATGCTGACTCCATGCTACTCGGTGTTGAAAATGGCGTGCTTGATCTTGAACGTGGAAAGCTAATCCAAGCAAATAAAGAACACTATATCAGTCGCTCCAGCAACGTTACTTTTGATGTTACTGCCACCTGCCCTCGTTGGTTGCAGTTCATTCAAGAGATCACTTGTGGTGATGCTGTATACGGAGAGTATCTACAGCGGATTGTGGGCTATATTCTCACAGGCCGTACTGACGAGCAGGTGCTATTTTTCCTTCATGGTCATGGTTGTAACGGCAAGAGCACCTTCATGAATGTTATTCAGCGTTTGATGGGAAACTATTACCATCAAATCAACAATGAAGTGTTACTGCAGAGTAAAGGCAATAACAACGGCCCTAACCCTTCGTTGGCGAAACTCATTGGTAGTCGTTTAGTCGTGGCTAACGAGCTTGCCGAAGGCTCCCGTATGGACGAGAACTTGGTGAAGTCAATGACGGGGGACGATGTAATTGTTGCTCGCCCGCTCTACGCTAAGAAGGAACTCGAATTCCGACCAATGTTTAAGCTGATGATGATCGGCAATCATAAGCCGGTGATCCGCGATACCAGCCCGGGGATGTGGCGACGCATGATCTTATTACCGTTCAATGCGAGCTTCAGCAAAGAGCAACTTGATCCACGTTTAATGGATAAGTTGTATGCCGAACTTCCAGGCATTCTTAACTGGGCATTGGAGGGCGTACACCAGTGGCTAACTCAAGGTATTAAGGCATCCATGCCAGATAACATCAAAGCGGAGATCGACGAGTATCGCCATGAGTCAGACCTTTTGGAGATGTTCTTCGAAGAATGTATTTGCGAGGGTGAATATATTCACACCGATGAATTGTATGATGCTTTTCGTAAATGGGCTGAACGGGACGGTGATTGGAGAATGCCTCGAAAGACCATGACTAAACGCCTTGTCGAAAAAGGATTTGAGAAGACACGTAAAAACAGCAAGGCAGCCATTCTAGGCATCCGTTTGAAAAGTCCTTACGAAGATCTTCCCACTGAGAGTACAGATGGAACACACCTGTTCTTGAGCAATCAAGCCAGTACTGTGGCAACCCAGTACGTGGTGTGAGTTGTAAGTCTCCCCTTTGTGACTAAGGAAGAGGCCTATACGGCCTCTTTTGTCATTATGGGTGCCACTTGGGGATATTAATCACAGGCATTTTATTAATCGCTGCGTGCAACTCTTGGTATGAGCCATAAGTTCGCCCGACATTGCCCGCATTTGAATGACCTGTTATGGCATTTTGCACGTCTTCCCTCATGTCAATTTTACGGGCTTCAGTAGTGAAGCGATGGCGGAACGCATGCAGTGGTTCTAGCTCATCAAAATGGGGGATGTTGCAGCTTTCAAACTTGCCTCTAAGGTACCTAGCCACTGTTGCATGGTACTTTCCTTTGCTAGCCGCCTTAAGTAACGGGAAAACTCTTCCCTCTGTAGGAACGGTCTTCAGGTATTCGAAGAAACCTAAATTGATCAGCGGCTGAGCGATTGGCACCCTACGTGATTTATTACGCTTTACTGACTGATCAGGTTTAGCCGCTCGAATATGGAAATACCATTCGTCCGGCTTCTCAGCATCTTGTTCAATATCGTCTACATATAATTGGGCAATCTCCTCGGCCCGAGCACCAGTGTATGCAAGGATAACTGGTAGCCAATAAGGAGCATCACCGTAGCGAGCTTTAATCTTGGCTGGAATTTCACGGAAAAGAGGCAGTGAGAAAATAGCGCTAATGTCGGAGTTTGTGTATTCAGGTACACGTAACTTTACTTTTTCGGTACGGCTATACTCACACCGTGGCAAGGATTATTCGGGATAAGATCTAACTTGACGGCCAATTGAAAATAGCCGGATAACAGTTTGATTTCTTTGTTTGCAGTTTGCAGTTTGCAGTGATACCCGAGCTAGGTTTTCGGCATTGGCAATCTCAATCTGATTTTTCATAGGCAAACTTCTGATGTGCATTTTCGGCAGGCTTGGGCATTGGGTGACTAACTCAAGCAGCGTCCGCATATCGAGTTTTCTAATATCTCCAATGGGTTTATTACCGAAAAATTCAGATGCCCGACTGCAGGCTTTGTTACGTTCAGCTATCCAATTACCCAAATCGTCCCCTAACTCGATTTTCTTTTGCGAATGCACCCATTCAATCAACTGGGACACTGTAGAGTTCTTGGATATTTGGTCATCTGAAGAAGCGTTAGCTTGGGAAGAAACGTCGGCATCGATGACTGTAAATCCCATAGATGAGAGCGATTGTTGAAACGTTGAAGTTGATTGAATTGACGTTTCGTGATTACCAAACCGAACAGCGTCACGCCTGAGTAAACCTTGGTTATCGACGGCTGAATTGCATAATTTGTTCCAGGAGTGGGTCACTGAACCATTCAGGTACAGGTTCAAGCCCTGCATCAGACTCAAGCGTGTACCGAGATAATACATCTGGCTCACCGAGACGCTGACGTTCATTGATAAGCCAACGGCTGACTATGACATCAAGGACCGCAGGGTTTATAGCTGACTCACGCTCTTGATTGTCTTTACGAAGCCTAGCTTCTGCGAGTATTCCGTAAAGCTCATTGATTACGGCTGGAGCTTTAGCCTTAGCTTCTTGTTGGTCTTTAGTATCAAGGGAACGCTTGAATGACTGCTTTTCACCTTTGACGTACGGTATGAGAGCCTTTGGAACTCCGAGACGAAGTTCAAACATTCCCGTTCTTTTATTTCGAATAGGTTGAATCATAAAAGCCATCGCTTTGTACCACCCCAAGGTGCCAAAGGTTGGTGAGCCATTGGATTAAGCTACTATAATTCTGTAGGTTTTTGATAGGCAATAAAAAACCCGACCATGAGATCGGGTTCATAAAATATGGCGGTGAAGGAGGGAGTCGAACCCTCGATACGTTTCCGTATACACACTTTCCAGGCGTGCTCCTTCGGCCACTCGGACACCTCACCACAGGATGTTTTATAGATGTTCATCCAACATCGCATTAGCATATAGCCACGGCTGACTAGCTTGCCAACGGAGCGGTACTTTACGCAAAAGCATTTCGAGGGTCAAGCGAAAATCTCGGCTGCCTTACCATTTGGGTATTTGCTGAGCAAGTTGCTGATTTTAATCCTATGACACCCTAAATCGACTAACTTCTTTGCCCATTTTGTCGGCCTCGTCGACCAGCAATACGTTAAGTTCCCTGAATTCTGTCGCTATCTGTTGCGTATTGCGGTAGATATCGCTGATTTTCATCGCATTACGATTCACTTCTTCAGCGACAACCGACTGTTGATGAGTCGCGGCCGCTATCTGTTCGTTCATGTTTTCGATCAACGCCACATGGTCAACGATTTTATGCAGTTCCTTCCCGGCCTGCTGGGCTTCGCCAACACTGTTATTGGCCATCGTCTGACCTTTGGAGATGGCATTCAATGCCTTAACCGCGCCTATTTTCAAGCGTTCAATCATGCCTCGAATATCTTCGGTAGATGATTGTGACCGCTGGGCCAGATTACGCACCTCGTCGGCAACAACGGCGAAGCCTCGCCCCATGTCCCCCGCCCTGGCGGCTTCAATGGCGGCATTCAGCGCCAACAAATTGGTTTGTTCGGCAATACCACTAATAACTTCAAGCACATTCACAATGCCGTGAATATCGTTATCTAACTGCTTAAATGCGGAGGCGGCGACTTCAATCTCTTCTGCCAAATCGGCCATGGCATCAGCGGTTTTCAATACTTCATCATTGCCTTTTTGTGCTTCTTGCGAGGCTAAACGAGAGGCCTCAGAAACCTGCACCGCATTATTAGCGATCTCTTGTACGGTGGAACTCATTTCTGTCATCGCTGATGCTACCTGTTCGGTTTCACTGGAGCCAACAGCTACATCATCGTTGATTTGAGACGAATGAGCGTTGAGGGTATCAACTACCTGCCGCAATGTTTTGCTGCTGGCGCGAACATTAGTGATTATCCGTTCAAAGTCTCCCATCATCTCGTTAAAAGCACTGGCGACTGTCCCCAGTTCATCTGAGCTATGAAGCTCAATACGTTGGCGCAGGTCGAACTCTTTTCTGGCGGTAGTCATCCCCTGGTGAATTTTTTGAGGTTGTTACTAATAAAACGCTGGATGATCCACGAGATGGTTCCGGCGAGCAGTACACCAGCCAGAATTAAACTTCCTAACACCCAACTTTTAGTCAGGAGCCGATTATGCAGCGATGCTGTATCGCCGATAAGATTATCGGAAAGGCTTTTTCAAAGTCATGCATAAGCTCTATGCGTTTGGTTGATGCGGCAAACCAAGCCTCTGGCGATTCTTTAGCAATGTCTGCGGCTTGCTGAGCGAGTGCAATGGTGCGGTAACGGGTCACTTCGGCAATCGCGGGTTGGGCTAGCAATTGTTGGTACCGCGCCAACATAACACTATTGGTCAGCGCCTGAAATCGTTGCTGGAAGCTGTTTTGCTCAGCAACTAACGTGACAAAGCGGGTGTAAACACCACCTTTAAACCCTTGTTGCCCAAAGGTAGAACTGAGAACCGCGCGTTCAATCCCGGCGCGTTCCTTCATCTGCAAATACGCGGAAAAGGCGGCGGCATCTACGGCGATAGTTTTGTCTGTGCCAGCTTTGACGGTATCGTCCACAATAGATAACAACAAAGCATTAAGACGAGTGTAATAAGCCACTTCATCCGCCACACTGATGCTAAGTGCTGAAATTTGACCGCGGATGGTTGATAACTTGCTAAGCAAGCTGTTCACTTCGTTTAGTTCAGTGGAAAAACTTGCGGGTAAGGTGTGGTTGCTGATAAATGTTCTAAAAGTTGTCAGCACCTTGTCTGTTGTTTGCCTTTGTGTCGGCAGCTTATCCACAAATGCTTGACCTCCCGCCCCGATAAAGCCGGCACTCATGCCCCGCTCTTTTTGTAGTTCGTGGACTAATTCGCTGTTCACTTTGGCGAGTTTGCTTAACGCCAAAACCTGGCTGGCGCTGTTTGCTTGTGACAGATATTGAAATACCAGCACACAACCGAAAATAATGGCAAACAAATATGATGGGACGATAACAAACAAAAATTTTACACGAAGTGGAAGGTTGCCAATCCATTGCCAATACATGGTAATTCCTCAATGAGCACTGTTGCCGGAGTTTTCATATTGCATTCAGTATAGACAGCTTTAACGTATGCCGTTTATTAATTAAGCAATAGAAAAATACTGATAAACCAGCAGCTAATGTATAACTTTATCTTAAACGTTGCCTTTAACCGTTAATTTCAGGTTTGCGGCAAAATCCAGCATTCTTGTCAGTGGAAGTAATGCTTGCTGTCGTTGCAGATCATCGACGAAAATTTCGTGATCCTGTGGTTGTGCGAGCTCGAGGGCATTCGCAATTGCTTTAAGGCCATTCATCGCCATCCATGGACAATGCGCGCAGCTGCGGCAGGTAGCGCCATGTCCACCGGTTGGCGCTTCGATTAACTGTTTTCCTGGTGCTGCTTGTTGCATCTTATAAAAAATGCCTTTATCCGTTGCTACGATGAACGTTGCGTTGGGCAGTGTTTGTGCCGCTTTAATCAACTGACTGGTGGAACCAACCGCATCGGCCATTTCTACCACACTGGCTGGCGACTCTGGGTGCACCAAAATAGCCGCATCAGGGTATTGTGTTTGCAACGCTCGTAACGCGTTGGCCTTAAACTCATCGTGCACTACACACTCGCCTTGCCATAGCAGCATATCGGCGCCGGTTTGTTTTTGAATGTAGCTACCGAGATGTCGATCTGGCCCCCAGATGATTTTCTGTCCTAGGCTGTCCAGGTGTTCAACCACTTCCAGCGCAATACTGGACGTGACCACCCAATCGGCACGCGCCTTGACTGCCGCAGAGGTATTAGCGTAAACCACCACAGTATAATCAGGATGAGCCTCGCAGAAGGCGCTGAAGTCATCCACCGGGCAACCAACATCCAGTGAACAAGTGGCTTCCAGTGTTGGCATTAGCACGGTTTTCTCTGGGCTGAGAATTTTGGCGGTTTCCCCATGAATTTAACACCAGCGACGATCAGTGTCTGTGCCGGATGCTCTTTGCCAAATCGCGCCATTTCCAATGAATCAGCGACACAGCCACCGGTGGCTTCGGCCAGCGCCTGAATTTCAGGATCGGTATAGTAATGCGCCACCAACACAGCATCTTTCTGCTTTAATAGCTGTTTTATGTGTTCACGATAGTGGTACTTTTCAGCATCGCTCAATGGCACGGGCTTTGGAGGAAAAGCGTATTGATATGACGTAGTATTTACGGCTGACCTTTGCATAACCTACAACTGAACGGTAAAACGTCTGGACATTATACGGAATAACGACTTTTTCGGTAACTATTTTGTGACCTAGGCCCGTTTGCCAAGCGCCAAGTGGCCTGCAATCAACAAGAAAAAGCCCCAAAAATGGGGCTTTATGAGTTACTTCATTGCCAGTAACATTTCCTGAGGGCGCTCGAGATACTGTTTCCACAGATTACAGAAACGCGCGATAGTACCACCATCTATGACCCGATGATCGCCAGACCAGCTTACCTGCATAATTTTGCGGGCTTCCACCTCGCCGTTGGCATTAAAGCGCGGCAGATTCTGTAATTTTCCTAAGGCAACAATCGCCACTTCAGGTTTGTTTATAAGCGGCGTAGCTACCGTACCGCCCAAGGCGCCAATATTGGAGATAGAAATGGTGCCGTCTTTCAGATCTGCCGGAGTGACGCGGCCACTGCGTGCCGCGTCTGTAAGCCGGGTGATCTCAGCCGCGATGTCCAATATCGATTTATCCTGTACATCCTTAACGTTCGGCACCAGAAGCCCCACTTTTGAGTCAACCGCCATCCCAATGTTGTGACGCGCAAGATAAGTGAGTTCGGTGCAATCAGCATTTACCCGACTGTTGACCACCGGGAATTGCGTTAACGCCAATGACAGGGCTTTCATAAAGAACGGCATCATGGTCAGCTTCAAGGTATCTGACGCATACTTCTGCTTAAGCTGTTCTCTTAATGCCACTAAATCGGTGATATCTAACTCTTCGCAATAGGTAAAATGGGGAATGGTCGATACCGAGTCCATCATCTGCCGAGCCATCACCGCCTGCACGCCTTTGATTGGCACGACCTTATCGCCAGCAGATACCATCGTTGGCGATACAACCGCCGGGGGATTCACTGTAGGTTGGCTCGCAACCGAGGCGTTATTAACAAAACGTTCGATGTCTTCTTTGTACACCCGGCCATGTTTACCGCTGCCAGGAACCTCTGCAATATTGATATCGAGGCTTCGCGCTAAGCGCCGTACGGCAGGACTTGCCAGCGCTTTGCCCTGCTCCACTGGTACTGAGGATTGGTGCTCCAGCGCCACCGCCGGGGCAGTTACGGCCTGTTCCACAGTGTCTGCAACGGCTACATCAGCCGCTACTTCGATGGCAAACAAGGGTGCGTGGACTTTAGCCACCTGCCCTTTGTCATAATAAAGTTTGACAACTTTCCCCGCTTTAATCGCCGGGATCTGTACCAAGGCTTTATCGGTCATTACATCGCAAATAGGTTGATCTTCTTCAATCAGCTCCCCTTCAGCCACTAACCAATCGACCAGTTCGCACTCCACAATCCCTTCACCGATATCTGGCAAGAGAAAATCTTCGATCTGTTTACTGCTACTAACAGGTGTAGGTTGCGATGGCGTTGGCGCTGCGGGCTCGGTAAAACCATCATCGTCCATCGTCACCGCATAGAGTGGTGAATGTACTTTGGCAACATCGCCTTTAGCGTAATAAAGCTTGTTGATGACCCCAGGAAATGGCGCGGGGATCTGCACCAAGGCTTTGTCGGTCATGACTTCGCATATTGGCTGATCTTCTTCGACGCGATCGCCTTCTGCAACCAGCCATTCCATCAGTTCACACTCAACCACGCCTTCGCCGATATCCGGCAGAATAAAATCCTTAATCATGCGCAACTCCTAGAAATTCACCGAGGCTTTGATAGCTTCAAAGGTTTTCAGCGCATCCGGCATATATTCCTTCTCATGGATCAATGGGTATGGTGTATCCAAACCACATACGCGGGCTATTGGAGATTCCAGGTACAGGAAACACTCCTGCTGGATAGTGGCGGTAATTTCACCAGCAAAACCACCCGTTAACGGCGCTTCATGGTTAATCAGCAAGCGACCGGTTTTGCGAACCGATGTAGCAACGGTTGCAACATCCCAAGGTGCCAAGGTACGCAGATCGATCACTTCACAATCTATGTTATCTTCCGCCGCCATCTCGGCCGCTTTCTCGATAACGTCTACCTGAGCCCCCAGGCTAGCAGCGTAATATCCTTGCCCTCGCGTACGACTTCGGCTTTACCAAGCGGCAACTCGTAAGCGTCTTCTGGCACCTCATTGACGGATGCCCGGTACAGTCGTTTCGGTTCAAAGAATATCACTGGATTCGGGTCGTGAATTGCCGATAACAACAGACCTTTGGCCTGATAAGCATTACGCGGCACGACCACTTTGAGGCCCGCAACCTGTGTAAAATAGGCTTCTGGCGATTGCGAATGGTAATGTCCCCCTGCAATCCCGCCGCCGTATGGGGTGCGGAATGTCAGCCCGGCAACGTTAAACTGATTACCACTGCGATAGCGGAACTTGGCCGATTCATTCACGATTTGGTCAAATGCCGGGAAAATATAATCTGCGAACTGGATTTCTGCCACCGGCGTCATGCCGTTAGACGCTAGGCCATTGGCAAATCCGGCAATGCCTTGCTCCGTCAGTGGCGTGTTAAAACAGCGATCTTTACCAAATTTGTCCTGTAACCCAGAGGTTGCGCGGAACACACCCCGAAGTGGCCCACATCTTCGCCAAATATCAGCATCTTGTCATCCGCGGCCATCGCCAGCATCAGCGCGTTATTGATGGCTTGCAGCATATTCATCTTAGCCATGCTTATAACCTCCCTGATGACTTAGGATAGGCTTTAGGATATTTGGCAACATGCGTTTTTAAGTCCTCAAGCTGTTGTTTCAGATTGGCGGTTGGCACGTCGTAAACATCCTCAATTATCTCGTCCAGTTTGGGTGAAGGTACTTTTTCCGCGACTTTCAGCGCATCCAATACTTCCTGGCGATAACGGCTATGCAGCGCGGCATCATCTTCTTCGCTGAGCCAGCCTTTATTGATCAGCCACAATTTGAAACGTTTAACCGGATCATGTTGCTGCCAACGCGCTTCTTCATCTTTAGAACGGTAGCCAGAAGGATCGTCTGAAGATGAATGTGCGCCCAAACGATAAGTCATGGCTTCGATCAATACGGGTTCACTATGTTCTATGGCCCAAGCTCTGGCTTGTTGTGTGGCCGCCAGCACGGCCAGCATGTCGTTGCCATCAACCCGAATGGTGTGCATGCCATAACCCAAACCGCGACTGGCAATCCCGTTGCCAGCATATTGCTCCGCTGTGGGGGTAGAAATCGCGTAACCATTGTTGCGGCAGAAAAAGATCACCGGGACTTTATGCACCGATGCCATATTCATCCCAGCGTGGAAGTCACCTTCGGAGGCCGCACCTTCGCCAAAATAACAGATGGCAACGTTACGCTTGCCCTGCATTTTTAATGAATATCCCACGCCCGCCGCTTGCGGGATCTGGGTCGCCAGAGGTGAAGAAATTGTCTGGAAATGCAGTTGCTTGCTACCGTAGTGGATTGGCATTTGTCGACCTTTGCCCAGATCCTTTTCATTGCTAAACATCTGGTGCATGAACTGCTCGGTGGTGAAACCACGGTAACGTAATGCGGCGTGTTCACGATACTGCGCCAAAATGACGTCTTCAGCTTCCAGTGCCGCGGCACTGCCAATCACTGCCGCTTCTTCGCCAGTACAGGTCATATAAAAACTGATACGCCCCTGACGCTGCGCGGCCAACATGCGTTCATCCAGCGTCCTGATAAAGACACAGGCATCAAAAATTTTTCGCGACAGCGCTTCATCAATCTGGGGAAGCACAGCGTTTTCGAAGGTGGTGCCATCTGCTTGTAACAACTTCAGGATTGGGATAGTGAGAGAATCCCGTTCCAAAAACGTTGCACGATGGACAACCTGTTGGGTAAACGTAGTGTTGCTCATGATGTGCTCTTTATTCTGATGAGGCAGAATATTCCTGCCATTGGTTTTTATGCTCGTCCAGCACACTAGGGTAACTTTAAGCGGCTGGCAATCTCTGTGATCTGGCTATCATCAAGTTTGATTACTAAGGCGCGTATATCTAGCTTTACATCAAGCTAATGGAATTGCGGGATCAGCCACCACACACAATGCCGCTCGCTGTCCTACCGGGATCTGCGCGTTAGGAAAGACAATGGCTTCCCCATCCTGCGCGGCGGTAATGGCAATACCCTGTTCTTGGGCCAATAGCTCACCTTTAGCAAACTGGGTAAAATTCGGCAATTCGTTACTGAAGTTAAAGGCAAAGTCTGCATAGTGTTTATTCAAAGAACGACAAACGCGATACAGCACCAGCTTATCTGGCTGATAGGTCACGCGGGGGAATTCACGCTCAGATAGCAACACGACCAACATCTGACGCATTGCCGCCAACTTAGTCAAATCATTCTGACCAAACGGCATCACCTTGCCCAGTTCGACCGTGAAGGCTTCCGCCTGATACTTTGTCGACGACGCATAGCTAAACGTTGTTGTGGGTTCGTGATGCATGAGAAAAGCTTCAACACCTGCGGCATTCAAAAATGCCAGTTGTTGTTTCAAGTGGGGTTTATCTGGCCGATAAGGACAGACAGCAAAGCGTTCGTGGCGAGAGGCACGGATAGCCGTGTGTAAATCGTAATGCAGTCGTTGTCTATCTGCCGCCATAAAAAAGCGCTCGACATACGCTTCTAATCTCGCGGCTCGCAGCCGTTCTCCATTGCTGGCCACATGGGGATTGGCATGTTCGCCGTTAAATAAGCGGTTAAGGTTTTCGCTAACAAATCGCGTGTGATTATTGATTGTCGGAGGATTGCCGAAAATAAACATCACGCGTTGCTGTAACAATAAATTCTGGCTGACGATCGCTTGGATCAACTGATTACAGAGTTCAATCGGGGCGGTTTCATTACCGTGAATGCCACTCGACAGAACAATATCGCGAGTAGCTTCCGTGTGCAGTGGCGTAAAAACCAAGACACCACTGTCCCAGAGTTCAACTCGCGTATGCCCAGCAATCACGGCTTGTTCAGCCGCCATAGAAACGGGATTGGCAAGGGTTAGTGCCAGAAAATTTGCCTGTTGCAGCAGTTGTTGCAGCACGTTCCACTCCTTAGTTCAGTAACCGCTGATGCCACTATGCTATCACAGGGGTTAATGATGCGTCGTTATAGCTTATTCATTGCTAACGCTTGCAAGCCATTGCGCCATAGCAGATAATTTTAGCCATCTAGACTTCTAATGGCGAATTAATAATGGCAATTGCAACATTTGGCGCAGGTTGTTTCTGGGGCGTCGAATACTTTTTCCGACAGGTGCCTGGCGTGCTCAATGCAACCAGTGGTTACATGGGCGGCGGTGATAAAGCGGTAACCTACGAACAGGTAAAAAAAGGCAACACCGGCCATGCAGAGGTGGTTCAGGTAGAATATGACGCAGCGCAAGTCAGTTATGAGGATCTGCTGCAAATATTCTGGAAAAACCACAACCCAACCAGCCTCAACCAGCAAGGTGCGGATATGGGCACTCAGTATCGCAGCGTAGTGTTTTTCCATGACAAAGAGCAGAAACAACAGGCGGAAGCCTCCAAATTGGCGCTGATGCGTAGCGGCAAGTGGGGAATGCGGCAGATTGTCACTGAAATCGTACCCGCACAAACCTTTCACAAAGCGGAAGATTATCATCAGGATTACATTCGCAAGAATGATCTCCCCAGTTGCCATATTGAATATTAGCAATCACATCGCAATTATTTGATGCCCGGACATAAAAACGCACGTATTACCGTGCGTTTCTTTTACCCTTATTCCCACTATCTGCCATTGGCAATGGATACGTTTGAGTCTTGGCATTAACCTTTCAAGGCGTGTTTTATCACCTGCTGCGCTTCACTCATCAACAGATCCAGATGTTGTTCACTGACAAAACTCTCAGCATAAATTTTAAATAACGCTTCAGTGCCGGAAGGTCTGGCAGCAAACCAACCATTTGCGGTGGTCACCTTGATACCGCCGATAGCCGCATTATTGCCCGGTGCGTGGGTTAATACCGCTTCGATTTTATCGCCGGCGATGCTGTCGGCCCCCAGCGTATCTGCGTTCAAACTGCTAAAACGCGCCTTTTGTTTAGCATTGATTGGACTGTCAATCCGCCGATAATAGCAACGGCCAAATTCCGCCACCAACTCTTCATAACGCGCTGCGGGCGACTTCCCCGTCACCGCGATAATTTCAGCGGCCAGCAATCCCAAAATAATGCCGTCTTTATCGGTGCACCACGTGGTGCCATCACGTTTGAGAAATGCCGCCCCGGCACTCTCTTCGCCACCGAAGGCAAAACTGGCATCAGCTAATCCCTCAACAAACCATTTAAAGCCGACCGGCACTTCACACAATTGGCGTTGATGTGACGCAACAATTTTGTCAATCAATGCACTGGATACTAGGGTCTTACCTATTTTTAGTGCCGCTGACCACTGCGGCCGATGGCTAAGCAAATAGTCAATGGCAACCGCCAGATAATGGTTCGGATTCATTAAACCACTGCCAGGACAAACGATCCCGTGGCGGTCATAATCTGGGTCATTACCAATACAGACATCGTATTCATCCTGATGTTTCAGCAGTCCCGCCATAGCGTAAGGTGATGAACAATCCATACGGATTTTGCCGTCTTTATCCAGCGGCATGAATCCAAAAGTCGGGTCAACTTTATCGTTTACCAAGGTGATCTTAAGGCCATAAATCTCAGCAATTTTCTGCCAGTAATAGATACCGGAGCCGCCTAAAGGATCTACGCCAATATTTACCCCAGCTTTCGCAATGGCACTCATGTCAATCACCTGCGCCAACGCACTGACGTAAGGCGTGATGAGATCCTGCTGTTTAATCAAGCCGATAGCGGCAGCAGTACCATAATTGAGTTTTTTAACGCCTTCTAGCCGACACTTAAGATATTGGTTGGCGCGAGATTCAATCCAGCCCGTCACCGCACTTTCAGCCGGGCCACCATGGGGCGGATTGTATTTAATGCCGCCATCCTGTGGCGGATTGTGGGAAGGCGTAATGATAATGCCATCACAGCGGTTGCTATCGTCTTCGCTTTTGCCAACGTTCGCGGCAACAATCGCCTGAGAAACCACCGGCGTAGGAGTAAAGCTTTCCTGTTGTTGCACCACGACCGAGACATCATTGGCCAGTAAAACCTCCAGCGCGGAGATATAGGCCGCCTGCGAAAGCGCATGGGTATCCATTCCCAGGAACAGTGTGCCATTAATCCCCTGCTGCTGTCGGTAATCGGCAATGGCCTGAGAGATCGCCCAAATATGATTCTGGTTAAAACTGCTATTCAATGCCGAACCGCGGTGACCAGAAGTGCCGAAACTGACTTGCTGCGCGGGGTTTTCAACATCGGGGATCAGCCGATAATAAAAACTCATCAACTTGGGAATATTCACCAGATCGCTCTGTAGGGCTGGTTTACCTGCGCGTTCATGAATCGCCACGATTGCTCTCCTTGTCGGTTAACTGTGCTACTCAGCTTTGGCTTGCGGTAATGCTTCATCGGCAATGGCTTGGGCTCGGATGGCGCCACAGCCAAGTTTTTCCAGTGCTTCCAGCAAAATTGCATGCTTCTTGGCGGTGTTGTTATTGGTCGTCACCCAATAACCACTATTACCAATCTCTTTAGGGTTAGCCGACTGGCTGGCAGCCAGCAATGAGGCTTTTGATGTCGCAAAATACAGCCGGTCGCGCCCCTGAACCTGCAATACTTTTTCAAACTGCTGCGGCATCTGCTGATATAGCGCTTCAAGCACGAAGAGGAAACGCCCTACAGCACTTTTCTGTGCGTCCAATACACTCGAAACATACAGTTGTTCAAAATCTACCGCATTGCTGGCAGGAGGCAAATTGTTAGGAAGATAAGAAGATTCCATCCCCGGATGGCTAACGGCAACAGGCGGCGTTTCAGTATCCAAAACGAGTGATTCCAACCCCAATAAACGCCGCAATATCTCCGAAGCACTTTCACCGATACGTTCGGTTTTCCCGGCAATAAAGCGATATAGCTCTTCGTCCACTTCAATATATTTCATGCCATGGTTCCTGTCATTTGTTGCTGTAAAGGCGCAGCAAGAGGCGCGATCCAGCGCGATCATTTAGGCAAAAGTATGCCACAAACCTGCCCGGGGAAAAGAGCAAATCCATGAAAAAACGCTGAAATACCTTGGCAGATTTATGCACTGGCACTATCCGCTCATAAAGTAGTCAGCTATTGCTGTAGAAAACAGCACCGCTTGTAATGATGTGAACTTTGCCGCAAAATTTTTGCCCTGCAACCCATTTATTTCGTCATGTACTGTGGCTGTGTCGGAGTAGGAGAAACGATGTTTTTTAGTGAAAGTGGCCAAGGCGTTCCTGTAGTGCTCATTCATGGTTTATTTGGTGATGGTGATAATCTCAAAGCATTAGGCCATGAATTGGAAGCCGATTATCGGGTGATCCGTGTCGATTGCCCTAACCATGGGCGGAGTGAACATCTAGCAGACATGGACTACCCCACCATTGCCAAGATGCTACTGGCGTTGTTAGATCAATTGCAGATTAAACAAGCGCATCTGGTGGGTCATTCAATGGGCGGCAAGATAGCCATGGCCACCGCGTTAATTGCACCAGAACGGGTGTTGTCGGTGGTCGCCGCGGATATTGCGCCAGTGGCGTATTCCAATCGTCACGACAAGGTATTTGCAGCCATGCAGAGTCTGCCCCTTGATGCCAAAGATCGGCGAGTGGCACTACAACATCTGCTAGATCACGGGGTTGATGAGGCTACCGCACAATTCTTGCTGAAAAGCCTACGCCGCAATGATGTTGGGTTTGAGTGGAAACTGAATCTAGCGGGGCTCATTCATAGCTATCCCCACATTATTGGCTGGTTCAATCCGCCATCTTCGGCCGGATACCTCACCTTTGATGGCCCAATTCTGTTGCTGCACAGTGCCGATCCCGCCTATGTCAACGCCAGCTACCGAGAAGCGATAGTACAACAGTTTCCACAGGCTGAATCCAAAGCCATAGAGGGCACGGGACACTGGTTACATGCACAAAAACCGACAGTCTTTAATCGCATTGTACATGACTTCATCGATAAACACGTTTCCGGGCAATGAAGCAGCGACCGCAATATAGCGACCCTGTTGTCAATGTGCTATAGTCGCGCCTCTTTTATGCCCAATAACACATTCCGTTGATATTGAAGGAACCTCTAGGGACTTTCGTGGTCATTTCGGATGATTAGGTACCGCTTTTAGGCGCCGGGCGATGGAACACAGGTTGGGGTGCCGCCTGCAGCAAGTTAAAATTCGGACAGTGATGTCCGATAAAAAGAACAAAATAAATGGCAAAAGAATCATCTGACAGAACGACCATCGACCTTTTTGCCAACGAGAAGCGTCGGGGCCGTCCGAGAAGTAATCCCCTTCCCAGAGAGCAGCAGTTACGGGTGAATAAACGTAATCAGGTGAAACGGGACAAGGAAAAAGGATTAAAAAGGATAGAGTTAAAGGTGTCACAAGATTTGTATGACGCCTTGAACGAACAGGCAACGGCAAGTAACATCAGCCGCAGTCAACTGATCGAGCATATTTTGCAACAGAGTGTTAGCAGCATTTTCGAAGTATAGTGGATCAGGATTGTATAACGAATTTAGTTAGTTGAATTAAAGGAAAGACGATGGCAACTGTAGGTCTTTTTTCGGAAGCGACACCGGTAACACCGAAGCTGTAGCCAAAATGATCCAGAAAAAACTGGGTGAAAAAATGGTTGAGGTGAAAGATATCGCCAAGAGTACCAAAGATGATATCGCCGCCTATGATCTGCTGATCCTCGGCATCCCGACTTGGTATTATGGTGAGTCTCAGTGCGATTGGGACGACTTTTTCCCTGAATTGGAAAAGATTGATTTCACCGATAAACTGGTTGCCATCTTTGGCTGTGGCGATCAGGAAGATTATGCCGAGTATTTCCTCGATGCCATGGGGACTTTGCGTGACATTATTGAACCGCGTGGTGCCATTATCATTGGTAACTGGCCAACCGCAGGTTATGAATTTGAAGCCTCTAAGGCGTTGGTAGATGACAAACACTTTGTTGGTTTGGGCATTGATGAAGACCGCCAACCCGAGCTGACAGAAGAGCGTGTCGATGCTTGGGTTAAGCAGATTTACGAAGAGATGTGTCTCGCGGAGTTGGAAGACTAATCTGTTCCCGAACGCATTTAGGCGGCTGATGAGCCGCCTTTTTATTGGATAATGCAACATGCAAACTCACCACTCGCACTGGGATATTTTCTGTACTGTTGTTGATAATTACGGTGATATCGGTGTGACCTGGCGCCTTGCCAGACAATTAGCCGATGAATATGGCTTGGTGATCAATCTGTGGGTGGATGACTTAGCCAGTTTTGCGCATATCCTGCCACAACTAGATTCACGCAAGACTCAACAATCCTTTTATGGCGTTAACATTTTTCACTGGACGCAACCGCTGCAACATCCGTGGCAACCGGGTCAGGTCGTGATTGAGGCCTTTGCCTGTGAACTCCCACAGGAAGTACAGCAACAGCTCCCCTTACTGCCCTCTCCACCAATGTGGATCAACCTAGAATACCTCAGTGCTGAACCCTGGATAGATGATTGTCATGGTTTGCAATCTCCGGCATTGGCCGGTGTAAAGAAACTATTTTACTTCCCAGGGTTTACCGCAAAATCGGGCGGTCTCATCTGCGAACAGGATCTTTTCGAACAGCGAGAACATTGGCAACAAAATCCACAATCCAGACTCTCGCTGTGTCAATCCTTTGGCATAAGCGATATCGCGCCAGATGAGAGTGTTATCAGTTTATTTTGTTATGAAAATAACGCACTCCCAGCGTTGCTGGCGCTGTGGCGTGATGCGCCCCAGAAACTGCATCTATTGGTGCCACAAGGCAAAGGGCTAAACGCTGTAAAACAATGGCTGGAACCGCAGCCATTCGACACATCAACCGCCAATTACATTATTGGTAACTTGCATATTCACGAGCTACCGATGACAGATCAACAAGGCTACGATCGGCTGCTGTGGAGTTGTGATATGAACATAGTACGCGGCGAGGACTCTTTTCTGCGAGCCCAGTGGGCAGCAAAACCCTTTATTTGGCACATCTATCCACAAGAAGAAGATGCTCACCTGATAAAATTGGATGCTTTTATGCGTCGATATTGCCATAATCTCGCTCCAGCCGTGGCAGACGCGTGGCAACAGCTTAATCTCGCTTTTAATCAACAAGATGGCCCGGCAGTTTGCCATTACTGGCAAAAATTGGGTCTTGTCAATGGGGCGCTGTTGCAACATGCGAAACAATGGCCCATTGACGCAATAAATGACGCAGATCTTGCAAACAGGCTAGTGAAAATGGCTAAAAACGGCTAAGATGCTGCGCTGAACTGAAAAACCGTGAAATATAGGAATCTACGTAATGAAAACTGCTCAGGAAATCCGCGCAGGTAACGTGATCATGGTTGATGGCAACCCAATGGTTGTTCTGAAGACCGAATACAACAAATCTGGCCGTAACGCCGCTGTTTGTAAAATGAAACTGAAGAACCTGTTGTTAGGTTCAGGTACTGAAACTGTATTCAAAGCTGACGACAAACTGGATGACATCCAGTTGGAACGTCTGGAATGTACCTATTCCTACTTTGCTGACCCAATGTATGTTTTCATGGACGCTGAGTACAATCAGTACGACGTAGAAGCTGAAAACATGGGTGATGCTATCAACTATATCGTTGACGGCATGGAAGAAGTTTGTCAGGTGACTTTCTACAACGGTAAAGCCATTTCTGTTGAAATGCCAACCACTATCGTTCGTGAAGTAGGTTACACAGAACCTGCAGCGCGTGGCGATACTACTGGTAAGGTAATGAAGCCAGCCAAATTGATCGGTACCGACATGGAAATCATGGTTGCTGACTTCGTGAAAGAAGGCGACAAGATCGAAATCGATACCCGTACTGGTGAGTTCAAAAAACGCGTGTAATCCGTATAGGATCCACCAGCCAGTCCATAGCCTATCCATTAGCTTAAGCATTTTCGCTGATTGGCATAATCAGGCTACTGCATAAACGGCCCTATTTTAGGGCCGTTTTTCTTTCTTAAGCAAAGTGAGCCGATAAACAACAGCCACTTCATGGCGTTAAAGTAGCCGCGGGTATAAACCCTTTTCTATCACTTACCCCATTTACTCACAGCGCTGTTAGCTGCTTATACTTTCTCAGCCAATTGCTGCTCAAGCTTTTGGGTTACCGCTAGCGGTGAGCCAGAATGGCGTGCCAGTATCGAATAGGCCACCGGGATCACCAACAATGTAAACACGGTTGCCAAGAGTATGCCGAACAGTACCACTACACCAATCACAAACCGGGTTTCAGCCCCAGCGCCAGAAGCCATAACCAAGGGAACCGCCCCAGCTGCGGTAGTAATCCCTGTCATCAGTATTGGCCGCAGTCGCTGACGCGATGCCTGAATAATCGATTCATGAAAGCTAATACCGCGGTCACGTAACTGATTGGCAAACTCAACGATCAGAATGCCATTTTTAGTCGCTAAGCCCACCAACATGATGATGCCAATTTGGCTATAAATATTGAGACTCTGCGCCGTCAGCCACAGACCAATAAGCGCACCGGACATTGCTAAAGGCACAGTCAGCATGATCACCAGCGGATGAATGTAACTTTCAAACTGTGCGGCCAGCACCAGAAAAACAATACCCAACGCCAGTAGAAACACAAAATACATCGAGTTGCCCGATTCCTGATAATCCAGCGATTGCCCTTTATAACTGATCACCGCTTCAGCGGGCAGATGCTGCTGAACCAGCTCGTTAAGATATACCAGGGCCTCACCCAATGAATAACCGTCACTCAGGCTGGCTTCTATGGTGATGGCACGCATTCGATTATAGCGATTCAATTCACTGGCATCGGCGAATTCAGTGATGGTAACCAGATTGGATAACGGCACCAGCGCACCACTGCGTTCAGAACGCACATAGATATTCTGCATGTCATTTGGGGTACTTTGCTGGCGGCGATCACCTTCAATGATGACATCATATTCTTCGCCATCACGCATAAATGTTGTGACTAGACGCGACCCCAGCATAGATTCCAACGTACGGCCGATCTGCGCGTTTGATACACCTAAATCGGCGGCGCGATCTTTATCAATCACCACTCTGAGCTGTGGCTTGGTTTCCTTGTAATCAAAATCCAGCCCGGTAAGGCCAGGATTTTCTGCCGCTTTTTGCATGAGGATATCGCGCCATTGGGCCAATTCTGCGTAAGTTGGCCCCCAGCACAAACTGCACCGGTTTATTGACACCTCGACCAAAGGCCTGCCGCATCACCGGAAAGGCACGAATACCGGAAAGATCTTTCAGGCGGTTATTAATATCCGCCACAATGGCTTTTGCCGGGCGGCGTTCTGACCAATCATTGAGTACGATAATGGCCATGCCGTTTGAAAAATTAGCATTGCCGCCCCAACCTCTCGGTGCGCGCACCAGCAAGCGTTTAATTTCGCCATTAGCGACTAACGGCATCAAACGCGTTTCGACTTCATCCATATAATCAGTGATATAGTCATAACTGGCGCCTTCTGGGCCGTTGATCATCAAAAACAGCGAGCCACGGTCTTCCTGCGGCGCAAATTCCTGAGGGATCTGTTTTAACAAGTAACCACTGATCACAAACGCCAATAACACCAGCATGCTGGTGAATAATGGCTTAGCAATCGCCCGTTCTAGGCTCGTCTGGTAGAAGCGTCCGAGATGAGCCATTGAGCGATCAACCAAACGCATCAACGCGGTGTCCTGCGTTGCCGGCCGCAACACTTTAGAACACATCATGGGGCTAAGTGTTAAGGCGACCAGCGAAGAGAAAATCACCGCCGCACTCATGGTGACAGCAAACTCTTTAAATAATTTTCCTAAGTCGCCTTCCAGGAAACTAATGGGCATGAACACCGCCACCAGCACTGCGGTGGTTGCAATAACTGCAAATGCCACTTCCCGAGCGCCCAAGTACGCCGCCTTTAGCGGTGGTTCGCCGGCTTCGATGCGCCGATGAATGTTTTCCAACATCACAATGGCATCATCGACCACCATCCCAATCGCCAAAATCAGTGCCAGCAATGTCAGCAGATTGATGGTATATCCGAGCGCATACAGTACGATAAACGTTGCGAGCAGTGATACTGGTACGGCCAGTGCTGGCACCAACATGGCGCGAACACTCCCTAAAAACACATAGATAACGATAACCACCAGCGCCACTGCAATAAACAGTGTTTGGTACACTTCGTTGATGGAAGATTCGATAAACACCGAACTATCATAGGAACGTTTAATTTCCATCCCTTGTGGCAGTGTTGGGTTTATCTCATCGACCAGCTGGTTAACCGCTCTTGCAACTTCAAGGGTGTTCGCTGTTGATTGCTTGGACACGCCCAGACCAATCATGGATTCACCGTTACCGCGAAACATAATACGGTCTTCTTCAGAACCGAGTTCCACTCTGGCCACATCGCCTAACGTCACGAGATAACCATCATCACCACGGCTGATCACCAACCTGGAAAAATCTTTTTCTGTCAGAAAACCGCGTTCAAGCCGCACCGTAAAATGCCGCTCTTGCGACTCAATTGAACCGGCTGGCAGTTCAACGTTTTCAGCACGCAGTGCGGCCTCGACGTCTGCCACTGTGAGTTGCCTTGCCGCCAATGCTTGCCGGTCGAGCCAAACACGCATTGCATAGACTTTGCCGCCACCGATACGGATCATGGCAATACCATCGATCACTGAAAATCTATCGGTCAGATAACGCCGGGCATAATCGGTGAGCTGGATAGTGGATAATTGCTCTGATACCAGATTCAGCCACATGATGACTTCGTCGCCACCGTTGGCCTTTTGTACTTCTGGTGGGTCGGCTTCTTCTGGCAAATTATTGAGTAACCCTGAAACCCGGTCACGGACATCGTTGGCAGCCGCTTCAATATCGCGGTTGATATCGAACTCCAAAACCACTGACGAGCGGCCATCGCGGCTGGAAGAACTGATATGCCGAATGCCTTCAATGCCACTGATACGATCTTCCACCAGTTGGGTGATCCGGCTTTCCACAACTGCGGCGCTGGCACCACGGTAGTTAGTGTCGATGGCGACAATCGGCGGGTCGATATTGGGATATTCTCGCAGTGGCAGCTTATCGAACGATACCAGTCCGAAAGCGATAAGCAGCAAGCTGATAACCGAGGCAAACACGGGACGTTTTACTGAAATGTCAGAGAGGATCATAATGTTTGCTGCTCCTATTGACTGAAACTTTCAGCATTTTTCAGCAGCACTGGCTGACCATCACGGACTTTCATCAGCCCTCTGACGATCACTTGCTCACCAGCGGTTACGCCGCTGGTAATCTCCACCCAACCGCGAGTTCTGAGCCCGATGGTGACTTCACGACGGCTGGCAGTGTGGTTATCGGCCACAACATAGACCTGATGCTGTTGTTGGATCGGCACAATTGCCGATTCAGGCAACAACAGCGCCTCCCGGGCTTGCTTAATCAAACGGACTTTCATCAACATACCGGGAAGCAGTTTGGCATCAGAATTTGATAATACGGCTCTAACAGTGACCGCGCGGGTTTCAGGATTGATACGACTGTCAATGGTCGTTACCACACCATGAAAGATAGTATTGTCGTAAGCCACGGCGCTAGCTTCGACTTTCTTGCCGGGTTGCAGTTGCTGAATAAAGCGTTCTGGCACCGGAAAATCCAGCTTGATAGTGGCAATGTCATCTAAGGTAGTAATGACGGTGCCGGGAGTCACTAACCCACCAAGCGAGATCTGCCGCAATCCCAAACGTCCGGCAAAGGGCGCGCGGATCTGCCGATCATTTACAGCTGCGGTGGCCGCAGCGACTTGTGCCAGAGCACTGTCTATCAAGGTTTGTAAACGATCTTGTTCAGAAGCCGCAATCGTACGGTTATCGACTAATCCACGAATTCTTTTCAGCTCGCGGCGGTTCTCGGCAAGCTGTACCTGCGCTTGCTGTAACTGCGCCTGCTGCTGTGCATCGTTGAGCTGTAACAATAGTTGGCCGGCGGTCACCATATCACCATCGTGAAAGTAAATAGCTGTGACCAGATCGCTGACTTTAGGGGTGATCACTACCGACTCATTGGCAATGACATTGCCGAGAGCTTCAACTTCATCCCGTACCGCTTGGGTTTCAGCGGTATAGACCACAACTTCTGGGGGATTCTGTTGTGGCACATTCGCGCTTTGTGGCGCATGCTCAAGCAACCACCAAGCAATGACGAAAACAATGGCAATAACAGGTAGTAACAGGAATTTCTTCATCGGAACCCCAGTTTGTGGCGTTACCCCTTCTGGGCATAACGCTGTAGAAATAGTGACAGCGATGAGTGATCTTGAAAGCGAATTATGAATAGCATCTTAAAAATGATCTGAGCGCGACTATCTATCCCCATGTTTTTATTATGGATATTAGTATGAATAGAATATTTCTTATGTGGTTTCAGACAATTATAGCCAATCTGGCAGTTGTTACTGGTGATAACAAACGGCCAGCGGTTTTTTGCGAAGAAATGTAAATAAATACTTCGGGCATAAAAAAAGCGCCTGATAGGCGCTTTTCAAAAATCGATAATCAATGAACCTTACGGTCTTCACTCATGATGTCGGAGACTGCTTTATAAACGCTTTGAACTTTATCTTCGCTAAGCGGTTGGTCTTCATTATCACGGATGCGGATCTCGGTTTTATTGGCATCACTCTTGTCCTGAGCCACAAGTAACCGATAGTTGGCTTTATCTTTTAGCTTGATAGCATCATCGCTGAACAATGAACTCCAGAAACCAGAAGTGTCGTTGAACTTGACGTAATACAACCCCTTCGCTGAGTCCATATCCACGATTTCAAAACCCACGTCTGGCAATACCAGCGCTAACCGATCCCAAGTGCGTTTCAGCGGTGCATCAGCCAGCCAATACCCCTCTTCTTTTTCACTTGGTGCGGCAACGTAAGACATATCGATGCCTTTACTTTGCTGAACCTTCATATTCTGGACAATACGGGCACGCTCTTTGGCCATGAAGCCTATCGCACTGTTGAGCATATCGATGCTATAGCGTTTCTTGTCTTCACTGCTGAGGATTGTTTGGCTGTCCTCACCATTATAACTTTGCTGATGATCCAATACATTGATTATCAGGTTGCCGGTGCGGCCATGTGGGCGCACTTCCAGCACGAATTGATAACGTTGGCGCACTTTGTAGACTTTATCGGCACCGAACCAAGAACTATCGATGACATCTTCGTGTTCAATCCAGTCGGTATCAATCACACCAGTAGCATAATCTTCTTTGGCAATGCCATAGTCTTTGCTCTTGAGGAAACCTTCAACGACTGTGAACATCTCTTTTTTAAGATCCACGCTATTGTCAATGGTTTCCACCACGACTTTGACGTTATCGCTGCCCTCTTCCACATGGGTGCCATCCGCCATCGGCAGGATCTGCAACGGCGGACGAATATCCAGCGCATCGCCCACCAATGCAGGATTTACCTTGGCATTTAACGGCGGGATCGTATATTCCTGGCTGTATTTGGGCGTATTTAACCCTTCAGGAATTTTCAAAGGTTTCGTCTCTGGGGCATTTATATAATCAAAGCCGCCATCTGCCTGACGCCTTTCCAAGGGGTAGTACAGGCTGTTACAGTCAATGCAGCAACAACCAATGAAATTTCCTTCAGTTTTAACATCTAGTTATTTGACCTCTATCCGGGCTTTTTCATTGCTTGAAGCAACAGACCATGAAACTCCTCAGAAAGTTCAGTCAAAGGCAAACGAATTGTGCCATGACTGATCAGTCCCATACGGTGGGCAGCCCATTTTACTGGGATAGGGTTAGCCTCGCAGAACAGTGCTTTATACAGATCTTTAATCTCTGCTTCTGCGGCAACTGCGGCGGCATCATCACCACGCAAAGCGGCGTCACACATGGCTTTAAACGGTGCAGGTACAATATTGTTCGCGACCGAAATAACGCCGTTGCCACCTAGTTCCAGAAATTCACGAGCTGTGGCATCGTCGCCACTGAATAACAGAAAATCGTCACCGCATAATTCGCGTAATTTTTTCACCCGGCTGAGATCGCCAGTGGCTTCTTTCACCGCAATAATATTGGATACGCCGGAGAGTTGCGCCACGGTTTCCGGTTTCATATCCACCGAGGTACGCCCCGGAACATTATAAAGGATTTGTGGTATATCAGTTGCGGCAGCAACCGCTTTGTAATGAGCAACCAAGCCATGCTGTGTGGGTTTATTGTAATAAGGTGTCACACCAAGCATTGCCGCCACATCCAACTTGGACATCGCGTGAGTCAGTTCAATCGCTTCTGCTGTGGCATTCGCGCCGTTTCCACCAATAACCGGGATACGGCCTGCGGCAAATTTTATCGTATGGGCAACCACGTCCACATGCTCATGTAGTGGCAATGTGGCAGATTCCCCTGTAGTACCAACAGCAACAATAGCATCAGTACCATTGCTGACATGAAATTCAACTAAACGTTCTAAACTGGCATAATCCACTGAGCCTTCCGGGCTCATAGGGGTAATTAAGGCTACGATACTTCCGCTAATCATGAGATTTCCCCAAATATTCAGGATTCGCTATGGTACTGAGCCTGTGAAACGATCACAAGGGGCCAAGGGCTAACAATTGGAATAAGTTGTGGTAGCATTGACCAAAGCATAAAAATCTCTCCTGCGTCGCTGTGTTAGCACAACAAAACGCCCCTAGAACACGAGGAAAATTCATGGCCAATTACCTGGTCGTCACCGCCATGGGCACAGATCGCCCGGGACTGGTTGCCAAACTTGCCCGTCTGGCAACAGATTGTGATTGCGATATTGTGGACAGCCGCATGGCGCAGTTCGGTAATGAATTCACCATGATTATGATGATGGCAGGCTCGTGGCCAGCCATTACCAAACTAGAAACGTCACTGCCAGCACTCTGTGTTGAGTTAGAGCTGCTGATGGTAATGAAACGTACCTCCAAACATGTACCATTAACCTATATTTCGCGCTTGGAAGTGACCTTTAATGGGCAGGATCAACGCGGCACAATGCGCAATATCACCCAATTTTTAGCCGACCGCTCACTGGATTTAGCCATGGTGCGCTCTTTTGCTGAGGAATTAGACAACGGGCAGCCAACACAACATCTGTTGTTTACCATCAACGTACCGGAAAAAGTTGATCTGGAACTGCTAGAACAAAGCTTGCACGCGTTGGCAACAGAGCTGTCACTGAGTTGTGCTATCCGCCGTATGCAAGGCGTCCCGGTAGTCGAAATGGATTAAATTGAAGTCAAGGACCATCAATATGAATACCCTGAAAGCTGGCGCAGTCGCCCCCGCCTTCACCTTACAAAATCAGTATGGTGAAGCGGTTGCCCTGCAAGAAAAACTGCAACAACACAAAGTGTTGGTCTACTTTTACCCGAAAGCACTTACGCCAGGATGTACCGTACAAGCCTGTGGTTTACGCGACAGCAAGGCTGAACTCGCTGCCCTTGGCGTGGTAGTGTTAGGGATCAGTACAGATCCGGTTGCCAAACTGCATAAGTTTATGGAAAAACAGCAACTGAATTTTGATCTGCTCAGTGATGAAAACCATGCAGTTGCTGATGCTTTTGGTGTCTGGGGTGAAAAGAAATTTATGGGCAAAGTATACGATGGTTTGCATCGCATCAGTTTTCTTATAGCTCAGGATGGAACAATTGAAACTGTTTTTGATAAGTTCAAAACCAAAGATCATCATGAAGTGGTGTTGAATTATCTCAAAGGTTGATTGCGCTGCATCATAGTCGTGACGATTAGAAAGCCACTGTTACATTGCATACGGTAACTAAAAGTGGCTTTCTAATGAGGATTACTGGTTATGGCTCACTGAGTAATTGATGTCTTGGCGATGGCAACACTGTTATCACTGGTGTTAGGCCAGACATTAATCACCGCTTTTACCAATGAGGCCAACGGGATAGCAAAAAATACTCCCCAAACGCCCCACAAACCGCCGAAAATTAACACCGCGGCGATGATCACCACTGGATGTAAATCTACAGCATCGGAAAACAGCAGTGGCACCAGCAGGTTGCCATCAAGAGCTTGGATGATGCCGTAGCCCAGCATCAAGTAACCAAATTCCGCACTGAAACCCCATTGGAAAAACGCTACCAACACAATTGGCAGGGTTACCAGAGTGGCCCCCACGTAAGGGATCAATACCGATAATCCGGTTGCCACCCCCAACAATGCCGCATAGTTGAATCCCATCAAGGCAAAGAAGATGTAGGTGGCAATACCAACAATAACAATTTCAATCACTTTGCCACGGATGTAGTTAAAGATCTGCTGTTCCATCTCAAACCACACTTTGCGCGCCAATTCGCGATTGCTAGGGAAAAACGTTTACTGCCTTTTATCAATTGATCTTTATCTTTCAAGAAGAAAAACACCAATAATGGCACTAAAATCGCGTAAACCATCAGCACCAGCAAGGATGCCGAATAACCTAGCAACTGTTTACCTATGCCGAGCAGATGTTGCGTATCCAATAGTTTTTTCAATTCCCCTAACATGGAATCCAACTGCTCAACACTGATGAACTGCGGGTGTTGCTGTGCGAGTTGCTGCAACATGGTAATGCCTTTATCTAACATGTTAGGCAGTTCAGCCAGCAAGGCACTGCCCTGACGCCAGATACTTGGCACTAAACCGAATGAAATCAGGATCATTACCCCAATAAACAGCACTAATACTAAAGATGCCGCAGTGGTGCGATTAATGCCGATCCGCGCCATCTGTGCCACAGGCCATTCCAATAAAAATGCCAGCACTAGGGCTACCAGTAACGGCATCAGCAAACCGCCCGCAAAATACAGTATGAGGGTGATACCTAACAGAATAAATAACAGTGTTAACGCTTGTGGATCGCTGAAACGTGCGCGGTACCAGCGGCTCAAATAGTCGAACATTCAAGATTTCCTGTGTGAAAAAAGCGATTTGGCATGATTACAGGCATATCGTCTGGGGAGCGACTTATCGTCCCAGATAAATGCTCCCAATTTACAGAACTTTGCGGGAACATACTATCAATCGGGATTGTCTGATTGCACAAAGATAACTGCAATCGGATAATGTCACAGATGTTACCACCACATGACCAACAAATAACCGTATATGCTTGCTAAACATAAACTTGCCCTATTATCCTAAGTTGCAAGTCAAACCACAAGCCAGGCAGCGATGCCACTGATGCAAATTTCTGAAGGTTCAGTTTGAGTACATTGATGTTTTCCCGTTGTAAACACCTGCTACTAGCCGCCGCCGTTGCGGTTGGCCTTGGTACTTCTGTCCACAGTTTTGCGGTGGCGGATGACTTGCCCGATCTCGGAACGGCCGCCAGCCATGCACTGAGCATAGATAAAGAGCTGATCTATGGCGATGCCTACATGCGTGTCATTCGGGCACAAGCGCCGGTGTTGTATGATCCTTTACTTGAGCAGTACATCACTGAGCTGGGTAACCGCTTGGTGGCACATGCTAACGATGTCCGTACGCCATTTTATTTCTTCATGCTGCAAAATGATGAAATCAACGCCTTTGCATTCTTTGGTGGGCATGTAGCGGTTCATACTGGGTTATTTCTGTACGCCGATAATGAAAGCGAAATGGCGTCAGTCTTGGCACATGAAATCTCGCACGTGACTCAACGACATCTGGCCCGCTCCATCGAAGCGCAACAAAAAACCGGCCCAGTTACCTTAGCCGGGATGCTGGGCGCAATCTTGCTGACCATTGCTGCGCCACAAGCCGGCATGGCCGCGCTGGCGAGTACGCAAGCACTGAGTGCGCAGTCGCAGATTAACTATACTCGTCAACACGAACAGGAAGCCGACCGCTTTGGTATGCGAACTATGGTGGCAGCCGGATTCGACCCTAATGCGGCGGCAACCTTCTTCGCCAAGCTGGCAGCGAAATACCGCTATACCTCTAAACCACCACAAATGCTGCTGACCCACCCACTACCAGAATCTCGTATTTCGGAAGCTCGCGACCGAGCCGCGCAGTATCCACATATGGATGTTCCGCCCAATCTGAACTTTTACCTTGCCAAAGCTAGGATCCAGGTGCGTTTTTCCAGCTATAGCGACTCTGGAGTACTATCGCTGTTTAACCAAGCGTTAGAAAAAAGGATTATGTGTTCAAAGAAGCGGCGCTGTACGGTAAAGCATTAGCATTATTTCGCATCAAGGATTACAAAGGTGCCGAAGCCATCATTGATGATTTACGCAAACAGGATCCTGAAAATCTGTTTTACCTAGACACCAAAACTGATCTGCTGACACAAGCGAAAAAGTACGATCAGGCGATTAAATTGCTTGAAGATCAGCGGCGCCTTCGCCCCTCATCTCTGGTTATCAACACCAACCTTGCTAACGCTTATTTAGAGAATAAACAAGCCGTTAAAGCTATTCCTATCTTGGAACAAATGACCTTTGATGATAAGGAAAACCTCTTACCATTCCAGATGTTGTCAGAGGCTTATCAACAGACTGGCGACAAGGCGATGGAGTTTTACGAAAAAGCCGAAGTGATGGCATTGCGTGCCAATTATGATGGTGCCATTGATCAACTGAACTTTGCTTATCGCGCATCTGATGGGAAACCCTTACAAATCGCGCGTATTGAAGCCAAACTTAGAAAATTCCGCGATGCTCAAGAGCAGATGAAAAGCCTCAAGCAATAAGCTTGATTGACAACAAATAACGCTGCGTCTGACGTGGCGTTATTTTTTGTTATGCTCGCGCACATACATTATTTAAGGTGATGAGATCCATGCCAAACGTAACCCTGTTTCATAATCCCCGTTGTTCCAAGAGCCGTGAGGCATTAGCGTTATTAGAAAACACCGGTTGCCACATTGAAATTGTGGAGTACCTGAAAAATCCCCCGACAGTAATACCATTAAAACCCTGCTGGCCTTGCTGCAACTATCGCCAAGGGAACTGATGCGGACGAAAGAATCCGAATACAAAGCGCTGGGATTGGATAACAGTGAACTGACGGATGAACAGTTGATCACCGCCATGACCCAAACGCCCAAATTGATCGAGCGCCCTATCGCCATTGCCAACGGCAAAGCCGTTATCGGGCGGCCCCCTGAGCAAGTGCTGAGCATCCTGTAATCGCCATAAGAGCCCGACATCGTTCGGGCTCTTATGTTAATCACCAAGGTAAAGTGACACCGTTGGGGCTTTAAACTCTGTCATGTTATATTCAAGCTACAAAGCAGCAATGTTTCTATAACAGATCTTGCAGGAGGTTCCACGCATGCAACGGAGCACATTTTTTCTGCTTGCCTTAGTAATAGCGGGTTGTGGCGGTTCTAACTCGGATAGCAATACGGATATTCCCCCGATACACCAACAAGCCCAATGACGCGCTGCTCAGAACAAAGTTCGCCGCAACTGCTCAGCCGTGATGGCATCCGCTTATATCAACAGTCGCAATACCTGGCAAACCAACAAAGCAGCGTGGTAGCAACGCTCTCGGATGGGCAAAGTCGTGGATATCAGTTTCAGTGGCAGCAGACATCAGGCACACCGTTAACGCTTACAGTAACCGACAATCCGGTATTGCCGTTTGTTGCCAGCAGTTCAGGCGATTATGGTTTCCAAGTCACTATAGAGAATGCCGAACACCAATATTCCACCACAGTAAACATCTCAGTGGCTGATGGTGATGGATTAAGTGTGCGTCAAGACCATCAGGCTGTAGAAGGTGCGAATGTCAGTCTACGTTTGGATCGGCGCAATGGCAGTGCCGTGCAAAATATCGGCTGGTGTATTGCATACGGCCCCGATGTCACATTAGATCTGGACGATGCCGAAGTGCCCTTGTTCACCGCACCGCAGGTCAATAGTGATTCACTGCTGATAGTGCGAGCCACTGGGACAATCAATGGCGTACCACTCAGCGATGACGTCAGCCTATTGATCACGGATGAAGCGGCAATAACCTCCAGTTATTTTGATACAGCCGTTGCTCGAACCCATAGCTATCGCGCAGACTCACCTTGGCGTGAGGTACTTCAGCGCTGTGTCTATTCCAATCAACTCACCAGCAGTTGTACGCTCAATACGTTGCCGCTGATTGGTCAGGAAACCGCAGAAGATGCCAGTGATACCACGGCCATTATGAACCGGGTGCTGGTTTCACATGACTGGATGGGGCAAAACTTCGAGGCTTTTCTCAATAACCTCGATCCCCACAGTGACTTCGCCAAATTACTGCAATCGGTAACCGCCATTGTGATCAGTGACGATGTCAGACCCTCCTTCTATTGGGTGGTGACAGGCGCCATTTATCTCGATCCTGAAGAGCTGTGGCTGACTGCCGCACAGCGAGATACCATCAATGAAGCCCCAGACTATCGGGCAGCATATGGCGAAAACTTGCAATTTCTGGTGCCTTGGCGTTACGTAAAAAATAATGACTATGCCTCAATATACCGCAGTCCAGCATTGCGGCAGTCGCGTTCACTGGCAGAAGTAGAGCCGGATTTAGCGTCCCTGCTCTATCATGAACTGGCACATGCTAACGACTATTTCCCGCGCAGTATTCACGGTAGCTTGCAAGGGCCAACCTTGCTTGATGAATACAACAGACGCTCAGCTAACAAGGCGCTAGGTTCAGATCAGTTGACCCAAACGTTGCCATTGCAGTCCGCAGAGATGCAGTCACTCGCAGGGGTACGCTTTTTAGGCGATAGTGCTACCGCGACTGAAACAAGCTACTTACCTGCCGATGTGGCCGGATTTTTTAGCCCTGATAGCGCGAATGACTTCTACAACTACAGCACCTCCCGCGAAGATGCCGCCATGCTGTTTGAAGAAGCTATGATGAGTTATCGGCTGGGGATCCAGCGGGATGTGGCGATTACCGACAAACCGGCGGTGGTCAGTTCAAGTACAGTGACCGTCAGTTGGGGGCAGCGTGGTCGCATCGCTGAGCCGGCTGTTCAGCCGCGAGCCGCGATGATCATCGACTATCTAATGCCCGAACTCGATGGTGCAGCCATTGAAGCCGCATTACCACCACCAGTTGCTATGCGTACCGGCGAGAGTTGGCTAGCGAATCTGGTACTAAGCAGTGGTAAAAATACCCCGCAATTGGTTTCACCAATGAAGGTTCCCGAACAACCACTAAGGTTAAGTGGTGACCGTCATCCAGCTGTTCAGTAGTAGCGCTTACAAGGAGAAGGCCGCATTAAGCGGCCTTCTTAGCGAGACTAGAGTCTCAGCATCTCTTTAATAAACGGGATCGTCAGTTTACGCTGATGCACCATTGACGCTTTATCCAGCTTATCCAGTACATCAAACAATGTGCGCAGATCCCGCGCTAACCGATTAAGCAGGAATTTACCCACATCTTCAGGTAGTTGCAGCCCGCGCATAGCGGCGCGGCGTTGCAAAGCGGCCAGTTTTTCGTCATCAGCCATAGGATGCAATTGATAATTCAGCCCCCACTGCATACGTGATACCAGATCTGGCAAGCTAAAACCACAGTCTGCGGGCGCACGCCGACCACTGACAACCAGTGCACATCCCTGACGTTCCACAACCCGGTTATACAGGTCAAACAAGGCTTCTTCCCACAATGGATGACCGACAATGGCATCGACATCATCAATACATACCAGATCCATCATCTCTAAACCTTCTAATAACGCGGTAGAAATACTGGCGTGGATCCCCAGTGGGACATAAAAACTGGAACGTCCACTTTCATTGGCGTGGGCACATGCGGCATGGATCAGATGGGTTCGGCCAGACTTCTCTGGCCCCCACAAAAACAGTGCCTGAGGCCCGCGCCCTTCCGCACAGGCGATCAAAGTCTGGATAAGCTGATCATTACCCTTGGCAGGATAGTAACTTTCAAAAGTCTCGTCGTCAGGCAGGTGTACTGGCAACGATAACTGAAGTGGAGCATTCTGAGTCAAGCGGCGTTATTCCATCATACCGATTATTCACGGCAGTATTACTGGCGACTGTGCCATTCATAAGTTCCAGCACTCACGGCTGTCTCAAAGTCACTACTGTTTGACGCAGCTTGTGGCGTCATGCGCGACTCAATCCAAACAGATTTTTAAGCTCATCAACAGAGCCAAACAGCTGCAATCGATAGCTAACTCGATCCCCTGTAATTGACTCATGCTGAAAGACTTAACCGCAGTCAGCTGTTTAAGAAAGGCTTCAATCTCTACCAACTGCTTTTGGGTGATCCCCGCAAAGGAAACCGTTGTTTGTTGTGATTCCCCCGAATCCGCCACCGCATAGCGAGAAACAAAATAATCTGACAACGCCAGCATTATCGCGGCCACTGCGGCGGGTTTGTCGGCAACGGTATTTTGATCAGAGATCAGCGGTAACATAAACGGCTGATTGGTGGCAGATTTTGCATATAATGCAATCTGATAGCGAACACCATCTGCTGCGGACGCTATGCTACCCAAAGCAAAGTAGTCAGCTTGATAACGATTAGATGCAGTCGCCACCGTATCCACAAATTGACCACGAACATCATTGATATTCACCACTTGCAGATCATCCAAGTCCATCAGTGGGAATAACACCGGGATCCCCCGTTGCGATGAGGCCTCAGCAAACAGATGGCGTTCATCACTGTCGGCACCATCGGCAACCAACTGCGCTTGCCCGTCACTATCGGTTGCCAGCCAGAAAAGGGTTAATGGCCGTTGTCTGCCCCATACCGGTTCACCGGCTGTCCGTAACAGTTCGATGATCTTATCGTGTTCAAACAATGCTCGGATCTTTAACTGCCCCTGCTCATCAAAGTAACCAAACTGCGTCACCATGGCCGATGCTTGGGACAAACGTCCGGCAATCATACTGTTACTCAATACACCTCGAGCACCCGAGTTTTTCAACAATACATTGCCCAATGCCTCCCGAAGGGCTGCATCGCGATCCGCATCCGAGCGGGAGGCAACATTAACAACCGCTTGATCAAGCTGACCAACTTCAACAGCATTTGCCTGTAAACAGCCTAACAGCAAGGAACAACTTATCAGTCGAAAAAAGAGTTTGCGCATAAATTAATTAATCTGAAATGGCGCCTGTGGCGCAAGTGTACCATAGATCGGTCATGGCGGAATCGCCTAATCCATGGCATTAACAGCTTCTGTAATAGCAGGCGTTCAAGCTGTGGTGCAATTGTAAAAATTTTGAACTATATCGCTTAAAAAATCTGAAACATGTAATACGGATGCTGGTAGCATATGCCGGTTTACCTACACCATGGATAATAACGATGAAAAACCTCACCCTTCCACTGCAAGGCGCACAGATGCTGTTTGTCGCCTTCGGTGCGCTGGTGCTTGTCCCGTTGCTGACAGGACTCGATGCCAGTGTTGCTTTATTTACGGCCGGTATCGGCACCCTGATTTTCCAATTTGTCACTAAACGCCAGGTGCCTATTTTTCTGGCATCGTCGTTTGCTTTTATTGCACCTATCACCTATGGCGTAGGCCATTGGGGTGTTTCTGCCACCATGGGCGGATTGATTGCCGCAGGTGCGGTATATCTGGTGCTGTCCATTTTAGTAAAACTGCGCGGCCCAGAATTTATCACCAGACTGTTACCACCCGTTGTTGTTGGCCCGGTAATCATGATCATTGGTCTTGGTCTAGCTCCTACCGCAGTCAACATGGCGCTGGGGAAAACCGGCGATGGCAGTGCCATATTGGTGCCACAACAAACGGCGCTGATCATTTCTATCGCGTCATTGGTCACTACGATTACTGTGGCAATTTTTGGCAAAGGATTACTGCGCTTGATGCCAATTCTTGCAGGCATCATTGTGGGTTATGTGTTAAGTCTTTTTATGGGCATAGTAGATTTCAGTGCAGTTAACACGGCTGCCTGGTTTTCAGTCCCCAATTTTGTCGCGCCCGAATTTAGCTGGAAAGCGATTGCTTTTATGATCCCGGTAGCCATTGCGCCAGCAGTTGAACATATTGGGGATATCGTGGCCATCTCAAACGTTGCAGGTAAAGATTTTCTGAAAAAACCTGGACTACATCGCACCTTAGCGGGCGACGGCCTAGCGACCATGGCAGCGGTAGCCCTTGGGGGCCCACCCAATACCACTTATTCAGAAGTGACCGGAGCCGTTACCCTGACTCGCAACTTTAATCCGGTGACCATGACCTGGGCAGCGGTTACCGCAATTATCTTAGCGTTTGTGGGCAAACTGGGGGCGGCGCTACAAACCATCCCGGTGCCAGTGATGGGCGGTATTATGTGTCTGTTATTTGGTTCTATTGCCGCAATTGGTCTTAACTCCATGATCCGCGCGCAGGTAGACCTCGCACAACCGCGTAATCTGGCGATTGTTGGGGTAACCTTGGTCTTCGGTATCGGTGGCATGGCATTCGGCGTGGGGGATTTTAGTCTGACGGGGATCAGCTTGTGCGGTATTGTGGCGATTCTGATGAATCTAGTGCTGCCACATGAATCCCATCATCACGAGAGTGCTCATTAGCCAGTAAGCATCTACCACTGAGAGTATGCTTGTTGGGATAAAAACGCCGCGCAATTGCGCGGCGTTTTCGTGTTAAGGCAATGTCGATTACTCTGGCTTGAGCATCCCGAAATGGCGATATGCCCTATCGGTGGCAATGCGGCCCCTTGGCGTCCGCTGGATAAATCCCTGCTGGATTAAGAAGGGCTCCAACACGTCTTCAATGGTTTCACGCTCTTCACCAATTGCTGCTGCCACGTTATCCAATCCCACCGGGCCGCCCATAAACTTATCGATAATCGCGAACAACAGTTTACGGTCCATGTAATCAAAGCCCTCGCCGTCCACATCCAACATGTCTAGCGCCTGTTGCGCCACGACTTGAGTGATACGACCATCATGTTTAACCTCAGCAAAATCACGTACTCGCCGTAATAAACGGTTGGCGATACGCGGCGTTCCGCGAGAGCGACAAGCAATTTCACGTGCGCCATCGTCTTCCAATGGTAGCCCCAGCATAGAAGCTGAGCGGGTCACTATGGTGCTGAGATCGTCCACATTGTAAAACTCTAACCGCAGCGGAATGCCAAAACGCGCCCGCAGTGGCGAGGTCAATGCCCCAGCACGGGTAGTCGCGCCGATCAGGGTAAACGGTGGAATATCCAGTTTGATAGAACGCGCAGCCGGACCTTCACCAATCATGATATCTAACTGGTAATCTTCCATTGCCGGATAAAGAATTTCTTCCACCACTGGGCTTAACCGATGGATTTCATCAATAAACAGCACATCGCCCGCTTCCAGGTTGGTTAGGAGCGCGGCCAAATCCCCCGCTTTTTCCAACACTGGCCCAGAAGTAGACTTGATGTTCACACCCATTTCATTGGCCACGATCATCGCCAAGGTGGTTTTCCCCAGGCCGGGAGGGCCGTAGATCAACATGTGATCTAATGCTTCATTGCGGTTTTTGGCCGCCTGAATGAACACCTTTAGCTGAGTTCTCGCTTCATTCTGTCCGGTGTATTCATCCAGCAACTTTGGCCGCATCGCCCGGTCAATCAGTTCTTCTTGCGGATTATTGCTGTGTGGCTGAATAAGCCTGTCTGCCTCAATCATAACCAGACCTCATGCTTATAACATCGATTTAAGAGCGGCTTTGATGAGGGTTTCAGAATCCATCCCCTCTTCAAATGCTGCTGACACCGCTTTACTGGCCTGTGCTGGTTTGTAACCCAATGTCAGCAAGGCGGCCATGGCATCATCTTCGGCGTTGTTGACCGTTGTCGGTGTGTAGTTGGACTTGAGCACAAACTCGCGTTCATTGCCGCTGGCAGTCTCCAGCAGGCTCTTGAGTTTGTCACGCATCTCCACCAGTAACCGCTCGGCAGTTTTTTTACCAACTCCAGGCAATTTAACCAAAGTAGCAATATCGTCGCGTTCCACACAATTGACAAACTCTTGCGCGGTCATGCCGGAAAGAATGGTCAGCGCCAGTTTCGGGCCAACACCATTGGCTTTTATCAATAATCGGAACAGTGACCGCTCCTGTTTAGTAATAAAACCATATAGCAGTTGGGCGTCTTCCCGCACCACAAAATGGGTGTAAATGGTTGCCGTTTGGTTCAACTCTGGCAGTTCGTAAAAACTGGTGAGTGGCATCTGCAACTCATAGCCTACGCCCTGCACATCCAACAGCACATCTGGAGCCTGTTTTTCTAGCAGAATACCGTGTAACCGCCCAATCATTTATATCTTCCGTAAGTTCTGATACTGGCCTTGCCACCAAGCGCAACGAGGCTCTGACAGGTATGATAATGACACAGCGCCACGCTAAGTGCATCTGCCGCATCGGCCTGAGGTTTCGCGGGCAGTTGCAACAGATGCTGGATCATATGCTGCACTTGGGTTTTCTGGGCGCGACCGGTACCTACAATCGCACTTTTAATCTGGGTAGCGGTATATTCCGCCACGGGTAAGCCAGCAACGGTAGCTGCCACAATCGCGGCCCCCGCGCTTGACCAAGTTTCAGTGCAGAATCAGCATTTTTAGCCATAAACACCCGCTCAATAGCAAGTTGTTCGGGTTGATACTGACGAATGATTTCAGATATACCGTCGAAAATCTGTTTCAGACGGGAGGGAAGATCTTCAGAAGAGGTACGAATACAGCCACTGCCTAAATAAAGCTGGTGTCTTCCCTGACACTGGATGACACCGTAACCGGTGATCCTTGAGCCAGGGTCAACACCCAGAATAATCGACATAAGCCGCCTTATACGTCCAGTTTTTCCATAATTTCGTCAGAGATTTCACCGTTATGGTAAACCTCTTGTACGTCATCATGGTCTTCCAGCATGTCGATAAGACGCAGGAATTTTGCCGCGGTTTCTTCATCCAAATCAGCTTTGGTGGAAGGCACCATAGTCACTTCCGCGTTAACCGATTCAAACCCTGCCGCATCCAGTGCATCTTTCACCGCACCGAAGGCGCTGGGTGTGGTGTAAACATCAACAGAGCTGTCGTCATTGACCACGACATCATCAGCACCGGCTTCCAGTGCCACTTCCATTATGGCATCTTCGTCGGTACCTTCGTCATAGGAAATAACGCCCTGTTTGGTGAACAGGTAGGCAACTGAACCATCAGTACCTAAATTACCACCGGATTTGTTAAAGGCGTTACGCACCCCAGTCACAGTACGATTGCGGTTGTCGGTCATGCATTCCACCATCACGGCAGTACCGCCTGGGCCGTAACCTTCATAGACGATGGTTTCCAGATTTTCGCCATCCAACTCACCGGCACCACGTTTAATCGCACGATCCACGGTATCGCGGGTCATGTTGTTAGACAGGGCCTTGTCTACCGCAGCCCGCAATCGAGGGTTAGAATCGGGATCAGGGCCACCTTCACGGGCACTGACAGTCAGTTCCCGGATAAATTTGGTGAAAAGCTTACCGCGTTTAGCGTCTTGACGACCTTTGCGGTGTTTGATGTTGGCCCATTTACTATGACCTGCCATAAATCACTCCTCATGCTATCAGGCAAACAGTGGCCTGATATAAACAGACCGAGGCCACAGGCCCCGGTTTGATTGCGGGTTAAACACTATAATTATTCAGCTTTATCGCTGTTTTTTGCCACTACATTGATCCCCAATTCCGCCAACTGTTGTGGGTTAGCGGGACTTGGCGCGTTGGTCAGCGGACAAGCCGCAGTAGTGGTTTTCGGGAACGCCATCACATCACGAATAGAACTGGCACCAGTCATCAACATCACCATACGGTCAAGGCCAAACGCCAGACCTGCATGTGGTGGAGTACCGTAGCGCAGCGCTTCCAGCAAGAAGCCGAATTTTTCCTGCGCTTCCTGCTCTGCAATTCCCAGAATATTAAACACGGTGGCCTGCATTTTCTGCTTGTGAATACGCACAGAGCCGCCGCCTAATTCCACGCCGTTGAGCACCATATCGTACGCGTCAGACACTGCGGCGCCAGGGTCGGCGGCCAGTTCTTCTGCACTTACTGAACTTGGCGCAGTAAAGGGATGGTGCACAGCATGCCAGCCACCATCGGCCTTTTCGAACATCGGGAAGTCAATCACCCACAACGGACGCCACTCGCCTTGCAGCAAGTTGAAATCCTGCCCCAGTTTCAAACGCAACGCGCCCATGGCTTCAGCAACAACAGTGGCATTATCGGCACCAAACAGCAGAATGTCGCCGCTCTGGGCTTCTGTGCGCGCCAGCAGTGCTTTTACTACGTCTTCATTGAGGAACTTGAGGATTGGTGATTGGATGCCATCCATTCCAGCAGCCAGATCATTGACCTTCATCCATGCCAGACCTTTAGCACCAAACACACTGATATATTTACCATAGTCATCAATCTGTTTACGTGACATGGCAGCGCCGCCCGGTACTCGAATGGTGACTACGCGACCTTCGGCATCATTTGCCGGGCCTTTAAACACGGCAAACGCTACGTCTTTAACAAGATCGGCAATATCGACCAGCTCCAGCGGGTTACGCAGATCTGGTTTATCAGAACCAAAACGACGCATTGCTTCCTGCCAAGTCATCACCGGGAACTCACCGAGATCAACATTCAGCAGTTCCAGGAATAAGCCACGCACCATATCTTCGGTGATCTCACGCACTTGCGCGGAGGTCAGGAATGAAGTCTCGATATCAATCTGGGTAAATTCTGGCTGACGGTCGGCACGCAGGTCTTCGTCACGGAAGCATTTAACAATCTGATAGTAACGGTCAAAACCTGACATCATCAGCAACTGCTTAAACAGCTGCGGTGACTGCGGCAACGCAAAGAATTCACCTTTATAAGTACGACTTGGCACCAGGTAATCTCGCGCACCTTCCGGTGTGGCTTTGGTCAGAATTGGCGTTTCGATGTCGAGGAAACCGTGAGTATCCATATAACGGCGTACCGCACTGGTGACCTTGGCACGGAACATCAAACGCTGGGTCATCTCAGGGCGACGCAGATCCAGGTAACGATATTTTAAGCGTTGTTCTTCGCTGTTGTTCTGGTAGTTATCCATACTCAGCGGTAACGGATCGGCGGCGTTAATAATCGTCAGTTCGGTCCCCAGCACTTCGATTTCGCCGGTCCGCATCTGGCTGTTTACTTGGCTTTCAGGACGGGCACGCACGGTTCCTTTGACCTGAACACAGAATTCAGCGCGCAAACTGCTGGCAACTTTGAATACCTCTGGCATATCCGGGTCGTAGACTACCTGGATCAAACCTTCACGGTCACGCAGATCCAAAAATATCACACCACCGAGATCTCGGCTGCGGTTAACCCACCCTGCCAGGGTGACTTCTTGTCCAACGTGAGACTTGTTTACGTCTCCACAATAATGGCTGCGCATCTTATTATCCTTTGTTGCTGCCGGATGGCGCCGGAATGAATTACACAAATAAGGGCGGCATTATATGAAAAAACTGCCGTTTACCAAAGCCCTTCTGTTTCAGACGGTGAAGTATCAAACACTTTAACTGCTTTGGCTATAGTCGGTGGTTCAGTGGATCAATAACCGTTCAAATTTCCGCCAAAAAATCAGTACTGATACCATTCCGATTGTTTTTGCCCGTCGAGATGTGGTGACAAACTTGCTGCCACACTCATGCTTTCGGTAAAATGCAACGGTTTTCTCCTATCAGATATACACATGAACAGTTCTCAGGACACCATTTACGCAACAGTGCACACGCAGGTTGCAGATTTTACTTTTGATGATCGCGTTGCTGGCGTTTTCAGCGATATGATCAAGCGTTCAGTTCCCGGTTACGGCCAGATAGTCAACACCATTGGGGATTTTGCCAAGCGTCTGGTTACCCCCAACAGCAATGTTTATGACTTGGGGTGTTCACTTGGCGCTGCGACCTTAAGTATCAGGCGTCACATTGAAGACCGGCAGTGTCGCATTATTGCCGTGGATAATTCAGCCGCGATGGTGGAACGCTGTCGTGAAAACCTCGCCGCCTACGTCAGTAACACGCCGGTGGAGTTGTTGTGCGCCGATATCCGCGATATCCAGTTTGAGAACGCCTCGCTGGTGGTGCTTAATTTTACCTTACAGTTTTTGCCGCCCGCCGAACGTGATGTCCTACTAACGCATATCTATCAAGGACTATTGCCAGGTGGCGCTTTGATCATTTCAGAAAAATTGCGTTTTGAAGATGCTGCCATCCAACAGTTAATTGAAGCCCAACACTTGGATTTCAAACGCGCTAATGGTTACAGCGAGCTGGAGATCAGCCAGAAACGTAGTGCCCTGGAAAATGTCATGAAAACCGATACGCTTGAGCAACATTATGGCAGATTCGCTAAAGCGGGATTTCAACATGCCAGCCTTTGGTTTCAATGTTTCAATTTTGCCTCAATGGTAGCAATCAAGTGATTAATTTTAGTCGTTTTTATCAAAATATTGCCGATTCTCAGCTCAGTAGTTTATTGGAAAGTTTGCTGCCAAATTAGCCGACTGGCAGCGCGAGAATAGCCATGGTGCGTTGCCCAAATGGGAAAAGACACTGGCTAAACTTAACTATCCTCTGCCCGATAAGCTTGATTTCACCGAGAGTGTTAGCGTTGGCAGCGGTCAGCAGCTTTCCGCAGGTCAACGGGAGAAGTTGGAAAACCTGTTGCAGTTACTGCATCCTTGGCGCAAAGGGCCTTATGACATCCACGGTATCCACATCGATACCGAGTGGCGTTCTGACTGGAAGTGGCAACGAGTAGCGCCACATATCAGCTCACTGCAAAACCGTACCATATTGGACGTTGGTTGCGGCAGCGGCTATCACATGTGGCGCATGTTCGGTGCAGGAGCCCAAATGGTGCTAGGGATTGACCCTTCACCGCTGTTTTTATGTCAATTTGAAGCGGTAAAAAACTCGCTGGCGGCCAGTTCCCGGTACATCTGCTGCCGTTGGGGATTGAAGATATGCCCGCATCAGAAGCTTTTGATACTGTGTTTTCTATGGGAGTGCTTTACCACAGAAAATCGCCCATCGAACATTTACTGCAACTGCGCGACCAGTTACGCGATGGTGGCGAATTAATTCTGGAAACCTTGGTCATCGATGGTGATCAACAAACCGTATTGGTGCCGGAAGATCGCTATGGCAAGATGAACAACGTCTGGTTTATTCCCTCCGTTGCGGCACTGGAGCTTTGGCTCAAACGTTGTGACTTCAAAGAGATCCGTTGTGTTAATCTGGATGTCACATCACTCGCGGAGCAGCGCACAACACCCTGGATGCGTAATGAATCTTTGGTGGATTATCTTGATCCTCACAATATAGATCTTACTGTTGAAGGTTACCCAGCGCCCAAGAGAGCAACTATTATTGCGGTGAAATAAGCAAAAGTATCAACGGTAGTAAGGAATTATCGCCACCGGACGGCTTGGCAGCGTTACAGTAAAAAGGAATGCCCTATTGCCAATCTTAAAACATCAAAAATTCATTGCACTGCTGTTGTTTGGCTGGCTGTCACCGACGGTCACCGCCAGTACAGTGGCTATACCTTTGTTGGTCAACCAGTGTCTTAACTACAGTAGTGATTTTCACCCTGACTTCAGTTCTGTTACCGCGTTAGAGCGGCAAACTATCGGCCTGCAAAATATCAGTGATCAACTGAATTATTACCGCAGCTTTCCCTCCCCAATGCTGCCAGAGAAGCACTATTGCAGTGCCAATTAACACTGGCCGATGCTGTTGACCGGGTGCTGACTGCACCGCAGTTACCACAACTCATTGCCCATATGCGCCAAACCGATACGCCGGGGCTCAAACAACTGGCGCAGAAGTACCAATACTTGTTGGAACATCAACTACCACTGGAGCAAAAAGCTAGGTTGAGCACGGCCCAAGCCAGCATTCGTCAGCACTTAAAGAGCAACAATTTTCAGCTAGCATTCGGTGACTGTGCACTGCCATCGAAAACGCCGGAAACAACAACACAAGCCACCCCAGAACAAGCGCCAGTGCAGAGCAAACCGCTAGCACGTAACATTGCCAGCTACTTGTTACAGCAACCTGACGAGCACTGTCGTTATGAAGTATGGCGCCGTTACCAAACTAGGGTCAAAGATGCCGTTAAGCCCATGCTAAACAAAGTGTTGCAACAACGACAGCAGCAGGCACAGCTTGCAGGCGTCGATAACTACGCCGATTTTTTGTTGCAACAGCAGTTAGTAGGATCGGCAAAACAGTTGTCAATTTTTTGAATGCAATGGCTTCAGAGCTACCGGTAGCTCCATGGGATATAGGATTAAAACTAGCAGAACTGCCATCAACGGAAATAGATCAAATCTCAAGTGAAGCATTCCTCAAAGTGAGCCTATCGCAGTTGCAACAACTGGGGATCAGCCATGAATATATCGATAAACACTGGTTGCGACTCTGGTATAGAAACCGTTTGCTCGGGGAGATCTTGCTTTCTGAAGCGCCTAAAAATCGTCATCTGCTGATACGCCGTAGCGTCATCGGCCAACAAACGGGCCAAAGTCAGTTAGAGCTAAAACCTCAATTGCAGACCCTTTGGGATTACCAAACTGCGGTGACGGCAGTCAGTGAAGCGGTTACACAATTGGCTGCGGGCGGGCGTTATTATCTCGATAATGGTTTTGCCTTGCCACAGGATGCCGGCAGGATTGGTGAATTGTGGCTGGAACACTTTCTTAGCGCCAATTTTAGCCATCAGCTGCAACCGCAAATCGGCAGTCGTGAGCAACTTGCTGAAGACTATCGGCAACACTTAGCGTTATTTCAGGCCACGGTAGCACTGGCACTTTACCAACAACCAGATACCACACCCTCAGCAATGATTTACCGCAGCCTTTTTGCAGGAGAATGGCCGCAGTCAGAGGATTATGCTTATTCCTTCAGCGCAATAGCCGATACCGGGCCATTAGTGTACGCCCCCATCTGGCAGCAGATAGTTGCGCAAGCAATCTATCAAACCACACGTAGTTGTGCCCCAAAGCAACTATTTGAAGAACTGGTAATCAATGAAGATGGCAACGACATTCGCCCGATAATGGCACAAATCTGGGGGCGGATGCCGTCAACCGAGTTATGACACAGATCCATCAGGGGCAGTTTGTGGCGGATCATCGCCCTTCCTGGTGTCCGCTGGAACACTTCACCCCTTGAAACCGAGTTTTACAGAATACCGAACAAATTTGCGACAAAGATCATTCATGACACTTAGTTAAGTGAATTTTGTTTGAATATTTCGAAAGAAATTAGCATGATGAAGTTCAAATCAGCTAATTTTTACAATTATGCACAGACCTAAATCCACACTGGAACAATGGCGTATTCTGCAAGCAGTAGTTGACTTCGGTGGCTATGCACAGGCGGCCGATAAACTCAACAAGAGCCAATCATCGCTCAATCATGCGGTGGCTAAATTGCAGTCACAGTTGGGGATCCAGCTATTGGAAGTAAAGGGGCGCAAGGCCTACCTTACTGAACAGGGTGAAGTGTTGCTGCGCCGTTCTCGCCATGTAACCCAAGCCGTTGGTGAATTGGAGCAGTTGGCCAATAATCTTGAGCAAGGCTGGGAGCCGTCTTTAACCATCGCCCGAGAATTGGTATATCCGATGGATAAACTGACTGAGGCACTAGCGGCATTTTTACCCGAAAGTCGCGGTACGCGTATCACGGTAGTAGACACAGTGATCAATGGTACTACCGAATTAATTCAGAATAATCAGGTGGATTTGGCAATATGCGGCACGCCACCTAAAGGTTATATTGCCCAGCCACTATGCGATCTTGATTTTTATCTGGTATGTCATCCCTCTCACCCCTTGGCGCTGACCCCCGAGTTAGAAGATGACCATATGTTGGCACAGCATCTGCAGATCGTTATCAAGGATACCGGGATTAATGCTCAGCAGGAAACGGGTTGGCTGAAGGCTGAACAGCGCTGGACCGTAAGCAACTTTCATGAGGCGAAAGTGATCCTCAGTAAAGGCGTTGGCTTCTGTTGGGTACCGGCACATATGGTTGAGAAAGAGTTAGCGGACGGTGATTTGGTACGGCTAAAAATCAAAGGTTCTAGCTGTCGGCGAATCGTGCTGACACTGGTGGTGCCCCAAAGAGATAAACAAGGCCCAGCCTCTAAGCTCCTAGAAGCGTTGATTTTAGCGCAGCATCAAGAGTCCCCTTCCCCTGATAGCAATTAAGCTAGGCGATTACAAATGCCGGGGCGTCATCCTGCACAAACATGGTGGCGCCCTGTGGTTTGGTTTGTGACACCTCTAATGTTGCATTTGGCAGGCTTATATCATTCAGCGCGTGGGTCGCGATGGATGGCGCAAAGAAATTTTCAGTGGTTGCGTGTTTCTGTTGCGCATTCACCTGCCCCATGAGTCTAGTGATACCCAGCGGATAGGCATTAGCATCTGAGGATTGCGCCATCTCTGTCGTTGCTGGTGACTTGGCATTAGGTTGTTGAGTATCTTCCGGCAATGGTGCCACTCCGGCAACGTTACGCTGAGAAGTGAGCTGTTCTCTGGCCATATTATATTTTCGCATCGCTTCTGCCGCCACCTGGATATCAGCGGCGGAAGGAGCCATTGGTGCCATTGCTGCCGCATAAACCTGCTTCATTTTATTCATGGTGGCTTGCGGATCCTTAGGGATTACCGCCACATCAATGTGCACTTCTCCATCCACGGCATAACGCTTGCCATCGGTTCCATGTTCATAGTCAAACTGAGGTTGTCCCGCATAGATACCACCAACGGCAGCGTGCGCCTGCTCATGGGAGCGCACTTCCGTGTCCCGCTGCTGGAGTTGCTTCAGTTGTTGTAGTTCCTGTGCCTGTGCGCCACTATCAATATCCGATGCGTTCCCAGCCGCATCGGCCGGTGTAGTATCTGCAACAGTTTGTGCTGCGGTGGTTTCTGAACTAGTGATTTCCGAACTAGGGTCATTTATCGCTGCAGCTCCTAAAGCGCCCAATGACAGACTGAATAAAGCAGCACGATTGTTTTGCGGCAATACCACAGCAGCGTCATCGGCTGATGTGACAAACACATCAGGGCTTGAGGAAGTTGTTGCAGGATCGCGAATGGTATTAGCAGATAAAACTTCGTCGACTGGTAAAGCCGCAGCACGGCTACGGCCAGTCATGGTCGGCGCTTGCAGGAAAGCAGCGCCGGGAACATGTTAAACCTCGATATCGATAATGCTACCGAGTGTATCAGAAGCTCGTTGCAACACGTCTACAGACGCTTCCCCTGACGCTCGGAAACCATGGCAGAAACCAACGCGCTGGTAGTATCTGGACGATTACCAACCGCGGCAACAGCATTGCTACTGTTCTCTGCCGAAGACGCTGACGTTGGTTGCACCGATGCTTGAGCAACATCAACGGTCGCCTGGGTCAACCCCGACTGCGCCGCTTGTAACCCCTGCATACCAGCAGCAAATGCGGACGATATTTGCATTAACTTTCCTCCAACAATCGCAGATGCGTTGAGGTATACCACACCTCACCAATGTTTGATTATTGTACAAATCAGTGCTTATGTACAGTATCAGTCCCATATACCACAGTGAAAAAACGCGGCAAAAATACGATTAACGCCACATGATTAAACGTGTTGCTTATCACCTAGAGCGGTGACAATAGTGGCATTAAATATTTAAGCTAACACATGTTCACTTAGATATAGTAATCCACTACTGCTGTTGTTACACTCAGATCACTAACATTGACCAGCAGAGAAGCTATTGCAATGACAGTAAGAACCGCTGAAGAGCCTATTATTGGTAGCTATTCATTCAATGAAGAGTTAGCCAACAGTATCAGTCATGGTCTAGGGATCATATTAGGTATTGTGGCACTAACATTGATGCTGAATAAGGGCTGGCATTCACTCTCATCAGTTCAGTTAACAGGTGTAAGCATATACGGCGCCAGTTTCATCCTGTTATTTCTCTGCTCTACGCTCTACCACAGCATTCCGCAGTTACATTGGAAGCGACGCCTGAAAGTGTTGGATCACTGTGCTATTTATCTGCTAATCGCTGGCACTTATACCCCGATGATGCTGATCTCCATGAACGGTACCGAGACCGAATGGGTACTGGTTGCCATCTGGTCACTAGCGGCGGCGGTGTGGTTTTTAAAAGTTTCTTTGTTCATAGATTCAAAGCCTTGAGTCTGACTTTATATCTGGTGATGGGATGGCTTTGTATCGCGATTTTGCCACAGCTGATTGCACATCTCTCCACTAGCGGATTTTGGTTGTTAGTTGCTGGTGGGTTAAGCTACAGCATTGGCGTTCCCTTCTATGCAATTAAGGCCATTCCCTTCAATCATGCCATCTGGCATTTATTTGTGCTAGGGGTGCGGTGTGCCATTTCCTATGTATCTATTTGAGTGTTATCCCCGCGTAATTTGTGCTGTCGCATACATTCATACGCGGCTTACAATAGCGCGCTTTGCTCTCCAATAATTATCCCAATCATCAACCAGTTGATGGCTCTCTAAGGCTAGTTAATGGATATTATGTCATTTTGGCGATGACAGCCGATTATGAATTGATGAAGGTAGGGATGATGCGTTTGATGTGATTGCTGTCCCTGCTCTACAAAGCTAATGAGCAAGTAAGGCCTAGCAAGGGGGATTGCCGCGAAAAGTTATGGGCTGAGTTCTATAGAATAAGAACGGGCTCATCTGTAAAACAGTTGCTGGTACAGACTTTTATTGAACTGATAGCAACTACTTAAAATACATGATGGTTAATCACTACTCGTTCCCAGAACTTCTGTGAAGAATAGCAACTAACCATCATAGTAAGCCTCATGAAAACCGAGGCTTTTACAGCAGAAATAATTAAACGATAGTGGCGTCTACCCGTTCGCGCAACTCTTTGCCGGGCTTAAAGTGTGGAACGTATTTGCCATCAAGTTCAACAGAACTTCCGGTTTTAGGATTACGTCCTACACGAGGTGCGCGATAGTGTAATGAGAAACTGCCAAAGCCACGGATTTCGATGCGATCACCGCTTTCCAATGTCTTCGCCATTTGCTCCAACATCTCTTTGATGGCATTTTCCACATCTTTCGCAGACAGTTGTGCTTGATCTGCCGCGAGTTTTTCGATCAGTTCGGATTTTGTCATCCTTGCTACCCCTATTTTTAAGCCAAACATTGGCGCTTACGGGCAGGAGCTAAGCTCCTGCCATTAAGGCTCATTATTTGCGGGCTGCCTTGAATGCTTCAGCCATAGCGTTAGTCATAACGACATCTTCCTGTTTATTCAGGTTAGCCATTACTTCTTTCTCTTCGGCTTCGTCTTTCGCACGAATTGACAAGCTGATGGCACGGTTCTTACGATCCACACCCATAAACTTGGCTTCAACGCTATCACCGACATTGTATACGGTAGAAGCGTCTTCGATGCGTTCGCGGCTGATATCAGCTACACGGATGTAACCTTCAACAGTGTCCGCCAGTTCTACAGTCACGCCTTTGGCATCAACAGCAGTTACTGTACCGTTTACAATAGAACCTTTCTTCTTATCTGCCAAGTAGGCATTGAAAGGATCATCTTCAGTCTGTTTTACACCAAGGCTGATACGTTCACGTTCTGGGTCAACAGACAGTACAACAGCAGTGATTTCATCACCTTTCTTGTATTCGCCAACAGCTTCTTCGCCGTTATTGTTCCAAGAGATGTCAGACAGGTGAACCAGACCATCGATGCCACCGTCCAGACCAATGAAGATACCGAAGTCAGTGATAGATTTGATCTTACCAGTAACTTTGTCGCCCTTGGCGTAACGGTTGGAGAAGTCTTCCCATGGGTTAGTCTTACACTGTTTCAGACCCAGAGAGATACGACGACGTTCTTCGTCGATATCCAGTACCAGAACTTCCACTTCATCACCCAGGCTAACAACCTTGGATGGGTGGATGTTCTTGTTGGTCCAATCCATTTCAGATACGTGTACCAGACCTTCAACACCTTCTTCGATTTCAACGAAGCAGCCATAATCGGTCAGGTTAGTCACACGACCAGTCAGCTTGGTGTTTTCTGGATAACGTTTGCTGATTTCCAACCATGGGTCTTCACCCAGTTGTTTCAGACCCAGTGAAACACGAGTGCGTTCACGGTCATATTTCAGCACTTTAACAGTGATTTCGTCACCAACATTGACGATTTCAGATGGATGCTTAACGCGTTTCCATGCCATGTCAGTGATGTGCAGCAGACCGTCAACACCACCCAGATCCACAAATGCACCGTAGTCTGTAAGGTTTTTAACGATACCTTTAACCGCTTGACCTTCCTGCAGGTTTTCCAACAGGGCGTCACGTTCGGCGCTGCTTTCAGATTCGATAACGGCGCGGCGAGAAACCACTACGTTGTTACGTTTCTGATCCAGTTTGATAACCTTGAATTCCAATTCTTTGTTTTCCAGGTGCGCAGTGTCGCGTACTGGACGAACATCAACCAGTGAACCTGGCAGGAATGCACGGATACCATTCAATTCAACAGTGAAACCGCCTTTAACCTTACCGTTGATAATGCCGATAACGGTGGCATTTTCTTCGTAGGCTTTTTCCAGAACGATCCAGGCTTCATGGCGCTTAGCTTTTTCACGAGACAGTTGGGTTTCACCAAAGCCGTCTTCTACGCTGTCCAGCGCTACGTCAACTTGGTCACCTACAGCAATTTCCAGTTCGCCTTGGGCGTTCTTGAACTGCTCGGCAGGAATTGGGCTTTCTGATTTCAGGCCTGCATCAACCAGCACCATGCCATTTTCAATGGCAACTACAGTACCGCGGACGATAGAACCTGGACGAAATTCCAGTTGTTGAAGGGATTGTTCAAACAGATCAGCAAAAGATTCAGTCATGTTAATTACTTTAAAATTAAAGCCATACTACATCCTGAGCATGGGGTCAGTTCACTAATCCCCTGCATCCTTGCGGGAGATACTCAAACCACGTGTATTAAATACCCGCAGCGGATAATTTCTGTTCAATGTGTTTCAGTGCTAACTGAAACACCGCTTCGATACCGAGACCCGTTGTGTCAATCACCAGCGCATCATCTGCTGGTACTAACGGTGCAACAGCGCGATTCATGTCTCTGAAATCACGCTCTTTAATCTCGGTTAAAAGGCGTTCGATGTTAACATCAAAGCCCTTGTCTAGCAACTGATTATAGCGCCGTTCGGCGCGTTCTTCCGCCGTTGCGGTTAAAAACAATTTAGCGGGGGCGTTAGGAAAAACCACGGTGCCCATATCCCGGCCATCAGCAATCAGTCCAGGGGCGACATTAAACGCACGCTGACGTCGCAGCAATGCTTCGCGTACCCGCGGGAAAGCGGCAACCCGCGAGGCCGCGTCAGAACATTCCTGGGAGCGAATACTGGTGGTAACATCTTCACCTTCAAGCACTATTTTGGTAGTTTCCTTGTCGGCATCAGCCAGAAACTGCACATCGAGGTGAGTAGCGAGCAAGGTAATGGCTTCTTCGTTATCTAGCCCCACATTGTGGTGAATTGCTGCCAGTGCCAGCACACGATAGATAGCGCCGCTATCAAGCAGCTTCCATCCTAACCGGGTAGCCAACATCTGGCTAATGGTTCCTTTTCCCGCTCCGCTGGGGCCATCAATAGTGACGACAGGCGCCCGTTCAGACATAGAATCCTCCGCAATATAGTGTCGTTCCCAAACACGCACCAATCTTAATAATTGTAGTGTCCAGGAATTAAGCGGGCCGTATTATACATGAATACGGCCCGCTGCAACGGCGAAATTTAGCAAACAAACCCAGTATGACTGTTACGCTAACGTGACAAAGCCGCAAACTGGCGGAAATAGTCGGGAAAGGTTTTTGAAGTGCAGTCTGGATCGCGGATTGTCACGCCACAATCGGCAAACGCCAGCAGTGAAAAACACATCGCCATCCGATGATCGTTATAGGTATCAATCGTGGCATGCTGCACTGTTTTCGGCGGGATGATACGAATAAAGTCCTCACCCTCTTCCACCTCGGCACCCACTTTACGCAATTCTGTTGCCATGGCTGCCAACCGATCTGTTTCTTTAATGCGCCAGTTATAAATGTTACTCAGCCGCGTTTCACCAGTAGCAAATATCGCCGCCGTGGCAATCGTCATAGCCGCATCGGGAATATGATTCATATCCATATCAATCCCCTGTAGCTGGCTACCTTTGGAAATAATAAAATCATCACCCCACTCTATTTGAGCGCCCATTGCCGCCAAGGCATCTGCAAATTTTATATCGCCTTGAATGCTTTGACGTCCGACACCAGTAACCTTCACTTCGCCACCGGCAATCGCCCCGGCGGCCAAGAAATAGGAGGCGGAGGAAGCATCGCCTTCCACTAACAATCTGCCTGGCGCGGTATATTGTTGCCCGGCGGCGATGTCAAAACGCTGATAGCCATGATTCTGTACTTCAACGCCAAATTTTTGCATCAACGCTAAGGTAATATCAATGTAAGGCTTTGATACTAAATCGCCTTGAACTTCAATGGTGACGGCCGATTGTGCCAGAGGTGCCACCATTAGCAACGCGGTAAGGAATTGGCTCGATAAGGTGCCCGCAATCGTTACGGTACCACCGGTCAAGCCTGTGCCCGCAATCTGCAGTGGTGGGTAATGTGAGTTTTTTAGATATTTGATATTGGCACCAAGTTGCCGTAGGGCATTGACCAAATCACCAATTGGCCGCTCTTCCATCCGGGGTTCGCCAGTCAGTTCAAAAACACCACGTCCCAGTGTAAGTGCTGCACACAGTGGGCGCATAGCGGTTCCGGCATTGCCAAGAAAGAGCGTTAATGGTGCGGCAACAGCAAACGGCCCAGCATTACCGTTGACCAAGCAACGGCTTTTATCGGCCGATAATTCATATTGGATACCGAGTTTAGACAAGGCGGCCAACATATGGCGAATATCATCGGAATCCAGCAGGTTAGTCAGCTCAGTTGGCCCGTTAGCCAAGGCTGCAAGCAATAACGCCCGATTCGAAATGCTTTTGGAACCAGGGATATTCACTTCACCGTTAAAATGAGCGACATGCGCTAGGCGTAGTTCTTTCATAGTCAACTATCTTGATTTATCGCAGCTTTTATTCTGCGCGGAAATATTATGCAAACGCCAAGAATACGGCTCTCGGCGACTCAACCCCAAAGTGTGTCTATTGTGCTTGGCCAAGTCTCGACCAACGACACAAAACTGCTGCTATAAAGTGACTGATTGACTGCGGCAGTTCAACCGTTTTCCATCAGATTGCCGCATCTCCCCTAAACGCTGCACAAAATAACAACAAAATGCCATAAAAATAGCGATTTTGTATCGTTCTCAAAAAATACCCACGTTGTTTATGATTTAAAACGGCAAGAGGGCCACAGATAATTAACTTCTGTGGTAAATGCCGCTATGCTAGCCCGACTAACCATTACCACAATAGAAATGCCGATGTTTAACCATTTACAAGCGATGCCCGCAGACCCGATCCTGGGACTATTGAGTCAATTCCGTGATGATACTCGTCCGTTAAAAGTCGATTTAGGTGTTGGTGTCTATAAAGATCCACAAGGCAACACCCCTATCCTTGCATGTGTGAAAACCGCAGAACGCCTACGCACCGCAACGGAAACCACCAAAGTCTATATCGGTCCGGCAGGCAGCGAAAAGTTTAACCAACTCTTCTGTCGTTTAGCCTTTGGTGCCGAACATAGCATTCTCGAACAGAACCGGGTGCGTAGCGTATCAACGCCTGGTGGCACAGGTTCATTAAAAGTGGCCGCCGATTTCATCAAGCGTTGCAATCCAGATGCCACCATGTGGGTGAGCGATCCTACGTGGGCCAATCACATCAGCCTGTTTAAAGGTGCTGGGCTCAAAGTGGCAAGTTACCCTTACTATGATCAGCAAAACAACCAGCTAAAGTTTGAAGAGATGCTAGCTGCGCTGCGACAATTAGGCAGTAATGACGTGGTGTTACTGCACGCTTGTTGCCACAATCCAACCGGCCAGGATCTCAGTGAAGCACAATGGGATCAAGTCGTTGCCGTTGCCGTAGAACGTGGATTTACGCCGTTAATTGATATGGCTTACCAAGGGTTTGGGGATGGTTTAGAACGGGATGCTTATGGAGTGCGCAAAATGGCTGCTGCCGTTGATGCAATGCTGCTGTGTGCTTCCTGCTCCAAAAACTTTGGACTTTATCGTGAACGTATTGGTGCCTGTGCGGTAATCACCCAAGATTCTCCCAAAGCGGATATCGCACTGTCAGTAATGTTGCATGTGATCCGAGCCAACTATTCCATGCCGCCAGCGCATGGTGCGGCTTTGGTAGAAACCATTTTAGGTTCTGAAGAACTGACCCAGCAATGGCTGGAAGAACTGGCTATTATGCGTAACCGTATCAACGGGAATCGAGCCATGCTGGTTGATAAAATTAAAGCGGCGGGTGTCACTCGTGATTTTAGTTTTATTGCTCGCCAGAAAGGGATGTTCTCGTTTTTAGGGATCACCGCAGAACAAGTCGAACAATTAAAACGTGATTACGGCATTTATATGGTCGGCTCAAGCCGTATCAGTGTTGCCGGGATCACCGAAGAAAACGTGGATTATCTGGCGCAATCGATAGCCGCCATTCTTTAAATATTGCTAACAAAAAAGCGACTGCATGCAGTCGCTTTCTTATGCCGGTAACGTTATCAGGCTTGGTGTTTTTCAGCAAAAGCCCGCATAAAATCGACCAAGGTCTGCACTCCAGCCAATGGCATCGCATTATAAATGCTCGCTCTCATGCCGCCAACAATGCGGTGACCTTTCAGAGCAACCAGTCCGTGAGTTTCTGCTTCCGCGAGGAACGCTTTATTGAGGTCTTCATCAGCCAACTGAAAAGTCACATTCATACGTGAACGGTTTTGTGGTGCCACCCCGTTTCGGTAAAAGTCCAGTTGATCGATACATTGGTACAGTAATTCCGCTTTCTGCTTATTTTGCGCTTCAATGGCAGCCACCCCACCAAGCTGTTTCAGCCACTTAAAGACTTCTGCCGCTAAATACCAGGCAAATGTAGGTGGTGTGTTGAACATGGAATCATGTGCTGCGGCAATGCGGTAATCCATTATAGAGGATGGATTGACCGCGGGCAGTTGCAGCAGATCCTTCCTCACGATCACTATGCTCAGCCCTGAAGGGCCAATATTTTTTGTGCGCCAGCGTAGATCATGCCGAACTTACTGATGTCCACTTGGCGAGACATGATGGTGGAGGACATATCGGCAATAACGGGCCAAGGTGCATTAATCTCTTCAAATATTTCGATGCCATCAACCGTTTCGTTCGGACAGTAATGAACGTAACGATATTGCGTGGCGGGGCCAGTTAATGCTGGCAAGGCCACCTGTTTTAACCCATTGATATTAGATACTATATTTATAGTATCTACCTGTTCTTCACCGACCAGCCGCACCGCTTCATCCGCCGCCGATTTTGACCACTGGCCACTGATTAAATAAAGGGCTTTACCATTGTTGCCAAGAAAATTATTCACAACGGCAGCAAACTGACCACGACCACCGCCATGCATAAACAACACATGGTAGTTATCAGGGATATTCATGAGTTCCCGTAAATCGGCCTCTGACTGTTTGGCTAGCGCGATAAAAGGCGCACCGCGATGGCTGACTTCCATCACCGATACACCTTGTCCCTGCCAATTCAGCAACTCAGCTTGAGCTTTAGCCATTACCGGTGGTGGCAACATTGCCGGGCCGGCACAAAAATTATAAACGGTACTCACTCATATTCTCCTTGAACCATAAAATGGGTAGAGACAAAACGAGCGCCACTTAGGACGCCCGTTTTCTACTTTCGCAGTTTACTCTGCGGTGTCTTCATCGGCGGCAATATCGCCTTCATTATCCGGGGCATCGGTCAGCATATCAACCTCGGCATCGTCTAGGATATCATCGTCCTCTGCCTGGATTTCGTCAATGCGTTGCAGTCCGACCACAGTTTCGTCGTCAGCCGTGCGGATGATGGTGACCCCCTGAGTGTTACGGCCAATTAATGAAACGCCGGAAACCGGGGTTCTCACCAATGTACCTTTATCACTGATCAGCATGATTTCATCATTTTCAGCAGCCTGTACCGCGCCTACCACTGCGCCGTTACGATCGCTGACTTTGATAGAAACCACGCCTTTGGTGGCGCGGCTCTTGGCGGGGTATTCATCCAATGCGGTGCGTTTACCAAAGCCGTTCGCGGTAACGGTCAGAATCGCATCATCACCACGAGGCACGATCAGTGAAACAACTTTCTGACCGTCTTCCAAGGCGATACCACGAACACCGGTAGCGGTACGACCCATTGGGCGCACACCTTTAAAGGTGATCTGTACTTCGCCGTTTTCATCCAACACCGGATTGCCATCTTCATCGGTTATCGGTGACTCTTCCGCTTCTTTAAAGCGTACCACCTTACCCGCATCCGAGAACAACATGATTTCACTGCTACCATCGGTGATATCCACGCCTATCAACTGGTCACCGTCTTTCAGGTTCACCGCAATAATGCCATTACTCCGTGGACGGCTGTATTCAGTCAGGGCGGTTTTCTTCACGGTACCATTGGAGGTTGCCATGATGATATACTTGCCTTCTTCGTATTCTCTTACCGGCAAAATAGCGGTGATGCGCTCTTCACCTTCTAGCGGTAACAGATTCACAATTGGACGACCACGCGACTGACGGCTCGCCAATGGCAACTGATATACTTTTAACCAATACAGTTTGCCAAAGTCTGAGAAGCACAAAATGGTGTCGTGAGTATTGGCAATCAGCAACTGCTCAACGAAGTCTTCATCTTTTACCTTGGTTGCCGCTTTACCTTTACCGCCACGGCGCTGCGCCTGATAGTCGGTTAGCGGTTGATACTTGGCATAACCTAGATGTGACAAGGTCACCACGACATCTTCTTCGTTGATCAAATCTTCCAGGCTGAGATCTGCGGCGGACTCATTGATTTCGGTACGGCGAGCATCGCCGAATTGGGTCAACACTTCTTGCAGCTCTTCCTTGATCACTTCCATCAAACGCACTGAGCTGTGCAGGATATGTAATAAACCAGCGATGGTTTCCAGCAGTTCTTCATATTCCTGCAGGATTTTTTCGTGTTCCAAGCCGGTCAGTTTCTGCAAACGCAGATCCAAAATTGCCTGAGCTTGTGTCTCGGTCAGGAAATATAGCCCCTCATGGATACCAAACTGCGGCTCCAACCATTCCGGCCGTGCGGCATCATCACCGGCTTTTTCCAGCATGGCCTGCACATTGCCCAAGGCCCAGCCCTGTTCCGTCAGACGTTGTTTAGCTTCGCTCGGGCTTGGAGAATTCTTGATCAGCTCAATAATCGGATCGATATTAGCCAAGGCAACGGCTAATGCTTCCAGGATGTGCGCCCGTTCGCGGGCTTTACGCAATTCAAATACGGTACGGCGGGTAACCACTTCGCGGCGATGCAGGATAAAGGCTTCTAGCATCTCCTTGATGTTGAACAGCTTTGGTTGGCCATTTGCCAACGCCACCATATTGATACCGAAAGAACACTGCATCTGGGTCTGTGCGTACAGATTATTCAGTACCACTTCCCCGACTTCACCGCGTTTGATTTCGATAACAATCCGCATGCCGTCCTTATCGGACTCATCACGTAAGCCGCTGATCCCTTCGATTTTTTTGTCTTTAACCAACTCAGCAATCTTTTCAATCAGGCGAGCTTTATTCACCTGATAAGGGATTTCGGTCACTACGATGCGTTCACGACCGTTATCTTCGGTTTCAAAGTCAGCGCGGGCACGCATGATCACTTTGCCACGACCGGTACGATAAGCTTCCTCAATACCTTTGCGGCCATTGATAATTGCAGCAGTCGGGAAGTCAGGCCCAGGAATGCAGTTGATCAGCTCATCAATGGAAAGGTCTGGGTTTTCAATCAACGCCAAACAACCATTGACCACTTCCGTCAGATTGTGTGGTGGAATGTTGGTCGCCATCCCCACCGCAATACCGGAAGAACCGTTGACCAGCAGGTTAGGGATCCGGGTCGGTAACACTTCGGGGATCTGTTCAGTACCATCATAGTTAGGTACAAAATCCACGGTTTCTTTATCGAGGTCGGCCAGCAGGTGATGGGCCAAGCGCTGCATGCGAATTTCGGTATAACGCATAGCGGCTGCGGCATCGCCGTCCACGGAACCGAAGTTCCCCTGCCCGTCAACCAAGGTATAACGCAATGAAAATGGTTGCGCCATACGCACTATGGTATCGTATACCGCACTATCGCCATGAGGGTGATACTTACCGATAACGTCACCAACGACACGGGCGGACTTTTTATAAGGTTTGTTCCAGTCGTTTTTCAGCTCGTTCATCGCAAACAGTACACGGCGATGAACTGGTTTCAAACCGTCACGAACATCTGGCAAGGCCCGGCCAACAATTACGCTCATGGCGTAGTCGAGGTAGGAAGTTCTTAGTTCGTCTTCAATATTGATTGGCGAAATGGATGAAGCCTGATCAGTCATAAACTGCTCGATCCCCTTATATGAAAGCTGACAACTTTTTGTTCCATGTCATTGTCGAGCCCTACTAACGTAATGGGTCATTCTAACACAGTTATCGGTGCTCGGAAGACCTGAAAGCAGTTAGTACGCCATATTTACGTTATCGTCGCGCTATACCGTGTAAAAAGAGCAAAATCTGTATAGATTTCGACAAGTTGAGCATTTTTTAAACAGTTGCTTGTCGCGGTCATGGGGAAACGGCAAAAGCGTGTAAATCAACGTACCCACTGTCTGCTTAACTGTGGTTATAATGGCGCGTCTTTCTATTTGTTTTTAAGGTATTGCCATGCAAGAAAATGCCAACGTCGATCCACAAGAGATCGCTAAATTTGAAAATATGGCGGCCGGCTGGTGGGATCCTCAAGGTGAATTTAAGCCTCTGCATGAACTTAACCCGTTACGGCTCAACTACATCGACTTGAAAGCGGGCGGTATTTTTCAGAAGCAGGTACTGGATGTTGGTTGCGGCGGCGGCATTCTTTCTGAAAGCATGGCAAAGCTAGGCGCCAAGGTCACCGGGCTTGATATGGGGCATGAGCCACTGGAAATCGCTAAGTTACATGCGCTTGAGTCAGCTATCACAGTGGATTACCAGCAACTGACCGCAGAAGAACATGCACTGAAGCATCCGGCTTATTATGATGTGGTGACCTGTATGGAGATGCTGGAGCATGTGCCGGAGCCACAGTCGGTGATTAACGCCTGCTGCACCATGGTAAAAACAGGCGGCTGGGTGTTTTTCTCCACCATCAACCGCAATCTGATGTCTTGGGTGCAAACAATTGTGGGGGCTGAATATCTGCTAAAAATGCTGCCTGTCGGCACGCATGTTCACAGCAAATTTCTCCGCCCTTCTGAGCTGATCGCTATGGCAGAACACACCGACCTTATCTGCCGCGATGCACTGGGGATCAAATATAACCCGCTCAATGGCATTTTCAGTTATACCCCAAGTGTCGAAGTGAACTACATGATCGCCTGCCAGAAAGTGGACTAGCCACATGTTATCTACGCCGGTTTCAGCGTTACTGTTTGATCTTGATGGTACTTTGGTGGACACCGCGCCGGACCTGATCGCGGCGGTGCATGCCGCTTTAGCGCAGACGGGTCTTGACAGCGCGGCTGACTATCACGCGCTGCGCGCCCAGGCTTCTAACGGTTCGCTAGCAATGATCAAAGCCGCAGTGCCACAGGCCGAGGCTCAACAACAGGAGTCGCTTAGGCTGTTGATGTTACAGCATTATCAACGCATTAACGGCCAGCAATCGACCCTGTTTGACGGGCTGGCAGCGTTATTTGCTCTCGCGCAGACACGGGGTATCGCCATCGGGGTAGTGACCAATAAGCCCGCCATCTTCACTAAACCGTTATTGTTGAAACTTGGGGTGCTAGATAAGCTCCAATCTGTCATCAGTGCCGATACGACTCTTTTTCGCAAACCACACCCCGCGCCTATGTTACTGGCAGCGCAGCAACTGCGAAGCGCACCCAAGGATATTTTGTACGTGGGCGATGCCGAACGTGACATTATCGCCGCCAAAGCTGCGAATATGCCGTCAGCGGCAGCGCTGTGGGGTTATATCAATGACGACGATGCGCCACCACAGTGGCAGGCCGATATTATGCTGTCAACGCCGTCACAGTTAACAGCACTACTGACAACTGACATGGCGATAGATCGTTAACGATCGCTGCATATTTTAGCAATCGAACCGCTCGAATCTGATCGCTCATATTTTGTACTAAAGGCGTAAATCCCTATATTGACGGCGTTTGTCGCATCTGTCAGGGAAAGAATGCGAAGATATCCACAAGATATGCCCTGAATCGTCACTTGCAAAACGCCGCCAGCCTCACTATCTTGTTACTCTGTAAACACAAAAACACCACATATTGTGTGTAGGCAACAATCTCAGCCACTAGTCGCAGACTCACATTCGACGTAAATGACGGCTCAGAATCTCTAAATACAGTGTCCAGTCGTCGGCATTTGATTGTTGTACTAAGGAAGTTTTGATGGTGTTTCGCCATCGTCATTAATGATAAAAACCAGGATCTATCTCTAATGAATAGCAATATGACAGTTACCAAACGCAGTGGCAAAAGAGAAACGATTGACCTCGAAAAGATCCACCGAGTAATCACTTGGGCCGCAGATGATTTGGCCAATGTGTCTGTATCCGAAGTCGAGTTGCGTGCTCACTTGCAATTTTACGATGGTATCCCCACCGAAATTATTCATGAAACCATCATTAAAGCTGCTGCGGATCTGATTTCACCAGATGCCCCAGATTATCAGTTTTTGGCAGCACGTTTGGCAATCTTCCATCTGCGTAAGAAAGCCTTCGGTCAGTTTGAGCCGCCAAAACTTGCTGATCATGTGGCTAAATTGGTTGAGATGGGAAAATACGACCGTCATATTCTGGAAGATTACAGCCGCGAAGAGCTGGATCTGATGGACAGCTATATCGACCACTGGCGCGACATGACCTTCTCTTATGCCGCCGTAAAGCAGTTGGAAGGTAAATATCTGGTACAAAACCGGGTGACTCATGAAGTTTACGAAAGTGCCCAGTTTCTTTATATCTTAGTTGCCGCTTGTTTGTTCTCTGGTTATCCGCGGCACAACCGCCTGCAATACATCAAAGATTTCTATGATGCGGTTTCCACCTTTAAAATTTCGCTGCCAACGCCCATCATGTCAGGCGTCCGTACACCGACTCGCCAGTTCAGTTCCTGCGTGCTGATCGAATGCGGTGACAGCTTGGATTCTATCAATGCCACATCGTCTGCCATTGTAAAATATGTCAGTCAGCGGGCGGGAATTGGTATTAACGCTGGCCGTATTCGTGCACTTGGTAGCCCTATCCGTGGTGGCGAAGCATTTCACACTGGCTGTATTCCATTCTTCAAGCATTTCCAGACAGCTGTAAAGTCTTGCTCACAGGGGGCGTCCGTGGTGGTGCAGCCACCCTTTTCTACCCGCTGTGGCACCTTGAGGTTGAATCGCTGTTGGTGCTGAAAAACAACCGCGGTGTTGAAGACAACCGTATCCGCCATCTGGATTACGGGGTACAGATCAATAAGCTGATGTACCAGCGTTTGATCAAGGGCGAAAATATCACCTTGTTCAGTCCTTCCGATGTGCCCGGACTGTATGATGCCTTCTTCGCTGATCAGGAAGAATTTGAGCGCTTGTATGTCAAATATGAACAGGATGAATCTATCCGCAAGCGTTCCTTACGGGCAGTTGAACTGTTCTCATTGATGATGCAAGAGCGCGCATCAACAGGCCGTATCTATATCCAAAACGTGGATCATTGCAATACTCACAGCCCGTTCGACCCGAGTGTTGCGCCGGTACATCAGTCCAATCTGTGTCTGGAAATTGCACTCCCGACAAAACCGCTTAACGATGTGAACGATGCAAATGGCGAAATTGCCTTGTGTACTTTGTCGGCATTAAACCTTGGCGCTATCGAAAATCTTGAAGAGATGGAAAAGTTAGCCGACTTAGCGGTGCGCGCCTTGGATAATCTGCTGGACTATCAAGACTATCCGATTGCTGCGGCTCGTTCTGCCTCCATGAATCGTCGCACCCTAGGTATTGGTGTTATCAACTTTGCCAACTATCTTGCCAAACATGGTGTGAAATATTCTGATGGCAGTGCCAACGCCCTGACCCATCGTACCTTTGAAGCTTTCCAGTACTATTTGCTGAAAGCCTCTATGGAGCTGGCCAAAGAACAAGGCGCTTGCCCGTTATTTAACGAGACCACTTATGCTCAAGGCATTTTGCCTATTGATACTTATAAGCACGATCTCGATAAAATCTGCAGCGAGCCATTGCATCTCGACTGGGAACAATTGCGAGCTGACATCAAGCAATATGGTTTGCGTAATTCGACACTGTCCGCCTTGATGCCATCAGAGACTTCATCGCAGATCTCCAATGCCACTAACGGCATTGAACCTCCACGAGGTCTGATCAGTGTTAAGGCCAGCAAAGACGGGCAACTGAAGCAAGTCGTACCGGATTACGAAAAGCTCAAGCATAAGTATGAGTTGTTATGGCAGATGCCAGGTAATGATGGCTACCTGCAACTTGTGGGCATCATGCAAAAGTTCATCGATCAGTCTATTTCGGCTAACACTAACTACGACCCGTCAAAATATGACAGTGGCAAAGTGCCAATGCAGACCTTGCTCAAAGATCTGCTGACCGCCTATAAACTTGGCGTCAAAACTCTGTACTATCACAATACCCGTGATGGGGCGTCAGATCGTTTCGATGAACTCAGCATTGAAAAAGAAGATGACGGTTGCGCCGGCGGCGCTTGCAAAATTTAAGGTTAACCGGGGCTAGTTTGGCCCCTTTGTTTGGACGAATGAAACATGGCTTATTCAATTTTCTGTCAAACACCCAATGATGCCACCCGCGAACCGATGTTTTTTGGTCAGGCTGTAAACGTGGCGCGTTATGACCAACAAAAATACGAACTATTTGAAAAACTGATTGAAAAACAGCTATCGTTCTTCTGGCGGCCGGAAGAAGTAGATGTCTCCCGCGATAAAATCGATTTTGCGCAACTGCCGGAGCATGAAAAACATATTTTCCTGTCGAACCTGAAATATCAGACACTGCTTGATTCCATCCAGGGACGCTCACCTAACGTGGCATTTCTGCCCTTGGTGTCATTGCCGGAGCTGGAAACCTGGATTGAAACCTGGTCGTTTTCAGAGACCATTCACAGTCGTTCTTACACCCACATTATTCGGAATATTGTGAATGATCCTTCCGTCGTGTTTGAAGACATAGTGGTCAATCAGGAGATCCTCAAACGAGCAACCGATATTGCCGACTATTACGACCAGTTGATCCAACTGACACAGGTGTATCATCTGCACGGGGAAGGCGTGTTTACCATTGCTGGTAAGCAATTATCGGTAACGACCCGCTCACTTAAAAAAGCCTTGTACCTGTGCATGATGTCCGTCAATGCACTAGAAGCAATCCGTTTCTACGTCAGCTTTGCCTGTTCATTTGCCTTTGCTGAACGCAGACTGATGGAGGGCAACGCCAAGATTATCCGCTTGATCGCCCGTGATGAAGCGCTGCACCTTAACGGCACGCAACACATCATCAATCTGATGCAGGCTGGGCGCGACGATCCGGAAATGGGTGAGATTGCCAAGGAATGCCATGAGCCAGGCCTATGAGCTGTTTTTTAGGGCCGCCGAGCAGGAAAAAGACTGGGCCAAGTACCTCTTTAAAGATGGTTCGATGATTGGCCTTAATGAAACCATCCTCAGCCAGTATGTGGAATATATTACCAATCAGCGGATGAAAGCCGTCAATCTGCCGCTGCCTTATCCTGAACGCAGTAACCCATTGCCGTGGATGAAAAACTGGTTGGAAAGTGATGCGGTGCAAGTCGCACCACAGGAAGTGGAAGTGTCCTCTTATCTAGTAGGACAGATTGATTCGGCCGTAGACGAACATGAGTTCTCAGACTTTGATCTTTAAAAAGCGCCCCATCGTCTTGCTGCAAGGCGAGCCGTTGTTGCTGTGGAACTGGCAGTCACAACCGCAGACATTGCTGCAAGTATTGGAAGCCAAAAAGTCAGGATATTCTCCGAATGCCGCAGTGGTTACTGCGGCTGCTGTCGCACCAAGATCCGCAGTGGTTCTGTACGTTATCTGATTGAACCTCTAGCGGAACTGGCAGCTGATGAGTGTCTGCCCTGCTGCTGTGTGCCAAATGACGATCTAGATCTTGAATTGTCCTGCAATGGCGCGGAAATGCCCTTGTTGAGAGAAAAACAGCACGCTTAAAACCAGCAGCAGGGTTTTCTACAAAGAAGACAACCCTACTTGCGAAGCTTGCCGTTATCTAAATTCGCATTGCCAACTCAGCGCCATCGCGGATCGCCCGTTTGGCATCCAGTTCCGCCGCCAGTTTCGCACCACCAATAATGTGCAGCGGTTTACCCAATTGTTGTAATGCTGGCAGCAACGTCAGATTAGATTCTTGGCCAGCACATACAACGACAGTATCAACTGGTAATACCCGAGCTTTGCCTTCAACAACAATGTGCAAGCCTTCATCATCAAAGTGTTGGTAACTCACGCCTGACAACGTTTCTACCCCATGCAATTTGAGCATTGCCCGATGGATCCAGCCAGTCGTTTTCCCTAGGGTTTTGCCCGGTGTTCCCGGTTTCCGTTGCAACAGCCACAGTTGCCGTTGTGGCAGCTCTTTGGCAGTCTCGGCTAATAGTCCACCCCGTTGTTGATAGGTGGTATCAATGCCCCAGCGTTGATACCACTTTGCCGGTTGCAGGGTTGCCGAATGCGCCTCCCCTAAAAACTGCGCCACATCAAAGCCAATGCCACCGGCACCAATAATGGCAACGTTAGCGCCAGCCTGGGCTTCACCACGTAACAACTGCTGATAACTGATCACGTGCGGACTATCAAAGCCCGGCAATTGCAGCTGTCTGGGAACCACCCCTGACGCTAATATCACTTCATCAACCTCGTGCGCTGCCAGCAACTCGGCAGAAACCGGAGTATTCAATCTAAGCTCGACCTGCCAATGCGCCAATTGATAACGGAAGTAACGCAGAGTTTCACTGAACTCCTCTTTACCGGGGATCTCTTTTGCCAGATTAAACTGGCCACCGATATCGCTGCGGGCTTCAAATAACGTTACTTGATGGCCCCGCTGCGCCGCATACACAGCAAATGCCATGCCTGCCGGGCCAGCGCCGATGACGGCCAGCTTCTTCGGTGTGTATGCTTTAACGAAATTCAATTCTTTTTCATAGGCCGCGCGGGGATTCACTAAACAGGTCGCGCGCTGTAATTTGAAGGTATGATCAAGACATGCCTGATTACAGCCAATACAGGTGTTGATCGCTTCATCCTGCATGGCTGCTGCCTTGTTGACGAACTCAGGATCTGCGAGCAATGGCCGCGCCATTGACACCATATCTGCCTGCCCACTCGCTAAAATCTGTTCAATAACTTCAGGCATATTGATACGGTTGGTGGCGATTAGCGGGATGGTGACCTCTTGTCTCAACTTGGCCGTTACCCAACTGAATGCCGCCCGCGGCACACTGGTTGCTATGGTCGGAATGCGGGCTTCATGCCAGCCAATACCCGTGTTAATCAATGTCACACCCGCCATTTCCAACCGCTTTGCCAGCAATACCACTTCTTCCCAACTGGAACCATCGTCAACCAAATCCAACATGGACAAACGGAAGATCACAATAAAATCGCGGCCAACACGTCGGCGAACCTCTTCAACAATATCGATGGCAATACGGCTGCGATTGTCAAAATTACCGCCATATTCATCGGTACGCTGGTTGGTACGACTGCAAATGAACTGATTGAGCAGATACCCTTCGGAGCCCATAATTTCTACGCCATCATATCCAGCTTTTTGTGCAAGTCTGGCACTGTTGCCAAAATCGCGGATAGTCTTGCGCACTTGTCGGGCGGACATGGCCCTAGGTGTAAATGGGGTGATGGGCGATTTAAGTTTGGACGGCGCCACAGAAAACGGATGATAGGCGTAGCGTCCCGCATGCAATAATTGCATACATATTTTACCACCAGCATCATGTACGGCGCGGGTGACGATACGATGTTTTCCCACTTGCCATGAGAAGCTCAATTGCGTGGCATTAGGGGTAAGACGGCCGCGGAAATTGGGCGAAATACCGCCCGTAACAATCAAGCCAACACCGCCCACTACCCGTTCGCGGTAAAAAGCGGCCAGCTTGTCAAAGCCGCCTTTTTCCTCCTCCAGCCCGGTGTGCATTGATCCCATCACCACCCGGTTTTTCAAGCAGGTAAATCCCAGTTCGAGAGGTTCGAGCATCCGCCGTTGTGCCGCCATGTAAATACCTTTTTCAAACAGATGTTTTAATTCAGCATAACCTGCCACCAGCACAAGCTCAAGCGTGTGGTTTTAATCCGTTAGCCGTATAAGATCATTTACAAATGTATTTAGCCCAGCGGCATAAATTCAGTTAGCATTGCCCTACTCGAAGGAATAAGGAAAGGTTATGTCCGCGAAACCTCTGACAACCAAAAATACATTGATATTGATATGGAATGTCATCAACTTTATTCGTAAGTTGGTGCTGAATCTGGTGTTTTTCCCACTCTTTTTCTTGTTGTTGATCGTGTTTGTTGTAGCACTGTTCAGTAATGATGAAGTCAAGGTAGACGATGGTTCGGCACTGGTACTCAATCTGGCTGGCCGACTGGTAGACCAGAAACAAGAGATTGACCCGATAGATGCCTTGATGAAACAACGTCAAGGCCGTGATGCTAATGGTGAACTGTTACTCAACGATGTGCTTTATACCATCGACAGTGCCGCCAATGACAAACGCATCTCCGCACTGGTACTGGACTTGGCGGATTTAGCCCCCGGCGGTATCACCAAGCTCCAGACCATTGGTCATCACCTTGAGCAGTTCAAGAAAAGCGGTAAGCCCGTTATAGCCATTGGTAACTATTACAATCAATACCAGTATCTGCTCGCAACCTATGCCGATACTATCTACCTCAACCCACAAGGCATGGTCACGGTCGAAGGTTTGAGCAGTTACCGCCAATTTTATAAATCGGCGTTAGATAAACTCAAAGTGAATACTCATGTATTCCGCGTGGGCACCTACAAATCAGCGGTGGAACCCTTTATTCGGGACGATATGTCGGATGCTGCCAAAGAAGCCAACAGCGCGTTACTGAGCGATATCTGGAATGTATACACCACCACTGCGGCCAAGAATCGAGGCATACAGCCTGCCGATTTCGGACTTGATGCTGAACATTATATGACAGCGCTGAATGCGGCAGATGATCGCTCGGCTGTCATGGCCGTCAATATGAAATGGGTTGACCAGCTTGCCACGGCCGAACAGTTCCGTCAGGCGATGATTAAACTGGTGGGCAAGGCCAGCAAAGGGCACAGTTTCAAACAAGTTGACTACTATGACTACGCGGCGTTAATGGCACCAGCGCCAACTATCATATCTCATGATGCGGTGGGGATTGTGGTAGCCAAAGGCAATATTCTTAATGGTAACCAACCGGCTGGGGCGATCGGCGGCGACAGCACGTCGGCACTACTGCGCAAAGCTCGCTTTGACAATAAGATCAAGGCCGTTGTATTACGGGTTGACAGCCCTGGCGGCAGCGCATTTGCATCAGAGCAGATCCGCCAAGAAGTGCTCGCCCTGAAAGCGGCGGGCAAACCGGTAGTCGTCAGTATGAGCAGCTTGGCCGCTTCTGGTGGTTACTGGATCTCCGCCAGCGCAGATTATATCTACGCTAACCCGGCGACTTTGACTGGTTCTATCGGCATTTTTGGTATGTTAACCACGTTTGAGGATTCGCTGGCAGCCTTAGGGATCCATACCGATGGGGTGGCCACCTCTGACTGGTCGACACTGTCGGTAACCAGGCCGCTATCTGATGGGGTCAAAGAAGTGATCCAACGCAATATAGAACGCGGTTATCTGGATTTCATCTCGTTGGTGGCGAAAGAGCGCCACATGACACTGGAACAGGTTGATAAAATCGCCCAAGGCCGTGTCTGGTCCGGTGTAAAAGCCAAGGAACTTGGTTTGGTTGATGATCTTGGCGATGAAGATGCCGCCGTTAGCAAGGCTGCCGAATTAGCTGGATTATCTAATTACGATACCCGGGTCATTGAAAAAGAGTTAACACCAGAACAGCTATTCATGCAGAAACTACTCACTAATGTTGCGGCATGGGTGCCCGCGGGTATAGCGCACACAAGTGCGGCGCAACAACTGCTGGGTCAGCTAACCTCTATCGCCGAAGAATTCGCCTCGTTCGACGATCCCAACCATGTGTACCTGTACTGCGATAGTTGCAGTTATTGAAAAATCTTCAATAAGGCCCGGTTATCCGGGCTTTATTTTTTTATTGATATAATTTAGTCCTCATTTTTAACGTACCCACAATTGCTGTTCCCGATGACTAAAAAAAATATCTATATCGCCTATACCGGCGGCACCATCGGTATGCAGAAAACCGAACACGGCTTTGCACCAGTGGCAGGCTTTCTGACAGAGTGCCTTAATTCGATGCCGGAGTTTTTCCGTGAAGAAATGCCGGCATTTGTGTTACATGAATACTCACCGCTAATCGACTCATCCAACATGTCTCCGGCACATTGGCAGATGATTGCGGATGATATTGAAGCCAATTACGACAAATACGATGGCTTCGTCATCCTGCATGGCACCGACACTATGGCCTTCACCGCTTCGGCGTTGTCGTTTATGCTGCAGAATCTGTCCAAACCCGTGATTATCACGGGCTCACAAATTCCCTTGTCAGAGCTGCGCTCCGATGGGCAGACCAATCTACTCAATGCCCTGTATATTGCCGCTAACTATCCAGTGGCAGAAGTCTGTCTGTTTTTTAATAACAAATTATTCCGTGGTAACCGCACCACCAAGGCTCATGCGGATGGGTTTGATGCCTTTGCCTCGCCCAATTTCCCATTACTGTTAGAGGCAGGCATTAAAATCCGTCTGCGCGCAGGTGCCATTACTCAGTATTCGGGCACGCCACTACAGGTGACCCATATCCATCCACAACCGATAGGAATTGTGACGCTCTATCCAGGGATTTCGAACGAAATCTTCCGCAATATTCTGCAACAACCGGTAAAAGCGCTGATCCTACTCACTTACGGCGTGGGCAATGCGCCGCAAAATCCTGAGCTGTTACAAACCCTGAAACAGGCGAATGACAGCGGCATCATACTGGTTAACCTGACACAATGCCGTCAAGGGCGGGTGAATATGGGAGGCTATGCCACAGGAAACGCTCTGGCAGAAGCTGGCTTTATCAGTGGTTTTGACATGACCACCGAAGCCGCATTAGCCAAACTGCATTATCTGTTTTCGAAAAATCTTACTGTGGCGGAAATCCGTGAAAAGATGCAGCAAAATCTCTGTGGTGAGCTGACCAACGATTAATAACATTAAAGCTGGCCAGTTTAGCGAGCCGCAATAAAATTAAGGGCGGCAGCGTGATTGTTATCAAGCGCGCTGCCGCCCTTTGGGTTTTTATAGCTCGTCTTCTTTGAATTGTGCGATGTTGTCACCGCGAAACCGTTTTTTCAGTTCGGCTTTCGACAACTCAATCACCTTACCATCGCTACCTATGGTGAAATGCTCCTGTTGCTGCAGGCGACGTTGCTGAAACAACATCACCACCTGCAAAGTGGAGTCACGCTGCTCTTCAGACAAGGCGCTACCATCTTCCCACTTACCGGTTTCCGCAGCGCTTTTCAGTCGCTCATAGACTTCAAGCGGCATTTCATCAATCACTTGCAACAGATCTGTCATAGCTGTTTCCGTTTATTCAACACAATCCGTACCCGAGTGATCAGGTAGCCTACAAAACCGAAGACAAACAATACGCCACCCACAATTGCGCGTGGCCCGCTGGCAACGTCTCCGCCCCAGAACCAGACCACAACACCCGCGATGAAAATGGTCATGGCAATGAAACTGTGTGTCATCAGCCGGGTAGATTGCTCTATCTGCTTAATGCGTCTCGCAGAAGACATATCGCCATCCAGTGCACTCTGACAATGTGGACAGATCTTCGCTTTGTCAGAGATGCGCTTGTCACATATTGGACAGGTTGTAAGTGCCATATCGATTCCTTACCGCAACTGATCAACCACGGCCAACATCGCGGTTAACGATGCTTCGCCAAGGTAAATACAACGTTCAGGAGACCAACCAACCATAGGATCAGCCAGATTGTCGTTATCTTTGAAAGGCATTTCCAAGGTATTAGATAGACAGTTGAAGGTCTGGGCGACCCAGTTGGACGCTATCGTCAGATTTGCCTTTCCTGGCGCATCTTTGCCATAACCAAACTCGGTTTGAAAATCTGGGCTCACCAATAACAAGGCCTTTTCAAACGATTCTTGCAACTGCTGTAAGCGTTCATTCCAACCAGGGACGCCGTCACAACCGGCCAGAAAGACATAAGGCAGTCCTTCATCGCCATGTACGTCATAGAACAGATCCACGCCGGTCTGTTGCATTTTGTTGACCACATAATAGACTTCTGGACTGTTTTCCAGTGACGGCGTTTGCCACTCGCGATTGAGATTCACCCCTTTGGCGTTAGTACGTAGATGACCGCGCACACTGCCGTCTGGATTCATATTGGGCACCACATAAAAGTTGGCTTTATCCAGCAACTGTTTGGACACGGGATCATCCGGATCTAACAACTTATACAAGAGCCCTTCTACAAGCCATTCCGCCATGGTTTCACCTGGATGCTGACGGGCAGTGATCCAGATGGTTTTCTTGTCATTACTGTCATCGCCAATTTTTACCAGCGTCATATCACGGCCATCTAGCGTCAATCCTAAGTGTTCCAGCGACACTTTAGGATGAACTTGCACGGCGCTGAGCAAGTCCAAATGCCGTTCGTAACTGTAAGGCGCAAAATAAGCGATCTGGATAGCATCGGCATCCAGTTCCACCGTAATACTTAGGGTACCGTGCTGATATTGGGTTGGTAATCGAAACCAATGCTGCCGATCGTAACTGGCGACTGCTTGATAGTTTTCCCAGCCCTTAGGGTAAGAAGAACTGCCAGCATTCACCACGTTAAGGGTGTAGCTATTCCCCACATCACCTTCAAAACGAAAGTTAAACCACTGATAGAATTCACCACCTTCATCCTGACGGATTGCCAGTTGGATATCATCTTTATTTTCCAGGCTTAATACCTGGATATTGCCGCCATCAAAATTGGCACTGATCCGCATAAAAATTCCTTGATTGTCAGCCGGAGAAGATAAAATCCGGCAAGCTCAAAACCGCCCTAGGATAAACCAAATTAACGGCAGATTAAATGCGTAGCCTTGCCTAGACAAGGCCATAAAAAAGGCAGCCACTGCTGCCTTTTCCGCGCAAGCTAAGGCTATTTTTGCTGGAGCATCAACTGCCGGATATATTTTACTGGCGCGCTACCATAGCTGAGGAACTGCTCGTTAAATTGTTCCAAGTTAAATTGCTTCCCTTCTTTCGCCTTGATTGCGTCACGCAGATCATAAATGGCACGGAAGCCTGCATAATAACTGGTCAATTGCACTTGGCTTAAGGTTGCCCGGCGCCATTTACCTTCCGCCTCGGCTTGTTGCTGGAATGCTTCTTGTGTCATCAGCGCCATCGCCTGCTCTTTGGTCATGCCCTTCACCTGAATGCTGTAATCCAGGATGGTGTTACAAATAACCCGCAGGTTCCATTTGTAATACATCAACCATAATTCAGGCTCAAAATTACCATAGCCCTCTTCCAGCATCATCCGCTCGGCATACACCGCCCAGCCTTCAATCATGGCACCGTTACCAAACAGGCTCTTGATTAAACTCGGTGATTTATTGGCATAGACTAACTGCGCATAATGCCCGGGGATCGCCTCATGAATATTGAGGATCTGCAACACCCAGTGGTTATATTCGCGCAGATAACTCTCAGCGGCGGCGTCAGACATGCCATCCAGCGGTGTCACGTTGTAATAGGTATTGCCGCCTTTATCATAAGGCCCAGGAGCACTCACAGAAGCCCCGGCTACATCGCCAAAATAGGCGGGAGTTTCACGCACCACCAAAGGCTTATCTTTGTCGAGTTGTACCAAGTGGTGCTCATTCACAAATTTGATCAGTTGTGGCAACTGCTTTCTGATTTCTTCGACAAAATCTTCACGTTTAACGTGGTTGACAGATAACTTGTCGATGAGCTGGCGAATGGCCTGTTTTTCATCTGTTGGTTTTGCTGTTGTGAAATATTTTGACCATAACTTGTTGGTGATATTGGCCATTTCATGTTGCACTTTATCCTTGTCTGACAAGGCTTTTTCGTACAAGGCTTTGGCTGTCATACCTGACTGAATATCATAAGCAAATTTTTGCTCATAAAGTTTTTCACCAATGCGGAAGCTTCTCGCCCCCTGCTGTTGCAACTTACCTTCGAGGGTTTGCAGAAAACTGATGTAATCGTTGATTGCCGCCTTAGCCGCACTCAATCGCTGCGCAAACAACTGCTTTTCAGCCTCCGTCAGTGCCGAAGCGGCCACTGTTTTTTGTAACTCATCCGAGAGTACAGAAAACGCCCCTTGATTTTGCACAATTGCCAGTTGTGTGTGTTCCAGTGTCGGATTGTGAATATTGGCCTTGGCCGCTGCGTAATAAGCGGGCACATTTTGCAAGCGCGCTAGTACGGAGCGTAAACGTTGCTCCTGAGGGGCATAATTCTCATTGATGATCTGAGCAAAGCCACCCGCCACATTGTAATTCGAAGGGTCCCACTGCCACGACTTAAAGTCGTTGATTTCCCATTTGCTGCTAGCAAGCTGGTTTTCGATCAAGCGATAATCAATCAGATTGGCGGGCGTTAAGGCATTGGTATCAAACGCGGTTAACAATCCTTGGTATTTGGCAATAAACGCCAGCATAGCGGTACGACTCGCCGCATCAGGCACTTCCAATACGGCATCATATTTATGATAACCACTGAACAAAGCATACGTTGGCACCTGTTGCCAAAAGTCATCGATAAACTGTTGGCTAAAACGGTGGAACTGCTGGTTTTGGTCAGTTTTTATGGCGGCAATCAGTTGATTTCCGGTGGCTTCTGGGCTGGTGGACTGACAAGCACTCAGACCGCCTAACGCCAGGGCAATGGTTAACGGCAGTAGCAGTTTTTTCATTATTATCATTCCTTCCTTGCGGTTTGTTGCGACCGAGTTAACCACGCGGCGTGATTGATTGCAGCTTTAAATCGCCATATCTCACAGTTTGTTACAGTTTTACGCCGACTCACTTCAGCGGAGAATAAACCGTGGACTTGTCGATGCACCAACCTCGGCCTTTACCATCTGCGGTTTGAGGCTGAGGGAATCCCGTCAACAGTTGATTATTGGCCATATGCTGTATCACCAGTGGCTTAGGTTGGGTTTTATCATCCCAATACAGGGTAAACATGATGGCTTCGGAGCCGTCACATGTCTGCAAGTGCGCATCAGCAACTTCAGCATAAGCACTGCCGTGGTATTCACTGATGGTTGGCGCCTGACACTGGGTATTGTCATACAAGCTCGCATTACTGCGATAAGTGTCTTTACCGAACTCCATAATGAATTCCTTGCTCTTATCGCCGTCCACAATACAACCGCTGCTCCAGCTCCCCGATAACGGTAGTTGTTTTGCCCGCTGATGCTGCCAACCAAATAATCCAAGAATAACTAAACCAATCACAATCAGGGCGGTAACAATGGTTTTTGACATCTATTGACTCCAGTAACGGGCGGTAAAAATAAGCCGCTGTGACAATACCACAGATTGATTTAGACTGAGCACATAAGAGTGAATTATCTTTTGTCTATAGATCAGCAAGATAACTATTAAACGGAATTATTATGACCGATATCGATTTTTCGCGGCGCATCACCTTGTCTCGCCCTTATAACAGCCAGCATAACAGCACAGGCGAACGAGAAACCTTGCAACGCGCCTACGAAAGCGATCGTGGCCGAATTATTAACTCCGCGGCCATCCGGCGGTTACAGCAAAAAACGCAGGTGTTTCCCCTTGAGCGCAATGCGGCGGTACGCAGCCGATTAACCCATTCCCTTGAAGTACAACAAACCGGGCGTTTTATCGTACAGAAAATCTTTGAGTGCTTAACCCAACAAGGAACTGAGCTGACCGCCTTTGGCCTTGATGGCATGGCAAGACCGCTAGAAACACTGGTTGAAATGGCGTGTTTGATGCACGATGTGGGCAACCCACCATTTGGGCATTTTGGTGAGGCGGCTATCAGCGATTGGTTTAATCAGCATGTCTCGCAGATAGCGCCCGCCGATTTCCAATTACAGCAAGATCTCTGCCGTGATATCTGTCAGTTCGAAGGCAACGCTCAAGGACTGCGACTGATGCATACTTTGCTCGGACTTAATCTGACCTACAGTCAACTCGCCGGGATCTTCAAGTACACCCGCTGTGGCACCCAGCCCAAAGCCGAACGTCCAGCCGATAAATCCTACTTGATGAAAAAGTTGGCTACTATGCCAGTGAACGCACTGTGGTTGCCGATATGTGTCAAGCATTAGCCATGGCACCCGGCAACCGACATCCAGTAAGCTACATTATGGAAGCTGCCGATGATATCTCCTACTGCCTTGCCGATATTGAAGATGCCGTGGAGAAAGATGTTATCTCACTGGAGCAACTGCAACGACAACTGCTGGCAGAGTATCAACATCAGTGTCAACAAATGTCACTGCCCGAGCAGCATCTGCCGCTCATGAAAAATGCGATTCAGTATGCCACTGTCGCCGCCGCTAAAAGTGCCATTAATCCCCAGAGCCAGTTTTTTACTTTCTTGCGCGTCAAACTCATCCATCCATTGGTGGATCATGCCGCACGGCGCTTTGTGGATAACCTCGCGGCCGTCTTTCGCGGCGATCTTAATCAACCACTACTGGAAGATGAGGGTTACCAACATGCGATCACCGAAACTTTAAAACAGGTAGCCATACGTAAGGTATTCAATCATAAAGAAGTAGAACAAATGGAGCTCAGAGGCTACCGCATTGTGACTACGCTGCTGGATTGTTATCGGCCGTTACTGTGTTTACCAGAAACGCCATTCGCGGCGCTACTGGAAGGCAAAGGCCAGCAATATTTAATTGAATATCGATTACTGAAGCGGCTACCGCTCAAACATCTGGCGACCTATAAACGCGCCATTGCCGCAGGGCAGTTACCGGAATTTTACCACCGTTGCCGCCTGATACAGGATTATATCAGCGGCATGACGGACGAATACGCACTCGATGAATATCGGTTGATGATGGCGCTAGACTAAGTATTGGATCAGCTACGGCGAATACGCACAACTCGCATGGTTTCCATTTCAAACCCGGCAACCAATGTAGTTTGCGGATAATAGTCCAACGTCACTTGGGCGCCTTTCAAACTGCGATATTTTTTGGGGCGACGGAAACGAAATGGGGTTTCATAGTTTTTAAGCATCAAGGTGTGTTGCACCCATTCCCCTTCATCGCGCTGGGTATGTGACAGCACAGTACAACGTTCAGTGTGGATTAATGCAGGATGCTCCTGGGAAAAGTCAGAAACGCTCATTTTTACTTTACCTCCCGAATCTATTTTTCTGACATCTATTCAGGTCCTTGGTGGGCCTGCCACTTTTGCCAAATTGGCATCCGTGAGCCAAATACCAACGGCAAACAACACCCCATAACCTGAAAACAGGGGAACATAATATTGAAACCGGGAAGGCTCTAACGGTGTGGCCGCAGCACGGAGATTATCTCGACAACGACCAAATCAGATTGGTTATTGTAGCAAATTTAACCAGCGATGGCTCGGTAGCTGCTAATTTTATTGATAATTAAGTATATCCTTATGATTAGCGGCCGCTTTTTCCTCTTAGCAAAACGGCTCACACCTTTAAAATAGGATGGATTTGTTGTTGCCATGTTATTCGCCAGCGCGCCACTATCGTCGAGCGAGGGTTAACGAGAGAGTAAGCTTAAAGGCATCGGAGGATGCCATACCCATTGCAGGTTTTCTTCTTGGATAATAGGTTCACAGCAGGCCGCGCAATAAAGTTACCAGGCGAGATGTCTACCGTGATAATCAAAAAATTTACCGCTGTCTTGCGGCGTCAACTGCGCCAAACATGACTGAATCCCCTGAGCCGAGACATTTGCATCAATCAAACCATGCGGTCCGCCCATGTCGGTGCGCACCCAACCAGGATGGATAACGACGGCGGTAATCCCATCGGCGGCAAGATCCAGAGCTAGACTCTTGGTCACCGCATTGAGTGCCGCTTTAGAAGAGCGGTAAAGATAACTGCCACCACTCTGATTATCCTCAATACTGCCCATACTTGAACTAATACAAGCAACAGTTCCCTTGGCCGCACGCAATTGCGGTAAAAATGCCTCGGTCACTTTAAGTGGGGCGATGGTATTAATCTCCAGCACCTTACGCCATTCCTCTACCGGGATATCACCCAGCAATACCGCATTAGGGCCGTAGTAACCGGCATTATTGATCAATAAATCAATGGGCCGATCGCTGAGTTCCTGTGCCAAGTCAGCCAGGCCATCGTAATCAGTAACATCTAACTGATAAACTTCCAATCCTGGATTATCACTGATCAAATAGAGTAAGTCGTCGGCCTGGGAAGGATCGCGACAACAGGCAACGACATCCCAGCCTGAAGCCAGATAGAGTTCGGTTAAGGCTAAGCCAATGCCGCGATTAGCGCCGGTGATCAACAGTTGTGGCATAGTTTCTCCTGTAGCGATGCCAACGGCTGTCGCTGATATTGCCGGTCCATGAATGCTAGTACATTGTGTGATAACGAGAACATCCCGGTCAACCGCTGGGTTCCTGCTACTCGTACAATAATTGCAGCAGCGTGAAGTGGTTGGCATTCACTGGGCTAACATGTGTCCAAGCAGACTAAAATACTCGCGCATCGCCTCAAAAATCTGTGGTAAATCGGTATCATCCGGGTACACGCCACGGGCATATGCCGCCCCCGTGCGAGTCCCCGAAACTAAATACTGATTACGAACACTAGCGCAATGTTCAATGGCACTTTCAAATGCTCGCGCCATCAACTCTGTTGGCTGGGAAAAATAGTAGACACCTTGTGTCTTATCTAGCGCAATTGCCCGAGACACATAGCGACTGGCATCGGAACCATCAGCATTCAATAACACTAGCCGAAATAGTGCTGCCAACGCCTGATTAAGGGGATGTGATTTTAACGGCAGCTCTTGCAACCAGAGTTCGCTGGCAAAACTTATTGCGGGGATAACGGCACTGCTCTTAAACGCCACCAAGGCGAGATGGTGATCCAATGCATGCCAGAATTCGTGGGCTAAGGCACCTGCCCCAGCATTTTTGGCAAGGGCCAAGGTTCGACTGCCTGGCGCATAATGCGCCTGCACGCCCTTGCGCCCACCAATACCGAAATCCAGATTAAGTGACTGCCGTAAACCAAGGGTTATCGGAGGAACATTCACAATAAAGGCTAAATCTGCCAACGAATCAAACACCAGATTGGCGGCAATTGCTGACTCGGCATCAGACACCCAGCGGCCGACTCTGGTTGCTGCAAAACCAAAGGTATCACGCACATCCAGAAAACTTTGCTGTTCGCCAAAACGGTAATCGGGCCCTTGGCGAATATAATGACTGTTGGCTAACAACGGCACATGGCCTCAAAGAGTAAACGCATAGTATCTATGATGACATAGCCAGCGCGGCAGCGAAAAGCCCTGACGACCTGTTCATTACCGCGCCAAAATCTAGCGTGCAAATCGTTGCACAACGTCCAATAAATTCCCTGCAATCTGCTTTAGATTATGGATCCGCGAAGAGGCACCTTTGGCATCCTCTTGACTGCTGTGAGCCATGACAGAAATATTGTGGATCTGTTGATTAATATCTTCTGATACATGCGCTTGTTCTTCAGCAGCGGCTGCCATTTGCACCGCCATTTTAGAAATATTATTTAATTCAGTCGCAATACCGCAGAGCAGGCTTTCACTGTCTTTTACGCGATCCAAGCCCACCTGCGCTTTCCCTTGGCCTTGCTGGGCAACGGTGACGGCAACGTCTGCGCGCTCAGCAAGCTCTTTGATAATACCGTGGATCTCCTTAGTCGATTCCTGCGTCCGACTGGCCAATGAACGTACTTCATCAGCCACCACCGCAAAACCGCGCCCTTGCTCACCCGCCCTCGCCGCTTCAATAGCAGCATTTAAGGCGAGCAGATTAGTTTGCTCTGCAATCTGTTGGATCATCTGCGCAACGGAGGCAATTTTATCCGTTTGCTCTGACACGCTAGCAACCGAACCGGAAATGTTATCAACGGCAACCCGTAATTCTTCAATGGCTTCACTGGTTTTAACGGCTACCGCTTGGGCTTCCCCGGCAAGTGTGGTGGATTTTCTTACCCGTTCAGTCGTGTCTGAAACATGGCGAGACACTTCGGTAATCGTAGTGGTCATCTGGTTCATGGCCGTTGCCACTTGCTCAGTTTCCTGGTGTTGTCTGCCAAGCGTTTGCTCTGAACGTTCGGTCAGATTCACTGAAGCATCGGTTTCATTTACCATGCGCGTGGCAGCATGTTCCATTCGCGTCAAAACGGTATTGAGATGCGCTCGCTCACTGAGAATCGCTACCTTAATAGCTCCAAGGGTATTACGCTGATCCGTATAGCTTTGTACCGCCAGCGGATCTCTGAAACTACCGTCGAGCATGTCCATCAGGTTGTTGTAGATCTGTTTTTTAGACACATTGACGAGAACAGCATAAATAATGAAAGACAGGGTCAACAAAGATTCTGAGAAACTGCTATGCCCAGCCAAATATAACAAGGTACAAACGGTAATTGCCGCAGAGATAAACATATTCTCAACACCCAGTAAGCGCTGAGACTTTAGCCCCTTACCCGCATTCAAACGCCGATACAAGGTGTTGCAACGTTCAATATCCTGAGGCTTAGCCTTGGTTCTTACTGACTGAAAACCAACAACTTTTCCGTTATCCGTCATGGGCGTAACATATGCGTTAACCCAGTAAAAATCACCATTTTTACAGCGGTTTTTGACAATCCCCATCCATGGTTTGCCCTGCTTGAGATAATCCCACATATTACGGAATGCTTCCGGCGGCATATCGGGATGACGGACAAGGTTATGTGGCTGGCCAATAAGTTCTTCTCGGGTATAGCCACTGATATCGATAAATGCTTCATTACATTCGGTAATGACGCCAGTAAGGTCGGTGACCGATATCAGTTTTTGCTGTTCACTGAAGGTACGCTCTCGGTCATTAACAGGTAAGTTTTTTCGCATAGAGGTTTCAATCCCTTGAACTCCACAGAGGGAATCCATTAATTCGCGCTGACTCAGGTATCATAAGTATTAGCCAACTTTCGTGACCTTCAACTTTTTATAGAAAATCATTTTAATTTTATATTGTTCAAAAGATTACCAAGCAAACAGACGGCAATTTATCGCACCATTTGGTAATCTTTTGCTAATGTAGAATATTCTGTAACGCCTACCTAACAAAAAATTGATACTGTAGAACCAATTGATTAAATACTGAGCAAAGCACTATTTATAATAGCGGATAGCCATCTCAACCACCGGTAAAGCAGCAGGATCATGCCGGGGATATCGAGCTTAACCACTTGCCAACGATAAATATCGTTTCTCACACTGCCTGAGCGACATCTTTATAATGCTTGTGGGTCGCTACACCAGCAGAATTTGACTTTTGGTGTATTGTTGTAATGCCACCGCTGTGAAATCATAGGCTTGGGCCTCTCTAGATCACGGAGTTGACACAATGAGCCAGCGCAGTATCCGCAGTCTGTTTACCCCAAAATCTATCGCGGTCATCGGAGCATCGAACACGCCAACCCGCGCTGGCTGCATTATGATGAAAAATCTGCTTGGCAGCGGCTTCGATGGCCCCATTATGCCGGTCAATCCTCATGCCACTTCGGTTATGGGAGTGCTGGCCTATCCCAATATTGAATCCTTACCGGTAAAACCCGATCTCGCGATCATCTGCACTCGCGCGGAACGAGTGCCACAAATTGCTGAAACTCTCGCCCAGTTTGGTTGTAAGACGGCGGTCATTATTGCGTCTGGCATGAGCCAAAGTCTGGCTGAAGACGGGCAAACGTTGGCGCAAAAGGTTAAGGACAGCAGCAAGCGTTATGGCATGCGGATCCTTGGCCCCAATAGCCTGGGGATGATCCTGCCCAACCTTGGGCTCAATGCCAGCCTAGCGCATACCAATGCCCAGCCAGGGAAAATTGCCTTTGTGTCACAATCTGCTGCGGTATGCACCACGGTACTTGATTGGGCCAATAACAAAGGCATTGGCTTCTCCTCATTTATCTCGTTGGGCGATGCGGGAGATATCGATTTTGACGAACTGCTCGATTATCTTGGCCGCGACTCGAAAACCTCCGCCATTATGCTGTATATCGATTCCATCAATGAGCGACTAAGGTTTTTATCTGCGGCACGAGCGGCTTCCCGCCACAAACCGATATTGGTGATTAAATCTGGCCGCAGCCTCGAAGGGGAAACGCCGCCAGACACCACACTGGCGCCAGTTCAGGTAACGATGCGGTTTATGAAGCCGCCTTCCGGCGTGCGGGTATGTTGCGAGTCACAGATCTCGTAGAGTTATTTGCTGCGCTAGAGAGCTTGGCACACTTAAATCCACTTCATGGTGAACGCTTGTGTATTCTCAGCAATGGCGGTGGCCCGGCGGTATTGTCCGTCGATGAATTGATTATTAAAGGCGGGAAGCTAGCGCAACTGTCGGATGACGTGAAACTAAGACTTTCGGCCGTTTTACCAAGCACGTGGTCACAACAGAATCCGGTCGATATTATTGGCGATGCTGATGGTGAGCGTTACGCCAAGGCGCTAGATATTTTAATGGGGAGTGATGAACTAGACGCAGTGCTAGTGCTGCATTCGCCGTCAGCGTTAGGTAATGGTAACGCCATTGCCGATGCCATCATCAACTGTGTTAGCCAGCATCCGCGTAAACACCGCGTGAATGTGCTCACCAACTGGAGTGGCGAAGACTCAGCCTATGCCGCTCGCCGCCGTTTCTCTCATGCCGGCATCCCGACCTACCGGACGCCGGAAGGTGCGGTACGCGCCTTTATGCACATGGTGGAATTTCGTCGCAACCAGAAATTACTCCAAGAAGTGCCACAGTCGCTTGTCAATAATTCGGATACAGCCACGGCCCGGCGGCTGCTTGAGCAAGCGTTGCAGAGTGGTCGTAAAGTGCTGGAAACACATGATGCCAGGGCAATATTCAGCGCCTATGGCCTGAAAACCATTGATACTTGGTTTGCAAATGACGCTGATGAAGCCGTTGCCATAGCCGACCAGGCAGGTTATCCCGTAGCACTTAAAATCCAATCGCCTGATATTTTACATAAGTCAGATGTTCATGGCGTTATGCTGAATCTGGCCGATGCTGACGAGGTGCGTCACGCCGCGGCAGCCATCACCAGCCGGGTGCGCTTAGCCAACCCAGCCGCGCGGATTGAAGGCATGATAGTGCAAAAAATGGCATTGACTGCCGGAGCCCAGGAACTGCGTGTTGCGGTGCTGAATGATCCGGTATTTGGGCCAGCGATTATGCTCGGTGAGGGAGGTTCAGAATGGGAACCCACCCGCGATGCCGCCGTCGCACTGCCGCCATTAAACATGGCATTGTCACGCTATATGGTGATCCAGGCGCTAAAAACTGGCAAAATCCATGACCGTCATCTGCCCAACGGTATGGATATGCAGGCACTGTGTCGCATGTTGACGCAAATCTCTAATCTCGTCATCGATTGCCCCCAGATAGACAGCTTGGATCTCAATCCGGTTTTGGCTGCCGGTGACAATATTATTTTACTCGATATCAATCTGCGTCTGACCGAAGAGGTTAAAGACAATGCGGCCAGGTTATCCATTCTGCCCTATCCGAAGGAACTGGAAGAGACCGCTATTTTACGCAACGGCTTAAAAGTGATGTTACGGCCAATCCTGCCAGAGGATGAACCTAAGCATTTAGCATTTGATAGCTCCTTGTCTGATGAAGACAGATATAAGCGGTATTTTGGCGTCCGCTCACAGATGACCCATGAAGAAATGGCGGTATTGACCCAAATCGATTACGCCAGAGAAATGGCCTTTATTGCGACCATCAAAGATGAGCTAGGCGATGACATCACCTTAGGTGCGGTACGAGCTTCTATTGACCCAGATAACACAGAGGCAGAGTTTGCTATGGCTGTACGTAGTTCCCACCAAGGCATAGGTATCGGCAAGTTGCTGCTGGAAAAACTGATCCGCTACTTCCGTAACGCTGGAACGCCAGTTCTGACCGGCTATACCATGTTTGAAAATCGCAATATGGCAAGCCTAGCTAAGAGTTTGGGATTTGCGGTCACATTTGATATGGAGGAGCGGCTGATCCACATGCAGATGGAACTCACCCCTCCGGCAAATTAACGCTACGCGATCAATACCAAGGCCGCAACTGCGGCCTTGGTATTCACCGTGCGGAATAACTTAACGACGACACTGCTGAAACACATCTTTATCTGACTGATAAACACTGCTGTGGATATTAAACAACCCCAGTAAGGTATCAAACAGATTATCCTGCGAATAGCCACTGTGTTGTTGCAGGCTATCCAGGCAGCCTGGTTTCAGGCCATTATCATTGGCATAACCTTCAGAAATCCAAGATAACCAAGGCACAGTTGTCTGCTCTGCTGGCGCAATGCTATAAGGCGTTCCATGCAGATACAGTCCTTTTTCCCCTAATGACTCACCATGATCGGATAAATACATCATTGCTGGCGCATAAGTGGTTTGCTGCCGCAGCTGTTTCACGATTTCTGAAAGGATAAAATCGGTATATAAAATAGTATTGTCGTAGGTATTTACCAACTCGTTATGGCTGCAATTCTGGATATCACTGCGTGGGCAATCTGGCGTAAATTGCCGATGATCTTCAGGATAACGCAAATAATATGTTGGCCCATGGCTGCCCACAATATGCAGCACAATTAAGCGGTCTTGCTGTGGTTGATCTTTGGCTGATAGCAGCTCATTGAGCTTATCGACCATCACCTGATCTTTGCAAAACTCACCATCACACAGCTTGGCATCCATATTCACATCTATGGTGTAGTTGGGCACACGGTCACACACGCCTTTACAGCCGCTATCGTTATCCACCCAGAACACATTAATCCCTGCATGCTGCAACACATCCACGGCCGTATCTTGGGCACGTGCATGGCGTGCATCATAGTCTTTACGATCCATACGGGAGAACATGCAAGGCAAAGACACCGCCGTTGCCGTACCACAAGATTGCACATTGTTGAAGGCAATCAGCCCCATGTCCTTAGTGTATTGATTGGTTGGACGCTCATAACCGTAATACTGGTAGTTCATCGCCCTGGCGGTTTCCCCAACCACCAACACCAGCAGCTTTGGCTTGCTCTCACTCACGCCGGTGGGCTCAGTCACTTTGGCGTCAGTTCCCAACTGCTTATAGGTTATCGGCGCTTGTAGGTAAGTCTGGTAAATATACTTGGAAGCTGAGCCAATAAAATAGGTGGGCACTATGTAGTGCTTAATCTGGTCATTATTGCGCACAAAAGATGCGTAGTTCTGCATGTAAACAAAGGCAATAATGATAACAACTGCCAAATTTGCCAGCATAAACACTATCTTACGTAACATTTCTTGGGTAAGTGGACGGTATGCGATATCGGCTTTATAGAGCAAAAATGCTGGCAGCAACCCCGTCAATGCAAAATTTACCATTGACGCCCAGTTCACATAAGTTAGCGCTTCAGCACTGTTGGTCTGAAAGGTGTTTTCAATCATGCCGGTGTCAAACACGACACCATATTTATAGGCAGCAAAAAACACCCCAGAAGACAACAAGATAAGAACGATAAAGAAAGGTTTCAGCAGATATTTAAGGCTGAAAAAGAAAACAGAAAACCAAACGCTGCTACCAGAAAAACCGGAATAGTGGCGACAAAAATGGGGTCTACATGTGACTGATGTTCTAGCCCTTTTTTAACAATAGAAAAAAACGGAATATTGAAGATCATGACGAAAAACAACGCCAACAAAAAAGTGACGCGGTTTACGGATAACGATTTCAGCACCTTGACTCCCACGACTGTGACGATTTTCGTCCGTAACTAACGGAACATAATACTTAAAACACTGAGCGTGGTTTATAGCAACTACTACTTAAGATTTGCTTAAGCATAGTTGACGTTAGCTTAATATCTAGTCAAAGCGTGACCGTTAGAAAGTGCCATTAAGACGGGTTAAAAAACGCAGCAATTGCTGGCATTCCTGCGGCTCTAAACCGCTGGTCATCTCCCGGGTAAGTTGTAGATGTAACTGATCATGTTCAACAAACATCTGCTGGCCTTTTTCGGTCAGTTGCACTTCCACTGACCGACGATCATTCGCTGATGGCTGGCGCACAACCAGCCCCGTTTTAACCAACCGATCGACCTGTACCGTCAACGTGCCAGTGGTAATGCCCAGCTTGTCCGCCAGTTCTTTCATGCGCATTGAGCCATTAGCCCCTAAAATTTCTACCGTGTGTATCTGCGCCAACGACACGCCTTGATCACGCACAACACTCTGTTCCCAAGAGGATAACCGCTCATAAAATTCAATAATCGCGTGATTAATATCTTGTTCCAGTTGGTATTCGGCACTCATCTGGCACTCTCGCTAATAGGATTAATGGTGATGGTGAACATGGTCATGGTCATGGTCATGGTCATGGTCATGGTCATCAGCATGACAACTGCCCTGCCCATTGCAACTGTGGCGCGGATGACTTGCATCGTCACAATTTTCACAGCGGTTGACTTCAACAGTAAGATGATCAATCTGGCCAAAATCAGCAAGTAAATCATGATAATAGTCAGTATCTTTAGGTTGATGGCTCACTAAGGAAATCATCGCTGCGTGGTGATCGGCACTGACTTTCCAAACATGCACATCTGTCACTTTATGGTCACCCTCAGCTTCAATTCGCTGTACCAGTTGCTGCGCATAATGCGGATCAACGCTGGCATCCAGCAAGATTGGACTGGTTTGTCGAATAAGTCCCCAAGCCCAACGACTGATAATGACGGCACCGACAATACCCATCACCGGATCCAGCCAGTTTGCCCCCATATATTTGCCTGCCAGCAACGCGGCAATTGCCAGTAGTGAGGTCAATGCATCGGCCATCACATGAAAATACGCCGCCTTAAGATTATGGTCATCATGCTCTTGGTGTTCATGTTCATGATGATGGCTATGGCCGTGATCATGGCTGTGGTGATCTTTTAGTAGAAAGACACTGATAATATTCACAGTCAGACCGATAACCGCCACCAGAATCGCCTGGTTAAAATGGATCTGCTCCGGTGACAACAGTCTGACTACAGATTCGACCACCATCACTAATGCCACTAATCCCAACGCGACAGCACTGGTGAAGCCCCTAAAACACTCACTTTGCCGGTACCAAACGCAAAGCGAGGATTGTGGGCATTTTTACGCGCATAAGCATAAGCAAACAGTGTCAGCATAAAAGCGGCAGCATGTGTGCCCATATGCCAACCATCGGCTAACAATGCCATAGAACCATAAACGGTGCCGGCGATGATCTCTGCCAGCATAGTAATAACAGTTAGCGCCAAAACTAACTTGGTACTTTGCTCGCCACCAATATTTTCTTTATTAAAATCATGTTGTTGTTTCCAGCGAGCGATACTGTGAAATTCTGCTGTCATACCCTTACGTCCACATTGTTTGATAATCAAAATACTTGATAAGCAAAATATCTATCTGACCCAAGTTATTTGCAAGCGATAATTGTTATTACTTACCAAAATTTGCGCTACCGCACATTTCCCTTGTGTGTGGATGTTGCTGCCTTGCTGCGACTGCATAGCGTATAATCGACCATCAAAAATTTTTTGGAATGTACTGATGCAACTCAGTTTTATTCTGGTATCCCCGGCTCGCGCGGCCAATATTGGCGCTGCAGCGAGAGCCCTCAAGACCCAAGGCTTCAATTCGCTAATCGTGGTGCAATCACAAGCACATCGAGAAGATGAAGCATCCTGGGTCGCTTGCGGCGCAGTCGGTGTTTTAGAGAATATTCGCGAAGCCCCGTCTCTCAGCGCCATCGCAGATGAGTTTGATCTGCTGATTGCCACCACAGCCAGAGAACGCGGAAATCCCCGCCAGTATCTAACGCCCTCGCAGGTGGTGACATCATTGGGTTCACAACAACAATCGTTGCAAAATGTGGCTATCGTCTTTGGCTGCGAAGCCAGTGGTTTGAGCAATAGCGATCTAGAACTGTGTGATCTGTTGAGTTATATCCCGATTGCGCAGGAATATCCGTCCCTCAATTTGGCACAAGCTGTGATGGTTTATGCCTATGAACTCGGGCAGGCTTTCCACTCGACAGCGCATATGCCGGGAATACAGCAATCCACCGCCGATGCGCCGCAACTTAAAGCATTGCTAGAGAAATCTGCCTCTTTGCTACAGAAGTTAGAGGTCGATGATGATCAAAAATTGCAGCGTTGGCTGCAAGAAACCTTGAGCCAGTTTGGTGACCGGGATGTCAAGATGGCCCATCAGCTACTGGGCGATATACTGAAAAAACTCCCCTAACACTGATGAGCACTAACGATAGGAAAGGAATAACGTTTCATACTGATCACCACCACCAAGTCTGAACCAAGTGGCAACCGAGTATTAAAATATCATCTTGGCTGTCACTCGGTTTGGGACGAAAGAGCGTTATTTTTACTCTAATCAGTTCTCAGATTAAGATTTCTATGGATTAACGCCGCCAATAAACGTGAAGTGATTAGCGCGATTTGTTGCGACTTTTCAAAACTAACGAAATCCGTTTGCTTAGCCTTGTTATATTTAGTATTTACTTTTAATATCTCTTTTGTCAGCAAGTAGATCCTCTCTTTTTATATTTTCACTATTTTTAGGCGTACCATCAAAATTTAAAACAGACTCTAGATCTTGCTTCTTTCGTAGGCCAGCGCTTAAACGACATAAAAGTTCATTACCAAAATTCGATAATTTACTGCCAATAATAGGTCTGACTTTATAGCCAATAGGTGTTCCAATACATATACCAAGAAAAGCTGGCCCAAGAGCTGAAATCTGAAAAAGCAAGATAAACCAAACTCCGACTTGGCCAGAAACTGTAAAAAATATAAATAATATAATGTTACCTACTACATATATAATCGCAACGTATCTAATTTTAAGAAAGATACTAAGAACTATAAAAAACATTGTCACGACTAGTAAAAATGTAACCATAATTTAGATACCTTCCGTGGATTGCATTAAACATAGACATCATAATTTCCTGCGCATGGTATCGAGCTCCCGTTTATTAATGGGTTCGTCGAGCCAGAGCCACACTGACACTGTTAATGGACATTATCGTTAACAGAAACGGAGATCGACATGTCTAAACCTAGCACAATTTTCATCGGCATGGATGTGCACAAAGAAACCACTGATGTTGCGTTTGTTTCTACCGAGGATAGTGCCGTCTCTTTTTACGGGACTATCACTACCAACACGCGTTCTATGCTTAACCTTATCAAGAAATTTACAAGTATAGCCAGCAACTTATGTGTTTGGTTTACGAAGCTAGCCCTGTGGCTATTGGCTCTATCGGATTGTTGCCCCATCTCTCATCCCTAAAGCGCCTGAGGATGCATGGGGCATAGCTGAGCCATGTTAATTGTCACCACTTCACCTACAAGATATAAAGTTATTAATATGTAAAAATTATGATCTAGGTAAAATCTCAGTCTCTTATAGTGGTGTATTTTTATCCTCAAACTAATTCTATCTGCAGCAGCACTGCAAAGGATTGCGAGATCAATGGCCCAAGTTAAAGAGTTAAGCATATCATTTGATTGCAAAATTTTTAGCAAAGAGGCTGTTCTTAAAGCCTGCTACCAATTAGCGGATATTGCTGTATTCGACATCAGTATCCACAAAGACAAAATCGTAGTTTCCTCCACTATGCATGTAACAAGTACGACTTCAACGGAAGAACTGTCTAGTACTCTGAAAACTTCAGTTATCGACTATCAATTGCGGGAAAGAATCGATGCACAAACTAAGCATGTTAAAGAAATATTAATCCACGCGGCTCTAGGTAACTCTCTAAGGACATCAACTGATGAGAGTTAATCCCCCTCACACATTTTCAGCGCTTAGCTATCAATTGCTACCTTTTCGATTCGAACGAATAAATGATGATTTGTTTTTACTTGTCAATGAGGTTGGTGAAAATTGCTATTTGAATTTCGAAGATTTGAACGATTTGATTGATGGGCGATTAGTAACATCAGGAAAAGTTTTCCAAAAACTTGAATCAAAGTCCTTTATTTACAGCGAAAACAACAACTTTTCATTAAGAGCCTTTAGCGCAAAATACAAAGCAAGAAAATCATTTCTGTTTGATGGACCAGCACTACATATTTTTGTTTTAACGCTGAAGTGCGAAAACTCATGTGAATACTGCCAAGTTACACGAAGAAGCCCTGACACTGTTACATATGACATGCCGCTTAGTATTGCAAAACAGGCTGTGTTGCGCATGTTTGAATCACCGGCAAAAAATCTAACAGTCGAATTTCAGGGTGGCGAACCGTTACTTGCATTTGAAACACTTAGGTACATTGTAGAGCTTTGCATTGAATTAAATGAAACTCAACAAAAAAATTTACAGTTTGTTGTAGCGACAAGTCTTCAGAATATAGACATGGAAATGCTCAATTTTTTCATATCCACAACATACATATTTCTACATCGGTTGACGGTCCTAAATGGTTGCATCAACTCAATCGGCCAAATAGTTGCTCAAATAGTTATGAAAAAACGATATGTGGTCTCGAAATGGCTAGGAGTGTTCTAGAAAATGACCGAATTGCAGGAATGACCACAATTACTCGTAGCAGCTTATCTGAGCCGAAGGCCATTATCGATGAGTATGTTCGTCTTGGCTTTCATTCTATTTTCTTGCGTCCATTGAACATGTATGGGTTCGCTGTGAAGAAAGAAAATAAGGTTGGATACTCATCAGATGAATTTAATAAGTTCTATGAACAAGCCCTTAAATACATCATAAAAGTTAATCAGCAAGGCTACCGTCTCGATGAAGTGAATGCGGTTTTAGCGCTAAATAATATATTGACACCTCGGGCAACTGGATATGTCGATATGCGCTCTCCATGTGGAGATGGTACAGGTGTATTAGTATACAACTATGATGGGAAAGTGTATCCATCTGATGAGTCTAGGATGCTGGTCGAGATGGGGGATAAATCACTTGCATTAGGTTCTGTTAATGATCCGTATCAAGAGTTAATTTCATCAAGTGTATTAAACACTATTTTGCAAGCAGGGATTGCTGAAGCCCTACCTGGATGCTCTGATTGTGCTTATTTACCATACTGTGGGGCAAATCCAATACAAAACTACTCACGGTATGGCGACATGATTGGGCATCGAGCTTTTAGTGCATTCTGTGCGAAGCAAAAGTTTCTTTATCGATATATATTCAAATTACTCGACGACAAATCTCATCGCGCTGTTTTCAATAGCTGGCTGCCACATAGTATCTGTCAGACAACCGAAGAGGCTCTAACAAATGGATAAAGGAATTCCATTAAAAACCAGAGCGGAGGTGAAAGCATTCAGTGGTTCAAGGATGCTGAAAGTATTAGGACTAGATGAGTTTGTATCTACAGGCACATGTAATGATAGATACTGTTTATTTCTGCCCACTTATGATGTAAGTCAAAGAGAATTATTAACCCTCGGTTGGGGGCCGTTGTCATTCAAAGTGGTGAAATTATACCAACCAACTTACAAATCCCTGTTATCTGTAAACTGGAATATCCCGAAATCATTGCGACTGGAGATGTTATTGTTTTCACCGAAAATAGAGTTGATATTCTATATCGCCGTCGAAGCGCATCGAATCTGCTTTTTGTCACAGAGCAATGCAATCACAAGTGCATAATGTGCTCCCAGCCTCCCAGAAACTTAGATGATGACTGGCGAATAGATGAGTGCCATAAATTATTGGAACTCATCGATTCAAATATCCCTATTTTAGGAATTAGTGGAGGCGAGCCGACATTAGCACGCAACGAATTTCTATCGTTACTTAAGCATGCAAAGAAAGCTCTGCCATCAACGTTACTACATATTCTGACCAATGGGACAGCTTTTGAAGACTATCGCTATGTAAACGAGATTGTTCAGCTGGGACATCAACAAATTTTATGGGGGTTCCCATCTATGGTTCTACCCCTCAGATGCATGATTATCACACGCAAATTCCTGGTTCCTTTAACAGAGTGATGCATGGACTCTACAATCTTGGGCACGTCGGAGCTCAAATCGAACTAAGAATCGTACTTACACGACCAGTAATTGAAAACATAATAGAAATATCTGAGTTCATTGCGAGAAACCTTCCATTTGTCACTACCGTTGCCTTAATGGGTATAGAACCTACTGGATACGCCAGAACAAATTATAAAGCTGTGTGGTGTGATTTAAATGACTACCAAGAAGAGTTACGCGAAGGTACCCAAGTGCTACTGCGCTCTGGACTCGATACGGTTCTGTATAACATTCCGCGATGTCATGTTCCAAAATCACTGCGATCTATCGCTGTACAAAGTATTTCCGATTGGAAAAACAGCTACAGGAATGAATGCGAACACTGTGAAGAACAACACCTTTGTGGTGGTTTTTTCAAATCTCATACCCAACGATTTAGTCAGCAGAAAGTTAAACCTATTCAGTTAGAAAGGAGAGCTGAAAATGATAGTAGAACTTAAAAAATTTTGGCAATTAATAAGTAGTGTTCTTCCGACCATGTCTATAGCTTCTGTGGGTAGTAGTACCTTATTGGCTCCACATGCTTATGCCTTACAAACGATAACGCCGACAGATATAGATAATGCTCAGTTGAATCGTTTAGTTAGTTTTGACATGCAAATAAATTCGAATGCCAAAAACTTGTATGCGGGACATCGCTCGCATTCTAGCCACCGCTCACATTCAAGCCACAGATCTCATTATTCTTCTAGGACAGGAACCAGTTCCTACCCAACCACGTCTAGTCCTATTTATACTCAGCCTAATAGTCCTACATATCCTAGTCCTGCGGTTCAAAGCAATTCGACAGCGAGTTCAAAATCTTATCAAGGGAGTAATGATTCCCTGAAGGCATTGGTGATGAGGGTTCAAATTGCACTTGTTAGCAAAGGCTATAAGATAGGGGCTATTGATGGAATGATGGGACCGAATACATCTGCAGCATTAAAGCAGTACCAACAGAATATGTTTTTTAAGGTCACAGGAACAATGACTACTGAAACGTTAACCGGATTGGGAATCTCACTTCCATAAGACCAACTAGTAGTTCTTTAGGCTGCTACAGTTAACATCGTTTCTTTATAGTATTACGAATATTTTGGTAACAGGAATGATTTTATCGAGTCCCCCATTAAGTGAGATACAACTAAATAGGGGCATTCCGTAATTAAGAATGGCTGTATCCAAGCAGAACGCAGCCATATTAGTACGCAAAGTTTAATCTCAGTATCAATCTTTATTACTTGGTATGAGATTGCCTTGCTGTCCAACGCTACCGTGCGTTAAATTCTGCCAGTAGCGCCTGCATGCGGGCGAAACATTCTGGTGAGCGGGCACTGCGACTCCAAAGCGTGGCTTCGACAAAGATGCTGAACCACATCTGCAACATAGTGGCATTGGCTTGTTCACCCCAGGCCGCGAGTGTCATTGCAGCGACTTCCGCCGTTCCTAGTTGAAACTCCCGTTGCCCTTTACGCAGTTGGTAAGATGCCAGCGTATCGGGATGAAACGATATCAGCGGCAACTGTTGCAAGTATGGGCTCTTGCGAAACATCTTCACCGCTTCACGCCAGCAACCATCTAACAGGACAAACAGTGGTGTGCGCGCTTGGTCAAAGCGTAATGCTAAAGGCGGCATCTGTGGCTGCACTTCGATAATCTGCTGCCCCGGCAAGGCATAATCCCCTGGAAATACCAGAAACGGTTGATATTCGGGTTGCTGTAACAACGCCAATAGCTGAGGGTCTGGCTGGGTACGAGACCACAAAAACGCATGCGTATCAGGGATCAGATCGGCAATAAGCCGCCCGCTATTACTGGGTTTCAACACTTCGGTATCATACATCACCAGCGCAAAAGCGGTCTGCGACTGTAGCAGCTTACGACTGCTACAGGTACAAATCTGCTGTGGCAACAAGCAATTGCCACAACGCTGCACTTTCATGCCGCGAGCCGCATAAGGCCTGGTGGCAATCGACTGCCGATAAGCATGCAGACGATGCACCGCATGTTGCGCTGGCATCTCAGCGGCTAATGGTGGTGATATTGTCATCAGAGAATGCGACGCAGAAAGAAATCGGCGCGTAACCGCCGGATCCTTGTCAGGATCTTTTTCACCGCTGCCGGGTAGCTTTGCAAGGTTTCTAGCTGACTGTAATGCAAAATCTGCCGCGTATATTGCAATAGCTGTTGCTGCTCGTCGCGGAACTTAGGTGCTAGCACCTGCTGTTCATCGTGCAACAGAATACCGTTTTCCAAATCCAGTGCCCATGCCCGAGGGTTTAGGTTACTGCCGGTCAACAGATGTTTGCGGTCATCCATGCTAATCCCTTTCAGATGAAAGCTATTGCGTTCATGGTGCCACAGGTGGATGCGTAACAAACCGCTATCAATCGCCCACTGCTGCCGTTTGGCAAATTTTCGCAGCGATTGCTCATATAGGTAAGGTAAAGCGCCAATAGTGGAAAACGGTTGATCAACCGGTATGAAAAAATCATTTGCGGTCTTGTCGCCCACCACAATGTCTAATTTGCGACCGCTGCGCAAATGCTTCGCCAAGGCCCGCATCAACAGATATGGGGGATTGAAATAAGGCGTACAGACAAACAAGGACTGGCGCGACTCTTTTACCATTTGCAGCACTGTGTTGTTCAGCAGATTTTGCTTGCGTCCCAGACCCACCATTGGGGTCAAGCGCAGCGGCGCATGAGTTTCGCGGAAATCATAATGCGCATCGCTAAGCTGTTGCTTAAAAGCACGTAATTCGTGTCGCTCAGGCAATATATCCTGCGGCTCACTCAAGCTGACCACCGCCCGGTGTGACAAGATATATTCATCAATCATATTGCGCATGCTGGCCGCCAATTCGGCGGATTTCAGCAGATAATAGCGATCAAGCCGATACCGTTCTTGCTGGTGCAGATAGATATTATTGAGGCTAGCGCCGCTGTATATCACCGCATCGTCAATCACAAATCCCTTGAGATGTAGCACGCCCAGAAATTCACGAGACTTTACCGGAACCCCATAAATGGTGAACGGGTGCGCCGCAGTGGCCATCAGTTTACGATAGAGCTGGTAGTTACCACTGTCGCCTTTATGGCCAATCAGCCCGCGACGAGCACGATGAAAATCAACCAGTACCTTGATATCCAGTGCTGGTCGGCGAGCCTTGGCATTAAGCAATGCCGCCAGCACTTCACGCCCAGCTTCATCATCTTCAAGATATAACGCTGCAATATAGATAACCCGCTCGGCTGCGTTAATGCTATCGATCAGGGTTTCTTTGAATTTTTTGGGGTCAACAGCCACTGTATTGACTCAGGGCTTATAGCAATGCCACCTAGCTGATCCAGCAAGGCATCCTCCTACACTCTAGCTATCCCGAACCGCATGATCCCTGTACCTTTTGTCGGGACATCACATGAAAATGCCGCGATGATAAAGGTTGCGGCTGATTTAAGGCAATAGAACTTACTCACTTGTGACCAGCGGAGCAAGCGTTTTCTCCCGGAACGAGAAGTAGATGCACTCAAATTGTGCCTGTTTTGTACAATTAATGTGCGCTTGTGTCGGTGTTCACAGTAAAATGATTGCAAAGGTGCCAAATCATACCAAAGATCCACGGTTTATCGTGTCAGTATGACTGACTCACCATTGCGACAAAACAGGAATCAACATGATACGTAATATCTGGATACCGCTATTACTGACATTGGTAGCCGCTTGGGGAATTTTCCATTTTAAAGATTGGCTTGGCCCGCTGGTATTACCGCTGTATATCGTATTGGTCATCTTTGTCACACTTAAATTTTATCGGTTAATGGAAAAGGATGACAATTAGATCTAACGGGCTCCGGCGCTGGACACAAGGGCTAACAGGACTTGGCTGGTTACTGCTTTCATGCAGCCCCAGTGCCGCGATATTACCCAACTGGTTGCAACCACTGCTGCCTACTGACTCACAAACCGCCTTATGGGTACAAGATACTCACAGCGGCGAAGTGCTGGTCAGCCATAACCCCGATGTACTGATGCTGCCTGCCAGCACCCAGAAACTACTTACCGCCGTTACCGCATGGCAAGTGCTTGGGGAAGATTTCCGCTTTCATACCCGCCTGTATACTACCGGCAAAACTGAAAACGGTATACTTAACGGGGATCTGTATCTGCAATTCGATGGTGACCCCGCTTAACCCGTGCGCAACTGGCGCAGATGGCGGCTAAACTGGCCGACAGCGGGATTCAGCATATCACTGGCAAACTGGTATTGGTGGGCAGTAACGATAGCCAATGGCAGGCTCCGGGATGGGTATGGGACGACCTAGGAATTTGTTACGCAGCCCCGGTCTCCAGTTTTGTGATTGATCAAAATTGTGTCAAAGCACTACTGCTGCAACGTGACCAGACTACTCAGGTAAAACCGCTGCTACCAGCCCCAATATCCGTGCGTTCTAACGCTTATTTTGATCCCCAAAAACAACAAGCATTCTGCCAGTTGCGGTTACAGCTACAGCCCGATAATCACTATCAGTTAACCGGATGTTATGCTGGGAGTGCCCCTTGCCACTCGCCATTGCGGTTAACGATCCTTCGCGTTATGCCGCCGATGTGGTGAGCGCCATCTACCAACAGCAATTTGCCTTTAAAGGGCCGGTCAGTATTGCGACTGACATTCCCCCGGCTGCCACTTTGCTGTTTGATAACCGTTCGGAACCGCTGAGTCAGTTAATCAGTGAGATGTTACTTGATTCAGATAATCTGATTGCCGATACGCTGCTCAAACAGGCAGGCCAGCAACGCTTCGGTAAACATGCGGGTTTTGCAGCCGGTAGTCGCACCGTTAAAGAAACGCTGGAGCAGTTTGGCATCTCGATGTCCAGCAGTAATATTGCCGATGGCTCAGGGCTATCACGCTACAACTTACTCAGTGCCCGACAACTCGCCCAACTGTTACAGCAAATACAGCGTCGCCCGGCATTACAGTGGCTGACCGAGGTATTACCCAAGGCGGGGATCAGCGGCACATTGCAGTACAAGCGCCCATTTAATCGTAGCCCGTTACGTGGTGCAGTGGTGGCCAAAACCGGTAGCATGAGTGGGGTACAAAATCTTGCAGGATTTCTCTCTGGTGATGCCACACATGATAAGAACCGTTATCTGTTTGTGGTGTTGGAAAATGGGCTAAATCCTCAGGCAGAGAAACATAAACGCAGCTTTATGGCGGCAGTGATGCCTGCGCTGCAACAGCATTTACCGGTAGAACCCGCGGCAGCACTCTCGCAGCAAAAAGGTGCCCGATAATACAGGCACCGATTATTTAACGGATAATCACAAGATTAGAACCAGTCGGATACTGGCTGCATCACGGTATCATCGCCCGCGGCAACAGCCGCTAAGTGCATAGCGACTTTGGGTAACTGCTTCGCAAAATAGTAGTGACACAGTTGCTGTTTACCACTGACAAACGCCGCTGGCAGTTCTGTTGCCTTCAACGCCCGGTCAGCCATCATCAACCAGAAATGGCCATATAACAGATAACCAAAAGCATCTAGCGCATCTACGGCAACCGCGTTAATCAATGCCGGATTATCGTGTTTCTGCTGGTTAACTGCCGCAATAACATCGAGGAATTGCTGCTGTAACTGCTGTAACTGCTGTTGTTCTTTCACAAATATCGGCGCACATGACTGCTGCTGTTGCTGCAACAGGCCAAAGAACTCAGTCACAGTGGCCAGATTATCGCCTGCCAGTTTCCGTCCAAGAAAATCAATGGCTTGAATGCCGTTAGTGCCTTCATAAATCTGCGCAATACGGGTGTCTCGCACCAACTGTTCAATACCGGTTTCACTGATATAACCGTGTCCACCAAAGACCTGCTGTGCTGTGACACAGGCATCAAACCCACGATCACTGAGAAACGCCTTAGCCACCGGCGTCAATAATGCCGCAAATTTGCTGGCCTGCTGTTTTTCGCTCTCGGTGGCAGCATACTTGGCGCCATCAAGCTGCATGCCGGTCATCATAGCTAACGCACGCCCCGCTTCAGTGAGCGCCCTGATACTCATCAGCATACGCCGCACATCACCATGCACCACGAGCGGATCAGCTTTAGCCCCCGTAGGTGAACCGCCAGCCGCCAGCCCTTGCAAGCGTTCTTTGGCATAAGCAGTGGCCATTTGATAAGCGCATTGCGCGCTGCCAAGTCCCTGAATACCAATCGATAACCGTTCATAGTTCATCATGGTAAACATACAGATCAAGCCACGATTAGCTCTTCCTATCAGGTAACCCTCGGCATCATCGTAATTCATGACACAAGTGGCCGAACCTTTGAGGCCCATCTTGTGCTCTATCGCGCCGACGGTGACGCCGTTAGCATCGCCAATATCACCAGCGGCATTGACTTTGAATTTGGGGACGAGGAACAGCGAAATACCGTCGCTGCCCTGGATTTTCGCCAGCACCAGATGGATCACATTGCTGGTCAGATCATGATCACCGCCGGTAATAAACATCTTGCTGCCGTTAATGCGGTAACTGCCATCAGCCTGAGGTTCTGCACGCGTGGCAATATTGCGCAGATCGGAACCCGCTTGCGGTTCTGTCATATCCATTGCCCCTGCCCACTCACCAGAATATAACTTGGGCAGATATAAGGCTTTCAGCGCTTCAGAACCATGCGCGTGAATACACAATGCCGCACCGGCAGTGAGCGCGCCATAAAGCGTAAAAGCATTACTTGCGCTATACCCCATCTCATCCAATAGCACCCCCAACATTTTGGGCATGCCCATGCCACCAAATTCTGGCTCGCCACACAAACCAACCCAACCACCGGCGGCATACTGGCGGAATACCTCAGGATAGCCCGCTGGCGTAGTCACTTGTATGCCATCAAATCCTACGCCTTGCGCATCACCACGCTGGTTCAACGGCTGGATCTGCTCGCTGCAAAATCGGCTGCCCTCTTCCAAAATAGCCGAGGCGGTTTCCAAATCGAGTAGTTCCGCAATGGCTGGCAATTTCTGCCAAACATTGCCAGCATCGAACACCTGCTGCAGCAGAAAATTCATTTCTAATGTGGGGGCTTGGATTGGGTTCATCAGTTAACGGCCTTAATATTTCAAACGAGTGTTTTAATTTATCCTGAAGTGACTAATTTGGCAAACCCAGAAAATAAAAACAGCCGCACGGCTCACATTCGTTATCGCCATCCCCCAAGACCACAAAAAAGCCGGCACATCGGCCGGCTCTTAGCATTGCAGTGACATCTAACAGATGCTCACCAAATCACTCTCGGTATAAGATTTAGGTAAGCGCTGCATGGTCTGCAACAGTAGCGGGTTGCCTAAGATGTAACCCAACTCTTTATTGTCCAGATTAGCTAACAGCGCTTCCTGTGTCTGAGCTTCCTGAACTTTCACTCTCGCAATGGCATCCATTGACTCGATTTTGCCGCCGGGAATATGTGTTGGCAGTTTATCCATGATTTGCATGTGCAATGCCATCAGTTCAGGGTTATCCAGTAACATGCGCACATCCCAGACATCTTTAAGCGCGGCTTCATACTCTCCACGGGCCGCCGCGGCTGAGGTCAGGATCTGTGGTGGTTCAAGTTCCTCTGGTGTCGACAATAACCGCTTGGCCCGGAACCATTTACCCACTTTCTGCGATGCGGTAAATGCCGACAAAGGCACGGCAATCCACAAGCCAATCAGCGCGGGTGACATCCACGCTAACAGCGTCCAAGAATCCAGATAGGCCGCATAACCCAGCAGGATACCGGCCAGAACATGATAGCGGTGACGATAAATCACGTCTGACCAAGGCAGGCTACCATCATCACGCCGTTGTGGCGCCCAGCCGCTATCTTTGCCGGAAATAATGGCAAATACAGCCCCACAATGGATAAACATCATGATGGGTGCTATCAGCGCCGACACCAGCACTTCCAGTAGAATACTGGCAGTGATCCGCAATCTACCGCCCAAGATCTTGACGTATTGTTTATCTGTCAGCAGCAACAGTGAACCAAAGATTTTCGGCCCAAACAGAATGCCCATGGTGATGTAGAACAGCCGCAATGCTCGATCAGAGTCCATGACTGGCCATTTAGGAAACAGCGAAAACTGATCGGTAAAATATTCCGGACGGATATAGTGCGCCTGCAATGCCAGCAGCAAACCAGAGAGGATCAACAACAGCCAAAACGGCGAAGACAGATACGACATAATCCCGGTAACTAAATGCAACCGACTGATCCAGTGTAATCCTTTGGCAGGTAACACCCTACTATGTTGCAAATTCCCCTGACACCAGCGGCGATCTCGTACCGCCATATCAATAATTGATGGTGGACACTCTTCAAATGAGCCAGGAAGGTCAGCGGCAATCTGCACACTCCAGCCCGCGCGGCGGATAAGCGCGGCCTCGACAAAGTCATGACTCATGATATGTCCGCCGAAAGGTGGCTTGCCTTTGAGCACGGGTAAACCGGCGGCCTGCATAAAGGCCTGGGTGCGAATGATGGCGTTATGGCCCCAGAAGTTGCCCTCTTTTTGCACCCACCACGCCAATCCAGTGCCGATGATTGGGCCGTAAAATCGGGCGGCAAATTGCTGCAACCGAGCCAATAAGGTAACGCCTTTCACCAAGTATGGGATGGTCTGGATCAACCCGGCATCGGGATCGGCCTGCATGCGCCGCCCCAGTTCTACAATGCATTGGCTCTGCATCACACTGTCAGCGTCCAACACCAGCAGACTGTCGTAAGCACTGCCCCAACGGGTACAAAAATCTTCGACGTTGCCAGATTTACGTGCGGTATTCTTGCGCCGCCGCCGATAAAACACCCGCGCCCTGCCCGCCAACCGCCGCCGTAATAGCCAGAAGGCCTGTTCTTCTGCCAAGGCGATGCTAGGGTCGGTTGTATCAGAGAGAATAAACCAGGAAAAACATTGGTGTTCTTTGCTGTCTTGGGTGTAGTTCACCAGATCCAGTGCCATGGTTTCTACCGCCGAGAACACCCGATCCGGTTGCTCGTTATAAGTGGGCATTAATATGGCGACATTGTCGGTCAACACCTTAACCTGGGTGACGCGGGCTTTTACAAACCTATGTTTAATCAGTTCAATAAAACCGGCGACACCGCTACAAAATGCCAGGGCAATCCAACAGAAATTAACGGCAAACAATAACAGTACCAGATATTCCAGCGGTGTTACCGCCGCTACACTGAACACCTGTAGCATTTCGTAGATGGCAAATAGCGACAACAACAATGCAGAGCCCACCACCATCACCCGCGGCGGGATTTTTGAGGTCACCCCACCAGGATTAATGCTCGCACGCGGAAAGCCCGCCGACAACGCGGTGAGGCTCTGTTCCGGCATTGGCGCTGGTCGTTCTGGCGGCATGGCACTGTCGCCGTCTAACTGAGGATGTTCCTGCGCCAGTAAATTTTCCTGCAACATCCGTTTATCCTTGCGATTCATTAACGTGACCAACGATATAACCAAGTTTCAACTTTTCCAGGGGCGGCAGCATCAATACCCGCCGCGGCATCAAACTGTAATTCTGCCCGCAGTTCTGCCACCTGAGCGTCTTTAGGATCAAACTGAAATGTCAGCCGATAGCCACCGTTGTGGGGGTTGTCACGGATATCAACATTATCGATGCTACCCGCAGAAGTTTGCACTTTGGGCACGGGCATCACTGCCGGACGTTTACCATCATTTAACTGATAATCGATAACAAACAAACGTTTGGCTGTGGGCTTGGAAATATCAGCTCGACCACTCGCGGTACGAGCCACGGTGACTGTGCCAGTCTTGACTGCGGGTTCCTCGCCCCAACTGAGCCGATAGGCAAAGCGATACTGGCTACCGGCACGAATAGGTTCCATCGGCCGCCAGAACACCACGATATTGTCGTGAATTTCTGCTTGAGTTGGGATTTCGGTAAGAATGACAGACCCTTGGCCCCAGTTGCCCACTGGCTCAACCCACAGGCTTGGATGTGTCTGATAAGGGGTACGCAAATCCTGGTAAGCGCTGTAATTACGCTGCCGCTGGATTAAACCAAATCCTTGTGGCGCATTATCCATAAATGCACTGATCTGCAGCGTTTTGGGGTTAGCTAACGGCCGCCATAGGCGTTCACTACGGCCGTTGAGCATCAATAAGCCATCGGAATCATGCACTTCAGGCCGGAAGTCATCGGTATTTTGTCGCCCATTGAGCGAGTGCATATACATACTGGTGCCAGGCGCTAATCCTACTTTATCTAGGTCGACTCTGGGGAACAGCGTAGCTTCCACATCCATTTGGGTATTATCACCGGGACGCACCGAAAAACGATATGCGCCGGTAACACTAGGGCTGTCCAACAGTGCATGGATCACCAGAAGATTTGAGTCTTCATGGGGCTCTTCAATCCAGAAGGCTTTAAAGAACGGGAACTCTTCGCCCATAGGATCGGCTGTTTTTAACGCTAAACCGCGAGCCGAAACCCCATAGTTATTGCCCTTCCCTAACGCGCGGAAATAGGTTGCCCCTTGGAATACCAGTAATTCATCAAAATAGTCTTTACGATTCAAGGGATAATGCAGACGGAACCCGGAATAACCGATATCGCCTTGGGGCAAAGGTTGGGTCACAGACTTGCCGGTTTCAAAATAGTCGGGATTATAAGCTAAATGCGCCGCTTGATTGCCGCGTACCAGCGCCAGCTCCACCAACTCCTTGAAATAAAAGCCACGGTGAAACAGCTGCAACTGATAAGGCAGATTCTGATTTTTCCAGATGGCGGCATCTGCGCGGAAGCGGATATCCTGGTACTGTTCTTGGGTAAGATTTTTAAGGGAGTCTGGCAACGACTCGTCCGGCGCAACATAGGGCTTGCCCGCAAGTTGTTTTGCCAGTTTCACCACTGTGTCCTGATCAAACACACCACTCGTAGTGAATTTAGCATTGCTTACGGCCAGCGGCTTCTGGGCTGTCTGCGGCGCTGCTGGCGGATTTTTGTCAGCCAGAATGGCCTCTACTTTGTTCTCTTGATTAAGAGGTGTTTTAGGATCAGCCAGCACGTTGGCTGATTGCAACAATGCGACTCCTAACAACACAGCCAGGCTAAGCGTTTTTCCAAATCGACTGAGCATGTAGAAACAACCTTATTTATCATTAAAGCAAGAAAAGCAGGGTTTATATTCAAAAGCTGAGTGCCGCTAATATATAAACGTCTCTGGGAGGCAAATACGGACGAGGGCAATAAATTACTACTAAATTCATGACAAAGAAAGCCACTGTATCCATTGTTTTTGCTGCCATTGTTAGCTATATCGCGTATCGGCTGAAAACTGCGCAGCAGCCTGCATTCATGGCAGGTTTGCCGCATCGTCATGCTCTCACCAACACACCGCAGATAAGGCTAATTCCCATAAGACCCGGGAGATAAAATCTATCGGACTCAAAGCGGTTGAACGTAACCTACCCTGTTGATAAACATCATAATACAAGCATATGGTTACTTATGAAATCTGGCAAAGAAGATGTTTGCCACTGGCCCACTGTAAAAAACCTAACCTTAATGGCACTTTAATAAGACGGCGCAAAGCACAGTAACCCACCAGTTAAACCGCACACAGGCATGGAAATGGGATGTAACGGCATAATGACACCAAGATAATCCTGTAGCCGATATCGGCATCGAAAAAATCTGGGACATGGCTGGCCGTCACAGGGTTAAAGATGCGGCGATGTAACTTGAGCACGATGTCAGAAACATCTGCCCAATTAATGCCAATGAGCATATCTTATTGATTATATTGTTTTAAATTTGGTAAAGAATGCCAATAAATCCCCTCACCGAAGGCTTTACCGGCCAAGGTTCAGATAAACAATACCCCCAACCGCAGGGCGGTTACGTTAATAAATGGCAGTAAAAAAGCCGACAATGTCGGCTTTTACAGTGGCAGATAAAACAGACTTACTGCGCGGCTTTGCCCGTCCAACGATCCATCCACCCCAGCACTTTGCCGTACCATTGCTGTAGGTTATCAGGGTTGAGGATCCAGTGGTTTTCATCGGGGAACACCAGCAGCTCAGAAGGAATATTATTCCGCTGCATGTAGGAAAACGCGGCTAAACCTTGATCATAAGGCACGCGGAAGTCCTGTTCACCGTGGATCACCAGCATTGGCGTCTTCCAATTCTGCACATAGTTAGCCGGGTTGAACTTTTCGTACAGATCCTTGGCTTGTTCATATGTACCGCCAAACTCATGTTCCGGGAACCATAACTCCTCGGTTACATGGTACATAGAACGCATATCAAACAATCCAGCATGATCCACCAAGCACTTGAAACCATCGTTCCAATTGCCTTGGATCCAATTCATCATGTAGCCACCGTAGGAACCGCCTAAAGCACAAGCATTTGACGCATCAATCCAAGGTTGCTGTTTAGCTGCTGCCGCCAAACCTTTTTGCAGATCTTCCAGCGGCTTACCACCCCAGTCGAGACTGATTGAATCGGTAAATGCCTGACCATAACCAGTGGAGCCATGGAAATCGACCATGACGACGGCATAGCCAGCCCCGGCCCACAATTCAGGATTCCAGCGTGAGCTGAATGAGTTACCAAATGAGCCTTGTGGGCCACCGTGCACCAAAAACGCTACCGGATATTTTTTACCCTCTTCAAAATTGGCGGGTTTCAGCCAGTAGCCGAACACCTCTTCATTATTCCAGCCCTTAAAGCTGAACTGCTGGAAATCTCCAAATTTGATGTTGTCGAGTTTGGCACGGTTAACATCGGTCAGACGCTGTAAGTCCTGCCCATCAGAGTTCATCGACCAAAGGTCACCAGGTTCTACTAATGAGGCATGTTTCACTATCAGGCGGTCACCGGCAAGGCCCACCAAGCTGTTGCTGCCATCATTATATAAGGTACGAACATCACCAAACTGAGTATTGATAGCGAATACCGATACTTGCCCAACATCCTGAGCCGTAACATATAAGGTATTGTTATCCTTACCGAAGCTGATCGATGCTGGACTGCGATCCCACAGCGGCGCGACTTCCTTAGTCTGACCGGTAACCGTATCACGCAGCATGATGCGGTAACGATCGGCTTCAAATCCTGGTTTTTTCATCGCCAGATAAGCGAGATAACGGCCATCTGCGGAATAAACCGGTTGTGCATCCCAGGCTTTATTTTCCGCCGTTAGATTAACGGTGTCACCGCCATTTACCGGCACTTGCCACAGGTCATAATTGGTGGTCCAGGCCTGATCTTTTGCTGGCGCTTTAGCGCTATACACCACATATTTGCCATCGGGCGTAAAGGTAACTTCTTCCATCCCAGAAAAGGGTTTTGGCGGTGTTTCGGTGTCCAGTCCTTTTGTCACATCGACAGTTTTACCCAACTGACCATTTTCAATCGGTGCCACAATCAAGTGGTTACGGGCATGATCAAACCAAGTATCCCAATGCCGCACCATCAACTGGCTGTATTCGCGGCCAGTGCTTTTGCGGTTCTTTTCTGCATCAAATTTTTCTTTGGAGCATTCTAGCGTGTCACATTCTGGGAATACCCGAATCGACATCACCACCTGCTTACCATCCGCAGACAACTTGTAACCATCGATATCTAACGGCAGATGCGATACCTGTTGCGCTTCGCCACCAGTCAAGGACAAGCGGTACAATTGGCTGCTGCCATCGCGGGCCGCGACGAAATAGATACTGCGGTCATCTGGGCTGAAGCTGACATCATGTTCAGTCCCTTTGGCGGTGGTCAATTGCAGCGGTTTAGCCGCTTTATCTGTCAAATCCAGCAGATACAGATCGGAATTAGCTTTGCCATCATCGGCAACGGTTTTAACCCCGTATACCAGCTTAGTGCCATCGTTAGAAACGGCAGCAGAGTGTAACTTATTGAGCTTCACCAAATCCTGTACAGTAAATGGCTGCTGTCCGGCAGCCAGCGCTGGCAAGGTAATTCCTGTTGCCAACAGCGCCATACACAAAGTGTTCATTTTCATTTGTCGATCTTCTTTTGTTATTTTTCGATGGTTCAGGTTATCAATAACAAAGGGGCCATCACCGGCCCCTCTGGTTATTCATACTCACGCTTGCCGCGCCTGCTGGATATTGACTTTCCAGATGGCAGGTCCGGTTTCGTGGGCATTTACCCCTTGAGAGTCAACCGCTACAGTAACAGGCATATCCTTAACTTCAAACTCATAAATTGCTTCCATTCCCAAATCTTCGAATGCGATCACCCGCGCCTTTTTAATGGCTTTTGAGACCAAATAAGCTGCACCGCCAACGGCCATTAAATATACCGCTTTATGTTGTTTAATGGAGGCAACCGCGACTGGGCCCCGTTCAGCTTTACCTATCATGCCCATCAGACCAGTTTTTTCCAGCATCATGTCGGTAAATTTGTCCATGCGGGTAGAGGTGGTCGGGCCGGCGGGGCCAACCACTTCATCACCCACAGGATCCACCGGGCCAACGTAATAAATAAACTTACCGTGAAAATCGACGCCAGCAGGCAAGCCTTCACCGCTTTCCAGCAGGCTTTGAATACGTTTGTGGGCAGCATCACGGCCAGTCAGCATTTTGCCAGACAACAACAAAGTATCACCGCTGTTCCAGGTTTCAATCTCGGCTTGGGTGACTGTATCTAGGTTAACCCGGCGGGTATTTTCGCCAACTTCCCAAGTAATAGCTGGCCAGTCGTCCAATGACGGCGGCGTGAGTTCTGCCGGGCCAGTACCATCAAGATGAAAATGCACATGGCGGGTGGCGGCACAGTTAGGGATCATCACCACTGGCTTAGAAGCCGCATGTGTGGGCGCTGTTTTGATTTTGACATCAAGCACGGTTGTCAAACCACCCAGGCCCTGGGCACCAATCCCTAAGTTATTCGCCCGATTGAAAATATCCAAACGGAGCTTCTCTTCGGTCGTTTCGGCCCCACGAGCTTGTAACTCATGGATATCAACACTCTCCATCAGTGCTTCTTTAGCCATAACCGCCGCTTTTTCAGCCGTACCCCTATGCCAATGCCTAACATTCCTGGTGGGCACCAACCTGCCCCCATCGTTGGCAAGGTTTTCTCAACCCAGGCGGCAATATCATCGGAAGGATTCAGCATCACCATCTTGGATTTATTTTCAGAGCCGCCGCCTTTAGCCGCGATTGCCACATCCACTTTATCGCCGGGCACAGAGACAATGTGCACTACTGCTGGACTGTTATCGCGAGTATTTTTACGGGTTCCGGCAGGGTCGGCCACAATCGAAGCACGTAAAGTGTTATCGGTATTGGTATAGGCGCGACGGGTACCTTCATCAACCATCTGCTGAATGGTCATGTCGGTTTTATCCCATTGCACGCCCATCCCCACGTACACAAAACAGGTGACGATCCCGGTATCCTGACACAAAGGTCTATGCCCTTCGGCGGACATCCGTGAGTTGATCAGGATCTGGGCAATGGCGTCTTTAGCGGCCGGACTCTGCTCGCGCGCATAAGCCTCGGCCATGGCATCAATGAAATCCTTGGGATGGTAATAAGAGATGTACTGCAGGGCATCTGCGATACTGTCGATAAAGTCAGCTTGCTTGATTACAGACATGTTTGCGCTCCAATTGCTCCCTGTCCCCACCGAGGCGTCTAGCGCTTGTCAACTCATGCGCGATCCGCCTACAGTATCGATGCCCCCATGCGCACCGCAGAAAATCGTCATACTGCTCGATTTCACCTAAGGTCAGGCTGTTATGGTCATTTTTTTGGTGGCAGATATGATAACCTTTCACAGCTTTTTGGGCTACATCACATTTTTTGGAATTAATTGTTAGATGCACATCGCAAACAGCAGCCAGATTGCGCGTTATTCGTTGGACTGGAACTATACGGTGCCACAGTTGTTTAGCCATTTTTCGACACTGCCTTGGGCCGTATTGCTAGACTCCGCCGATGCCGAACATCCCGATGCCAAATTTGACCTTATCAGTGCTTGGCCATTGGCAACGCTGACCACCCATGGCAATACCAGTGAAATTTGCCAGCAACAGAAACAAAAGCAATGGTCAGCGGCCGATCCCTGGCAGTTGCTGCGGCAATTACTGGCGGACTATTTCCCTGACAGCAAACCCACAATATTGCCCTTTGGCGGTGGTGCTATCGGTTGTTTTGGTTACGACTTAGGCCGCAAGCTGGAACAATTACCTGACATCGCCGCGGATGATATTGCTTTTCCACAGTTAGCCGTGGGCATTTATGACTGGGCCTTATTGCACGACAAACAAACACAAGGCTGGCAACTGCTACATTACGCCGGGGAAGCCGCCTTAAACGCCACATTGGCGCGCTTACAGGCGTTACTGGCAACACCGCCCGCAGCAACGACTCCGTTTACCCTTGCCAGCTACTGGCAGCCGCAACTCAGCAAAAGCGAGTACCTCGAAAAATTTCAGCGCATTCAGCATTATTTGCACAGCGGTGACTGTTATCAGATTAATCTGACACAACGCTTCAGTACCGATTACCAAGGCGATGAATGGCAAGCTTACTGTGCCTTACGTCAAGCCAATACCGCGCCATTTTCAGCCTTCATGCGGTTACCACAAGGGTGCGCGCTGTCAATTTCACCGGAGCGTTTTATGACGGTCACGGCCGCCGGTCAGATCCAGACCAAACCGATTAAAGGTACGGCGCCGCGCAGTGACAATGCCGCAGCAGATCGGCAGTTGGCCGTAGAGTTACAGCAGTCAGCAAAAAACCGCGCCGAAAACCTGATGATTGTTGACCTGCTACGCAACGATATCGGGAAAATCGCCACGCCCGGCAGTGTAACAGTGCCCTCATTATTTGCCTTGGAGAGCTTCCCGGCCGTACATCACTTAGTCAGCACAGTGACTGGACAATTACCAGACGATGTCACGCCCCTCACCTTATTACGCTCAGCCTTTCCCGGTGGCTCCATCACTGGCGCGCCCAAAATCCGGGCCATGGAAATCATCGAAGAACTGGAGCCATCAAGGCGTAACCTTTACTGTGGCGCTATAGCCTATATCAGTCAGCATGGCACTATGGATAGTAATATTGCCATCAGAACACTCGTTGCCGCTGAGGGGAAACTGCATTGTTGGGCTGGTGGTGGCATTGTGGCAGATTCTGACGGCGATGCTGAATATCAGGAATGCCATGACAAAGTCAGTCGCATCCTGCCACTGTTGCAACAATTCAAGGAGTGATACTTGGATCTCACCGAACTGCGCTGGCGTTTTGAACTAGGCGTTGCCGCGCCACTCAGCCAACCGCAGGGAACGCCGCCCCGCCTGCGAAATGCAGCGGTGTTACTGGCATTTCAGGCTGGCAGTAATGGTGTAGAGCTGTTGCTAACCCAGCGCCCGCGCCATCTTAAAGCGCACCCTGGACAAGTCAGTTTTCCGGGCGGAAAGCAGGAGCCGCAAGATCGCAACTTATTGGAGACCGCGTTACGTGAAGCCCACGAAGAGATAGGTCTTGCGCCCGCCAATGTGGAATTACTTGGCACTTTGCCGCAGCACCATACTATTACTGGTTTTAATATCACCCCGGTGGTGGGGATAGTGCAGCAGCCCTTCACGGCGCGGCTAAATCCTGGAGAAGTCAGCGCAATGTTTACAGTACCGCTGACATTTTTACTGCAACAGAATAACCGTCATGTCATGCTCGTGCAGCGTCGGCAACAGTCGCATCCTGTTACCTTTATTCCCTATGGTGACAGGCTAATTTGGGGAGCCACCGCCGCGATTATCGATACTTTCTGCGATATTATTGGCTGCGATGTTCAGAGGATCACAAAACGCAGATAAAGCCCGGCAGTGACCGAACTCAGTAATAACAAAGGAATGTTAAACCAGTACCCCATGCGATAATGGCTGGCGAGATACCAATTCAACGCCATACTGGCAAAACTCAGCCCCGCACAGACCCAGATGATATGTTCCAGCAACATGGTTTCCTGCAAATTCCATTGCATTCTTACCGGTGCGCCACGACTGAAGAAATAGCCTATAGCGCGATCAGGTCTGGCTTCATGAAACACTGTCAGCGCATACACTGCCAGTCCCCAACCAGCAATCGATAATGTGGCTAAAACTATCTGTAAAAGACGTAGTTTTTTCATTTTTCTGCCTTCTGCATAATGATGAAAAACAACTTTGATTCCAGAATACCTTTTTCAACTTGAGAAAAGCCACCAGCAAGGTAATATAAACCTCCAATTTTTCTGTACGATCAATCGTGTCCGCTGTATCAGCCGACCAACTACCATTACCTCTGGGTGTGTAGCAAAACGACGTTTCACTGGAGAACAAAGCAATAATGAGCATTGCATCTGTCGCATCTGTATTTAAAGGCGAATATGCGGTCGGTTCTGAAGTTACCGTCCGTGGCTGGGTGAGAACCCGCCGGGATTCCAAAGCCGGGATATCTTTTCTTGCTGTCTATGACGGCTCCTGCTTCGACCCCATTCAGGGTGTAGTCCCCAATAATCTGCCCAATTACAATGATGAAGTGCTCAAGCTGACTGCTGGCTGCTCTGTGATTGTCACCGGTGAAGTGGTAGAAAGTCCCGGTGCTGGTCAGGATTACGAACTACAGGTCACCAACGTAGCAGTCACTGGTTGGGTTGACGATCCAGAAACCTACCCAATGGCAGCGAAACGCCACTCCGTAGAATATCTGCGGGAACTGGCACATCTGCGACCACGTACCAATCTGATTGGCGCCGTAGCTCGGGTACGTAACTGTTTGTCCCATGCTATCCACCGTTTTTATCATGAAAACGGGTTTGTCTGGGTATCAACCCCGCTGATCACCGCATCCGATACTGAAGGCGCGGGCGAAATGTTCCGGGTTTCTACACTGGATCTGGAAAACCTGCCCCGCACTGAGGCTGGCAAGGTTGACTATGATAAAGATTTCTTCGGCAAAGAAGCCTTTCTGACCGTATCAGGGCAGTTAAACGGTGAGGCCTACGCCTGCGCCCTGTCCAAAGTCTACACCTTTGGCCCAACTTTCCGCGCCGAAAACTCCAACACCAGCCGCCACTTGGCAGAGTTCTGGATGGTGGAACCAGAAGTCGCCTTTGCCGATCTGCATGATATCGCCGGGCTGGCGGAAGCGATGCTTAAATACGCCTTTAAAGCCGTGTTAGAAGAACGTATGGATGACATGAAGTTCTTCGCAGAGCGTGTGGATAAGACGGTTATTGAACGGCTTCAGCGTTTTGTCAGCAGTGATTTTGCTCAGGTGGATTACACTGATGCCGTTGAAATCCTGAAAAACTGCGGTAAGACATTCGAATTCCCGGTTGAATGGGGCACCGATCTGCAATCAGAACATGAGCGTTATCTGGCAGAAGAGCATTTTAACTCACCGGTGGTGGTTAAAAACTATCCCAAAGACATTAAAGCCTTTTACATGCGCATGAATGACGATGGCAAAACCGTTGCTGCGATGGACGTTTTGGCTCCCGGCATTGGTGAAATCATCGGTGGTTCGCAGCGTGAAGAACGTCTAGACGTACTGGATCAGCGCATGGATGAAATGGGCTTGGTGAAAGAGGATTACTGGTGGTACCGCGACTTGCGCCGTTATGGCACTGTGCCACATTCAGGTTTCGGTCTAGGCTTTGAACGACTGGTGTCTTATGTGACTGGCGTGTCCAATATCCGCGATGTGATCCCCTTCCCGCGGGCACCACGTTCCGCCAATTTCTAATCGGTTTGCACACTAAAAAACGCGCTTGCGAGCGCGTTTTTTATCGCCGCAAAAGTCGAAAAAAGGGAGAGGATGCGGCTCCATCTCCCAATAAAACCAGTGAATCGTTAGCTTGCGCCAGTTTCACTGTCAACCCACACACTCAGCAATGGAAACGAGTGTTACGCTCCCGATATTTGTAACACTAGTGGTCTATGCAGCTGTTATGCAATATGAATATCAGCAAAACATGAAAAAACCGAGTTAGATCACAGCCACATGAAGGATCATGGACAATTTGTAACAGGTTAATGTATAAGATATTTATTACTGCATTTGTTTTGAGGTCACATCATGAGCAATGATGAAACTCTACGTTTTACCGTTTCCCTGCCCCAATCTCTGTTTGAAGAAATTGAGGCGGATATCGATGCCCGCGGTTATCAATCCCGTTCTGAATATATCCGCGATCTGTTTCGTGACCGCATTGTTGATAAACAATGGAACAACAGTTTGGAAGACGTTGTGGGGGTGCTGACGCTGATTTTTGACCATCACCAGCGTGGTCTGTCTGAGAAACTGATAGAGATCCAGCACGATCATCTGGTGCATATTCTGTGCAGCACCCATGTGCACATCGACCATCACCGCTGTCTGGAAACCATCATCCTCAAAGGTCAAGCAAGCCAAGTCAATCAGTTGGTCAATAAAATTGCCGCGCTAAAAGGTGTCAATCTGGCTCGCCTTAGTCGCGCGGGGATTGTCTAAGTCAGCTATTTGATTGGCAACATAATCCGCACATCTAAACCCTTGGGTTTACCCGGCTGAATGAGCAAGCGCCCTTTGTGTAATCCCACAATATGGGCGCAGATAGACAGGCCAAGCCCAGAGCCCGCGACATTTTCATTGGCGACCCGGAAAAAGCGTTCCGTGAGCTGGCGGCAGTTCTCTTCATCCAACCCTGGCCCTGCATCGATCACCTGTAGTACCGCACAGTTATGCTGGGTATCCTCCCAGGCATTGAGCTGAATGGGCCCGGCGTTTCCTGAATATTTACAAGCGTTATCGATCAGATTCTTGAGCACCAGTTTCAGGTAAAAGGCATCGGCATTGACGCAGATTTTCTCCGGTAAATGCAGCTCCCACTGATAATCGGCGATCAGCGGCAACATATCATTCAAGACTTGCTGTACCAGCGCCCCTAAATCTATCTTGGCAACATTGAGCTGTTCTAGGGATTCCACCCGAGATAACAGCAGCATCTGTTCAACCGTATGGGCAATCTGATCAATGCCTTTGTCGATAGCCTCGTGATGTAATTGCAACTCTGCCGGATCATTTGATTCCAGTAACCCTTGATGGTGTAACTTGATGACCGCTAACGGGGTTTTCAGCTCATGGGCCGCATCACCACTGAATTTACGCTCACGGCTCATAGCCGCGGCCACTCTGGCAATATAGGCATTCATGGCATCACGCACGGTTACCAGTTCTGACGGCAAACGCATATGCAAGGGGTTAGATCGCCGGGATCGCGGCGTTTAAGTTTATCGGCCAGCGTCTGTAACGGTTCCAGCAACAAATAAGATAGGAAAATCATCAATAATGCCACCAGTGGGAACACTATCGCGGGCGCAATCAAACTGTTACCTATGATTTGATCCACCAGTTCTTTACGCACATCGTCACGCTGGCCAGTGATGATCCATACGCTATCGCGTTGCGAATAGTAGCTGTAAATATGCCACAGCCGACCTTGATACATTTTCCGGTGATAACCCACCACAAATTCGGCCATGGGGTCTTCTGCGGTATTGGCAGAACGCACCAATAAATGTCCGTCCGGTTTCCAGATCTGGAACGCTAATTTTTGCTCATAGGCCAGCTGTTCAGCATTAGCATCTTCATCAAAGGTTTCGACCTTAGCGGGTTTTATTTGTAGCAGTAACGGATGATCAATCAACGCCTGCCGATGTTCCGGTGGCTGCGCGCCATAGAACATTTCTAAGATCTTGGCACTCTGCAGCATTTGCGCATCAAACAGCTCTTCAATCTGACGATGGGAATCATGGGTGCTGAGCCAACTGGAAATACCGATGGAAAGCGAGATGCCCAGCAGCATCACGCCCATCATTAATACCCGTAATGACATGGGCTACTCTACCTCGGCCAACGTGTAGCCAATACCACGCACGGTTTTAATTAGCTCTGACGCGGTTTTTTCCGCAGATGATGGATATGAACTTCAATGGAATTACTGCCCACCTCATCCCAGCCGTAAGTGAGCTGCTCCAGTTGCCCGCGGGTAAGCACCCGGCCGTTAGACTGCGCCAGTTCCAGTAGCAACTGAAATTCGCGCCGCGATAAGTTCACTGGCTCGCCACGAAAGCTCACCTCATGCCCGTTTAAATCCATGGTCAGGGCGCCCACAACCAGCAGGTTCTGATTCAATCCATGGTGGCGACGCACAATGGCTTTCAGTCTTGCCACCAGTTCTCGGACATCGAAAGGTTTTGCCAGATAATCATCTGCGCCAAGATCTAAGCAAGCCAGCTTGGTATCAAAATCGGTATTGGCAGTTAACACTATGGTGGGAATATCAATTCCCCGATGCCGCCACTGTTGCAGCAGCGAACGGCCATTGCCGTCTGGTAATCCGAGATCCAGCACGATAGCGCTGATGGCTTCATTATGGATTGCCGCTTCTGCCTGTTTGACAGTGGTAACGTGATCTACCTGAAAATCCAGTTTCCCGAGGCTCAACATAATGCCTTGAGCCAGCAAATCATTATCTTCAATTAAAAGTATGCGCATAGTAAATGTCTTCTGCAGACGGCTGATAAAGGTATCACCGTAGTGTGGTAACTACGGGATCTTAAAATGCTTTTCTGATAATAACGTGTCTTTAGCAAAACCCGCCAGTGTTCTGACAGTATAGGCAGTTGCTCAGTTCCTTAAGTTGTTAACCCTTTGAACAACGCCAGCATTTTTGCCTATTTTTTGATCCATACCTGCCATTTATTGATTTGGATCAATTTTATGACGGTTATCTTGCGTACATCGTCACGATTTTCGCTGTTTAATGACGCGTATCAATTTTTTAGCGTTTTTGAAAGGCAACGCACATTACTCACACGGGGTGGCAGGTGTGGCGTTACCGGTTAACGCCATATTTTCGGAACAAACATTTAGGGTAATTCCATGGAGACTCATTCAGCACTATACCAACAGGGGCAACAGCGATTGGCCGCATTACGGCAGTTACCCGCGCGCCAAGATCAATCACTGTTGGAACGCATGCAGCAATATGGCATCAGCCGCCGTGACTTTATGAAATGGAGCGCATCGGTAACCGCCTTGCTCGCGTTACCACTGCCGTTTAGCAATCTGGTGGCCGAGGCCGCCGAACTGGCTGATCGTGTACCTTTGGTATGGCTGCACATGGCCGAATGTACCGGCTGTTCAGAATCACTGACCCGAGCTGACACGCCGGATCTCGACACACTGATTTTTGATCATATTTCGCTGGAATATCATGAGACCCTGATGGCAGCAGCAGGCTGGCAAGCGGATGAGAATCTGGAACATGCCCTTGAACATTATAAAGGCAACTATTTGTTAGCAATTGAAGGCGCAGTGCCTACCGCTAACAATGGCGCCTTTCTCACTGTGGGTTGTAAAGGTCACACCGGGTTGCAGTCGGTACGCGAAGCGGCTGAAGGCGCCGCAGCTATTATCTCTGTAGGCACTTGCGCTTCCTTTGGCGGGGTTCAAGCGGCCGCCCCCAATCCCACAGGAGCAAAAGGGGTTCATGAGGTAATCGACAAAACCGTTATTAATCTAGGAGGTTGCCCTCCGAGTGAAAAAAATATTGTTGGCACTTTAATGTACTTTGTCATGTTTGGTCGGCTGCCCGCACTGGACATGTACAACCGCCCCAAATGGGCCTATGGCGCACGGGTGCACGATAACTGTGAACGCCGTGGTCATTTTGACTCTGGTGAGTTTGTCGAACAGTTCAGTGATGACAATGCCAAAAATGGCTATTGCCTCTACAAAATGGGCTGTAAAGGCCCTTACACCTACAATAATTGTCCCACCGAGCGTTTTAACAGTCATGTCAGTTGGCCAGTATTAGCCGGGCATGGCTGCATCGGTTGTTCTGAACCTAACTTCTGGGACGATATGGCTGATTTTGAAAAACCCCTTGGTCGCCAGTTATTACACGGACTGGATGCCACTGCCGATACCGTTGGCGCGGTCATCTTAGGTGCCGCCGCCATTGGTATTGGTGCCCACGCTGTTGCTAGTCTGTTTGTTGGCTCCAAGGAGGAGTAATTCATGAACCAACGTGTTGTTATTGATCCTATCACCCGTATTGAAGGCCATCTGCGTATTGAAGTGGAAGTGGATGAACACAATGTCATTCAGAAAGCCTGGGCGTCTTCTACCTTGTGGCGCGGCATTGAAGTGATCCTTAAAGGTCGCACCCCCATGGATGTTGGCCTGTTGGTGCAGCGTATCTGTGGTGTCTGTACTTTCTCGCACTATCGCTGTGGTACTGAAGCGGTTGAAAATGCTCTGGGAGTAAAAATCCCGCTGAATGCCCAGTATCTGCGGTCGCTGATGATGACCGCCCTACACTACCATGACCACATAGTGCATTTTTATCATCTGCACGCGCTGGACTGGGTTGACGTGGTTGCGGCCCTGAGTGCCGATCCTGCCAAAGCGGCGCAAGTGGCCATGAAATACAGTGACAAGCCTTTAGCTGCCGGTGAAGGCGATCTGCGAGCCGTACAGGAACGCGTTCAGGGATTTGTTAATAAAGGTAAGCTTGGCCCATTTGCTAACGCTTATTGGGGCAACAAAACTTACCGTTTTTCACCAGAGCAGAACCTGATTGCGCTGTCACACTATCTAAAAGCACTAGAAGTGCAGCGGGTAGCCGCCGAAATGATGGCAATTTTTGGCGGTAAGCAACCACATCCGCAGTCAGTGGTCGTCGGTGGCATGACCTCGGTGCGCGATCTGGTGAATCCAGCACGCCTGCAAGAATGGCAAACCAAACATGACATAGTGGCAGACTTTGTTGAACGTGCTTACAAGGCCGATATCATCATGGCGGCCGATGCCTTTGGCGCTGAAGCCTCAGTGCTCGGCGGTGTCAATGTTCATAACTTTGTCTGCAGCGATGAATTTATCGGGGCGGATGGACAGCATATCTTTAAACAGGGTGTGATCCTCAATGGCGATCTTAAAAATGTCACCGACATCAACCCAGATTTGATTGCCGAAGACGTTACCCATTCTTGGTATAAAGCCGACAAGCCACAGCATCCTTATGTGGGTACAACCATCCCTGAATACACAGGTTTTGTTGAGCGCGATACGGTTTACGGCAAACTGCCTACCGTAGACGGTGACAACAAATACAGCTGGGTGAAATCACCACGTTATAACGGTGAACCGATGGAAGTGGGCCCGCTGGCATCACTGCTGGTCAATTACGCCAAGGGCAATCCGCTGGTGGTCGACGCGGTTGATGATTTTCTAAAACGTACCGGGCTTCCACTAACAGCCTTGTATACCACCCTTGGCCGCACCGCTGCCCGTATGTTGCAGACGGCGATTGTCGCCAAAGAAAGTAATAAAATCTTTGCTGCACTGATCACCAATCTGAAGAGCGATGAATCCCTGTATCGCAAACCCGAGATTGATCCAGATAAAGAGTATGTTGGCCACGCCATTATTGAAGCGCCACGCGGCATGCTCAGCCATTGGGTGCGGATTAAAGGTGGGGTTGTCGAAAATTATCAAGCGGTGGTGCCCACTACTTGGAATGCCGGGCCAATGGACGCTAATGGCAAGATAGGCCCTTATGAAGCATCGCTGGTTGGCCTGCAACTGGAAGATCCGACCAAGCCATTAGAAGTGTTGCGTATCATCCACTCGTTCGACCCATGTATGGCCTGTTCAGTGCACATGATCGATTACAAAGGTCAATCACTGGGTGAATTTCGTGTAGGCCCCACTGCCTGTTAAGGAGGGAAAACGATGACAACTGCCAATGTTGCCTACAAACAGGAGAAAGTCTTTAGTGCGGCGATCCGGACTTTTCACTGGCTCAGAGCCTTGTCCATTGTGATATTGGTGGCTAGCGGATTTTATATCGCCTGGCCTTATCTGGTCGGCGCCGACTCGACCGATGTCTTGTTACAAGGCTGGATCCGTTTCGTGCACCTTGCCTGTGGTTTTACCCTGTGCGCCATTACCATTTCTAGGGCATATCTGTTTTTCTTCGGCAAGAGTGATATTGAGCGGCGCTCTTTTCGAGATGTGATGAGCCCAAGAAGCTGGATTGCCCAGATAAAATCCTATCTTTGGATGGGACAGCTGGATAAAGCTGGCGTGTATGGGCCGCTGCAGTTCATGACATACTTTGCCATTTCGCTGTTAGCCGCGCTTATGTGCGTTACCGGCCTAGTGTTATATGCCAATGTCTATCATCAAGGTCTGGGGGCGCATTATGGAGTAGCGCCAGTTGGATAACTGAAGCCATGGGTGGTTTGGCCATGGTGCGCATCTGGCACCACTACATCACTTGGTGTTTTATTATCTTTCTGGTGATCCACATCTATATGGCCGTCTGGTATGGCATTCGCTTTAAGCACAATGCCGTTGACGCCATTGTGTCTGGTTACGATTACCATCCAGAAAAACACTGACAAATACCGGGGTCTGTAACCACTACCGGCCCCGGTGACTGTGATATAACTCAGATTTTGCGGCCAAACTTGTCTATCGAGATGCCAAAATGGGCCGCAAAACTGTGATTGTTAATAAGTTGTGATGCGACAACGGCCATATTTGGATGATTCATCGCCAGTTATGGCGTAAGCGTCACAAAACATCGTCAAAAGATGCAGTTAAAATACCCTAAAATCTGTATCACATAGAGTTTTACGGACAAATAGACAATTTGTCTCAGTCTGCAATTGATTATTTGATCATCATCATATTGTGAAAAACTAATTAACTCCCGCGTCTCATCTTTTATTGAAAATTGATACACCTCAACATTTTAGCCCGTCTATGTCCATACACTAGCCCTGTTAACTGTGTGAGCTTTAACGCAAATCGCCTTTTAAAAACAACATTAAGGTAAACCCATGGACACACATTCAGCCCTCTATGAACAGGGACGGAAACGGTTGGAGGAACTGCGCCAACTGCCACCCCGTCAGGACAAATCACTGCAGGAACGCATGCTGGAACACGGGGTCACCCGTCGTGACTTCATGAAGTGGAGCGCTTCAGTTACCGCTTTGCTGGCACTGCCTCTGCCGTTCAGCAATCTGGTCGCCGAAGCCGCGGAACTGGCTGACCGGGTACCATTGATTTGGTTACACCTGGCCGAGTGTACTGGTTGTTCCGAGTCTCTGGTTCGGGCCGATACCCCTAACCTGGATTCATTGATCTTTGATCACATCTCTCTGGAATATCATGAAACCCTGATGGCCGCCGCTGGCTGGCAGGCAGAAGAGAATCTGGAACACGCACTGAAAACTTATAAAGGCAACTATCTGCTGGCGGTTGAAGGGGCTGTCCCTACCGCTAACAACGGTGCCTTCCTGACTGTTGGCTGTAAAGGCCATACCGGTCTGGAAATCATTAAAGAAGCTGCCGAAGGCGCTGCTGCCATCATCTCTGTTGGTACTTGTGCTTCCTTTGGTGGTGTACAAGCTGCGGCTCCTAACCCAACAGGCGCCAAAGGCGTTTATGAAGTGGTTGATAAAGCCGTAGTGAACTTAGGTGGTTGTCCACCAAGTGAAAAGAACATCGTTGGTACTTTAATGTACTTCATCATGTTTGGTCGCTTACCAGCACTGGACATGTATAACCGTCCAAAATGGGCCTATGGTGCTCGTGTTCACGATAACTGTGAACGTCGTGGCCGTTTTGATTCCGGTGAATTTGTAGAACAGTTTGGTGACGAAGGTGCTAAACAGGGTTATTGCCTGTACAAAGTAGGTTGTAAAGGCCCTTACACTTACAACAACTGCCCAACTGAACGTTTCAACCACCATGTAAGCTGGCCAGTTTTAGCCGGTCATGGTTGCATGGGTTGCTCTGAGCCCAATTTCTGGGACGATATGGCTGACTTTGAAAAACCGCTTGGCCGCCAGTTGCTACATGGTCTGGATGCCACCGCAGACACCATAGGTGCTGTTATTCTCGGAGCCACCGTTGTAGGTATCGGTGCCCACGCTGTCGCCAGTCTGTTTGTCGGTTCTTCCAAGGAGGACTAATCAATGAATCAACGTGTCGTTATCGACCCTATCACCCGTATTGAGGGTCACCTCCGCATTGAAGTGGAAGTGGATGAAAACAATGTCGTCAAGAAAGCCTGGTCAGCCTCCACTTTGTGGCGTGGCATTGAAGTGATCCTTAAGGGTCGTACGCCAATGGACGTAGGCTTACTTGTACAACGTATCTGCGGTGTATGTACCTATTCTCACTATCGTTGCGGTACTGAAGCGGTAGAAGATGCATTAGGCATCAAGATTCCGTTGAATGCCCGTTATCTACGGTCACTGATGCATACTTCACTGTTTATGCATGACCACGTAGTGCACTTCTATCATCTGCATGGTCTGGACTGGGTAGATGTTGTATCAGCACTGAGTGCCGATCCAGCAAAAGCCGCCCAAGTTGCACTGAAATACTCAGATAAACCTATCGCCGCTGGTGAAGGTGAACTGCGTGCCGTACAAGAACGTGTTAAAGGCTTTGTGGAAACCGGAAAACTCGGCCCATTCGCCAATGCCTACTGGGGTAATGGTACTTATAAGTTCACACCAGAACAGAACCTGATTGCCCTGTCTCACTATCTGAAAGCGCTGGAAGTTCAGCGTGTTGCAGCAGAAATGCTGGCTATCTTCGGTGGTAAACAGCCACATCCACAGTCTCTGGTTGTCGGTGGTGTTACTTCTGTTCGCGATATGCTGAGCCCAGCTCGTCTGCAAGAATGGAAACAGAAACACGACATCGTGGCTGACTTCATCGAACGCGGCTACAAAGCTGACGTGATCATGGCAGCTGAAGCCTTCGGTGGCGAAGCTTCTGTGCTGGGCGGCGTAAACGTCCACAACTTCATGGCAACAAATGACTTTGTCACTGCTGATGGCGAGTACATTTTCCAGGAAGGTGTCATCATGAATGGCGACCTGAAGAATGTCACCGATATCAACCCAGACCTGATTGCCGAAGACGTTACTCACGCTTGGTATAAAGCTGACAAACCACAACATCCATATGATGGCACCACCATTCCTGATTATACCGGACTGGTTGAACGCGATACCGTTTACGGCAAGCTGCCAACACTGGATGGTGACAACAAGTACAGCTGGGTGAAATCACCACGCTATAACGGCGAACCCGTTGAAGTAGGTCCATTATCCTGCTTGCTGGTGAACTATGCCAAAGGCAATAAAGTGGTAGTGGATGCCGTTAATGGCTTGCTGCAACGCACTGGTCTGCCAATTGAAGCGCTGTTCACCACACTGGGCCGTACCGCTGCCCGTATGCTGCAGACTTCTATTGTCGCTCAGGAAAGTATCAAGACCTTCAACGCACTGCTGACTAACATGCTAAGTGACGAAGCCACATACGTGAAACCCGTCATTGACCCTAACAAAGAATATGTGGGTCACGGCATGATTGAAGCACCACGCGGTATGTTGAGCCACTGGATCCGCATTAAAGGCGGTCTGGTTGAAAACTACCAGGCAGTGGTACCTACTACTTGGAACGCTGGTCCTGTGGATGCCAACGGCAAAGTCGGCCCATATGAAGCAGCTCTGGTTGGTTTGAAGCTGGAAGATCCAGCAAAACCATTGGAAGTCATCCGTATTATCCACTCATTTGACCCATGTATGGCTTGCGCTGTGCACGTTATGGATTACAAAGGTCAATCACTGGGTGAATTTCGCGTTGACGCTAAAAGCCTGTAAGGAGGAAGTGTTATGGCAGCAAGTATTGCCTATAAACAGGTAAAGATCTTCAGTGCCGCAATACGTATCTTTCACTGGCTGAGAGCGCTGGCGATTGTAATGCTGGTGGCCACTGGTCTTTATATCTCCTGGCCATACGTGGTAGGGGCTGACTCTACTGATGTATTGGTTCAGGGCTGGATCCGCTTTGCCCATCTGATTTTCGGATTTGTATTATGTGCCGTAACACTGGCACGTGCTTATCTGTTCTTCTTTGGTAAAAGCGACATTGAAAGACGGTCATTCAAGGATGTGATGAGCTTTAAAAGCTGGTTAGCTCAGATCAAATCCTATCTGTGGATGGGCCATCTGGATAAAGCCGGGGTTTACGGACCTTTGCAGTTCATGACCTATTTTGCGATTTCGGTCATGGCCGCTTTGATCTGCATTACTGGGCTGATATTGTATGCCAACGTTTATCACGAAGGCTTAGGTGGCGCGCTGTGGGGCACCGCAGCTTGGCTGACCGAAGCAATGGGTGGCCTGGCCATGGTGCGTATTTGGCACCATTACATGACCTGGGTATTCATTATCTTCGTGGTGATCCACGTGTACATGGCAGTCTGGTATGGCATTCGCTTCAAGCACAATGCTGTAGATGCGATAGTGTCAGGGTACGATTACCATCCAGAAAAACACTAGGAGCCCAATGCGCCCAATGAAAGTATTATTATTGGGAATTGGCAATGTACTGTACGCCGATGAAGGTATCGGCGTACATTTTGTCAATTATATTCATGAGAACTATCGCTTCTCCCATCCAGAGCATGAGCTAGTTATGCTCGATGGTGGCACGCTGGCACAGGGTCTCACCCCTATTATCAGTCAATATGATTCACTGATAGTGGTAGATACCATTAACGCTGCTGGCTGCGAACCGGGAGAGGTTTACTTTTTCGATTTTGATCAGGCACCGCCTGAAGTTGACTGGCAAGGCAGCGCCCACGAAGTGGAAATGCTGCAAACACTGACAATGATGGAAATGCTGGGTGACCGTCCACACACTATGGTGCTGGGGGTAACACCAACCGTCATTGAACCCATGACTTTGGGATTGACCGAGCGTATTGCCGCCGCCGTACCACTAATGGAAACGACCCTCATCAACCACCTGGAAAAACTGGGATGGCAACATGAGCGTATCTCCCATACCGACATCGCCGATCTTATTCCGCAATCCTTCAAACCCCGTCTGTCCATGGGCGACAGAACCAGCGGCCACGCCCCGCGCCGACAGGAAACGCAGGACACCGATTAATAATGAAATTGCTGAGATTCGAATTTGACTGTGCTAAACAGGTACCTTGGTATGGCTACTTATGCAACCAATACCTTAATTACCAAAAACTGAATTTAACTATTGGCTTGCTGGCAATTCGCCACCAGGCCGATGCGCATTTGGAGCAACAGAAAAAACCAGTAGTGACTTGGCGCTATCTGCTAGAAGCGGAAGGCGAACAGGCAGAACTGGAACAGTTGGCTGAGCAGGTTGCTGCGGATTTTCTGCTGAGTGTTAACCTGTTGGATTCACGCATGCTGCTGGCAAGCGCACGTATTGGTGACAAAAAGCCACTTGACCTAGCCTCCGCACAACTGCCCTTCTGCCAACATTGCCAACCGCAATTTGGCGATAACCAACACAGTGAATTTGCCAATCTGACGTTGGCGTGTGAACACTGTCATGGGGAACAGGCAATTAAATCAGCGGTTAAAGTTGCTGGATTACAACGCCAAGATATACAGCAGTTGGCAATGCGCTTACTCGAGGGTGAAACGCTGTTTCTTGACGATGTAGGCGGTAAATTGATCCTCAGTCGTAAGCCAATTGGACAAGGCCGGCAACAGTTGCTGGTATGTAATCCCAATACGCTTAATAATCTGTTCCAAGTCAGCAACAATGAAGTGCTGGCTCTCTCATCCATTGAAAAACCTCGGTTGTTATTACGTCCAACCACCGATGCCAAACTGCCCTCACCTTTATATGAAGTAAGTTTTGCCGCATCACGGCTGCAACTGGTGCTGGCCGAGTTTTTAAGGGTAAAAGGTGTTGATGCTATCTTTTGTCATCAGGAACATCAGCAAGCCTTGTACACCCACGCACTGGGTATGGATATTGCCGTTCGTGCGCCCGCGGTCGTTTTGGATCAGTCACATCTGGGCCAGTCGTTGCCAGAACCGCTGCATGACAGTGCCCGTTTCGGCCAATATGTTGCCAAAGTCAATGGTAAACGCCAGCAACAGCAGCTAGTGGTCAGATGTAGTGATGATGAGTCAGTGTGGGATTCAACCGATGCCAACAATGCCGCGCAGTGCGCACTGTTGGGTATTGCAGCTGAGAATGGCGATAGTAACAATCTCGGACTGCTGTATTTCAGTGACGACTACATCTCGCAGCTACTTACTTCTGATGATAAAGGCAATGTCAGCTGTTTTATGCAGCTACCGGAATTGCCACAACACGGCCGCGATATTGTGGCAGCCATGGAGGCCAGCCCACAGCAAGGGGTCTTTGCCAAATTTGCCGAACAATATCCCGAACAGTACCAGCGACTGCAACAGCTGGATCTCGGTGATTGTCCGAAACAGAGCCTGAAAACCTTGTGGGTGGTTGCCGCCATCATTATTGGTATCGAAGCCGACAGCAACGAACAACTTGCCGATGCGTTTGTGGCTGCGGCCATGAGTAATACCAGTGCAAATGCGCCACGTATCGACTATCCACTGGTCTCTGGTGATTATGCCAGTATTAACTGGTGTAAAACCTTTGGCACCTTAATTAGTTTCCGTCTTGCTGGCGATGATGATGCGGCAAAGTTAGCCTTCGCCATGAACGATTCACTGGCGGATTTTATTGCCAACTGGATTGAACGGCTGGATCTCAATACAGCCATCCACCGCGTCTATCTGGCAGGCAGTAGCTTTGCCAACCCGGTATTGGGGCGGCGTATTGCTTTGCGACTGGGTAAGAACTTCGCACTTGGCGTTAGTCAACTGCAGGATCTCGATGGCGCACTGTTAGCCACTGGCGCACTTTATCTACGTCAGCGTCGGAGATAACCGATGAACGAAACCGTCACTCTTGCATCGAGAAATTGCGCCAGCAGTGAATTGCAGGCTCGGTGCTACCATGTGACGGGGATAGTCCAGGGGTGGGATTCCGCCCCTGGATCTATCAGCTTGCTCAGCGTTACGGACTTTGTGGTCATGTATTAAACAACGGTGAAGGTGTCACCATTGTTGTTCAAGCCGAGCTCAGCGCATTGCAAGCGTTTAATCAGGCGTTGCAAACAGAGATGCCACCACTGGCCCGTATCGATAGCCTGCATTATGAAGCCCTTGCCGTGGATATGGCGCTTAACGATTTCAGCATTCATAAAAGCACGGCCAGTACCCAGGCGCTGGTCGCCGTTGGCACAGATAAAAGCAGTTGCCCGGAATGTTTGCAAGAGATCCGCGACCCCAATAATCGGCATTACCACTACCCGTTTACCAACTGCACCCATTGCGGCCCACGTTATACCATCATCAATAACCTGCCGTATGACCGCCATAACACCTCAATGGCCGCGTTTGCAATGTGTGATGATTGCCGTCGCGCGTATGAAGATCCCATGGATCGCCGCTATCATGCGCAGCCGGTCAGTTGCCCTAAATGCGGCCCGCAGTTGCGCTTTGTCGATAATCACGGCCAGCAACTGGCGACCCGAGAAGCAGCATTTGCCGCCGCCGTTGCCGCAATACAGGCAGGAAAAATTCTCGCCATAAAAGGCTTGGGCGGTTTTCATCTGGTGTGTGATGCCACCAATCATCAAGCGGTCACTGAACTTAGACTACGCAAACACCGGCCAGCCAAGCCGCTGGCAGTGATGGTGGCCGACTTGCCGATGGCACAGCAGTATGCGGTAGCTTCTGCGGCTGAATGGCAACTGCTATGCAGCCAAGAGCGCCCCATAGTGTTACTGCAAAAAGCTGCTGAGTCGGTGCTGCCATTAAGTGCTGCCGTCGCACCAGATATCGACCGCATCGGGCTGTTTATGCCCTACACCCCGTTGCATACCCTGTTACTGGACGCCGTGAAAAAACCATTAGTGGCCACCAGTGCCAATCTTTCTGGCGAACCGATTATCACCGATGGTGATGCTATTCTGGCTCAGCTTGCCAACGAGCACGTTATGGTGATCGACGCCATGCTGGATCACAATCGGCCCATCCTCAACGGCTGTGATGATTCTGTGGTGCAAATGTGTGGCGGTGAATTACAGGTGCTGCGACTCGCGCGCGGTTATGCGCCGCTGAGTCTGCCCAGTAAACAATTGGCAAAACACCCATTACCCGCCGTATTAGCTGTGGGCCCCCAGCAAAAAAATACCCTAGCACTGAACATTGGCAACACCCTGTACCTGAGTCCGCATATTGGCGACCTGTTCAGCATTGGGGCAGAAGGATATTTCCAGCGCACGCTGGCTAGCTTCAAGCGGATGTACCATTTCGATGCCGAGTTGATTGTGCGCGATCTGCATCCAGATTATGCCTCTAGTCGCTGGGCGCTGGAGCAAACACCACCAGTCACCGCTGTGCAGCATCATTACGCCCATGTGCTGGCGACATTGGCCGCCAACGATTACAACGGTCAAGTGTTGGGGTTTAGTTTTGATGGCACCGGGCTAGGTGCCGATGGTGAGCTGTGGGGCGGCGAGTTGTTACTGGCCGACAGCAAGAGTTATCAGCGCCTCGCCAGTATCAGTCCGTTTGCGCTGTTGGGGAACGAGCTTGCCATCAAGTCACCGTTTCGTTTAACGCTGGCCTTACTACTACAGCAATACAGCATTGACGCTATTATCGCCATGGAGTTGCCAGCATTCCGTCATTACTCGCCTGTATTACTGCGGAATCTGGCAAAGATTTTGCCGCTGGCAAAATGCCAAAGTCCCACTCAGTTGGCAGACTTTTCGATGCACTGGCGGTATTGTTGGACGAAATGCAAGATACCCAGTATGAAGGCCAAGCGGGGATTATCATTGAAACCTTGGCTCGGCGCGCAGTTGCGGCCGGAAAAAACGCTGACGCCCAAGCGCTTAACTTACAGTTGCCGCTACGACCACAGCCTGGGTTACTACTGGGACAATGGGATACTGCCGCCCTATTCAGTCAGTTACTGCAAGCCAAGCAGCAACAAGATAACGGCGTAATGGCTATCGCGTTTATGCAGGCATTGGGCGATGCCGTCTGCCATAGCGCTGTAGCGGCGCAGCAACAGATAGGAAGTCCGCTGCCAGTGGTATTGACCGGTGGCGTATTCCAGAATCGATTTTTAGCAGAATACTGCTATCAACAACTGCACACCTGCGGCATGCAACGGTTACCGCAGCACTTGGTGCCAGTTAACGATGGCGGTATTGCCTTAGGGCAGTTGTGGTATGGCCTGCAACAGGCCACAGCCACTGCCTGAACGAATTTAAACCGGCTGACGTTGTGATGTCAGCCCACAGTCAAACCGGAGTTTGCTATGTGTAAAGATTGCGGTTGTTCTATTGCAGGACATGATCATCAGCATGATCACCACCATCATGAGCTGTCGACTAACCCACAGCTCAACGACAAGAAAACCTTGTCAGTGATCCATAAAATCCTCGACAAGAACGATGTTGAAGCCGCCCATAACCGTGAGCATTTTGAAGAACACGGCGTAATGGCGTTCAATCTGATGAGCAGTCCAGGTTCAGGTAAAACCACGTTGCTGGAACATCTTGGTGACTACACCAGCAAGAAATTCTGTGTGATTGAAGGCGATCTGGAAACCTCTCGCGATGCTGATCGACTGAAAGCTAAAGGCATCAGCGCAGTACAGATCCAGACCGGCAGCGCCTGTCATCTTGACGCCTTTATGGTGCACGGAGCGCTACATCAACAGCCTCTGGATAACATGGATATCTGCTTTGTTGAAAATGTGGGCAATCTGGTGTGCCCTGCCAGTTACGATGTCGGCACCCACAAAAACGTTGTGCTGGTCTCCGTGCCAGAAGGCGAAGACAAGATTGAAAAATATCCGGTCATGTTCCGCAAAGCCGATGTGGTATTGATCACCAAATGTGACCTGCTGCCTTATTTTGACTTTGATACCGAAGTGGCAAAAAGCCAAGTGCAAAAGCTCAATCCTAATGCCAAGGTGATCTGCGTTTCTATCAAAGAAAAAGAAAGCATGCTGGAAGTTGCCCACTGGTTTGAAAACGAACTGGCGGCATTCAATGCCACTTTGGAGACTGTCTGATGTGTCTATCAATTCCTTCGCAAGTTGTTGAGCTGCATCCGGAAACACAAAGTGTCACCGTTGATACGCTTGGCGTAAAACGTACGGTCAGTTGTCACCTGATGGAAGAACCCTTAGCCGTGGGTGATTACGTGTTGATCCACATAGGTTTTGTGATGAACAAAATCGATGCGGATTCCGCCGCAGAAAGCCTGGCACTGTATAAAGAGATCGTAGAAAAAATGGAGGCCGCCGATGCCTGAGCTGCAACTCAAGCAGCTCTATGATGGTTTCCGCGACCCCCGTACCGTTGCAGAGCTGGCGTCACAAATCAAGCAGTTGGCGGCAAAACTGGAAGAACCGGTGAATGTCATGGAGGTCTGTGGTGGTCACACCCACACCATCATGAAATACGGTCTATTACAGCTGCTGCCAGATAATATTGAGTTTATTCACGGCCCAGGTTGCCCGGTGTGTATCATGCCAAAAGAGCGCATTGACCAAGCGGCCGCGCTGGCTCAGATCCCCGATGTGATCTTGGTAACCTTGGGCGACATGATCCGAGTACCAGGTTCCGAAGGTTCACTGGCACAGTTCCGCGCTAAGGGCTGTGATATCCGCCCTATCTATATGCCGCTGGACGCACTGAAAATTGCGCAGGAGAATCCTGACAAAACCGTCGTGTATTTCGCCATCGGTTTTGAAACCTCCACACCGATGACCGCTGTATTACTGGAACAGGCAGAAAAGCTCGGCATCAACAATTTGTTGTTCCACATCAATCATGTGCTGGTGCCACCGGCGATTGATGCGGTGATGGCCGATCCTGAAACTCGGGTAAATGCGTTTATCGGCCCGTCACACGTGAGTGTTATCACCGGCAGCCAGATTTATCAGCCTACAGTTGATAACTATCACACACCCGTGGTGGTATCCGGCTTTGAACCTGTGGATGTGATGCAGTCAATCCTGTCGATTGTCAAACAGAAAGTAGAAGGTCGTTGCGAACTGGAAAACCAGTACGAACGTGCCGTGAGTTACAAAGGCAATGAAGCGGCGCAGCAGAAGGTAAATCAATATTTCACTGTGCGCCCTAGTTTCCGCTGGCGTGGTCTAGGCCCAATTCCCAATTCAGCACTGATGCTCAAACCGGAATACCGCCATCGCGATGCCGAACTCAAATACGGCGAACGCTTGCCGGTCAAAGAGATTGACGATCACAAAGCCTGTCAGTGTGGCGATATTCTGCGTGGTAAAGCCAAGCCGCAGGACTGTAAAGTCTTTGGTCGTGGCTGCACCCCCAAACCCCGCTAGGCAGCTGCATGGTAAGTTCCGAAGGTGCGTGCAACGCCTACTACCGTTATGCAGGAGTAAAATAACCATGTCGACCCCGAAACAGATCCAACTCAGTCATGGTGGCGGTGGCCGCGAGATGGCGGAATTGATTGGCAAACTGTTTTTTCAAGCCTTTGATAACCAGATATTGCGGCAGGAAGAAGACGCCGCCAGTCTTAACATGACCGGCCCCATCGCCTTCACTACCGACTCGTTCGTGGTTTCACCACTGTTTTTAAAGGCGGCAATATCGGCAAATTGGCGATTGCCGGTACAGTAAATGATCTGGCAATGATGGGCGCGGCACCGCAGTACCTGAGTTGTGGTTTCATCATTGAAGAAGGTTTTGAAATCGCCAAACTCAAAGAAATCGTGCAAACCATGGCGGCTGAGCTGCAAAAAAGCGGCGCTAAAATTGTCTGTGGCGATACCAAAGTGGTGCCCAAAGGTTGTGCTGACGGAGTGTTTATCAACACCTCGGGGTTGGCCGCATCATCAAACCGGGGATTTCAGTCCACGCAGTGCGTCCTGGCGATGTCATTATTTTGTCCCGCGACATTGGTTGTCACGGTGCGGCGATTCTGGCGGCGCGTGAGGGGCTGGAATTGGAAAGCGAGCTGCAATCCGATTGCGCTACGCTGTGGCCGATGGTGGAACAACTGATTGCCGCCAATCTGGAATTGCACGCGATGCGCGATGCCACTCGTGGCGGTATTGCGGCGGTGCTAAATGAATGGGCTAAAGCCGCCAATGTTGGGATTGAACTCAGCGAAGAAGTGATTCCGGTACGCGATGAAGTGCGCGGAGTTTGTGAACTTTACGGTTTCGAGCCTTGGGATTTAGCCAACGAAGGCACTTTTGTGATTGCCCTGCCCCAGGAAATTGCCGCCGAAGCCATTACCGTCATGCACCAGTTCTGCAATTGCGATCAGGCGCGGATTGTTGGTACGGTCACCGAGGCCAATGCCGGGAAAGTGATCCTGCATTCACCTTGGGGCAGCAAACGTTATCTGGAACTGCCCGCCGGTGAACTGTTACCGAGGATCTGCTGATGCACGAGTTTTCCATTGTCAGCGCATTAATCGAACAGTGTGAACAGCTTGCGCTAGAACATCAGGCCAAAGGGATTGCCAGAGTGGCGGTAAAAATCGGCGCCCTCAGCGGCGTTGAACCACAACTGGTCAAAACCGCCTTCGATACTTTCCGCGAAGATGGCATGTGCAAAGGGGCCGAGTTGGAAATGGATGTCGCACCGCTGGAGCTTGATTGCAAAGCCTGTGGTGCCCACTCGATTCCTGACGACATCGCCTACCTTTGCCCGGTTTGCCAGAGTCGTGACATTAAAGTCAGCGGTGGTGAAGAGATGCTGCTGATGCAGTTGGAACTGATTTACGATTGAGCTTAAATAGTTAGCGTTAATACGGACTGTCGATACCCTATCCACAGTCCGTTTTTTATGAAGTAAGCTGCTGTGCAGCAGTTGCTAGAAAACCGCAAACGAGCCTGTTGCAATCCCGTTAATCATTAAGCATTTAATAAGCAATCACGCTTCGAGCTAACTGTTTGATGCACACACGTTCTAAAAAAATCGCATCAGCACAAAGAATAATGACTTAACCTCATGCAACAACATGGCTTCAGGCCAATGATTAATCCACTAACAGATCGACCAGCGTTAAAATGGCAAAAGTCGTTGGATCATAAACCACGCTATAACCTTGATAATAACCAACATTGCACCCTGGCGGAATATCGTTTAAACGCCGGATCAAGGCACTAGGGGCTGGCGTAATGTATGGACGATACCGTTCAGGGATCACCTCCCCTTTGTGCCATGTCGGGCGCTGATGGCGCTCAACCTTCCCAAAATACGTTGATAGTGTTGTTGCATCACATGTTTATTGTGATTGGTAATGGCATAGGCCGCATTGGCATTAGGATTGGCTCTTTCAAGTGCCATGGGCTGATGCCCCTGTTTTTTATCATTGCCGTGACCGTTTTGGGATGCCTGACCTTGATAGTTCTGCATTTTTTTATCTTGATGTTTTTTATCAGCAGACATTGCTGAAGCGCCAGGCTTAACTGGCTTATGAGCATTATTTGCCTTGTTGGGGTGCTCCTGTTGTGGCGAGGTCTTGGGCTCAGCATCTGCGTGGCTGATATAAACATTGCTCAGCAGCAGTAGCGCCGCGGTCATCAATAGCGTTTTATTCACTTTTTGTCCCTCCATTCTTTCATCTTAACGCTATTGCAAGTTATCGTGCGTAAACAGGCAAATAGCAAGTTGGGCGGCTCGCGGTCACACCATTTTAGTTGCAACATAATGCCATTGAGTGAGCAGTGGATTAATACTGTGCCATCGTTGCGCCAGCCTTAACCTCAGTAATGGCTAAGATGCTAATTTTTCCAGTCCACATAACACACCTTGGCGGGATAAAAGTCAGCCAGAAAGCGTAACCAATGAATTTGATGATCGGCCAGCTTATCGCCTGGCCCTTTGACTTCAACAAACTGCGGCGCACCATCGGCCGCGAATAACAGCAGATCGGGGTGACCACTGCGATAATGGGCTGGATCCCGCAATATCCGCTGAAATAACGCCAGTAAAAATTCTGTAGAAAAGTTGCTGATACAGCGTTTGAACAGAGGTTCAGTAAAAACTTGCCAATTGACCCAGTCATTCACCAACCCTTGTTTACTGACAAAATGCTGTTGCAGTATGCGTTTGTCACCACTGGCTAGCTGCGCCATCCGCTGGGTAATCAAGGTTTGTCGCCGAGCAACAAAGTCGGCGTGATACATATCCCTGGGCGCACGCTGATACGGATTATCAAACACCCCAACTATCGGCGCAAAGATAATGTCCCAGAATGCCAAACCGAATAATCCACACAATACGCTATTTTCGCTAAACCAGGCATCAAAGCCTTGTTCCAAAAAATAATCCTGGGTCAACAGTTCCACCCGCCGCTCCGCGTTGGGGAGCAATGCCAAGCTGATCTCAATGGGTTTATACGGTACAACTTGCTGGAACGGCGGCAAGACTTGGCTGCTATCCGTAACTCTGCGTTGTTTGCTTAGCCGTGTAAAAATCCTCGTGGCCGTTTGCTGCTGGGCTTCGTTTTGCGCTTGTTTCCCGAGCGCGATAACCGCCGCCAGGGCTTGTTGTGAGTCAACTTTTTCCAGACAACGGCATAACCGCTCGTTCGCAGACCACGCCGGAGATTGCTGATACAAAGAGATGGCCAGCGCTAGTTGTTGCTGCCGTTCAGCTGCTCGCCCCAATTGCAGCAGTAGTTTCTGTCGCCGCCGCTCCAAGAGCGGATTGTCTTGTGGCGCGGGTAATTGTGCCAACCAATCTGCCAACACAATCGGCATTTTTTGGTGGGTGGTTTGCTCCCAGTTAGCGGCTAAGGCGGCCAAGGATAAGGCGGTTTGTAGCTCATCTGAGGACTGATACGCACGCCCTTCACGGGTCAGGGCATAACACTCAAAGCGCTGCAAGCCAAGATCGCTCAGTACAAACTGACTCAGATCTTGATAGCGATTGCCAAAGTACAGCAACAACAGTAGCTCCAGCAGCGGCTGACAATTGAGTTGCAGCCAAACCAGCCCCTGTTGTTGCTGCCATTGTGGCAGTTGCGTTGGCAACTGTGGTGCAGCCTGCAACAGCTGCCACAACTGTTGTTTGCTGCGCCAAGGACTGAGCTGTGGGTCATTGATATCATGCAGTAGGGTTTTCAGCTCCGCTAGCGTGACGGCGCCAAACCAGATTTCTAGCGGTGGCAACGTTTGTTGCAACAGTTCCGTACAAAGCAGTGGTTGCGCCGCATCGGCAATATCGCCAATTTCACGGTAATGCAATTTATCCAGGCGAAACCACTCGCCTTTGCGGGATAATAATCGCACCAGCAACATTTTACTTTTGTCTGGCAACGACTGATAACACTGTAATGCCCGTTGCTGCTCAGCGGGGAAAATATCCAGATAACGCTCTGCCACGCTTGTCAGCATCAACTCGAAGTTTTGCCAATAATAGTCCGCGGGCAAGGTGACGGCTGCCACAGCTGTTGCCATCATCAGCTACGATAAAGCGTCTGGATCAAATGGAACCCGAAACGGGTTTTTACCGGGCCATGAATCGTAAGTAATGCTTTTTAAACACCACGTCATCAAAGGCTTTGACCATCTGGCCGGGACTAAATTCGCCCAGATCGCCCCCACGTTTTTTGAGGGACACTGTGAATATTTTTTCGCTAATAGCGCAAAATCTTCGCCTTTTTCTAAGCGTTGTTTTAGCTTCTCCGCTTCTTCACGGGTCTTGACTAAAATATGGCGGGCACTGGCGCGGGCCATGATATTTCTCTCTTAATTGACACTATGATGACTGGCCGTCAGTTTATCACAGCCGCAGATAACGCTCATCAGTGGTTAATCCAATAGCAGCGTTTTGGGGTTATGCTATCCCCGCTATCATCAATCACGGCAAGAAACAGCACAGAGGAATAGACGTATGTGGCAACAGCAACTATTGCAGTTACGGGAAAGAAGCCGCGGCTTTCATCTTATCACCACCGACATTGCCGCCGCATTGGCACAGTTCAAGCCGATCAACATAGGGTTGCTGCATCTACAGTTACAACACACCTCAGCATCACTGACGCTCAATGAAAATGCCGATCCCACTGTACGCGATGACTTTGAGGCTTGGTGCAATCATGTCGTAGCCGAAAACAGCGGTTATTTTCGTCATACCTATGAAGGTGCCGATGATATGCCGGCACACATCAAGTCCAGTCTGCTCGGCACCAGTTTACTGTTGCCGATACGCAATGGGCAGTTGGCGTTAGGCACTTGGCAAGGCATCTATCTGGGCGAACACCGCAATCACGGCGGTAACCGCCATATATTGCTGACATTACAAGGCGAATGATTTCAGAGCCGCTGGTATCCCTGTAACAGCAGTAACATTGCGAACAGCAGCAGGACCACGCCGCTAAAGACTAAAATCCCGCGGTTATTACGCTGCAACCATTGGCTGCAACGGGGAATATTCAGTGCCCAGCCAAGGAATCCGAACCACAATAACGCTAGGCTGAAAAACAGGCTCACTAATGCCAGCTTAAATTGCAGAGGGCTTTGCAGTGGCAGCATCCCGGCAATCACACTGAAAAAATACACATAGGCTTTGGGATTCAACGCATTGGTGGCAAAACCTGTCCACCAGCCATGACGGCGAGAATAGCTCCGCAGTGTCTTGGGCATTGGTTTATGTTGCACTGAGTCTTGCGTGGCAAGCGCTCCAGACAAACAGCCATAGCCCAGATATCCCAGCCACAATGCAGCGCACCAAGGCAACCATAACATCAGTTGTGGCAACCAGTGTTGCAACAAGGCCGCGGCAAACGTTACCGTAATGGTGTGTAACATAATGGCCGAGGCCAGTCCCAACGCCAGGAAAAACGCATAACGGCGCCCCCCACAACACTGGCTCGCAGCATCAGCGCAAAATCGGGGCCGGGAGCAACCAACGCCGCCACGTGCACGGTTCCCAAGGTAAATAACAGCGACAACCAACTCATAGTTTATTTTCTGTGAACCCAATAAGCCTTAGATAGGCATCAGTGTAATGGCACTCGTTGGCGAAAGGATTGGAAAAAATTGCAGCTAACCGGCAAGTTGACGCCGATACAGCGCAGGTGTCAGATTGTAACGCCGTTTAAAGTAATGATGCAGATGGCTTTGATCATAAAATCCAGCGGCACTGGCCGCAGCAGCCACCTCATTGCCTGCCGCCAGTAGTTGTCGGGCATAATCGACCCGCAGTGCCAAGATGTAAGCATGTGGCGTCATACCCAAACTGCGCCGAAACCTTCGTAGAAATTGAAACTCATTGAGCTGAAACAGTTGGGCGAGTGTCTGTAAGCGGTGATTTGCGGCTAAATCGGCATAGAGAAAATCCTTTAACTGCGTTATCTGCCATGCCGTTAGTCCGCCGGCAACCGCAACCGAACGTCGCTGGTTGTCACCATGACGCTTGATAAGTGCGCTCATCAGCTCCAGCAGTAAACCATCAACCGCGATGGGGGCGCCGTGTGGCTGATTCACCAGTTGATGCAGTTGTAATAAGCCGCGATATAGTGGTTGTTCAACAATCTCTGGCCCACTGAAATACGGTTCGGCCGCATATCCTAATTGCTGTGCAAACTGAGCCCACGCCGCACCACTGATCCGTAACAACCGCACTTGGTAAAGCGCTTTGTCCAGCCCTTCACCATCATGCACTTCATCCGGGTTAATCAGCGAAATCCGTCCGGGTGCCAGTAAATATTGGGATCCGCGATGCATAAAGCGCTGGGCACCACAATCGACCACTCCGATATGAAAGTCAGCATGCACATGCCGATCAAAGGCAAAACCCTGATAACGGGCACGCACTAGCTCGATACCGCTAACCGGCGTCAATAATTGATGTTCAATCGCGGGTGCTGACAAGATAAACGCAACTCAGATAAGCGCAGATTGAGGTCAGTGTAACCGCCATGGCGCAGCAATGCTTGTAAAAAACTGCAACGTCTACGCTGCAAGCATCTGCTTATTCCGCGATGCGCTGCAATCTCGCCAGATAGAAACCATCAAAGCCACTGCGCGCCGGGCTGATGTTTTCATCATCCAACAGCCGGAAATTAGAATGATTACTCAGGAAGTTATCAACTTGCTGCCGATTTTCATCCGGCATAATAGAACAGGTGGCGTACACCAGAATGCCGTCAACTTTCAACATCCGGCTGTAGCTGTCGAGGATCTGTGCTTGCAACGCCTGCAGCACTGGCAAACGGGCTGCGGTATCGCGCCATTTGGTGTCAGGGTTACGTTTTAGTACCCCCAGACCAGAACAAGGAACATCCAATAACAGTCGATCAGCGGATAATTTCAAGCGTTTGATGGTTTTACTGGAACTGATCAGCCGCGTCTCCACATTGTGCGCGCCAGCGCGGCGAGCACGTTCCTTGAGGTTATCCAGTTTCCACTGTTCAACATCCATTGCCAGTAGTCGGCCTTTGCCCTGCATTTTCGCCGCTAATGCAAGCGTTTTACCGCCCGCACCGGCACAAGCATCAATCACTCGCATGCCGGGTGTCACATCCAGTGCATCAGCAACATGCTGTGAGCCAGCATCCTGCTGTTCAAACCAACCATCTTTAAAGGCTTCAGTGCGAAACAATGCCGCATCTGAGGTGACTTCCAAAGCAGTAGCCACATCCTCGACCACCGCGGTTGCTATACCCTCTTTTGCCAGTTGCGCTTGCAGCTGACTGCGGTCACATTTCAATAGATTGGTACGCAGATAACGCTTAGGCGCTTGCGCCAGTGCGGCCCGTTCCGCTGGCCAGTCGTCGCCAAGCAAACCTTGTCCCAGCGTGTCCAGCCATGCGGGACAGCCATCGCGCAACACCGCAACATTGTCGGCGTGCTGCAGCCTTTGCGCCAGTATCGCGGCATCCAGTGGCGCTGCTTGTTGCCAACGCGGTACCTGTAACTGCTGGTAGGCATGCCAAGCCATCAGTAACTCGGCCGCATGACCACCCGCCTCTGCCAGTGACACATGTGCAAGGTAACAGTAAAAGTTTAACCGCCGAATAATTTCGCCCACGGCTCGGGTGATCTGCGCTTGTTGTGCTGGCGCCAATTTTTGGCCAGCAAACTGCCGGGAATAAGCGCGATCCAACGGCGCACCATCACTGATAACATCGCGGATAACTTGCGCTGCGAGTTCACAGGCACGGATGGATAAGGAGAATTCAGACATTACAACAGCCTCGGCAGTCAAAACCGGGGGATCATAGGAGGATGTCCGGGCCTTGGCAAGCCCGGACTCAACAGATTAGATACCGAGCTTATCAAACAGATCTTCGGTGACATCACCACTATGACTGGCGTTGCCGGCATGCATTGCCAGAATATCATCCGGGTCCATTTCCTCTTCCACTTCAACGGAGGCCAAACCGATAAACTCGGTATTATCCATGGCGAATTCCAGATAAAAGATATGGTTGTTCTCAGTCCGGAAACTGACCCGACGGGTCACAGGTTCATCCAGATTGGCTTCAATCGATAAGGTCAACTCACGGTTGATAGTGAGCATTTTAGGCTGACTCTGGCTGATGGACGTCTGCAACTCTTTGGAAACATGATTGATAAAGTTACCCAGCATCTGGTTCATCAGTTCACCCATTACGTTCGCCACTTCATCAGAGGTGTATTTAATGGCTAACTCGTCTTCAGGCATGCCCATACTTAGCAGATAACGCCGGTAGATTTCCATCGCCGCATCGGCGGAAAAGTTGATGACCACCAGTCCAGAGAAACCGCCATCAAAAATCGAGAAGCATCCCAGATCTGGCCGCAGACGGGTCTGACCGATGCGCTGCACCATCCCGGCATGACTAATATGGCTGGCCGTAGTGGTTGATAATACCTGAGATACTGACCGGCACAACTTGAGTAAAATATCGTCCGAATTGATCACTTGAGATGGCTGCATCTGCGCGACTCCTGATAGCCATCCGGACATTGCAACAGGCACAAATATCCGGTTGGAAAACAAATAATTATAAAGCGTAGTCTGATTTTATGCCGCTGGCTTCCACAAAGGCAAAGTAATTTGCTTAGTATCGCGCGTTTATGACGGAAAAATGAGCACGATCACCGATTGAAATTCTGTTTAGCGAAATACTTTCAAAAGCTAAAGGAATTGCGGTATATTCGCTGCAACTTATAGAAATATAACATAAAAAGGAAGGCATCAATGAATCTGCTGCGGCAACTCACCATCCTGCAAAGATTGATTCTGATGTTAGTGATGGCGGCGATAGGGACTTTATGTTTCGCCAGTTTTTCTATCAAGGAACAGTACAACAATCTGATCAGCCAGAAGTGGATACAGAATGACGCGCTGTTAAATTCTGCACTGTCGATTGTGGAAGCTACTCGGCTACAAGCATACGCCAGTAACATGCCTGATCAGGCAGCACAGCAACAGGTCATTCGCTTATTTGATGGCATGCGTTTTGGTAAGGATGGCTATTACATTCTGATTGGCAGTGATGGCAATATCTTGTCCGACAGCCAGTATCCCAAAATGGTTGGAACCCACATTTCTGAATTAAAGACTTCTGATGGTGAGCGTCCATTTGCCAAGCTCATCAGCGATGCCCAAGCCAACGGTAAAGCCACTATTACCTATAACTATCGTAATCCAGCAAGCGGTCAGGATGAGAAAAACTCACTGAGGCGCGTTATGACAAGACCTGGGACTGGACGATAATGACCGGGAACTATGTCAGCGATATCAACGACACCATGACCACAGTATCACTGCATTATCTGGTGATCATGCTGATTATCTCGCTGCCAATTTTTGCGTTCTTCTTAGTGTTGAATAAATCCATTACCCACCCGATCAATGAAGCCATCCGCGCCATGAAAGACATCGCCCAGGGTGAAGGTGATTTGCGCAAACGACTCAACAGCCCAGGCAAAGATGAAGTGTCCTTGCTGGCTGATGCCTTCAATGAGTTTGTGGCTAAAATTGCCAATGCCCTGCAACAGATGAAGCCGCTAGGCTTGGATCTGAACACCGATGCCGGGCAATTGATGAATGCGGTACAGGAATCGAACCAGAGCGCAGATCATATCCATAAAGAGATTGCCAGTGTGGCGACAGCCATTAACCAGATGCTCAGTACCACCCGGGAAATGGCAAACAATACGCAACAGGCAGCGGATGCCGCCATGAGCGTGAAACAGCAAGCATTGCAGGGTAAACAGACCATGGAGAACACCCTAGAAGGGTGCCGCACCTTGGCGAGTGAATTGCAATCCTCAGCAAGTTTAACGCTGTCTCTTGGCCATGCTTCCGAAAAGATAGGCAGTATTCTGGAAGTGATCCGCTCCATCGCCGATCAAACCAACCTACTAGCACTGAATGCTGCGATTGAAGCCGCCCGCGCAGGAGAACATGGCCGCGGTTTTGCGGTGGTTGCCGACGAAGTGCGGGCGCTGGCCACACGCACCCAGGAATCCACTAACGAAATCCATACCATCATTGCCGAGATCCAAAATGGGGTGAACAGCGTGATGAAGAGTAACCAGCTCACCCAGAAAGAATCGCAGGAACTGCAGCAACATGCACAAAATGCCAATAGTGCAGTAGTGCAAATTCTGCAACTGGTGGCGGCGATTTCCGACATGAACACCCAGTTAGCCAGTGCCACCGAAGAGCAATCATTGGTGACTGAAGAGATCAATCGCAACGTTAGCAATATCTCCGAGCTCACAGAAGTATCGGTACAGGCGAATGCCAGCAACAGCCATGCCGCTGCCGATATGGGCAAGATCAGCCAGCAAATGGCGGCAGCACTTGGACAGTTTCGAACCTGACGGTTATTATGCGAGCAGAGGACAGGGAGCGTCACACATATGTGTTAACGGGCATCATTAAGATGCCCGGTTATCCAGAGGAGATATGTTGTGCGCCTGACGCTGGCAATTCACCCCACGCTTTACAGCATACACAGCTTTGCCGCCGATACTCCCATTCCGGCAGAAGTGTTTATGCAACCCAGCTACTTCCTGGCGAAAACTCGCGAAGAACTGTCGGTTGTCATTGATGCCCGCATCAAACTCAACAGTCTCGAACAAGAAAGCAACTGGCGTTGTTTGGAGATACTAGTACAAAAAGGTTTTTCCACTGCTGGTATCCATTCCATGATTGCGACAACGCTGGCAGAAGCCAATATTAGTATTTTTTCAATGTCAACATTCGATACCGACTATATTCTGGTTAAATGGGATAAGCTGGACGCTGCGGTACAAGCACTACGCGGGAAAGGTTATCAGGTCATTGAATATGACCGCTGACTGCGGCATGCTAGCAGCAGATAACGGCTGTTTGCGATCAACATGAGTCTGAAGTCTATGTATGAAAAAACCGTTACCATCACCGCTCCTCACGGCATTCACACCCGACCAGCAGCTTTATTGGTTAAGGAAGCTAAGCAGTTTTTGTGTGACGTCATCGTCGAGTGCCAAGGGAAGCAGGCCAGTGCCAAGAGTTTGTTCAAGTTACAAACCTTAGGACTGTATCATGGGTCACATGTGCGGATTTTTGCCCAAGGGCAACAAGCAGAACAAGCCGTAGACCGCATAGCTGAGTTGTTGATGACACTGAGTTAAGGAACAGCCAATGGACATGAAAGGAATCGCTGTATCCTCCGGTATCGCTCAAGGCAAAGCCATTCTATTCGAGCCATTCGACAACAGTCTCGATTACCGTCTATTGCCACTTTCCAGTATTCCTGCCGAACAAGCAAAAGCCAGCCGCGCCGTAACGCAGCTGTGCCAACAGTTACGCAACAGTCTGCTGTCACTGGAACCTGGCTCCACCAACTACCAATTGGTGGAAGCCGACTTACTGCTGCTAGAAGATACTGAATTTACCAGCCAGATCAACAGTTCAATCAATACGTTACAGCTGTCTGCCGGCGCCGCGGTGCAACGTGTGTTCTACCATCAGGCCAGTGAAATGGAAGCGCTGGATGATCCCTATCTGGCACGCCGCGCACAAGATGTGCTGTGTCTGTCCAAACGGCTGATTGGCACCATTAATGGTGCAGGTGGTGAGCGGCTGCAACAGTTGCAGGAAGACAGCATTCTGCTGGCCGAAGACCTGACCCCGGCTGAATTTGCTTTATTGCCGCTCAATCATATCAAAGGCATCGTCCTTAAAACCGGTGGCATTACCAGTCATACTGCCATTCTGGCTCGTGCAGCTGGGATCCCGGCACTGCTTTCTTGCAATTTTGATAAGGCAGACATCAGCAATGGTACCGAACTGTTCCTCGACGGCTACCACGGCAAGTTGTATGCAGAACCTAACGAGCAAGAGCTAGCGGCATTACAGAAACAACTGGCAGATGACCAGCAAAGGCGCACTGCCCTCGCCCATTACCGCGATATTCCGTGTGTCACGCAAGATGGCCACCATCTGACATTGTTGGCGAATGTTGGGAACCTCAACGACATTGCCAGATTGCCACAATCAGGGGCCGAGGGAATCGGCCTGTTTCGCACCGAGTTTATGTTAATGGACGCGGTGGCGATGCCAGATGAAAAAGAGCAGTTCAGCCTCTATTGTGAAGCCTTGCAGCTCATACAAGGCAAAAGTCTCACCATCCGCACACTCGATGTGGGTGCCGATAAAGAGTTTTCCTGCATCAACCAACCCTTAACAGAAGATAACCCGGCGCTGGGCGTGCGAGGGCTGCGCTACACCTTGCGTCATAAAGACGTGTTGCATACCCAGTTACGGGCAGTGTTGCGGGCCGCCGCATTTGGGCCGGTACGGCTGATGTTTCCTATGGTATGCCAACCGGAAGAGTTAGATGAACTGTTTGCTGAAGTAGAGATCTGTCGGCAGCAACTGCTGTTGGAGCAAAAAGCATTTGCCGACCCTGAATACGGTATTGTGGTAGAAACTCCCGCGGCGGTTGTTAACCTGGCAGCAATGTTGCCAAGATTGAATTTTGTCAGTATCGGCACCAATGATTTAGCGCAATATACCCTCGCGGCCGATCGCGGCAATCCGCAACTGACTGCCAACTACCCGGCTTTCTGCCCGGCGGTGCTGCAGTTAATAGCACAAACATTAACTACCGCTAAAGCAGCAGGTGTCACCACCTCTTTATGTGGCGAACTGGCCAGCGATCCCTGCATTGCGCCGCTGCTGATGGGAATGGGATTTGATGAACTCAGTGCCAACGCTGCGGCACTGCCAGAGATAAAAGCCGCCATTTGTGAAGGTAAATTCAGTGAATTTGTTGCGCTGGCACAACAAGCACTGCAATGCCAACGAATTTCCGAGTTGGAAAGTCTGTTATCCGGTTGTCAGATATAGAAATAATTCAGTATGCTAGGACTATCTCTTCCTGAGCATGGCAGAACAGGAAGCAACCGTAACATCACCCTATTAAGGACAGTTAACCCATGGGATTTTTAAGCCGCGTCCGGCGCCTGGTTTCAGGTCAACCCAACATCGAAGGTGGTATCAAGGTCTATGCCCCTATTTCCGGCGAAATCGTGCCGATAGAAAAGGTTCCAGATGTGGTTTTTTCTGAAAAAATTGTGGGTGACGGCATTGCAATCGCGCCTAGCGGGCAATATATGTTGGCACCAATAGAGGGAACTGTTGGTAAAATATTTGAGACTAATCATGCCTTTAGCATTGAATCACCGCAAGGTTTGGAACTGTTTGTACACTTTGGTGTAGGCACTATCGAACTTCGAGGCAAGGGCTTTAAGCGACTGGCTCAGGAAGGCCAGCAGGTGAAAGCCGGCGATCATATTCTAGAATTTGACCTGGAATATCTACAGGGACAAGTCAGCAGTCTGCTTACCCCCGTGGTGCTCGCTAACATGGAAGATGTGCGTTTTCTGGAAAAACGCCAGGGCAATGTAACGGCAGGGAAAGATGTGATTTTCACTGTTGAGCTCTGACCTGCCTGCAGTACCAAACAATCATGCCGGTATAGGCTGGTGATCTTAGTCACGTTTTTTTATACTCACGGCAACCGTACGCCAGTTAATAGCACCCCAGAAACCTATGACATCCACTCTTTATGGCATATCTCCCAAGGTATGCGACACCGTAAAAAACCTTGAAATGGCTGGACGCCAACCATCTGCAAGTCAGTTTTTTGATTACCGAGAGCAGCCCTTGCCGCCTGAAATACTCGATAGCTGGATTGAGGCTATCGGCTGGGAAGCGCTACTCAACAAACGTTCTACCAGTTTTCGGGCGCTAGCGGATGCCGATAAACAACAGCTAAATACCGAGAAAGCCAGACAGCTGATGCTGGCAAACCCCACCTTGATTAAGCGTCCGGTACTGCAACAGGGCACAAAAGTGATGGCAGGCTTTAATGAAACAGCTTACCGGGAGTGGTTTGGACTATGAGTAATGAAGTATTGGCATTAGCACAGCAATTAATCGCTAGGCCATCGGTAACGCCATTGGACGAAGGCTGCCAATCATTGCTGGCAGAACGGCTGGCGAAACTGGGATTTACCAATGAATCCATGGTGTTTGAGGACACCACCAATCTCTGGTCACGCCGCGGGACAAAGGGGCCTCTTTTCTGTTTTGCAGGTCATACCGATGTGGTACCAGTCGGCGATGCCAATCGCTGGCATACGCCACCATTTGAACCTGTGGTGATCGATGGCTATTTGCATGGCCGTGGCGCCGCCGATATGAAAGGCTCACTGGCGGCCATGATAGTGGCGACAGAACGCTTTGTGGCCGCGCATCCTAACCATTCCGGGTCGATTGCTTTTCTTATCACCAGTGATGAAGAAGGCCCATTTATCAATGGCACCACCCGGGTAATTGATACCCTCGAAGCCCGTAATGAAAAAATCACTTGGGCCTTAGTCGGGGAACCCTCCAGTACGCATAAACTGGGTGATGTGGTGAAAAATGGCCGACGTGGCAGTCTCACGGGTAATCTGACGGTTAAAGGCATTCAGGGACATGTGGCATATCCGCATCTGGCAGATAATCCCATCCACAAAGCCGCCCCCGCATTAGCCGAGTTAGCCGCCACCCAGTGGGATAATGGCAATGCCTTCTTTCCACCAACCAGTTTCCAGATTGCCAACATTAACGGTGGCACTGGCGCATCCAATGTGATCCCAGGGGAACTGCAAGTGATGTTTAACTTCCGTTATTCCACCGAAGTAACGGCCGATGAACTTATTGCCAAGGTGCAGCATATTCTGGATGTGCACGGGCTGGATTACGACATTGGCTGGATCTACAACGGGTTGCCGTTTTTGACGGACAAAGGGCCGTTATTGGAAGCCACTCAGGCCGCCATTTTGGAAACAACAGGCGTGCAAACGGATGCACAGACCTCCGGCGGCACTTCGGATGGCCGTTTTATCGCACCAACCGGTGCCCAAGTGATCGAGTTAGGGCCGGTGAATGCCACCATTCATAAAGTTAACGAATGTGTCAGCGTTGCCGATTTAGAGTTGCTGGCGCAATGTTACCAGCGGATCCTGGAAAAAATATTGTGCTGAATACGTCAGAAAAGCGCCTGTATGGTCTCGATGACACTGGGCTGGTAGCACTCCAGAGCCGTGATCAACGGCAGTTTTTACTGGAAACTCAAACGGCACAGGCGTTTACCCGCATGCAGCAAGCGGCGGCTTCTGATGGTATCAGTATCGCCATCTGTTCGGCTTATCGCAGCTTTAACCGCCAGCAGCAACTGTGGGATGCCAAAGCCAATGGTCAACGGCCGTTGCTGGACAGCCATTCCCGCCCGCTAACCGATCTGCAATCAATGGATGAAAACACACTGTTGCAGACAATCTTATTGTGGTCTGCCCTCCCCGGCACCTCTCGCCACCATTGGGGCACAGATCTGGATCTGTTTGACGACAGTGCCATCCAACGTCAGCAGTTGCAGCTAATAAATGCCGAATATCAAGTGGCAGGCCCTTGTTTTAAGATGCAGCAATGGTTGGACAGCAATGCTGCCGATTACGGCTTTTACCGCCCGTTTCAGCCACACTTGAGCGGTACCAGCCCAGAATTATGGCATTACAGTTACTATCCTGTGGCTGAACCATGGCGATGCCAGTACAACACCGAACACCTGGCTAAGATATTGACGGACAGTGATATCCGGCTTAAACGCCCCATACTCGAACAACTTCCGGCATTGGTGCAACGTTATGTAAAAACCGTCGCGCCAATACCAACAGCTATTAACCAAAGACCGAGTATCGATGGTAATGCTGACTGACACATATAGTTCAATGGATAGACCAGAGCCGTTTATGCTTCTGGTAATATCAGTCACACATGGACATCTCGTCCGACACACAATCAAGAGCTACGAATACCAATGAGATTACTTAAACCCCTGTTTGATAATAACCGCCGCTGGGCGGAACGTATCAATGATGAGAATCCTCATTTTTTGAAGCCCTGGCGAAACAACAGACCCCGGAATTTCTGTGGATCGGTTGTGCTGATAGCCGGGTGCCCTCAAACCAAATTATCGATCTGATGCCAGGCGAAGTGTTTGTGCATCGCAATATCGCCAACTTGGTCATCCATACCGACCTCAACTGCTTATCGGTTATCCAGTACGCCGTGGACGTGTTAAAAGTAAAACACATCATGGTGGTCGGCCATTATGGCTGCGGCGGTGTAAAAGCTTCAATGTCCACACAGCGCCAAGGACTTATTGATAACTGGCTGGGGCATATTCGCGATATCTACCGTTTGCATCAACAGGAACTGGACTCTCTGGAAGAACAGGCCCGTTATGACCGTCTGTGCGAACTTAACGTGATTGAACAGGTAGCCAATGTTGTCAGCACCTCTATTGTGCAAGATGCCTGGGAACGCGGTCAGGAATTGGCCGTTCACGGCTGGCTTTACAGCATTGAGAACGGTCTGCTGACAGATCTAGATGTGACACTTGATGGTCAACAATGGTTGGCAGAACATCCGCTGAAAAAGTAAACCAAACGCCGGGGAGTTTGCTCCCCGTCTTTTTATCTGAAAGATCCACCTTTATTGCTGTAAATTTAAGCAGATGAGGGATATTTTCCGCAATAAAACATCGCAGTCTGTGGGTGTGCCCGGTATAATTCCGCAATCTAAACGGGTGCTCGTTGCGATCACCCCGGCATTTCCGCCCGCCGCCGCGAGGCTCCGTCCGAAAATCCGGCCTGAATGCCATCACTGGCAGATCCCGATAGCACCACTTATATCCTAGGAGATAACTTCCCATGCCCGGTTTTGAATTATTCGGTCCTGAAGAAAAACAGGAAGTGGCAGATGTGATGGAACACGGTTTTACCTTCCGTTACAACTTTGACCAGATGCGTAACGGTCGCTGGAAGACCCGTGATATGGAGCAGTTACTGTGCGAAAAAATGGGCGTCAAGCATGCTCATCTGTTGACCAGCGGCACAGCAGCACTGCAAACAGCATTGGCAGCGGCAGGCATTGGTGCCGGTGATGAAGTCATCGTGCCACCGTTCACCTTTGTCGCTTCGGTGGAAGCGCTGGTGTTGGCAGGTGCCGTGCCTGTATTTGCAGAAATTGATGAAACACTGTGCTTATCACCTGCGGGTATCGAAGCCGCCATCACTCCCCGCACCAAGGCCGTCAATCTGGTGCATATGTGCGGTTCAATGGGCAAAATTGATGAAATCAAAGCCATCTGTGATAAACACCATCTAGTACTGCTGGAAGATGCCTGTCAGGCCATCGGTGGTAGCTATCACGGCCAAGCCCTCGGTACTATCGGCGATGTTGGCTGTTACTCTTTTGACTCTGTCAAAACCATCACCTGCGGTGAAGGTGGTGCGGTTGTCAGCAATAACGACGACATCTATAAGAATGCCCATATGTTTGCTGATCACGGTCATGATCATATCGGCAACGACCGTGGCGCTGAAACCCATCCGATCATGGGATTGAATTTCCGTATCAGCGAAATGAATGCGGCGTTGGGACTGGCCCAGTTGCGGAAACTGGACACCATCATTGACATTCAACGTAAAAACAAAAAGCGACTGAAAGATGCGATGGCCAATATTGCCGAAGTCAGCTTCCGCGAGATCCCTGACGAAGCCGGCGACAATGCCAGTTTCCTGAGTTTTATACTGCCTACAGAAGCTCGGACCCAGGAGATCAGCAAAAAATTGGCGGCTAATGGCGTTGACGGATGTTTCTACTGGTATGTCAACAACTGGCATTACCTGAAAAACTGGCAGCATATCCAGCATATGCACAGTGCCGCTGCCCTGCCGATCACATTAATTAAGGATCGGCCGGATTACACTAAGGTGTCTGTGCCTAAATCTGACGATATCATGAGCAGGACCATCTCCATGGCGATTAAGCTGTCCTGGACTGATGCGCAGATTGCTGACCGCATTGCCAATATCAAAAAGGCGTTTGCCTAATAATTTATCAGGAACAAATAGCGATGAAATTCAAAAATTTCCAAGTTGTCCCCAAAATGATTTTCGGACGTGGTTCTTTCGTACAATTGGATGAAGTATTAGCAGCAGAGCGCAAACATGCTGACGACTTTGTCGTTTTCGTTGTTGACAACGTGCATCAGGGCAAACCATTAGAAAGCCGTATTCCGGTTAAATCACAGGATATTCTGCTGTGGGTCGATGTAACTGACGAGCCCACTACAGTTCAAGTGGATGGTTTGACAGAACAGGTGCAAAAGTTTAGTCATAAATTGCCAGTCAGCGTTGTTGGGATCGGTGGTGGTGCCACTATGGATCTGTCCAAAGCCGTATCACTGATGCTGACCAACGAAGGTGGTTCTGCTAAATATCAGGGTTGGGACTTAATCAAGAACCCATCAATTCATCACATCGGTATTCCCACAATTTCTGGTACTGGTGCCGAAGCCTCTCGCACCGCCGTACTCTGTGGCCCAGAACGCAAACTAGGGTTGAACTCAGATTACACTGTTTTCAACCAGATCATCATGGATTCTGAATTACTCGCCGGCGTACCAACAGAACAATGGTTCTACACCGGGATGGATTGCTGGATCCACTGTGTTGAATCACTCGAAGGAACCTTCCTCAACGAGTTCTCCCGCGCCTATGCCGAAAAATCACTTGAGCTTTGCCGCCAAGTATTCATTGAAAATGACCCGAACAAAGATGACAAGCTGATGATGGCGTCATTCATGGGCGGTATGAGCATTGCGTACAGTCAAGTGGGTGCCTGCCATGCGGTGTCCTATGGTCTGGCCTATGTTCTAGGTTACCATCACGGTATTGGTAACTGCATTGCATTCAACGTATTAGATGAATTCTACCCTGAATATATGGATGAATTCCGCGGTATGATGAAACAGCACAAGATTCAATTGCCACAGAATATCTGTAAAGATTTGCCAGATGAAACCATTGCTGCCATGGTTAAAGTTACCAAGAGCATGGGGCCATTGTGGGCCAACGTTTACGGTGACAGCTGGCAAGAAAAAGTCACTGATGAGATGTTGACCAAGTTGTTCCGTCGCATCTAAGCTAGAAAGTCATTACTCTTTAACTACCTCAGGGTCCGTTACGGACCCTGTCATTTATATAGGTCTCTCAATGAATGTTACCCTGTTAATCCCTGCACGTTATGGTTCCAGCCGTTTTGCCGGCAAACCTTTGGCACCGATTAACGGCAAGCCAATGATCCAGCGCGTATATGAAAGAGCGTTGCTGGCGAAAGGACTCGATAATATCTATGTGGCAACCGATGATGAACGTATCAAACAGGCTGTAGAAAGTTTTGGTGGAAAAGTGATCATGACCGATCCTGCCGCCGCTTCGGGTACTGACCGCATCAATGATGCCATTAGCCAACTGGGGCTGGCAGACGATGATCTGGTTGTCAATCTGCAAGGCGATCAACCACTGATTGATCCCATCTCTATCGAGCAAATTGTCGAGTTGTTTAAGCAACATCCTGGTGAATTTGAAATGGCGACCCTCGCCTATCAAATCACCGATCCGGTTGAACTGGACGACCCTAAGCACGTTAAGATGGTGTTTGATAACAACAACTTTGCGCTGTATTTTTCCAGAGCCTGCATTCCCTTTGGTCGCGATGTAAAAGAATATCCCGTATACAAGCACTTAGGGGTTTACGCTTACACCCGGCGTTTTGTTGAAACCTTTGCCAAACTCCCCATGGGGCGGCTGGAAAATTTGGAAAAGCTGGAGCAATTGCGGGCGCTAGAATATGGTCATCCGATTAAGATTGCTATCAGCGCCTTTGATTCACCAGAAGTTGATACGCCAGAAGATATCCGTCACTGTGAACAACGTCTCGCCGTGGATTAAATAGGGTGACTTATGTCTGACTGGGAAGTATGGCTCATCATATTACTGGTGATTGGCGTCATATTCAGCAATCTGGCGGTATTGAAATATAGCTCAAAGTTCAAGCTGCCACCTTTTGGTCAGCCGCAGAAACCGGCGAACAAACAGAAAGATACAGCAGACAAACAAGAAGATGACCAGGAGAAATCCTGAGTCTTTCAAGCTCATAAAAAAAGCCACTTAGCACTTAAGTGGCTTTTTACATTAGCAGCCGTTTTTAGCGTTCAAGGCCATTTAGCGCCTGTTGGCACAATTGGGTTATTTGTTGCCAATCCCCATTGTCCATCGCCGTTACCGGTGCCACCCAGCTACCACCGATGCAATCCACATTGGGTAGCGCTAAATAATCGCGATAGTTTTCCAGTGTAATGCCACCAGTCGGACAGAAATGTACATCTGCCAGCGGTCCTGCAAATGCCTTTAATGCTTTGACACCGCCAGAGGCTTCTGCGGGGAAAAACTTAAAGTAGCGATAATCTTCACTGAGACCTTCCATGATCTCTGAAATACTGGCAACTCCAGGAATTAACGGGATATGTCCGGCCTTTCCCGCTTTCAGTAATGCTTCAGTGGCGCCCGGCGTGATAGCAAATTGAGCACCGGCAGCTTCAGCTTCTAGCAACATATTCTGATTGAGAATAGTACCGGCGCCAACCACAGCTTCTGGTACTTCCGCTGCAATTTTTTTGATCGCATCGAGTGCACATGGCGTTCTCAATGTCACTTCAAGCACCCGAATTCCCCAGCAACCAGCGCCTTAGCTAGTGGTACTGCGTGTTCAATTTTATTGATAACCATTACAGGAATAATGGGGCTCAGCGCGAAAATCGCCTCTGGCTGCAACGACCAGTTGTTCTGTGTCATGTTACGGCTCCTAAATGGTTAATAAAAATCGTCAATGGCACTGGTGCTACGGGCGCCAGTTTCCGGGCTACTGAAATTAGCCCGAAGTGCAGTGAACAATTCCCGGCCCATGCCATAACGTACCTGTCGTAGTGGTACAGCCTCAGCACTCCGCAGTGCTAATTCGTCATCAGCAACCAACAATGATATTTCACCTTTAACCGCATCAACGCGGATCCGGTCGCCATTGCGTACTTTGGCGATAAGCCCACCATCCAACGCCTCTGGTGACAAATGAATTGCGGCTGGAACTTTGCCAGAAGCGCCTGACATACGCCCATCCGTCACCAAGGCAACGTGGTAACCTTGATCCTGTAATGAGCCCAGTAATGGCGTCAGCTTATGTAGCTCTGGCATACCATTGGCTTTCGGCCCTTGCCCCTTAACCACCACCACACAGTCTCGATTAAGTTGCCCGCTGCTGAACAACTCATTGAGTTTATGCTGGTCGTCAACCACGACCGCTTCCGCTTCAACAATGCGGTGGCTTTCACCTACTGCCGAAATCTTCATCACTGCGCGTCCCAGATTGCCCGTAAGCAATTTCAGACCGCCGTTGTGCTGGAATGGCTTATCAACTGAGGTCAGCACCTCGGGATCAAGACTCTCGCTAGGCCCATCAACCCAGGTTAATCCTTCAGCCAGTAATTTAGGCTCTTGGGTATAACGCGCCAGACCAAAGCCAGCCACAGTATTCACATCTTCATGCAGCAAACCTGCTGCCAATAATTGGCGGATCAACAGTGCCATGCCGCCAGCGGCGTGAAAATGGTTAATATCCGCCTGACCGTTGGGATACACTTTTGCCAATAGCGGGACAACGTCAGACAACTCAGCAAAGTCATCCCAGTTGATGATAATGCCTGCGGCTCTTGCCGCCGCCACCAAATGAATAGTCAAATTAGTAGAGCCGCCTGTCGCCAATAGCGCCACCACCCCATTGACAATAGATTTTTCAGATACCAGTTCACCTATGGGTGTGTATTGAGTCCCCAAGGCCGTTAGACGACAAACCTGCTTGGCGGCGGCTTGCGTCAATGCCAAACGTAGTGGTTCATCGGGATTAACAAATGAGGAACCGGGTAATTGCAGCCCCATCACTTCCAGTACCAGCTGATTACTGTTGGCGGTACCGTAAAAAGTGCAGGTGCCAGCGCTGTGATAAGATTTAGACTCGGCTTCCAACAAGGCTTCTCTATCTACCAATCCCTGCGCAAACTTCTGTCGTACTCGGGCTTTTTCTTTGTTGGGAATACCTGAGCGCATTGGCCCAGCTGGCACAAACAACATGGGCAGATGACCAAAGCTCAAGGCACCGATCAGTAGTCCAGGAACAATCTTGTCGCAAATCCCTAATAACAAGGCACCGTCAAACATATTGTGTGACAACCCAACCGCCGTGGCCATGGCAATGACTTCACGGCTGATAAGGCTCAGCTCCATACCAGGTTGCCCTTGGGTGACACCATCACACATAGCTGGAACCCCAGCCGCCACCTGTGCCACACTGCCGACTTGATGGCAGGCATCCCGCAGAATTTGTGGGTAGTGTTCGTAGGGTTGATGGGCCGATAACATATCGTTGTATGCAGTGACAATTCCGATATTCGCTTTAGTCAGTTGTCTGAGAGACTGTTTGTCATCGGTCTGACACGCGGCAAAGCCATGGGCTAAGTTGCCACAACCAAGACTCGCGCGGTAAACCCCGTTGGCCTTTGCTTCATGAATGGCTGCCAGGTATTTTTCTCTGCTAGCCTTGCTACGGGCGATTATTCGTTCGGTAACCGCCTTAATGGTCGGATTCATAACTTCTCCTTATGCGGCCCAGTACACATCCACGGGAATTTTGTGCTGGGACAGGATCGCCCTAATCGGCATTTCCATGATATCGTCTGCCGCGAGCGCCTGATGGTAAACGTCCAGTTTTTGCTGCCCAACCAGATGCAGGTATATCTGGCGGCTACCAAGTATGGCTTGGCGAGTTAAGGTAATTCGCGCATGGGCTGCCGCTTGTGGATGCGTAGCACACAACAGGGCGTCTGTAGTCAACGCTTGTTGTAGTTCCGCCACTGGCGCACTAGGGAACCAGGAACAGGTATGGCCGTCATTTCCCATGCCTAACACCACCACATCAAACGGACGCGGAATATTCGCCAGTTGCTCTGTGGTCATCGCCACCCCAGCTGCTGCGGTGGCAAACATATTCTTCAACCCACGAAATTTGGCACTGGCGGCTACATGCTGTAACAGGTGCTGACGCACCAAGTGCTCATTGGAATCTGCACTTTCGGTATCTACCCAACGCTCATCAGCCAGTGTTATAAACACTTCGCTCCAGTCCAGCACTTTACGGCTTAGCTTGTCGAACAGGCCAATGGGGGTGTTTCCACCAGACACCACTAAACTAGCCTTGCCGCGACTATCTATCGCTGCTTGTAACGCCGTCGCGATACGGTCAGCAAGTTGCTGTTCCAGTTGTTCTTTTGAATCAAAAGATTTGAATACCGTTTCTTTCAGCATGCGGCCTCCTTATTCGTCCCAGGAACGTCCGTCTTTGGTGATCAATGCCACCGATGCAACTGGCCCCCAGGTACCGGCAGGATAAGGCTTGGGCTTTTCATTGCTCTGAGCCCATGACTGAATAATACCGTCCACCCAAGTCCATGCCTGTTCCACTTCATCGCGGCGCACAAACAACGCCTGATTTCCCAACATAGCTTCCAGTAGCAACCGTTCATAGGCATCAGGGATACGTTCATTCTTAAAGGTATCGGAGAAGCTCAAGTCCAGCTTGGTCGTTTGCAGCCGTTGTTTTTGCTCCAGCCCAGGTACCTTGTTCATCATCTGAATTTCCACCCCTTCGTGCGGTTGCAGACGAATCGTTAATTTATTGGGCGGCAAATTACGGTAGCTGGAGCGATAGAGGTTATGGGGAGGATTCTTAAAGTAGATAACAATTTCAGAACTCTTGAACGGCATCCGTTTACCACTGCGCAAGTAAAAAGGCACGCCAGCCCAACGCCAGTTATCAATATCCACCCGCAGGGCCACAAAAGTCTCGGTATTGGACTCAACATTCGCGCCCTCTTCTTCCAGATAACCGGGCACCGGCGAGCCTTTCAGAAAACCGGCTGAATACTGCCCACGGACGGTATTCTCGAAGACATTGTCCATTGTGATTGGGCGTAACGATTTCAGGACTTTTACCTTTTCGTCACGGATACTGTCAGCATCAAGATTCACTGGTGGATCCATGGCAATCAAGGTTAGCACCTGTAACAGATGGTTCTGGATCATGTCGCGCATCTGGCCAGCTTTATCAAAATAGCCCCAGCGACCTTCGATTCCAACCTCTTCCGCCACAGTGATCTGCACATGATCTATGGTGCGATTATCCCATTTAGAGGCAAACAGTGAATTGGCAAAACGCAGCGCTACCAGGTTCTGTACGGTTTCTTTACCCAGATAATGATCGATACGGTAAACTTGGCGTTCCGCAAAATATGCCGATACCTGATCATTGATGACGCGTGAGGAAACCAGATCGGAACCGATAGGTTTTTCCAGTACGACACGGGTGTCAGGATTGATCAGCCCCTGCTCATGCAGACAACGGCAGATATCGCCAAAGATGGCTGGCGGCGTTGCAAAGTAATTCACCATGACGCGACTCTGGCTATCCAGAATTTCATGAAAAGCGGCATAACCGTCGACATCAGTGAAATTAGTACCAATATAATGACAACGCCCCAAAAACGCTGTAGCGTTTGCTGGCATATCTCTTCTTTCACGAATTTATTGATAGATTGGGTAACGCGCTCGAGAAACTCTTCCTGGGTGAAAGCGTCTTTGGCAACGCCGATGATACGAGTATCTTGGTGCAGCAAATTGGCCTTATCTAACTGATAAAGGGATGGCAACAATTTGCGTCGGGCCAGGTCTCCTTTAGCGCCAAAGAGCACAAAATCGCAAGCTTTGGTCTCGGATGATGATTTGCCCATCACTAAACTCTCTCCTTTCGATGAGGGTGGCAGTCACTTTAACAGATCCAAGCGACAACCACGCATTAGGAAATCGACATACATTTTTGTTGTAATATAACAACAAAAATATAAAACCGCATCTATTATTTACCCACCAGCTATGGCTATATTGCTGGTCAGCTACGGCATAAATCTGTTATGCTCACAAAGTGGTAAACCCTATCACAATCGGCGTTTACGCAGGTTAATATTGTTCTTAAGCGTATCAGCACATCACACCAGATTGATGTTAAATATTGAAAAACTTACAGCAAAGAAACTAATAAAATTACATAATCATTTGGCCAGCGGACTTAATAACATATGAATACTTTAGAAAAGGTTCAAAAGAACCTGCCTCATTTCAGCAAATCTGAGCGTAAAGTGGCAGAGGTTATTCTGGCATCTCCGCAAACAGCTATCCATTCCAGCATAGCTACTTTAGCGAAAATGGCAGATGTAAGTGAGCCCACAGTAAACCGCTTCTGCCGCCGACTGGATACCAAAGGATTCCCTGATTTTAAATTGCATTTGGCACAGAGTCTGGCCAATGGTACGCCCTACGTGAGTCGTCATGTAGAAGAAGATGACTCCCCGGACTCCTACACCAACAAGATTTTCGAATCTTCCATGGCTGCACTCGATACCGCCCGCCAGAGTGTTGATCCTCTCGCCATCAACCGCGCGGTTGATGTGTTGACCAAGCCAATAAAATCTCGTTTTTTGGCCTGGGAGCCTCCGCGGCTGTAGCCCACGATGCCCAAAACAAATTTTTCCGTTTCAATGTACCGGTCGTATGTTTCGATGATGTGTTAATGCAACGCATGAGCTGTATTAACAGTAATGAAGGTGATGTGGTGGTGCTGATCTCACACACTGGTCGTACCAAGTCCTTGCTGGATATCGCGAGGCTTGCGAAAGAGAACGGTGCAGCCGTGATCGCGATAACCGCTCGCAACTCGCCGTTATCACGTGAATGCACCCTGCCGGTCACCATGGAAGTCCCTGAAGATACCGACATGTATCTGCCGATGGCTTCACGGCTAGCACAATTGGTGATCATTGATGTGCTGGCTACAGGTTTTACACTGCGCCGCGGTCCTCGCTTCCGTGAGAGCCTAAAACGGGTTAAGGAAGTCCTTAAAGAATCTCGCGTAGAAAAAACCGATGTGATGTAACAACAACATCGAAATGCTTGTTTATAAGCGGCTGGCTCACACCAGCCGCTTATTTTTTATACACTTTTGTCTAAATTCACAAATTTTAAACATGTTTGTGAGAGATTTTTGTTTGTAACTTTCCTACAAAATATAGGTAACTCTGTTAAGATATAGCCAGATTATATGCAAACTTTATGGGGTATAAGCACCATGTTTCGCAGGACTAAAATTGTTACAACCCTAGGGCCAGCAACTGACCGTGATGATAACTTGCGCCGTATCATTGCCGCAGGTGCCAATGTTGTCCGCCTCAATTTTTCCCATGGCTCCGCAGAAGATCACATCAAACGCGCCACCGATGCCCGCAATATTGCTAAAGAACTCGGCGTACAAATTGCTATTCTGGGGGATCTACAAGGTCCCAAAATCCGCGTATCCACCTTTAAGGATAATAAAGTTCAGCTCACGCTCGGCCAGGATTTCATACTGGATGCCGAACTGGCTAAAGGTGAAGGAGATGTCCACCAGGTAGGTATTGACTATAAAGAACTGCCAGACGATGTGAAGGTTGGCGATGTTCTGATGCTGGATGATGGTCGAGTACAACTGCAAGTGACCGAGGTTGCCGGACGTAAAGTGCACACCAAAGTCACTGTTGCCGGGCCGCTTTCCAACAATAAAGGTATCAATAAACGTGGCGGCGGCTTGTCTGCGGCAGCACTCACCGATAAAGACAAACGCGATATTATTACCGCTGCCGCAATCAAAGTGGATTATCTGGCCGTTTCATTTCCGCGATCAGGTGCCGATCTGACATATGCTCGCCAGTTGGCACAAGAAGCCGGCAGTAATGCACTGATCGTTGCCAAAGTTGAACGTGCCGAAGCGGTCGCCTCAGATGAAGCCATCGACGATGTTATCAATGCCTCTGATGCTGTGATGGTCGCTCGTGGCGATTTAGGCGTGGAAATTGGTGATCCGGCACTGGTTGCCGTGCAGAAGAAACTTATCAGTCGTTCGCGCCAATTAAACAAAGTGGTGATTACCGCGACACAAATGATGGAATCGATGATCACCAATCCCATGCCAACGCGTGCCGAAGTTATGGATGTTGCCAACGCCGTACTGGATGGAACTGATGCAGTGATGCTGTCAGCAGAAACCGCCGCAGGTAGTTTCCCCGAAGAAACGGTAGCAGCAATGGCGCGCGTTTGCTTGGGAGCGGAAGCCCACCCCAGTATTCGCGTGTCTAAACATCGCTTAGATCAAAGCTTTAGCACAGTTGAAGAAACCATTGCGTTGGCCACTATGTATGCCGCCAACCATCTAGAAGCGGTCAAAGCCATTGTGGCGCTGACTGAGTCAGGTGCGACTCCTAAATTGATGTCGCGGATCAGTTCCGCATTGCCAATTTTTGCATTGACACGCCATCAGCGTACGTTATCGGCGATGGCCTTGTATCGTGGAGTGTACCCAGTTGAATTTGATTCTGCGCTACATGCACCAGATTTTCTGGCTCAAGCGGCGTTGGAATGCTTACGAGATAAAGGCTATATCCATAGTGGTGATATGGTACTGATGACCAAAGGCGACGTGATGGAAACCATTGGCGGTACCAATACCTGTAAAGTGCTGATCGTGCCTTAGCCTTAGCCTGCTAGATGTGAAAAAGGTACGCATGGCGTACCTTTTTTATTGTCGGCTAACCTGATGATATTCAGGTTATAACTTCGCAAAATCATCTACATTAATAGCGTTAATGCGCAATTTGTCTGCTGCCAGTAACCGCGATTTCTCATCTTCATTGATGATGCCTTTTTCTACAGCAACATCACACAACAGCTCTAAAGACTGCTGTTTAGCCAAATTACCCTGTTTCTGTGCTTCACGGATTTTAGCATTGATGTCACGGCACTTATAAACCGCCTGGAATGCCGCTTCCACCTCAGCAATACCGCTTTTATCGGCAGCAATGTCTGGACACAGGAAGGTCAGACGTTCACGGATCGGTGACGGTTTTTGCAAACTAGCAGCCACACTACTACTCAGTTTATCCGTCGGCCCTTTAAACCAATTACCGATAGGGAACACCAGTAATCGCATTACCCAAGCCAAAAGTCTATTCGGGAAATTACGAATAGTGCCTTCCAGTGCTGCCGCGGCCAATTGCAAACGGGTTTCCATCGCATGTTTAACTACCGGAAGTTCATCAAATTGCCGTCCGTGATCTTCAAATAATTTCAACGTGGCAGAACCCAGATACAGCTGACTTAACACATCGCCCAATCGCGCCGAGATCATCTCTTTTCGCTTCAGATCGCCACCGAGTACCAACATGGCAATATCGGTAATAAAAGCCAGCGCCGCTGACATCCGCGACATCTGCTTATAGTAGCGGCGGGTATCACCACTGACGGGCGCTGCTGCAAAATAACTACCACTCAGAGCGTGACCAATGCTGGCAAAAGCATTACGCAAGGCGTAACCAATATGTCCCATCAGTAATGCATCAAAACGGTGGAGAGCTTCGGTTTCATCACTCATCCCCGCGGCTTCCATTTCGGCCAAGACATAGGGATGGCAACGCGTTGCCCCTTGACCGAAGATCATCAAGCTGCGAGTTAGGATGTTGGCACCTTCAACTGTGATAGAAATCGGGTTAGCCATATAACCGTGGGCCAGATAATTTTTAGGCCCCATCTGGATCCCCTTACCGGACTGAATATCCATTGCATCATTCATCACCTGCCGGCCTAACTCGGTCATGTGATATTTAGCAATCGCGGTGACCACAGAAGGCTTCACTTTTAAGTCAATACCTGTGGTAGTCAAACGCCGAGCGGCCTCCAGCTGATAAGTGTTGGCAATAATTCTCGCCAAAGCCTCCTGCACCCCTTCAAACTGCCCAATAGACAACCCAAATTGTTTGCGGATATAAGCATAAGCTGTAGTGGTTTTGGTGGCCAAATGGCCAGAAGCTGTCGCTAAAGCGGGCAGCGATATCCCACGACCAGCAGATAAGCATTCCACTAACATGCGCCAGCCTTTACCGGCATATTGAGGGCCACCAATAATCCAGTCTAACGGGATAAAAACATCCTTACCCTGGGTGGTGCCGTTCATAAAGGCCATATGCAATGGGTCATGGCGGCGACCAATTTTGACCCCTTTGTGCTTGGTGGGGATCAAGGCACAAGTAATCCCCAATTCTACTGTGTCACCTAACAATCCCTGAGGATCTTTCATCTTGAATGCCAGTCCAAGCACAGTGGCAACGGGAGCCAAGGTGATATAGCGTTTATTCCAGGTGAGCTTAAGGCCGAGGACGTCTTCACCATTGTGCTTACCGCGGCAGACAATGCCTTCGTCGGGAATAGCGCCCGCATCCGAGCCTGCTTCTGGGCCCGTCAGCGCAAAGCAAGGAATTTCCTCCCCTTTCGCCAACGCGGGTAACCAATGTTCCTTCTGCTCTTGCGTTCCATAGTGAGTCAGCAGTTCGCCGGGGCCAAGCGAGTTAGGCACCATCACGGTGACCGCAGCGCTGAGACTGCGACTGGCTATTTTGCTGACAATGGTGGAATTAGCATAGGCAGAAAAGCCCTTACCGCCATATTTCTTGGGAATGATCAACGCAAAAAAGCCTTCACGTTTGAAATAATCCCAGAGTTCAGGCGGCAGATCTCGCCGTTGATTAACGATGTCATAATCATCAATCATGCTCAGAACTGTCATCACCTGATTATCAATAAAGGCTTTTTCTTCGGATGACAGTGTAGGCTTGCCATAATCGTGCAGCTTGTCCCAGTTAGGCTTACCGCGAAATAGCTCGGCCTCCCACCAGACATCACCCGCTTCCATCGCCTGACGTTCAGTATCAGACAAAGGTGGCAATACTTTTCGGAAAAATGCGAGTACCGGCTTAGTCACAAACTGCATTCGTACATCCCGTACAAAAAACAGCGCTACCAGCACGAGGATAAGCAATAGCAGGATTGTCATAACATTATCCTTGAGTTAATTACCAGACACAGCCACACCGGCTGAAATATAGGGGATAACCTTGCGAATAACCGCTTCAATATCGTTTTGCTCACCGAAATCAGCCGTGGCAATCTCCATCAGTGCATCAGCAGAAGCCATAGTGAACACCACAGTTCCCAAGGTAAAATGCAATCGCCAGAAAATGTCTGCCGCGGGTATTTCAGGCACACTCTCGGTCACCGCGCGAACAAAAGTCTGCAAATGTTCACCATAGTGTGAGGTGATAAACCAACGCAAATGCCCCTGACTTTCAATATAGCCGCGCCCAAGCAACTGCAAAAGGTACGAGTCCCCTCTGGATATAGCTGATTCAGTTTAAGTAACGGCCCCACCAATGCGGAAAAGATCTGCTCCAGTGATGCCTGTTGCTCCTGCTTACGCTGAGCATTAATGGCCTGTGAGGCCGCTGGCATGAAGGCATCGAGATAACGAGCGAGCACCGCACGGATCAACTCTTTCTTTGAACCAAAATGATAATTCACTGAAGCCAGATTAACTTCAGCTTTGCTGGTGATCAGCCGCAACGAGGTTTCCGAAAATCCGCGTTCAGCAAACAGCCGCTCAGCTGCATCCAGAATGCGGGTTTTGGTATCAAAGCGATTGGCCATTCCATCCCCAGAATATTTTAAACACTTGTTTAAAATAATTGTTGGGATCTCTGATGTCAAACGAAAACTTATGCTATCAAAGCGATGGACGCCACTCAGGCCAAGTGCCACACTCTTTTTAGCGCAAATGGCCGCCTCGGCGATTAATTTCACGGTTTTCCAAACGTTGCTGTTCATTTTTTGGCAACAGAAGGTATAACGCACCATAACCACCCTGCTCCCGTTTAGCACTATGAAATGCCAGGACTTCATCCAGTTGGGTCAGCCAATAATTCACACAGGATTTGATCAATGCTGGAAAGGGTTTGTTACTATGACCTTTGCCATGGATCAACAGTAGGCAGCGCGCACCACGCTGCTGCTGTTGCAGGATAAAAGAGATTAAACTGTCACGAGCCTGGCGCACATTCATGCCATGAACATCCAGCTCTGCCGCCACCTTGTACTTACCTAATCGTAGATTCTTAAACACCGCATCCTGCACGCCTTCACGTTTGAAACTGAGCATATCGTCAGGCTTTACCGGAGGGATCCGAGCAAGTTCTAACGGCAGGCGCTGCAGATATTCGCTGCTCTGGGCCGCCGCGTTCCGCGCCCGTTGCGCAGCTGAAGTTGTAAACCCGCCAGTAGTGGGCACGTTATGACACTGTTTCAATGGCACAACATCTGCCATTTCTTGCTTAAATAAATCCATATCATTTTGATTCATAACAAAAGATAGTCCTTCCGCTATTGCTACATTACACACTTTGTTAAGAAATCAATCTTCTGATCGACCATGGCATCTATTATAGTTAGCCGCATTACACCTGATTAGACTGAACTAATGAGAATTATCCTGATAACGCTGACTTTACTGTTGTCTGTTGTAAAGTTAGGCTGGGCAGCTAATGGCAATGATGCCGATGAAGTGAGCCTTAATCAACATTATCAGCAGCTTATTAAAGCTTTTGCCGCTTTAGATGCTCAGCAATTAGTCACTGTCTATGCCGACGATGCGGCCTATATCCCAGAACAACAAAGCGTTGGCATCGTCACCGGTAAAGCAAACATTATTGAACTTTATCAAAAATTCTTTGAGCGTATTCGTAAGCGCAAAGCTCATATTGAAGTCGATTTTCGTTTGGTAAAAAGGTTGCTTAAAGGCAACTCGGCAACCGATGTTTGTTACTATTTAGTGCGTTTTTATCCCCCGCAGAAACCGAAGAACCGATAAGTGAATTTGCCGGGAAAATGGTAACGGTTGCGGAAAAAATCCCCAAGGTGTCTGGCAATGGAAAGTTGATATAAGCAATCGTGCAGAGCCCAAACATTTTTTTGATGCTACCCCCAAAGCAAATTTATACTACGGCAATCATCTGACACAACTGCCAAATAAACAGTAGTACTCATGGTCGAGAAACCTTATACAACCGAACTCGCCTGCCCTTGTGGTAGCGGTTTGTCCTATGGAAAATGCTGTGCGCCTTATCACCAGCAACAATTGCCAGCGCCAACGCCCGAAGCGTTGATGCGCTCCCGCTATGCCGCGTTTGTGCTACACCGTTTTAGCTACCTTGAAGAAACTCATCACCCTGACTATCGCCACGGATTAACCGCGGCAGAACTCGCCCGAGGGCCGCACCCACACTGGTGGTCATTACAGGTACTACAAAGCACCCAACAGCAGCATAGTGGCACAGTGCTTTTTAAAGCTTGGTTTCAAACTGAAAATGGTTTGGATGCTATCTATGAGCTGTCTAATTTTCAATGGGTGGGAAATCAGTGGTTTTATACTGATGGGGAACAATTCCAGGTGCAATTGCCAAAAGAAATGAGCTGTGCATTTGCAACAGCGGCCGAAAATTCAAACACTGCTGCATGAATAAAATATAACGCTTAATGCAGCATCAAAGGGCTATCTGCTTCAATAAACCGGGCAAAATCGGCTTCTCTCAGTGCGGGGCTGTACAGAAATCCCTGAGCCTGATGGCAAAGATTTTCGGCAAGGAATCGCTCCTGCTCTTGGGTTTCTACGCCCTCTGCCGTCAAGGATATATTCAGCGCCGTGGCCATGGCGATAATAGCACTCACGATTTCTTGGCTCTGGCGGCTGATGTTTAAATCAGAAATAAAAGAGCGGTCAATTTTCAGCTTGCTGATGGGGAATTGCTTCAGGTAACGCATGGAGCTGTAACCTGTACCAAAATCGTCAATCGCCAGGCCGACCCCTAAATCCGCTAATTCCTGACACAAGTTGGTGGCATAGCGAATATCTTCCATCAACTCAGTCTCGGTGATTTCCAATATCAAGCTTTTAGGTTTTAAACGGTAACGAGTCAACAAATCCCAAACCTGTTCGTAAAGGTTGCCACCGAAAAACTGGCGGGCGGATACATTGACATGCATCGACATTTCAATATTGCGGTGCTGCCACAAATACAGCTGTTTACACGCGGCTTCCAGTACCCAACTGCCAATACTGTTGATAAGCCCGGTCTGCTCGGCGATGTCAATAAACGCCCCTGGATACATAATACCGCGCTTAGGATGGTGCCAACGGATCAATGCTTCGGCACCGATATATGTTTGGCGCTGTAAATCTTTTAGCGGCTGATAATACAACTCAAACTGGCGACCACGAATGGCCACATTCAGATCTCGCTCAATCTCAGCATCATCTTTAAACGCTTTGAGCAAGGTGCTGTTAAAGATCTGAATCGCGGTGCCCTGCTTCTTCTTGGCATATTGCAGCGCGATATCGGCGCAGGTCAGGGCGCTACCGTCTCAGCCACTTCATCAATCGCCACAATAGCAATGGCGGGACGCACATCCACCGATTCACGCCCCAAGGAAATCGGCATGCTCAGCTGTTGATATAAGCGGCTGTAACAGTACTGCAGTTCATCCTTTAACTCCGGCAGCAATAAGGCGAATTCATCGCTACCCACCCGCGCGGTTTCAGCGCCACTATATAACGCCGAAAAATGCCGCAAGCGGCGAGCAATCTCCACTAACAGATCGTCGCCTTTACTGTGTCCATAGGTATCGTTGTAACGTTTGAAGCCCACCAGATTGACCAACAACAGGTAACCATCAGTGGTACGCTCCAGCATGCGGTTGAAATAGGTGCGATTGTACAATCCGGTTAGATTACAGTGCCATGCCATATGCTCTAGTTCGGCTTGATGATAACGAGCATCAGTATGATCCTCTGCGGTGATCAGTATGTAATGGTTACCGAGACGAGTTTCAAATTGGCTGGCATAGAACTTCAACCAAAACTGTTCACCGTTCTTGCGTTGTAAGGGAATTTCATTACGAACAACTTCTCCGCGGCACAACCTGTCCAGCACATTTTGAGCCGCTTCGGGGCCTGCCGAAAAAAGCCAGCTCTTTGATATTGCGCCCAAGCAGTTTCTCCCGCGGAATGCCGGTAATCACCTCATGCGCTTTATTAACGTACTCAATCAGCTCCGTGTGCATATTGACCAATAAAGTGATCTGCGCAGATTTCTCAATGGCTGACTGAAACAGCGCTAACATCTCATCTTTATGGTAAGCGGCACTGGTAGCCAGCGCCAACGCCAGTTGATCGGCAACCTGGCATGCCAAATGAACCTCAGTATCACTCCAAGGACTAGCGGAGATATGTCGCTCAAGACTCAGAACGCCTTCGATGTGGCCATTAATCCTGATCGCAACGTCCAGTGAACTCTTGATGTGATTGGGGTGAATATAATGGCTGTGCAGTTCCGCTAGGCGCAGATCCGCTATGGCATCAGCCGCTGCGATATGCAAATGGTTATGAAGTTCGGAGATGTAATGTGGTAACAACAATAGATTGGAAGGTCGGGGATTTTGTTGAACAGCAGCACCAAAACGGGCGGTCTCAAATTGAATATGCTGTGCCTTAGACCAAGACCAGACACTGGCGCAGTCAATCTGTAAATGTTCACAGAGCAATTGGGTCGCCAATGCGGCGGTACCCGCAAAATCGCCCTGCTGCTTTGCTGTGGAGTTCGTCAGTAACTCCAGTAATCGCCAATACTTCCCACGATTAACGCCCATTATTATCCAGCCAGATGTCAATACCTAAATTGTTGTTTTTAAATTATCACGTAGCGAGATTACACATTTACGAATACCACAGCAATACCGAATATATTTACTTACACTTCCCATTCTGTGACTTAGGGCAAACTGTTTTGTAACTGGAAAATCATTTTTTCGGCGCTACAACCAAATTCAAGCTGCAACAGCCAGCCGTTGTCTTGTGCAATAAGCCGCACCAGCACATCAGCAAACCGCGCTTTGGCTTTAGCGGCCAACGCTTCGGCATCTGCTTTGGCATTTTCGCCAGCGAAAGGCAGTTGCAGCAGAACATCAGTTTCTTCCACTACCGCGCCAATATCCACAAAACTACCGCATTCAGCACAGGTATCATTGACCAGATCGCTTTGCGCTTCTTTAATGCTTTTCATAAAGATATCTCCGGAATGCATCATAGCTTGTCGATTATAGGCTGTAATACCGCGGATTTCTGTGGTTTATTTCACGCTGCTTGTTGTCGTGCAACCGCTAACCGCTGCTGCAGAATTAATTCAGGTAATTGAGGGGCTTCTGGGAGTAAAGGTAGAGTTTCACCGGCAAAACGCCGCCGCTCCAGCAAACTGCAATTTTCCAGCACTTCACTGGTATTTATTGAGCATTTGCCGCGGATCACTAGCGGTTCTGGGTGCATCGCCTCGGCTAAGCGGAATGTTTCGGGGCCATCGGTGAGATAGTAATGGGCATTATCGGCTAGAGATTGCTGACTCAAATCCCCCACTAACGACTGTGATGGCGGCAACTCAAACTGTTGGCGCAACTGAGTTTCGACAGCCAACGTATCTTGCAGGTGGAACTGTGGCCAATCACGGGCATCCTGAGACAACATTGACAGCAATAAGCCGAAGTCACCACGCGCATTTTCTTCTATCGCATGGTTAAGGCGTGTTCCCAGTTGTAGTTCGTTGAGCAGTATTGGCTTGGATTGCATAAAAAAACATCGATTAAACAACCTGTTGTTATTTAATCGACCGAACTACCACTAACTTTAGTGGTTTTTGCAAAATCGGACTTTACATAAAAACGCTTTCTGTCTACTATTGCCGCCGCAATTTGAGGAGGGGTTCCCGAGTGGCCAAAGGGATCAGACTGTAAATCTGACGGCTCCGCCTTCGAAGGTTCGAATCCTTCCCCTCCACCATGTTGCGCTGCCAATCAGCACTTTTGTGTGAGGTTGAGGAGGGGTTCCCGAGTGGCCAAAGGGATCAGACTGTAAATCTGACGGCTCCGCCTTCGAAGGTTCGAATCCTTCCCCTCCACCATTTTCATCACAAAAGTAGCTCATTTTCGGGGAGGGGTTCCCGAGTGGCCAAAGGGATCAGACTGTAAATCTGACGGCTCCGCCTTCGAAGGTTCGAATCCTTCCCCTCCACCATTCCCATGTTTATTGTTCGCTAAACCGCCGCAGTTATGTTGCGTTTTTACGATGAAACCTTGCCCGATGCCGGCGATACAAAGCGGCAAGTTTGATACGGCTAATTTATCACGCACAAGCACCGCATCTGCGCTGTTAACAGATTAATCTATTTGCAAATATTTATGCGTTTGCACTGACAGACGCCAATTGCGAGCAATGCAGGTGTTAATCGCTAACGCGGTTGCATGCGGTTTCTGACTAATCGGCTGCAAACATACCACTTTGCCGGTCAAATCCACCCCCTCAAGCAACGCGTCCAGCTGTTCAATATGTGTTGAGGTCGCTACTGGATGTTTGATCTCATTGGCACGTTTGAGTGCTTGCGGTTTTACCGTCAGCCCGCCTTTCATCGCGATTTTGGGCGAAACAGTCACCCAAGTGGCTTCACTACATTTCACCTCAAAGGTGCCACTGGTTTCTAGCTGGGTGCTATAACCAGCGCGATTTAATGCCTGGGTGAGTTCTGTGAGGTCAAACAAGCAAGGCTCGCCACCGGTTAATACCACATGTTTGGCTGAAAAAGCTTGGGCAGTAAAAGCCGCGAGTAATGCTGCACTATTATACCAAGCCCAACGCCCTACACTGCCGTCCGTCTGTAATACTTGCTCTGGCGTAACTTCATTTTCAGGGAACTGTTCCCAAGTTTGGCGAGTATCGCACCAAGGGCAGCCCACCGGACACCCTTGCAAGCGGACAAAAATGGAGGGCAAGCCCGTATTGACCCCTTCCCCTTGAATGGTTTCAAATACTTCATTAACTGGATATAGCATAAAAGCGCCTCAAAAATCGCGGAGTGGGAGTCGGTCAATCGCGGGCGCTGTTATATAGCATTCATCTGCGAATGGCAAACATGTTGGCCATTAAGGAATTTGCAACATTTTGGGGTAAACTGTGGCCATTCTTTTTGAGTGTATTTAAAAATGAGCATAACACAGCCTAAATCCACAACTCCGCGTAAAGCCATTATGGTGTTCAGCGGTGGTCAGGACTCAACCACTTGTCTGATCCAAGCGCTAACCCAGTATGACGAAGTCCACGCGATAACTTTTAACTATGGTCAACGTCATGCCCATGAAATTGATATTGCCAAAGTACTGGCACACAAGCTCGGGGCAACCAGCCATAAAGTGATGGATGTTGGTCTGCTCAACGAACTGGCAATATCGGCACTCACTCGCGACAGCATCCCCGTTTCCACCGCGTTGATGGACAATGGCTTGCCTAATACCTTTGTCCCCGGACGCAATATTTTATTTCTGACTCTCGCCGGCATTTATGCCTATCAACTCGGGGCTGAAGCAGTGATTACCGGAGTTTGTGAAACAGACTATTCCGGCTACCCCGATTGCCGCCACGATTTTGTTCGAGCGCTGGAATCCGCATTAGTGCAAGGAATGGATAGACCACTGCGATTAGTCACACCGTTAATGTGGCTGAATAAAGCTGAAACTTGGGCCTTAGCAGATAAATACGGCCAGCTAGACTTGGTTCGGGACGAAACGCTCACCTGTTACAACGGCATTGAAGGCAGCGGTTGTGGCCAGTGCCCGGCGTGTAAACTGCGTCAACATGGCCTGGATGAATATCTGGCAAATAAAGCCGCTGTCCAACAACAGTTGGCTAGCAAGAGCCAAAACGGATGAATTGGCGGCCTTCCCCGTGGCTGAGCGTTGCCACTGTCAGTGTTCTGTGCATTGTATTGCAATGGGCAGACACCATTGACCTCATGGAATATCAACGCCAGTTTATTGCTGACGGCCAATGGTGGCGGCTACTGACAGGTAACCTGATACACACCAATCTTTGGCATCTGCTGATGAATCTGGCGGGGTTCTGGGTCGTCGTTTTTATCCACCGCGTCCACTATGGCAACAGACATCTGGCCTGGCTGTTACTCGCGTTATGCCTCACCGAAGGATTGGGTCTTTGGTTTGCCTTCCCTGCACTGAGCGCTTATGTGGGGCTCAGTGGCGTACTGCACGGACTATTTGCCTATGGCGCGCTTAACGACATCAAAATAGGCTGGCGCTCTGGTTATCTGTTACTTGTGGGCGTCATTGCCAAAGTGGTGTGGGAACAAGTTATGGGGGCAATGCTGAAGTTACACAACTAATTGGCGCTAGGGTGGCAACCGAAGCGCATTTAGTCGGGTTACTGAGCGGTATCGGTATTTTCCTACTGATAAGCGGTTACTGCCGCATCAAACAACCAGCGGCATAAATTTACCCTCGGTTACCTCACCCTAGTGCTAACCACCCGCGCGGATGCGGGTGGTTATGGGATAGTAATAATAGCAAAACAACGTCTTATGGCTTTAGGCCTTGATCAGTTGCTGCCTGAGACCTGCGATTTGATCACGGATTGCCGCCGCTTCTTCAAATTCCAGATCGCGCGCATGTTGCAACATCTGCTTTTCCAGATGATCAATTTCGTGAGAAAGCTCGGCCGCACTCGCCCTACTCTGATATTGTCCTTTCGTTTCAGCAACTTTTTGCCAAGTGTTACTGTCATAATTGCTACGATCTGAGTCGCCGATATCCATGACATCAATGATGCGTTTCACAACCCCGCGGGGAATAATGCCGTGTTCTTCATTGAACTTATGCTGTTTTTCACGACGCCGGGCGGTTTCATCCATCGCTTTAGCCATAGAAGGCGTCACCTTATCCGCATACAAAATCACCTTACCGTTGACGTTACGAGCGGCACGGCCGATGGTCTGGATCAGTGAACGTTCGGAGCGCAAGAAACCTTCTTTGTCGGCATCAAAAATACATACCAACGACACTTCTGGCATATCTAACCCTTCACGCAGCAGGTTAATCCCGACCAATACATCAAAGATCCCTTTGCGTAGATCTCGAATAATTTCAACACGTTCAACTGTTTCTACATCGGAATGCAGATAACGCACCTTAACGCCATGTTCATCCAGATATTCGGTAAGATCTTCCGCCATCCGTTTGGTAAGCGTGGTGACCAATACCCGCTCATTCACCGCCACCCGTTTAGCCACTTCAGACAACAGATCGTCAACCTGAATAGCCACCGGTCGGACTTCGACTTCGGGATCCAATAACCCGGTGGGTCTGACGACCTGCTCGGCAATTTCACCGTCACAACGCTCCATTTCATAAGAACCTGGCGTTGCAGACACATAAATCGTCTGCGGCATCAGCGCTTCAAACTCATCAAACTTCAATGGCCGATTATCCAATGCCGAAGGCAGCCGAAAACCATACTCCACTAACGTAGTTTTACGCGAACGGTCACCTTTATACATGGCGCCAATCTGTGGCACGGTGACATGGGATTCATCGATAATCATCAAGCCATCGGCGGGCAGATAGTCGAGCAAGGTTGGCGGGCCTTCTCCCGGCTGCCTGCCAGACAAATAGCGGGAATAGTTTTCAATACCAGAGCAGTAACCCAGTTCGATCATCATCTCGATATCGTACTGCACCCGTTCGGTGAGCCGTTGAACTTCCACCAATTTATTGGCATCCAGCAGTTGTTGGCGTCGCTCCCGCAACTCTTCTTTGATCTGCTCGGTAGCTGCCAGAATTTTCTCACGCGGTGTCACATAATGGGTTTTGGGATACACAGTGGTACGCGCCAGACGTTTGTTGATATGCCCCGTTAGCGGGTCGAACATCGACAACTGTTCAATTTCATCATCAAACAGCTCCACTCTGATCGCATCGCGTTCAGATTCCGCCGGGAAAATATCGATGACTTCACCGCGCACGCGGAACGTCCCCGCGCCAGTTCCATGTCATTGCGGGTATATTGCAGCTCACTCAGGCGTTGCAGAATATCCCGCTGCCCCATGGTGTCGCCCTGACGCAAGTGCAGCATCATCTTCATATAGGAATCAGGGTCGCCCAAACCATAAATGGCGGAAACCGATGCTACCAACACTACGTCCCGGCGTTCTAACAACGCTTTGGTGGCAGATAGACGCATCTGTTCTATATGTGCGTTAACCGAAGCATCCTTTTCAATAAAGGTGTTAGTCGCTGGAACATAAGCTTCTGGCTGATAGTAGTCGTAATAAGAGACAAAATATTCAACGGCATTGTGAGGGAAAAACTCTTTCATTTCGCCGTAGAGTTGCGCCGCAAGTGTCTTGTTGGGCGCCATAATGATGGTGGGTCTTCCTAAAGCTGCAATCACGTTGGCAACCGTGAAAGTTTTTCCAGAGCCAGTTACCCCGAGTAAAGTCTGATGAGCGAGTCCGGCCTCTAAGCCGTCAACGAGCTGTGAAATCGCCGTGGGTTGATCGCCAGCAGGTGCGTATTGAGAAACTAATTTGAACACGGGTTCGGACACAGGTTTATCTCCTCCGGTTGAACCCGCTATTGTATCCTCACCATCAGCCGCATGCTACCGCTACCAGGTAATTCTCAGTCGTTACGAAGGGCTATAACAGTAACTACTGAAATTCAATAACGGCATGATAGTCGGCAGGGGTTATGCGTAAAATGGAGTCAAAGCACCAATTTAATGCACAGCACTGGCTGACTAATTTCTTACAAATTGATTACAAAACTGGTCAACTATCATTCCGTCGCTTGACTTTTATAAGATATTGTTTTTATTTGTATTTATTTTTTGCAGCGTTTTTTGGCGGATTTAAGTCCACCCCAGAAGGCATAGGGGTTTGCGGCATATTTACCAGACAAACCCACAGGGTTATCCACAGATTCAGTGGATAACTGGATCCAGCCCTGTAACCATGCGGGATTGGCATTTCATGGCATTACAAGCGCCGGTTCTATCTGCCATGAAAATTAATTACATTTAAAATCTACCCCGCGTAGAAATGAGACAAATATCACAAAATACACAGACAGTCATGCTTCAAACACGGTTAAAACAGCATTTTGTGCGGCACTATACCATACGTCTTTTATGCCTAATCGTTATGAAGCACAGCGATAAATCCGTAGCAGAAAGGAGCATCGTCCAAATTTTCTGGCTATCACCAGAATTTTTACGGCTATTGCTGGTCGCGGGCACCACAAGTTCGCAGGATAAGTGCAAATTTCCAGCATTATAATTTCCCCTTAGCCGTTATTTTTTAAGCATAATCCCGTTAATTCTTGTCAAAAAGCCGTTGCATGCACATTAGATAAGCAATCAAACTCGCAATGACGCTTTTTTTGTAATGCCGAGTTGACTCAACTTCGTGAGCGATTTACTATGCGCTCCGTTCTTCAGAGACACGCTTTGCGATTCCCCTGTAGTTCAGTCGGTAGAACGGCGGACTGTTAATCCGTATGTCACTGGTTCAAGTCCAGTCAGGGGAGCCATTTGAAGAATAGATTTGCGTAAATGTAAGTTTCTGTGTCATTCCCCTGTAGTTCAGTCGGTAGAACGGCGGACTGTTAATCCGTATGTCACTGGTTCAAGTCCAGTCAGGGGAGCCACACACTAACCTCGAAAATCTGTTCCCCTGTAGTTCAGTCGGTAGAACGGCGGACTGTTAATCCGTATGTCACTGGTTCAAGTCCAGTCAGGGAGCCATTTCTAAGCGCTTATCCCCTACTATCTTATCTTTTTCTTCATTAAACTTGCGCTGTTGAGATCTGGGCAACAGTACATTTCTACATTCTTGCGAATTATCTCACTGCATTAACAACATATTCGGCTATGTATTGGCAGTTGCCCCCGCAAAACGCGGTAGAGATCCCACTTCATCGCTTGGCCGCAAACTTATTGCGCATGAGATTGTCACAATCCTATTAATAATCCCTAAATTTCATGTGTTGTTAATAACGGACGAAACACCGATAATAACCGCCAAGAAATTGTAATGCCGTGAATATGATGAGTGATTATCTGCTGTTGCTGATTGGCACCGTGCTGGTCAACAACTTTGTGCTGGTTAAATTCTTGGGACTTTGTCCATTCATGGGCGTGTCCAGTAAGCTGGAATCAGCAATAGGTATGTCGATGGCGACCACCTTTGTGCTGACGCTTGCCTCGATCCTCAGTTATCTGGTGGATCAGTATCTGCTGCAGCCGTTTGAATTGGGTTACCTGCGCACCATGGCCTTTATTCTGGTGATTGCAGTGGTGGTGCAATTCACTGAGATGGTGGTCCAGAAGACTTCTGCCAGCCTTTATCGCGCCTTAGGTATCTATCTTCCACTGATTACCACCAACTGCGCCGTTCTTGGGGTGGCACTGCTGAATATCAATGAACAACATAACTTTATGCAATCAGCCGTCTATGGTTTTGGTGCTGCACTCGGTTTTTCACTGGTATTAATTCTGTTTTCTGCCATGCGCGAGCGTCTGGCTGCGGCGGATGTCCCCTTACCTTTTAAAGGCGGTGCCATTGCCATGATCACTGCCGGTCTGATGTCACTGGCCTTTATGGGCTTCACCGGCCTGGTTAAGTAGAGCGAATTTTCCATGCTGATAGCTGTAATACTGTTAACACTGCTGGCACTGGTGTTTGGTGTAGTGCTGGGATTTGCGGCCGAAAAGTTCAAAGTTGAAGGCAATCCAATTGTCGATCAGATTGAGTCGTTGCTGCCGCAGACCCAATGCGGCCAATGTGGTTATCCTGGCTGCCGGCCATATGCTGAAGCCATTGCCAACGGCGAAAAAATTAACCGTTGTCCGCCAGGTGGTTCGGCCACCATGGAAAAACTGGCAGACCTAATGGGCGTTGAGCCAGAGCCGCTGACGGCTACCGCCGAAACGCAGATAAAAAAGTCGCCTTTATTCGTGAAGAAGAATGTATCGGCTGCACTAAGTGTATTCAGGCTTGTCCTGTTGATGCCATTATTGGTGCCGGGAAATTAATGCATACAGTGCTGACCAGCGCCTGCACCGGCTGCGATTTGTGTGTTGAGCCCTGTCCGGTGGATTGCATTGAGATGCGTCCGGTTAAACAGGATCTGCGAACCTGGGACTGGCAACTTAACGCCATTCCGGTCAAAACGCTGTAAGAGGATTTTCCATTGAGCCAATCTGCATCCACTGAGCCTACAGTCCTCTGGCCACTGACAGGAGGGATCCACCCTCCAGAAATGAAACAACTGTCGAATACTCGTCCCATTCAGCGACTAGCACCTGCAAGCGAATATCTGTTGCCATTACCACAAGTAGGCGAAACAGCCGTGTTAGCCGTTAAACCGGGGCAACGGGTATTGAAAGGACAGCCCCTAACACGTGGCGTTTCTGCCATGTATCTGGCAGTACATGCTCCAACCTCCGGCACCATTACCACGATTGAGCCAAAGCCCAGTAACCACCCATCGGCCTTACCAATACTGACGTGTGTCTTACAAGCCGATGGACTTGATGAATCAGTCATCTTCAATAATGCCTCTGGCCCATTAAGCCATGAACAGATATTGCAGAGAATTCGTGACGCAGGTATTGCCGGTATGGGCGGTGCTATGTTTCCAAGCCACATCAAACTCAATCCTGCTAGCAAGATTAAGTTGCTGATCATTAACGGTGTGGAGTGCGAGCCTTATATCACCGCCGATGACAGATTGATGCGGGAACAAGCCAGCGCCATTCTGAAGGGTGTGGCATTAATGCAGCAATTGCTGCAACCGGAAGCCATTATTGTCGCTATTGAAGACAATAAACCCGCAGCGGCACAGGCGATGGAGCAAGCCTTAGCCACCGTGAGCTTAAGTCGATGTCGCATTCAAGTCATTCCAACCAAATACCCTTCTGGTGGTGAAAAACAGCTGATCCACATTCTTACCGGTCAGGAAGTGCCTTCCGGCGCAATTCCGGCGCATTTAGGCATTGTGGTGCAGAATGTCGGTACGGCTTTTGCGATTCAGCAAGCGGTATATCAAGGGCTGCCACTGCTTGAGCGGGTTATTACGGTCACCGGCAGCAATACAACAACACCTGGCAACTACTGGATCCCCATAGGGACTCCCGTTCGTCACATTCTTGAACAGACAGGGTTTAAGGCTACACCTGACAGTAAAGTGATTGTCGGCGGCCCGATGATGGGTTACACCCTAGCAACGGTTGATGTGCCCGTCTTGAAAGGCACTAACTGCCTGTTGTTGCCACAGCCGGAAGAACTCGCTACGGCAGCGCAGGAGCGCTCCTGCATCCGTTGTGGCGAATGTGCACAAGTGTGTCCGGTAGCCTTGCTGCCACAACAACTGTATTGGCATGCCAAGGCAGCAGAATATGATAAAGCCGAAAGTTTCCATCTGAAGGACTGCATCGAATGTGGTTGTTGCAGCTATGTCTGTCCATCTGACATTCCATTAGTACAGTATTATCGTGTTGCTAAAGCAGCAATCCGCAAAAACCGCGAAGACAAACTGCATGCAGAGCACGCTAAAAAGCGCTTTGAAGCGCGCAGTTTGCGACTAGAGCAGGAAAAACAAGAGCGCGCTAGCAAAGCACAGGAAGCCGCGGCAAAACGTAAATCCGTAATGTCTGGAGATGAAAAGGATACTGTGGCCGCAGCGCTTGCACGGGTAAAAGCCAAGCCAGGCCGCCAAAAACACAACTGACAATACACCTTCACCCGTGGTGGATAATAAAGCCGCTGTAGCAGCCGCGATTGCCAGAGCCAAAGCGAAAAAGGCCCAGACAACAGCCGCCAGCGAAAACCAGCCCGAGGCACCGAGCCCAAATCAAGATGACAAAAAAGCCGCCGTTGCAGCTGCAATAGCGAGGGCTAAAGCCAAGAAGGCTGCCGAGCAATCTTCGGCTACAGCCACAGCTACCACAACGGCACTGACGCCTGAGGCAGAAAAACAAGCCAAAGTAGCTGCCGCCGTTGCCCGCGCCAAAGCCAAAAAAGCGCAAGCGACTGCCGAGGCTCCCGAATTGAAGGAAGCGGATACATCAGCGGCAAGCAGTAACACCGCACTCACGGCTGCCACAGATAAACAGGCCAAAATAGCGGCGGCGATTGCGAAAGCTAAAGCCAAAAAAGCGGCGACAGATACCCACGTAGCAACCGAAGAGACTTCATTGGCTGCAGCCACTGCTGTTGACAATACAGTTGATACCGACAAGAAGGCACGAATCGCAGCAGCAATTGCAAAAGCTAAAGCTAAAAAATCCGCATCGGCACCCGAGCTTAGCATCGAAGAAGCAACCGAGAGTACTGAGAGTATGGTGCCGGAGACTGAGGCAAATGCTGACAATGAGCCGCAGCCGTCACCGGTAACCAACAGTGCAGAGCCAACTCACGCCGTTATTGATGATAAAAAGCCCGTATAGCTGCCGCTGTAGCAAAAGCCAAGCAGAAAGCACGTGAGCGTGCTCGCGAGCAGGAGAATAATTAACATGGCATTTAAAATTGCCTCATCGCCCCATTTGAGCCGTCAACTGCAAACCAGCACAGTAATGCAACGCGTGCTGTTATGCGCCATGCCAGCACTGGTAGTGCAATGCGCATTTTTCGGTTGGGGCACTTTAATCCAGGTGATACTGGCGATGCTGGTCGCGCTATGCTGCGAAGCCGTGATCATGCAACTGCGGCAACGGTCAGTCATTCACACTATTTCTGACAACAGTGCGTTGTTAACCGCATTTTTGCTAGGCGTCGCAATTCCGCCTTTAGCGCCATGGTGGTTGGTGCTGATAGGTAGCGCCTTTGCCATCATCATAGTGAAACAGTTGTATGGTGGCTTAGGGCAGAATCTGTTCAACCCTGCAATGGCCGCATATGTATTACTGTTGATTGCCTTTCCGGTGCAAATGACCAGTTGGGTCGCCCCCGTCACGGCAGCCCAGCATTCTCCCGGTTTTTTTGACAGCTTGCAGATTATTTTTAGCGGCTCACAAATAGCCGTTGCCGATAGCTATCGGCTTGGCATTGATGGCACCACCATGGCCACACCTCTGGATACACTGAAAACAGATCTGCATTTAGGAATTACTACCGCCGACAGTTTGCAAAAACTCATTTTCAATGGTTGGGCGGGGAAAGGCTGGTTTTGGGTAAATTTGGCGTATCTCGCGGGTGGACTGTTACTGCTACGGCTTAAATTGATTCGCTGGCATATCAGCGCTGGCGTGCTTGGCGCCCTATTGGTCTGCGCCACTATCGCTTGGGCCTGGGATCCGCTGACACATGTCAGCCCGCTGATCCACCTGTTTTCCGGTGCCACCATGATTGGTGCATTCTTTATTGCGACCGATCCCGTGACGGCCGCCACCAGTAACAAAGGTCGCCTGCTGTTTGGTGCTATTATCGGCGTATTGGTCTACCTCATTCGGAGTTTTGGCGGCTATCCCGATGCCTTCGCTTTTGCGGTACTACTGGCCAATATCAGTGCGCCATTGATCGATTATTACATCAAGCCTCGTACATACGGCCATTCACGGGGCTGAGGAGCAGATTTTGCACAATACAATGTTAAGAAATGGCATGTTGCTGGGATTATTTGCACTGATCTGTACCGCCTTGGTGGCCGCAGTCAATCTGATGACTAAACAAACCATTGCCGACCAGCAACGGCTGCAACTGTTGAAAGTGTTACACCAGATTATTCCCGATGCGCTGCACGACAATGATTTGGCACAAACCTGCACCCTACTGCATGCCCCAGAGAGTCTGGGTACTAGCCGCCCTCTCCCCGCTTATGTGGCGATGAAAAATGGACAAGCGGTGGCAATAGCCATAGAAGCCGTAGCGCCAGATGGCTACAACGGCGAAATTCAACTCATTGTGGGTGTGCGCAATGATGGCACTGTACTTGGAGTACAGACATTGTCACAACAGGAAACCCCGGACTTGGTGATAAAATCGACAGTCGCAAATCAAACTGGGTGAAACGCTTTGCTGGCAAAGTCTTTGACAGCAGCAACGATAAGAGCTGGTATGTAAAAAAGATGGTGGTGATATTGATCAGTTTACCGGAGCCACCATCACCCCCAGGGCCTATACCAAAGCGCTACGCAATGCGCTCAGTTACTTTGAAGCGAATCAACAGATGATCTACCAGCAACCAATGAATTGTGAGGCAAACCAATGAGCCAATACCGTGAAATTGCCTGGCAGGGATTATGGAAAAACAACCCAGGATTAGTGCAACTCTTGGGACTCTGTCCATTACTGGCCGTCACCGCCACCTTCACCAATGCCATCGGCCTTGGCGTTGCCACCATGGTGGTACTCATTGCATCAAACGTACTGGTGTCTCTCGTGCGAGATTTTGTCCCGAAAGATATCCGTATCCCGGTGTTTGTGATGATCATTGCCGCGCTGGTTACTGCGGTACAGTTGCTGATCAATGCTTATGCCTATGGCTTGTATTTATCACTTGGGATTTTCTTACCGCTGATTGTTACCAACTGCATCATTATTGGCCGAGCAGAAGCTTTTGCTTCTCGAAATAGTCCATTAAAAGCGGCCTTTGACGGCTTAATGATGGGCATGGGATTTACCTTGGTATTGATGGTCTTAGGTGCAGCGAGGAGATCCTGGGTCAGGGCACCTTATTTGATGGTGCGGATCAGCTGCTTGGTAGTTGGGCCAGTGTATTACGTATAGAAGTCTGGCACGTTAACACACCGTTCCTGTTGGCAATGTTACCACCGGGCGCCTTCTTTGGTGTGGGTCTGTTGATCGCGCTAAAAAACGTGATAGACAAAAACTCTCCGCCCGCAAAACCCAAGCGGCAGCAACTATCGTGACACGTGCGAGAGTCACCAAGGTGAACTAACCCTTAGTGAAGGACCAACAGTGAATAACGCTAAAAGAACTGAAATTCTTAAACGCCTAAGAGCGCAGAATCCTCACCCTAAAACCGAATTACATTACAGTAGTCCATTTGAGCTGCTGGTAGCTGTCGCATTGTCAGCACAAGCCACAGACGTGAGTGTCAATAAGGCCACGGCCAAACTGTTCCCGGTAGCTAACACACCGCAAGCCATCGTAAATCTAGGTGTTGAAGGACTCAAACACTTCATCAAAACCATCGGGCTGTACAACAACAAAGCTGTCAATGTCGTTGCGCTATCGCAGAAATTATTGGATGACTATCAGGGTCAAGTGCCCGAGGACAGAGCCGCATTAGAATCCTTGCCTGGTGTGGGCCGAAAAACGGCAAATGTGGTGCTTAACACTGCCTTTGGCTGGCCAACCATAGCCGTCGATACTCACATTTTCCGGGTCAGCAATCGTACCAATTTTGCCCCTGGAAAAAACGTACAGCAGGTAGAGGATAAACTGCTAAAAGTTGTCCCAGATGAATTTAAGGTTGATGTTCACCACTGGCTAATTCTGCACGGTCGATATACTTGCATTGCACGTAAGCCTAGATGCGGCAGTTGCATTATCGAAGATCTCTGTGAATTTAAAGAGAAAATTTATCCAGAGTCATAAAAAAGCCGCCTCTTGAGGCGGCCTTAAGCAATCAATATAATCACTAGCGAAAAGGGATTACACTTCAGAAAATTTGCGCAATAAGTGCCATAAATACTAGCGCGATGACACAAGTTGTTCCCAAAGCCATTTTTAATTCTGTCGTCATAGTTATCTCCCTGAGTTAGCATCGGCTTCATTATTGGTGATATGGTAATAATTTCAACATTAGGTTACATAATATGTGACCTATCAAACATCCAGACAGTTGTGCAAGTGAGCAGCAACACACTTTAGCAATTAAATCTTGTAGCAACTGCAACACTGAAATGCACAAGCAAGTAGAGGTACGTATGTCTCAGGTTTTACACACGATGATCCGCGTTGGCAATTTGGAACGCAGTATCGAATTTTACACCCGAGTTATGGGAATGAAGTTACTGCGCCAATCGGAAAATCCGCAATACAAATACAGTTTGGCCTTTGTTGGTTTTGATGAAGAAAATCGGGGTGCAGCAGTTATTGAACTCACCTATAACTGGGGCACTGAAAAATATGATATGGGTAACGCCTTTGGTCATATCGCTATCGGTGAAACAGATATCTATCACCGCTGCGAAGCTATTGCAGCTGCCGGTGGGAAAGTAACCCGAGCCCCCGGCCCTGTTGCTGGAGGCACCACAGAAATTGCATTTGTTGAAGATCCTGACGGTTACAAAATTGAGCTGATCCAGATGACTTCTGCCGAAAAAGGTCTTGGCTAACGTTTTATTGATGATATAGCTCCGTCTTTATGCAGCTGAGCTATTCACTCTTTATAGCGCAATCCCCGCTGATGATTGCGCTGTTTCCCACAAACTAGTACCTGAGCCTCAATTGTCTACAATTCGTCAGTATGCCCTCTCCGTTATGAGTGCGTCTCAGATAGCCACCTCTTTATAGTTTTAGTTCAATCGCGCCCCTGCTTTATCCATGTTGAACCTAAAAACCAGCCAATATGACTTCTTACATAACTGGGCAAAACTTATCACTTGACCTCAAGTTAAGTTGAGGATGTAAACTCCATAAAATACAAAAATATCGAGACACGCTTATATACGCTGCTGAGCTATATAACATGTTATTGATCTGTATTGATAAGTTATCTTCGGGGCTAGTATGGATCTTAACCAATTACAAATATTTGCAAAGACGGTTGAAATAAAATCATTTACCGGTGCAGCTAAAGCATTGGGGTTAACCAAAACAACCGTAAGTAGAAAAATATCAGAATTAGAAGAACGTGTTGGCATAAAATTACTCACTCGCAGCACCAGAAGAATAGCGCTAACACATGATGGAGTTTTATTTTATGAAACAATATATAAAGCTTTTTCAGAGCTAAAAACAGCTGAATCACAACTCATTACAGATATAGATAAAGGGAAAATAAAAGTTGTCTTACCTTATGAATTAAATGATGTAGTCGATTACTCTATATTTTACTCATACTTAGAAGCACAAAAAAATATCAATATAGAATTAGAGTTGTGTAACAAATCAAAATACAACCTCATCAATGAAAACATTGACATATTATTCCACTTTAATGAAATTAATGATAATACAATAAAAAGTATCAAACTACTTAACATCAACAAACTAATGGTAGCCAGTCCATCATATATTTCAAAACATGGGGCACCAACTTACCCTACTGAGATCAACACTCATAATTATATAGATTGCATGTCAAATCAATCAGTTGATATTGAGCAAGGAAAAATAAAATTATTTGATGGTAAGTCCTGGGTATATCTTACCCCAAATATCAAGATGAGTTTAGATAGTGCGATACTAGCTAAAAATTTAGCAATCGACGGTTTTGGTATAACAGTATTACCAGAAGAACTTGCAGAAGTAGAGATAGCTAAAGGAACACTAATAAATATATTAGAAGATTATCCTATAAAAAGTAGCATACTCTACTTATCATACATAAAACAACATCCGATCCCGAGTAGAATTACATCTTTTATTAACCACATACATACCAATCTCATCTCGAAATTTAGTGATAGAGTAATAGATCCTGTTTTAGATAGTTCCCATCACTTTAAATAATGCTATTTATGAATAAATTTTTAACGATACCATAAAAATAGCCTTCATTATCTAAATAATGAAGGCTATAAATTTATATTGGATCACCCACTTGTTATCACATTAGTTAATAACAAGTGAGTATTTTCAATCCGCTTGAGAAATTACTAACGAATCAAATCACCAATGATTAAAACTTGTAGCTTACACTACCATAGATCTGACGACCGACAACATCGTAAACCTGTGGAGAGGTACCACCATCACTTCCGTTAGACACATATGACGGATCCTCATCGGTAAAGTTCTTAACACCAGCAGATAAACTCAAGTTATCAGTAAAGTGATAAGTACCAACGATGTTATGGTACAATACCGAGTCAGCTTCACTTCCATCGCCCATATCGTAATCTAGCATACTGCTGATATAGCGATTGTAATACATAACACTCCAAGCATCCTGACTTGCGGTTACACTAAAATTATTGCGCCATTTAGCATAACCACCCATATTACCATCTACATAACCACGGTAATCGATACCATCTTTTTTATAGTCAATCAGGTAGGTAGCATCATTATTGATGCTCCAATCTAACCCTAAGCCTGAGAATTTATAAGCGATGTTAATATCGACGCCACTCGTTTTGACACTACCCACGTTAGTCAAAGCAGAGGTTAGAGTTGTTAGATCGCCATCAGGAGTTACATTAATGATGGCACAAGCCGCTTCAGCATCAGCTCCACCATCGTGACAAGCCTTCAGCTTAGACTGCACATCTACACGAGTAATTGCATCAGAGATATTAAATTTCCAGTAATCGATAGTAGTTGAGAATCCATCTAAATAACTAGGAGAATATACAATACCTGCAGTATAAGATTCTGACTCTTCAGGTTTCAGATTAGGATCAGAAGTATAATTAACCAAGATCTGAGGGTCGAAAGTATTACCCCATGGATCGGTCAAATAGTCATATGACCCAGAATTACCACCGAACAACTCGCTAACATTTGGAGCGCGGAATCCTGTCGCAACTACGCCACGCAGCATAATATCTTCAGTAGCGCGGTAAGTTAAGCCTACTTTCCAAGTCGAAGCCTTGCCGAAAGTGTCATACTCGTCATAACGCCATGCGAAGTCACCTGTCAGTTTTTCAGTAAATGGCACACTCACTTCTTGGAAGAAAGAGATAACATCATAATGTCCATTTGTAGGATATTGTTGCGCTGACGAACTATCACCAGCAACGACAACTGGATCTGGGTCAAAATAACCACTCTCATAACGATATTCTGCGCCAATAGCAAAGCTTACAGCACCAGCACTTAACTGGAACAAATCGCCACTCAAGTTAGCTTGGACATCATGTTGCTCGTTACCACCACGGGCATCATCTGTAAATGAAATATCATTTTGAATGTCTTCATTCACTGGATTCCCAGTAAACCAAGCATCAGGATCAGCATATATAGAGGCTTTCATATTGGTAGCATTAATAGAATTATCTACCCAAGTCTTAGCCTTATTCTTGCCATAGGTATATGAAATATCCCATGACAAACCATTCCCTGCGTTTAAATATCCTTGCAAATCAAGAGATGCACGATATGTATCTGTATCTTGTCCATATATGCGAGGACCAACTTCATTAGTACGACGACGGAAATTGATTTTTCCAGTTTTTTCATTAGCTACGATACCACCAGCGACCATTGCATCTGTCAGATTGATACATTGGGAAGTAGTCGAGTCGGTACAAACAGGGAGATAAAGATTAGCAGGTTCAGCCGCCATCTGTTGGTTAGATTTACGCTTAGTGTATAAAAAATCTCCCGTCAGAACTAAGTCATTACCAAGTTCTTGGGTCATATTAGCAAAGAGGCTGTAACGCTTGCTTGGTGTCTGGTACCAACTGTCAGGAGTGAAATCATAACCCTCTTCTAACGGAACCCAAGCACCATTCTGGTATTCTTTCATCTCCTGTTCTGGGTCACCATCTTTATCAAGCACAACATCGCCATTTGCGTCGAGCTGATTACCAATGATTTCCCCCTGAGGGACTATAGAGCTGCTGCCACGTTCAGTCCACTTACGGTCACCCTGAATGACACCATTACGCTTAGCGAATGCCGCACCAAAGGTATAATTACCACCATTAGCAGTGCTAAAACCATATAGTCCATTTAGTTCGTATGTCTGACCATCTCCCTTATCAGTGGAAGATGACTTAGCATCAAATTGAAAACCTTCAAAATCTTTCTTAGTGATGATGTTAACAACCCCAGCAATAGCATCAGAGCCATATACTGCAGATGCACCATCCTTCAGGATTTCTACACGTTGAATCATTGCCACAGGAATAGCATTCAGATCCACAGCACTATCAGCACCAGAGCCAGAATTCACCATACGGCGACCATTTAACAGTACTAAGGTACGGTTAGCCCCCATACCACGTAAATCTACTTGAGCTGCACCATCTGAACCGTTATTGGTAGTAGCGCCAATAGGTGCACCCGCCATAGAAGTTTGGTCTTGCAGTAATTGGTCAACAGAAGCATAACCTTGAGCAACAATGGTATCAGCACTGATAGAGGTGACAGGAGACGCAGTCTCCATATCTTGACGTTTAATACGTGAGCCAGTCACCTCAATACGTTCAACATCACCGCCTTTAGCAGTTGACTGTTCTGCCGCTACAGCAGTATGCACTATTCCAAAAGACCCTGCGGATACAGCAGCAATCAGCGATAATCTTACCGCTGCTGTTATTTTATTCGTTTTAAGCATTCAAAACTCCCTTACTTCCTGGTTTGTTTTACTGCTGAATTTTTATATTTATTCACGCCTGAATCCAGACTGGGAAAGATACTGTCGCCAACTAAACGTTGCGTCAATCCTTCATTTAAAAGTAATCCAAGAATAAAATGTTTTTAATTTGTTTTATGTGCGTATCCATATGTTAAATATACTTTTAAAATACTATAAATTGACTCAAAAAAATACAAAATGCTCATTTTTAGAACTGCTTTTAACATTTTAACATGTAAAAAAATACAAATTTAATTAACATTTACAGCAAGCCATTATGTGACATGCATCACAAAAGTCAAGGCTAAAGATCATGAGCAGTGCTTGTCAGTACCCTTTGAGTTCACAACATTTTACCTTTTAAACATATTTACATATGTTATAAAAATATTTATTTTTTTAACATATAGCTTTATTTATTTTTATTATGTTAATTATGGTATTTTTTTGTTATCAAAATATAATTAATATAATGTCTTTAGTATTAATAATAATTAATGTTAACAAATCATTTTTTGGCATATCTTTTGGCCAATCATTAAAGATAAGTTTTAATTTGATGAGATAACGACAAGAGTGACAAGTAAATAAAAAAGCCGCTTTTAGCGGCTTTTTTATTTACTTGTCACTCTACTCTTCGTCTTTACGGTATTTATTTGCTGTTTCTTTAATCAAAGTCTGTAACTCTCCCTTTTGATACATCTCAGTTACAATGTCACAGCCACCGATTAATTCACCTTCAACCCACAATTGTGGGAAAGTTGGCCAGTTTGCATATTTAGGCAGTTCTGCCCGGATATCGGGGTGTTGCAGGATATCGACGAACGCAAACTGCTCCCCAATATTGATCATGATTTGAGCTACCTGAGAAGAAAATCCGCAACTTGGCAGTTTAGGAGAGCCCTTCATGTAGAGAATTATAGGATTTTCAGTAAGTTGGTGTTTAATTTTCTCAACAGTATCCATTTTGGTTCCTGAGTAATAGTATGCGTAGCCGTCTATTGTACGTCAGTCACTATGACAACAAAAACACAGTAAATATAGGGTTTTTAAATGCACACTATCTAATGGAAAGCAATCACATTTTTCATCTAAACAATGATGCGCTTCACACATTTTATCAGTACAATAGTGCCCAGTGAGCATGTTCAAGAATGATAAACCAAGTCAATGGAGAGATAACAATGGCTTTCGAATTACCTGCATTACCTTACGCAAAAGATGCATTGGAACCCCATATTTCACAAGAAACTTTAGAATACCATTATGGCAAACACCACAACACTTACGTGGTAAACCTCAATAAGTTGATAGCCGGAACTGAAAATGAAGGCAAATCATTGGAGGCGATTATCAAGTCGTCTTCAGGTGGTGTGTTCAACAATGCGGCTCAGGTTTGGAACCATACTTTTTACTGGAACTGCCTTGCACCTACCGCAGGCGGCGAAGCAACTGGTGCCGTTGCCGCTGCAATTGCTAAAGCTTTCGGTTCATTTGAAGTGTTTAAAGAAGAATTTACTAAGAGCGCAACAGGCAACTTTGGCTCAGGTTGGACCTGGTTAGTGAAGAAGGCTGATGGCTCATTAGCCATTCAGAACACCTCTAATGCTGGCTGCCCGCTGACAGACGGGGTAACCCCACTACTGACGGTTGATGTATGGGAACATGCCTATTACATCGACTACCGTAATGCCCGCCCTAACTATCTGTCGCATTATTGGGAACTGGTTAACTGGGATTTTGTGAATAAAAATTTCGCGGCTTAATTTTTACCCTGGTTAAAAATAACCTATGGTTTAATGCCGGTCTTTCAGTGAGATAGCCAAGCTATCTCACTGAAATGCTCAAAATCCGATGGCTTATCGTCATCGGATTTTTTATGCCCAAATTATCGAACGCCTTTGCGATGGCTATATGTCAAACTCAGAACCACTCGGCAACTTGCTGAATATTCATCCATTTTTTATTCACAGAGCCTTTAACTAGTTGAGCGCTACCTCTTCATAACTACACACTTCCTTTAATTAACTGTGATAATGCTTAGAAGCATACTCGGCAAACACGCCTATATGCGGTGGAATAAAAACTGAGCCCCAAGAGGAATTCGACTATCAGAAATATCAGTCAGCGCTTAGCTAATAGGCATTGAACTCACACTCCTTTTGACAAATCACCTCACCATGCAGTGCCAGTCATGATATGACGGTTTTCCAGCAAAAAACCGTTACTTCAAGAACATAGTAACATCTACGCAACAACTGCAAATATTGCTTTTGCAACTATTTCTCTTTGTTTTAGTTATGTTTTTTGACAACTCCTATGAAATAGTGTCTAAGATTAAGTGTAGGTCACTACATCACGAGAGTTTCCATCCAGAGATAAGCTTGGTGTTTCAGGGGGTTTAAGATGGGTATATTCGAGCATTATCAGCAGCGCTACGAGAAGAAACTCGAGGAAGAATTCACACTTCAGGAGTTTCTCGACCTCTGCAAAAAAGATCGCACGGCATACGCTTCGGCAGCCGAAAGACTGCTTATCGCTATTGGTGAGCCGGAAGTTATCGACACCTCAAAAAATCCAGTGTTGAGTCGGATTTTCTCTAACCGTGTGATTTCACGTTATCCAGCCTTTAAAGACTTCTTCGGCATGGAAGAAGCCATTGAACAGATCGTTTCCTATTTGCGCCATTCAGCGCAAGGATTGGAGGAATCAAAACAGATCCTGTACTTACTCGGGCCTGTCGGTGGCGGTAAATCATCGCTAGCAGAAAAACTCAAGGCTCTGATGCAGGAAGTTCCTGTGTATATACTGACGGCCAATGGCGAACGCAGTCCGGTAAATGACCACCCATTTTGTCTCTTTGACCCAGATGAAGATGGCAAGTTACTGCAACAGGAATATCAAATTCCATTACGCTATCTAAAAACCATCATGTCACCTTGGGCGGTTAAGCGTTTACATGAATTTGGCGGTGATATCTCCAAATTCCGCGTGGTAAAAGTATTTCCCTCTGTGCTTGATCAGATAGCAATCGCAAAAACGGAACCAGGTGATGAAAACAATCAGGATATCTCATCTCTGGTTGGTAAAGTCGATATTCGAAAACTTGAGCACTACGCACAAAATGATGCCGATGCCTACGCCTATTCCGGCGCATTATGCCGTGCTAACCAGGGACTAATGGAATTTGTGGAGATGTTTAAAGCGCCCATCAAGGTGCTACATCCTCTGCTGACGGCCACCCAGGAAGGTAACTATAACGGCACTGAAGGACTCTCTGCCTTACCTTTCAGCGGCATCATTCTGGCGCATTCCAATGAGTCTGAATGGAGTGCCTTCCGTAACAACAAAAACAATGAAGCGTTTCTTGACCGTGTATACATAGTCAAAGTGCCTTATTGTCTGCGAGTGTCAGAAGAGATCCACATCTACGAAAAACTCATTGCAAACTCTGAACTGGCGCACGCGCCCTGCTCTCCCAGTACCTTAGAAACACTGGCACAGTTCAGCGTACTCTCAAGAATTAAGGCGCCAGAAAACTCTGCTATCTACTCCAAGATGCGGGTTTATAACGGCGAAAGTCTTAAAGATACAGATCCTAAGGCCAAGTCATACCAAGAATACCGCGACTATGCTGGGGTTGATGAAGGGATGGAAGGGTTATCGACCCGTTTTGCCTTCAAGATCCTCTCAAAAGTATTTAACTTTGACAGGACAGAGATTGCCGCCAACCCTGTACACCTGTTTTATGTGTTGGAAAAACAAATTGAACAGGAACAATTCCCCAACGATACCGCCGATCGTTATTTGGAATTTTTAAAAGGCTATTTAATCCCTAAATATGTGGAATTTATTGGTAAAGAGATCCAAACCGCATACCTAGAATCCTACTCGGAATACGGCCAGAACATTTTTGACCGTTATGTCACCTATGCTGATTTCTGGATCCAGGATCAGGAATATCGTGACCCAGAAACCGGCCAACTATTTGACCGAGCCGCACTAAACGCCGAACTGGAAAAAATCGAAAAACCGGCTGGGATCAGCAACCCCAAAGATTTCCGTAATGAAATCGTCAATTTCGTATTACGTGCCCGCGCCAACAACGATGGCAATAATCCCACTTGGACGAGTTACGAGAAACTACGCACAGTGATAGAAAAGAAAATGTTTTCTAACACCGAAGATCTATTGCCGGTGATTTCATTCAACACCAAGACCTCCACTGAAGATCAGCGTAAACATGACGACTTTGTCAGTCGTATGATGGAAAAAGGCTACACCAAAAAACAGGTACGTCTGCTATCTGAATGGTACCTGAGGGTAAGAAAATCCTCGTAGTCCGGTGACGAGGCCAGAGCCCTGGCCTCGGTTCTTACTTTGGGAGGTGCTTATGGCAAATTTCATTGACAGGCGGTTAAATGCCAAGGGTAAAAGTACGGTTAACCGCCAGCGTTTTATCAACCGCTATAAACAGCAGATAAAAAAGCGGTAAGTGATGCAGTCACCCGACGCAGTGTTACTGATATCGATAAGGGCGAAAAGATCAGTATTCCGACGCGGGATATCAGTGAGCCGATATTTCATCAAGGCCAAGGCGGGGTTCGTGAACGGGTACATCCCGGCAATGATCAATTTACCCGTGGCGATAAGATTGAGCGGCCACCCGCAGGTGGCAGTGGCGGCAGCGGCTCGGGTGAGGCGTCAGACAGCGGCGAAGGTCAGGATGACTTTGTGTTTCAGATCTCCAAAGATGAGTATCTGGAACTGTTATTTGAAGATCTAGAGCTGCCGAATCTCCAGAAAAATCGCCTCAACAAATTGGTGGAGTATCAAACATATCGCGCCGGCTATACCACCGATGGCGTGCCTACCAATATCAATATCGTCCGCTCATTACGTTCGTCTTTAGCACGGCGCACCGCCATGACCGCAGGCAAAAAGCGTGAACTGCATGCACTGGAACAAGAATTAGCGACGTTACAAAACACCGTTGGTGCCAGCGCCGATCGCATACTAGCGCTTAAGGCTCAGATAGAAGAACTGAAGCAGAAAATTAAAAAAGTCCCGTTTATTGATACCTTTGATTTGCGCTTTAATAATTTTGCTAAACGGGAAATTCCCACCAGCCAAGCGGTGATGTTTTGCCTGATGGATGTATCTGGGTCGATGGATCAGGCCACCAAAGATATGGCGAAACGCTTCTACATTTTGTTATACCTGTTTCTCACCCGTACCTACAAAAACCTGGAAGTGGTCTACATCCGGCATCACACCCAAGCCAAAGAAGTAGACGAACACGAATTTTTCTATTCGCAGGAAACTGGCGGCACTATCGTCTCCAGTGCGTTAAAACTGATGCATGAAATTCAGCAGAAACGTTATCCCGCCGATGAATGGAACATTTATGCGGCGCAAGCTTCCGATGGTGACAACTGGGCCGATGATTCCCCTTTATGTTATCAGCTCTTAGAAAAGCAGATCCTGCCGTTTGTACGCTACTTTTCCTATATTGAAATCACTAATCGCGCCCATCAAACGCTCTGGCGCGAGTACGAACAACTCACTGAAAAATTTGACAATATGGCAGTCAGAAATATTCGACAAGTAGAAGATATCTACCCGGTATTTCGTGAGCTATTCAAGAAGCAAGCAGTTTAAGGGGGCCATATGGCAAGAAATAAACAGCGTCAGCCACTGAGCGATGGACCAGAATGGACCTTTGAACTGTTGCAATCGTATGAGCAGGAGATCGCTAGAGTTGCCGCCCATTACCGCTTGGATACTTACCCCAACCAGATTGAGGTTATTACCGCTGAGCAGATGATGGACGCCTACTCCAGCGTTGGCATGCCGATTGGGTACACCCATTGGTCATTTGGTAAACGCTTTATCGAAACTGAGCAGGGATACAAACGGGGACAGATGGGATTGGCCTATGAAATTGTTATCAATTCTGACCCTTGTATTGCTTATCTTATGGAAGAAAACACGATGACCATGCAGGCACTGGTGATTGCACATGCCTGTTATGGACATAATAGTTTTTTCAAGAACAATTATCTGTTCAAAACCTGGACAGATGCCAGCTCCATCATTGATTACCTCGTTTTTGCCAAACAATACATCAGTCAGTGTGAACGCAAGTACGGGGTAGAAGAAGTTGAGAGCATTCTCGACTCATGCCACGCCCTGATGAATTATGGAGTGGATCGCTACAAACGACCGGCACATATCTCATTTAAAGAAGAACAGCTACGGCAACAGGAACGTGAAGCTTATCTGCAAAGTCAGGTGAATGATCTATGGCGTACGATCCCGATAAAGCCTGCCGAGCAGAAACTGCTATCCGATAAACGTTTTCCGCCAGAGCCGCAGGAAAATATCTTATATTTCATTGAGAAAAAGCGCCATTACTGGAACCGTGGCAACGCGAAGTGGTACGTATCGTCCGTAAATTGGGGCAATATTTCTATCCGCAGCGGCAGACCCAGGTGATGAATGAAGGCTGGGCCACTTTTTGGCACTATACCTTGCTCAATCATCTCTACGATGAAGGGCTAGTCACCGATCGGTTTATGCTGGAGTTTTTGCAAAGTCATACTAACGTGGTCGCGCAACCTGCCTATAACAGCCCTTATTACAGTGGTATCAATCCCTATGCTTTGGGCTTTAACATGTTCTGCGATATTCGCCGTATTTGTGAAGATCCTACCGATGAAGATCGTCGCTGGTTTCCCGATATCGCGGGCAGCAATTGGCTCGACACGCTACATTTTGCTATGCAGAACTTCAAGGATGAGAGTTTTATCAGCCAATATCTGTCGCCCAACCTTATCCGCAAATTCAAGCTATTTAGCGTATTGGATGACGAACGTCAGGAGTATCTCAGTATCTCGGCCATTCACAATGATCAAGGGTATCGCGAGATCCGTCAGATATTGTCATCCCAGTATAACTTGTCCAACAATGAGCCCAATATTCAGGTCTATAACGTTAATGTAAACGGTGATCGTGCGTTGACGTTACGTTATATTCCCAATCGAGGCATTCCGCTCGCGAACAGTCGTAATGAAGTGCTAAAGCATCTGCATCGTCTCTGGAAATTTGATGTGGTGCTGGAACAGATGGACGATGATGGTGAAATCAAAATAATTGCCGCGTGCCCTGAGAAAAATGCGGCCTAAACGGCTGATAGAAAATCAAATTGAACAAGGACTGCTGACAGACAGTCCTTTTCTTTTGTACCCGCAAGTGTGCACAGAAATTACAGGTTATCCTGAGCCATCTCCAACGGCATGCCATCACGCATTTTTTGCCACATGATGCCACTGTCTTTGCCATAGCCTCGCATCAATTCCGGCACCTCAGCAAACTGACCTGCCCGCGCTAAGCGTTCCAGATTGAGGTAAAAATCCAACGCTAACTTACGAGCTTCTGCATTACCGAAATAGTAACGCCCCACTTTACCGTAAAGCCCTTTAAAGCCGTTCAAGATCAGCACATACAAAGGGTTACCGGAAGAAAAGGCCAGAGAATGATGCAACTTGTAATCAAAATCGGTATACGCATCAGCATCGTCAGTCAAATCATGGGCTTTGGCGAGTGTATCAATCGCCACCTTAGGGTTGTTTCGCAATGCGCCACGAAAATAGATAGTGCTGATATTGGTTCTGGCTGACAGCAGTTGATCAACCAAAACAGGGAAGCCTGAGGGATTCAAATCTGCAATCGTTTCCAGAATATTCAGTCCAGAAGTTTCCCAGAAATTATTCACTTTAGTCGGTTTACCGTGCTGGATAGTCAGCCAGCCATCGCGCGCCAATCGCTGCAAAACTTCACGCAAGGTAGTGCGAGTCACACCAATAAGCTCTGATAATTCACGTTCCGCAGGAAGAATCGAACCTGGCGGGAATTTATTTTCCCAAATCGAGCGAACTATATATTTTTCTGCAAAGCTTGCAGGCCCTTTGGCATTAATGATCATCAGCCCAATTTTCCAGTGGTGACAGTAATTTTGGCCACTGATCATACCAGAGCCAAAAAAATGGAAACCTTCATACAATAGTCTACGGCTGCCATAGTCGGCAGATGACAGGCGATACTGGTGTTTATAAACAAATTCAACTGCCGATCTCTCATTTTTACTATTGGATGTTGAATTTTAAGACTGTTTTCAGGCTGGTCATGACAATACTCAAGAGTTTGGGCTAGACTGAGCCATTAACACGGCTAACAACTATTTTATAACGTCTTATAACAACTTGAGAGAGGGAAACCATGCCAATGCCATTAAGTCAGGCTTTCATGGGCAACTTCTTGGGGAACTCACCCAAGTGGTACAAGCTTGCAATTCTGTGTTTTTTGATTATCAATCCGATTCTGTTCAGTATTCATCCCTTCCTCGCTGGTTGGCTGTTAGTGGCCGAATTTATCTTTACATTGGCAATGGCATTAAAATGCTATCCGTTACAACCCGGCGGTTTGTTGGCAATTGAAGCCGTGATTATCGGTATGACCAGTCCGAGTCAGGTGTTACATGAGTTAGAAGCCAATATGGAAGTGCTGCTGCTGTTGATCTTTATGGTGGCCGGCATTTACTTTATGAAGCAACTGCTGCTGTATGTGTTCACCAAGATGATCACCAAAGTCCGTTCTAAGATGGCGGTGTCCTTGCTGTTTTGCTTGTCATCAGCGTTTCTGTCGGCGTTTTTGGATGCACTGACCGTTATCGCGGTGATCATTGCCGTAGCGGTAGGTTTTTACTCGATTTACCACAAGGTCGCATCCGGCAAAGATTTCAGCGATGACCACGACCACACGGATGACAGCGATGGTCAGCTCAATGCTGAAGAATTGGAGAATTTTCGCGGTTTCTTGCGTAATCTGCTGATGCACGCGGGGGTTGGTACCGCATTAGGTGGTGTCTGCACCATGGTGGGTGAGCCACAAAACCTGATCATTGCGGCCCAAGCAAACTGGCAATTTGCTGAGTTTGCGCTGCGTATGTCTCCGGTAACCGTTCCTGTGTTACTGATGGGGATTTTGACCTGTGTTGTCGTCGAAAAATTTCATATCTTCGGCTATGGGGCCCAATTACCAGATGCGGTGCATCGTATTCTGGTGGACTTTGCGACCCATGAAGATGACAGTCGGACCACCAAGGACAATGTTAAGTTAGTCATTCAGGCACTGGTTGGTATCTGGCTGATTGTTGGGTTGGCATTCCATCTGGCATCGGTTGGTCTGATCGGTTTGTCGGTGATCATTTTTACAACGGCGTTCAATGGCGTCACTGACGAACATGCCCTTGGTAACGCTTTCAAAGAGGCACTGCCATTTACTGCGCTGTTAGCGGTGTTTTTCTCAGTGGTAGGTGTCATCATCGACCAGCATCTATTTGCCCCCGTTATCCATTGGGCGCTGAGCTACGAAGGTAATGTCCAGCTCGTCATTTTCTATATTGCCAATGGTTTGTTATCTATGGTCAGTGACAACGTGTTTGTTGGCACCGTCTACATCAATGAAGTAAAAGCGGCGCTGATTGACGGGCAAATCACGCGGGATCAATTTGACCTGCTGGCGGTTGCCATTAACACCGGAACCAACCTGCCGTCAGTGGCAACACCTAATGGTCAGGCAGCATTCCTGTTCCTGTTGACATCCGCACTAGCGCCGTTAATCCGCTTGTCTTATGGTCGCATGGTATGGATGGCACTGCCTTACACTATCGTGTTATCTGTTGTTGGGATTTTGTCAATTGAGACGGGGTTTCTAGAGCAAGCAACCCAGTATTTCTATGATTCCCATCTGATCCTGCATCACAGTCTACAAGATGCCCTTAAAGGTGCAGTAGAAGCCAGTGGTCATTAATTTTTTAGAAATTTTTGACTGAACCAAGCCGCTTCAGTAAAGTCTAAAAAGCGCCCGAGATGTCTGGGCGCTTTTTCTTTGGAGCATGGATCTTGATTTCATTACAAAAATTTGCCCATTCCCGCATAAGCTGGCTGGTATTATTGTTGAGCGCAGTAGCCTTAGAACTGTCGGCACTGTTTTTCCAATATGGGATGAAGTTGGATCCCTGTGTGATGTGTATTTATCAACGAGTGGCGGTACTCGGATTAGCTGCCGCCGGGATTGTTGGTTTGATTGCACCAGCATTCAGACCGCTGCGTGTAGCCGCTGCCGTCATCTGGGGCATCAGCGCCGCCTGGGGGTTGAAACTGGCAATCGGCCTTAACGAGTTGCAACAAAACCCTCGCCCTTTGCGACATGCTCGTTTACACCGGATTTTCCCAAGTGGTTTCAACTGCATGATTGGTTGCCGTCGGTATTTATGCCAACCGGGATGTGTTCCGATATTCCTTGGACGTTTCTTAGCGTCACCATGGCACAATGGATGATAGTGATATTTGCGACTTATCTGTTTGCGTTGGCGCTTTATATCTGGCCAATTCTGCGCAGCGCTAAATAAAGCTCAAATGGGGGCATAAGGCTCCCACTCGGGTTAATCCGCGTCCTGCAACGGCCAGATCACTATGTAGTCTTCAAGGTCACGGACGCGGGTTTCATTCACGGTTTTGCCCTTCACAGACATCCCCTTTTTATGCATCTGTTTCTTACTTCCAGTAAGCAGCGGATGCCAACTCGGTAAAGGGCGACCAAGAGATAAACGCCGATAAGCACAGCTGTCTGGTAGCCAATCCAAACTGGCAATGTTCTGTGGTGTAACCGCCGTACATTGGGGGACAATCTCAAAGCGCTGGGAATAATGGCTGCAACTGCAATCTTTATCAGAGAGCAGCTTACAGGCAACATTGGTGTAGTACAGCTTATCGGTTTCATCATCGATAAGTTTATTGAGACAACACTTACCACAGCCATCACACAGCTGTTCCCACTCATCTTGTGTCATCTCATTGAGTGTTTTTGACAACCAGAACGACATCTACGGGTTTACCTACCTAGTGAACGTTTAACTTAATCTATCTGTAGTGCTTTTATCTTTTCTGATAAATGCACGACCGCCAACACCTTATAATCGTCGTGCTGAAACTGTTTTAATGCGCGGTAATTATCATAAATCAGATATTGCCGCCCATTGATACCATCTGGCATTATCAAAGACATCTGCATATCTTTGCGCTGAGGTAACGCCGCACCGTCATAACGCCTGACGCCCACCGCTTGCCAATGTGCAAAATTCGCCAGGTATTGTTCGCCAATGACCGTTGACTTGAGTGTTGCTGGCGCACGAACCTGCCGCCCCCATGTCTGACTACTGTCCCATCCCTGTGACTGCAAACAGTGCGCAATCGTGGCAAACACATCGATAGGGTTGCCCCAAACATCGGCTTTGCCATCGTTATCGCCGTCTGTTCCACAAGCACGGTAGACCGACACAGATAACCGTGCTTGTCCCAGGAGCCCGTTACTATCACTCAGCAATTCTGCTGCGGTATTTCGATGCTGTGCAATTAGCTTGAGTGCTGCAATAACCTCCTTTGTCTCAACTGCAGGTTGTTGCGATTCAAATGCCCGCGATGCCATTACTGACAGTACCGAATATAATGACTCGCGTTCACCATAATCAGAGCTGATGCCCCAGAAAGCCAACACAAAACGCGGTTGTACCTGATATTTGAGCGCTAGTACATCAAACTCTTTTTTATGCGCGAGATATAGCGATTTGGCCGCCACTGCACGTTGTTCCGTTGCTTCGGCGGGCAAATAACTTTCCAACGATCGTACTTTTTCGGTGGTCGGTGCTGCCGCGCGGCGAAACAGTTTGAGGTGGGGAAATTGCGCATTAATCGTCGCATCGTCAATCCCGGCATCCTTGCTCTGCTGTTGCAGTTTTTTCAAAAACGCCGGGAAATCTGCTGTGTCATTAGCATAAGCTGTGATGCACAGACTTATCATCAAACAACCACCAATATACCCAAAGCGTCCCATGTTGCTCCCTTTAATCGGTTGCGGCGCCATTTTGCTGTTGTGCTAACAGTTCTTTCAGCAGATTGACTTGTGGAGGTGGTAATTGTAGATAATAGCCGTTTTGTGTCAGTTCAGCCTTAACCTTGGTAATATCGGCCAAGCCCAGATGCTGCCGCTTCTCAATTGGCAACAACATCACCAACTGTGGCGGCCCAAACACCTCCAATAATGCACTTGGTACATCGTCAAATTTATCTTTCTGTCTGATAAATAAATAGGTATCAGCTTTGCGACTGCTTTTATATACAGCACAGATCATAAGAACACCAATTTCCCCAGGTTAGAACTTGCCAGTAAAATAGCCACACTATAACATGGTTGCCCATTATACGTTGTATGTTAGTGAGCTTCATGCTCAGGCGCCGGAGAATTCCGTCAGGATGCAAAAACCAGCTTTGGAACTGAAAGGTTCCTCCTTCACGTTATCTGTTCTGCATGTTAATACCACTGTTCTTCCACTGTTGCTTCAGGAATTAGATAAAAAACTGGCGCAAGCGCCGCAGTTTTTTATCCATGCTCCCTTAGTGTTGAACTTGAGCGAAATTAATGGTGAAACCATTGAGCTTGAGAAACTGCAACAAGCGATGGCCGAACGGCAGTTGGTGCTGGTTGGAGTGGCTGGTGCCGATCCGCAACAACAGCAACAGGCTGAATCGCTCGGGATTGCGCACCTGAAGATGGGCAAACAAAACCCACTGCCGCCTCCAGCACCACGGATTTGTAAAATTCTTAAGCAGAATATCCGCTCTGGTCAGCAAATTTATGCTAAAGATGGTGACTTAGTGATCTTTGGTGCCGTCAGCAATGGCGCTGAAGTGATTGCCGATGGTAGCATCCATATATATGGCGCCTTACGCGGCAAAGCTATGGCGGGGGCAAATGGTGATACCCATGCCGTTATCATTGCCAAAACGCTGGATGCTGAACTGGTGTCAATCGCTGGGCAATATTGGTTGGCAGAAAATCTGCAACAACATGGCGCCAAAAACAGTGGCTGTATCAGGTTGAATGGTGAATCATTAATTGTCGAAACGCTGCCCGACTGAGGCAGCTACAAAGGATATAACAACACATGGCACAAATTATTGTGGTCACTTCGGGGAAAGGAGGCGTGGGTAAAACCACCTCCAGTGCTGCGATTGCAACCGGCCTGGCACTCAAAGGCCATAAAACGGTGGTGATCGATTTCGATATCGGTCTGCGGAATCTGGACTTAGTCATGGGCTGTGAACGCCGGGTTGTTTATGACTTTGTCAACGTCATCAATGGTGAAGCCAATCTCAATCAGGCGCTGATCAAAGATAAGCGTTGTGACAAGTTATTCATTTTGCCAGCATCGCAAACCCGCGATAAAGATGCACTGACCAAAGAAGGTGTTGGGAAGGTGCTGGAAGATTTAGCAAAAGACTTTGAATTTATCGTGTGTGATTCGCCTGCCGGGATTGAAACTGGTGCGATGATGGCGTTGTACTTTGCCGATACCGCCGTTGTCACCACCAACCCAGAGGTGAGTTCAGTACGCGATTCTGATCGTATCCTCGGCATGCTACAGAGCCGCAGCCGCCGCGCCGAAGAAAATTTAGAACCGATCAAAGAGTATCTATTGTTGACCCGTTATTCACCCGCGCGGGTGAAAACCGGTGAAATGCTCAGTGTTGAGGATGTGCAAGAAATTCTAGCCATCGATCTTCTGGGAGTGATCCCTGAATCACAGGCGGTGCTGAAAGCCTCTAACTCTGGGGTGCCGGTTATTATTGATCAGGAGAGCGACGCTGGTCAGGCCTATACTGATACTGTGAGTCGCCTACTTGGCGAAGATATTCCTTTACGCTTCACCAGTGAAGAGAAAAAGGATTCCTCAAACGTATATTTGGGTAGCTAAATTATGTCTTTACTTGACTATTTCAGAAGCAGCAAGAAAAGCAGTACTGCAGCCACCGCCAAAGAACGACTGCAGATTATTGTCGCCCATCAGCGCTCACAACGGGATACCCCCGATTATCTGCCGTTGATGAAACAGGAAATCATTCAGGTTATCCGTAAATATGTACCGATTTCCGAAGAACAAGTGTCGGTGCAGTTGGATCAAAATGACGATAACCTGTCAGTGCTGGAACTTAACGTTACCCTGCCTGATCATTGATATCTTATTAAACATGACTAAGGCGCCGGATGTGGCGCCTTAGTTTTATCAGCGAGAGAGGCTACAAACTCAGTGCTTGCAGTTTTTCTGCGGCCAGTTCGCCACGCCAACCTTGCAGCAGCAAGGGAAGTTGTCCTTGGCGATTATCCCAATACCACCCCAGATACTCGTTGATATGGCGTTTAGAAGCTAACATTTCTACTGGCACTTGTGCTGATGTGGCAATCTGTTCCAAACAGCCCTTTAGTAGCTTAAACGCTGCTTTATATGCTGGTTTGAGCGCCAGTACATCTATCGGCTCGGGCAAACGGGCATAATCGGTATTGGTAATGATGTTAACCACGTCTTTGGCATAAAAACGCTTTTCCTGATCGGTCAGATCTTTTAGACGCAGCACATCATTCACGGTACGCGGTTGTTTTTTAGCTAAAGCAATCAGCGCATGATCTTTCATCACAAAACCTAACGCTAAATCTTTTTTAATGGCTTTATCCAGCCGCCAAGCCGCTAATCCGCGCAGCACGGCCAGTTCCATCGTCGACAACTGAAAGGCATTTTTAACTTTCAGATAAGCCAGTTCTCGCTCTGGGGGCAATAACCGCCCTTCGGTCATTCTGGCACTTTCTTCCATCGCCCACTGATAGCGCCCTTGCTGTTGCAGCGTTTGTTTCAGTTCAGGAAAGAGTCGGTAAAGATAAAGCACATCATTGGCGGCATAAGTCAACTGTGACTGGGTCAAAGGCCGTCGGATCCAATCGGTTCTCGACTCGCCTTTATCCAGTTCTACGCCTAAATATTGCTGCACTAACTTGGCATATCCCAGACCATGTCCTTGCCCCGCCAGCCCAGCGGCTATTTGGCTGTCCAGGAGCGGCGCAGGCTGGATGCCACCATCATGGGCAAACACTTCCAAGTCTTCACTGCAAGAATGCAGCAACTTGGTGATATGCGGTGCCGTTAATAGTGACCAGAACCCTGACAAGTCATCGATAGCGACCGGATCGATTAACGCTAACGTCTTGCCATCATAGGCTTGGATCAAGCCCAAACGTGCGTAATAGGTGCGAGTGCGAACGAACTCAGTATCTAGTACCAGCAGCTCACTCTGCTGATACTGCTGCAGCACCGGTGCTAATGTGGCGCTGCTGTCAACGTACAGATAATCTTGCAAAACTTACTCCTGTGAAATGGCCGGCAAAGGGCAATAAAAAACCGGCTAGTAGCCGGCTTTTTGGTGTTCTCAGGCGCTTTTCGCTTCGTCCCTGAGTTCCCTGCGCAGGATTTTTCCCACATTGGTCTTCGGCAATTCGTCGCGAAATTCTATCAGTTTTGGCACCTTATAGCCCGTTAAATGCTGGCGACAATGCTGAATAAGCGCTTCTTTGGTTAAAGATTTGTCTCTTGCTACCACAAATACTTTCACCTGCTCACCACTGACCGGATGTGGGACACCCACGGCGGCAACCTCAATGACATCAGGATGCAGTGCTACCACTTCTTCCACTTCATTGGGGAAAACATTAAATCCAGACACGAGGATCATATCTTTCTTGCGATCCACCAGATAGAAAAACCCTTTTCGTCCATATAGCCAATATCGCCCGTTGCCAGCCAGCCATTCTGATCGATAACTTTGGCGGTTTCTTCTGGGCGATTCCAATAACCTGACATCACCTGTGGCCCTTTAGCAAACAGTTCTCCTGCCTGCCCCTGAGCGACTGGACGGCCGTCACTATCGCGCACTTCAATTAAGGTTGAAGGCATAGGCAAGCCGATAGAACCGTTATATCCTTCAATATTGTATGGCGTGCCAGCTACAACTGGCGAAGCTTCTGTCAGGCCATACCCTTCCAGCAGTTTGGTTTTCGTCAGTTTTTGCCATTTTTCAGCAACCGCACGTTGTACGGCCATGCCACCGCCGACACTCAATTTCAGCCGCGAAAAATCCAGTTCAGCAAACTCTGGGTTATTCAACAATGCATTAAACAGCGTATTCACCCCCGTCAACGCAGTGAAGGGAAACTTACGCAATTCAGCAATAAATCCCGGAATATCCCGCGGATTGGTGATCAGTAAATTTTTAGCGCCCTTGTGCATGAACAGGAACAGATTCACGGTAAGCGCAAAAATGTGGTACAGCGGCAAAGCGGTAACCACACTTTCGACCCCATCGGTCAGCAGCGGCGAATAAGCGCCATTAGCCTGTAATACATTTGCCACAACATTACCATGGCTGAGCATAGCGCCTTTGGAAACGCCGGTAGTTCCGCCAGTGTATTGCAAGAAAGCGATATCTTTGCTGTCCATCTGCGGCCTAACATACTGATGTCCTTTCCCCGCCCGCAACGCCTTGCGCATGGAGATAGCCCCAGGTAAGGAATATTTAGGCACCATATGTTTGATGTACTTGACGACAAAGTTGACCAAGGTGCGTTTAGGAACGCCGAGGAGATCACCAATGCCACTGATAATCACATGTTTTATGGGAGTCTGCGCCACTACCTGCTCTAAGGTATTGGCAAAATTTGACACCACCACAATAGCCTTAGCTTCACTGTCTACCAACTGATGCTTTAGTTCGCGTGGTGTGTACAGTGGATTGACATTGACGACCACCAATCCAGCACGCAACACCCCAAAAATAGCGATGGGATACTGCAACAGATTAGGCATCATGATGGCTACTTTATCGCCTTTTTTAATCCGAGATCATGCTGCAAATAGGAAGCAAAGGCGCGACTGCGTTCCTCTAGCTTACTAAAGCTAAGACTCGCGCCCATGTTAATAAAAGCCGCTTGTTCAGCAAACCTGTCCACGGCGGTTTCAAACATCTCTAGGATGGAAGTGAACTGTGCTGCATCTATCTCAGCAGGGACATCAGCTGGCAAGCTATTAATCCAGGGTTGATCCACAAATCTCTCCTAAAATCCGGCTTCAGTGTTACGACACAGCGATGTTAACTGCGCGCTACAGACAAACACTGAACTGAGTTGAGTTCTTATAATTAGCAACCGGTGCCAGAGGTGGCTCTGATGCTATAAATAACGATCAGCAAAAAATCATACGACCGTTTGAATTTTGATCATCATCACATAAAATTGTAGCTTTGCCTAGCCCCTACTTACGCATTTCGACTGGGCAAGGAAGTCCTTGATGATTAAGGCAACTTCCGCTGCATTTCCCATATGCAAATGATGATTTCCGGTCAATTGCACTTTGGTCAAAGACCTAAACCAAGAGGCGGCCTGATGCAATAATTCAGCTAGCGATGTGTATTTCTCTGAGCCTGTCAGCGACAATGAAGCATAGCCTTCAGTCCCCGTGAGTAGCAGCGATGGCACCGCAATTCCCCGCATCAACTGTTCGACTTGTGCCAAACTCAGGCGCTGTGGTGAATCGGTTCTTAGTCGCGGATCTGTCCGCCAATAGCTGCCCACCGCATCTTGTGCCAAATTCCGTTGTAATATCAGGCGGCACCACTGAGGTGCAAGGCCTGTAAGTCGATACCGTGAATCAACCGCTTTTTCCAGCTCAGTGTAATGTCGTGCCTGCTGTAACTTTTCCAGCGTTTGCTGGAAACTCTTTCGCAAGCGCGCTTGCTGGTGATGGATATCTTCAAATAAAGGGGTCAGTGCTTCAATCAGTACCAGTGCGGCAATCCGTTCGGGATAGGCCGCCGTGTAGGCGCTGGCTACAACTCCCCTAGCGAGTGCCCCATCAGAAAAACTGGCCGCTCGTTACCGACAACATTCAGTAAACGGTGTAGATCGTAAAGATAATCAGCCCAGTGAAGCGGATAATGTCCCTGACGCCAAGGCGACAAACCGTGCCCAGGCCAGTCAATTGCTAAGATCCGATAGTCCGCTTGCAAACAGTTGGCGAGCGGTTCAAAGCTGTTAGCGTTATCTAACCAGCCGTGCAATGCAATCAGCAACGGCTTACTGGCATCGCCCCAACACCTTACGGCAACCCTTTGTTCACCAAGATCGATCTCCCCGTTTACGGGGCCGGAAGATTGCCATAGTTCCATGAGTTTGTCAGGCTATCCTTCAAATTTTTATCATTTCCCGCCCCGTAGGGTGCTTAATCAACACTTTTAGCTTGGGCTGAATGCTTGGCAACAACGCGCCAGCACAAGTATAAAGCGCCCAGACCAACGGCAAACCACAGCATGACCCAGATGACTGCGGGAATTAGCGTTATCTTGGCTAATAGTGCCGCATCACCACGCTGCCCAAGTCCTAACAACACGGCTGGGCTTGCCAACGCATTGAGCATCACTATCATGGCGACCAAACGCAGACTTCCCCGTAATAACGTACTGTAGGTAAGCTTCAACGGCAGTAAAAACAACACCGCCAGACTCAGCATGATTGCCATACTTAGCACATCCCGGCTCCATAATAGCAGCGTTAACAAAACCACCGCCCCCAATGCTAGGTAGCTTTGGCGAATCCCTTGTCGTAAACAGGACATCAAAAATAGCAAAGCGCCCCAAAGTGCCGCGCCGGTATAGCCGCTGAAACCGATCAACACTGGCCAACCGCCCTGGCTAAAACACAGACCGGAACCATCAGGGAACAGTTGTATGTGGCTGACGATACCGCCGGAGGCAACAGCCGCGATAGCATGAGATAATTCATGGAAATAGCTTTCAAGCCAATGAAACGGTAGCGATACATATGGCAGACGGGATAACAGCAAGGCTAATAACAGCTCAACAAAAAACTGGGCTTTCCCTGGAATAAGCTGTTGGGAGCGAGGAGCGGATTGCACATCAAGCATAAACATCAACGCCAACCATCTGCGAAATATTATCGCGTTGTTCGGCGTGCTGGGTTAATAGATAAGTAGAAATAGCATTGGAACTGGTGGAGGTATCCTGTTCGTACTCCACTTTTGCCTGATATTTGGCATCCAGCAAATCATGGTCAATATCAACTGAAGGGGTCTCTATCGCCGTTGCTGTTGTCGCAATCTCATTGACGATTTTTTCGCGCGGCTGCGCCAACGGGCGATTGCTGGCAACAGCCTGTGACAGGTTGGGGGTATTGTTCAGTGATACTGTCTGAATACTCATGGCTGCACCGCCAGTTTATTGCGTTAATGCTACCCGTTAAGCCCTACCGGGCAATTTCTTCCAAGCGACCGTATCTCGTAGATACACAGGGGTGAGTTGATCAACCGCGGTCGCATGTCCTTGCTGCCATTCGCTGACAGCAAGGGTAAGCATGGCATCTGCATCAGGATATTTCACGCTTTCCGATAAGGTCAAGTTATCGATGTTAAGAATAAGATCTGGATAGGTTTCAAAGCCGCTACCACAAGCTACAACCGTCTCAGCACCTGTAAAAGGAGACACCAACGCTTGCGGCGCACTCACCTGTTCTTCACCCACCAGCACGGCTAAGCCGTCAACCGCTTCAAAACATCCCCAGTAAATCTCGTTCATACGGGCATCTATGGCACTGATAACATAACGTGCAGATGAGTTATCCATCACCTTCTGCGCCAGCGCCGCCAAGGTGGATATGCCAACCACGGGAATATCTCTCGCTAATGCCAGCCCCTGTGTCATTGAGGTACAGATACGAATGCCGGTAAAACTGCCAGGACCACGGCCGTAAGCAATGAGTCCCACATCTGCCATCGTCAATCCGGCTTGAGACAATAAACCATCGATCATCGGCAGCAATCGCTGGCTATGTTCTCTTGGTGCATCTTCGGCAACTGACTGACGACCATCAGGCCATTGCAAAGCGGCCGAGCAGAGTTCAGTGCAGGTATCCAGCGCCAGAATGACTGGTGGTAGCATTTGATTTGATTTCATCTAGACCTCAGTTGCCAGTAAATCACCACTGGCCGATTTTTAACGGCGGCGATCATACCACCAATCCCTGATAATCCAAGCTTATCGGTCGTATAATGCCCTCTCGGCCTGAAGCCTTGGCTGCGTAGTTCACATTTCACGCATATACATTGACCTGCCACAGCCATCACGAGATGTTTCGTGATATGTTTCAAAGTATCCTTATCTGCCTAGCAGTTATGCTCTGGCTAATTTTCCGGGGCGATTGGCGAACTTTGGATAAAATTGTTTGCCTTAGTGACAAGCCTCATCAGCTAACAAAGGAATTTTCATGTCTGATCAATGTAATCACACTCATACCTTTAAAGCGCCGCTGCGTCGTCTGCGCCGTTTGCGTACTTCAGAAGCTATGCGTGCTATGGTCCGGGAAAACTTTATCTCGCTGGACGATCTGATCCACCCGATTTTTATTGAAGAAGGCATTACTGCCCCGGTTGAAATCCGCACTCTGCCAGGCATCAGCCGTTTTCCAGAGTCCATGTTGGCGCAGGAAATCAAAGAGCTGCAAAAACTTGGCGTTAAGTATGTGATGCCTTTTGGGATCTCCCATCACAAAGATGCTATCGGCAGCGATACCTGGAACGATGAAGGTTTGCTGGCGCGCATGGTGCGCACCATTAAGCAAACCGCGCCGGAAATGATCGTCATCCCAGATATTTGTTTCTGTGAATACACAGATCATGGTCATTGTGGCGTGATTGAACACATCCATGATGATGTGCATGTATGTAACGATGCCACTGTGGAAAATCTGGTAAAACAGGCGATCTGCGCCGCTAAAGCTGGGGCCGACATGCTGGCGCCCTCTGCCATGATGGATGGCCAGATCCGCGCTATGCGTGATGGTTTAGATGCCGCGGGTTATGAAAACGTGTCTATCCTCGCCCACTCAGCTAAATTCGCTTCCGCATTTTATGGCCCATTCCGGGAAGCGGTGGCCAGCGAACTGAAAGGTAACCGTAAAGGTTATCAACTAGATTGCGCTGATGGCCGCCAAGCCATGGTGGAAGCGCTGTTGGACGAAGAAGAAGGTGCCGATATCCTGATGGTAAAACCGGGCACACCTTATCTGGACGTATTAGCGCGTCTGCGTGACCGCACTGATCTGCCGTTGGCGGCTTATCATGTGGGTGGCGAATATGCCAGTATCAAGTTTGCCGCACTGGCTGGGGCGCTGGATGAACGCGCCGTGGTGACTGAAAGCTTTATTGGCTTCAAACGTGCGGGGGCTAGCCTGATTGTGAGCTACTACACTAAACAATTTGCTGAATGGCTGGCAGCTGACAAAAACGCTTAAGCCTTAAGCGCTCAATGATCCAAAGAGGAGGCAGTAGTCTCCTCTTTTTCGTTGTTTTATCCCGTCTGGAAATACGTTGCTAACATCCCTCGCCAGCACTGTCTTCAAATCCAAAAGTTTTAAATATCATCCTGCTCGATAACTATTTTATCTGTTGCAGAAATTTTATCGCCTGGTCAAGGCTACGGGTTCTCGCCATAGGTGGCAAAGAATTCAAAAAGGCACTGCCATATGGGCGATTAACAATACGGTTATCGCACAGGATCAGCACTCCTCGGTCGTGTTCATCACGGATCAACCGGCCAAAACCCTGCTTTAAGGCAATCACCGCCTGAGGCAAAGAGATATCATTAAAAGGATCGCCACCGCGCCGATGTAATTCAGCCGCACGGGCACGATAAAGATTATCATCTGGCGACACAAACGGCAGTTTATCAATGATCACACAAGACAACAGATGCCCACGAACATCCACCCCTTCCCAGAAACTGCCGGTGCCCAGCAATACCGCGTTACCCAATTGCCGAAATTTTTTCAGCAGGCTCTGTTTGCCAGCACTGCCCTGCACTAACAGTGGATAGCTACAACGGCCTCGTAACGCTAACGCCACGCGCTCCAACATCCGATGGCTGGTAAACAAAATAAATGTCCGGCCTTTGGCCGCATTGACCGCTTGTAAACAGATACTGACCAACCGCTGTAACTGATAATCAGAGTCACTGCGCACATCCGCCAGTTGCCTTGGCACACAGAATAGTGCCTGTTGCTGATAGTCAAACGGACTGTCGAGGATCATTTCACGGCACCCCGTCAACCCCAGACCCACAGCGAAATGTCGCAACTCGCGGTTCACCTGCAAGGTTGCCGAGGTGAACACCCAACGACAATCCGCATTGAATAACTGCTGGCATTCACGGGTAACATCAATGGGCGCCATACGCAGCATAGGCAAACGCCCGGTTAATTCTAATGAATAGGCGGCACTGGGGTTGTCACACTCCAGAAACTGCTGCAATTTTGCCAGATATTCCAGCCATTTCTCAAAACAGTCATCCAGCAGTTCACTGCGGCCAACATGTGCCAGCAACAGCCGTTGTAACGCCTGAAATTCCTCGAGTAACTGCCAACTGCGTCCGGCTAATACTTTGTCTGCTAACAATAACCGCCAGTCACTTTGTCCGCTTTGCAGACACGCCTGCGCCCAGTCGGCTAAACGGCTCATGCAGCGCCGGGCCAACTCGCCAAGTTGCGCCGTATCGCGCAATTCATTGAGATAAACCTCTTCAATGCGTGCCAACAAGCGATCCATTGCCGTCAACGACAATTGCTGGCCGAAATAGCTCACGGCAATATCCGGTAATTGATGTGCTTCATCAAACACCAGCATGTCAGCTTGGGGTAATAACTCGGCAAAACCTGTGTCTTTCAACACCCAATCGGCAAAAAATAGATGGTGATTAATGACAATAATCTTGGCATCCAGCGTTTTTAAACGGGCTTTGCGGGTAAAGCAGTGTTCAAAAAATGGGCAGCGTTTACCAATACAGCTTTCACGGGTTGAGGCCACCAGCCCTAGCGCGAGTGATTGTTCAGAAACGGTCGCAATCATCCCTAAATCACCGTCACTGCTGGCGGCAGCCCATTGCTGTATTCGCAGCAGATCATCTAAGGTTTGGCTATCCAGACTTTGCGCACTGTCTAGCTGCTGTTGCAAACGTAACTGGCACAGATAATTATTGCGTCCTTTAAGCAAGGCCACCTTAGGCGCAATATCCAGCATGGTGAGAAGTGCCGGAATATCTTTATAGAACAGTTGTTCCTGCAGATTCTTACTGCCGGTGGAAACAATCACCTGCTTGCCCGATAACAACGCAGGGATCAGGTAACCAAAGGTTTTGCCTACCCCGGTTCCAGCTTCCAGCACCAGTTTCGCGGCCGGCTGTTCAAGGGTTTCAGCCACTGCCACCGCCATCTGCAATTGTTGTGGCCTAGGTTTATAGCCAGAAATCCCCTGCGCCAGCACGCCCGCCTGAGAAAATGCCAGATTAACTTCTTTTACTAAACGGCTGATGCTAACACTCCGCGCACTTGGGACTGCTTGTTAATAACTGGCATTATCCTGAATTCCTCGAACACAGCAAGCGGCGCAACATTAAGGATGTACATTAATGGGTTGGGGTTGTTTAAAATGCATGACGATGCACACTTAAAATTTGCAAATTAAATGTTGCAAATACTAAACAAAGGGGTTAGCTTAAACCCCACACCGATGTGGTAGATAAATTTACCCATCAAATCAAACGAATTTAGGAATGAATTAATGAGTCAGCGTCAGTTTGCTATCCACCATCATCATCACGAGCGGTAGCCTTCGGAGCTGACTGCCGGAGGTATAATCCTTCTGGCGGTTGATTCAAACGACTTAACACCCCGGAAGGAATTCCGGGGTGTTTTGTTTTAAGCGTTAAAACTTTTGAATCAACAATCAGGAAATTGCCAGCATGACCAACCGATTAAGAATTGCTATCCAAAAATCTGGACGTTTGTCCGAAGAATCACAAAAACTACTGAAAAAATGCGGTGTTAAGTTCACTGTTAATGAACAGCGACTGATAGCCCATGCCGATAACATGCCTATCGATCTGTTGCGAGTTCGTGACGATGATATTCCAGGGCTAGTGATGGATGGTGTGGTTGATCAGGGATCATTGGCGAAAATGTGCTGGAAGAAGAAGAAATCGAGCGCCAAAGCCTAGGCATGCCTTCTGAATATCAGAAGTTAAAACAGTTGGACTTTGGCGGTTGCCGTTTATCACTGGCAGTCCCGAAAGAGTTTGCTTACCAAGATGCCTACTCGCTTGAAGGTCTGCGTATCGCCACCTCTTACCCCAACCTGTTGCGCCGTTTTATGCAGAATAAAGGCATAAATTTTCGCAGCTGTCTGTTAAAAGGTTCTGTGGAAGTTGCGCCTCGTGCAGGGCTGGCTGACGGCATCTGTGATCTGGTATCCACAGGCGCGACGCTGGAAGCCAACGGTCTGTACGAAACCGAAGTTATCTACCGCTCAATGGCCTGTATTATTCAATCGCAACAACCTCAATCTGATGAAAAGCAGCAACTCATTGATACACTGATGAGCCGCATTAACGGCGTGATCCGCGCGCGTGGCAGCAAGTACATCCTACTGCATGCCCCAGTAGATGCGCTGGAACAGGTAGTAGCCCTATTGCCAGGCGCGGAAAACCCCACTGTACTACCACTCAAAAATGACAGTAGCCGGGTTGCGGTTCATGCCGTCAGCAGTGAAGATCTGTTCTGGGATACCATGGAGCAGTTGACCTCTCTGGGTGCCAGTTCCATTCTGGTGATGCCAATTGAAAAAATGATGGGGTAATCGTGATGCAAACCCTCAACTGGAATCAACTTGATACTGAAGCACAAACCGCTTCACTGCGCCGCTCGCCACTGGTGGGTGACAATACGCTGGAGCAGCAGGTTAGCGAGATTATTAGTACCGTGCGGCAACGTGGTGATGCGGCGCTGCGCGAATACAGCCTACGTTTTGATAAAGCAACCATTCAAGATATCCGCTTATCCGATGCCCAAATCAATGCGGCATCAGCGCGGGTCAGTGATGAACTGAAAGCGGCGATTCAGGTGGCGATGGCCAATATTCGTCGTTTCCATGAAGCGCAGCAACCCGCCACTATTGCACTGGATACTCAGGCAGGGATCCGCTGTGAACTTCACAGCGAAGCGATTGCAGCGGTCGGGCTGTACATTCCCGGCGGTAGCGCCCCTTGATCTCTACCGTGATGATGCTGGCCTTGCCCGCCAGTATCGCCGGTTGTGAACGTCGCGTACTGGTGAGTCCTCCGCCAATCGATGATGCTATTGTTTATGCCGCAACCGCGTGTGGAGTAAATGAAATTTATCAAGTAGGTGGCGCGCAGGCGATTGCAGCGCTGGCATTTGGCACCGAATCGATTACCCCAGTAGACAAGATTTTTGGCCCAGGCAACCGTTATGTGACTGAAGCCAAAAGCCAGGTTTCCCGGGATAATCAAGCCTGTGTCAGCATTGATATGCCAGCGGGGCCGTCTGAGGTATTAGTTATCGCCGATACCAAGGCCAATCCAGTATTTGTTGCGGCAGATCTGCTATCACAAGCGGAACATGGCCCAGATTCACAAGTGATGTTGGTGACGGATAGCGAATCGGTAGCCACCGCAGTGGCACAAGAAGTTGAGCGCCAGTTAGCCGCCTTGCCCCGGGCAGAAATCGCCCGCAAAGCACTGTTTTGCAGCAGAACCTTGATTGTAAAAGATATGCAGCAAGCAGCTCAGGTATCGAACCGTTATGGCCCTGAACACTTAATCTTGCAAACTCAGCAACCACGTGAATTACTTAAAAGTATTCGCGCTGCGGGTTCTGTATTTGTCGGCCCTTATACACCTGAATCTGTGGGTGATTACGCCAGTGGTACCAATCACGTATTACCCACCTATGGCTACAGCCGCACAGTTTCTAGTCTCTCGTTAGCAGACTTCTGCCGCCGTTTCACAGTACAGGAATTATCCGCAGCTGGACTACAAGGACTGGGCAGTACCGTCATGACACTCGCCGCCGCCGAACAACTGGATGCCCACAAAAATGCCGTGGCTTTGCGTCTGGCCACCCTTAATACTGCTGGAGAAGTCAAATGAGTGAGTCAACGTTGAATCTGGCACAGCGGCTGGCGCGTCCAGAACTTTTGACACTTGAGCCATACCAGAGTGCCCGTCGTATTGGTGGGCATGGGGATATCTGGATCAACGCGAATGAAAGTCCTTTTAATCATACCGATTTGCCACGGTTGAACCGCTATCCTGAATGTCAACCGCCAGCGCTCATTGCGGCTTACAGCCGTTACGTAGGCGTTGCTAGTCAACGTATAGTGTGCAGCCGCGGTGCCGATGAAGCCATTGAGCTATTGATCCGTACTTTCTGTATTCCAGGTAAAGACAGCATCGCCCTCTTTGGCCCCACTTACGGCATGTATGGTATTAGTGCCCGCACCTTTAATGTTGGCGTGGTTTCGATGTCGCTGACATCCGACTATGGATTGCCAGACGATCTCAGTGCAGTGAAAGGTTGTAAGCTGGTGTATATCTGCAATCCCAATAACCCTACCGGCACCTTACTTAGCCCCGGTGTTATTGAAAAAGTCCTAGAGACATTGCCTGAACAGTTGGTGGTAGTCGATGAGGCCTATATCGAATTCAGTCCAGAATACTCAGTGATTAACCTGCTCGACAAATACCCTAATCTGGTGATCCTGCGAACACTTTCCAAGGCGTTTGCCTTAGCCGGCGCGCGTTGCGGCTTTACCTTAGCCTCAGCCGATATCATCGCCATGATCATGCTCGTCATTGCCCCCTACCCGGTTCCGTTACCTGTGTCGCTACTGGCAGAGCAAGCCCTCAGTGCTGAAGGCGTCGCCCAGATGCGTGCCGATGTCAAACGGCTGCGACAGCAAGGGCAGCGGCTGGCAGAATGTCTGGAACAGCTGGGAGCCAGAGTGCTGCCAAGTGGCGCGAACTTTGTCCAAGCATATTTTGATGACATCCAAACGGTAGCCCAAGGGCTTAAAGATGCTGGAATTGTTGCCAGAGCTTATAAAGATCCGCGCTTAGCCGATGCCATTCGCTTTAGCTATAGCGATGAGCATGAGACCGAGCAGATCATTGCCGCACTGGAAAACATTCTGAATTAACCGCCCTACACAGATACCGGCCAACCGGTACAAGGTAAACCCATGAGCCAAAAGATACTTTTTATTGACCGTGACGGTACGCTGGTGGAAGAACCGGCCATTGATAAACAACTCGATAGACTCGACAAATTGGTATTTGAGCCACAGGTGATCCCGGCGTTGCTCAAATTGCAAAACGCCGGTTTTAAGCTGGTGATGGTATCCAATCAGGATGGTCTGGGGACAGAGGCTTTCCCGCAAGCAGACTTTGATGCCCCTCATAATCTGATGATGCAGATTTTCACCAGCCAAGGCGTGACCTTCGATGATGTGCTTATCTGTCCACACTTTCCCGGTGATAACTGCAGTTGTCGCAAACCCAAACTGGGATTGGTAAAAGATTACCTCATCGGCGGTAAAATTGATTTTACTCGTTCGGCAGTAATTGGTGATCGGGCAACCGATGTGGCACTGGCGGATGCGATGGGGCTTAAAAGCTTTCAATATCAGCGTGATGTATTAGGCTGGCAACAGATTGCCGATGCCCTGTTGTCACGCCACCGCAGCGCCGAAGTGGTGCGCACAACACGAGAAACTGACATCCGTGTTACCGTGGATTTAGATAATCCCGGGCACAACAGCATCAATACTGGAATTGGTTTTTTTGATCACATGCTGGATCAGATTGCCACCCACGGCAATTTCCGTTTAAGTGTGCAGGTCAAAGGCGATCTGCACATTGATGATCACCATAGCGTGGAAGATACCGGATTGGCGTTAGGCGATGCCCTACGGCAGGCCTTGGGAGACAAACGAGGCATCGGCCGTTTCGGTTTCAGCTTACCGATGGATGAAGCCCGTGGCGAATGTTTACTGGATCTCTCGGGGCGGCCGTTTATTAAGTTCAACGCCAACTTTAACCGTGACAAAGTGGGCGAATTGGCCACCGAGATGGTGCCACACTTTTTCCGCTCCTTTGCCGATGGTTTGCGTTGTACGCTGCACATTGGCTGCGACGGTGACAATGAACATCATAAGGTGGAAGCCCTGTTTAAAGCCCTGGGCCGCGCACTAAGACAAGCCATTCGGGTAGAAGGTGATGCCCTGCCTTCAAGTAAAGGAGTCTTGTGATGAGCGAAACTGTCATTATTGATACCGGCTGTGCCAATCTCAGCTCGGTGCGTTTTGCCTTTGAACGGCTAGGGGCCGATGTCAGTATCAGCGATGATCCTGCGGTGATCACAGCTGCCACCCGAGTGATCCTACCGGGTGTCGGTAGTGCGCCAGCGGCGATGCAGTCCATCCGCCAAAAACACTTAGTAGAAGTGATCCAAAGCCTGACGCAGCCAGTGCTTGGCGTGTGTCTGGGCATGCAGCTGATGACCGAATACTCCACTGAACGTGGCGAAAAAGATCAAGACACTCAGTGTCTGGGGTTAATTCCAACGTCGGTGCGTGAACTCGATACCCAGCAACTGCCAACACCCCATATGGGATGGAATCAGTTGTCACCAGTACAGAAAAATCAGCAACCACATCCGTTATTTGCGGGAGTTAGCGAAGGCGACTTCGTCTATTTTGTGCATTCATTTTGCGCCCCGGTCAGCGATTACAGTATCGCCCTCAGTGACTATGGTGAGCCGTTTAGCGCCGCCATTGCCAACGGCAACTTTATGGGGGTGCAGTTCCATCCGGAAAAAGTGCCGCCGTTGGCAGTCGCATTCTGCAAAATTTCCTGAAAATGTCCAAAGCAACGCTCAGCGGAGGTGCCGCATGATTATTCCCGCCATTGATCTGATTGATGGTCAGGTGGTGCGCCTCTATCAGGGCGACTATGAGCAACAGACCACTTTCGCTTACAGTCCTTTGGAACAGTTGCAATCCTACGAACGCCAAGGTGCTAAATTGCTGCATCTAGTGGATCTTACCGGTGCGAAAGATCCGCAAAAACGCCAGACCGCATTGATTGCCCAACTCGCCGCCGGACTACAGACACCGTTACAGGTTGGCGGTGGCATCCGTAGCCATGCGCAAGTAAAGGAGTTGCTGCAATCGGGGGTTTACCGAGTAGTGATTGGTTCATTAGCAGTGAAACAGCCCGAATTAGTCAAACAGTGGTTTACCGAGTTTGGGGCTGAACGCATCTGTCTGGCACTGGATGTCAATATTGACGCAAACGGCAATAAAGTCGTAGCGGTCTCCGGTTGGCAAAGTGGTGGCGGTAAAACACTGGAATCGCTAGTGGCTGAATTTACACCATTTGGTCTCAAACATGCGCTGGTGACCGATATCAGCCGCGATGGCACCATGACAGGCGCGAACAATGCGCTCTATCATGAGTTAGCCAGCAGTTATCCTAAAATTCGCTGGCAGGCATCGGGCGGTATCGCCTCATTAACCGATGTCGCCGCCGTACGCGACAGTGGTGTCAGTGGCATTATTATCGGCAAAGCGTTACTCACTCAACAATTTACCGTCACGGAGGCAATCCAATGTTGGCCAAACGCATAGTTCCCTGTCTGGATGTCAAAGCCGGAAAAGTGGTCAAGGGCGTGCAATTCCGTAACCATGAGATTGTCGGTGATATTGTGCCACTCGCGCAGCGTTACGCCGCAGAAGGTGCCGATGAGCTGGTGTTTTATGATATTACTGCCAGTGCTCACGACCGCACAGTGGATAAGTCCTGGGTCAGCCGGGTAGCACAGCAGATAGATATCCCCTTCTGTGTCGCCGGCGGTATCCGCTCCATCGAGCAAGCCCGAGAAATTCTGGCGTTTGGTGCCGATAAAATCTCCATCAACTCTCCGGCATTATCTGATCCCAGTCTGATCCGCCGCTTGCACGATGAATTTGGTCGGCAGTGTGTGGTCGTCGGTATCGATTCCTTCTATGATGCCGCCAGTGATAGTTATAAAGTGAAACAGTTTACCGGTGATGAAGCCGCCACCCGCGATACCCAGTGGTACACGCTGGACTGGGTGGAAGAAGCACAGCAGCAAGGCTGTGGCGAAATTGTCCTCAATGTGATGAATCAGGATGGTGTACGCCAAGGTTATGACATCAATCAATTATCCAAGGTGCGTAGCGTTTGCGACGTGCCGTTAATCGCCTCCGGTGGTGCGGGTGCCATGGAACATTTTCGCGAGGTATTTCTTGAGGCTGCCGTTGATGCCGCATTAGCTGCCAGTGTGTTCCATAAAGGTATTATTCCGATCCCAGAGTTAAAACAGTATTTGCGTAATGCGGGTATCTGTATCCGCAACGACCAACCGCTGCAAGCATAAACAGGAAGTAACATGACTCAATCAGAAACCCCCTCTTGTACCATGACGCCAGCACAGCAGCAGACATTGCTCAATGAGCTGGATTGGGATAAACAACAGGGACTAGTACCTGCCATAGTGCAGGACTTTCACTCCGCCAAAGTGCTGATGCTGGGCTATATGAACCCAGAAGCACTGCAAACCAGCTTTGCTAAAGGTCTGGTAACCTTCTACAGCCGCAGTAAACAACGGTTGTGGACCAAAGGCGAAACCTCAGGTAACCATTTGCAACTGGTGTCAATTGCCATGGATTGCGATCGCGATTCATTGCTGGTGCAGGCGATACCCACTGGCCCTACCTGCCATAACGGCACCGAAAGCTGCTGGGACGGCGAAGTGCATCCTTTTATGCATCAGCTACAGGAATTAATTCACGGTCGGAGAAATGCCGATCCGGCCACCAGCTATACCGCCTCACTGTTTGCCCGTGGCACCAAGCGAATTTCGCAAAAAGTCGGTGAAGAAGGTTTGGAAACAGCACTGGCGGCAGCAACCCATGACAAGTTTGAACTGGTCAATGAGGCCTCAGACCTGCTCTATCACCTGTTTGTATTGTTGGAAGACCAAGATCTGTCACTGGCTGACATTAACGCCAATCTAGCGTTACGCCACCAGAAAGCCGGTAAATGAGTGCATAAAAACGACAAAGGCGATCTTGATAAGATCGCCTTTTCTATTGGGAGCCCTTTTTTAGGCGGCCACTATCTGTTGCTGGGCGCGTAACGCAAACAAGCGATCGTGCATCACCTTGATGGTTTCAAACTTCTGCAACGACTTCACGTCACTTAATCGGCATTGTTGATCCAGCATCATCACGGTAGAAGCCTGCAGATTGGTTTCCACCACCAACACTAATAAGCGCTCACCGTGGCACTTCAGGTTAAACAGTTTACCCGGCTCACTGTAGACACACACATCACTATTCTCAAAGAACCAAGATTTGGGCATTTGTGGTTTTTGCAGAAAACAAGCCGCGGTGGCATTCAACGCTAATTGCACCAAAAACGCATCCGGCAGCGATAGACGTTTGCTGATACTGTCGAGCAGTTCAATATAATAGCGGGCATGGTCAACACTGAATTCTAACTCACCTAGAGCATCTGGAATTAACGTCTTAGGTTTATAAGGGGTCAGAAATTCCAGCTCTGAGCCCAGGGAAATACTCAGGACCCCATGTGATTCGTTATATTGCCATTGCCAGCAACTTTCAGGCATTAATAACATAGCGTAATCCAACTGACCTTTATTATTATGAACAGATAGTAGATGATATTTTATTCAATAGCAAAATATAGTTTAAATATTCTACACAAGTTTTCAATAATTAATATTGTAGATCGCAAATGAACTGACAGATCTAAAAATAACAAAAGGATCGCTTAACGATCCTTTTGATCATAAATTCACCTTAACGATCTTATTTGCTGACTCTAGATCTATATGCCTCAATAATATCGTCTATTAATTTAGGGCCCTGATAAATAAATCCAGAATAAATTTGCACCAACTGTGCGCCGGCATCTAACTTGGTCATGGCATCGTCAGCGCTCAAAATACCACCGCAACCCAATATAGGGACTTGTCCGTTCAGGCACTGAGCTAACTGTTTAATGACCTTAGTTGATAACTCATTTAAGGGTTTACCGCTAAGCCCGCCAGTCTCACTGGAATTGGCTAAACCACTAACACCATCACGACTTAATGTGGTATTTGTTGCTATCACACCATCAAATTTATTTCTAATAAGTGCATCAGCAATTTTTTCTATTTCATCCTGAGATAAATCTGGCGCAATCTTCAATGCAATTGGCACATATTTTTGATACTGCTCAGCTAATGCTTTTTGTTTTTCTTTAAGACTTGCCAGCAGATCTTCTAACAGCTCACCATATTGCATAGTGCGCAACCCTGGGGTATTAGGAGATGAAATATTCACCGCAATATAGTCTGCATATGGATAAACTTTATCCATACAGATCAAATAATCCTCTTTACCATTTTCAACAGGGGTATCTTTATTTTTACCAATATTGACACCCACCACCGCTTTGGATTTCCGTGCCAACAGATTTTTGACCAGATTATCAACACCCTTATTGTTGAATCCCATGCGGTTGATAATCGCTTTGGCTGGCTTGATCCGGAACAAGCGGGGCTTATCATTACCCGGTTGTGGCCGAGGCGTTACCGTGCCGACTTCAATATGGCCAAATCCCATCGCTGCAAAGGCGTCAATCGCTTCACCATCTTTGTCCATACCCGCGGCTAACCCTACCGGATTGGGAAAAGTAACCCCCATAAATTCAACAGGTACCGCTGCAATATGCTGGGCATAAAAACAGTTCAAGGGATTATGAGCAGTGGCTTTCAGCCCGGTCATGGCAAAATGATGAGCCACTTCTGGGTCCATCTGAAACATCACCTTTTGCGCGATTTTATAAAACATGTGTTCTCCTAAGACCTAAAAAAGCCCCGGCAGATGCCAGGGCTCTTGTTGTTATTATATGTTAACCGTGCCCTTCACAATGTAATATCAGCAGGTTAAGTTCACGCAACGCCACCGAGAACTTAGCAAATTCGTGAACACCTGAAGTCTTAAAGTCTGCCAACATCAGGAACCAACGTTCCAGCAACAGCTGGTGTGCTTCAATCCACTGGGCAATGACGGCTTCTGCATCACACTCAGCGGCACAACTGCGCAACACCACGGAACTCAATGAACGCTGTTGCCAATCCAGATCTTCCCGGAATGCGGCCCGTGCCAGTACCTGCCAATGATTAGACGCAGGCTGCGCATTGATCTGCTCCAGGAACCAATGCAATTCAACACGGGCACCGAGTTTATAGTAAGTCTCGGCAACCAGCGCTATCGCTTTGTCCTGCTGTTGAGCTATCTGCGCAATATCCAAGGCACAGAACAGCGTGCTCATCTTGCCCACCAGGCTAGCAACGTTGGCCGGTACGGCTTCACGTTCCAGCGCTGCGATGTCGTCAGCAATGCCCTGCCACTCGCTCTCTTGCAGATAATGCTGGATATTGTCACGCAGATCTTCAAACACAGGTTTGAAGAATGCCACTGTCTGTTCAATATTCAGATTACGGTTACGGTTACGCAACAGCCAGCGAGTTGAGCGGCGCATATTACGGCGCAGCTGATGCAGCATTTCACTCTGAACTACGGCTGGAACCGCACCATTCAGATCATCGATGGCCTGAATTAATTCGCCCATACCGAATATTTCTCTAGCCATAGCGTAACAAATGGCAGATTCAGCAACTGAGGCACCTGTCTCATCCTGCATACGCTGAACAAAATTCAGTCCCATTTCGTTAACCAATTCATTGGCCAACGACGTTGCGATGATTTCGCCACGTAATGGATGAGTGCCCATCTTATCGGCATACAGTTTTTGCAGCTTCTGTGGGAAATATTGCACTAACAGCTGGCTCAGCCATGGATCATCGGTCACTTCGGTGGTTACCAGTTGTTCTTTCAGCAACATTTTGCTGTAAGCCACCAGCACCGACAATTCTGGACGAGTCAAACCACGGTTGTTCGCCAACCGTTCGGTCAGTTCCTCTTCTGATGGCAGGAACTCCAGTGCCCGATCCAGCTTGCCCTCTTTTTCCAGATAATGGATAAAGCGGATGTGCTCTTTGAGCTGTTCTGCGGCATGGATCTGGGTCACCGACAAGGTACGGGTCTGCTGTTCACAGTCCTGAATCACGATATCAGCGACTTCGTCAGTCATCTGCTCAAGTAAGCTGTTACGCTGTTTTACCGTCAGATCCCCTTCTGCCACCAGGCTGTTAAGCAGGATCTTGATGTTAACTTCGTTGTCTGAGCAATCTACCCCACCAACGTTGTCCACAAAGTCGGTGTTCATACGGCCGCCGTTAGCCGCATATTCGATACGCCCCAACTGAGTACAGCCTAAGTTGCCACCTTCACCGATGATCTTGGCGCGTATTTCACCGCCATTGACGCGCAAGGCATCGTTGGCACGATCGCCCACATCGGCGTTAGTTTCACGGCTGGATTTCACATAAGTACCAATACCACCGTTCCACAACAGATCCACCGGCATTTGCAACAGCTCTTTGATCAGCTCGCTAGGCGTCATAGCGCTCTTATCGGTTGCCAGCATGGTTTTCATTTCTGGTGTCAAGGTAATCGCCTTGGCACTGCGCAGGAAAATACCACCGCCTTTAGAGATTAACTTACGATTGTAGTCATCCCAGGTTGAGCGCGGCAGATCAAACAAGCGCTGACGTTCCACAAAACTCTTGGCCGTATCCGGATTAGGATCAATAAAGATATGCATATGGTTGAACGCGGCTTGTAAGCGGATATGTTCTGACAACAACATCCCGTTACCAAACACGTCACCGGCCATATCACCGATCCCTACGCAGGTGAAATCGGTAGTCTGGCAATCAATCCCAACTTCGCGGAAATGGCGTTTGACTGATTCCCAAGCGCCTTTAGCGGTAATGCCCATTTTCTTATGGTCATAGCCGTTAGAACCACCAGAAGCAAAGGCATCACCAAGCCAGAAGTTATATTCAAGCGAGATGGCATTCGCGATATCAGAGAAAGTTGCGGTGCCCTTGTCAGCCGCGACGACCAGATAAGGGTCATCGTCATCATGGCGCACGACATCGACGGGCGGCACAATTTCTTTGTTGACGATATTGTCGGTAATATCCAGCAAGCCGTGGATAAAGATCCGGTAACAGGCTTGTCCTTCCTGGAATACCGCTTCACGCCCACCATCGGCTGGCATCTGCTTGCAGACAAAACCACCTTTGGCACCAACGGGAACAATAACAGTATTCTTCACCTGCTGGGCTTTTACCAACCCCAGCACTTCGGTACGGAAGTCTTCACGGCGATCCGACCAACGTAAACCACCACGAGCCACACGACCACCACGCAGATGCACTCCTTCCACCCTTGGGCTGTATACGAAAATTTCGTACTTAGGCAAGGGCTTTGGCATTTCTGGGATCTGATCTGGCGCAAACTTGAAGGAGATATAATCCTTAGCTTCGCCCGCAGCATCCAACTGATAGAAGTTAGTACGCACAGTCGCATTTATCAGTGCCAAATAGCGGCGGATAATACGGTCATCATCCAGACTGGCAACATCTTCTAGGCGCAGATTGATCTGTTCTTCAAACTTGCCGGTAGTGCGGGTTTTCAGTTTCGGATTGAACTTGCGGATGAACATTTTCACCAGCGAATCAGCAATCTGTGGATAGCGGCTGAAGGTTTCTTCAATGTATGCCTGACTGAAAGTGGCATCAATCTGCCGCATGTACTTAGCATAAGCACGCAATACTGAGACTTCACGACCCGACAAACCTGTGGCTAACACCAAACGGTTAAAACCGTCATCTTCCAGTTTTTCTGCCATACCAGTGACAATGCGTTCTGGAAACGATCTTGGCTGTCCGTCAGCTCTTCCGAGGCGGAGCGCTGCACTGTCATCAGGAAGTCGAGGATCCAGAATGTCTTATTGTCGGTAGTGGTGACTTCGTAAGGACGTTCGTTGATCACCCGCAAGCCAAAGTTTTCCAGCATTGGCAAAACATCAGACAAAGGGATGGGTTCATCTTTATGGAACAACTTCAAGCGCACTGTGTTGCTTTTCAGTTCCGCTTCTTGCGGCTGATAGAACAACATGCCGAGTTTATGGTCATCATCCAGCGCTTCTAACTGCCGAATATCGACAACGGCAGAAGTTGGCAGCACATCGCCTTTGTAACTCTGCGGAAACGCTGAGTCATAACGCTTAAAGTAGCGGTTACCCTGTTCTTCACCAATCGCGTTATTCAACGCAGTTGACAGTTTGTCGTCCCAAGAGCGGGCGGCTTCGATCAGATTGTTTTCAATGGCAGCCACGTCTACATCCACATCGTTGTTATTATCGACTTTGACAATGTAATGGGTCCGGCACAAGGATGACTCGGAGAAATAAGTGGTGAATTCCACTTCCTCATTACTGTTAAAGGTTTCCGCCAGAATACGTTGAGTATCTTGTCGGAGTTTGGTGTTGTATCTGTCTTTGGCGACATACACCAGACAAGACAAGAAACGGCCATAGGCATCTTTACGCACAAACAGTTTCAGTTTGTCGCGATCCTGCATATCCAACACGCCATGGGCCACCTGCGCCAGCTGTTCAACTGATGCTTGGATGATCTCATCCCGCGGCAGGTTTTCTAGGATATTCAACAGGGTTTTATAGTCGTGGGAGCGAGGGCCAAAGCCCGAAAGATCCATGATGCGCTGCACTTTTTCGGCTAACAGCGGGATGGAACGCGGACTGCGGTTATAGACGTTAGAGGCATACAGGCCCACAAACCGCTCTTCACCCACCACATTGCCTTGCTTATCAAAACGTTTGATGCCGATATAGTCCACATACGCCGGGCGATGTACCCGACTCTTGGCGGAACCTTTGGTCAGCACCAACAGTGAACCGCTCAGGGCTTCACGACGGGCGGTTTCTGAAAATGAGGACAGCATCAAACCATGTTCAGGCTGTTCTTTGCCCGGTTTTTTCATCAGCCCTAAGCTGCTGGCCACATCGGGCACCAGCTCAACATCGCCGGCGACCCGGCGCAAATCGTAATAACGGTAACCCAGCAAGGTGAAATGGTGGTCGTTAAGATAGCTGAGATAACTTACCGCTTCTTCGAGTTCTTTAGCGTCACCCGGGAATGGCCGTTTGGGCAGTTCCTGAATAATACTGGCCAGCCGTTCAGACATTGGCTGCCAGTCATCAACTGCGGCGGCAACATCATTCAGTACCGCTTCTATCTCTTTTTCCAGCAAGCGGATATCTTTTTCACTGCTCTGCCGATCAATTTCAATCAAGAACACCGCAACTTTATCGCTGTCATCGCGGCTGCCTTTGACACGGGTTACCGCGGAAATCTGGCCTTTGTCCCGCTCAATTGCCAGCGGGGTGTGTAGCATCATGTGTGAAGTGATGCCCAGCTGTTTCAGCGCTATGCCTAAGGAATCCACCAGAAACGGCATGTCTGGCTGCACGATTTCAATAATGGTGTGAGAAGATTGCCAGCCGTGTTTGGCTTGAGTCGGGTTGAAAACTTTTAAGTGTGTTTGGCCTACTGAAGTGTTAGAGAGGGAATTCCAAAGGCTCAAAACAGCTCCGTAAAGATCACTGTCGTTACGGGCAAGTAAATCGTCCTTCGACATATGGGCATAAAGACAGGTAGCAAACTGCTCTACCTGACGAGCCTGGGCTTTTGGAACCTTGGAATGAATGAGGTGAACTACATTCTCCAGTAATACTGAAGGCATTGAGTCTTTCAAAGCCATGGTAATGTTTCCTTAAGCGTCTATGGCAGCGCTTTTTTGTATTTAGGATGCTTCGACGAATGACCCGGATCACTCGCAAAATGTGACCTAGGTCTTGGCGCGCAGTTTATTACTAAACACTGCGCATTTCGAGGAAAATTTTAGTGTGATATAAAGCATTTAGCCAAACATTGGCGGCGCTACCAACAGGCTTTTGACCAAATATCTGCAAAAGCTGAAAAACTATGCAACATGCGGATGACAGACGGTTATCATGGGGCACTGCTCAGCTTCCGTTTAGGCCAGAAAACCGCGGCTAATGCGGGCAGAATAATGATGGCGCCGAGCATATTGACCAGGAACATAAATGTCAGCAATATGCCCATGTCCATCTGGAATTTAAGCGCTGAAAAAAACCAAGTGCTGACGCCCACCGCCAAGGTCAAGCCCGTGAAGATCACCGCGTTACCGCGTTCGCACAACGCGTCTAGATAAGCCTGTTGCACCGGCATCCCTTCCCGCAGTTTCTGCGCCATGATCGACAAAATATAAATACCATAATCCACGCCGATGCCGACCCCTAACGCGATAACGGGTAATGTACTTACCGTCAGCCCAATATCGAGGTAGGTCATCAGGGCTTGTGCCAAGGTGGAAACCACATATAACGGAATAATCACCGCTAATGTGGCCCTTAATGAGCGAAAACTTAGCAAACACAACACAAATACTGCGCCATAGACGTACAACATCATGGGTAACTGCGCCGCGGCGACCGCTTCATTGGTCGCGGCCATCACGCCTACCGGCCCAGATGCCAATTTAAATTTGACCTTGTCAGTATCCAGTTCTGCTGCCAGTTGCTGCACTTTTGCCACCACCCCATTGATGGTTTGCGCCTTGTGATCCTGTAAAAAGATACACAGGCATCACCGAGCAATTACCATCCAGCAAACCACTGGTGGTGGGGATTTGTGACACCAACTGTGCCAAACTGGCAGGATTACGCGGCAGCATTAACCAGCGGGGATTGCCTTCGTTAAAACCGGCATTAACCTGACGGGCCACCGAGCTGATGCTGGCGGTAAACTCCACTCCCGGAGTATTGCGAGCGTACCATTCAAAATCGTCAAGCTGTTGTAAAACATCGTGGTAAGTACAAGCCTCAGGGAAAGCTTCGACAATGACACTCATCACATCAGTGGTGATGGCAAAATGGTCTGTGATAAAAAAGTATCCTGATTGTAACGGGAAGATTCGTGTAATGCTGGGGCTCCGCGCTGTAAATCCCCTATCTGCATACGACTCGATTGCATCAAGCCAAAACCATAAAGCCCTGCCGTCAGCAGGATAATCAGCCAAGCGTAGCGTGGCGATGCAAACCCCGCCAGACGTTGCCAAATTTTTGCCAGGCGTGGCGGCATCTGTCACCGGTGGTGTTGGCAAATTCACAAAAGAGATCACCAGCGGCAGCAATACCAGATTGGTCAGAATAATCACGCCGACCCCGAGTGATGCAGAGATAGCGAGTTCGCGAATAATACCGATATCTATGGTCAGCAAGGTCATAAAGCCAACGGTATCAGACAGCAATGCCACACCGCCGGGTACCAACAGTGCCCGAAACGCCGCGGCCGCCGCCTGTTTGCTGCTCATGCCGCCGCTTACCCGTTGGCGAATGGCATTGATCATCTGTACGCCGTGGCTGACACCAATGGCAAATACCAAAAATGGCACCAAAATCGACATAGGATCGAGCCCGAAACCGATGAGGTTCAATAATCCCAGTTGCCACACCACAGCGACGAGGCTACACGTCAATGGCAATAACGTCAGCAGCACAGAACGGCTGAACAGATACACCATGATGGCCGTGACTAACAGTGCAATCACAAAAAATAACAGCACGCCACGGGCACCTTCCGCCACATCTCCTGCCATTTTGGCAAAGCCAATAATATGAATGCGAATTTGCGGCGTTTGATATTGGTCACGCAACTGCTGTTCTAGCTTGTCGGCGAATGCCAGCGTATCGAGCGGCGCTCCGGTTTGCGGATCAAAATCCAGCAACTGCGCACTGATCATCGCTGCGGAATAATCGTTAGCAACTAAACGGCCAACAATCCCGGCCTTTTCGATATTTTCCTTAACCTTTTGCAAGCCGGCTGCTGAGGTACTGAAATCCGCCGGGATCACCGGCCCACCAGCAAAGCCATCCTCAACCACTTCGGTAAAGCGGGTTGACGGTGAATACAGTGACTTCACTTGCGAGCGATCAACACCTGGAATAAAAAACAGCTGGTCATGCACCTCTTTTAGCGCGTCAAAGAACTGCGGGTTGAAAATATCACCACTGCGGTCTTCCACCGCCACCATAATGGAGTTAGCTCCGCCAAACTGCTGCTGATGTTTGAGATAAGTCTGCATGTAAGGATGTGCCAGCGGAATATTTTTGACGAAGGCGGCATCCATGCGAAGTTGGCTGGCCTGCCAGCCCAAGACGGCAGTACAAAGTGCAAAAAACAGCAACACCCAGACACGGTGTCGGAACAGAAAACTTTCAAGGCCATTAACCAGTTTTTCCAACATATACCACACCCGTTATTCTAATGTTATAGGTTGCAGACCTTTGGTTCCGGCCAACCAGATCCTGCCGGTAGGATCGGCTGCCAGCGTCAACAGATTTTCCCCTTTCAATTGCCGCACTAATTGCGCCCGGTTCCCAGCATCCAGACGGATAATCACACCGCTATTGCCCGTCACCCACAACTGCTCAGCAACCTGAGTTATGCCATTGATAGTGGCTACCTGCGGCAATGCAATTGACTGCCACGACTGCAATGACAAATCGCTGACAAACAGGTTGCCGCGCAACCCCCACATAGACCTGACCGTTGTACTCTTTGGCAGCAAACAGCGAGCCTTCATACGGGAATTGTAGCCGTTGCCAATGCGCACCTAGATCATCACTCACGGCTACCAACCCCATTTCACCCACCAACAGCAAACGGCCATCAGGTAGCGGCAATAGCCGATTAAAATGCGGCAAGATAGAATCTGCTTCCTGTTGATAAACCTGAGGATCATCTGTTTTTAGCTGTTGCAGATATTGTTTGTCATCTTCGTTCAGCAACTCATCATGAAATTCCCGCTGCCAATGCTTGCCACCGTCTTGGGTGCGTAACAACAAGCCATAAGCACCAATTGCCAAGCCCTGTTGGGCGTCACGAAAATACACATCCATTAATGGGCGAGCCAACGTTTCTGAACGATACTGTAATTGCCAAGTGACCCCGGCGTCACGGCTATGCAGGATGGTGGCATCATGTCCAACCGCCCAACCATTATTGGCATCCACAAAGGTTACCCGGGTAAGTAGGTTACGGCTGGGTGTTAATACCTGTTGCCAGTTTCCCGTTGCGAGCAACCGCAGTATGTGGCCCCGTTCACCAACCGCCACCAAGGTATCACCCGCATGTTTGATATCCAGCACCAGCGCTTGTGACGCCAAAGGCTGTAACTGACTGGTGAGTGCCACTTGTCCAGTTTCGTCAGGAACAGCACAGACCACTAGCGGCAACCCGCAAATAACACTGCCAAACAAGCTGCGGAACTTCATCTTGTCGCCTTAAATCAAGGGGCAGCCGGCTGCCCCATAGTGAATGGTTATGGTTAACGTATGCCATCCCGTCGTAACGAGGCAGGAGTGAAGTTAGCTTCGGTAAGCTTGGCATCAAAATCATACATAGGTGACTGATTATCCAGACCTAATGCCAGATAACGGCGGGATTGCAGATCGTGATAAACCTCCAGCGTGCTCCACTGTACTGGCACTTCGTAGTAGTTGATGGCATGAGCCTGTACTACCCGATATAACTCATCACGGTTGTCATACAGATCAGCGACCGAGATTTGCCAAGAGTCCTCGTCCAGATAAAACACCCGGGTTTTATAGATATGACGCATACCCTCTTTGAGCGTCGCCTTCACCAGCCACACCCGATGTTTCTCATAGCGCACTACCTCTGGGTTGATATGCCCTTTCTTGAGGATGTCGCTGTACTGCAATTTGTCAGAATGCAGCCGGTAATCGTTATAAGGGATCAGTAGCTCTTGCTTACCAAGCAACTCCCAGTTGTAACGTGAGGGTGAACCGTTGAACATGTCGAAATCATCGGTGGTACGCAACCCATCAGACACAGTTCCTGGGGTGTCAAATGCCACATTGGGTGCCTTACGGACTCGCCGCTGCCCGGTATTGTAGGTCCAGGCCTGTCGGGGTTCTTTCTCCTGATCCATGGTTTCCTTGACTAACAACGCGGTACCCGCCAAACGAGCTGGCTGGGTAACCACCTGCTTGAAACTGAAGATCAAGTTATCGTTACGCAACTGCGCTAAAGTTTCTTCTGGACGAGAATATTCAAAGCGGATCTCCTCCTCCATCTCTACCAGCGTGTAGTCGCCAGAGGCGGTAGGCGCGGCCTGTCCACGATGCGTGGCAATATCAACGCCACGGAACCTGAGGATGTGGTTCCAAATGGCCTCCAAACCATTGGCGGGGATCGGAAACGGGATACCTTTGGCGGCACCATCGACACCATTGCCTCCGGCAACCAATATTGCCGAAGTGGCGTTGGCGCGAGTCGCATCATAGATGTACTGCGGCACAGATGCCGTGCGGCGAGTCTGGTAAACATGCATATTGAAACTATCAGGATATAGTTCAAACAGCTTCTGTTGTCCTGGACTCAGCAACGACTTGTACTGTGCCAGATTAGCGCTAGTCACCGTATATAATGGTTTGTCATCGGGGAATGGATCCGGGTGATGCATACCTTTTTGATAGCCCGCGGGCGCTTTGGTAATGCCGCCGCTCCAAGCCGGAATCGAGCCGTCTTGATTACCCGCCATCTGTGCGCCTAACGGTGTTAAATCCTGCCCTAACCTAGCAGCTTCTGTTTCGGACACCTGTGCCTGGCACGTTGCTCCCCAGCATCATGATGACCATCGCTGTCAGTTGTGTCATAGCTTTCATCGTTGTTGTCCTCTTTACAGCGAGTACTTAATGCTGAACGAAATATAATCGCGATCAGCCATGGCATTGGTGGTTCCCACACCACCAAAGAAATTGTTGTAAGACAGATCTGCCCCCAACGACTTTGGTAATCAAAACTGATGCCTAAAGCCACCGACTTACGCCCCTCGGTAAACAGAAACAGCGGATCGGGTGTTATCCCGTTTACATCATGAGAAAAAACGATTCTGGGAGAAGCGTTGATACCAGCGTAGAGGTTGTTGAGATCCGCCTTTGCCACTAACCGATAGCCCCAGGCAAAAGCTGTAGGGAACGGGTTAGTTTCAGGGCCATCCTGCAACGCCTGAATTATCCCGGGCATATCTGGATTACCGCCACTACGGCTGGTGCCGGGCCCATTGAGACGCAATTCATCAAAGCTGGGCATATTGCCAATCCAAACCCCGCCGACTTCTGCCAGCATAGTGAGATTGTCAAAGCCCAAGGTTGGGCCAAACAGATGCGTCAAGGTTACCTGCGCCTGGGTGGTGTCGCGGCGAATAAAGCCATCGACAGTTTCTCCCGGTGCCACAGTATCCATCTGCGAAATACCGTCGAGATCAGGACGAATGCCCGCATTTGCCAACTGTTGCGGCATCCCAGCAAACAACAGCTCCACATCATCAATCTGCAACGGTTCATCTTTGCGATAAGCGATTTCACCTGCCACTGAGGTATCGCCAACCAAGGTATTAAAGCTGAAGCCGTAGAGTTTGATATCTTCAGGATAAACTACCTGCGCTTTAGAGAAACTCTGTAGGCTCAGCAGTAACTGGCGGTTGATTTGACCGGCATTCTGCCCCAATACCGCCAAATCACTCATCAAAGCCGGAGTGGTGAAATTGGCTGCCGTACCGCTAATCAGCGGCCTGCGGCTGTGGTAATTCATGAAGTAAAATCCGAATTCGGTCTCGCCAAGTTCTGGTGCGTAGTAATTGGCTTTAATACCGTACTGACCACTGTCACTGGGTTCGGCTTCATCCCGCACCAAGGTGACTTTAGTTGGGTAAGCCAGCGCCATCTGTGCCAGGGTTGCTGCTGGGACAGGTGCACCACTGGCGATAAGGTTGGCCAGATAGCTATATTCTTGCTCGACAAAATCAAGATTGATGTCGGGATTGGCATTAAATCCTAACTGTGCATTCTGTGAATAACCGCCATAGCCAACAAAATCATTGGTCGCAAAAATCGAACCAGGAGCTGGCACCCAGATAGGTTCCCAATCGTATTGATAGAAGGCTTCCAGTGACAGATTTTCAGTAACACTCAAAGATGCCCAGATCATTCCCTGTGGTCTGAAAGCCTCTTTCAACTCTGCACCGGGCACATAGAGAATATTCAAATCAACCGGGTTTATCTCAGCAATACCGTGTGAGATCAGCGAGCTTTCACCCCAAGAAACCACCTGTTGACCAATACGGATTGCCAGCGGATTTTTACCGTCGTTCAGTTCAAAATTGGCATAGACAAAGGCATCCAGCAGCCGGATATCTTTACACTGCACTTCACTGGCACGATCATCGGTACACGGATCATACTCTTTGCCGGTCAACGGATTGGTGTAACCAAAATCACCGCTATTAAGTTTACGGTCATAAAAGTACATGCCACGGGCAAAAAAACCATAATTTTGATACTTCAGTTGTAACTCGTGTAACCCTTTGAAGATCTCAGAGGTAGTATCGCCTTTGGCGTACAACAGGTTACTCATGTCGTTGTTGCTGGAATATGACCCAGGTTGTGCCCAGATTTCTGCGGCGGTGTAACGGGTATCGCCGAATGCGGAGTAACCACTCCAATCAAACTGCGGTTGGTTAACTTTCCCTATCTGACCATGCCAGTCGCGACCCGCAACCCGCCAACTGGCCCCCAATGTCCAGGTAGAATCAAATGAACCTTCAACCTCTCCCCAATTAAAAGACACAGCGGTAGCTGAAGAGAGTAACCCCAGGTTCAGTGCCGATATCACCCCCAATGTGACCACCGACTTTTTGAACGTTGTATTCATCGTCATGTTAGTTTCTCCATCCTACCGGTTGCGTTGTTTAAGATTGAGAACCAACATCTAGTTAGCCGGCAGGTAACATAAGAGTTACAACAATTAACGATACCTAGCAAGTCACAAAATATTAGACTTTTTGGGCACTTATGTGATTTTTATAGGCAAAAAATTGAGGAGATTTTTGAATTGTCTAAATGTAAATTGGTCTGACAACTGAAATTTACATATAACTGAATGATATTCAAAGGATTAAAAAATATACAAACCCATAATAATAATACAGGTACTCATTCAAACGTTTTAAGCTTTTACTCTAGCTTTTTTTACATAAAACTAAATTTTACCTTTACGTAAGATAACGCTTAATTATTACTGAAAAATATGCGGGTTTTCTATGAACAGGCAAACTAGGCTAAGAGAAGATTGAACCGCGAAAACGCCACAAAAAACCCCGGAGTAAATGACCCCAGGGTTTATATTCAATAGGCAGTCGTCATTATATGCGGGTGATAGATTGGAAATTTCCTTGTCCATCAATCACCAGCTTAAACTGCCCGTGGATGCCATCAGCATTGAGAAACTGTCTGAAATGTCGGGCATTTATCTGCAAGATCTTGCCATGAATATCGCGCACTTGAACCGCCTCGGCTGCCCCCTGATAATATGGCTTAAACTCCTCAAAACTCAGATTTAACCGGAAATAGAACTCCATGGTTTTATCCCTTCTTACCGGCGTTTCAAGCCTGCAGAGCCTTACTGACTTTCTCATAGAGGTCACGAGACAAGGTCGGCAATGCCAACAGTTGTTGCAAGCACTGCTTAATCAACTGCTGTCTGCCAGCATCCAGTTTACCGAATTGGATTAAGGGCGTGATTATCCGGGCGGCAACCTGTGGATTGCTGCTATTTAGCTGTTGGATAATCTCCGTCATAAAACGGTAACCCGCCCCGTCTGCCCGATGGAATTGGGCAATATTGGCCGCAGCAAAGGTTCCTAATAAAGAACGAACTCGGTTAGGATTCCCCATGCTGAATGCTGGATGTTGCTGTAACTTCTGCAACCGTGGCAAGATTTCAGGCTCATTGATAATCGCTTGCAATGAGAACCATTTGTCCATAACTAATGGTGTCTGCTGCCAACGCTGTTCAAATGCGTTCAGCAAGGCATCGCGGCAATCACTATTGCCGTCAACTGCGGCACTGAGCGCTCCCAATGCTGCTGTCATGTTATTAGCCTGGGCAAATTGCTGCTCCAGCAGCGCTTCATGACCATCGGCACCGCGGGCTAACAACACTAATAAGGCGTTAGCAAAAGCGCGGCTACCGGCGTCATCAACCCCTGCAATACCCGATAACGCGCCAGCGCTTCCTCTTCACAAGCGGTGGCAATAGCATCTATGACATAGTCACGAGCACACAGCAACGCATCCAAATCCACTTGCGTGACTTGTTCCATCAGCGTTGTCACAGAAGGCATCTTCAAGATTTCCGCAGCCAACGCATGATCCAGCTCGGCACTCAAAATAATGCCACGGAACGCATCAATTACTCGATTATCAAGCAACATCCGCTGCTGTTGCTGTAAGCGGCTGACGTTGTCCCACACCGCGCGACTAAACAGTGTGACTGACGCTTCCCAGCGTGCCACTTCGCTGCTGGCATTAGCCATAAGCACCAGCAGTTGCTCAATGCTGAAGTCATATGACAAGCGCACGGGTGCCGAGAAATCCTGCAACAACGATGGGATCACGACTGCGGGAAGCCCTGAAAACTCAAAAGTCTGTTCACTCTCAGTAAAGTCCAGCACTTGATTAGCCAGTGAGCGCCCCTGCGCATCCAGTAATTCAACACTAAACGGAATATGTAGCGGCAATTTTGCCGCTTCCCCTGCCCGCTGTGGCGTATGCTGTCGCAGCGTTAATCGATAACTCCCCGTCTGTGCGTCATAGCTATCGGCCACGTCAACTTGTGGCGTCCCCGCCTGGCTGTACCAACGGCGGAACTGTGTCAGATCCTTGCCGCTGGCATCCTGCATCGCCTGCACAAAATCATCGCAGGTTACCGCCTGTCCATCATGCCGGGCAAAATAGAGTTTCATACCGGCCTGGAATCCGGCTTCACCAAGCAAGGTGTGCATCATGCGGATGACTTCGGCACCTTTGTTGTAAACCGTCACGGTATAGAAGTTATTCATTTCAATCACTTCTTCCGGCCGGATCGGATGTGACATGGGGCCGGCATCTTCGGCAAACTGTTGGTTTTTGATAACCTTGATCGCATGAATTCGATTCACCGGGCGAGAACCTACGTCCGAGCTGAATTCCTGATCACGAAACACAGTTAAGCCCTCTTTCAGGCTCAGTTGGAACCAATCGCGGCAGGTCACGCGATCCCCGGTCCAGTTATGGAAGTATTCATGACCAATCACTGACTCGATCCCGTGGAAATCATCGTCAGTAGCGCTTTCGCGATCAGCTAAGACATATTTGGTATTGAAAATATTCAGGCCCTTGTTTTCCATCGCTCCCATGTTGAAGAAATCCACGGCAACAATCATGTAGATATCAAGGTCGTATTCCAGTCCAAAACGGCTCTCATCCCAAGCCATCGCCTTTTTCAATGACGCCATGGCGTGATGAGCTTTATGCAGATTGCCTTTGTCTACAAAGACTTGCAATTTCACATCGCGGCCACTCACGGTGCGGAAACTGTCTTGCAGCAGATCCATATCTCCGGCAACCAGCGCAAACAGGTAGCAAGGTTTAGGGAAAGGATCCTGCCAGCAGGCATAATGCCAACCGTCAGGCAGTTCACCACTATCCACCTTATTACCATTGCTCAGCAGGTATTTGAACGACTGCGGCGCTTCAATGCGGACACTGTATTTGGCAAGCACATCAGGGCGGTCAAGGAAGTAAGTAATACGCCGGAAGCCTTCGGCTTCACACTGGGTACAATAAGCACCGTCAGACATGTATAGCCCTTCTAGGCTGGAGTTGCCCTGAGGGTTGATGCGTGTCACCAGTGTCAGTTCAAACTCATCCAGCGTGGTATCCAATTGCAGCTTACCTGGCAATTGCGTCACCTCGACGGTTTCGCCATTGACTTTGGCACTCAGCAATTCCAACGCTTCGCCATCCAGTACCAGTGGCTCAAGATGCTGACCATTACGTTGCACACGACTGGCAGCCGTTACCAGAGTTGCATCGGGTAATAACCTGAATGATAAAGATAATTCAGGGATCAGGAACAAGGGAGGACGGTAATCGGCCAGACGTTTGCTGGCGGGCTGACTAACATTCTGGGACATAAGAACGGACCTTGACTACAAAATGAATAAACACAATTAATGCTAATGACCTGACGCTTCAGCTTAGTGCCGAATTAACAAAAAACGCGCCATCAGCGCGTTTTTTGTCACCGCAATCAATGAAGCCGATTTTGGGCGGTTTTATCGTAATCCACCATATCCAGTGTGATATCTACGGCCTCGTCGAGGAAGGTGTCTGGCTCGGCAATCTTCTTCTCTGCCTCACTGACATTATCTTCATCTTCGAGCGATTTCAGCGCTGCTAGGCCATGAACCTGCCGCCGATCATTCAAGCGCGCCAAGGCCTTGGCATCTTCATCTTCACGATCTTTCAAACGTTCACTCTCTACCAGAGAGACACTCTTTTCCTTGTGATGTTTTTTGAACGTCTTAATGTCATCCATGATATAACCGAATTCAACGCTATTTTTCAGCCGCTGCTCATGGCGCTGTTCCAGATTGGCCACCAACGGCTTGGTAATTTCATTGAGCGGCTGATAATTGGCTGCTGGCACCTGATCCCATGGCAACGCATTATCTTCCTCTGATTCACCATATTCACCCGGTTCCAAAGCGCTCGGGAATGGAATATCAGGTGTTACCCCTTTACGCTGAGTACTGCCGCCATTGATGCGATAAAATTTGGCAATCGTGTACTGCACATGGCCTATCGGCTTGTCGTACATATCATAGATGCGACCTAGGCCTCTATGTTGCTGTACTGTGCCCTTACCAAAAGTTGATTCACCCACAATCAGCGCCCGCCCATAATCTTGCAATGCGGCGGCAAAAATTTCAGAGGCAGAGGCAGAATAACGATCCACCAACAGTGTTAGTGGGCCAGCATAGTAAGTCTTACCATCGTTATCGCTGTTTTCACTAATACGACCACTCGCATCACGGATCTGTACCACAGGTCCCTGATCAATAAACAAACCTGTCATCAGGGTCGCTTCGGTCAAAGCACCCCCACCATTGCCACGTAAATCAATGACAATACCTTCGACCTTATCGGCCTGCAGTTTCTGCAACTCATTAGCCACATCGTTTGACAGATTCATGTAGAACCCAGGCACAGTTATTACCCCCACCTTACGATGAGCATACGGGCCTTGTTCAGGTTCAATCACTTTCGATGTAGCGGCACGATCTTCCAAGCGGATCTTATCGCGCGTCATGGTTACAGTGAACGGCTTAGCGTTAGAGCCACCTTTCTTTGGCAATACCTGCAAGGTCACCTTGCTGCCTTTAGGCCCTTTGATCAATTCCACCACATCATCGAGGCGCCAACCGATAACATCGACCATTTCGCCATTATCCTGACCAACACCCACGATCTTGTCATCAACCGCTAGTTTGCCGCTAAGAGCTGCCGGGCCGCCGGCGACTAAGCTTTTGATGATGGTGTAATCATCTTCCATCTGTAACACGGCACCGATACCTTCGAGGCTGAGATTCATCTCCATCTCAAAACGTTCGGCATTCCGTGGTGACAAATAGCTGGTGTGCGGTTCTATGCTGCGGGCAAAAGCGTTCATGACGCCTTGGAACACATCTTCGCTGTTGGTTTGTTTCATCCGCTTAATCGCGTTGTTATAGCGCTTTTGCAGAATATCTACCGTTTCAGGCCAAGTTTTGCCGGTCAGTTTCAAACTAAGCGCATCGTATTTGACACGCTGACGCCATAACTCATTTAACTCGGCAGCTGTTTTCGGCCAAGCGGCATCCTTACGATCAAACACATATTTATCACCAGGCACGTCAAAATTCATTGGCTTGTCTTTGTCCAACAGACTCAACGCATAAGCAAAGCGCTCGTAGCTACGCTGCTGCACCAGATGAAACATCTTATACGCAGGTTCCAGCTCACCGGTTTTAATCATGTCGTCGAACTGGGTGGCATATGGTTGCAAAGCATCAACATCGCTTTGTAACAGCACATTGCGCCGATAATCTAACTGCTCCAAAAATCGTTCAAAGATTTTCTTAGAGAAGGCATCATCCAAAGCAATATGGTGATAGTGAGAACGGGTAAATAACCCGGCTACACGTTTACTGGTAACCTGATGTTGCGGTTCCTGATGGAGATCAGGCAACTCACTGACCGGAATTGTCGGTGATATAGCAAGCGCCGGGGTTCCCAACAGCATACTGGCCAGAGACGCTGCTATAATAATCTTTCGCATCAGCAAGTTACTCCTTTATCTTTACTTGGATTTCGGTACTACAGCAGAATATGTTCTGCATGTACCTTAACAGTTAAACCGGAATCCAGCTGCACATGAATATCGTCTTTATTGATATTCTGGATAATGCCAGCAACCGGATTAACCCCGAGTTTGACATTAACACGTTGTCCAGGGTTCAACTTAGACAATGTGGCTGGTGTAAGTTTAACCGTAGGCTGTGGCGCCTGGGTACGAGGGGATGCTTTAGGAATCGCTACCTTTTTGCTATCGGCATTGGTACGCGGTTTCTGATGCATTTTAGCTTTAGCAGGCTTAGCGGGTTTGGCATTGGTCGCATTCTGCCCTTCAGCTTTGTCAGCTTTAGCTGCTTCATTACGCCGTGCTTTAGCCTTTTCCTGACTGTCCTTCAGCGTGCTGCGAGCATGTTCGATATGCTCCTGCTCCAACGCACCACAAGGATTACCGTCTAGATCCACCCGCTGTGCACCTTCCTTGAGTGATTTCAGATAACGCCAGCTATTGGTATAACGCCGCAGAGCGACCCGCAGTTGGGTTTTACTGACTCTGGAATCGTTGGCCAACCGTTCTGCCAAATCCTGGAATAATCCTATTTTTAAGGGTTTGGCTTCACCTTCAGCGATAAAACATAAAGGAAAGGTTTCATATAAATACGCCAGAATGGCATTGGTGTCGGTCAACTTTTCTGTTGATTCCATATTACTTCCACGAATTACAGGGGACGCAGGCAGCTCTGGCCCGGTCGTTAGTTCTTTTTATCCCGAAGGATAACCTACAAATTAGCATGCCTTCAGAATTTACCAAAGGATTCTAACCTTAACAATTGTGAGACTCGATTGCCAAGGCAGCGGCCATGCGCTCAAGCGGCCTATTATAAGCCGAGCCACACCGAATGCGACTATCAAATGCACAAAATCGAACGGCTTTTAAGCAAACAAGCAGCTTTCAAAGGTAGAGACCAGTGTTTCCAGCCCCGCTTGATCCTCTGCATCGAAACGCGCCAGCTGCGGACTGTCAATATCGAGCACCGCCACAACCACGCCATTTTGCCGCACCGGCACCACAATTTCCGAACTGCTGGCGGAGTCGCAAGCAATATGTCCCGCAAATTGATGCACATCGGCAACCCGCTGCGTACAGTTTTGTGCAACCGCAGTACCGCATACCCCTTTGCCAACCGGAATGCGAGTACAGGCAACTTTTCCCTGAAATGGTCCAAGCACCAGTTGTTCATCTTTCAAAAGATAAAAACCCACCCAGTTCAGATGTTCTAACGATGCATTGAGCAACGCCGAAAAATTCGCCATGCCAGCAATAAGGTCGGTTTCGCCGTCAAGCAACGCGGCCGTTTGTCGGTTAAGGGTGTCGTACAACTGCGGTTTCATTGTTAATTCCTAGATTATGCATCGGCAGATGCTTTCTTTTTCGGCGTTTTCGCGGTGGGAGCCGCGGACACCGGCGCGCCCTTTAGCAGCGCGGCCAGCGTATCTTTATTTGATGCCATATAAAAAGCAAGTTTTTCCGCTGCTGCGTCATCAATGCTTGCTTCACTTGCCTGAATAAAGGGTATCAGGTTGTCGGCAATGTCCAGCATCCTGTCATATGCATCGGCTTCCTTCTTGGAGGTAAACGTCATCTTTTCCACCCCTTCTCTGACCACAACAAACTGGGTAATAACCGCCATGATCTTCCTCACACTGTTTAAACATACAGTGTTCAGAGTGACATATTTACCGTTGAGGATGCAAGAACTTCGCAGTATCTGCTAACATCGCGTCTGTAAACTTTGTGCAGACAACCGGTTACTTCTTATCTTATGCGCACAGATACCCGGGAAAATCCATCTTCCCGATTAGACTCACACCATAAACAGCTGAATCCAGATTGTTCGGTTGTCTTATGTCGTGCCTGCGATCTGGCGATCAGTCGCCGGGCATTGCCGTCTGGCGTAAAGGCGCTTTGTCCCCGCTGTCAGACACCGCTATATGACACCCCTTATTGCGCGATTGATGGGGTGCTAGCCATGTGTATTGCGGCGCTCATCCTCTATGTGCCCGCCATGTTACTGCCGGTGCTGGAGATGCATTTTATTGGCAGCGTGCGCACCACCACCGTCTGGCAAGGTGCGCTGGCAGTGGCAGATCAAGGCTATTGGGTCGTGGGCTTGGCAGTGTTGGTGGGGGCGGTAATTGGGCCTGGGATGTTACTCAGTTCAATCCTGGCTCAGATGATTATCATCAAGACCCGCCTATATCACAGTAAAACGGGGCGAAAGCTGTTTGTGCTGCTCCTGCGCTACCATCAATTACTATCACAGATGTCTATGTTGGAGATTTATGTCATCAGTTTTCTGGTGACTTCCTTCCAACTCTCTGATTTTGCCGATGTCTATTTCGGAATGGGCACATTCTGCTTTACCATGTTGTTTCTGGTAGTGCTGTTTATGCTAAGGGAATACAAGCTAGAGCATATGTGGAGTTACTTGAATGAAAGCGAGTAACAGTGTGCAGGGTAAAGATTTAGGTTTGTGCCGCTGCAATGATTGCGGTCAGCTCAATAACGCCACTGAGAGCTGTTGTCTGCGCTGTGGTGCCAAGCTGCAATTGCGGGATTACACCAGTTTGCAGCGCAGTTGGGCACTATTGATCACCGCTGCAATTTTGCTGGTGCCGGCCAATCTCTACCCCATCACCACCTTGACCAAGAGTGGCCGAGTTACCCATGACACAATTTTCTCTGGCATTCTACGCTTGGTGCATTCGGATATGTTGCCCATTGCGATTATTGTCTTTACGGCAAGTATTCTCGTGCCGTGGTTAAAAATCATTGGCTTAGGGATCTATCTTTCAGCCATCAGTTTTAATCTTAAATTTTCCAAGAAAAAACTGATGCTGGGGTTTCACTTAATCGAATGGATTGGCCGCTGGTCGATGCTCGATTTGTTTGTTATTTCACTTACGGTAGCACTGGTGAATATGGGTCAGTTGCTGGATGCCAAACCCGCACCCGCAGCAACCGCTTTCGCACTGGTGATTTTGTTTACCCAGGTGTCAGCCAAAGTGCTGGACACTCGTTTGTTATGGGATCAGCTGGAAAAGCAAAATGGCACAAATTGAACAACCCAAAGTGGTGCGTAAAAAATTATTCTCCCCCATCTGGCTATTGCCATTAGTGGCTCTGGCGTTGGGAGCCTGGCTCGGCGTTAAAAGCATCCGCGAATCAGGCATTGATGTCCGCATTCATTTCCCCAGTGCCACCGGCATTGATGTAGGCAAGACCTTAGTTCGCTATCAAGGGCTAAATGTCGGCAAGGTTGTGGATGTGTCCATTGATGATGAACTCAAAGGCGTGAACGTCGATCTGCTGATGGACTACCGAGCAGAACCCTTGCTGCATGCTAACAGCAAATTTTGGTTGGTAACTCCCAAAGCCAGTATCACTGGGGTTGAAGGTCTGGACGCATTATTTTCGGGGAACTATATAGGGCTATTACCCGGTGATGGGGATTTTCGAGACCACTTTGAAGCCGAGCAAGAAGCGCCGCCAGTATTGCCTGGAAGTGATGGCTTGGTTATCGAGCTAAGCGCTGAAAAATTAGGCTCGCTGGATGTGGGTTCCCCCGTGTTCTACCGGCAGATCCCTGTAGGGGAAGTGGTCAGCTATCGTCTTGATCCTCAACACAAAGTGTTGCTGAAAGCCTACATTGAAAAACAATACACCGCGTTAGTGCGCAAAGACTCCCACTTTTGGAACGTATCCGGAGTGCAGATTGATGCATCGCTCTCAGGTATCAAGGTGAACACTGCCAGTCTGGCATCACTGATTGCTGGCGGGATCAACTTTAGTTCGCCTACCGATTCGCCAGCGGCAGAAGTTAATCAAGGCTACAAACTTTACGCCAGTCAACAGGAGGCCAACGGCGGTGTCCGGTTTGTGTTAACGGCCAAAGACGCTGATGGTATCAAGCGCGGAACTGATGTGATTTATCGCGGCGTCACCATTGGCGAAGTGGAAAGTGTGGTCGCAGAGCCACAAATCGTTGCCATTCACACCCGACTGGATGCGCCCTATTCTGAGCTACTGGGTCGGGATGCCAAATTCTGGCGAGAAGGCGCAGACATTTCGTTAAGTGGGTTTAAACATGCTGGCAGGCTGGTGAGTGGTGATGTTATTGAATTTCTGCCTGGCTCTGGCAGTCCGTTAGCACAGTATCCATTGGCTGATATTGCGCCTAAGCTGGACAGTGAAACCCCGGTGCTATTGACCTTAACTGCCGCGGAAAATCCGGGGGTCAATAGTGGCGCGGAGATCCGTTATCGCCAGGTCAAAATTGGTCAGGTGACTCAAGTAAGATTGGCTGATGATTTTGCCGCAGTGTTATACCAAGCCGAGATCTTGCCTGAATTTAAAGCCTTACTTACCGAAGGTAGTGATTTCATTGCTGAAGCGCCGCTGGATATAAAAGCATCACTGGAAGGCGTTGAAGTAAAAAGTGGTGACCTCACCACGCTGACCAAGGGCGTAATAAGTTTACGTCACAGCCATAGCAAGAAGGCGCTCGACACCCATAAACCGCTGGCGCTGTTTGCCTCTGCCGCCACAGCGGATGCTTTTTATCAGCAAGGTCACAAGCTTAAATGGACGCTATACAGTGATGAAGCGGCATCAGTCGTCACCGGTTCTCCGGTGTATTATAAAAAGATGCAAATAGGCGCAGTTACGGCGGTGGACTGGCAAGCAACCTCTGATCGTTTTGCGGTCACCTTAGCCGTGGACAGTACTTTTGCTCCGCTACTGAAAAATAATATTGTGTTCTGGCAAAACCCAGCATTATCGGTAGATGCCAGCCTGACCGGAGTAAAACTGCAAATGGCACCGCTTAATGGGGCCCTAAAAGGCAGCATTGCTTTGGCGAAAATCGATGGCGACAAAGCGGATAGTCAACGCTTGTATACATCTGAATCGCTGGCGCGTAGTCAGGCACAGGCCATCAGTCTAGTACTGCCAGCAGATGCGCCGCTACAAGCACATGCCGCCATCCGCTATCAAGGCACCCAGATTGGTGAAGTCACACAAGTGATACTTGATGCAGACTTACAACATCTGAGCGCCAGGGCTTATCTGTATGGCAAATACGCTGCGCCTTTCCTCAAGCAAGATAGCCAATATCGACTACAACAAGCGCAGATATCGTTAAAAGGCGTAGAACATCCAGAGGCGCTACTGACTGGAGCGTTTATTGCGGCCACGCCCGGCAACGCCAGTAGCAACAGGGTGCAGTTTACTATTCCTAAACTGGCGGATGACTACATGGCCGTAGATGCACTCCATCTGCAATTGAATCGGGCTACGCTCGGGTCAGTCAAAGAAGGAACAGGTATTTTCTTCCGCGGTATTCAGATTGGCCAAATTACCGATTACCGTCTCAAGGAGAATGGCGCTGGTGTATTGCTTAATGCCAGCATTGCTGCGCGCTACCGTCATCTAGTGAATCAAAGCAGCCGTTTCTATGATCTTTCCGGCATTAAAGTGGATTTAGGGCTATTTTCAGGCGCCCAGATAGAAACTGGCTCGCTGGAAACCATTTTGGCTGGTGGCATTGGGGTAGTAACCGAATTGGATAATCAACAAGCGGCACCACTCAATAGCAAGCAAACGTTAGCAATATACGCGAAAGCAGAGACTGATTGGCTGAAATGGCAGCCCAATCTCAACGAATAATCCGTCATGTAGAACAGAGGCCTCTTGAAGGCCTCTGTTGTTCTTAACCATAAAACCAGTAACAAACGGCAATGGCGCTGAGAATACCAACCAGATCAGCGAATAACCCACACGCTAACGCATAACGACCGTGACGGATCCCCACCGCCCCAAAGTAAACGGCTAACACATAGAATGTTGTTTCAGTGCTCCCCTGAAATATCGCCGCCAAACGCCCCGCAAAGGAATCCACACCATAATGCGACATGGTTTCTAACATCATGGCTCGCGCCCCAGAACCGCTGAACGGCTTCATCAGTGCCGTAGGTAAGGCATCAACAAAACGACTATCAAAACCCAATAACTGCACCACGGCGGCAATGCCATGCAGCAGGTAATCTAGGGCGCCAGATGCTCGCAACAACGCAATGGCCAATAGCATTGCCAGCAAATAAGGGATCAGGCGTATCGCCTGTTCAAAACCCGATTTTGCGCCCTCGATAAATTCATCATATACGGCAACTTTGCGAATACTGGCAACCAAGACAAACAACAGTACCAGTGCCAGCAACACGCCGTTGCCTACGGTGGTAGATACTGTGCCTATCGTCTCGGCAGTTTGCTGTAATAACCAGCCAACAATAGCTGCAACGGTTCCCAAGATAACCACACCATAAGCCGCTACCGTGAGATTCCATAAGGGTAAACGCTGGATCAGTGCAACCACCAGTAAACCCGCGAGTGTAGAACCTAAGGTTGCCAACAGAATAGGCAAGAAAACTTCCGCGGGGGCTGCGGCGCCTTGCTGAGCCCGATATAGAAACACAGTGACTGGCACCAGTGTCACCGACGAGGTATTCAGCACTAGGAACAGGATCTGGGCATTACTGGCGCGCTGCTTATTGGGATTCAGGCTTTGCAGATCCTGCATTGCTTTCAGTCCCAACGGGGTGGCAGCGTTATCCAGCCCTAACATGTTGGCGGTCAGATTCATGGTCACACTGCCAAAGGCCGGGTGATGCTTGGGTATTTCCGGCATCAACTTCCGCAGCAGCGGTTCTACGGCCCAAGCGATTGCCGCCACGACCCCGGCTTTCTCACCAACCCGCATCAGTCCCATCCACAAGGTCAGTACGCCGACCAGACCTAATGCGATTTGCGCCGCCAGATTAGCGCTATCAAACATAGCGGTCACGGCTTCGCTGACCACAGCGGTATTGCCCGTAAGGCACTGCAATACAATCGCTAATAGCGCCACCACAAAAAACAGGCTCCAGACCCGATTCAGCACAAATCCACTCCAGTTTTAGCGGGCACCACATGCTATAATGTCGCGCCGAAAAGAAACTCGCTTTAAGTGTTATGGTTCAATTAAATCAGAATTTTATCAACCGTATTGCGCAAGAATTACCGCCGCAGCTGTCTCTGGACGATTTTCTTGCGTCTTGTGATAAACCGCTGCGACCATCTTTACGGGTCAATACCCTTAAAATCGACAGCGCCAGTCTTATCGCGCGGATGCAGGCCAAAGGTTGGCAGTTTACCGCGATCCCCTGGTGCGCCGATGGTTTCTGGTTTTCTGTGCCAGAAACCGTACAACCAGGTAACACGGTAGAACACTTGCAAGGGTTATTTTACCTGCAGGAAGCCAGCTCCATGTTACCGCCCATGGCGCTGCTGTATGACACAGACATGGCGACCGTATTGGATATGGCGTCTGCCCCTGGGTCAAAAACAACCCAGATTGCCGCTATGATGCATAACCGCGGGCTACTCGTCAGCAACGAATATTCCTCCAGCCGCATCAAAGCCCTGCATGCCAACATTCTGCGCATGGGCGTGTGCAACACGGCAATGACGCATTTTGACGCCAGAGTATTTGGTGAGTTTCTTTATGAAACCTTTGACGCCATTTTGTTAGATGCACCTTGCAGTGGCGAAGGCACGATTCGTAAAGATCCATTAGCGCTAAAGAACTGGAATGCTGATGAAATTCAGAGCATTGCCGCCACCCAACGAGATCTCATCGAATCGGCATTTCTGGCACTAAAACCAGGAGGTGTCTTGGTTTACTCCACCTGTACACTCAATAACACTGAAAATCAGGGAGTCTGCCATCACCTCAAACAGACGTTTGCTGATGCGGTTGAGTTTGAATCTCTGGCCACTTTGTTCGAGGCTGCCAAGCAGACTGCCACCCCGGAAGGGTTTCTACATGTTTGGCCACAAGTTTATGATAGTGAGGGATTTTTTGTTGCAAGAATGCGTAAAACTGCCTCAGTTCCACGCCACGTTGCGCCGCCCCAACAGCGCCAGAATTTCCCATTCGAACCAACAACCCAGAAACACTATCAACTACTCAGTCGCGAACTGGAAAACATTTTAGGGGTAACCCTACCCAAAGAACGGCTATGGTTCAGAGATAACGAGTTCTGGCTATTCCCCGAGGGAGTTGCCGAGCTGCTCACGCGAATACGCTTTCAGCGCATCGGTGTCAAAATTGCCACGATGGAAAAGCATGGGATTAAACTACAGCACCAAGCGGTAATGGCACTTGATATTGCACCGTCACTCGCGATTTCAGTGACCGCAGCACAAGCAGCGCAATATATGATGGGGCGAGACATTCCCTTGGAAACGTCCACAAAAGCCCAAGGCGAACGCGTATTGTTATGGCAGCAACAAGTACTAGGTCTGGCAAAACACCTAGGTAATAAGCTTAAAAATCAACTACCAAGAGTATTGGTAAGAGACAACATCAGCAGTTCGGAATAAACATCAGCGCCTTTTTTATTCTATTATGGAATTAGTTATTTCAAAATAAACTAATAAAGCCCCGTCATTCCACGGTGGCTTTAACATGATAGGCTAAAATTCAACCAGAGATCGCAATTCTGTTATATCTCAACTTAAAGCGCACGGCTCGTCAAGAGCCATTCCCTGGGCCCAAAACAATCGGAATAGTTTTGGGCCTTTTTTTATCTTTTAATCACGCCCAGCCAGCCGCGCAGCATCGCGGAACAACCTGAAGAAATTATCCGTGGTATAGGTCGCCAGTTCGCTCAGCGGTTCTTCTCGCAGATCTGCCACAAATTGCGCAACATCCCGGACAAACGCCGGTTGATTTTCCTTACCACGATGCGGAATTGGTGCTAAATAAGGCGAATCAGTCTCAACGAGTAACCGTTCTTGGGGAATTTGTTTGATAACGCTACGCAGCTCATCGGCATTACGGAATGTCACAATACCGGAAACTGAGATATAAAACCCCAATTCCATCGCTGCTTCGGCCATTTCTAAAGACTCAGTAAAACAGTGCAGTACCCCACCACATTTTTCAGCATATCCATTACGCAAAACAGCCAACGTGTCCTCACGGGCATCTCGGGTATGGATAATCAGAGGTTTGCCTATGTCAGTCGCGACCGCGACCTGCTGCTCAAAACACTGCAACTGCGCCGCTTTACTTTCGGGCGCATAGAAGTAGTCCAAACCGGTTTCACCAATGGCAACAACCCGCGGGTCAAGCGCATGTTGCCGTAATTGCTCGATGGACAGCCCCGCTTCTACATCCAGCGGATGTACACCTGCCGATAGAAATACCTGCGAATACGCCGCCATCCGCTCACGCATACGGGTAAAGTCCTGCTGCCGAACGTTGACACAAAGAAACCAGTCCACACCACGGGTTTTGGCATCAGTTAGGATTTGTTCAAGAGAATCTTGATCTGGCGCGGCCTTCAAGCGATCAAGATGGCAATGGGAATCAACTAACACGATCAGTCCCATAAGGAGTTACAAAAAGGGAAGCAAGAATATCCCGCTACATGGTGCAGGTCAAATCGCCCGACGCCAATTCACGCGACAGCAGATTTTCGATGCGTTGTTTATGCTCTTGGGCTTCTGAGAGAATTTTTACCCCAACGCCCGCCGGACGCCCACCGGAAGCGCCAAGTGGATTAATCCAGACCACGACACCCTGAAATTCGTTAATGCCAGTTGCTCCCGGCAAACGATAGCCAATGCGCATCTCCTGCCCCAGGAAATGGCCTTCAGTTGTCGTGACAAACAACCCTGCTGGCTGAATAAACGGCATGTATGCACGATACAATTGATGCAGGGTGTCAAAATTTACAATCAGATCAACCATAGGATACTTTTAATTTTTCAGTCTCTTATATTCTAAGACATAACTTTGGCATAGCGCCAGAAAATTGACATTCGCCATTAACATCAGTTGCTGATTATCCTTCATCACCCGCGCCGCCAATTGTGCCATTTGCAACTGTTGTAGTGGCTCAAGCTGCCCCGATTGCATTTCATCTTCTAACACCTGATACAACAATTTCAGCACATCAAACAGTTGCTCAGCGCTCAGATTACTGAGTTTCTGATGAAGATGACCGCTTGCAAGGCTCTTTTGCCAAGCAGACTTCAACTTTTTCAGCTCGGCAGCATAGCCATCAGCCACATACTGCGCCAGTTGCAGCGCGCCCCAGCGATGGGTAAACACCAGCCTAAATCTTCATCCAATTGCGGGTATTGCTGCCGCAACCACTGGTTGAGTTGTGCTGGTGATGGTCGCGCTATTTTCAGCTGTTGGCAGCGACTGACAATAGTGGGTAATAACGCCGCCGGTCTATCGCTTTGTAATAACAGCAATGTCGCTTGTCCCGGTTCTTCCAATGTCTTTAATAAGGCATTAGCCGCTGCCATATTCATCCGTTCACATTGCAATATTAATGCTACCCGAAAGCCCCTTGCTGAGCCGTATTGGTTAACGACTGGCACAGACTACGCACCTGCTCAACCTTGATCTGATTCCCATCGGCTTGCAGTAGATGAAAATCAGGATGGCTACCCGCATTCACTAACTGGCAACTTTTACAATGGCCGCAAGGTACATCGGCGACCAGCGAGCTACACAAAGCCAGCGCGGCCATAAACTGCCCAAGCAACACACCGCCGTCAGCTTCTGGTAACGGCAACAACATGGCGTGCGCAAGGGTTCCCTGCCGCCGCTGTGCCGCGAACTGCTGTTTGGCATCGTGCAACCATGGCAAATTGGCAGACATCACTAACTCCCCAAACGTTGCTCAAGCACAGCCACAATATCCTGATGCACCTGTGACAGCGGTTGGCTGGCGTCAATCACCACAATAGTGTTATCGGCCGCCGCCAATGAAAGATAAGTAGCTCGTGCACGTTCAAAGAAATCCAGCTCTTGTTGCTCGATACGATCCAGTTCGCCACGACTAGCAGCGCGCGCCATTCCAAGCGCCGGAGGAATGTCCAGATAAAGCGTCAATTGTGGTTTAAAATCGCCAAGAGTAGCTGCGCTGATGGTCTGTACCAATGGCATTAAGCCGCGCCCGCCCCCTTGATAAGCCAATGAAGAAAGATTGTGACGATCGCCCAAAACCCATGCCCCGCGAGCCAATGCTGGCTTAATGACATTGGCGACTAATTGTGCCCTGGCGGCATACATCAACAGACATTCGGCTTCATCACATAAAGGATCACTGGCATCCGTGGTCTTTACCAATGTCCGGATTTTTCCGCCAGTGGGGTGCCCCCGGCTCACGGGTACACACAGGTTGTTGACCAGTCAATTGGCTAATAAAATCACGAACCAAGGCCACCGCACTTGACTTGCCAGCTCCTTCAAGCCCTTCGATGACAATAAATTTGCCAGGATTTTTCAGCGTCGCTTGCATTATTTTCTTCTTCTCTGATAACGGTCAACTGCCCGATTATGCTCCGCCAAAGTGGTTGAAAACACATGAGAGCCATCGTTGCGCGATACAAAATAAAGGTAACTCACCGACTCTGGATGGGCCGCAGCCATTAATGATTCACGACCAGGTGCAGCGATGGGCGTTGGCGGCAACCCCTGAATACGGTAGGTGTTAAATGGGGTTTCCTGCTGCAAATCCTTGCGGGTGATATTGCCATTAAATGCCTCACCCATGCCATAGATCACCGTTGGGTCAGTCTGTAAGCGCATGCCTTTACGCAAGCGATTGATGAAAACTGCGGCGATCAACCGCCGCTCATCGGCCCTTCCCGTTTCCTTTTCAATGATGGAAGCGAGGATGAGCAGTTCATAGGGCGATTCCAACGGTAACCCTTGTTCACGGCTGTCCCAGGCGGCTTGCAACTCTTGCTGCATCTTCAGGTAACTCTGGGTCAGCAGCGTAGTCAGTTCCGTACCGGCGCGGTACTGATAAGTATCAGGGAAAAATTTACCTTCAGCTTTAGCGGAATCATCACCTTGCTGCTGCAATACCGCTAAAAATGGTTGCGATGATTGTTGCAGGTGCGGTAATTGCTGTAGGTATTGCTGCCACTCATTGATGGTTTTCCCCTCAACTAAAGTCAAGCTAAACCGTTTCTCGTCACCCGCCACCAGTTTTTGCAACAAAGATTCCGGCGTATCTTGCGGTGACACTTCGTATAATCCTGAGCGGATCGCCGTTAATTGCGGTTGCAACTTCCCGAGTAACTTCCAGCGCCAGTCATAGGGCAACCAGCCATGCTGTTGCAATTCCTGCCCCAAGCGATGAAAAGAAGTACCATGCTGCAGTTGCAGTTCCTGTGGTGTTGTCAGTGCCAGCGGTGTCTGGCGAAATTGTTGCAACTGCTGGTAGCCCCATAGGCCAACAGCCAGCAGCAGTGTCAGCAAGGTCAGAAAAGTTGCAGTGGTAATCAGGATCCATTTTTTCATAACTGAATGGCGAGATTTTGCCTCAACTGTGAGCTTAGCGGCCAAGGTTGATAACGATAATGGTCAACAGCGGTGACATCTACAATGCCCAATAAACTGTTGCTAATAAACAGGTGTGAAACGCGACTCAAGCAATCACGACTGACAGCTTGCAGCTGCACATCAATCCCCATTGCCAGCAGCGCCATTATCACTTGCTGACGCATAACACCAGACACCCCAGCGTAATTGATTGCGGGGGTCAACGCCAGCCAACCGCCCTGGGCAGTTTTTGTGATTAAAAACAGGTTCGCCATTGAGGTTTCAACCAACTTACCATCCGTGTCGAGCACCAGCCAATCATCAATTCCTGCGGGCAAAGGATAACGTTTTATCAGCACCTGTTCGAGGCGATTCAAATGCTTGATACCGGCAAGTAAGGGTTGTTTTGCCAGTGTCACCACGGAGGTTTGCAGTGTGATCCCCTGCTGTCGCCATTTGCTATAGTGTGCTGGCAGCGTACTAACACTCAGCACCTCGGTAACTTGGGGCTCAACAGGCGGTGTATAACCGCGGCCGCCAGTTCCACGGCTCAGTTGCAGTTTCAAACAGTGAGCCGGGAAGCGTGATGCAGCTTGTGCCAGCAACGACATTAACGCTGCAGATGCTTGCCAATGAAATCCTAGCCGCGCCGCACCATCTTGCAGCCGTTGCAGGTGGTAGGACAGAAATGGGATTTGCGCGGCGGCATCAACCGCCATGGTGGCAAACAACCCATCGCCATAGGTGAACGCGCGGTCAGAGACACTGATTTGTTCAGATACTTGGCCATTCACCCACACTGTTGCCATCAGCGCTAATCAATCCTGGCTGATGCGACTGGCAACCGCATCTTGCTGATCTTTATACTTGGCATTTTTACGTGAGTTGTAAGGTTTAGCCACCGGGTGGTTAAGCTTGTCGAAATTCAATGCGCCAATGGTCATCATGGGCCGCAACGCCAACGGCAATTTACCGCTGTTGAAAAACTCCAACACTATTTTACCTTTCCAGCCTGGATCAATGCGGTGCGCGGTAACATGCACCATCAGCCCAAGCCGCGCTAGCGATGAGCGGCCATCAAGCCACCCCACAACATCTGCTGGCAATTGCACACTTTCATAGGTGACGGCCAATGCCAACTCCCCAGGATGCAGGAAAAACGCCTGACCATCTGCAATATCAATCTGGTCACTCATGACATTGTCCATGGCCGCCTGTACTTCGGCTTTCGGGCCAGACAGATCGATATAGGGCGCAGTGTGATCTTTAAACACCCGAAACTGATGCCCCAAACGAACATCCACACTGACACCACTAATGGCATCGCTGGATGGCCGTGGTTCAATCACGATACTGCCATCATCAAGGCATTGTTCAATTTCGATGTCGGTTAATCTCATTGGGCCCTGTTCTCCTGGGTCGTACTATCTCGAAAGTAAATGCTGAATACGGGTCTTCAGAATATCTGTTGCAATACGGTTTTTCCCGCCGCGTGGCACTATGATATCGGCATATTGCTTAGATGGTTCAATAAACTGTAGGTACATGGGGCGCACCGTATTTTGGTACTGCGTCAGTACCGACTCCATGGTACGTCCACGCTCTTCCACATCCCGCCGCAAGCGGCGGATAAGGCAGATATCCAAAGGCGTATCCATAAAGACACTGGCATCCATCAGTTCCCGCAATTTAGGGTCGGTGAGTAGCAGAATGCCTTCAAGGATAATGACCTTTTTGGGCGTCATCAACAATGACTCGCCAGTGCGGGTGTGTTCCACATAACTGTAACAGGGAATTTCAACCGGCTTGCCATCTTTGAGATTTTCCAGATGGCGTGCCAGCAACTGATGATCTAACGCCTTGGGGTGGTCATAGTTAGTCAGTACCCGCTGTTCCATCGGCAGATGGCTCTGGTCACGGTAATAACTATCTTCACTGATCACCCCGATTTCGTTGGTGCCGAGATCCCGGCACAACTCCTCGTAGATGGTTCTGGCAATCAGGCTTTTGCCGGAAGCGGAAGCTCCGGCAATGCCAATTATCACACTATGGGCCGCGCTCATTCTGCTTTATTCTTCCTCAGAAATCGCAATAGAAACCGTACTTTGTTGCTGCTGCAACGCCAATGATGCGGCTACTTTGCGCGCAATATCGCGATAGATAGCAGCCACTTCGCCGTCGGCATCAGCCACAACTGTCGGTATCCCCTGGTCCATATTTTCCCGAATATTGCCGTTCAGAGGCAGTGCGCCCAACAACGGCACATTATAGCGCTGCGCGATGCGAGCACCGCCGTCGCTACCAAACGGATACTCCTTATGACCGCACTCTGGGCACAGGTAAAAACTCATGTTTTCTACCACGCCAAGCACTGGAATATTGACCTTTTCAAACATGGATATGCCCTTTTGCGCATCCGCCAAGGCAATATCTTGCGGGGTAGTCACAATCACGGCGCCGCTCACGGGCACTTTCTGTGACAATGTCAGTTGGATATCACCTGTGCCTGGTGGCAAATCGATAACCAGATAATCCAGATCTTGCCACAAAGACTCATTCACCAATTGCAACAGCGCACCCGCTGCCATTGGGCCACGCCATACCGCGGCCTGATCATCGGTTAGCAAGAATCCGATACTCTGGGCACTGATGCCGTGAGCATTGGCGCAGGTCATATACTTGCCATCAGGTGACAGCGGTCGGAAATCGGTAACACCTAACATCATAGGAACGGAAGGGCCGTAGATATCGGCGTCCAGAATACCGACATTGGCACCTTCTGCTGCCAGCGCCAGCGCTAGATTCACCGAAGTGGTAGACTTACCCACACCGCCCTTACCAGAGGCCACCGCAATCACTTGTTTCACATTCGGAATTGGCGGGATATTGCCAGTAGCAGAGTAAGACTTCACTTTAAAGTCCATCTCAGCTTCAACCTCGTCAATGCCATCAATCTTGGCTAACGCCTGAGTCAGCGTCATGACGGTGTCACGGTATTGGGTTTCACAAGGATATGGATAAACCAATCCGAGTTGCAGTTGTGTACCATTCATGGCCAGTTTGGTAACACAGCCTGCGTCTACCAGACCTTGTTTAAGGTATGGATCCTGATAAGCATTAAGTGTGGCAAGTACTGGACCAAGAAGTTCGTCATTGAGACGATAGTCCTGAGATGCAGAAGACAAAATATAATCCCCTTCAGATAAAGTTGACCAAGTGTACCAGATATTATCCGCTGATTTGGAATAGATTTACTTCATCCAGTTCACACCATGATGAAAATAGCCGAGGGATCGGTTAGTATCTAGGCCATTATTTTTAGGGCCTTAAACAGATCAGAAACAAGATGTCAGATTCGAAACGCAAGATCCTCGTTACCAGTGCTTTACCTTACGCCAACGGTTCCATTCATTTGGGACATATGCTGGAGCATATCCAAACCGATATTTGGTCACGCTTTCAGAAACTTCGTGGTCATGAGTGCTACTACATTTGCGCCGATGATGCGCATGGTACGCCCATCATGCTCAAGGCCCAGCAGATGGGGATGACACCGGAACAGATGATTGCGGAAGTAAGTCAGGAGCATCAAGCGGACTTTGCCGGGTTTAATATCAGTTATGATAACTACCACAGCACTCACAGCCCGGAAAATCATGAAATTGCTAATGAAATTTACCTAAAGCTGCGCGCCAACGGTTACATCAAACAGCGCACGATTAGCCAACTTTATGACCCAGAAAAGCAGATGTTCCTGCCTGACCGTTTTGTCAAAGGCACCTGTCCGAAGTGTAAAGCGGAAGGCCAATATGGCGATAACTGTGATAACTGTGGTGCCACTTACAGCCCAACCGAGCTAATTAATCCACGTTCTGCCGTGTCTGGTGCGACCCCAATTCTGAAGGAATCTGAGCATTTCTTCTTCGACTTGCCCGCCTTTGAGACCATGCTGAAAAGCTGGACACGTTCTGGCTCGCTGCAAACCGAAATCGCCAACAAGCTGAATGAGTGGTTTGAACAAGGGCTGCAACAGTGGGATATCAGCCGCGATGCGCCTTATTTCGGCTTTGAAATTCCCGACGCACCCGGTAAATATTTCTACGTGTGGCTGGATGCGCCTATCGGCTATATGGGCTCGTTTAAAAACCTCTGCGACAAGCGTCCAGAGTTGGATTTTAATGAGTTCTGGGGCAAAGACTCCACCGCGGAAGTGTATCATTTCATCGGCAAAGACATCGTTTACTTCCACAGTTTGTTCTGGCCGGCAATGCTTTATGGCAGTGGTTATCGGCAGCCAAACAGCGTATTCACCCACGGTTATGTGACAGTGAATGGCGCGAAGATGTCCAAGTCCAAAGGGACATTCATCAAAGCACGTACTTATCTGGAACATTTAGATCCAGAATACCTGCGTTATTACTACGCCGCGAAGCTCTCCAATGGCATTGACGATCTCGACCTCAACCTGGAAGATTTCGTCAGCCGGGTGAACTCAGATTTGGTCGGCAAGCTGGTGAACCTTGCCAGCCGCACCGCAGGATTTATCACTAAACGCTTTGATGGCAAGCTGGCCGCCGTTAGCGATAAGTCACTGCAAAATACCTTTCTGGCGAAAGCCGAGGTGATTGCTGAGCTGTATGAAAATCGAGAGTACAGCAAAGCCATCCGCGAAATTATGGCGCTGGCAGATTTAGCCAATGCTTACGTAGCCGAAGAGGCGCCTTGGCAGTTGGTGAAAGCGGACGAGACTTTGAGCCGCGCTCACGAAGTATGTTCAAACGCTATCAATCTGTTCCGTATTCTCAGCACTTTCTTGAAACCTGTGCTGCCACGACTGGCGACCGATGTGGAAGCGTTTCTAGCGTTGGAGCTCACTTGGGACGGCTTAAGTCAGGATCTTGCCGGGCATGTTATCAATCCATTTAAACCTATGATGCAACGCGTAGAAATGGATAAAGTGCAAGCCATGGTTGAAGCCTCTAAAGAAAATCTACAGACAACGGCGGCCACACCACCCGCCGCAGCACCAGTAGAGCCAATCAGTGCTGAAATCACTTATGATGATTTTGCCAAAATTGATTTGCGGATTGCCTTGATCAAACACGCTGAACTCGTGCCGGAAGCAGACAAATTGCTGAAGTTACAACTGGATATTGGTGGAGAAACCCGTCAGGTATTTGCCGGTATAAAATCCGCCTATAATCCAGAAGATCTGGTAGGTAAGCTCACGGTGATGGTTGCCAATCTGGCTCCGCGTAAAATGCGGTTTGGCATGTCTGAAGGCATGGTGCTGGCTGCGGGCCCTGGCGGTAAAGATTTATGGATCTTGGAACCACATGCAGGCGCACAACCGGGAATGCGAGTGAAGTAAATCACTTCGCGTTATCTACTGAAAAGGCCGCATCTGCGGCCTTTTTCATTACTTCATTTTTATTATTCAACTTATATCATTCAAACATACAGTTCTAAACTGGATTATCAATATCAACAAATTTGTGTTCCAAACCAAACTGCTGCGCCAAGTGTTCTCCGAGTGCCTGAATGCCATAGCGTTCAGTGGCGTGATGCCCCGCGGCATAGTAATGGACGCCCTGCTCTGCTGCACTATGAAACGTCCGTTCCGAAGCCTCACCACTGATAAACGCATCAACACCGAGTGCACTGGCCTGATCGATATAATCCTGAGCACCACCAGTGCACCAAGCTACCGTCTGGATAACGTCACCTACGGCAGGTAGATGCAATGGCTCACGCCCAAGTTGCTTAGTTATCCATTCAGCAAAACCTTCGGCAGACATGCGCTGTGGCAACTGTCCTCGCCACAGCAACTCTTGTGGTGAATCGGTTACCGGCCGAGCATCCTGTAGCGCCAACTGATGTGCTAATCTGGCATTATTGCCCACGTCTGGGTGTGCATCTAGCGGCAAATGATAGGCGAACAGATTCATATCGTGTGCTAATAAGGCTTTGATACGCCGCTGTTTCATGCCCACCAACACCTGAGGCTCGTTTTTCCAGAAAAAACCATGATGCACTAACAACACATCCGCTTGATAAGCTATGGCAGCATCAATTAACGGCTGGCAAGCCGTCACCCCAGTCACAATTCGCTTTATCTGCGCCTTTCCTTCCACCTGTAGGCCATTGGGGGCGTAATCCCGGAACTTATCAACCTGCAAAAATGCCTGCAAATACGCTTGTAATTCTGCTCGCTGCATACTGTTATCCAATGCTATGAACTGCCGTTGATGGTAACACAAGCGCTGGAATTGCGGCGCTTGCGTTTACTGCAAATAGGGCTATGCCGACAAAAAACACAATCATTCCAACAATTTCCGCCGCAAAATTGGACAATTGCAGAATTTGCCCGATAAAATTAACCCTACAAGACAAAGTCACCACAGAAATAATACGGATTAAAGCGATGACAACACTGACTAAAGAAGAGGTAATCAGCCAGCTGGAAGCTCAGCTCAGCGCCAAAGAAGGCAAGAAAATCATTATCGAACAAAGTGGCAGTTGGTACAAAATTGATGGCGGAAAGTCTTTACGCTTTAGCGAACTAGAACAGCTGCTAGAGCCAAATGCCGCAACAACAGCAGAAAACCTGACCACTACAGTCGCGCCGACTAAAACAGTGGCTAAATCGGTCAAAAAGGCTAAAGCCACAGCCAATCATGGTGGTAAGACGCCTAAAGAAATTTGGCGCGAGAAGCTTGCAGCCAACCCGAGTAACCAGTTACCGCGTGGTTTCTAACCCAAGCGATTATTCGGTAAAAGGCGTCTTCCGGCGCCTTTTCGTTTCACATGGCTTTATCAACTCGCACACTACCAGTTAGATAAACCACCCTGACTTCATCACCAGGGTTAAATGGCATTCCCGGATCTTTGTCTTGGATGATCATCACCTGCGTATTGTCTTCCTGACGGATCATCAACTCAATCAACTGAGTTTGGCGATAATAACTGCCACGACCACTATTGTTACCCACCCCGGCACCCACAATCGCACCTAATACCGTGGCAACATCGCGACCATGACCACTGCCGAACTGATTGCCAATGACGCCACCCAACAATGCGCCGCCAAAGGTACGCCAGCCGCTGTTTTTATCTTCCACTAGCTGTTGCTGGGTGATATCCCGTACCGATTCCACCTGGCCATACAAAACTTTTTCAACAGGTACGGCCTGATTACGATCATAACCTGCTTGTGCTGAGGCTATCAGCACCACAGATAACACAAATACACTGAATAATGTTTTCCACATAGCCGGATTTCCGCTAATTTAATAGGTAAGCCCGTTAATCAATAATACGCAATCGTGAACTCGCTGTCCTTCATTAATAATACACTGGATCCCTTTCCTTCTCCTGAACTGGCGCTGAAGGATCCCAATGGTTTGCTGGCCATCGGTGGTGACTTGCATCCACAACGATTATTGAACGCTTATTACGAAGGTATTTTCCCTTGGTTTAACCAGCATGACCCTATTCTTTGGTGGTCACCCGATCCGCGCGCAATATTCACGCCCGGCAGTGTGAATATTGCCAGAAGTCTACGTAAATACCTCAAAAAACAACCATGGCGGATCACTATCAACCACGCGTTTGCTGATGTGGTAGCCGGTTGTGCCATGCCTCGCGCAGGGCAGGATGGAACCTGGATTACCAGCGAAATTCGTTTAGCTTATCAGGAGTTACATCGTCTAGGCCGAGCCCATTCTTTTGAAGTCTGGCAAGATGAGCGGCTAATCGGTGGCTTATATGGGCTAGATGTGGGTCAAGTATTTTGTGGTGAATCAATGTTCCACCGAGAAACCAATGCCTCAAAAGCGGCTTTTATCGCCTTACACCAGCATGCCTTAGCTAAAGGCTACAAACTGATTGATGCCCAAGTGATGAATCCCTATTTGTTGTCGCTTGGGGCTAAAGCGATGGAGCGCAAACAGTTTTTAGCGTTACTTCATCGTTATCGTGATGGTGACGCGCTGCCAGGAAGTTGGAGTGCAAGTGAGGTGCATCTTGAACTCTGATCCACAAACCGTTGCGGTAGGAATTACCCCAACATTCAGCTGTAGTTACTTTGCCGAGCGTCAGGAACAATTACTGGTGATCAAACAGGAGTTATTACAGTTACCCCTGTACGAGAGACTGCTGGCGATGGGATTTCGGCGCAGCGGCGAAGCAGTGTACCGGCCGCGTTGTCCCGCTTGTAACGCCTGCCAGTCGTTGCGGGTGCCATTGACGGACTTTATCCCATCCAAACGTCAGAAACGTACGCTGGCACATAACCGGGATATCGAAGTCCAGGTTACCGACAGTTACAATGATGCACATTATGCACTGTATGATCGTTACATTCGTGCCCGCCATCATGATGGCAGCATGTATCCGCCGACTCTGGAACAGTACCAACATTTTCTGCAATGCCAATGGATAACACCCCATTTCATTGAACTCTATCTTGATAAACAGTTAGTTGGCGTTGCTGTAACCGATATCCTGCCAAACAGCTTATCGGCTGTTTACAGTTACTTTGCCCCGGAGATGGCAAAACGTTCCCTTGGAGCCTTGATGATCCTCCAGCAATGTCGTTTGGGACAACAGTGGGGCAAACAGTATCTTTATATGGGATATCAGATAGATAACCATCCTAAAATGGGCTATAAGCGACTTTATCGCCCTTATGAAATTTTGACCGACCTTGGCTGGCAAAAAAACGATTGTCCGGACACCGACCCTTTACACTCTCGGTAATTTGCGGCATGATACGGCGGTTTTTTACCTACCAGGCTAACAGGACAATTTATTAATGGCGAAAGAAGACAGTATTGAGATGCAAGGAACCATTTTGGAAACCTTGCCAAATACGATGTTCCGGGTGGAATTAGAAAATGGTCATGTAGTGACCGCCCATATCTCCGGCAAAATGCGTAAAAACTACATCCGAATTCTGACTGGTGACAAAGTTACAGTTCAATTGACCCCATACGATCTGAGCAAAGGCCGCATCGTATTCCGCGCACGCTAATCATCTTCTTCATCGACAACCTGGCACTGTAGCATGGCTATAGGTGTTTTCGGCGGGTATTATCCTGCGATTGCCTGATGTACCGGATTTTCTGCATAAAAAATGGCTGCAATAAGCAGCCATTTGCGTTGTGGTTGATGTTATGAGACTTTTTCCAGAGCATCTATCTGGATATCCAGTTCACCGTCTTTGACATCGACACGGGCAATACCGCCCGCTTCCAGTTTGCCAAACAGGATCTCATCCGCCAATGGCCGTTTAAGCAGATCCTTGACAACCCGAGCCATCGGTCTAGCGCCCATGGACTTGTCATAACCCTTCTCGGCCAACAGGATTCTGGCTTCGTCACTGACTTCCAAGCTAACACCTTTCTGATCCAACTGTGCCTGCAGTTCCACCAGGAACTTATCCACCACCTTAGCGATAATGGTCATATCCAGACTGTTGAACCAGATGATGGCATCCAAACGGTTACGGAACTCTGGTGAGAAGATACGGTTGATTTCAGACATCGCATCCGAACTATGATCCTGCTGTTTAAAGCCGATAGATTTACGCACAGTTTCCTGAACCCCGGCATTGGTAGTCATCACCAATGTCACATGGCGGAAATCAGCCTTACGGCCATTATTATCAGTCAAGGTGCCGTGATCCATCACCTGCAACAACAAGTTATAGATGTCCGGATGGGCTTTTTCGATTTCATCCAGCAGCACTACACAATGCGGATTTTTAATCACGGCATCGGTTAACAAACCACCTTGATCAAAACCCACATATCCAGGAGGCGCACCAATCAAGCGCGACACTGTGTGGCTTTCCATGTATTCCGACATGTCAAAGCGCACCAGTTGTAATCCTAGGCATTGGGCTAGCTGGTTAGTGACTTCCGTCTTACCCACACCTGTCGGCCCGGCGAACAGGAAACTGCCCACTGGGCGGTTATCGTTGCCAAGACCACTACGAGCCAGACGAATCGATGCACTTAAGCTTTCAATCGCTTTATCCTGACCAAACACCACCATTTTTAGGTTACGTTCAAGATTTTTCAGCATATCTTTCTCGGTAGAAGATACTGATTTTTCTGGAATACGTGCCATTTTGGCAATTACGGCTTCGATTTCCGGTTCACCAATCGTCTTTTTACGGCGGCTCTGCGGCATCATCGCCATGCGCGCGCCCGCTTCATCGATGACGTCAATCGCCTTATCGGGCAGATGGCGATCATTGATGTGGCGGTCAGACAATCTGGCAGCGCTGGCCAATGCCGCGTGGGTGTAACGTACATTGTGATGTTGCTCGTAACGAGATTTCAGCCCTTCAAGAATTTTGGTGGTTTCAGCCACGCTCGGCTCAACAATATCCACTTTCTGGAAACGCCGAGCCAATGCGCGATCTTTCTCGAAAATACTCTGGTATTCCTGGAAAGTGGTTGACCCCATACAGCGCAAGCTGCCAGATGACAACAGCGGTTTCAGCAGATTAGACGCATCCATCACGCCACCAGAAGCCGCACCTGCGCCAATGATGGTATGGATTTCATCAATAAAGAGGATTGCGTTGTGATCGGAAGTCAGTTCCTTGAGTAGGCTCTTGAAGCGCTTTTCAAAGTCGCCACGATACTTGGTTCCCGCCAGTAATGCGCCCATATCTAGTGAATAGACGGTAGCATCCTTGATGATTTCGGGAACGGCATGATTCACTATCCGATAGGCTAACCCTTCGGCAATGGCAGTTTTACCGACACCCGCCTCACCGACCAACAATGGATTATTTTTACGGCGGCGACAAAGGATCTGAATCGACCGTTCAATTTCATTATCACGGCCAATCAGCGGGTCAATTTTACCTTGTAGCGCCAACTCGTTCAAATTGCTGGCGAACTGCGACAGCATACTGCGCTCTTCTGCATTTTCGCTCTGATCTTCAATATTTTCCTGAGCTGGGCGGTTATCGCTCTCTTCGTTTTTCGCAAAACCATGAGAAAGATAGTTCACCACATCCAAGCGAGTCACATCGCAACGGCGCAGCAGATAAACCGCCTGAGATTCCTGCTCACTAAAAATCGCCACCAGCACATTGGCACCGGTGACTTCATTATGCCCTGATGACTGCACATGAAATACCGCCCGCTGCAACACTCGCTGGAACCCAAGCGTTGGTTGGGTTTCCCGGTCATCGCTAGGATCGGTGATCACTGGCGTAGTCTGAGCAATAAACGCTGCGACATCTTCTCTTAACTTGTCGATATTGGCACCACAGGCCAATAACGCATCCCGTGCTGCGGGGTTATCGATCAGTGCCAACAACAGATGCTCAACAGTCATATATTCATGCCGGGCATCCCTGGCCTGCTGAAACGCCAGGTTCAAGGTCACTTCTAAATCTTTGTTCAGCATACGCACCCCTAACCACAGTGATAAGCTTATTCACGCTTTCTCTAACGAACACAGTAACGGATGTTGGTTTTGCCTGGCAAACTGATTTACCTGAACCACTTTGGTCTCAGCAATCCCGAACGGATATAGTCCACATACTGCTTTTCCTTGATGATGAACCATCAACATCAGGTCGGTGGCCTCCTGTTCATTTTTACCAAAAATAACTGAATAACGTCCACAACAAAGTCCATTGGTGTGTAGTCGTCGTTATTCAAAATGACTTTATACATTGGTGGTGGCTGCAACTCCTGCTCAATGCCACTTTCCAACTGTTCAATCTGACCGCTCTTGCTCATGCTTCAATATTAGCCTCTGTCCATAACCCATACCAATTTCTTGGGTCAGTGGCGTGCTTGGGAATAAAGTTGATCCGGCTCTCACTATAACGCGCTTTTGACAAAATTGTCTAAGCCCATAATTAGACAAATATGGCCTCGCACCGCCGCATTCAATCCCTGAGATCAATACAATAGCTTATGAGGTAATGTCTGGTATAAAGTTTAACCACAATTGGTGTTGATTTTTTGTTAACTTAACACTTGACTTCCCATGTAACTGCTTACATCCTGTACAACGAGTGGTGAACAGTCGGCCATAATCAGTGTCGACAGTTTAGTTGGATGCAGACATAAGAAGGAAGTAGATGTATGGCAAGCGGAACTGTTAAGTGGTTCAACAACGCCAAGGGATTCGGGTTTATCTGCCCCGATGAAGGTGGTGAAGACGTATTCGCACACTATTCAACCATTGATATGGATGGCTATCGAACCCTGAAAGCCGGCCAGCCAGTTGAATTTGAGGTTGAGAAAGGGCCCAAAGGCATGCATGCCTCGTCCATTTCTCCCGCTAAATAAAAGCTGAAAATATTGTATAAAGGCGGGTATTCACCCGCCTTTTATTTTGCGTAACGGCGGCGGTGTTGCTAGATGGCAACACCGCCGAACTCGTCTTAAGCGTCCATCAAAGCATTCAGCGTGGCACTCGGGCGCATTGCGGCAGAGGCTAACTGATGATCAGGCCGATAGTAACCATCCATAGCAACGGCAACACCCTGCACACTATTTAACTCAGTCACAATCTGTGTTTCCTTGGCGACCAGGGCAGCAGCCAATGGTGCAAAATATTGTTGCAGTGCAGCATCTTTGTCTTGCGCAGCTAACGCCTTAGCCCAGTATTGCGCCAAGAAATAATGGCTGCCACGGTTATCAATTTCCCCCACTTTACGCGAAGGCGATTTATTACAGTCAAGGAATTCACCAATCGCCTGATCCAGACAATTCGCTAACACCTGTGCTTTGGCATTGCCTGTGGTCTGACTCAAATGTTCCAGCGAGGCACCTAAGGCCAAGAATTCACCTAAAGAATCCCAACGCAGATGGTTTTCTTCCACAAACTGCTGCACATGTTTGGGGGCGCTACCACCAGCACCGGTTTCAAACAGACCACCACCATTCATCAATGGCACAATAGATAGCATCTTGGCACTGGTGCCCAATTCCAGAATCGGGAATAAGTCTGTGAGATAATCACGCAGGACATTACCAGTGACAGAAATGGTGTCTTGGCCAGCTTTCATGCGGGTTAACGACAAGCGCGCGGCCGCCTTAGGTTCCAGGATCTGGATATCCAGACCACGGGTATCTTCTTCAGGCAGATAAGCTTTGACCTTAGCGATAACCTGCGCATCATGGGCGCGATTTTCGTCCAACCAAAATACCGCTGGAGTATTTGATAAGCGAGCGCGGCGCACCGCCAGTTTGACCCAGTCTCGGATAGGCGCATCTTTGGCCTGACACATGCGCCAGATATCCCCTTGTTCCACTTCGTGAGCCAACAACACGTCACCAGCAGCGTTGTAAACTTTCACCACCCCGGCGGCTGAGATTTCGAACGTCTTATCATGGCTGCCGTACTCTTCGGCTTTCTGCGCCATCAAGCCCACATTAGGCACAGTGCCCATTGTGGCCGGGTCAAATGCACCATGTTCTTTACAGAAGTTAATCGCTTCGTCATAGACACCCGCATAGCAACGGTCAGGGATCATCGCCTTGATATCATGTAACTGACCATCTGGCCCCCACATCTTGCCTCCTGCGCGGATAGCCGCAGGCATAGAAGCATCGATAATGACATCACTTGGGACATGCAGGTTAGTGATGCCCTTGTCGGAGTTCACCATAGCCAGTGGTGGCTGAGCCGCATAAATCGCCGCGATATCTGCTTCAATGGCGGCTTTCTCGGTTGATGGCAATTCAGCAATGCGGGCAACCACATCGCCAAAACCATTATTAACGTCAACCCCAATCACTTTAAAAGTGTCAGCATATTTGGCAAACAGTGCCTTGTAATAGGCTTTAACGGCATAACCAAACAGCACAGGATCAGACACCTTCATCATGGTGGCTTTCAGATGCAGTGACAGCAACACCCCTTCTGACTTGGCAGCAGCAATCTCTTTCTCATAAAAGGCGCTGAGTTCGCGGACATTCATTACCGAAGCATCAATAATTTCTCCCGCCAACAGCTTAAGACTCTGTTTTAGCGTAACTTTTTGTCCATCGTTCTGTTCCAGCACAATAGAGACGGTATCGGCAGCTGGCATAGTGACAGATCTTTCGCTGCCATAGAAATCACCATGATACATGTGTGCTACGTGCGACTTGGAATCCTGACTCCAGGCGCCCATAGAATGTGGATGTTTACGCGCATATTGCTTCACAGATGCGGGCGCACGGCGGTCAGAGTTACCTTCACGCAGCACCGGATTTACGGCACTGCCTTTAATTTTGTCGTAACGAGATTTAATCTCTTTTTCTTCAGCAGTTGCTGGCTCCTCTGGGTAATCTGGCAGCGCGTAGCCCTTTGCCTGAAGTTCTTTGATGCAGGCTTTTAACTGTGGAATTGAAGCGCTGATGTTAGGCAACTTGATGATATTGGCGTCTGGAGTGGTCGCCAGTTGTCCTAGTTCTGCAAGATGATCAGCAATTTGCTGTGCTGCGGTCAGCCGTTCGGGGAAAGCCGCAATCATTCGACCAGACAGCGAAATATCACGGGTTTCAACATTAATCCCGGCAATTTTGGTAAAGCGCTGAATAATAGGTAGCAGTGACAGGGTCGCCAACGCAGGCGCTTCATCTGTTTCCGTATAGATGATGGTGGGAGTTTTATCAGTCATTTTGGGTCCTACGTTCATTTGCAAGAAAGAGAGACAACTGCTTCCCGTTTTAAACTTCGTCCCAACGATGAATAAAAGCCCTTCTATCTATCGGTTCGACAAAATAATCCATGGTTACAAAACGGGTTTCAGATCACATTTTGGCGAACATCATAGAGCATTCTGCCCAAGATTCAAATTCCCACAGAGGGCCACGCCCCTTAGACGAATGTCGCAGATATGTTAGGATCTCTCCCACCTTATCTTTTAGTCATCACCCACTTACGCCATGCACGCCAGAGTCAAACGCCCGCCGCATGACAGCCGTCGAGGCTTCACCACATCCCGCCCCATTTCGGGTAACGCATTGCGCCGCAAGCCGCTGGTAACACCACCAGACACCAAAGTGATAGTGTTCAATAAACCCTTCGATGTGCTGTGCCAATTTACCGATGAAGCGGGCCGCAAGACGCTGAAAGATTTTATTGATGAACCGCAAGTGTACGCAGCGGGACGTTTGGATCGTGACAGCGAAGGTCTGTTACTCCTAACCAACAACGGCAAGTTACAAGCAAAACTGACGGCACCGACTCGCCACACCTATAAAACTTACTGGGTTCAGGTGGAAGGAGAGATCACCGAGGCAGCGCTTGAACAATTACGCTGCGGTGTACGCCTCAAAGATGGCATGACACTGCCAGCACGAGTGCAGCGGATAGACGCCCCCGACATTTGGCCGCGGTTTCCTCCCGTACGTGAACGCAAATCTGTTCCCGACTGTTGGCTGGAGCTGCAGATCCGCGAAGGACGCAACCGACAGGTGCGGCGTATGACCGCCCTGGTAGGTTTTCCTACGCTGCGGTTGATCCGCTACGCCATCGGCACCTGCTCGCTCGATATCAATGGCGAGCGTTTGCCCAATGGTGAATATTGCTCATTAACAGCGGCACAGATTGAGGCGCTATGGAATGCGTAATGTGATGGCCGCGAGATAGCCCAGAGATAAGCCAATATTGACACAATCACTTATGACGGAGTATTGCGTCAAGGCTGCCACTTCCCACGGGAACACGCTAAAATGCCACAACGCCTCCGCCGCAAACAGATGGTTTAACCATGTCGCGAACGCAACGCTTGTTCGATTTACTGCAATTGCTCCGCTGCCATAAATATCCAGTAGCGGCCACAACCCTAGCGGAACAGTTGGGAGTAAGTGTCCGAACCGTCTACCGCGATATTGCCACGTTGCAGTCACAAGGAGCAGAGATTGCAGGTGAAGCTGGGCTCGGTTATCTCTTAAAGCCCAATTTCATGTTGCCACCACTAATGTTCAGTTATGAGGAACTGCAAGCCTTGCGGTTGGGGGCTAACTGGGTTAGCAAACAGGACGATCAACAGATGACACTCGCGGCCCAAAATGCGCTCGCAAAAATCGCGGCCATTTTGCCTGATAGCTTGAAGTTACAGATGGAGCGGGAAACCGTTAGGGTTGGCCCGAGTGCCGAAAAAGCGGCCGTTGCCGTACCGCTATCACAGATCCGCCAGTCAATCCGCCGCGGAGTCGTGGTCGATATCTGTTATATCGATGCGCAGGCACAGCTGACAACCCGGCGCATCTGGCCCGTATTACTGGGATTTATGGAATCTTGCTACATGCTGGTCGCTTGGTGTGAAACCCGTCAGGCATTCCGCCATTTCCGGGTGGATCGACTTAAGCAATACCATGAAACAGACCAGCGTTACCCGCAGAGTCAGCAACAGTTGTTGCGTGCGTGGCAGGCGATACAAGGGATACCGGATAACCCCATCGCCTACTGACAAAAACTGACAGCTACTCAGGATAGGCTCCTTATCGTCATTAACAACAACAGGAGTCATATCATGTCAGTTGCAAGAGCTACCGTGGTGTTTTATGTCGCAGATGTGCCCAAGAGTCAGGCATTTTATACCGCATTGTTCGGGCAGCCCCCGTACACACTTCCAGTGAATTTGCGTTGTACATGCTGAACGAATCCCTATCTTTGGGCATTTGGCAGCAAGCAGCCGTTATTCCACCACTCACAATAACCCAGGGTACGCCAGGGGAACTCTGTCTATATGCTGACGATCAATTGGCGTTTCAGGCACAGTATCAGCACTGTTTGGCGCTGGCAGTACCGCTGCTCCAACCACCGACAGCTATGGACTTTGCTACTGCATTTACTATCGCCGATCCTGATGGTTATCGCATTCGTTACGCTGTCACCGCTGCGAAATGAGTCGTTACTGGTTGTCACAGCAGCAGATCACATCTGTTTAAGGAGCCAGAGGGGCATTTTGCCATGGCAAAAATGCCCCACTCCAGCGCCTGACAGATAGCAATTACATCGTTTATTACTCGCCCAACTGGCGTTTGCCAGCAACGGAAAAGTGCTAGGCGACAGCTATTCTCAGCTCATCATCCCCCCCGCCTATCGAGTCGATACGGGCAATAACAAGCGGTAGCAAACACTGCCGCTATCAGGCTGGGCGCTACCGGCCCAAAATCAGACAGCAATCATCACCAATAAATGCCAACCTGTTTGGCAATGAACCATTTCAGGCATTAGCAGCTAACGCCAAGCCGTGCTAGAATACGCGACCAATTATCCGGGTTAACTTTTCTCTGATTGTCGCCAAACCCTTGCGCGGCAAGTGGCTTTTCATTGTAGCGTTACTCATATGCAAGCTAACGGGAGAAGCAACCCAGTCTGTGTTTAACGGTGAATCAGCTTTTATGACTTTTATCGACTCTCATCCTTCTACAAAAAAGTTATCGTTGGCATGTCCGGCGGCGTCGACTCCTCGGTATCGGCTTATCTGCTAAAACAGCAGGGATACCAAGTTGAGGGATTGTTTATGAAAAACTGGGAAGAGGACGATGGCACCGAGTATTGCTCAGCCGCAGCCGATCTGCAGGACGCGCAAGCGGTATGTGACAAATTAGGCATCAAGCTGCATACCGTCAATTTTGCCGCAGAATATTGGGACAATGTATTCGAATATTTTCTGGCGGAATACAAGGCTGGTCGCACCCCAAATCCAGATATCATGTGCAATAAAGAGATCAAATTTAAAGCATTCCTAGATTTTGCGGACGACATTCTGGACGCGGATTATATTGCCATGGGCCATTATGTGCGCCGCGGCGAACTCAATGGCAAAACCACCATGCTACGTGGTGCCGATGCCAATAAAGACCAGAGCTATTTCCTCTACACGCTTGGCCATGAGCAGTTGTCCCGCAGTCTGTTCCCGGTAGGCGATATTGAAAAGCCGCGGGTCAGGGAAATTGCCAAAGAATTAGGGCTGGTCACCGCCGATAAGAAAGACAGCACAGGTATCTGTTTTATTGGTGAACGTAAATTCAGTGAATTCCTTAGCCGTTATCTGCCAGCACAACCGGGTAATATTGAAACCGTAGCAGGTGAAGTGATCGGTACGCATCAAGGCTTGATGTATCATACCCTGGGTCAACGCAAGGGGCTGGGTATTGGTGGCACCAAAGAAGGTAGCGAAGAACCTTGGTACACAGTCGACAAAGACCTCAAACGCAATGTGCTGGTAGTCGCTCAAGGGCATAATCACCCACGCTTGATGTCACAAGGTTTGATCGCCCACCAATTGCATTGGGTTGATCATCAAGGCCCGGCTGATGGCCAACGCTTAACCGTTAAAACCCGTTATCGTCAATCTGACGTTGCCTGTCAGGTTCACTATAATGGCGATGATGAGATCAAAGTGAGCTTTGACAACCCGGTCGCAGCTGTCACACCAGGGCAGTCCGCGGTATTCTATGATGGTGATATCTGCCTTGGCGGCGGCATCATAGACAGTTTGATAAGAGAGTGATCAGTGAACACACTGCATGACAGAACCATGGCACTGGCGGCAACACTGCAAGCCGTGGCTCAGGTTCAGTACATTGCCCGTCACGGTGAAACCGATGATGAGCAACTGGCTGCGGCGCTAAATACCATTTTGGTGACAGACCCAGACAGCATCGATGATATTTATCCCGACAAAAAAGTGTTGGCTAACGGTTACCGCTGGGTGATCAACCAGCTTGGCGACAATCATCAGAAAGACGTGGAAATCACCCGTTATCTGGTGGGACTGCTGGCATTGGAGCGTAAGCTCAGCCGTAACAATGCCGCCTTGGCAATGATGTCTGAGCGCATCCAACAAGTTCGTCGCCAGTTACAGCATTTTGCTGTCACCGATGAACAAGTGATTGCCAATCTTGCCGATATCTACAGCGATATCATCAGTAATCTGGGGCCAAAAATTCAGATTTCCGGCAATCCCAATATCCTGCAACAAAAACAGGTACAGAATAAAATACGCGCACTGCTGTTAGCAGCGATGCGCAGTGCCGTGCTTTGGCGTCAACTAGGGGGAAACGCCGCCAACTGGTGTTCTCCCGCAAAGCTATCGTCGATACGGCCAATAACAGCCTCTCCCTATATTAAAAGCCAAGTTCATCAAGGAGCTTACAATGGATCTTTCCGCACTGACTGCTATCTCCCCGGTTGACGGGCGCTATGGCAATAAAACCACCGAACTCCGGGGATATTCAGCGAGTACGGTCTCAGCAAATATCGTGTTCAAGTTGAAATCAACTGGTTAAAACTGTTGTCTAGCTGCCCAGATATTGAAGAAGTGCCCCTTTTAGCGAACAAGCCCTAGCATTACTGGACAACATCCGCGACAACTTCAGCGTAGATGACGCCCAGCGGGTAAAAACCATTGAAGCCACCACCAACCACGATGTAAAAGCAGTTGAATACTTCATCAAAGAAAAAATTGCCGACAATGCTGAACTGAAAGCCGTCAGTGAATTTGTACACTTTGCTTGCACTTCAGAAGACATCAACAATCTGTCTCATGGTCTGATGCTGACAGAAGCGCGTGCGAATGTTTTACTGCCCTACTGTCGCAAAATTGTCGATGCAGTAAAAGCCTTAGCCAAAGCCTACAAAACCGTACCGCTGATGTCTCGCACCCACGGGCAACCCGCCTCGCCTTCCACTTTGGGTAAAGAGATGGCGAATGTGGCGGTGCGCCTCGAACGACAAATAAAACAGATTGAAGCAGTTGAAATCATGGGCAAAATCAACGGCGCAGTCGGTAACTATAACGCGCATTTGTCAGCCTATCCTGAAGTCGACTGGCACACTATGTCACAGCGCTTTGTTACCAGTCTCGGCTTGAACTGGAATCCCTATACTACCCAGATTGAGCCACATGACTACATCGCCGAACTGTTCGATGCCGTGGCCCGTTTCAATACCGTGTTGATCGACTTTGACCGAGATATCTGGGGTTATGTAGCCCTGGGCCATTTCAAGCAGAGAACCATTGCCGGGGAGATTGGTTCCTCCACCATGCCACACAAAGTCAATCCCATCGATTTTGAAAATTCGGAAGGTAATCTAGGGATTGCCAATGCGTTGATGCAGCATCTAGCAGCAAAATTGCCGGTATCTCGCTGGCAACGCGATCTGACAGATTCCACTGTGCTACGTAATCTTGGCGTTGGTTTTGCGCACTCGCTGATCGCCTATCAGGCCACCTTGAAAGGCATCAGCAAACTGGAAGTCAATGAAGCGCATCTGCGTGATGAACTGGATCATAACTGGGAAGTGCTAGCTGAGCCAGTACAGACAGTAATGCGTCGTTACGGCATTGAAAAACCATATGAAAAACTCAAAGAGCTGACACGCGGTAAGCGCATAGACGCAGCGCAGATAGCGGCGTTTATTGACAACCTGGCATTGCCAGAGGAAGTCAAAGCGGAACTGAAAAAACTAACGCCTGCCACCTATATCGGTCGTGCCGAAGCCTTTGTTGATGACCTGAAATAACTGGTCGCAGAATTGTAACAGGCGGTGCCATCAGGTACCGCCTTTTTTAAACCACACGAGTGAATTATGTATCAGCTCACCATTGATAAAGAAAAATTCCTGAAAGAGATCTGGCAGAAAAAGCCGGTGATTTTCCGCCAGGCATTTAAAGATTTTACGGACCCCATTGCCGCTGATGAACTTGCTGGCTTGGCCTGTGAAGAAGAAGTTGCCTCCCGTGTGGTTGTTACCCAGGCGCAAGGTAACAACTGGCAGGTGATCAATGGCCCATTTGAAGATTACGATCAATATGGCGAAGAAAACTGGCAACTGCTGGTACAAGCCATCAATCACTGGTATCCAGACTCACAGCCGTTAGTTGAAGCTTTTCGCTTTCTGCCGGACTGGCGCTTTGACGACCTGATGGCATCCTTTGCCACCCCAGGCGGTGGCGTTGGCCCCCACATAGATCAATATGATGTGTTTATTATTCAAGGTGAAGGCCGTCGCCGCTGGACCGTAGGTGATATTGGCCAGTATCAACAACGGGGTGGTGTGACAACTTCTCCGCTGATTGAAAACTTCGAGCCGATTATTGACGATATCCTTGAAGCTGGCGACATGCTCTACATTCCACCAGGATTTCCCCATCAAGGCTTTACCTTGACGCTAGCAATGTCCTACTCCATTGGCTTCCGTGCACCCAGCCAGCAAGAATTGCTGTCGTCGATGGCCGATTACCTGATTGACAGCAATCAAGGTCAGCAACGTTTTACTTCCACATCTGAACCCACACAGCCCGGCTTGGTTCCCGCCGCACAACAACAAGGGCTGATGGATTTGCTGGTTTCATTGGCAAAACAACCCGCAGCTTATCAGGCAATGTTAGGCAAACTGCTGAGTCAGAATCGTTTTGAGCTGGATATCTGTGAAGCCGAGCGTCTTGATGCCGCGGAACTACAACAAGCGTTACAGGATGGTGCGGTGCTCAGCCGGATTGGTGGTCTGAAAGTGCTGCTGTTAGAAAACGATAGCGAAAACCGGCTGTTTATTAATGGCGACAGTTTTGAATTTGCCGCAACCGACCGCGATTATGCCGAAATGCTAGCAAACCAAACCAGTGTTGCCAGTGAGCAAGCCCTGCTGATGCTGCAACGCGAAAGCATCCAGCCACTGCTACTAAAATTGATTGAGCTGGGTTACTATTATTTGGCAGACGCCGAGTAAATCAGAATTTAATCAATCTGTTACCAATAAAAAAGCTGCCATACGGCAGCTTTTTTTAGCTCAATAACGATTACAGCTTATCGGCATTTTCGGCCAGATATGCGGCAACACCATCTGGGCTGTCTTTCATACCTTTTTCGCCTTTCTGCCAACCGGCTGGGCAAACTTCACCGTATTCTTCGTGGAATTGCAGCGCATCAATCATACGCAACATTTCGTCTACGTTACGGCCCAGAGGCAGATCATTTACCACCTGATGACGCACAATACCATCTTTATCAATCAGGAATGAACCACGGAAAGCCACACCTGCTTCTGGATGTTCTACATCGTAAGCTTTGCAGATGTCATGACGAACGTCGGCAACCAGAGTGTATTTCACTGGGCCAATACCGCCTTGATTAACCGGAGTGTTACGCCAAGCGTTGTGAGTAAACTGAGAGTCGATGGATACGCCGATGACTTCAACGCCACGTTTCTTGAACTCTTCCAGACGGTGATCAAAAGCAATCAATTCGGAAGGACATACAAAAGTGAAGTCCATTGGGTAGAAAAACACTACTGCGGGTTTTCCTTTGATTGCGGCAGTCAGGTTGAAGCTATCAACAATTTCACCGGTTCCGAGTACTGCGGCAGCAGTAAAATCAGGGGCCGGACGGCTAACTAATACGCCCATTATATTTCCTCCATCTATGGATTGAGTAGTGACTTGCAAATCCTGCTTAACTAACAGGCATTATAAAACCTGCGGGTTAACTCACAACCTATTTATGATCGATATCACCTTTTTCAAGGGGCAGCACGTCAACTTGCCTAAATATCACCCATTTTAGCTTAGTGATTGTCACCGCAACTGCCGTAGTTCAAGATTTTTAAGCATTTTATGATCAGAAGCTTTACAGCACCGTAGCAGTTACTGAGAATATCCTTTTAACAAAAACGATAAATTCGCTTATGAACGCTGTTGTTATTGCCGTGTGCCTGATGCTGCTATTGAGCATCTTGCGGGTCAATGTTGTGATTGCACTGACCATCAGTGCGTTGGTTGCCGGGTTGTTGGGGGGTAGGACTGAATGCAACCATTGCGGCGTTTAATACCGGCCTCGGTGGTGGTGCCCAGATCGCCTTGAGCTACGCCTTATTAGGCGCTTTTGCTGTTGCCTTATCCCATTCAGGACTCACCAGTCTGATTTCTGGTTCAGTCATTAAATTGCTCGGTCAGGAACAAAACAACCGCAATGAACGCTTGGTGAAAGCAACGCTACTGGTTACGCTGCTGGCAATGTCAATCAGTTCGCAGAACCTGCTGCCGATCCACATTGCATTTATCCCGATTTTAATCCCACCCTTATTACAGTTGATGACTCGTCTGCAACTGGATCGTCGCTTGGTAGCCTGTGTACTGACATTTGGCCTCGTCACCACCTATATGGTGTTACCCATCGGCTTTGGCGGCATCTTTCTCAACGATATTTTGCTGGCAAACCTCAACCATAATGGTCTGGCTGTCAGCGCTGGTGATATTCCCAGCGCCATGTTAATCCCTGGAGCCGGCATGTTGCTGGGCTTGCTCGTAGCGGTATTCATCTCTTATCGAAAACCACGGCATTACCACATGCCAGAACCCGCTGCTGGCATACAAACCGTAGCGCCATGCAAGCGCAATATCGGGATCGCCATCGTCGCAGTGCTGACCACGCTAGTGGTACAACTGACAACCGAGTCAATGATCTTCGGGGCATTGGCCGGCTTTATGATCTTCAGTGTTACTGGCGTACTAAAACGCAGTGACAATGAGGATATTTTTAACCGTGGCGTACGCATGATGGCCAATATCGGCTTTATTATGATTGCCGCCTCGGGTTTTGCGGCCGTCGTCAATCAGACCGGTGAGGTAGCCACATTGGTCAACACCATTGGCGACTTGATCGGCAATAACAAATCACTGGCAGCATTCCTGATGCTATTGGTGGGATTGCTGATCACTATGGGGATTGGCTCCTCTTTTCCACCATCCCAATTATTGCCACCATCTATGTGCCACTGGCACTGCACTTTGGATTTTCTGCACCCGCGGTGATTGCGTTAGTGGGCACGGCGGCGGCACTCGGGGATGCGGGCTCCCCAGCCTCTGACTCAACATTAGGGCCAACCTCCGGGCTCAATGCTGACGGGCAACATGATCATATCCGTGATAGCGTCATTCCAACCTTTATTCACTACAACATCCCGTTGCTGATATTTGGCTGGATTGCGGCCATGGTGCTGTAACCGAGCGTAAAAAGCCCGCACAAATGCGGGCTTCTTCATTACTTATCAAACTTATTTGGTACCGAAGATTTTGTCACCGGCATCCCCGAGACCCGGCAGAATATAACCGTTTTCATTGAGACAACGATCGATTGACGCACAGTAAAGCTCTACATCAGGATGGGCTTTTTCCAATGCTTTCAAACCTTCTGGCGCCGCCACCAGCACCAAGGCTTTGATAGAGGTACAGCCCCGTTGTTTCAGCAAATCGATAGTTGCAATCATTGAACCACCGGTTGCCAACATGGGGTCGACCACTAATGCCAAGCGTTCATTCAGATCGCTGGCGAGTTTTTCAAAGTAAGGTACTGGTTCCAGTGTCTTTTCATCGCGATACATGCCGACAACGGAAATTCGGGCACTGGGAATATTTTCCAGAACCCCGTCCATCATTCCGAGACCAGCGCGCAAAATGGGCACTACAGTTACTTTTTTGCCTTTGATCTGTTCCACTTCGACCGGACCATTCCAACCCTGAATAGTGACAGTTTCGGTTTCAAAATCGGCTGTTGCTTCGTAGGTTAATAAACTGCCCACCTCTGAGGCCAGCTCACGAAAACGCTTGGTGCTGATGTCGCCTTCGCGCATCAGACCAATTTTGTGACGGACCAGTGGGTGTTTAACCTCGACAACTTTCATTGTGTTTCTCCTGAGTTTTTTGCGGGCAGGTAGCCAGTCAGGGCAGGTATTGCAGGGCCTGCACGAGCCAGGCAAATCCTTGGGATTTTAGTAGATTTACCTGAAGGGGAAAACATAAAGTTTCTGTTTTACGCCGATTCGTGAACAGTATCAGCCCATTCCTGCGCCATCTTTGGCTTTCGACCCTAAGACCAAACTGTTAGAATATTGCCGCATTAAAACCCATAACCACGTACCCGAGAGGATCAAGTGAGTAATCCTACCCCACTGAGTTATAAAGATGCCGGTGTTGATATCGATGCAGGCAACGCTCTGGTCAATAACATTAAATCTGTCGTTAAACGCACGCGGCGCCCAGAAGTGATGGGCAACCTCGGCGGTTTCGGTGCCTTGTGTGAACTGCCTTCAAAATACAAACATCCGGTGCTGGTATCAGGCACTGATGGTGTCGGCACCAAATTGCGTCTGGCCATTGATTACAAAAAACACGATAGCGTTGGTATTGATCTGGTGGCTATGTGTGTCAACGACCTGATTGTACAAGGGGCTGAGCCACTGTTTTTCCTCGATTATTATGCGACAGGTAAGCTGGACGTCACCGCGGCCACTGCGGTCGTCAGCGGCATTGGCGAAGGCTGTTTTCAGTCAGGTTGCGCATTGATTGGTGGTGAAACTGCGGAAATGCCCGGGATGTACGAAGGTGCAGATTACGACTTGGCCGGTTTTTGTGTTGGCGTAGTGGAAAAAGAAGCCATCATCGATGGCAGCCTGGTCAAACCTGGCGATGCACTGATCGCACTTGGCTCAAGTGGCCCACATTCAAATGGTTATTCGCTGATCCGCAAAGTGCTGCAAGTCAGCCAAGCAGATCCGGCACAGCTGCTGCAAGGTAAACCTCTTATTGACCATTTGCTGGAACCGACCAAAATTTATGTCAAATCCTGCTTGAAGTTACTGGAACAGCATACGGTACACGCGATGGCACATATTACTGGCGGTGGTTTCTGGGAAAATATTCCGCGCGTATTACCCGCTGACTGCAAGGCCGTCATCAAAGGCGCTTCTTGGCAATGGCCAACGATTTTCCATTGGTTGCAGGATAATGGCAATATCGACACGCACGAAATGTACCGCACCTTTAACTGTGGTGTTGGCATGGTGATAGCGTTACCCGCAGCTCAACTCGACTCAGCATTAGCCTTGCTCAACGCCAATGGTGAAAATGCTTGGCATATTGGTGAAATAGCCGCATTAGGTGATGCCAGTGAGCAGGTGGAGATTATTTAATGCCGGTGTGTCGCGTCTTGGTACTGATTTCCGGCAACGGTAGTAATTTGCAGGCCATTATTGATCACGCTTTACCGAAAGCCCCTATCAGGTGGTTGGGGTGATCAGTAACCGAACAGATGCCTATGGTTTAGTCAGGGCTCGTGACGCCGGGATCGACACTCACTGCATAGTGGCTAGTCCTGGAGAATCCCGTGCAGACTATGATGTACGACTGCATGCAGCGATTGAACAGTGCCAGCCAGATCTGTTGGTGCTCGCTGGTTTTATGCGCATTCTTAGCGATGAACTGGTCACCGCCTTTCAAGGCCGGATGATTAACGTGCATCCTTCACTACTGCCTAAATATACCGGCCTGCACACGCATCAGCGCGCCATCGATGCGGGAGAGCAAGAACACGGCGCCAGCATACATTTTGTCACGCCAACGCTGGATGCCGGCCCGGTTATCCTGCAAGCCAAAGTGCCCGTATTTGAGGATGATACCGCCGAGTTACTGGCCGAGCGAGTGCATGAACAGGAACATGCCATCTACCCGCTGGTCATCAAATGGTTTGCCGAAGGACGACTCAAGATGACTGACGGCAAAGCCTGGCTGGATGATCAGCCACTAGATGCTGGTGGTTATGCCGCCGATTGAACATTGACAGGGAACCTTCGGGTTCCCTGTTTTTCTATAACTTGCTAAGTTAGCAGAACTAGCCGTAACACTTCGCATAGGAAGGCAATGAAAAACATTATCTGTGATATCGATGGCGTACTGATGCACGACAACAAGCTGGTGCCCGGTAGCGACAAATTTATTGCCAAAATACTGCAACAAGGAAATCCCTTGGTTGTGCTCACCAATAATCCTGCACAAACTGGTAAAGATCTGCAAAACCGCCTAGCGGCTGCCGGGATCCCGGAAATTCCCGAGCAATGTTTTTATACCTCTGCCATGGCGACCGCCAATTTTCTTAAACATCAGAATGGCGAAAACAATGCCAAAGCCTATGTGATTGGGGGAAGGCGCGTTAATTCATGAGCTCTACAATGCCGGCTTTACTATCACAGATATCAACCCAGATTTTGTGATTGTGGGTGAAACCCGCACTTATCACTGGGATATGATCCGTAAAGCCGCCGCCTTTATTGCCAAAGGCGCCCGTTTCATTGCCACCAACCCCGATACCCACGGCCCCAGCTTCAGCCCGGGTTGTGGTGCCTTATGTGCTCCAATTGAGGTGATTTCTGGTCGTAAACCATTTTATGTAGGCAAACCCAGCCCGCTGATCATTCGCTCGGCGCTGAATCATATGGGGGCACACTCAGAAAATACCGTGATCATCGGTGACAACATGCGCACCGATATACTTGCGGGCTTCAATCCGGCCTTGAGACGATTCTGGTACTGACCGGTGTCACGCGCCGTGAAGATATCGAGCTGGAACCCTTCCGCCCTAATCACGTATTTGACAGCGCTGTCGATATTGATGTGGTGTAAACGCGCAGTTGACTGTTGACACATTATGTAACATTAGGGTTACCGCCTGAGGTTGTCGAAACCAAAGTTTTTCCGCCATCATAGCGACAACATCAGGTGCATTGGGCACTTAATCACTTCAACTATCAACAGGTTCCTTTATGCGTTTATTGGTTCCACTCTGTATGCTGGCACTCGTTGCTGGCTGCACGCACGACAGTGGTGACGCGGCTGTCGGTTTTCATTTTGATGAACAGCGATATCGCAACGACATAAAAACACTGTCTTCTGACGCGTTTGAAGGCCGAGCCCCCACCACCCACGGCGAGCAGATGACACTGGATTATCTGGTGGCGGCTTTTAAATCTATCGGCATGCAGCCAGGCCCCGATGGTAGCTATTTACAAAAAGTCCCCATGGTCAGTTACAGCGCCAGCGAGCAGCAACAGATCACGCTGGCCGGGATGCCGTTGCAATACCGTAAGGACATTATTCTCAACAGCCATCACGATGTTAAACAAGTGGATATTAAAAATGCACCACTGGTTTTTGTGGGCTATGGTATCAACGCCCCGGAATATGGCTGGAATGATTACCAAGGGCTAGACATGCATGGCAAAATTGCACTGATCTTGGTGAACGACCCAGGATTTGCAAACCCTGAATCTGGAAAATTCGACGGTAAAGCCATGACCTACTATGGCCGCTGGACTTATAAGTATGAAGAAGCCAGTCGTCAGGGAGCACTTGGTGCCATTATCATTCATCAAACAGCAGCTGCGTCCTACCCTTGGTCAGTCGTGGAACACAGTTGGACTGGGCCGCAGCAAGACTTGGCCGTTGCGAATGAGCAGTCTCGAATTGCCGTAGAAGGCTGGATGACGTTAGAGAGTGCCAAAGCCGTGTTTGCTAAGGCGGGGCTGACATTAGACACTGAACTCAGCCGCGCAGCACATGAGCCGATGCAGTTACCCTTGGCCCAAACCGCCAGTATAAAATTTACCAACAGTGCCAGTTATGGTGAAAGTTATAACGTTATCGCTAATCTGCCCGGAACGATGAGCGCTGATGAACATATCCTGTTTACCGGACACTGGGATCACTTAGGTAAAGACAACTCACTGGAAGGTGATAAGATTTTCAATGGTGCGATGGATAATGCCTCTGGCGTTGCTGGCATGCTGGCGATTGCCCGGCAGTTTATCGCTGCCGCCAAGGCGGGACACGGCCTTAAACGCTCCGTGACGTTTGTGGTCACCACCGGTGAAGAACAGGGGTTGTTAGGCTCCCGTTATTATGCAGAACACCCCTTGTATCCGCTCAAACATACGATTGGGGTGTTTAATCTCGACAGTACCAACATCTATGGCCGAACCAAGGACTTTACTATCGTTGGGAAAGGCAAGTCGGAGTTGGAACTCTATCTTGCTGCCGCCGTTAACCAGCAACAACGCCAAGTAAAAAGTGAGTTGCACCCAGAATCCGGCGGTTACTTCCGCTCCGATCATTTCAGTTTTGCCAAATATGGTGTTCCAGCAGTGTTTGCCGGCAGTGGCAACGAGCCGATTGACGCAGCCACAGCCAAGTACAAAGCACAGATGCAACAACGCATGAAGAGCTGTTATCACAACACCTGTGATGAATATCAAGCCGATTGGGATCTTTCCGGGGCCTTGCAAGATCTGGCGGTTTATTACCGCGCAGCCACCATGTTAGGGGATAGTAATGCTTATCCAGGTTACTACGAAGGCACAGAATTCCACGCACTACGCCCTGCCACCCACATCAAACTATAATTTTCAGAAAGCGCCTACGGGCGCTTTTTTAAACACGGTAGCCCGTTCTTCCCCACCCGCCGAAATAAACCGGAAGTTGTATATTCATCAGCCAGTTAGTTTATTGCTAAACCATGATATTTTCTTCGCGCTGAGTGTAGTTTCCCCAATCGAATCCACCTCACAGCAAAACTAATTATCATTTATTCATTAATTTTTAATTTATATTGGATAATATTTATTTTTATCAGTTTTAAATCTTATCTATATTTATATTTTTAGCCATTTTGTGGAATTTTTAATAAAAATGAAACTTGGCTTTTAGCGCTAACAATGGCAAAGTGACCCGCAGTAATGGTGGTTTTCTCGGAGTCATATTGTATGTGTTCAATTTTCGCTATTCTTGATATCCAGTCCGATGCTGCGTCGTTGCGCCCGGTCGCCCTGGAGATGTCTAAACTGATGCGCCATCGTGGCCCCGACTGGTCTGGCATTTTTACCTCCGACAATGCCATTTTGGTTCATGAACGGTTGGCAATTGTCGATATCGAACACGGCGCACAGCCACTTTTCAGCCAAGATGGCACTCTGGCGCTGGCCGTTAATGGTGAAATCTATAACCACAAGGAACTGAAAGCCAAACTGGGTGACAAATACACTTATCAGACAAACTCTGACTGTGAAGTGATCCTAGCGCTGTATCAGGAGTACGGCTGTGAGTTTCTCGATATGCTCAACGGTATCTTCGCCTTTGTGTTGTATGACCAGAAATTGAACCGCTACCTCATCGGTCGGGATCATATTGGCATTATTCCGCTGTACACCGGCCGCGATGCTGCTGGCAACTTTTACGTGGCATCGGAAATGAAAGCGCTGATGCCAGTATGCAAAACCGTTGACGTATTTGCCCCTGGGCAATACCTGCTCAGTGGTGGCGAGCCAGTGAAATATTATCAACGGGAATGGCGTGATTACGATGCGGTAAAAGACAATCCCGCTAGCAAAGAGGAACTAAAAGCAGCGCTGGAAGCCGCAGTTAAACGCCAGTTAATGTCTGATGTACCCTACGGTGTACTACTATCTGGCGGTTTAGATTCATCAGTAGTGTCCGCCATCACCCAAACTTATGCAAAACGTCGCATTGAAGACAATGATGAATCAGGCGCCTGGTGGCCCCAGTTCTTTTGCCGTAGGCTTGAAAGGTGCCCCAGATCTGATTGCGGCCCAAAAAGTAGCCGATGCCATTGGCACTATCCATCATGAGATCAACTTTACCTTCCAGGAAGGTCTGGATGCGATTAAAGACGTGATCTACCACCTAGAAACGTACGATGTTACCACCATTCGTGCGGCCACCCCCATGTATCTGATGGCACGAAAAATCAAGGCGATGGGGATCAAAATGGTACTGTCTGGTGAAGGTTCTGATGAATTGTTTGGCGGGTATCTATATTTTCACAAGGCCCCCAATGCACAAGCATTCCACGAAGAATTGATCCGTAAGTTAGATAAACTGCATCTCTATGATTGCCTGCGCGCTAACAAAGCAATGGCGGCCTGGGGACTGGAAGCTCGCGTCCCCTTCCTCGACAAGGAGTTTATGGACGTGGCAATGCGCCTCAATCCAGAAGCCAAAATGTCGAAAAATGGCCGTATTGAGAAACACATTCTGCGTGAAGCCTTTGAAGATATGCTGCCAGCTGAGGTGGCTTGGCGCCAGAAAGAACAGTTCAGTGATGGTGTAGGTTACTCGTGGATTGATGGTTTAAAAGCGCATGCCGCGGTGTTAGTCGATGATAAAGAATTGGCAAATGCTCACTTCCGTTTTCCATACAACACTCCGGAGACGAAAGAAGCCTATTTCTATCGCTGCTTTTTTGAAGAAAGCTTTCCCTTGGAATCCGCCGCTAAAACCGTTCCTGGTGGCAAATCTGTTGCCTGCTCTACTCCCGAAGCATTGGCTTGGGATGCCAGTCTGCAAGGGGTTATCGATCCATCTGGCCGCGCGGTACGTTCGGTACATACGGCAGCCTATTGATAGTTTGCTTGCGCAAAAAGTAAGGCACTCGACTTTGAGTGCCTTTTTGTTATCGATACCGCTTGGGTCTTAGCTGTTGCCGTTTTTGGCAATTGTTAAGGATCTGAGTCTTGCGCACATCACTGGCATCATGCCAAGCGAGGATTTCATCTAAAGTACGTCCGCAACCAAGGCATACATCCTGATGATCAAGACAGCAGTTACGAACACAGGGGGAACTCGGTGATGTCACCACTTTTAGCTTATCGACTACAGTTTCACTATTCACATGCTTCCCTGTCAAGAATACTAATGTTCCTGCTTAAGATAGCTCGGTTGATGCAATTCGGCCACTTCCACTGACACACAACTCACATCTGCGGCCAGCGCGCTCATTGCCTGCCAGACACTTTGTGTCAGTTGCTGCTTCTGCGAGTCACTACGCCCCGGCATAATACTCATGCGGATATGAATAAAGTCATTGGCATCACCTTGTCCGAGCAGATAATCATCGCACGCGTAAGCCCTGGTTTTTACAGCATCAGGGTTAAATAACCCACTGGCGATTGCACCTTTATGAACCTTGCTAACTAGCTCACCGATATCCAGTTGTTGGCGCAATACTGCGGCATATTCAATCACAATGTGTGGCATATTAACTCCTATTAACCCAAAACCAAGGCATTCAACAGGCCAATCAGCCCGCCAAAAACACCGCCCCAAACAACCAGCCAGCCGAGGTGACGACGGATCATTCGCTGCACCATCTCTTTGACCATCATAGGTGTCAGTTCCTGCAATCGTTGCGCGACTATTTGTTGGATTTGCTCACGCATATCGGCCATCACGCCGGGTTTTTCCAGCTCCTGTCGTAGCAACGCATTGAATTCATCACTATCCGCAATCTCTTGTAGTGACAGCTGCATTTTCTCGATAAACGGCTGCTTTAACGGCATTAAGGCCTCTGTACCACCAAACATGGACAACATGCCACCAAAGGACGATTGCGCCACCGTTGATAGCAACGCATCAAACGCCGGGGCAAGATCCAATTTTCCGAGCAATGCCTTGACGTCTAATAAGGGAGCGTCGGTTTTGCGAGACAAGAATTTATCAATGTTGGCCTCGGTAAAAAACTGCTCCATGATCAGATTGGCAATAGCTTGCTTAATCGCCTCAAAACGCGCCGGAATAACGCCCGAACCGTACAAACCTGGGACTTTTTCAAACAACATGTAAACCGCTAACCAATTGGTAATCGCGCCAGACAAGGCAAACACACCTATGTTCCAAACCACATGATTACCACTGATCCAGCCAATAATGACCAATAACACTGCCAGCATATTGGTAGTAACACTCATGTTCCAGATGCCAGTTTCTGTATGTGTCTGCTTCAACGTCAACTCTCCCAAATAACTCATATGGCTAATGTTAACAACAGCGCATGACGGATAAAAGTCCCTGACTGTTGGATTAATGGCACCGTTACCTATTAACTTCGGCAGCCTTTACACACGGTTACATACCACTATTCGGGTAAACGCAGTACAATGATCACGTTAACATTTTTCTGTTTTTACTGTTTCAGGAAACCTCCATGATATTGTCCAGATTCAAAGGAATGGTCGCGGCGTATAAAAAAGCACCGAGGATCTTAAGAATCGCCAGTTGGCTATCAGCCTTTTATCTTGGTTACGCTTTTTTACTCGGGTTGGTCACACCCGCGGTGGTGCGTGCAATTGCCCCCGAAAAGCTAACCCAGCTGTTGGGGCGCCAAGTATCGATACAGGACGTGCAGATCAATCCTTTTTTACTCCGGGTTCGGCTGGACAATTTGGTTATTTCCGGGAAATCCGCGACACCGCTGTTGGCCCTGACACATGCAGAAACTGAGTTTAACCTGTGGCAATCTCTGTTTAGCCGAGCTTGGTGTGTTGATCATCTACAACTTGATGGATTACAAGGCCAGGTTATACGAGCCGCTGATACCAAAGGGAATATCGGCTTTAACTTCGACGATATTGTGGCTCGCTTACAAACACCAGCGGCACCAGCAGCCGCGCAACCGGCAGAGGATTCTCAGCTACCAGACTTCCGTATTAATGCGCTAACCCTGTCAAATAGCAACATGGTATTTGAGGATAACAGCGCCAATACTCACCTCAGTTATCACGATATCAATTTCAGCCTGCATAATTTCGGCACCCGCAATACAGTGAGTAGCAACAACGAAAAAACGCTGTCGAATCAATATCAGTTATCATTTCATGGACAGGACAAAGGTACTTTAGCGGCTGATGGGCAATTGTTACTACAGCCATTACAGATTAACGGTCAGCTGCAACTGCAAAATATCACCCTGCCCCCTTCTGGGGCTATGTGCAACCTATGTTGAAAGCACAGTTGACCGATGGTGCTGTTTCATTAAAAACCCACTATGTTATCGCTCAAACACCGGGGCAACCGCTGTCTTATCGCCTTGATAACACCTTTGTCACCGTTAACAATGTGCAACTTACCGATGGCAGTACCCCCGTCATCAAGCTGCCAAGCCTCCGCGTTGGTGAGATTGCGTTAAGCAGCCAACCACAGCAAGTGAACATTGCAGATGTGACGATTGAGGGGTTATGGCTGCATAGCCGTTTTGATAAAAACGGACTGGCGTTAGTGCCACTATTTGTCCCAACCGCCACCGAGTCACAGCCAGCAGCAGCGAGTGCAGATCAAGCCTCTTCAACACCCCAATGGCTGGTGAAACTTGCAGCCTTTCACCTAAAAGCTGCCGATATAAATGTACATGAACAACAACTTAGCAACGGCGTTGATTGGCGAGTATACCCGCTGACAGTCAACACTGGTGGCATTGACAGCCAATTATCAACACCGCTGAGCTATCAAATAGCGCTGGACGTATCACAGAATCATGCAACAGACAGTGGCGGCAATTTCAGCAGTGAAGGCACTATTGATCTTGCCAGCAAGCAAGTTAGTGGCAAACTGACATTAAGCAAATTGTTGCTGAACCAGTTCCAGCCGTATCTGACTCACTATCTGAATATCGAGCTGCCAAAAGGCCAGATTAGCAGTACGGGGGATTTCAGCGCAGATACTGCGGGACACGCCAGCTATAAAGGGGATATTGCTGTCAGCGATCTGGAGATCAAAGATCTGCAGCAAAAACGGCCGTTACTTAAATGGCAGCAACTGGCGATCGATTCCGTGGACTTTGATGCGGACAAAAAACAACTGTTGCTCGGTAATGTCACTTTAGAAAAACCATACGCCAAAGTGACTATTAATGAAGACCGGACCACCAATATTGGTGAGCTGATGGTCAAGCAAACCGCTAGCGATACCACTGCGGCGGCCACCGCCCAACCGACAGTGGCAAGTGCCACCGCACCAGCCAAGACTCCAGCTGAACAGCCATTGAAAATCACCGTTGCCAGTATCAACTTCAGCAATGGTTCGGCCTATTTTGCCGACAATTCACTAACGCCTAATTTTGCCACCGGCATTGAGCAACTACATGGCAAAATCAGCAGTTTGTCTTCCGTCCCAGGAACCAAGGCCACAGTGGATATTGCCGGTAAGATTGACCGTTATGCGCCTATGTCTCTCAAGGGCGAAATCAATCCGCTATTGCCACAACCCTATTTGGATCTGGATCTATTATTCAAGAGTGTAGAACTCACCACAGTGAACCCTTATTCGGGAACCTACGCTGGCTACTACATCGATAAAGGCCAATTGACGCTGGCACTGAATTATCAACTGCAAGATAACCATCTTAAAGGCAATAACCATGTTGTCATCGACCAGTTGCAACTTGGGAAACCGACTGATTCAAAACTGGCAACAAGCCTACCTGTCACCTTGGCTATCGCATTACTGCAGGACAGACACGGTGTGATTGACCTTGGTTTACCCGTTTCGGGCGATCTAGACAATCCAGACTTCAGTTTTGGTGGCATTATTCTCTCGGCATTAACCAATGTGATAACCAAAGCTGTAACGGCGCCCTTTTCATTCCTCGCGGGCTTACTTGGCAGCGATGAAGAGCTCAATCTGGTAGCATTTGATGCCGGTTCCGCTAAGCTCTCGCCATCCGAGCAGGACAAATTGCAAAAACTTGCCGGAGCGCTCAGTGAACGCCCGAAACTGACATTGAGTATCGAAGCCTCTGTCAATCCACAACAAGACAGCCAAGCGATGGCAGAACATAAATTACAACGGCAACTGTTACAGCAAAGTGGACTTGACAGTTTACCCGCAGATTTCAGCGCCAGCCGTATTCCAGCATCGGGCAAACTCACCGATGCGCTACTAGCACTATATCAAAAGCAATTTAATGCGGATCCCAACGCTGAAAAAGCTAATGCTGAAAAGGTGGCCACTGACGATAAAGGAAACATCGACCAGGCCAAATTGACCACTTTGTGGCATATAGGTTTGTATAACCAGCTGTTAAATGCCGAAGTCATCAGCGATGCCGACCTAGGGAACCTAGCTCAGCGTCGCAGCCAAGCTGTCAAAGCTTTTCTGGTAGATAACGTCGCTGTAGCCCCAGAACGAGTATTTTTGCTGGACAGTAAAACCAAGCTCAATAAGACTGAAGCTCAGGCTCAGTTAAACTTGAGCGCAAACTAAGAATCGATTAATGATGGCAGCAATTACCGAAAACTATCAGTATGTTGGCTTCTGGGAACGCTTTGCAGCTACCATGCTGGATGTATTGCTTATCCTGTTGCTGACGCTGCCATTATCCTTTTGGATATACGGTGACAGACTTTTCTATGACAATTCACTGGTACACGGCCCAGCAGATGTGATCATCAACTATCTGCTCCCGCCAGTGCTAGTATTGGTGTTTTGGCGCTACCGTGCAGCGACTCCGGGGAAAATTCTCATAAAAGCCAAGATAGTTGACGCAAACAGTGGTGGTAAACCCAGCATGCGCCAATGGCTTATCCGATATTTTGCCTATATCCCAGCGACGCTGCCCTTAGGTTTAGGGTTACTGTGGGTTGCATTTGATGCCAGAAAACAGGGATGGCATGACAAACTGGCGGGAACGCTGGTCATAAAGCAAGATAAATCCTGAACTAATAACAGCTTACAAGAGTCATAACGCTATCCTCGTCACCAAGGAATATATTGCTCATGCGCTTACCATTATTGCTGCCCCCATCACATTGCTACTCTTATCTGCCTGGCTCTGGCACGCCAGATCCGGCGCAATTTGCAGCAAAGTCACCGATAGCTTCCAGACAGAAATTAAAAGTGATGGAATGAAACTGTTTACCTACAGTGTTACCGCAGTGACCGCTGATAGACATCGGCAGAAGTCAGCAGAAACACCTGAGCGCCAGCATTCTCGCCCCCAACCTCAGGATGACATGCGTTCACAACGCATGGGGCGTCGAGGTAGCACTGAAAATAAACTGATGACGCAAGAACTGGAAATTGGTCTGCAAAAAACGCTCGAAGCCAACCTATATTGCCGTGATGGTTACTATGAGCTGGAACGTTTGGTACTACAAGACCGAGCCGAGTTACGAGGTGAATGCCATGAAGGTGCCAGTAAGCAAGATATTCAACATTTTGGTTACGGCAAATATACCGAGCAGCAGAAACAATGATTAATACAGTCATTGCACAGCATTAATTGAATTTAGCGACAGATAACTACCGTTATTTTGTAAAAAACAAACAAGTTATCTGAATGAAATGCTTAAATACTCTAGAACAACCGTAATAAAGAGACTTTTTAGATATAAAAAAACGCGGCGCTAATTGCCGCGTTTTTTTCGAATTTCTTTATAAGAAATTAAATTAGCTGATTACAGTTACGTTTTCAGCTTGTGGACCTTTCTGGCCCTGAGTAACGGTGAAAGAAACTTTCTGACCTTCATCCAGAGTTTTGAACCCTTCAGAGTTGATAGCACGGAAGTGTACGAATACGTCTGGACCTGATTCCTGAGCGATGAAGCCGAAACCTTTGTCAGCGTTAAACCATTTAACAACACCAGTTACTTGAGACATAGTCTTAATCCTGTAACAAAAACAATACTAAGCCTTTACGGCGGTGGAGCTGAAAATGCCGGTATTATTTATGCTAACAGGACGAACAAGTCGTTTTGAACACATAAAAATAAGCCCAACTTTCAAGCCTCCATGACTATAAATCATTCCATAAATAAGTCAACTTACTTCGCTGAAGCAGCTTTAAAATCTGCGTATTTAGGCAGATTTTAAATTTCTCAATACGACTTTTTGCTTATTTCTGTCGTTGAAACAGTTCAATGCAGAAATCCAACTCACAACTCACCCCTTGTTGTGCTAAGTGTTGCTTCTGTTCAGTTGAAAATTTCCAGGCATAAGGTGTCATCTGTAAAAAACTGCTGCTGAGTTCTCCTAGTGGGGTTTGCAACTGCCACTGCAACCTTTCCTGGTGTTGCAAGATAAACCCATCCAGTTGTCCAGCACTAAGCGGATGCTCTTTGGGCTCGGCATAGATGAGCTGTTTGAGGGCAAAGTGGTGCATCGGCCCCGCGGTGACACTGATATAGTAACCATCAGGACGACAGACACGTTGTAACTCAGCCGCTGCTACCGGGGCAAAAATCTTTAGCATCAAGTCAAAACTATTGGCGACAAAGGGCATATCAAAAGCACTAGCCACACAAAACTGCAAATCAGGGTAACGTTTGGCGGCGTAACGCACAGCGGTTTTAGAAATATCCATGCCCTGCAATATTCCACCCGTTGCTTGCTGCAAGCGTTGGCTGTAATAACCTTCGCCACAACCAATATCCAGAATATCCGGCATTTGCTGGTGAAGAGAAACAGCTAACGTATTAATTCTGTCGCTCAACGGCTGATACAAACCTGCCTGTAGAAATGTTCTTCTGGCCGCCATCATCTGTTGATTATCACCGGGGCTCAATGAGTGCTTTTTATTGACCGGTAACAAATTCACATAGCCTTCTTTTGCCACATCAAAACAATGGCGCTGCTGACAGCGCCATTGCCGACCATCTAACACTAATGCCTCGCGACATATCGGGCATTCATAATGCATTTAATCTTCTCTTTACTGTATCAGTGTTCATTCTCATCCCCCGTAAGTGTGGCCACCATTGCCACCAATTCTGGGGGTGCCAGCAATTCATAACACTCAAGAGTGCGCTGCAAGCGTTCGTCGGCCACCTGATTAGCACTGTAACGATAGCTGTGGCGACTGAGCGCCTGATTATAACAATGCCCCAACCACTGTCGTTTCTGCTCCAATTGTGCATGCAACTGCAACAGCTCGTCTGCGGCCTCGGGGGATAGCTCAAGTGCCATGCGCTGCTGATAACGTTTTAGCTGGCGGCTTGTCTGTTGGATTTCAGATAGTTGCACTGCAAGTGTGACCGCTTCTGCATGCGGATCGGGAACCTGCGCCAATATGGTACGGGCATGTTCCAACACTTGAGGTTGCAACATTAAACGGCGATCGCACTCAAGCGGCAAAAGTTCAAATGCCGTAGAATTTAAACTAAAACAGATCTCAGCCGCGCAATCGATATCGACCGTTACCCCTCGGCGCAAGGCACTGATGGCCTTAGCGCTGCTAACACCTGGTGCTATATATAACCTGACACCCTGCCCCAAACTGCGAGAAACAGCAGATGACAGCGGTAATGGGTTAGTCACATTACTCATGTCAAACGTTAAGAATGGTTGTTTGCGCACAAGATGATGCACGTTGGAGTGGTTGCGTTCGCACACTATCCACTCAGCTAAGGGATAACTGGAAAACTCTAATAGCACAAAATCGCTAAATTGCGGTGGTACCGTCAGCACTAACTGTTGCCGCCCACTCATGGTTAATTCTGTTGGTGACGCAAAATACTGGCCTAGCATACGACAGCTCCTTGTATACAACGTCCTTCACTGCGGGACAGCACAAGTCATCAACGCCATGTTAATGTTAAACGTTATGGATTTCACCAAGTAACATGCAGAGATTATAGAGAATTTTTCCTTCCGACAGGAAAGCAGCCATTGAGTGGAGCATAGTAACGCGGCAGCCAAAGGCTGAGCTAGGCGAGAAACAGCCAACAACTGAGTATCTCGATGAATCTTCAGTCAGCACGTATAGGGGATAACGGCTGTAAACCCGATGGACATAGGATAGGAACGACAGAAAAATCCCCACGGTGCAATGCGTGGGGATTTTTGTCTGTTTTCGACATTATTCAAAAACACGTAACCGACTAAAGTTACCTTTTTGATAGCGCTTGTGTGCGGTTAGTTTTTCGGTGTAACGGTCACTTGCGCAGAGGTATCGGTATAAACCATCGCCACCTTATATACGGTGCCTGACGCATCGGTAGCCCTGATATTAGCTTCAGTAAATTTACCTTCCAGATGTTGGCTATTCAGCACGGTATAACGGGTTGCCGCCGTCAGTGGCGGAACCTTTAAATCCAGTGACAGATTGTTTCCGGTCAGGTAGATACCAGTGGTCGCCTTGAGCTGTGCATTACGGTTAAGATCAAGCGCCAATACACCGCCATCCATAACGAAATCGGTAACCGTCAAGGCACCTGCGGCCGCCGTTTCAGCCCCAGCGCCTATCGATATTTTTACCGTACCATCCTTTTGGTAAAGGGTATTGTTACCGAAGGCAGAAGCCGAGCTAGCCACTAGCGTTCCTTGTTCCAACACTGTGCCACCGCGGTAACTATTGGTGCCAGTAAGATAAAGCGTACCACTACCACTTTTTTCTAGACGGCCATCACCAGAAATATCATTCATCCAGCGGTCAATCGCATTAAAGCCACCGCGGTTCGCGTCCATGTATATCGACACATTACTGTTAAACGCCGCATAGCCATCTGCCGCATCAACTAAATTGAGGCGTCCCCAACCACGAGACTTATTGATAACCGGATAATTAGCATCTATTTCAGTGGTGGCCAAAACTTGACGACGCTGGTTTGCATCCAGATATGGGAAACGCGTTTTCAACAGTACTTCGGCGCCTTTTGGCACTTCGGGCGCGGCGCTTGCTTCTGCCAACGGTGTAAAACCGTAAGTCATACTTTGGCGATAGCGCGTTTTCATCGCGGCTCTATCCGCATACTGGTCAGTCAAATCACAAGGCTTAGTCACATCAGTGGTACAGTGAGCGTAATCATAAACAGTGTCGTATCCTGCGGTTTGCGCCTTGGTGAGGAAATACTTCTGAGCTTGTTCTACCGCAGTTTCGGCTGCGAGTGCATTGTTATTATCAGATAACATTGCCGCAGCAATAGCCGTGGCCATAATACGGCCACCAATTACATCTAACGGAGAATGCATCCCGGCAACGATACGATCAGTGCCAAGATCGCCTGCCCGTGCAACCATTTCCGCAAAACGTTCAGGAATGGCGTAGGCATAGATCAAGCCACGGTCAAATGCTTCAGCGGTATGCCCACTGGGAAACGCACCATCTTTCGCTCTGCTTGAATACAATGCAGGAAGACTATTGACGGCAGTCTTAGTATCCCCTTCAAATTCACTGAAACTATTAGGAACACCGTCATTGTCACTATCTTTGCCGTAATACGTAGTACGCGCTGCGCACAATAAACCGGTAATAGGCAGCACGATTGGATTGGCCGGACGCTCATAATATTTGTATGCAGCCACCGCTTGTCCATCAAGCCCCAAACACGCATCTTCTTCTAGTGCACTAATGTCGGTAATGGTGCTGTAGATGCTTGCAGAAGCATCATTAACATTCACGGTACTGTAATCATCAGCATTGATACGCCATGGACGGGGAGACTCAAAATGGTATTTAGGCGCTTCCGTAGACGCACCATAAGCCGCAACGGTTTGCAATAAAACTACGACATCACTTAAAGCCGTTGCTTCACCATCAACGGATGTCGAACCAAAGCCAGTTCGGGTTGAATTCGCCAGGCTCTCATAGAGATTGCCATTGTATTTGGTATTTTCAATGTCAATCACATGGGTTTCACCGCTAACTGCGTCAGTCAGCACCACATCACCATTAGCATTAACACTATAGGAAGAGGTCGCATTCGCGCCGCTTTGATAATCGGCGGTCATCGGCCCTAAGCCAGAGGAGATGCTGAAGCCTTTATCTCGTTGATCATCTAAATATGCAGCAACCTTTTCTGCTTTAGTTGAGTTTTCAACCAGTTGTTTTACATAATTAAAGTTTTCCTGCCAGACACTCTTGTTGCGGATCTGTTCATGGCTAAAATTGAAAGGAATGGCATAGGACGTGCTGTTAGTGCCACCACCAACTACGCCTGGATAAGCTTCATAACCTGCCGCAATCGCCTTCGATTCAGAAGAGCCAGTCATGGCCCAAGTATCATCGCCTGCATACCAAATATCATCAAAACCACTCAGGATTTGGATCAAAGGACTAACGGAAGGGTCGAAAGCAACAATATTGCCATTGTTGTTAGTCGTAGGGAGATTTCCATCCACCACGGCAATGTCATTGCCCGATAACACAGGTTCAGCAACACTGTGGGTTGCCGATGTTCCCGCGGGTAATCCCGGGTTTGTGTACGTGGTAGTGTCATCGTTAGAAGAGTTACAGGCGGCAAGGGCTAAGGCAACGGCACTGACCACGAATACCTTGGCACATGACTTGGTGACCATAGTGATAAATCCTCATAAAAGTAGGTAAGAGGTTATTTTTGTTGAACTTGGTCGGCCAATTTACTGACGCTTAATGACAGATAAATTAAGGAAAAATGATCATATGTATAACTTATATCTAATTGCGGTTTTTATTACCGATATGGCGATAACAACGCCCTATTCGCGTAAAAAACGCAGGTGAAGAAACGGGGAGACGGGCAACTGTGAGACAATTATCAGCAGTGGCGGCATTGATTAAGCATATTGAAGAGGCAACTAAAGACTATAAAGCGTTATGACTAAGGGCGATGACTGATTGCTACGAAGGCAACTTAGTAAACGTATTCAGCAGGTTAAGGCACTAAACGTGCAATACTCATCATCCAGAGTGGCTAAGCATCACGCCAGCCGATCGCTGCTGGCGTCATCGAAAGCACAACAGGCTATTGCAGTAACTGATCGGCCACAAAAGGATTATTTTGCCGTTCTTCCGCAAACGTTGACATCAGTCCATGCCCCGGCACAAAGCGGGTATCATTGCCCAGAGGCCATAGCTTATTACTGATCGAATCAATCAGTGCCTGATAACTGGAACCAGGAAAATCCGTACGGCCGATAGAACCGCGAAATAACACATCACCAACGAATGCTAGCTTGTCTGCTGCGGACCAAAACACCACATGTCCCGGCGTATGCCCTGGGCAATGGAACACTTTCAGCACGCTATTGCCAACGGTGACTTCATCGCCATCTTGCAAATATTGACTGGGTTCAAACGCCACACTGGCAGGGAAACCAAATTTTTGGCTCTGTATCGGCAATTGTTCTAGCCACATTTTGTCATCCTCATGCGGCCCAATAATCGGTAACTGCTGTTGTTCTGCTAATTTGGCGGCGCCGCCGACATGATCGATATGTCCATGTGTCAGTAAAATCTTTTCCAGACTCAGGCCATGTTCATGCACGGCATCAAGGATCCTGTCTAGGTCGCCACCTGGGTCAATTACCGCCGCTTGCAGCGTCTGCTCACACCAAACTAAGCTGCAGTTCTGTTGGAATGGGGTTACGGGAATTATTTGATATTTCATTTAGTTGTTACTCTCAGGCTGGTTTTATCTATCCGTGATAACGGCAACATCATCGATCAATTATCAGCGATTAAAGTTGATCTTAACCGTAAAAGCTTCGCGTTAAATGCCAGTTTAACTTTTCCTGTCAGTGAAAGCCCGAGCAAATTACATTATGGGCATCTTGGGCCGTCATTTCGTTGTACAATCGGCTAAAAATTTTGCACAAGATGCTACTAATGAACAATATCGCCCAACTTGAAGGAATGCGGTGCCGCAAGCACTACTTTACTTTGCCGTTAGATTACGCTCAGCCCCAAGGGCCAACCCTCAAGGTTTTTGCCCGAGAATTGCAGGGATTACAAACGAACGCAGAAAACCTGCCAATATTGCTGTATTTTCAAGGCGGGCCAGGCTTTGCGGCACAGCGGCCATTAGCCAATAGCGGCTGGCTAAAACGCGCATTGCAGGAATTTCGAGTACTGCTGTTAGATCAACGCGGTACCGGTTTATCGAGCCCCGTAAGCTACCGTACGCTGAGTGGCTTGAGTGCCACTCAGCAAGCCGAATATCTGCGTCATTTTCGTGCAGACAACATCGTCCGAGACGCCGAAGCCATTCGTCAGCAACTCAGCCCACAAATGCCCTGGAGTGTACTCGGTCAAAGCTTTGGGGGATTCTGCATTCTGCATTATCTCAGCGCCGCCCCCGAGGGACTGCAACAAGCCTTTATTACTGGCGGAATTCCCTCACTGACACGCAGTGCCGATGAAGTTTATCGCGCCACTTATCAGCGGGTATTGGATAAAAACCGAGAGTTTCAGCGCCGTTTCCCAGATGCTCAGCAGTTACTCAACACGCTGGCGGCACACTTGAGACAACATCAAGAATACCTGCCGAACGGCGATCGACTGACGGTAGAGATGCTGCAACTACTGGGGATTAATCTTGGCATGATGCAAGGGCCAGAGGCCGTCTACTACCTGCTCGAGCAAGCGCTGCTAGAGGGCACTGACGGTCAAATACTCAACCCGTTATTTGCCGAGCATTTCACCCAGATGCTGAGTTACCACACCAACCCGTTATATGTGCTGCTGCACGAAGCCATCTATTGCCAGCAAACATCATCTAACTGGGCAGCCCAACGTGTGCGCGCCGAATATCCCGAATTTGCCCCTGATGCCGCAGAGCTGCTGCTCACAGGTGAGATGGTATATCCGTGGATGTTGCACCAGATCAGCAACTTGCGGCCACTACAACCATGTGCCGAATTACTGGCTAGCAAACCCGATTGGCCCACACTCTACAATTTGCAAAAACTTGCCGCTAACAAAGTGCCGGTGGCCGCGGCTATCTATAGCGAAGATATGTATGTGGCGCGAGAATACAGCCTGGAAACTGCCGCGCAGGTGGCTAACCTCCGTTACTGGTTGACGTCCGAATACGAACATAATGGTATTCGCATGGATGGAGAACATATCCTAGACCGGCTGATAGCGCTAAATAAAGGCGCGCAACTGCGTTAATTTCAGTTCGACTTAATTAGCGTTCTGCATAGTGGCCCCATGCGTTTGTACCGACATGGCGATTGGCATTGCATCGTTTATATTCGCAACAATGACAGAGCATAAACGATGCAACCTACAGTTAATAAATCCCACAATTTTTTCATGGTAATGGCAATTTCTGTCACGCTATGACTATGCTTAAAGCATGTTCAGGGAGGCTTCCACTATGCAAGATCTGCAACAATTGCCCGCGGAGATCCTGCTCGGCATCGTCAATGAAAAACTACGTCTGCATTGCCCAGACAAACAGGCGTTATTGTACGACCTAGACTTATCACCACAGCTGCTGGAGCAGAAACTGCATCAGTTTGGCTATGAATATGACATGGTATCCAACCAGTATCGCAAAGTCCGTGACGTTTAATCCGCAGACTTGCTGCCGTGCGTTACGGCTTTAGTTTGACGTTCTGCCCGGCGTACTGTTTTCCCAGTTTGCCCAACTTTGCCCCTTGCAGCTTTAGAGGTGCGCTTCCCGGTAGTGTTGCGATAATTCCGTTGTCGAGTTTTAACTCCACTAAGCGCTGTAGGTAAGCTGTTTTGTGCCTGAGTAACTAGCGCTGTCAGTTGCTGTAGCAGTGGCTGCATAAATGCCTGATATTTCATGTCACGGCGACTGATAGCATCTAGACTGCTTTCCCATTGCGCCGTCATATCCGGTGTTGTGGCAACATCTGGCAAGCTGTGGATCAGCCCGGTGCCAGCCGCAGTGGCCTGAATACTCTTGCCTTGCCGCTGTAAAAATCCCCGTTTAAACAGCAACTCGATAATACCCGCGCGGGTGGCTTCGGTGCCGAGACCATCGGTATCTTTAAGCACTTTACGAATTTGCGGATCGCTGACAAAGCGGTTAATTCCCGTCATGGCGGCTAACAAGGTGGCATCGGTGAAATGCTTCGGCGGCTGAGTCATTTTTTCCAGCAATTCGCCCTTAAGACATTGCAGTTGTTGCCCCACCTTGAGTGGCGGCAAGCTTCCAGTTAATGCCTCCTCTTCATCGTGGTTCTGTTCCTGACGAAATAGCTGTTTCCAGCCGACTTGCTGTTGCTGCTTGCTCTTGGCGACAAAAAGGCCACCCGCAATCTGCAACTGGACCTGTGTTTCCAGATACAGATAATGGGGATAAAACTGCGCCAAATATTGCCTAGCGACCTGCAGATAAACCTGCCGCTCACGCGCCGACAATCCTGCTAAATTAGCCACTTTGTGCGTGGGAATAATAGCGTGGTGGGCATCAACTTTACTGTCATCCCACGCTTTGGATTTAAGCTTAGGATCAGGAAGTTCACATCCTTGCAGCAGTTCGGCCGCACCTTGGCTGATGGTAGCAATAATCTCGGTGGCATCAGCAAACTGCGCTTGTGGCAGATGACGACTGTCGGAGCGCGGGTACGTCAGCAGTTTGTGGCGTTCGTACAACGCCTGCGCCGTATCCAGCACCTCTTTGGCACTCATGCCAAAGCGTTTATTACAGTCTATCTGCAATGCAGACAAGCTATAAGGCAGCGGTGGCGCCTGCCTTTTGGGTTTGCTCTCCACGGTTTGTACATGGGCAGACTGACCACTGATACGGCGGATAACGTTTTCAGCCAGCCCTCTTGCCAACACGCGGCCTTCTGCATCCAGCCACTGCTGGCAGGCTTCACTTGGCTGCCAGCGCGCACTAAAGCGGGCGCCATCGTCACACTGTAGCTGTGCCAACACCTCAAAAAACGGCTTTGGCTGAAAAGCGGCTATCTCTTCATCCCGGCGCACCACCAAACCAAGCAAAGGGGTTTGCACTCGACCTACCGACAAAACCCCTGATAGCCGACTTTACGCCCCTGCAAAGTGTACGCACGTGACAGGTTCATGCCATACAGCCAGTCAGCACGACTGCGCGCCAACGCGGAGGTGGATAACGGCACAAATTCACGATTACTGCGCATATTGCCAAGTGCACGACTGACCGCCTGCGGGTTTAAATCATTGATCAGTAGTCGCTGCGCCGCCGACTGTTTGTCACTGCTGGTACCCAGATAAGATAACACTTCATCCACCAGTAACTGCCCTTCTCTATCAGGATCGCCAGCATGCACCAGTGTATCGGCTTGTTTGATCAGTTTTTTCAGCACCGCCAACTGACCTCGGCTACCTTTTTTAGGCAGTAACTGCCACTGCTGTGGCACAATCGGCAGATGCTCTGGTTTCCAGGATTTATATTGCGGATCATAGGCATCCGGTGCCGCCTGCTCTAGCAGATGCCCTACACACCAAGAGACACAATCGCCATTGGCCGCTTCAATATAACCCTCGTGCTTGCGCAGTGGCTTAGGTAACACGTCAGCAATCGCGCGGCCAAGGCTTGGTTTTTCAGCAATATATAGGATCATAGCTCAATAGTGCTGTATAAATTTACAGTAAATTTAACCCGCTTTACGCCAAACTGCAAACCACCGAGCACAATGACTATCGTTTTAGTAAACAAAACGCCCGCAGCGGCGGGCGTTTATGGTCAATCAGTTATGGCGTTAGTCAAAGAAACGCTGGCCAGTTGCCGCCATTGTTTTCAGCCGTTCGCAAGGGGCAAACCGTTCACCCAAACGGTACTGATAACCTTCCAGCATCTCCACCAGTTTAGCGGTACCCAAAGTATCAATATAGTGGAATGGCCCGCCCAGAAACGGTGGGAAACCGATACCAAAAATGGCACCGATATCACCATCACGGGCATTGCGGATAATGCCTTCATCGAGACAGCGCACCGCCTCATTTAACATCTGCACTACGCAGCGCTGTGCCAGTTGTTCGTTATCTGCGGCCACGCCTGGGGTGATCCCCAGCACTTTATAGACAGAACTATCCACCTGTTTCTTCTTGGATTTCTTTTTACCATACAGATAGAAACCCTTGCCGTTCTTACGCCCTTTACGCTCATCTTGCAGCAGTTTTTCAAACGCCGCTGGCGCGCGGAAACGTTCACCCAGCGCTTGTTCCAGAATGGGTGAGATCTTGGCACCGACGTCAATGCCGACTTCATCCAGCAATGTCATCGGGCCCACCGGGAAACCAAATTTCACCAGCGCCTGATCCAGCTGTTCCACACTCTGGCCTTCCAGCAGTAGTTGCGCCGCTTCGTTCATATAAAGCGCCAGGATACGGTTAACATAAAATCCGGCACCATCTTTTACCACTATCGGGGTTTTCCCCTGTTTACGGGCAAAAGCAACCGTAGTGGCGATGGTCTCAGAAGATGTTTTCTCATGGGCAATAACTTCCACCAGCGGCATCTTCTCTACCGGTGAAAAATAGTGCAGCCCAATGACATTTTCTGGGCGGCTGGCCACGGCGGCAATCTGACCGATTGGCAAGGAAGAGGTATTGGATGCAAACACCGTATGTGCAGTACATTCGCGTTCAATATCCTGCACCATCTGATGCTTGAGTTTTAGATCTTCAAACACCGCTTCCACCACGATATCCGCATCGTGTATGCCACGGTACTCGGTAGTGGTACTCATCAGCGCCATCTGTTTATCCCGCTGCGCTGCACTCATATGGCGCCGCTTAACACCTTTATCCAGCAGTTTATAGGCGTAGGACAAGGCGTTAGACAGCCCTTTTTCGCTGATATCCTTTACCCGTACCGGCAGTTTGGCCTTGCTAATGGTGACCGAGGCAATACCACCGCCCATCAGACCACCGCCGAGCACAACCGCTTTTTTCAGCGGCCGCGGTTCGGCGCCGTCAGCACCGGTCTCTTTTTTCATTTCGGTGGTCGCAAAGAAGATAGAACGCAGCGCGGCGGATTCTGCTGTCATCACCAATTCGCCAAAATAACGGGATTCTGTCGCCAAACCTGCCGCCATGCCTTCATCAGCGCCGATGCGCACACAATCAATAATTTTAGGCGGCGCGGGATAATTGCCCTGAGTCTTACGTTCCACCTGTTTTAATGCCTGATCGAACAATATATTGCGGCCAAAGTGGGTGCGCTCCAACGCTAGTTCCATCAAGGTTGCTTTGCGTTTCGCGCGTTTTTTACCGTTTTGGGCTAATTCAATCGCCGCTTGCAACAAAATGGTCTGTGGCACAACATCGTCCACCAAGCCCATTTTCAATGCCTGTTTCGGCCGGATTTGTTTACCGGTTAACATCATATCCAGCGCCTTGGCGATGCCTATCAGCCTTGGCAAACGTTGGGTTCCGCCACTGCCGGGCAACAGTCCTAATTGCACTTCCGGTAACCCCAGCATAGTTTTGCCATCGTCAGTACAAACACGCTTATGGCACGCCAGAGCCAACTCCAGACCGCCGCCGAGACATGCACCATGAATGGCCGCCACTACCGGGATTGCTAATTTTTCCAGTTCGCCAAACACTTGATGTCCGGCGGCCGATAACTCGCTGGCTTTATCACGGGTATCACAGGCATCCAACATGGCAATGTCCGCCCCCGCAACAAACGAGTCTTTTTACCAGAGATCACCACCAGACCTTTGATGCGCTGATCGGCGCGGATCTGTGCTAGCAGTTCGGTCATTTCTGGGACAAATTCGGCCCGCAAGGTGTTCATGGTTTCGCCGGGAACATCCATCGTCAACAAGGCGATGCCATCATCCCGCACACTGAGGTTGAAGGTTTTTTCTGTCATTTCCATGGCCTTTTACTCCACTTCCAGGATCATGGCGGCACCGAGGCCCCCGGCGGCACAAGCGGTGGTCAACGCAGTTCCGCCACCGCGACGTTTCAGCTCGTTACACACCTGAGTGATCAAACGAGTACCTGTTGCCGCAAAAGGATGCCCATATGCCAGTGAACCACCGAGGACGTTGAACTTATTCATATCAATCTCGCCAATGGCGCGGCTCTGCCCCAGTTTCTCTGCGGCAAAGGTCTTTGAAGCAAACATCTGGATATTGGCTAAGGTCTGCGCTGCAAAAGCTTCGTGCATCTCAATCAGATCCAAGTCTTCCAGTTGCATCCCCGCACGTTTCAGCGCCAGCGGTGTTGCATATGACGGCCCCATCAGCATATCTTGCCAGACTTCAATGGCGCTGAAAGCATAGCTCTTGATATAGCCAATAGGCTGATATCCTAGGGCTTTAGCTCGGCCTTCGCTCATCAGCAATACCGCTGAGGCACCGTCGGTCAGCGGTGTGCTGGTCGCCGCCGTGACCGTGCCATGCTTACGATCAAACACTGGCTTCAATTTGGCATAGGATTCCAAAGTAGAATTGTCGCGGATATTGTTATCGCGTTCGATAAAGCTGTCGAATGGTGGTACATGGGTGACCATTACTTCATCTTTCAGTTTGCCTTCCGCCCAGGTCTTGCTGGCAAGTGTATGCGAGCGGTGCGCCAACGCGTCCTGATCGGCGCGGCTGATATGATAGCTCTTGGCCATCTGCTCGGCGGTTTGCCCCATCGATAACCCGGTGGAATACTCAGCAACCGCAGGCGGAACAGGTAACAGATCCTTTGGCCGCAAACGGCTGAGCACTTGCCATTTTTGTTTCAGACTGCGTGCTTTACCTAAGTCTACCAGTGCAACCGCTAATGTCTTGGATACACCGATAGGTAATAAAGAAGAGGAATCTGCGCCACCGGCAATACCAATATCGATATTGCCAGTCATAATGGCTTCCGCCACATTCACTGTGCTTTGGAAACTGGTGGCACAAGCGCGGGTGACGCTGTAAGCATCGGTGGTCACCTTCATGCCTGTCCCCAGCACAATCTCCCGGGCAATGTTAGGCGCGGCAGGCATCTGCACTACCTGACCATATACCAGTTGTTCAACCAGTGCCGGGTCAAGCTCAGTGCGCTGCAGTAATTCAGCCACCACCATTTTGCCCAGATCTACGGCGGGCATGCCATGAAAAGCTGTCGCCTGACGAGCAAACGGTGTACGCAAACCCGCTACAATGGCAATGCGTTCTCCCTTGGCATTGGTTACCTGCTGTCTGTCACTCATCTGTTATCCTCGTTATATTTGGTCCATGACCACAGACTGAAATCCCTAGCCAGACATACACCCAACAGGTCTGACCATTAAAATGTGATCTGATTCTAACTTCTTCTCTCTAAGTTTTAAACACTTGTTTGGATTTTCCACTGGATAAATTATCGGCAACTGCCATCATCGCAGGATAAATCGGCCAACAGTTCTGTCTATAGCAACAGCGCATGGCATAATACAGACAAGGCTCCAAGTGCCTGCCTTAAGAAAAATTAACTTTTAATTCATAGCATTTTGTACTTCAATCGCCCTGTAATATTCCGCACAATGACAGGAAAACCCTGCAGCCGCTGCTGCACGAGCATGATAAGAGAAGCCCTATGCCGTTAAGTCGTTTTCACGCATTAAGAACATACCTTGACCACGTCATCGTCGGTCAGCCCTCGTTAACCGAAAATCTGCTGCTGGCATTGATTGCCGATGGTCATTTACTGGTAGAAGGCCCGCCAGGACTGGCAAAAACCCGCGCGGTGAAAGCGCTGTGTGACGGTATTCAAGGGGATTTTCACCGGATCCAGTTTACCCCAGATCTACTCCCGGCAGACTTGACCGGAACCGATATATACCGCGCACAAACCGGCACGTTCGAGTTTGAGGCTGGGCCGATATTTCACAATCTGATTTTAGCGGATGAGATTAACCGCGCGCCTGGCCAAAGTACAGTCGGCGCTGCTAGAAGCCATGGCCGAAGGTCAGGTGACCGTTGGTAAACATTCCTACAAATTACCGCAGCTGTTTTTGGTAATGGCCACCCAGAACCCGTTAGAAAATGAAGGTACCTACCCGTTACCGGAAGCGCAGCTCGACCGGTTTCTGATGCACCTGAACCTGGATTATCCAAGTGCAGACACAGAGTTGGAAATTTTGCGGCTGTCACGCAATGAAGCCAAGACTCGCAGCATGGAAAAGATGACGCCAATTTCCCAGGACGACATCTTTAATGCCAGGGGGCAAGCGCTGGAAATTTATCTGGCTGAGCCACTGGAGCGCTATATTGTTGATTTGGTGATGGCAACCCGGCAACCACAACGCTACAGCGACGAACTGGCAAAATGGCTGGAATATGGTGTCAGCCCTCGCGCCACCCAGTCCATTGAACGTTGTGCCCGCGCCCGCGCTTGGTTGTACCAGCGAGATTTTGTAGCACCGGAAGATATTCAAGCAGTGTTGCCAAATGTATTGCGCCACCGCTTGCTGCTAAGTTACCAAGCACAGGCAGAAGGCATTAGCCGTGATGAAGTGATCAACCATATTCTCAGCCAGGTGGCCGTGCCCTAATGATGTCCGAGTCTGAACACACGCTGCCGTTATTTGCCGATGGCGTACATCTGAGCGAAGCGGAATTGCTGGCGTGCCGGGATCTGGCGCGGGCATTGCCCGACAATCCAGTGCGTGCCAGAGCCGCGCTGGCTGGTAATCGCAGCAGTCTGCTCAAAGGCCGCGGCATGGAGTTTGCCGAAGTGCGCCATTATCAGCATGGTGACGATGTGCGCACCATAGATTGGCGCGTTACGGCACGTACGGGCAAGGCTCACACCAAGCTGTTTGTGGAAGAGCGTGAACGCCCGGTATTACTGCTGGTTGACCTGAAACACAGCCTGTATTTTGGCTCGACCTTGCTGTTGCAAGCGGTGCAAGTCGCCCATCTGGCGGCCACCTTGGGTTGGAAGGCCATTCAGCAAGGCGATCGGTTAGGCGCCTTGATTGTCAGTGATAACAAACGTCGCGAGCTGAAACCACGTACGCGTGAACAAGGCATTTTGGCATTAATTTCGGCGCTGACCGCCGTGCACCAACATCAGTTGCAAACACTACAACAGCCATCCCCGGATCCCGCTGCATTGATGGCGCAAAGCTGTCGGCAACTCGCTCGTTTAACGAAACCGGGCTCGCAAGTGTGGCTGCTTACCGATGGTAACGGCTTTGATGATGAGTGTCGGCAGCCACTGTCAGACCTGCGTCGCCACAGTGAAGTTTCAGCCTTTGTGATCACAGATCCGTTGCGTACTGGCAGCTTGGCTTTACCCAAGCATTTTTCATTACCCGTAAGCGAACAAGGGCAATCGTTACTGCTGGATCGCCGCAGTTATGATGCCTGGCTACAGCGACAGCAGCACAGCCTGATGCAATTTGTACAGATGATGCAGTCGCTGCGCATTCCTGTACGCCAGCTGGATGCCGCACGCAACCTTAACCAACAACTGAATTTGTTACGATGACGCCAACTACCGCTACTGCCAATCCGGCGCTCAGTGCCATGAAGGATATCCGGCTTCCCCTGAGATAGGTTTCTGGCCGCCTGCGCCAGCCATATTGGCACTGTTCATTCTGGCCTTATTGTCACTCATCGCCTTGAGCGTATGGCTATATTTGCGCCACCAACAAAAACGGCGGCAACAGGCGTGCCAAAGCAGCGCTGCAACTCTTGTCACAGTTGGACAGCGAAGATCCGCAACTGATGCTGCAACTCAGTGCGCTACTCAAGCGCTGCGCCATCAGTTATGGTGGCCGCGAGCAAGTTGCTAGCCTTACCGGCGAATGCTGGTATCAGTATCTGGATCAGGCTTTGCCGGTGAAACAGCAAGGAAAATTCCAGCGTTTACTACAACAGCGTTACCAGATGCGCCCTTCCGCCGAAGACGGCGAAGAACTCAAAACCTTGTGTCAGCAATGGTTACTCTGTGCACCAAGCTATTATCGGCGCGCCAGTAAAGGAGGCAAGTCATGCTGACACTCGCTTGGTGGTGGTTGCTACTATTACTGCCATTGCCGCTATTCATCCGTTTTCGCCCAACAAGCGTTGGCAGTGGTCAGTTACAAATGCCGGGCATCCGCCAATATGCGCTGACCGAAGTGAGCAGTCAGCGACGTCGACCGTGGATTATCTGGTTGTTATGGTCACTGTTGCTACTGGCTGTGGCGCGGCCACAGTGGTTGGGCGATCCCATTGAGTTGCCAACGCAGGGCCGCGACTTGATGGTTGCAGTGGATCTCTCCGGCAGTATGCAGATTGAAGATATGGTGCTGGACGGCAAAACCGTAGACCGTTTCAGTGTGATCCAAAAAGTCGTCAGTGACTTTATCGAACGCCGCGCCGGTGACCGTATCGGCCTGATCCTGTTTGCCGATGCAGCATATCTGCAAGCGCCGTTAACACAGGATCGCCGCTCGGTTGCCCAATATCTCAAGGAAGCACAGATTGGTCTGGTGGGCAAACAAACGGCGATTGGTGATGCCATCGCGCTGGCGGTGAAGCGGTTTGATAATCTCGATAAGAGTAACCGGGTATTAGTGCTGTTGACCGATGGCTCCAACAATGCAGGCAATATTGACCCGGATCAGGCTGCCGCCATTGCTGCCAAGCGTCATGTCACTATTTACACCATAGGCGTAGGCGCTGATGTGATGGAACGCCGGACCTTGTTTGGTATCGAGCGGGTCAATCCATCGGCGGATCTGGATGAAGACCAGTTAAAACGGATTGCCGATGTTACCCATGGTAAATATTTCCGCGCTCGTGATCCTAAAGAACTGCAACAGATTTATCAGGAGATAGACCGTTTGCAACCGATAAGCCGCGATCCGCTCACTTACCGGCCGCAATCGGAACTGTTTTACTGGCCACTAGGACTGGCATTATTACTCAGTTTGGCACTTAGTCTCAGCCAGTTCCTGCCCGCCATAAAACCTGCCGGGAGGTCATCATGAGTCTGCACTTTATGCGGCCAGAATGGTTTATCGCACTGCTGCCCTTGCTGCTGGTATTGTGGTTAAAGTTAAAGCATCAAGGTGGTCACTCCCAGTGGGATAAATACATTGCGCCACACCTTGCTGGCATACTTATCAGTCAGGGTGAACAGCCTCGGCGTCAATGGCTGCCAATCGTAGCCAGTTGCTGGCTATTGGCGGTGCTGGCATTAAGTGGCCCTGCACTATTCAAAAAGCCGCTGCCGGTGTTTGCCGCCACTCAAGGGCGTGTCATTGTGATGGATATGTCGCTGTCGATGTATGCCACCGACCTGACACCCAATCGCCTGACGCAAGCCAGATTCCGAGTCACCGATTTATTGAAAGGGCTTAAAGAAGGTGAAACCGGATTGATCGCCTACGCCGGTGATGCTTTTGTCATCAGTCCGTTGACGCGCGACAGCAACACTTTATTAAATCTGTTGCCAACGCTGAGCCCGGACATCATGCCCGTTATGGGCTCTAACCTGCCAGCGGCGCTCACTAAAGCCAAAGAGTTGCTCTCCCAGGGAGGGCATATTAATGGCGATATCATCTTAGTCACTGATGGGGTGGCAACGCCGCAGCTCAATGCCGCTAAAGCAGTATTACAAGATACTCAATATCGTCTTGGCATATTGGCACTGGGTTCTACCCAAGGCGCGCCGGTGCGGTTGGCCGATGGTCAGTTACTGCGAGATAACAGCAATCAGGTCGTCATACCTAGCACTAATTACAGTCAACTACACGAACTGGCACAAAGCTGTCATGGTCGCCTACTGCCCTTCGCCAATGATGGTTCAGATCTAACCAAACTACGGCAGTGGCTGAGTACCGATGAAGACGCGCAAGCCACTCACCTTGCAGGTGACAGTTGGATAGATCTCGGCCCCTACCTGACATTACTGCTGCTGTTGCCTATGCTGGCAATGTTCAGATATGGCCTCCCCGTCTGGCTATTAGTGCTGCCATTGTGTGGCAGCTTGCTAACACCCAAAGCACAGGCCAGTACATGGGATAACCTGTGGCATACTCGAGATCAGCAAGGGATGCAGGCATTTAAGCAGCAAGACTTTAAAGCTGCCGCAGATAAATTTGCCAACCCCGCTTGGCAAGGCAGCGCCTTATATCGCGCCGGTGATTATCAAGGTGCCCTCGCCGCCTATGAACAGGATAAAACGGCGCAGGGCTACTACAACCAAGGTAATGCGCTAATGCAACTTGGTAAGTATGAAGAAGCTATCAAGCGCTACGACGAAGCATTAACGCTACAACCAGCATTTGATGATGCGAAAGCCAATAAACAACTGGCACAGCAACTGCTGAAACAACAACAAAACAAGCAGGACAAGCAGGACAAGCAGGACAAGCAGGACAAGCAGGACAAGCAGGACAAGCAGGACAAGCAGGACAAGCAGGACAAGCAGGACAAGCAACAGAATAGTGCTGATAAGCAGCAAGACCAAGCACAGAATAAGTCTGAGCAGCAACAGTCGCAAGATAAGCAAAAGAATAGCGGCAAAGACAATCAAGGCAGCCAACAACCGCAGCAAGGTGATGAATCCGCAAACCAGCAGCAGGAGCAATCGCAAGCGTCCCCAGGGGAAGATTCGGCCGCTAAGGATAAGGACAAGAGCTCTTCTGCTAAATCCGCCGCTACCGATAATAAGCAGCAGGAGCAGCCGGCCGCAGATCAATCATCGGCAGACAACCAGCAACAAGCACAGTCTGCTGCTGATAGTGATAGGCCCCAAACGCCACCTGCGCCAGCAATGCAAGCGGATGCTAAGCAGGATAACCCAGCTGACTCGGCGCAACAGCGGGCCAGCGCGGCCAAAGCAGCGGATGAGCAACCGCCATCAAACCCGCAAAATGGGTCTGTGGCCGCGTCTACTCTGGATAACCAGGATAAACTGCCCGCAGATATGCAGCGTGCGCTAAAAGCCGTGGTTGACGATCCCGCCGCACTGCTGCGTAACAAAATGCAATTGGAATATCAAAAACGCCGCCAGCGCGGCGATGTACCCAAGGAACAACAACAGTGGTAAAACTACGCTTTCCGTTATGGCTGCTCTTGGCAACCCTGTTGCCACTCAAAGCACTGGCATTGACTGAACTACAGGCTTCTGTTGATAAAAATCCAGTGCCACAAGGCGAGTACATTGCATTAACAGTAACGGCTGATGACGATCTACAAAGTCAGGCGTTGGATACCTCCGCGCTACTGAAAGACTTTATCGTGGGGCGCACCAGCGTTGGCCGCAGCACCCAGATCATCAATTTTGACACTCGCAAGGAAACCCGCTGGCAGATCCTGATAGCCCCCAAACAACTGGGACAGGTGACCATCCCGGCATTTGACATTAACGGCGTAAAATCCAATCCGATCCAACTGCAAGTAGTGGACTCCAGCAGCCAACCACAGCAGATGAAAAACCTGTTTTTACGCACCAGCATTTCCAGTGACGAGGCTTATGTCGGCCAGTTGCTCACCTACAAAGTGAAGTTATATCTAGCCGTTGATTTACAACGCGGCGTGCTGTCGACGCCCAATATTGAAGGCGCCCAAATCAAACAGATTGGCGATGATAAAGACAGCAATGAAATCGTCAATGGCCGCCGTTACCGCGTGATTGAACGCACCTATAGCATTATTGCGGATAATCCCGGCAAGTTAATGATAAACGGCGTTAATTTTTCTGGCGATGTGCTGATGAACAGCCCCAGCAGCGGGATGTTTTCCTTCCAGGAAAGCCGCCCGGTACAAGCGCAAGGCGACAGTCTAGTGGTCAGCATCAACCCCATTCCTAAATCCTATGTGGGCGACTGGTTGGTGGCCGATTTAGTGGCACTCAGGAAGACTGGAAAGATAATCAAAGCTATGAGGCCGGGCAACCCATTACCCGAAACATTACGCTGCTGGCATCTAACGCCGATGAAACCAGTTTGCCAGATCTGCATCTGTCACTGCCTGCCGACATGCGCAGTTATCCCGATAAACCCGTCAAAAAACCTATGTCCGTAATGGACAAACTGTCGCCAAGCTGACGCAAACCATCGCTATCGTCCCAGCCAAAGCGGGTGACTACACCTTACCGGAAATCAAAGTGGCTTGGTGGAATCCGCATCTTAATCAAGAGGAATATGCCACACTACCGGCACGGCAGGTTAAGGTAAAACCGGCCAGCAATACCCCAGCACCGGATCTGAGCACACCTGTGGCTCAGGCACAAAACAACAATGGCTACTGGCCGCTGGCTACTGCGGTGTTTGCTGGTCTCTGGCTGTTAACATTGCTGCTGTGGTGGTGGACAAGCCAACAAAACTCAAAGCGCGTAACAACGGTAGAAAGTAAAAAAGAGCGTCCGGTGGTGAAAGCAGATTCACTTGATGATGCGATTAAGGCTAACAATATTGGCGAAGTGCTCAACGCCTTACTGCATGAGCTTTCGCTCCGAAGTTCACATAAGGTAACACTGCAGAATCTTGCAGAAATCTCGCCAGCATTAGCGCAAACAGTAACGGCACTTCAAGCCGCGCACTATGGCCGCAAGCCAACAGATACTGCCGAGTTATACCAGACCCTCAAGACCCAGTTGGCCGCCTTTAACACTGGCACCAAACAGCAGCGGGATAGTGCCTTAATGTCATTAAACCCATAGCTAAGCCATTCATGATCAATCGTTGTGGTTAAAACACCAACCTTACCAACCTTGCTCGCCAGCATCATGCTGGCGAGGCTCGTTTACACGTTTTTACTGGTGTAACGCTACCAGCCAATGACTTAACACCGCCAGTAAACACTATGCCTCAAAAAAGAAGGTCTTGATATATTCATTTCCATCTAGATAACCATATGATATATATCACTAATACTACTCCTTACTCGAATAATCCATGTTGCGTTATCAATCTGTCATTGGCGTTCTTCTCACCCTGTTTTATTGCACCAGTTGTACCTCTACAACGTCACTGCCGCCCTACCTAGCGTACCAACGTGCACTGCAAGCCTATCAACATGCAGATTATCAAACCGCCATACAGCAACTTAAACCATTAGCCGACAATGGCTTAGCTGATGCGCAGCAGTTGCTAGGAACTATGTATCAACTGGGTAATGGGGTTACCAGTAACGATGAAACTGCCGTGGAGTGGTTTTAAAGGCCGCGGCACAAGGAGATGACAATGCATTGATAAGTATTGGCTCAATGTACAAATTCTCAAACGTGCCAGCCACCCAACATCAGCAAACGCTGGCCACATTACAGCACGCCGCCGAGCAAGGCTCAGCCTATGCACAAAATCTGTTGGGATGGATTTATCTTGAAGGTCGAGGTGTCGCGCCAGATCCAAAACAAGGGGTGAAATGGTTACAACTGGCAGCAGCACAAGGTTACGGCAAAGCCCAATATAACCTAGGGTTAGCTTATGAACTTGGTGAAGGTATTGCGCCCAACAAACAGCAAGCGTTTTACTGGTATTTTGCCGCAGCCAACAACAACTTCACGGCCGCCCAAGAGATGCTGGCTGAACGTTATGAAATCGGCGATGGGATTGAGCAAGACGAAGCGAAAGCCCACGAGTGGTATAAAAAAGCATTAGAACATAGTAGTTTAGTGGCCCTTAATTGGTATAGAACCTCGGCCAACCTGGGTGATGCTGACGCCGAATACATGCTCGGGAAGCAATACCAAACAGGCAAACTGTTCCCAAAAGACGATATTAAAGCCTTGAATTGGTTTATGAAATCAGCACTTCAAGGAAATGCTCAGGCTGAAAATGCCATCGGTGAGTTATATCGTATGGGCCACGGGGTAACAAAAGATTACCAACAAGCTGCTGTTTGGTTTAAAAAAGCGGCTGAACATGGTGTGGCCAGCGCACAATATCGCTTAGGCAACTACTATCGAAATGGCACTGGTGTGGCACACAATGACCAACTGGCAGCGACTTACTATCAACAAGCGGCACAGCAAGGCCACGTTTATGCACAAGTCGCGTTGGGCATGCTGTATCACTACGGGGAAGGTGTAAAACGTAACGATAGCACAGCCGTTGAGTGGTTTACCAAAGCAGCTAAACAAGGGGACGCCGTTGGACAAAATAATCTCGCAGCAGCTTACGAATTGGGATTAGGCATTTCTCAAGATCACCAGCAAGCACTTTATTGGTATCAACAGGCCGCCAATCAAGGGTATCGACCAGCGCAGCAACAGCTGGCACACTTAACTGAGCAACCAAGCAATAAACAATAAGCAATAAGCAATAAGCAATAAGCAATAATGCAACTTATTGAATGGTCAGATTTCTATGCTCATGAGCCAAAATGAACGCATCCGCCATATGCTCATTGCAACAGTAAAGCTCACCGCACACATGTCAATCAAGCGACAGTCTACAGCGTTATCTGGTCAAGCAGCAACGACTGCCATTATGGTGTAATTACAGTACAGATGTTGTGTGCTGACATTCCCATCTGTTAGCATGCAAGACATTGATAACAATAATTTTACAAATATCTTTATGGTCACTGACACGCCTATCATTATCACCTTTATTGGTTATCTTACTGCCATGCTGGCAATCGGTTATTGGGCATACCGCGCCACAGATTCGCTCGACGACTATATTCTGGGTGGCCGCAAGATGGGCCCGGCGGTCACCGCCCTTAGCGTAGGCGCATCGGATATGTCTGGCTGGTTGTTACTTGGGCTTCCTGGCGCGGTATATCTTGGGGGCATGGGTGAAGCCTGGATTGGTATTGGGCTGTTGTTGGGAGCTTGGCTTAACTGGTTACTGGTCGCCAAACGCTTGCGGATATACACACAAATGGCCGATAACGCCCTCACCCTCCCCGACTTTTTTGAAAAACGTTTTGCCGATAAAAGTGGCCTGTTAAAACTGGTATCGGCGCTGACAATTCTGCTGTTTTTCACCTTCTATGCTTCTTCCGGCATGGTGGGTGGCGCCATTTTATTTGAAAAAGTATTCGGCATGGATTACCGGTTAGCCTTGGTTGTTGGTTCGGTTGTCATTGTGGCTTATACCTTTGTTGGCGGTTTTTTTGCTGTTAGCTGGACCGATTTCTTTCAAGGTTGTCTCATGTTGCTAGCGCTGTTAATTGTTCCTGTGAGCATGTTTACCCATCCCGAAAGCCACAAAAGTCTTGATACGCTAGACCCCGCATTATTGTCACTGTTCAACGACAAGCTGACATTTATTGGCTTGCTATCAGCCTTAGCTTGGGGCCTGGGTTATTTTGGTCAGCCTCATATTTTGTGCCGCTTTATGGCGATACGCAGTACCAAAGAGTTACCGGTATCACGCCGCATCGCCATGAGCTGGATGCTGTTGTCTCTGCTTGGGGCGTTAGCCACCGGGATAGCCGGGATGCTGTACTTTGCGGATAAGCCACTGGATAACCCAGAAACCGTGTTTATTCATCTCACTCAAGTGGCCTTTAATCCATGGATTGGCGGTCTCCTGATTGCGGCGATTTTGTCAGCCATTATGTCAACCATAGATTCACAGTTGCTGGTGTGCTCCAGTGTGGTCACCGAAGACTTCTACCGCCGCTGGATACGGCCCCAAGCGTCCAATCGCGAACTGATGTTGGTGGGACGCTTAGCCGTGTTGGCAATTGCAATACTGGCAGGCATTATTGCGCTGGATCCTAAAAGCAGCGTTCTTGGCTTAGTGAGTTATGCTTGGGCAGGCTTTGGCGCGGCATTTGGTCCTGTGGTGCTGTTATCACTGTTCTGGCATGGCTACAGCCGTCAAGGTGCCGTTGCCAGCATCATAGTCGGTGCCGTTACCGTTGTTTTTGGAAACAGGCAAATGGCGGTATTTTTGCCTTATATGAACTATTGCCCGGATTTGTGTTTGCGTCGATTACAGGCATTGCGGTTAGTCTGTTGTTGCCACCCGCAGCAACGACGGTTAAGCAATACCACACCATAAAACAGGCGTTATGACCACAGCCAACTCTCCAACTAAGCGTACAGATGTTAGCTTAGCTGGAGAGCTATAGCAGCCTGTTACTTACCGTTACATTTAACTTTTATAATATGATTTCTCGTTATTTAACATCATAAAAATCAATCAAATAATCTTAAACTTTCGACCATTCTTCAGCAGCGCCAGCCTAAATTTTAAGCGATCTGGCGCACATAATTCCGCCATCTATTAAGCGAAACAAGTGTAAGCTGCTGGTCGGACTTGTTAGTCCTACCAGCGCCCCCTAACATGCCCGCTGATTTAACGGGGACGTTGGCGTTAGCTAACGGATATGCGCAATATTATTCAGAGAACAACAATCAATATGACTAACTTCAGAAAATCACTGCTGGTGAGTGGCATGATGCTGGGCGCTACGCAGGCTTATGCTGCCGGATTTCAGCTCAACAGCCAATCAGCCACCGGTATTGGCCGCGCTTTTGCGGGTGATGCGGTAATTGCCGACAATGCGTCGGTATTGTCACGTAACCCAGCGGCTATGGCATTATTTGACCGCGCGGCGCTGTCAACCGGGCTGACTTACGTCGATATTGATGTCGATGTAAAAGATGTGAATTTTGCAGGTGGTCAGGTTGATTTAGGTGGTATTGATGATGCGGGAAGCAGCAAACTGATCCCGAATATCTATTATGTGCAGCCGTTAAATGATCAATGGGCATTTGGGGTAGCGGCATTTTCCAATTTTGGCACAGGTACAGACACCAGTTCACTGCTCAAAGGAGCAACCGCCGCCCCTTATGATCTGATCGGTAACACAGAAGTGACCACAGTGACACTGAATGCCAGTCTTTCTTATCGTATCAATGAGATGCTCAGCATTGGCGCGGGCATTGATGCCGTTTACGGCAAAGGTAATCTCACCCGCTATGCTGGCAGCATCCCGCTCGTGGATGTAGATGCTGATGGGGTAGGTTTTGGCGGTATCCTTGGCGCCACCTTGGAGCTGAATAAAGATAACCGCTTTGGTCTGAGCTATCGTTTCAGCCCAACAGTAACGGTAACGGGTGATATCAATGTCATGACCAGCCAGCAGTTGCCGGGACTGGGCGCACAACAGATTGCCATTGACTACAACGAACTGGACGTCCCCTTAGCCGATATTCTGCAATTCGCGGGTTTCCATCAATTAACTCACCAATTTGCAGTACATTACACAGCGCAGTACACCCTGTGGGACGATTTTGATCAGATCACCACCAAACAAGGAACCGCAACTATTGCTAGCGGCAGTTATGCAGGGATGGAAGTGGCCACCAATGTGAAAGCACCGCTGAAAGAATATCATTGGAAAAACTCTTGGCTGTTCAGTGTTGGCGGCACATACACCGTTAACGACACGCTGACACTGCGAGCGGGTTACATGTTTGATAACGGTGTGGTGGATCAGCTTGGTTCACTGTCTATCCCCGATTCAGACCGCCATTGGTATACCCTTGGTGCCAGCTATCGCCTGTCGGATAGCATGACTATCGATCTGGGCGCGGCACTGGTGCGTGGTGTTGAAGAATCACTGATTGAAACCAGTGCGCTGGCCGGTGATGTTAACGCACACACCAAATCTACCGCGACCTACTATTCAATGCAGTTTAACTATCGCTTCTGATAGCAGAAACCGCGTTGCGTACGGATTAAAGCGGGTGACCAGTTCACTCGCTTTTTGCTATCTTAGTGTCACATCTTACGGATATTTCTAATTTCTTTCCGCATACAAGGAGTCACGGAATGAACAAACAATCAGTATTAGCGGCAGCGCTGTTAGGCGCATTTATCTGTGGCGGCCTTTATCTGCTGGGCAATGGTTTAGGCAACAGCTTGGTTGCCATGAAAGCGATGGATCGAGTGGTCACAGTGAAAGGATTAGCGGAGCAGGAGGTGAAAGCCGATGTGGCAATCTGGCCTGTTGCCTTTAATGATGTCGACAACGACCTGAATAATCTCTACAGCTCAGTGCAGAAAAAGACCGATAGAGTGATGAAATTTTTGCTGGAGCAAGGTTTTACTGCTGAAGAGATCAGCGTGTCGCAACCGTCCATCGAAGACCGACAAGCGCAAGGATATGCCGATCCTAATGTTAAATTTCGCTATAACGCCAAAGTGACGCTGTCGGTTTATACCCAGCAGATAGATAAGGTATTGCAAAGCCGCAAGAAATTACTGGAACTGGCGAAAGACGGCATTGCCGTAGCACAGAATTACGATAGTCGTACTGAGTTCATCTATACCGACTTAAACAGCATCAAGCCACAAATGGTACAGCAGGCCACAGAAAACGCTCGGGAAGTGGCGGAGAAATTTGCCCGCGATTCGCAATCCTCACTTGGCAAAATCAAGAATGCCAGCCAGGGGACTTTTTCTATCAGCGATCGCGATAGCAACACGCCTTATATCAAGCGTGTTAGAGTGGTTTCTACCCTCACCTATTACCTGAAAGACTAATACTGACAGCGGCCATCAGGGCCGCTTTTTTCTTGTTAATTCAGGGTTTACTTAATTTTTCTTTTTTCACGTACGCTGTTGCGTATTGAAGCATCATCCATTAGAATTTTCTCATAAATAGGTTTTTATGAGATGCAAAACTATGCGAGGACTGTTGTTAACCACTGTGATGGTGGGGTTAGGACTGGCTGTCAGCCCGGCGCTGCACGCAGCAAATGATGTGGCCACTATCACGGTGGCAACGCAAAAAGCGCCGCATATGCTGGTGCTGGATGGTACGCTGGAAGCCGTAAAATCAGCCACAGTTTCTGCACAGACCAACGGTCGCATTGTAAAACTCAATTTTGACGTGAACGATCTGGTGCCTGCGGGAGCCTCGCTGCTGGAGATCACCAGCAAAGAGCAAGGCGCATCGCTGGCCGCCGCTGAAGCCGACTACGCCCGGGCACAAGCGTTAAATGTAGAAGCGCAAAAAACATTAGAGCGTTACCAAAAACTGTTTCCTCAGGGGGCCATTTCCAAAGGCGCGATGGATCAAGCGATTGCCAATGCCAAATCCACCCAGCAAGCAGCCAGTGCCGCCAGCGCCCAGATCACCAAAGCCCGTGAATCATTGAAATATACCGTGGTTTCAGCGCCCTATTCAGGTGTAGTGACCGCGCGTCACGTTGAAGAAGGGGAAACCGTTAGCCCTGGGCAAGCGCTACTTTCAGGCTATGCCACCGACAAAATGCGGGCGGTTATCCAAGTGCCGCAGCGTTACCGTGATGCCCTGATTAACGCCGGGGCAGTAGATGTAGTACTGGCAGATGGTCGGCAGTTCCATGTCAGTAACCCCGTCATTTTTGGTTTTACCGACACCCAAAGCCATGCTTATAAAGTCCGGCTACCACTACCAGAAAATACGCCAGCACTCTTACCTGGCAGTTGGATTAAAGCCCGTTTTCCGGTAGATGAACGGGAGATCACGTTAATTCCACAAAGTGCCCTCTACAGTGTTAACGAACTTTCCGGCGTGTACCTACAACAAGGTGATAAATTCGTGTTGCAGCAGGTAAGGCTGGGGGAAACCCGCGGTAATAATGTGGAAGTGCTGGCCGGATTGCAGGCGGGAGATGTGATTGCCGCTAACGCCTATCAGATACTGCTTACCCATCCAGTACAGCAGTAAGCGGGGGTCAAGGTTATGAGTAAAACCACAGGAACTGGTATTTCTGGCCGGGTGGCGGCCATGTTCCAGAACAGCGCTATCACACCGTTACTGGCCTTGTTAGGGCTGCTGATGGGGCTATTTGCCCTCATAGTCACCCCCAAAGAAGAAGAGCCACAGATTGATGTGACCTTCGCCGATGTGTACATCCCCTTCCCCGGCGCCAAACCTGCCGAAGTAGAACAACTGGTGACTCTCCCCGCGGAAGAAGTGATTTCACAGATTAAGGGCATTGATACCCTGTACTCGTTTTCACGGCCCGATGGTGCGCTGATCATTGTGATCTTTAAGGTTGGCGTGCCGCGCAATGACGCTATCGTCAAGCTTTACAATCAGATCTATTCCAATCTGGACAAGCTCCCGTCTGGTGCTGGGGTTGGCCAACCACAAATCAAACCTATGGGGATTGATGATGTCCCGATTGTCAGCCTGACACTGTGGTCAGAAGATCCACAGCTTTCGGCACAACAACTGACCCATGTGGCTCATGGTTTGGAAACCGAGCTCAAACGCATTCCCGGTACCCGCGAGGTAAGTACCGTTGCACCGCATGATCTGGTGTTGAACGTCCGTATCGACCCGCAACGGATGAACTATTACGGCGTCAGTTACGACAAGATCCGTACGGCACTGACGGCTAACAATGCCGTATCAATGCCAGTATCGCTGGTGCAAGGCAATCAGGAAATTAAAGTTCAGGCAGGTCAGTTCCTGCAATCAGTCGATGATGTTAAACAGTTGGTAGTCGCAGTGAATACCGATGCCAACGGCCATGCGGCTCCGGTATTTCTGCAAGATTTAGCTGATATCAGCCTCAAGGCAGATATTCCGACCGCCAGTGCCTGGCATTACAACACTGTGCGTGATGGCAATAAGCTGCAAGAAGGCCTGTTCCCGGCGGTAACCATTTCCATTGGCAAAAAACCGGGAGAAAATGCCGTTGATGTGGCCGATGCGATACTCGCCAAAGTGGCCCAAACCCGCAATGTGCTGATCCCAGAAAAGGTTAACATCACCGTTTCCCGTAACTACGGGGTAACCGCAGCAGATAAATCCAATACCTTGATCTTCAAGCTGATCTTTGCCACCACTGCGGTCGTCATTCTGGTGCTGTTCACTATGGGGCTACGGGAAGCCTTAGTGGTGGGGATTGCCATTAGTATCACGCTGGCGATAACCCTGTTTGCCTCTTGGGCCTATGGCTTTACGCTGAACCGGGTGTCGTTGTTTGCGCTAATATTCTCGATAGGTATTCTGGTGGATGACGCCATTGTGGTGGTAGAAAACATCCACCGCCATATGGCAATGGGCAAGCGTTCCTTCAAGGAACTGATCCCGGCCGCAGTCGATGAAGTGGGCGGTCCAACCATTCTGGCCACCTTCACTGTTATTGCGGCATTGCTACCCATGGCGTTTGTGTCTGGTCTGATGGGACCGTATATGAGCCCGATACCCATCAACGCCAGTATGGGGATGCTAATTTCCTTGTGTGTCGCCTTTGTGGTAACACCTTGGCTCAGTCGTCATCTGCTGAAAGCCCATAAAGAAGATAACCAACACACTCCGGATCCGGTCAATCCGCGTATGCTTGGTATCTTCAACCGTTTGATCAAGCCATTTCTTGACAGCCGTAAAGCACGTTTAGGTTTGGCCGGTGGTGTAGCCGCATTGATCATAATGGCAATTGCGCTACCAGTGACACAACTAGTTTTGCTGAAAATGATGCCTTTCGACAATAAATCAGAGTTTCAGGTCATTGTTGATATGCCGGAAGGCACACCCGTTGAGCAGACCGAAAAAGTACTGAAAGCGCTCTCTGGTTATCTGGCTACCGTGCCCGAAGTGCGCAATATGCAGTTGTATGCAGGAACTCACGCGCCAATAAACTTTAACGGCTTGGTGCGGCATTATTTCCAACGCAGCACTCAGGAAGCTGGTGATATTCAGGTCAATCTGACCGATAAACACCACCGCCATCGCGATAGCCACAATATTGCGCTGGCCGTACGTGGGCCATTGCAGGTTATTGGTGAAAAATATCAGGCCAATGTCAAAGTGGTAGAAGTGCCGCCGGGGCCGCCAGTATGGTCACCCATTGTTGCCGAAGTTTATGGGCCTAGCGAATCCATCCGCGAGCAAGCGGCGCATGAATTGATGGACTTGTTCCACAAGACTAAAGATGTGGTAGACATCGATATCTACCTGCCTGCCATGCAGCAGAAATGGCAAGTGAGTATTGATCGCAGCAAAGCCAGCCTGCTGGGCGTACCTTACGCCAATATTGTAGATTTAGTGGCAACCTCGGTGGGCGGCAAAGATGTGAATGTGCTGCACAAGAGTATGCAAAAATCTCCGGTGCCGATCCGCCTGGAGCTTAATGAAGCCGATAAGCCAGATCTCACCCAATTGCTGTCGATGAAACTCGATAGCCAATTTGGCGGCACAGTACCGTTGTCAGAGTTGGTGAAGATCAACAAAGGTACTATCGATATGCCGATCATCCACAAGAACATGATCCCGATGATCATGGTGGTGGCCGACATGGCCGGGCCGCTGGACAGTCCGCTCTACGGTATGTTTGAGATGGCGTCTGACATCAACAGCCCTAACGGCTTAGGCTTTGACCAGTACTATGTCCATCAGCCGGATGGCCTCAATGCCGTCAGCGTGAAATGGGATGGTGAGTGGAAGATCACTTATGAAACCTTCCGCGATATGGGCATTGCCTATGCGGTCGGCATGATTGCCATCTATCTGCTGGTTGTGGCGCATTTCCGCTCCTACCTAGTACCGTTGATCATCATGGCGCCAATTCCATTAACCATCATAGGGGTAATGCCGGGGCACGCCTTATTGGGAGCGCAGTTCACTGCAACATCCATGATTGGCATGATCGCACTGGCAGGCATCATAGTGCGAAACTCCATCTTGTTGGTGGACTTTATCAATCTGGAAACCGCGGCAGGCCGACCGTTTGAAGAAGCGGTGATCCACTCTGGCGCAGTGAGGGCCAAACCCATTATTCTTACCGCCTTAGCGGCGATGATCGGTGCGCTGTTTATTCTGGATGACCCGATTTTCAATGGCTTAGCTATCAGTCTGATCTTCGGTATCTTTATCTCTACCCTGCTGACACTGGTGGTTATCCCTGTTCTTTACTATGCAGCAATGCGTAACCGTATTGCACATTTAACCGAAATGGCCGAAGAAGCCAAAGGAGCTTAATATGTCTGTAGAACGTGCCACAATGGCGTTTGCCGGTTTTATGGTGATGCTGTCAATGCTGCTCACCGCAACCGTTCATCATGGTTTTATCTGGCTGACACTGTTTGTGGGTGCCAACCTGTTCCAGAGTGCTTTCACTCGTGTCTGCCCTGCCAGTATGCTGATGCGTAAGTTAGGGATGAAAACCGAAGCGGAAATCGCCCTGGGCAAATAATCGGGACTTTACAAGATGTTGAAAATTAGTTTTTTTGTGCTGCTGGCTGTGGTGTTGTTCGTCAGTCTGCGTGCCTTTGGTAACAACGGCGGACAAGATCCAGCCACTGCCTTTGCAAAAATCTCTAAAGGTGCCAAGGTCATAGATGTCCGCACCGCTGAAGAATTTGCGGCCGGACACTTAGCTGACGCCACCAATATTCCTTATGAGCAGATAGTACCAGCACTGCAACAATTAGGGCTCGCGAAAGACCAACCGCTGCTCCTGTATTGCCGCAGCGGCCATCGTGCAGGGATTGCTAAAGCTGCACTGGAAAAAGCGGGTTACAGTGATGTCTACAATGCCGGTGGTTTGCAGCAATTACAGGCTTATAAAGCAAAACATTAGACTACTTGGTTCATCGTAACTGGTAGCAAATAGTTAAGCCTCATGCTAATGCGGAACTCGTGCTAAAATGTCCGAGTCTTCCCAACAATTAGTATGAGGTTTTCTTTTGGTAACGCCCGCAGACCACAGCCCACAGGCTAATCACAAAGATCCACTGCATGGCATCACGCTGGAAAATATACTGACAGCACTAGTGGAGCATTATGGTTTTGATGGTTTAGCACAACAGATCAAGGTTCGCTGTTTTAGCCACGACCCCAGTATCAAGTCCAGCCTTAAATTTCTACGTAAAACCCCGTGGGCAAGAGCTAAAGTCGAGCGTCTGTATCTGACCATGCAAGGGCTCCCCGTACCTGACTACCTGCGGCAACCAACAGCAACAGCAACCAAAAACACCACAGAAAAAACCACAGAAAAAACCACAACAACCAGCCAACCACTCAATGCTGACATATGGGGCAAATAGTCGCAGTTGCAGTCTATAATCGGCTATAAAGGTGACCCATCTTACATTTCAATGTAAAGCAACAGTGGGGTTATCAAGTTTATGGCTCCGTGGCCGTTAGCCAGATATGATTTAGCACCACTGTCACGAATAGTCCTCGGGGGATAAGCAGATGAACGTTAATGGATTAAACCAACTTGGTAGCCAGAGTAGCTCTCTGAAATCGATGACAGTCAACATTACGACTGACGACAATGCTACAAGTACCCCCATCAGCAACGACAGCAGCAGTAATGGCGATACAAAAGACACAGTATCTATCTCTGCCGATGCCTTAAAAGCTCTATCATCCGATAACGGTGCCACAATGCATAACAACGCCACTCAGGCACAAACCAAAGCCGATAGCAGTAGTGAAGATAGTGCTGACCCAGCCGCAAAAATCGAAAAACAGATTAAAGAGTTAAAACAGCAACTGAAAGAGTTACAACAACAACTGCAAGAACTACGGGGCGATAACTCCAAACAGGCGGATACCCAACGCCAGCAACTACAGGCCCAGATCGGCATGATCAACGGCCAAATTGTCATGCTGACCAATCAAAAAGCCAACCTTGCAAAATCAGAATAGCGCCGGTTAATCCTTAACGGTTACCGCAATGACCCAAGCCAGCTGTTAAGTTGGAAGCTATTGTCGCTAAAACAAAGAGATAATATCGACATAACTGTCGTCAAAATTGATATAAGAGTGTAAATCTTCGATGAGTTTCAAATAGTGAAATAAAGACATGGGGTTAGGATCGATGAGAGCATTCAAAATGGCTGGTGTAGTGGCATATTGAATTTGGCCACCTAATTAGAGCTGCTATGATGGCAGCATAACAAAGTTAGGTGACAAAATGACAAAGAAGAAAGGCCCGAATTCAGACTGGAAACAGCACAACTGGTAGTTGACCAAGGTTATACGAATAGAGAAGCCGCTGAAGCGATGGGCGTTGGCTATTCAACGCTGGGTAAATGGGTTAAACAATTGCGAGAAGAGCGTGCGGGGAAAACACCTCAGGCCTCACCTATGACGCCTGAGCAACGCGAAATTCGTGAACTGAAAAAGAAAATTGAACGCCTTGAATTAGAAAAGGATATTTTAAAAAAGGCTTCTGCTCTGTTGATGTCGGACTCCATGAAACACTCTCGTTAATCGAGAAGCTGAGCCAGAGCAATAAGCACCGTTATTCGGTTAATCATCTGTGTGCGGTACTGGATGTCCACCGTAGCACGTTTAAATACTGGCAGCAGCGCGATAAGCGACCATCGCCGGAAGCTATCCGGCTGCGTAGCTTAGTACGTGAAGCGTATCGACAGAGTGGCGGTTCTGCCGGGGCCAGAACCCTCTCAGACATTATCACGAACGATGAGTCTCACGACATTACGCTGAGCCGATACCGTGCAGGAAAATTGATGAAAGCGCTGAGTTTATTCAGCTGTCAGTTGCCAAAACATACTTACAGGAAAGCTACTCAGGAGCACGTTGCTATTCCAAACTTACTCGACAGACAGTTCGCCGTTACAGCGCCGGATCAGGTCTGGTGTGGTGATGTCAGTTTCATCTGGACGGGCAACCGCTGGGCTTATCTGGCTGTGGTACTCGATCTGTTTGCCCGCAAGCCAATAGGCTGGGCAATGAGTTATTCACCGGACAGTAATCTGACCAGTCAAGCTCTGACAATGGCGTTCGAGTATCGCGGGCAGCCAAAGAACGTGATGTTCCATAGCGACCAGGGATGTCACTATACAAGCCGCAAATTCCGTCAGTTAATCTGGCGCTACCGCTTAACGCAAAGCATGAGTCGCAGAGGAAATTGTTGGGACAATAGCCCAATGGAACGCTTCTTCAAAAGCCTTAAAACCGAATGGGTTCCAACGACAGGTTACGTGAGCTTTACGGAAGCAAAGCAGAAGATTGGTGAATATATTCATGGCTATTACAGTCGACTGAGACCGCATTCGTACAATGGTGGTTTAACGCCAAATGAATCGGAGAAACGTTACTGGAATAGCTACAACGATGTGGCCAAAAAGACTTGACCACTACACTAATAGCCAAGGTTCCTTAGCTCCTAGGCGATAACTCTCTTGGGATGTATGGTTACGTCCTGCTATGTGTGAACGTACGTCTTTACGGCCTTTAGCATTGGCTTTGTATAAATGCAGCGTGGCATAAATAGAATTTCGTTTGCTCAGCTCGCCAAAAACCAAACTGAATCGCCACTGATTTATCGACTCCGGCACCACTAATGCGTCAGGCGTATCACGTTTTAAGCGCTTCTTCGGCTTTATCCGCAGATTAAGTTCCAACTCACGGTAAATCCTAAGCACCCGCTTATGGTTCCAACCAAAGCGTTTCACATTGCGTAAAAAGTAGAGATTAAGGGTGGCTTTCCGCCATTGGCTTTGTGTGGCCGTTCATGATTATAGAACCATAGCCATTTAGTGGCGTAGTCCTGAACTTCTTCAAGCGTATCAAATAAATGTTTACTGACCCAACTGTATCTCATCGTTCTGTTATGTCGTTCGATGTAGGCATTTTGCTGAGGCTTGCCAGGTTGAATGTAATCAATTCGGATCCCATGCTTTCTCGCCCATTCTGTAAATTCGTGGCTGATGAACTCTGGCCCATTGTCACAACGGATCGCCTTCGGTGTTGTTCGCCACTCAAGGAGTTGGTTGAGTGTCCGAATTACCCGCAGAGAACCCGGCTTCTATCGCAAGACCTTCTCGTTTAAAGTCATCAATGACATTAAATAACCGATAGCTTCGACCATCTGCAAACTGGTCATGCATAAAATCTATCGACCAAACTTGGTTCGGTTTAGTTGGCTCTTTCAGCGGCTCTGGTGCGTTTAGTTTTAATCTTCTGCGGAGCTTTATCCACAGATTTAACGCCAAATCGCAGTAAATGCGATATACACGCTTGTGATCCCAACCAAGACTTTTGACGTTGCGGAGGTAATGAAAGCACTGCCCAAAGCCCCAATCGGTTTCTTTCTCGGTTAACTCAACAAGTAAATCCGCGATCTGCACATTTTCATCATCGTTAACGGGTTGATATCGGTAACAGGTTTCACTGATAAAAAAGCAGCGCAGACCAAGCGAATAGTCACTTGCCGATTGGAAACCGCATGTTGCGCCATCGCTTTACGTTGCGACGGCTTTACCACTTTTTTGCCATCGCTTCCTGAATGATTTCGACCTTTAAACGCTCTTCGGCATATTATTATCCCCTTGGGGACATTTTTTTAAGATGAGCATTTTCAGCTTCAAGCTCTCTTAGCCGGGCATGAGTGATGCATCCATGCCTCCGAATTTAGCCTGCCATTTGTAAAACGTCGCAGAGCTCATGCCATGTTCGTGACACAGTTCTGGAACTGGCGCTCCGGCTTCAGCTTGTTTAAGGATCGACATGATTTGGCTGTCGGTGAATTTTGATGTTTTCATAAAGAATCTCCTGCACATATGGTACGAGAAAATTCTACTTTTGACGCCAGTTAATTTAAGGGGGATTACCATATTGAACACCCTCCATACTTCACCTCAATAAGCGAGTTTACTCACTTAGCGAGATGTCCAAAAGTATCGGAGCAGATCATAATAGAAAAGGCCAGCTACTGGAGCTGGCCTGAAAACTGTCAACCTATATGAGGACGAAACAAACTAATAGAATTTAGAATTTAACTCCTACACTGGTAAATAGGAAACGACCGAGCGAATCATAAAAACCAGACATTGTATTAGCATTTGTCGCTAACGTTCCACCAACCATCGGAGGCTCTTTATCCAAAATGTTATTCACACCTGCAGTAATGGTTATATAATCATTTACCGCATAGTTTCCAGACAAATCAAAGAAACTGTATGAACTGATGCCATCGCCGACTAAAACATCTGTGCTATCGTTGTAATCTACTTTTCCGTAGAAACGCCATTTCAAAGCAATACTATAATCGTCAGCAAGATATTCTGTTCTAATAGTATGACGCCACTTAGGAGACGCTACGCCACAACGCGAACTGATTACACCTGAACAGTCATAAGCCAGATTACTCGCACCAGCAACTGGTTCTATTTCTTTCTTGATACTGTATGAGCCATTCAATGAGAAAGCTAACGTACCACTACCAAGCTCCATTTGATAACCACTTGTTAAGTCAACACCTTCCCACGTACGACTACCGATATTCGCTAATGCGTTTTCAACATAACCAGTTTGACCTAACCATAGACTTCCCGAAACGCTTCTGTGGATGTTATCACAGAAAGTAGCATCTCCAGTTAGAGCGCAGTTCTCTAAAATGGTCTCAGCACCGATACTATCAATCACTTTTTCCATTTTAATTTTAAAGTAATCAATGGAGAAGTTGAATCCCTCAAATGGGCTACCGACCACACCCACAGTGTAGGTGTCAGCGGTCTCGGGCTTCAACTCTGTATTACCACCAGAAACCTCATTATATTGGTTCGCAGGAGAAGAACTGATATTCCCATACAAATCACTAGTAACACCGGTACGGGCACACATTTCCGCATCTAAACCTCGGTTTTCAATGGCTTCTGCTGACCCTGCACAAGGGTCGGCACCGGACCACAAACCGATTCCCGTAGAGGAGAATAACTCACTTACATTTGGTGCACGTACAGCTCTTGCGTAGCTTGCACGGAATTTGTAAGCGTCTGCCAACGTATAGTCGGCACCAATTGAATAGGTTGAATCTGTGCCAGTTGTATCATAGTCAGATAAACGTCCGGCCAAATTAACATTTAAATTATCTAATACAGGAATAGCAAGCTCTGCAAATACTTCATTTACGTTGATATCGCCGATAATATCTTCTGTTGGGCCACCTTGTCCTAATAACAAACCTTCTGCATAAATGGTATCAGCGGTTCTTTCATAATCTAGTTCACGTCGTTCAGCACCGATCACCACGCCGATTGTGTTCTCTGTAGTAGGTAAACTCCAGCCCAAATCACCTGAAATATAACCGTTGTAAATTGTCTGCTTAACAATACCGTTTAATGTACCAACACCTGCTAATTGGGCTGCTTGCTCAGCTGTTACACCACCCAATTCAAACACGTTGTAATACAAACACCCATCGGCCTCTAGACATTCAGTGCCAACGGCGCCGACACGTTGCGGAATTTGTGTAGCTAGTAAGTCATTCTTGTAAATTGAACTTGAAGATGTTGCCGAATAGCTGTAGCTAATATCATAACTCCATGTACCATTAATATCGCCTTCCATACCGGTTAAAATACGATAAGAAGTATGTTCCATATTATCGGAGCGAGGGCCACCTTCAACGTTACGCTTACCAATGTACATGATGAATTGATCGTCAGGGGTCTGACCAAAATATTCTTGTAACTGGGCTTTTTGTGCATCAGTCATTAATGGATTGTTGTAATCCATCAATAGTTCATTGTTAAAGAAAGTACCTGATTCCGCAATCTGACCAGCGGTACGGTTATGCATAAATGACACTTCCAAATAAGGACGGAAGTGCTCATTAATTTCATAATTAACAAAGGCACCAGTAGAAAAACGCTCATTGGGACGCATAAAATGGTTAACAGGGGCATAATTATAGAGGTTCATTACGCCGTCAGGATCTTCAATGAACCCCGCCCCATTCGGGTTAAGAAAACCAAAAAATTCATCTTTTCCCATTTCACCATCAACAACAGGGAAAACATCGAAATAAGGATTAGGAGCCGTTGCTGAACCACCACAAACTGTACCCGCATTATTCAACGCACACGAAGAATAGTCACGGCTACCTTGTCTTAGCTCGTCATTGCGACGCCAAACAGCATAAACAGTAGCATGGCCTTTGCCGTTATCGAAGTTCCCTCCCATAGTCATATCCATGGAGTAAGCTTTGCCGTCAATGCCGTTATAGCCGTCTGGGTAATCATACCCCCGTTCGTCCATTAAGCCTTGAATATAGCTGTTGTCATTCTTATGTTGGTACCCCGATGCACCAGCGTTAAACTGAAAGCCTTCAAAGTCATCATCCATTACGAAATTCACAACCCCCGCAACAGCATCCGCGCCATAAACTGCTGCGGCACCACCGGTAAGAACCTCTACTCGTTTGACTAAAGATGCGGGGATTTGGTTTACGTCAGCTGACTGCGAGTAGATACTACCAGCTTGCATTCTACGGCCGTTAATCAACACCAATGTACGATTAGAACCTAATCCACGTAAGTCTAACGTTGCGGTTCCCGTAGCACCGTTTGCTAAAAATGAAGTTTCAGCGGCTTCAATTTGAGGCAATTGGTTCAGGATATCTTCTACACGATCATATCCCGATTGTTTGATTTCAGTAGCGTCCATCACCATAACGGGACTTGAAGTTTCAACATCTGTCCGTTTAATACGGGAGCCTGTGACTTCAATTCGCTCCACTTTCTGCGCATTTTGTTCCTCAGCAGCTACAGCTACCGACCCAGTAAAAGAAACAGCTAAAGTTCCTCCTGCCAATGCCAGACTGACTGCTCTAGCTAAAATATTCTTATGATTCATGCTAGTCTCCCTTGACTATACTGTTTTTGCTTAGTGCATTTGGTTCATCGCCATACACTTTTTATAAACAAATCAACATTTATGTGTTTGTTAGTAGTATTTCGCACACTATAAAATCACATAAATAACATTTTATCAACGTAATAAGAACATAAACCAACAAACAGTTACACTGCATGGCGAATACACATCATAGAATTTGCACATTTATTATGAATAAAATATAAAAATAAGATAAAAAACTAACGAAATGATATACTACAATATATAAATCTATACTTTGTTAAAAATTAGATTTATATACTAAAACTTAAATAGAGCAAAATATAAACAGAAAGTTAACCTTATCAAGGTGTGTGTAAGAGTATGTATTTTTTGGGAAGGGATACTAAAACAAACTAAATTAGCGTCATCTGCTTCAGAACTAATGACTCAAAGGATGTTTGCAGTATCGACAGGACGGGTTCTGCAATGGGTTTGATTTGCTTGTCGAGATAGTAACGGTAGTCGATTGCAGAGCGTCTTAGTTCAATGGGTTCTGGGCCATTGACGGTAATAACGTACTCCACTCTTTGTCCCCGCTTACCATAGGATGCGTCGTTAAATGCGCTCACTAACAACTGCGCAACTTTTACATGAGGAGCATTTGACTGGTAGTCATTCACTGCACGGCGTAGCTGTTTCGTGAACACCAATTCGTCATCTAGCTTACCCTGTTGCAAGAGTTCCGCTTGTTCGGCCAAATATTCGGCAACATCAAGGTCATTGAATAACCGCTGATACAGCTCATATTGAATTCGTTTTGCAATGGGGCTCCAATCACTACGAACCTGTTCCATCCCTTTGAAAATCATTGCAAGTTTGCCATCTTCACCACGCACGGCGCCAACATAGCGTTTTTTCGAGCCTTCAGTTGAACCTCGCAGCGTAGGCATCAAAAAGTGTTGATAATGGCTGTCAAATTCCAGTTCCAGTGCACTCTCCAGCGCAAACGTTTGCTTGATGTAATCCCGCCATTGGTCACTGATATCTGCCGCAAGTTGGTGGCCAAAAGCGACAGGATCGTCAATACCATGATGGTCACCCAGCCAGACAAATGTGGAATCAGTATCACCATAGATAACTTTATAGCCCTGTTCTTCAATCCAGGCTTTGGTGGTCTGCATGATCCAGTGACCACGCATTGTGATAGAACTGGCAAGCCTAGCATCGTGAAACACACAACCACGGGAGCCCAGCACTCCATACAGTGAATTCATGATGATCTTGATTGCTTGCGACAATGGTGCATCTTGTTGCTTCTTTGCTTGTTCTCTCGCTTGCGCCAGCTTTGCCACCAACTGTGGCAAGATATGATTTGTTCTAGAAAATCTGGCACCGCGATAACCGTCTACCGTTTCATTTAGTTCCTGTTGCAAACCTAGGATCATTCCTAGTGGATCGATCAAAAAAGTCCGAATAATAGAGGGATACAGACTTTTAAAATCCAGTACCAGAATATCGCGATAAAGTCCTGGGATAGAGTCCATCACGTAGCCACCGGGGCTTTCTAAACCATCGCTCACCGGATTGGCTGGAGCGACATATCCAGCTCTATGCAGGTGCGGCAAATACAGATTGTTAAACGCCGCGACGGATGCTCCGACCCGCCCCAGTTCCAGCCCGGTTAACTGCGCTCTCGCGATAGCAAATGGCAACAGATGCGTTTTGGCAAAAATCTGCCACACTAGGCGACAATCACTGAGGTTATAACGTGCCAAAGCTAGTTTATCTTGCTGAAAAAGCCGAGTGATTTCTTCTCCACGATTATTAACATCATGGATCTCTTTCCCCTCACCTAGCAGCTGTTGCGACACATGTTCCAAGGAATAACGATCAAATTTGTAAAATGCGGCCTTGAGCCAATCGATACCATCGAGTACAACAATCCCCGGTAATTGCAATGTTTCTGGGCGGAATTTATCTGCAACCAACCACTCAAGTAACGCACCATTGCGACCGAGTGCCGCCGGGATCTGATACAAAGCAAAACGCTTCCATAACAGCGCCAGATCAAAGGTCACGACTGACCAACCTAACATGATATCGGGCTGCCACGCCGCAAACCACGCCACTAACGACACTAACAACTGCTTTTCATCTGCCACCCAATCTATCCAGTCTTCGCCTTCTAGTTCTGGCCCGACCATGATCACTTTGCGTAACGGTAATCCTTGCTCATCCTCACCATACAGACCGACAGAATACAGCTCGCCGCTGAGACTACACTCCACATCTAACGATACAACTCTCAGTGCAACGTCCTTGTTCAGCATTACAGCGCGCGCTTTACTGGCGATGAAATGTGTAGGCTTGTCTGTTGCAAAATACCCTTGAAATTCAGCATCCAAGGCGATAAAACGTTCGATTAGATAACGCTGGTGCGGACGAATTTCCGCTTCATGCAAAGCGATATGATGTTCCCGGTTCCAACGCTGTAGCTCACGAAACTGTTTGCGACTGTGGCAATAGATAGCGGCCATCGGTTGCTGCTGAAAATCCTGCAGCGGTAAATAGCGATAGCCAACAGCGGGGAATCTACGAACGACAGCAGCAACAGCCAATTGCGGAATAAAGGCTACCTGCGATTCACCTGGAACGTCGACAGTCAACGGCCCTGACTCGGTCTTCAAACAATAACGGAGACACATGCCATCGGCGGCAGCGAGCGTCTGTCGGGTAAGAATTCTGCCTTTAACTGTGGTAAAAGCGCTGGCGGGCATAAAACACATCCGCTGACATTAAAGGTTTATTAGCATAAGAAATTACTGTTAATATATACAGGATTATTTTCCAGGATCCATTCAATGCTTGCTGCCAACGTAAAAAACCAGATCCGCGAGATTTATAAGGCGATATCTAGCGCACTGCCCGATTTTCGCTCCCGCCGGGAGCAGAATTACATGGTGGCGGAAATCTCAAAAACGTTAGCGGGTGAATATGACAAGCAACGGCGCATTATTGTGATTGAAGCGGGGACCGGCATTGGTAAATCACTGGCCTATATCCTCGGCACTATTCCGCTAGCATTGGCCTCCAAGAAGAAAGTCTGTATCTCCACAGCCACTGTGGCACTGCAAGAACAGTTGCTGCATAAAGACCTGCCATTCTTTTTACAACACTCGGGTATCGATTTTAAATTTGGCTTAGTCAAAGGCCGGCAACGTTATGTGTGTCTGGCAAAATTGGAGATGCTGATTGGCGAAAGTAGCACCGGACAAATGGCGATGTGGCAAACCAAGCCGGATCAATCGCAGCTTCAATCATTGCAGCAACTGTTGCAGGATTATCGCGCTGGCCGTTGGAATGGCGAATGGGACACGCTAGAGACGCCCTTACCCGATCATCTGTGGCAACAGATAGCCTCAGACAAGCACAGTTGCCACAAACAACTGGCCAACCACTCAAACTGCCCGTTTCATAAGGCCAGGGAAGATATTGAAGAATGGGATGTTTTAATTGCCAACCATAGCCTGTTACTAGCCGATCTCGAGCTGGGTGGCGGCGTCATTTTACCCGACCCGGAAAATCTCTTTTATGTGGTTGATGAAGCCCATCACCTGCCAATTGTGGCACGTGATTTCTCCAGTGCACAAGCAACGGTACGGGGGCTACCGACTGGTTAGATAAAGTCAGTAAACTCGCCGGAAAATTGCAGGCACATATAAAAAGCAACCATATCATTGCCCCCGCGCAAGCAATGATGGATCGCGTAGAAGAACTCACATCGCTGCTCAATAAAGTGGCGCAGTTTTGTGAAACACAACCCAAACTATTTGCCAATGAAGATCAACGCTGGCGCTTTGAGCATGGCAAATTACCGGGGCCGTTACTCATTCTGGCTGAAAACCTTGCCACAGCCAGTGGTGACGCACTCAAGCAGTTCAACAAGATGCAGTTACTGCTGAATGAGAGTTTTAAAGAGGGTGAACTGCCAAAACATCAGGCAGAAGCGTTACTCACCGAGTGCGGCTTTATGCTGCAACGGCTAGAAAATCTGCAAAAGCTCTGGAAAATGATGGCCAGAGAAGATAATCCCAAGGGCGCACCGCTGGCGCGCTGGATTGAAGTCATTAGTGGCAAACAGCCTGATTATCTGTGCAGTGCCTCCCCCATCGAAGTGGGTTTTATGTTAGAAAAAATGCTGTGGGAGAAAGCTGCTGGCGTAGTGTTATGCAGCGCCACACTGCGGGCACTCAACAGTTTTGAACACTTTACCTATCAGGTGGGATTGTCGCTTAACGATGGCAGTCGTTATCTGGCCCTGCAATCGCCATTTGATTTTGCAAACAATGCCACACTGTTTCTGCCACAAATGCAGACAGAACCGGCTGATGATGCTTATACCGACGAGCTGGCGCAGCAGATTAAAGCCTTGGTTGAAGAGGAACAAGCCACCTTGGTACTGTTTGCTTCTTACTGGCAAATGGAAAAAGTAACTGAGTTGCTGAAAGACAAATTGCCTGTCGAGCCACTTATTCAAGGTAGCGCACCGCGGCAACTGTTGCTGGCAACCCATAAACAGCGCTGTGACAGTGGCCAACCCAGCATACTGTTTGGTACTGGCAGTTTTTCTGAAGGCTTAGATTTACCAGGTGATTACCTGACCAATCTGATTGTCACCAAACTCCCTTTTGCAGTGCCCACCTCCCCGGTAGAACAGGCACATTCAGAATATATCAAGCTAAAGGGGGTAATCCTTTTCTACAATTGACGATTCCCGATGCCAGTCGCAAGCTGATCCAAAGTTGTGGGCGGCTATTGCGAAAAGAGGAAGATTATGGCCGAATTACCATCCTTGATCGCAGACTTGTCAGCAAACGCTACGGGAAAGCATTATTAGATGCGCTGCCACCCTATCGTCGAGTCATCGAATAAACCGGGAACTTCGTGGAAATAGTTACTCATTCAGGCAACTGGCTGCTGCTGACCGTAGTAGGACTGATCGCGGGTTTTATTGACGCCGTGGTCGGTGGTGGTGGTCTGCTGTCGATCCCAGCATTACTGACGATTGGGATGCCGCCACATCTCGCACTGGGCACCAACAAACTGGCCGCCAGTTTTGGTTCATCAATGGCGGCCTATACCTACTATCGACAACATCTGCTGCAACCCAAACTGTGGCGTTCCTGTTTTGTAGCAACGGCAATTGGTGCATTATGTGGCAGCATTTTAGTGTATATGGTCGATACCTCCTGGCTGGAAAAACTGTTACCGCTACTGATCATCATCATGGCACTCTACAGTCTACTCAGCAAAAAAGCGCTTGAAGATAGACCGGCACACAATGACGAACATCCCAAACGCAGTCATAAAATCGTACAGGGGCTGGTATTGGGAGGGTATGATGGTTTCGCCGGGCCGGGCATAGGAGCTATCTGGATTGTCAGTTCCAAAGCGCTACATAAACTGTCATTTCTCAAAAGCTGTGCGCTGTCGCGGGCAATGACTTTCGCCAGCAATACCACTGCACTGACAGTATTTTTATTGCTGGGGAAAGTTGACCTTGCTATTGGATTATTACTGGGGTTGAGCATGATGCTGGGATCATTTATTGGTGCTCATTCAGCCATTCGCTTCGGACTGCCATTTATTCGGCCCTTGTTTATCATCGTAGTCATGGCAATAGCACTGCATCTCACCTGGAGTGCCTGGTTATGAATCAGCAACAACTCGTTGCCAGGTTGCGAGCGCAATTGCAGCAGTTAGAGCAACAGGTACAGCAATATGATAGCTCACTGCCAGCACATGATTTCAAACTGTTAGAACATCTTGAGCGGTTTAATGACGAGTTATTCCTCCAGCATGGAGCCAAGCTCACACCTTGCGTGCAGCAGATCCGCGACAATATCAATCAGTTGGAAAAACAACTACAGCTCCAGATGTCAGCCGCCACCGTTGCCAGAACCTGTGAGAGGATCCAAGATCGCTTTTCAGCGCTCCAACGGGCCATGGCAACCACGGCTATCGATATCAAAGAACAACAGCAGCAAAAGCTGAGCAAACAACGATATTTCCAGAAAAAACAGTCACAACAACATCAATCCAGTGGCTTCAGCTGGATTGCCAATCAAGTGATGCAAAGTAGCCATAAGCTCTATGAGGAGTTAAGTAAACACCAAAATTGGGAGAAAAAATTTTATTCAAGATCGAACAATTGCAATCGCAGCTAGACACCTGTCATAGTACTGCAAAAATTGCACTTCAGAATGACCTGCTTTTAATGCACCGCCGTTTGGGCAAATGCAGACAGGCCATAAGTTACATTGAAGATCGCATTCAAGTGTTCGAACGTCCGCAGCAAAATAACCATCGTTAAGGAGCAACAATGAAATTCACTTTGACCGCTTCAGCGCTGCTTGCGCTTCTTAGTTCATCCTCTGTATTTGCGGCCAATCTCAATATTCCTATGTCTTTCGAATATCTGGCACTGGATGGACAAGAGGTCGAAACCAACCATTTTACCCATAAAGCTAATCTGAATTTGACTGAAGGTGAGCACAAAATTGCCATACGTTACAGTGACGTATATGACGATGGCATAGGTGAAAGCCCAAATTTTGTCAAGTCTTCACCCTTCATTGTCACCTTGAATGTCAATGGCGATTACCAATATCTATTGGCCCCTAAAAGCAAAGTGATCGACCCTAAACACTATGCCAAAGCCCCAGAAGTGGTTATCTCACGTAAAGATGGTGGCACAGTGGATTACAACATAGTGCAAACACAATTAAGAGAAGACTCTTTTGTGAGCAAGATATTGGGCACAGATACTGGCGTGGATATTGATGCGGCATCAGCAGCCGTGACCGGTGGCAAAGAGCTTCCCGCTGCACCAGTGAGACAGCCAACAGCCGTTGAAGCCATGACCGCACCCGTAGCCGCAACTGAAATGACTACACCTGCCAATAAATCAGACAGCGCAGCCCATGCTGAACAGATGCTGCAATATTGGTGGCTACATGCTGATGCTGCCACCCGCAAAGAGTTTATGAGTTGGGCAATTAAACAACTGTAAGCGACTACAGAGCCCTACACCTCGTTTATCACGCCAGCGATTCCGCGCTGGCGTTATTTCAACATCCACCTGTTCCATCCTAACATTACCGCCATATCTTGACGCGCATCATCCGTAACCACTACCACGTTAATCAATTCAGACTAGCTCTGGAATGGATAGCAACAACATCTTGCTAGCCTGGTATTGCCACACCAGCGGTTATAACTGCTGTTTATGGCATGTGGCTATACGCTGATGCACCTAAACCTCAGCCTTGCGCAGCAAAACAAGCATGACTAATGAATAACAAAGCACACTTGCTCAACTGTAAAAACGCTCCCAATAGTCTATGTTGGTGGAGGCAAATTTGCCCGAGACGCTCTACAATTAGCTTCCAGAGACTGTCTGTTTATATGTTCCACTGTCGCGTATTTTGCTAACTGAAGGAGAACAGTGAATGCAACTGGATATCCGCAACTATTATGAAGTGTTGTTGATGGAAATTTTATCCGATGAGGGACTGCTTGATGAGCTCCCAGAGAACTATCTGGCAGATCTGGCCTGTATTACGCTGAATCAGTTGCCAGTCCGCTATATTCATCATCTGGTCGACACTTATTTCTATGACGATCTTAACGAACAGGAGCAGATGCGCCGAGAAATCTATCATGCGTTAGAAAAATCACGCGCGTTTCTAAAATCAAAACTCGTTAAAGACGATGAAACAACGGCATAAAATAGCGGCAAACAGATAAGCGAGAAGCGGTATTAAACACCATGCCGAGACCTAAACAGATACGAAGGAGATTTAACGGGACGGTTTCTCATAAAATGTATCACCAAGTGTACCACTCGCTGTTTTTATGAGATAAGTTTTTGATTTCTGAGGGAGATTGGAGGCTCCCCCAGAGCCAACACCCCGGCACATGAGTCGCTTGCTACGGTTGCTCCCTTCCGGGCCTGGCCGAGTTCACAAGTTATCATTGCGGGGGACCCTGGGGTCGCCATTGATTTACAGAATAACTGCAACGGCGGGATTATCCCTGAAGGCACCGCGGGGATCAAGGATAAATCCCCTATTAGCGGGAAAGGAGTGTGTAACTGCACATTAGATAAACAAAAAGTCCGCCAAAGCGGACTTGTACAGCAATAACATACACTACAGAGCTAGCATGCCAGCATTCTTCTCGATGAGCTTTGGCCCTATTCCCTTCACCTTAGTGAGATCTTCCAACGAAGTGAATTTCCCATTGGCTTCGCGGTATTCCACTATCGCTTGAGCTTTGGCGGCGCCAATACCATTTAGCAGCTGTAATTCAGCCGCGGTGGCGGTATTGATATTAATTTTCTGCGCATTAACGTCGGTGGTAACAATATCAGTTTTGCTGGTTTCGGCCATGACCGGGATAACCACCGCAGACGTCAGTAACCCGGCAACAATCATCAGCGTTTTCAGGTATCGGTTCATCACTCTCTCCTTTTTCAAAAATCCCTATTTAGCTGAGCCTAAAGTCCTAAATCCCTGGCTCTCAGAAAGTGTAGTTAACGCTCAAAAATTAGCCAATACTGAAATTACCGCCCTATGACAATCTTACTGTTCTTCATCCGCAGACGACTTCGCCTTTTGCCGCAACTGCTGCAATTCCAGCAATAACTCTTTATGAATGCCGGATAACCGCGGTCGGGACTTATCATCAAAGCTAACGGACGGCAAAGTGACATTGCCTGATAACCCAATCTAGCAGTTAACAAACCGGCACCTAACCCTTGCCCTAACCGTGCTGACAACTTTCCGGTCAACTCCACTGACAGTAATTGGTTACCAATATCCATCGCGAGTTCGGTTGTGCCCGCATACAGAATGTTGAGCAGAATACCGCGAAATAGTCGGATGCGACTCCAATACCCCAGCTTAATGCCATAACATTCGGCTATCCGACTGAGCATTTTCTGGTTACGCCATAACACCAACGCCATATCAAGCACGGCAAATGGACTAATAGCCAGTAATAAGGCTGACTCAGCAGCAAAATGGTGCACAATTTTCCGTGCAGCGGCATCACGTTGGCGCAGCACAATAGACTCAAATAACATCACCTGTTCCGCATCATTCTGCTCGACAGATAACAGGCTTTCCAGTTGTCGAATTGCGGTGGCGGCTGACGACGGCATAGCGGCGGTGATATTGCGGATAAAGGGGACGGCTTCCCCATCTGCATACTGCCCAGTAACCGTTCGCCTTGAACCCGCGCATCTTCCATCTGCCGCAGTTGCCGCAATTGTCGCCACTCAACAAAGGTGGTGTGGCCAGCCCAGGCCAGCACGCTTGAGATAACTGCTGCATAAAAGGTAAATAGCCAAGGACTCTGTTGCCAAGCATCGGCCAACCCGAGTCCCGTTTGCAGCAACACAGCCGCCAACAACCCGGTTAATGCCAGTTTCGCCAGTACCGAAAGTTTTTTCGGCTGAAGTAACGAACGCAACGAGGCTTGCTTGGTGGCGGAATGCCCCTCCAGCATCGCTTCTATATCAACATCATCGGTCACGGGGAGTAACGAGGTGGCCGCCTCGTCAAACTGCACTTTATTATGCTGATACTCTCGAAACGGTCGCAGATTGTCGGTACTGTCATGCTCATGCGCTGCGGCTTGAGCTTCCGGCGCGTCTGCTGGATTGACGAGTTTGCGTGTCATTGCAATTTATCTCCCAACAAAAAATTCAACAGATAATCTAGCCGAATATGCTCAAATGGCTGTCCGGCTGGCAATGTCGGGGAGCAAAATCACAAAAGCGGAAACCCTGTTGCTGCCAAAAATTGGCATCAGGCAGTTGCCTAGGCACTTGTCCCGGGTAGAGGGTAACAGGCTGTTGATCAAGTAAACGCTTGCCAACCACAACCTCTTGCTCACCATAATCGCTGTCCTTAACCATACCAGGCCTGGTTGCGCGAATGGCACTGACAGCCATGGTTTCAACCATACATCCAGCACTGTCAGCAAAATTACGCCCGGGAGCCAAAATGGCATTTAGCAAGGCCAACACATTGCCTTGTTGATCGCGGGTGATCTGATCCACTTTGCTGGCGGCAAACAGTAAGCGGTCTATTTTCGGGGCAAACAAGCGGCGCAATAAACTGCGGCTACCGAAACGAAAACTCTGCGTGATGGCGTTCAACGCCTGAGTCATATCGTCAAACTGGGCCTTGCCACGATTGAGTGCGGTGAAGCAATCAACTAACACCAATTGCCGATCAAATCCGGCAAAATAATCGTAGTAAAACGGCCTGACAACCTGAGTGACATACTCCTGATAACGCTGTTCCAGGACTTGATAAATGCTGTGACGACCGTAGGTATCACGCGCCGCGAGCTGCTCAGGAAGCAACGGGAAAAAACTTAAGATAGGTGCCCCAGCCAAGTCTCCCGGCAGCAACATGCGCCCCGGCTGTGCCAGATAAAAGCCCTGTTGCTGCACCATATCCTGCAATAACCGCTGGTAGTTATGAGCGATGGCAGCGAGTAGCTCATCACTGGCCTCGGTTGCTGGCTGCAACGCCATCACACTGGCTTTAAATTCCTCAAAAAAAGGCGAACGGCTGAAATTGGCGGCTGCCGCCCAAATACTGTGACACCACTGCCGGTAATCCTGCTCCAGCATGGGTAAATCCAGTAACCACTCCCCAGGGTAATCGACAATATCCAATAGCAAGGTGGCGCTGGCCCCATTGAGTAGTCGGCCACGAAGCCCCTGCTGCGGGCGGTATTTTATTGCTAGGCGTAACTCGCTGATATTCGTGGTCGATGCCGGCCATTGTGGTGGGGTGGCAGTTAATTGCGCCAGTGCCGCATCATAGGCAAAACTGGCGAGTTGCAAATCGGGTTGTAATACCCGTTTGGTTTCTAGTAATCGCTGTTCCAGACACACAGTAAATAGCGGCAGTTGATTGGCATGTTCCGGGGAAGCATTGATCAATTTGTTGATAATGGCTGTAATAAAGGCGGTTTTGCCGGCGCCAGCCAACCCTGTAACTGCCAAACGTACATGCTGGTCAGCGGTTCGATAGCTAAGCTCCAACGCCTTGTTCTTTAGTTGCTGCCAGTGGCGGTTCATAGTGCTCCAAAAACAAAAGGGCGGTCACGCCGCCCTCAATGAGGATTACAGGTTATTGATTTGACGCTTTAATTCAAACTGCTCTGAGGTGACGTAGGTTTCCAGATCCCGCAATTTAGTTTCCAGTCCAGTAAAACGCTGATTCAGGTCTCTAAGGGCTTGGGTAGCGGGTTCTCCCGCTTGCCAGACTTTCTTTTTGATCCCTACCTCACGATATTCTGAGTCAAAGTCGCGTGGTGTCTCATCTAGGATCATCCATAAAGCCACATAAGCCACCACCATTACCGCAGAACCGCCCAGTAGGAAAATAGAGACTACCGCCACTCTTACCAGCCAGGTTTCCAGATTAAAGTAGTCGGCAATCCCGGCACATACCCCAGCGATTTTACCGTTACGCTTATTGCGATACAGTGTCTTTCTGCTGTTATTGTTATCTGTCATGGCGCTGTCTCCATTCCGGTGATTCCGCATCCAAAATAGACTCTAACGTAGTGATACGTTGGCTCATTTTGTCAGCTTTATCAATCAACTCATTGAGCTGTTTAAATTCTTCATCGGTCAGTCCCTTACCCACCTGCCGCTTGCTGCGATAATGAAGAATCAACCAGATGGGCGCCACAAAGATCATGAACAAAATCAGTGGTGCCATCAACAGATCCATATCCATAATTCACCTCAGCTTTAATTGTTATTTTGCAGATTTAGTCGCTTTGCTTTTCATTTTAGCTTTCAGTGCGGCCAGTTCTTCACTGACTTCATCATCGGCTTTCAGTGCGGCGAATTCAGCATCCAGGCTGTTCTTTTTACCACCCAGTTCGTAAGATTCTACTTCGGCTTCCAGCCCTTCAATGCGCCGTTCATACTGCTCAAACTTCAGCATAGCATTGTCAATTTTGCTGGAATCCAGCTGTTTTTTGACTTCCAGCCGTGAAGAGGCTGATTGCTTGCGGATGATGATGGTTTTCTGCCGAGCTTTGGCATCTGCCAGTTTTTCCTGCAACTGTGCCACTTCCTCTTTCAGGCGGGCAATGTGCTCGTCAACCACTTCCAGTTCGCTTTCAAGCGTCTGTACGGTTGCAGCCACTTTCTGCTTTTCAACCAGGGCCGCTTTAGCCAGGTCTTCACGTTCTTTGGTTAACGCCAGCTCGGCTTTTTCCTGCCAATCCTGCACTTGAGCCTGCATCTTCGCAATTCGGCGCAGCAATTCTTTCTTTTCGGCCAACACCTTAGCTGAAGTAGAACGCACTTCCACTAGTGTGTCTTCCATTTCCTGAATGATCAGGCGTACCATTTTTTCCGGATCTTCTGCCTTGTCTAACAAAGCGCTGATATTGGAGTTAATGATGTCAGCAAAACGCGTAAAAATTCCCATAATCCTGTCCTCAAAAATTATTGTGGGTTGCGGACGTTCTAATACAGATACTGTGCCAAGTTTTATATTTTAATATATTTCAACACGTTAGATTAAAATAAAGTTTTTCTTTATTTATTTCCACTCGCCACATATCATGAATTTCACCACTTATTAGCGTTAAAGACCAACAGTTATCGTGAGCAGATCCTATCAGCAAGATAATCTTATCGGGCAATCCAACGCATTTCTGGAAGTGCTAGAGCATGTATCGCAACTGGCCCCGCTATCAAAACCGGTATTGATCATTGGCGAACGCGGCACGGGCAAAGAGCTCATCGCCGAACGTTTGCATTTTCTTTCGCAGCGTTGGGAACAGAACTTTATCAAACTTAACTGCTCTTCGCTCAGTGAAAATTTGCTTGAAAGTGAATTATTTGGTCATGAAGCCGGGGCCTTTACGGGAGCCAGAGCACGCCATGAAGGTCGCTTTGAACGAGCCGATGGTGGCACCTTGTTTCTGGACGAATTAGCCAATACTTCGGGGCTGATCCAAGAGAAGCTGTTGCGTGTGATTGAATATGGTGAATATGAACGCGTAGGTGGCAGTAAAACCCTCACCGCAGATGTCCGCCTGGTCTGTGCCGCCAACGAGGATCTACCGTCTTTGGCAGAAGCCGGGGAATTTCGTGCCGATTTATTAGATCGTTTAGCATTTGATGTCATCACCCTGCCCCTTTACGCTTCCGTCAGGAAGATATTCTGCCATTGGCGGAACATTTTGCGCTGGGGATGGCCAAGCAGTTAAAGCTGAAACTCTTTCCAGGATTTACCAATAGCGCCGTGCATTCGTTGTTGAATTATGAATGGCCAGGCAACATCCGCGAGCTGAAAAACACCATTGAGCGCAGTGTTTACCGCCACGGTAATGAAGATAAACCCATCCGTGAAATTGTGCTCAACCCATTCGACTCGCCCTATCGTCCACAACAACGGATCCGCACCTTATCAAGGCAAACGGCGGCGGTGGCGGAAACCGTTGCCCCGCAGCCGTCAGAGCCCATAAAACCAAGCAATGATGAAGTTAACGCCACCGCCACGGTTGATGTTGGTACATTGGAATTTCCGGTGGATTTTAAGCAAAGCTGCGAAGCTTTTGAGGTGGAACTGATCCAAAAAGCGCTGGTTGCCAGTCAGTTCAATCAGAAGAAGACCGCAGACTTGTTGCAACTCAGCTACCATCAGTTACGCGGCATCCTCAAAAAGTACAATTTATTGGACAAAAACTGAGGGAATTGCCCAAGACAGGCTGACACTGTTAGAATTGCGGGTCTATGTACCGACAATTAACCACATGCGATGAATCTGTTGATGTTCAACACCAGGCCGACAACGCTTCTATTTACAGGCATTTCACTGGTTAAGAGGCTACGACTGAGAATGTTCAGGTTCACTGGCAAAATAGGGCTGCGACAGTTGGGTGGCTCACTGTTAGGATTGGTACTGTTTGGTTGTGGCCCACAACCGCTCCCGTCAGGTCTGGTTTATTGTTCTGAAGGCAACCCTGAGTCTTTTAACCCGCAAACGGTGACATCTGGCACCACAATTGATGCGACTTCACATCAGATATATAACCGCTTGATTGATGATAATCCTTATACCGGGGAATTCATCCCGGCACTAGCAACGTCTTGGCAAGTCAGCAAAGATGGCCTCACCTATGACTTTGAATTGCGCCATGGCGTGAATTTTCAGGATCGTCCCTATTTCCATCCTTCTCGCCAGTTTGATGCAGACGATGTCGTATTTTCTTTTGAGCGGATCATTAATAAAGACAATCCGTACCATTTTGTATCGCGTACCGGTTACCCTTTTTTGAAAGCATAGGGTTCGAAAAGCTGATCAAACGGATTGTAAAACTCGACAGTGACAAAGTGCGCTTCGAGCTGAATTATCCAGATGCCTCATTTATGGCCAATATGGCCACCGATTTTGCGGTAATTCTCTCCAAAGAATACGCCGATCAGTTACAAGCTTCTGGGCATATGCCTAATATCGACAGTAATGCGGTAGGCACCGGGCCGTTTATGCTGGTGAATTATGTCAAGAATGAATATATCCGTTACCGCCGTCATCCCGGTTATTGGGGAACGATTCCCGCCGCCGATCAACTGGTATTTGATATCACGCCACGCAGCACTATTCGCCTGTCAAAACTGATTGTAGGTGACTGTAGTATCTCAGCACTGCCAAAAGCTGGCGAGCTGCCCGCGGTGGCCGCCCATGATGACTTGACGCTTGAAAGTCAGCCCGGAATGAATGTGGCTTACTGGGCTTTCAACACCCGTAAACCACCACTGGATAATGTCAAGGTTCGCCAAGCGTTAGCCTACGCCATTGATAAACAGAACTTGCTGCGCGCGGTATATCAAGATACCGCGGTTGAGGCTTCTGGCATTCTGCCACCGTCATCTTGGGCGTATACCGGCACCACTGCGGATTACCACTACAATCCACAAAAAGCCCGAGATTTGCTGAAGCCAGGCAGGTGTGCATAATCTCAGCATTGATATCTGGGCCATGCCTGTAGCACGGATTTATAACCCCAATTCCCAGAAAACGGCGGAACTGATCCAGGCCGATCTAGCAGCGGTGGGCGTCAGGGCCAACATTGTCAATTACGACTGGAGTGTTTTTACCCGCAGATTATCCAGCAGTAACTATGATTCGGTGCTGATCGGCTGGAGTGCCGATAACAGCGACCCGGATAATTTTTACACGCCTTTGCTCAGTTGTGGCTCAGTTGCCTCAAAAAGTAACAGATCCAACTGGTGTAATGCCCAGTACGACAAACTGGTCAACCGCGCAAAAGTGATTACCGATAAAGGTGAACGTACCGAACTGTATCGCCAGGCAGAAGAAGTCATTGATGCCGAAGTGCCACTGGTACCATTAGCTTACGCTAAACGCATGTTGCTGAAACATACCGATGCCCCACCCATTATGCTGATGCCTTTCGGCGGTATCAGCTTTAATGACATGAACAATAAGGGGCAGCAGTAATGGCAAGTTATCTCATTCGGCGCCTTAACCTGTTTATTGCAACCTCCTTGCTACTGATAGGGATTTTGTTTTACGCCGCCCACCTGTTCCCGGTAGATTTAGGCTATGCCCTGAGTGGTATTCAATACCCCACAGATGCACAAGAAGCCCAGATAATTGAAGATTACCGTCTGGACAAAGGCAGTGTGCGCCAATTTCTGGCGTATGCGGGCGAACGTCTGTCTGGCAACTTGGGAGTCTCAGTCACTTCGAAACAACCCGTTGCAGAAGAACTCTTACTGGTGCTTCCAGCCTCTTTTGAGCTGGCGTTTGTCGCCGGTATTATCGCGTTGGCATTTGGTGTTCCGCTTGGGGTTATTGCGGCGCTGACTCACCATTCGGCATTGAAAAAATTCATCATGGCGGGAACCCTTACCGGGTACTCGATTCCTGTGTTCTGGCTGGGGCTGACGCTGGCGTTCTGGTTCGGCGTTAAACTGGGCTGGCTACCGATTTCTGGCCAACTCAACCTGCTTTATGAAATTCGTCCTGTCACCGGTTTTATGCTGCTGGATACTTTATTATCTGACTCGCCATATCGAATTGCCGCATTCCGCGATGCCTTGTTACACATCATATTGCCAGCCGTCACGTTGTCTGTGCTGCCATTTACGGTGGTAGTGCGTATTACCCGATCCGCGATGGTCAACGTGATGAGTCAAACCTATATTCGAGCCGCCGAAGCACGTGGGTTACCCTATTCAAAAATCGTGCTGCGTCATGCGCTACCTAATGCATTGATCCCATTGCTTAAACATATTGGTCTGATGTTAGGGCCCTTTGCCAGTTACGCCATTGTGGTAGAAGTTATTTTTTCCTGGCCGGGCATAGGCTCTTGGTTGGTGTCAGGTATTTATCAGCGTGACTACACTGTGATCCAAAGCGGCATTCTGGCCGTGGCATTACTGATCGTGTTTTCCAGTATCCTGATTGAAGTGTTGTATACCTTGGCCAACCCGCTAAGTCGCAAGGAATTTTATGGCTCAAACTAAAATCTATCTGGATGACGCCATTCCCTCTCCGGCATTGAAAGTCTGGCGGATTTTTGCATCCAAACCGCAAGCCTTAGCGGGTTTGTGGGGCGTAGGCATGTTGTTATTGCTAACCGTGGTTGGACATTACTTCGCACCATTTGCTGCGGAATTTCAAGATCCCGATGCGCTACTGTTACCACCCTCATGGAACAGTAATGGTACGGTGGAGCATTTTCTGGGGACGGATGATCTGGGCCGAGATATCTTCAGCCGGCTACTGTACGGGGTGCAACTGACATTTGGTACGGCTGTCGCTATTGTGAGTTCGGCGTTAGTGGTGGGGGTTATCATTGGCTCGATTTCAGGCATGATGAGCGGGCTAAAATCCAGCATTCTCGGCCATCTGCTGGATGCCTTGCTATCCATTCCCTCGCTGCTGATGGCAATTTTAGTGGTGGCAGTCACCGGTCCCGGGCTCGGCAATGTTTTCTGGGCAGTGGGGATTTCGCTAACACCACAGTTTGTACGCGCCATCCACCAAACGGTTCACGAAGAGTTGCAGAAAGAATATGTCACCGCAGCCAGACTCGATGGGGCCAATGCGTTACAGATTTTCTGGTATGTCATCATGCCAAATGTGTGGGAAACCGTGATTATCCAGACGACACTGGCGATTTCCGCTGCCATACTGGACATTGCTGCCTTAGGCTTCCTAAATCTTGGCGCTCAGGCACCACAACCAGAATGGGGAGCCATGGTGCTACAAGGGTTGGATAGTTTTCTGACGGCTCCTTGGACTGTCACTATCCCAGGTCTGGCAATATTGTTCAGCGTGCTCTCAGTTAACCTCGTCGGTGATGGACTGAGATCTGCACTGACGCCAATGAGAAACTGACAATGCCGTTACTTGATATCCGCAACCTCACCATTGAACTGAGCACTCCGCATGGCCCAGTCAGAGCCCTGGAGAAAGTCAGTATTACCGTTAATGCCGGTGAAGTGCATGGTTTGATCGGTGAGTCTGGCTCTGGTCGCAGCATGCTGGCACGAGCTATTTTGGGACTTTATGAACCAAACTGGACTCTCACCGCTGACCGTATGATGTGGGATGGTCAGAACCTGATGGATATGAGTCGCCAGCAGCGGCGCAGCCTGATGGGTGAAGATATCTCAATGATTTTTCAGGATCCATCTGGAAGCTTTGACCCAGCATTCACCGTAGGTCAGCAACTGATAGAGGCGATTCCGCCCAATCACAAGCTGGCCTTCTGGCGACGGCCACAGGAACGCATATACCTGGCCCAAAAATGGCTGCATAAGGTAGGGATCAAACATCCACGTAAAGTGCTGTCGAGCTACTCCTGGGAGTTATCAGAAGGAGAATGTCAGAAAGTGATGATCGCCATGGCGCTGGCAAAACAGCCCAGATTGCTGATTGCTGACGAACCGACGGCGTCGATGGAACCCAGTACCCAGGCACAGATCTATCGACTGCTGACCCAGCTCAACCAATTGCAGAATGTCACCATTTTATTGATAAGCCACGAGCTGGATACCTTGTCCAACTGGTGTAACCGCATGACAGTGCTGTACTGTGGACAGGTAATGGAATCGGGGCCGACCGCTGATTTACTGGAACAGCCTAACCACCCTTATACCAAAGCATTGCTGGATAACATGCCGGATTATACCAATCCGAAAATCCATAAGATTTTGATGCCCACCTTGCCCGGTTCTGTACCAGCATTGCAGCATCTGCCTATCGGCTGCCGACTGGGGCCACGCTGTCCAGAAGCTCGCCGAAAATGTGTGACACAACCGCTGCTGTCTCATTACAAAGACCGGTATTTTGCCTGTCATTTCCCGTACCAGAGTGAGCCGATAGAAGATGACCCCTTGCTTAAAGTCAAAGACCTCAGCAAAACCTATTTTACGGGTTATCGCGGCTTTAAACGCCAGTATGCTGAAGTGCTTAAACCTGTGTCCTTTGAACTCTATGCTGGCGAAACGCTGGCGATTGTTGGTGAAGCGGGTTCCGGCAAAAGTACCCTGGCAAGAATATTGGTTGGGGCGGAATATCGCAGCGGCGGCGAAATTTTTTATCAAGGGCAGGAATGGGATAAAAAATATTAAGCAACGCTGTAGCTTAATCCGCATGATTTTCCAAGATCCCAACACCTCGATGAATCCCAGACTCACCATCAGTGAGCTGCTAAGTGAGCCATTGCGTTTTAACACCAAGCTGTCTCGGCAGGAGCGTCATGAATTAGTGGCAGACACACTGCGTAAAGTGGGGTTACTACCGGAGCACGGTGATTTTTACCCCAACATGATTTCAGAGGGGCAAAAACAACGGGTCGCGGTAGCCCGGGCGCTGATGCTGAACCCTAAGATTATCATCGCCGATGAGGCGCTGAGTGCGCTGGATCTGTCAGTTCGCGCGCAAATTCTTAACCTGCTGTTGAAGTTGCAACGCGAGTTAGGACTGTCCTATATTTTTGTCAGCCATAACTTAAATGTGGTACGTCATATCAGTGATAAAGTGCTGGTGTTACACAAAGGCATGATTGTGGAGTCTGCCAGCACAGAAGAGTTATTCGACAATCCACAGCACGAATATACCCAGAGATTGTTGCAGGAACAGGCACAACTGAATCGCCGCCGCGGCTAAACAAACTGCTCCAACCACTGTCCGCTGCTAGCCATTTACGCAAAAAATAGTACCAATTGCAGCGGAAATACTTATCCTAGTGTCAATTTTGCTGGAAGAAGTTAACAAGATGATTATTAAACCCAAAATTCGTGGTTTTATTTGTACCACCACTCACCCACTTGGCTGTGAAGCCAATGTTCTGGAGCAGATCAACTACACCAAGGCCAAAGGACAGCTCAGTAACGGTCCTAAACGGGTTCTGGTGGTTGGGGCTTCCAGCGGCTACGGCTTGTCATCAAGAATTGCGGCCGCATTTGGTTCAGGTGCGGCAACCATCGGGGTATTTTTGAAAAGCCCGGTACGGAAAGCAAACCCGGTACTGCGGGTTGGTACAACTCTGCCGCCTTCGACAAGTTTGCCAAAGCAGAAGGACTTTACGCTAAAAGTCTTAACTGTGATGCTTTCAGCCATGAAGCGAAAGCCAAAGTTGTAGAACTGATCAAACAGGATTTAGGACAGATAGATCTGGTGGTTTATTCACTGGCCTCCCCGTCCGTAAAATGCCTGATACCGGTGAACTGGTGCGTTCTTCACTTAAGCCAATTGGCACGCCCTATACCTCAACTGCCGTTGACACTAATAAAGACACCATCATCGAAGCCACCGTGGAACCGGCAACTGAACAGGAAATTCAGGATACCATTACCGTAATGGGTGGTCAGGACTGGGAACTGTGGCTGCACGCACTGGCACAAGCTGGGGTCTTAGCCGATGGCTGTAAAACCGTGGCATATAGTTACATAGGCACTGAACTTACTTGGCCTATCTATTGGCACGGAGCACTCGGCAAAGCCAAAATGGATTTGGATCGAGCCGCACATGCACTGGACAGTGAACTGGCAACCACAGGCGGCAGTGCCAATGTGGCTGTGCTAAAAAGCGTTGTCACCCAAGCCAGCTCGGCAATTCCGGTGATGCCACTCTATATCGCTATGGTCTTCAAGAAGATGCGAGAACAAGGTCTGCATGAAGGTTGTATGGAGCAGATATATCGGTTGTTCAGTGAACGCTTATACCGTGCCGATGGGCAGAAACCCGCTACTGACGATGAAAACCGCTTACGTCTGGACGATTGGGAATTGCGAGATGACATTCAGCAACACTGCCGTGATTTGTGGCCACAAATTACCACCGAAAATCTCAGTGAACTGACTGATTATCGTGAATATAAAGCCGAATTTTGCGGCTGTTTGGTTTTGGTATCGATGGGATTGACTACGACCAGGAGGTTAATCCCCTGGTAGAATTTGATGTTATCGAACTCTAAACCACCCACGCCACCGTAAGGTGGCGTTTTTATTTTCAAATCACGTGCAAGTGTCTCTATACTGGAATGGTTGAATATCAACCAGAAGGAACCAGCAGATGAAAGTCAGTGCGCGTAACTGTTTAAGTGGTACCATTAAGTCCATTGAAGTCGGTATGGTCAACAATGAAGTTGTCATAGAACTGGCACCGGGAGTTGAGATTACAGCAGTCGTCACCAAAACTTCCGCTGAGCGGCTGGGATTGACCGTAGGCAGCAGTGCCTACGCGCTGATCAAAGCCACCAGTGTAATGGTAGGTGTAGACGATTAACTAAGGTGGTGGCGCATGACGCCACCAAATTTTCTGATGACACAAATGCCAACTTGGGCGGATGTATTGGCGCCCGAAAAGACCCAAGCCTACTTTATCAACACCCTCAATTTCATTGATGCAGAACGCGCCCACAACAAGCACATCTATCCCACCAAAGCCGACACCTTCAATGCCTTGCGCTATACGCCACTGGCCGATGTCAAAGTGGTGATTTTAGGGCAAGATCCTTATCACGGGCCAGGACAAGCACACGGCTTGTGTTTCTCCGTCCGAGAAGGTGTCGCACCGCCACCATCGCTACAGAATATCTTTCAGGAGTTGTGTCATACCGTACCCGGGTTTAGTTATCCAGCGCATGGCGACCTGAGTGCCTGGGCCAAGCAAGGAGTGTTATTGCTAAACACTGTGCTCAGCGTGGAGGAAGGCAAGGCGCATTCCCATGCTCATCTAGGTTGGGAGCAATTCACCGATAAAGTGGTCGAGGCGGTAAATAACTACCAGCAAGGCGTGGCGTTTCTGTTATGGGGCCGTCATGCTGGCGAAAAGGCCCAACACGTGAATACCCGTAAACATCTGGTGCTTAAAGCTGCCCATCCGTCACCACTCTCGGCCAACAAGGGCTTTTTCGGCTGTAACCATTTCAATCTGGCCAATCAATACCTGCAATCCCAAGGGAAAACCCCATTAATTGGCAACTTTGAGCATGTCAGGTAGTCATTGCTTTGATCTGTATCTTTAGGAACACATCATGGCACGGCGCATCCCTGCGCCTCACCTTCCCGCGCTATCTTAAAGGTCTAGCGGTTCTTGCGGCTCAATAATGACGTTATGGCAAACATCCCAGCTCGCACTTCGTCCCGATACAGCCCACAAAACAGGGGTAACGGTATCGATAGCCACAAAGGTTCATTTGCCTATTGGGCAGATTATTGCCATGTTTTTAAACTCGTCAGACCCTAAAACCTGCAACGGTATCCTGCAATTCGTGCCCTAATTTAGCCACTTCCACACTTGCCGATACCGTTTGTTCATTGGCTGCCGCAGCTTGTTCAGCCTCGTCTCTGACACTAATAATATTGCGATTGATATCCTCAGCAACCTTGCTCTGCTCTTCGGCTGCGGTAGCAATCTGTTGATCCATATCCCGAATACTGCCAGTTAACTGAGAAATTGTATTGAGCGCCACGTTAACTTCAGCAATCAGCGCCACCAACTCTTTAGTGGTGTCATAACTATCGGTCACCTGAACCGAGGCTGCTGTTGCCGTAGACTGCAAGGTTGCAATCAGTTGCTCTATCTCACTGGTGGACTCGCGGGTACGTTGTGCCAAATTACGCACTTCATCAGCCACCACCGCAAAACCACGGCCAGATTCACCCGCCCTTGCCGCTTCAATAGCGGCATTCAATGCCAATAGATTGGTTTGCTCGGCAACATTTTTGATCACGTCCATAATGCTACCAATTTGCTCACTGCTACTGACGAGGCTTGCCATCGCCGTTGAAGATTGCGTCATTTTGGCGCTCAGTTCATCCACTTTGCTAATGGCCGTCACAATGGTCACATTGGCATCCGAGACTTGCTGATCGGCATGTTGGATTGCGCTAGAAGTCGTCTCTGTATTGCGGGCAACATCTGCCACTGTGATTGCCATCTGATGTATCGCGGCAGCGACCTGATCGGTTTGTTGTTTCTGGTTTTGGGCACTGACACTGGTCTGTTCGGTCACCGCAGACAGTTCCGAGGCGGATGCCGCCAGTTGCACTGATGATGTTTTGACTTTGCTGATAATACCGCGCAGGTTTTTAGTCATAATGCCAATGACCATCAACAACTGCCCTAGTTCATCCTTGCGTTGGCTATGAACAGAAGAAGTTAAGTCCCCATTGCCAATTTGCTGAGCAGTTTGCAATACGGATTTAAGCGGCGTGACAATACTGTTGCTAATGGTATAAGTCGCTATCATCCCGACAATCATGGTCACAATAATGGCGACTGTCACTAAGCCATAAGCAATATCGGTTGTCTGCGTTCTTTTACGCTCCTGTTGCAAACGTAACTCTTTGGTGTGTTTAACAATATGACCAGCATCCTGCGCCAATTGCTCACTGTGTTGGCGCAACTCAGCGTTAAGCTTGGTAACCGTCTGAACGCCTTCCAGATATCCATGCAGGCCCTGACCGACACCTTCCAACGAGGCAAGATCCTGAGCATTGTCAAGCACGCTACGTAACCGTGACTGTTGCTCATCGAACTTGCTGACCAGAGAACGCACATTCGCCACACTGCCGTCATCTGCAAGTAACTGCTGAATATGCAGATAGGCTTCAAAGAAAACGGCCGCTAACTTAAGGCGTTCAGCTTGGCTAACAGCGGCTGCGCCTAAAATATCGCCACCATTCACAAGCTTTTCGAGTTGTTCCTTTGCCTGATTAATCGACAAAGTTTGTTGCTGTGTTGTTTGTTTTATTTTGTTAGCTGCGACCTGTACCTCACCAAACACATTGATATAACGAGTGATATAGTCTTCGATTGTCTGTAATAGTTGTAACTCCTTTGCGTCGGCATCGGTTTGCAACTCACGTTGACTAAACTGTAAAGCACTATCAAGTGCTTTCACCGCTCGCTCAGCATCACTATCGTGATAACCCGCCATGTATTCGCGCCGGGCATTCCCCGCTTGGGTAACATAGCCATTAAAGCTGTCGACATTTTGCTGTTTAGCTAAGGTCGTATCGATCTTATAAATAGCGGTCAGCGAAACTATCCCTAGTACTGAGGCCAATACAATGACAGTTGTAAAGCCCGCAGCGAGCTTACTTTTAACACTCCAGTTTTGCACTTCCCTTTCTCCACTGATTAATATTTATGCACATGCAAACTTGCAACCGCTTAGGTAAACAAAAAATTGTAAAGTGGAGTCTATATAAGAATACGCAGAAAAATCTTGTTACAGAACAATTTATTTATACATTTTAAACAAATAGCAATTTCAAAAAACGCATTTTATTTTTTACTAACATACTAAAAAGCATATAGTTGCCGTTACTAAACATGGTCAAAACATCACCAAATTCAAACATAAAAATTCACAAAAGTGACTAAAGTTACCAAAGCGCAAAGCAATTTAGAGATCTCTCACAACGCCCTTCCCGAAATGACCGTTATTATGGAATCCACCCTAGTAACAGAAAAACAATATAACTATATGTAATTATTAATTTTTTTAGGGGATGTGAGATGTTTAACGACTGGAGTGTAAAACGTAAACTCGGAGCGGGTTTTGGTGCGGTACTTTTATTAACTCTGCTGGTGGGCGGCATAGGTCTGATGGTAATCAGCCAAATTGAAGATCAGACTGCAAAACAACAGCATATAATCACCTTTAACAATCACATCAGCCAGCTGTCCAGTGACCGACTGGCTTATCTCAAAAGTTTCAATAACGATACTGCTGAGCATATCGTGCAGCAAATACAGGCCGCCAAGGCACTGGTAGACAATGACTTACAGCAAAATAACAGTAGTGACAGTACCCAGCGCCTCAAGGCCATCGTCCAGCAACTGCAACTATATGACGACTCTTTCAAGCAACTTAAACAATCGGTGGAGGCGCGAGTTAACGCAACAAGTCAACTGGAACAACTGATTACCCATGCCATCACCTCATCACAGCAGCTAACCGCAGCGCTTCCAACGAGTGACCAAGAGATGCAACATCGGGCGGCGCGGCTTGATAAAAGTTTTTATCAGGCACGCTTCTTGGTTATGGCGCTATTACGGGGCGATGATGCCTTGGATAAACTGCAACGCACCGCCGCTGCGTTTGACACCGCTATCACACAATTACAGCAGCTGACTTTAACCGCTACGCAACAGCAACAACTGGCCGATATCGAGAGCAGCTTCAAACAGTATGTGGCGACAGCCTCTGAGGTTGCCGGTTTGCTCAGTGCATTGAGCAAAAACAGTGATGCACTGGAACAGGAAGAACAAACACTGGTTAACGCCGCCAATCAGGAAAGCACGGCACAGGCCAACCTGCAAGGACGTATCACCCACTCTGCCTATATCTATGTCACCATCGCCACCCTAGCGGCGTTGTTTGTTGGTATCAGCGCAACACGGGTGATCAGCCGAGGCATTAGTCAGCCATTGCAGCAGGTATTAAATGTTGCCAAACAGATAGGTAATGGCGATCTAACCCATCAGAGCAATATCAAACGCAAAGACGAGATGGGTCAGTTGATGCATGCGATTGATGCGATGGCACAGAGCCTGCGACAGCTGATCACTCAGGTAAAAGAAAGCGCGGTACAACTAGCCTCATCCGCCACCGAATTATCGGCGGTCACCGAACAAACCAGTGTCGGTGCACAGCAGCAAAAACAGGAAACGGAGCAAGTAGCAACGGCAATCAATGAGATGACAGTAACGGTTGCCGAAGTCGCCCGCAACGCCGAAGAATCAGCTACGGCAGTGGAGCAAACGGATCAGCAAACGGCGGCGGCAAATCAGGAACTGGACAATACCATCACCCAAATGCAGCTGCTGAGCCAGAAAATGCAGCAATCATCACAGGCGATGCATCATGTGGTGAGCAGCAGCGAGCAGATTGGCACCATTATGGATGTGATCAAGAGTATTGCCGAACAAACCAACCTGCTGGCGCTGAATGCGGCCATTGAGGCCGCTAGAGCGGGAGAATCTGGTCGTGGTTTTGCCGTAGTGGCTGACGAAGTGCGTAATCTGGCACAACGCACCCATAACTCCACCTCAGAGATTGAAACGCTGATCTTAGGATTACAGCAAGGGGCACACGATGCGGCAACGCAAGTGGATGATAGCCACGAAAGTACCCAAAACGTTGTGCAACATGTTGGTATCGTCGGCGAAGCATTACATACCATCACCAGTCTGACGCACCATATCCGCGATATGGGACAACAGATAGCCACCGCCGCGGAAGAACAGACCTGTGTTGCAGAAGAGATCAACCACAATATCGTGAAGGTTCGTGATGCTGCCGATCAGGCCGCGACAGCTAGCGCTCAGACGGTAGCATCCAGTAGTGAACTGGCGCGTCTTGGCAATGAACTCCAACAAATGGTGGCTGGATTCAGAGTATAATCGCGATTGACAGTGAATGATCCTCTAGGTCATTCACTGTTTTACTTGTTGAACTGCTTATTGTTTGTTCACCAGTCAAGCATCAAGACCGCATACATCTGCTACACTGCCCCACTTTCGGGGTTGTCATCGCTATCCATACGTTAAGCAGAGACACCCGCTGACTCTTTCTTCAGGATATTCACATGGCGTTGCTGTGGCTGATCACTGCTCTCTGGGCTTTCTCATTCTCGCTGATAGGCGCTTATCTTTCCGGCCAAGTAGATGACTATATTGCAGTGACATCCCGTATGTTATTAGCTTTGTTGATTTTTTTACCTTTCTGGCGAGCCGTTCCTTGGCGTCAGGCGCTCGTCATGATGGCGACCGGAGCGATTGAAATCGGGATGACTTACCTGTTTCTGTACCACAGCTATCACTACTTGAGCGTACCGGAACTGCTGTTATTTACCATTTTTACACCGCTTTACGTGAGTTTGTTTGCCGACCTGTTAGCCAAACGCTGGCCTAAACGGCTGTGGGCCCCCGCGTTACTGGCGGTGGCGGGTGCCGCGGTGATCCGTTGGACAGAACTCAGTGACGATTACTGGAAAGGATTTGCGCTGATCCAGGCCGCGAATGCTTGTTTTGCCTTTGGTCAAGTGTGGTATCGCCATCAAAGCCGCAACAATCCACTGCCCCATCGCACTCGGTTTTCCTGGTTTTTTCTAGGGGCGGCTTTGATTACCTGTTCGGCGATGCTGGCATTAGCCGACTGGTCAAAACTACCACAAACACCGCTACAACAAGGCGTGTTGCTGTGGTTAGGCGTAGTCACATCCGGGCTGGGATATCTGGGGTGGAGCTATGGTTCAACCAAGGTCAACGCTCAGCAACTGGCGGTGATGAATAACATGTTGATCCCTGCCGGGATCATGGTAAATGTGTGGTTTTGGAACGGCCACATCAGTGACTGGCCGAGGTTAATGCTGGGATGTGTCTGCATGGCGCTAGCGCTATGGCTCTGTCGGCAGCGCCAGCCCCAAAGTGCGCAGTAACGGCTAAACAAAACTTTCAACGCGATTACGGCCATTATTTTTAGCGCGATACAGCGCATCGTCGGCCGCATTCAGTTGCTGCCAAGATTCGGCAACATCATCGGAACAAGCAAGGCCGATGCTCACGGTCAGCCGCAATCCAGTGGCAATGTCGCTGCAATCCATGCTTTCTACGGCAATACGTAACCGTTCACAAATCTGCACCGCTTGCTGAGTGGTGGTTGAGGGCAGTAACAAGGAAAATTCCTCACCGCCCCAGCGCGCCGCAATATCAATGGCTCGGCAATGCAACTGTAGTTGTTTTGCCAGACGGATCAGCGCCTTGTCACCAACACTGTGGGAATATTTATCATTGATCCATTTAAAATGGTCAATATCAATGAACGCCAGTGTTAATGGCTGCTCCAGCCGTTTAGCCCGGGTAAATTCTTGCAGCAGATGCTCATCAAACGCACGGCGGTTAGCCAATCCCGTCAGTGAGTCCTGTTTGGCCTGCACTTCCAACGCCAAGGTTTGCTGCTGTAGTTTATCAAGTAATACCGACTTTTCTTGATTAGCACTGGCCAGACTTTCTGCCTGCCGTTGCAGTTCTGCGGTTTTACTGGCGACTTGCAGCAACAGATATTGTTCTGAACGCCGCAGATTTGCAGTGCGCCAATAAGTGAAGCCAACAATCAACAGGATGGCGCTCGCTAACGCCATATATTTTGCCGGGAGTGTCTGCCACCAGAAAGGCTGTTTCACTATGGTCAGTTTGGCGGATGGGCTCCAACCGCCACCAGGGTTGGCAGCCTGGATATACAGCTCGTAGGTACCTGGCGCAAGGTTGGTATACTCCACCTGATTCTGTCCGGTTTTATCGCGCCATTCCTGGTCAAACCCCTCTAGCATAGTGCGATACCGCAGTCGGGTCGGCATAATAAAACTGAGACCAGCATACTGAATTTCCAGACGCTGCACCGCGGCATCTACCAGCAATTTGTCGGTCAGCGGCACAGCTTCACTATCCAACGTGATCCGCTCTACCACCACCTGTGGCATATGCTCGGCAAACAACTGCAACCTTTGTGGCCTTACGGAAGTTACCCCCATGGCGGTTGCTATCCAGATCGTCCCATCGCGACTCTCTACCATGGTGGGATTCGAACCACCATTGGCCTGCGCACTGAGCATGCCATCACTTTCCCCGTAGAGCACACTCGCAAGCGTCATGATGCGACCATCGGCGACGGCATTGGCATCGGCCTCACTAAAACGCAAAATGCCACGGTTGCTAGTCATCCAGATATTGCCAAAGCCATCAATCTGTAACTGGAAAAATTTATCAAATGGCAAGCCATTGCGCCTACCTATGAGCGTAGTTTCATCTGTATCCAGCCGGTGGCGCAACAGCCCCCGGTCTGTGGCTACCCACAGCAGTCGCTTATCCGGTTGCGGGTAGAAACCAAAGGCGTATTCAGCCTGATCGAACTGATGGATTGGCATTTCGCTGAACTTGCCGTTTTGGTATGTGGCAATTCCGGTACCTGTGCCAATCCACATCTTGTCATCACAGCGCAACAGCTCCACCACAAAGTTACCCGGTAAACCGTCATGCGTGGTTAGATTGTCAATCTTACCGTCATGCCAATGTGCTAACCCCTGCGCCGTGCCTATCCAGATGCTGCCATCGGTATCTTGCAACAATGCCCGTACCTCATTGGAAATCAATCCCGAGTTACGGTCTGCCAGCAATTGGGTTTTGCCATGTTCATAAACAAACACCCCAGCGGTATAAGTGCCAATCAGTAGCCGCTGCTGATCCATGGGCGCCAAGCTGAGGATAGATTCCCCCGGCAAAACAGTTTCGACGACTTGACCTTGTGCGGGCGAGTAGCGACTCAGCCCCGCGAACTGCCCACCCAGATGTCACCATTTTCAGACGCTAACAACGCGCGAATATAGTTACCGGCCAAGCCTTGTTCAGTTGTGATGGTGGAAAACGGCGCGTCCCGCAGGCGGAATAAACCGCCATTGGTACCAATCCAGATGCTTTGTTCTTTGTCCTCAAAAATATCCAGTACCCGGTTGCTGGGCATCCCTTGCTTGGCATCCAGATGTTCCAGCCCATAGCGTTTGCTAAGACGGAAAATCCCTTGCTGTACGGTACCCATCCACAAACAGCCCTGGTGATCGAGCAACAATTTGGAGACAGCGACATGCTGTAGCTGCGGATGCAGAAATTCGAAATTATCGTCCACTTTACGCCGCACCCCGTTTTCACTGGCGATAATCAAGCCATTTTCGGTATTCAGCAGGTCGAAGACTGGGGTTTCACGCAAGGTCGGCACTAGCGTAAATTGCTTGTGATCCCACAGCACTAGGCCACTCGCCGTACCGATCCAGATGCGGTTATCCGGCGCTTTCGCAAAACTATAGATGGTATTACTGGGAAGCCCCTGCGCCATAGTCCACTGTTGCCGAGTGCCGTCAGCGTCCTGACGGAACATGCCGCCACCTTCAGTACCAATCCACATGGTATTTTGTTGATCTACCCAGATGGTGTTGATCAAAACCCCAACCGGAACCAAAGGCGTCCATTGCCCATCTTTGACGGTTGTTAGGCCACCTCGGGCACCACCGATAATCAGACGACCATGTTGATCCAGATAAGAAGCTCGGGTGCCAACATCTGGCAACCCGGTAGTAGTGTCACGACCAAATATCTTGAATTCATTACCGTTAAAGCGGGCAACCCCTTCCCAACTGGTAAACCACAAATAACCTTCTGGGGTCTGCGCTATGCTGTTAACTGTGTTATGAGGTAATCCCTGGCGAGTCGTCCAGATCTCTTTGAAGTATCGATTTAAAGGTGCTACATCACTGGCGTTAGCCGTCCCCGCGGCCAGCAGCATAACGCATGCAAAAAATAACGTGGCGAGCGCCACCAAGCGGACACAGTTTGTCATTAACTGATATAACCTGCCTTGTGCATTACGTGGATTAATTCACATCTTTGCAACCTTCAATAACAATACCTTGTTTTAACGCTTAGGCATAGGCAAGCGCTTGTCATTGCTCATAATTATTTCTTAAATTGCCATAAAAAAAGCTGCAAAGCAGCTCTTTTTGTACTACGCCATGTTTAACTGGATGATTATTTGAACAATATCGGAAACAACACCACAAATGTTGCACCAACCAGATCCATAACCAGGAAAGAGAAGAACAGGATGGCATTCAACTGACGCCCTTTAAGCGGAGCGCCTTTAGAAAGTTTAGGACTGAAAATGAACTCGGGGTGCAGGGTTTTCAGCAGCGGCAGATTAGCATCACGGATCACTTCGTCACGGCGCATCATGAACAACAGAATTACCGTTACAAATGCGCACACACACAATACCACCGCAGACGAAATATCGTGATTATCCGTGCCTAGCGCATACGCCCCACCTATGGCCGCAGTCTGAATGGCAATCAACCATTGCACCCGGCTCCACATCACCTGATCCAGATGGATAAAATGCGACATCATGATCGACAAGGTGCTGTCATCAGGTCGGCTCACTTGCTGCGGTTCCGCCATTGTTCTCTCCGAGTATGCCTGTCTTCAATCGCTATCCAGAAACGCTGTTTTCATGCGGATGAAGACTGAAAGCGATCACTACATATGTGTAACATTGTATCGAACTCTTTCGATTAAGGAAGGCTAGAGTTCATGAAATTCATGATGTATCACAAGTGGTTGGCGTAAAATTTAGCGTTATGTCAAGCACCAATAAACACAACAGGCTGCGACATAATCGCACTTTCGGTAAATATGGTTCGTAAATTGGTGCGCAGCTGTGGGGCGCGAGTTTTAGTCAGCAGCTGTGAGCAAGTGCAATACCATTGGCTGATATGTTAGTCCCGCGTGTTCGGCCACATCGCCCCGGCACTCAAAACCTGACTTGCGATACACAGGAACCGAATAGAGGGATGCATTCACCGTCACATCATCGGTTTGGGCACGTTCCAGCACGGTATGCAGTAACTGTTTGCCGATACCTTGTTTTTGATACTCAGGATCGACAAAAAACATGGACACATGACTGCCCGCTCTCAACTCCACCACCCCCATGATCTGAGTCTCATCTGTTGCAACCAAAATGACATTATCTTCCTGCAACCGTTTAAGAAACGCCTCAGCGCTGGCAATAGTCGCAAAGGTTAGCGCCCCCGCGGCTGCCAATGAGTTGGCAACGCTATGACTGAATGAACGCATACAGACTGCGCTGACAGCCGCGGCGTCATCTGCCGTCATGCTTCGAATCAACATGTTTTCTCCTAGTATTTGATAACGCTTCGCAAACAGCGATTAATACTCTACTTGATAGGGAAATTGTGTAGCGCCCTCAGGGATCTGAAACCAATCCTGTTTTTCACTGACCCAACCATGCGTTGTCGGCTGAATAATCCGAGTGTCATCTAGATTGCTTGGTTTCAACTTGATCTTTTCAGGATGAGCCGGGTTAAAGTGATAGATGCGATTACCACAATGGGGGCAAAACATCGCCGCATTGATGTTACCGCTGTCAGCTGTACGCTGCCAAGGTTTCATCTCGCCGTGAAAAACCACATCCTCTGCATTAACCAATGCGGTAATGCTAAAAGCGCTGGTAGACAGTTTTTGACAAGCCTTGCAGTGACAAGCGACCACTCGCAGCGGTGGTGCCAGCAATTCATAGGTGACACTGCCACACTGGCAGCTACCGTGGATAGGATATTGGATATCACTCATGATTACTCCCCCAAAACAGTAAAACTGAAACAGTAAAAAACACCCGCCAGATGGCGGGTGTTTAAACCAACTAGGCTGGCTATTAATCTACCAGACCACGACGTTTCAGTAACGCATCAATCGTAGGTTGCTGCCCGCGGAAGTTGATGTAATCTTGCATCAAATCCTGGCTGTTGCCTTTAGACAACACGTCTTCACGGAATTTATCGCCGTTAGCATGGGTCAGGCCACCGTTATCCTTCATGTAAGAGAAGGCGTCTGCAGCAAACACTTCTGTCCACAAATAAGCGTAGTAACCTGCGGAATAACCGCCAGAAAATGCATGGCTAAAGTAGCAAGAACGATAACGTGGCATCACTGGCGCATAGTAAATACCATGTTTTTCCAGGGCGGCTTTTTCGAAAGCATTCACGTCAGTGATCTTGCTGCCAGCTTTAATGGAATGCCATTCCATATCCAGCAAAGCCGCGCCAAGATATTCTACGGTGTTAAAGCCTTGGTTAAAGGTGGCTGCATCGCGAATTTTCTTCAGTAAATCAGCGGGGATTGGCTCACCCGTTTTGTAGTTTTTAGCGTAATTTGCCAACACTTCAGGGTTGATGGCCCAATCTTCATTGAACTGTGAAGGGAATTCGACAAAGTCACGGGAGGTAGAAGTTCCCGCCAAGCTTGGATACTTCACTTTAGAGAAGATACCGTGCGCCGCATGACCAAATTCGTGGAACATGGTGACCACTTCATCAAAGGTCAGCAATGTTGGCTGTCCAGCGGCAGGTTTGGGAATATTCAGGGCGTTATACACCACAGGTTTGCCATCCATCAGATAGTTCTGGGTGACAATCTCATCCATCCAGGCGCCACCATTTTTACCGACACGGGCATAGGGATCCAGATAGAACAGTGCCAGTGGGCTGCCGTCTTTATCAAATACCTGCCAAACCTTGACATCTTCTTGCCATACCGGCAGGTCGGTACGCGGTTTAAAGGTGATGCCATACAGCTTATTCATGGCAAAGAACAAGCCATCGTTCAGTACCCGATTAAACTCAAAGTAAGGTTTGATCTGTGCTTCATCGAGATCATATTTGGCTTTACGTACTTTTTCAGCGTAGTAGTTCCAGTCCCAAGGTTTGAGTTCAAAATTACCGCCTTCGGCTTTGATTTCTTTCTGGATATCCGCCGCTTCCGCCTTGGCTTTATCTACCGCTTTAGGTGCCAGATTGTCTAGCATGCTGTATACCGCAGCAGGCTTACCCGCCATCTGATCGGCCAGCACGTAGCCAGCCCAAGTGTCATAACCCAGCAGTTTCGCTTTCTCAGCACGTAACTCTGCCAGTTTCAACACCAGCGGGCCGTTAGTACCTTGTGCCCGGTTAGCTGAAGTTTCCCAGATTTTCTGACGCAGTTCGCGGTTATCCAGGTGCATAAGCAATGGCTGACGGGTAGTATTCACCAGCGAAATCAGATATCCCTCTTTGCCTGCGGTTTTAGCTGCTGCCGCTAGACCATTGATTTCATCGTCGCTCAGCCCTTGCAGTTGGGCTTTGTCAGTCACCAGAATGGTGTCATCTTTGAATGACTTCAGAATATTTTGTGAAAACTCGGTCGCCAGTTTGGACAGTTCGCCATTCAGGTCACGCAGTTTCGCTTTATCCTGATCATTCAATTTAGCGCCAGCACGAACAAACTCGTCGTAATAATGCTGTACTAAACGCTGATCCACTTTATCAGTGAGTTTATCTTTTGCGTCATAAACTGCCTGCACACGCGCAAACAGTTTTGGATCCATGTAGATGTTGTCAGAGTGCTCAGTCAACATCGGCATCGCTTGCTCTTCAATCTTCTGCACTTCGTCATCGGCGAGCAAACCAGAATACTGGAAGAACGCACGACTGGTGCGATCGAGAGTGGCACCAGTTTTTTCCATGGCAACAATTGTGTTGGCAAAGGTTGGCGCTTCTGGATTGTTGGCGATGGCAGCGATTTCATCACTGTGTTCTTTGATACCGGCTTTAAATGCCGGGATAAAATCCGCCTTGGTGATCAGGTCATACTGTGGTGCCTGAAAGGTTAGCGGACTGGGTTCAAGCAATACATTTTCCACTTTCTTGGTGTCTTTCTTGGTATCGGCTGGTGCGGCAATTTTAGCGGCATCCGCAGCCAAGGAGTTGGCTTTTACTTCGGTTTGGGGGCTTGCGCTTTCTGCTCACCACAAGCGCTGAGGATCAGCGCGGCGCCGATGGCAGTAGCAATAACTGTTTTATGCATTATGACTCCGTTTTTCTCATGCTGTCGTCTGTTTATGATTATGAATTGCCACTCAATTGTGGCGGGGCACGACAGCCCAGATTGATTCCCGCCCCAACCTTACCAAGTTTTGCGCAGTCGGAACAATCACTGAACTGTAAGAATTTTCTGCCGATCACTGCCGTTGCATTAGCGCACCGGCAACACTAGCGCGTTATGCTAAAAAATCGCGCTAAAACGGAAGAACATGTTATTTATCTCGCAGTGGCTGTAAAAATTGTGCCCGACTGTTAGCTTCTGTTACAAAAATTCCAGTAGTTTTAAGGAATAACCGCTAAGGTTAGCTACCTCAGGTAACATTGAAGCGGCAAATTAAGCTCAGTTACCCAAAAACACTTTTTGTCTGGCCTTTTTGATAAGACTTCTTATGCATAAAATATCACTGCTGACGCTGGCTATTGCTTTCAGTTTCAATGCCTTTGCGCAACAATCCCCACAGCCTGCCACGGTAAAACTGCGCGTGCTGGAAACATCCGATCTGCATGCCAATATCATGGATTACAACTACTATGCCGGGAAAGAAGACCCGACCATTGGACTAGCACGAACCGCCAGCCTGATAGAAGCAGCGCGTAAAACAGCCGACAATGCGGTGCTGGTTGATAATGGCGACCTGTTGCAGGGCAGTCCCATGGGAGATTACATGGCTTATACCGGACTACAGCCTGGGCAGGTCCATCCGGTATATAAGGCGATGAATCTGCTGGATTACACAGTGGGGAATATCGGTAATCATGAGTTCAACTATGGGTTGGATTTTCTGCATAAATCGCTGTCAGGCGCCCGTTTCCCTTACATCAATGCCAATGTTTATTGTGCCGCCGCCGAGTGCTGGGACGGTATTAAGCAAGATCAACACCTGTTCACCCCTTATCTGATAAAACCCACGCAAGTGACAGATACGGCGGGCCACAGCCACACTTTGAACATTGGCTACATTGGTTTTGTGCCACCGCAAATTCTGCAATGGGATCAACAGAATCTGCGCGGTAAAGTCCGTGCCGACAGCATCATAGAAACCGCAAAGAAACTGGTTCCTGAAATGAAAGCCAAAGGTGCTGATATCATTATTGCCATTCCGCATTCGGGGATCGGTTCCACACAAAACCCAGGAGATCCTAAGGCAGAAAATGCCGTTTATGCCATCACCCAAGTGCCCGGCATAGATGCGGTGTTATTCGGTCACAGCCATTCGATTTTCCCCGATGCGCGCTACCGTAGTTTACCCAACACCGATATCAGTAAAGGCCTGATGAACGGCATCCCAGCCGTGATGCCTGGTCGCTGGGGCGATAACATGGGCCAAGTGGATTTTACCCTGCAATTACAGCAAAACCGCTGGCAGATTGTAGCGGCCAGCGCTAAGGCAGTGCCTATTTACGATGGTCTTGGTAAACAAGCGCTAGTGACCGCCGATGCACATATTCATCAGGCCGTGGCCGCCGAGCATCAAGGAACACAGGCGTATATGGAACGCCCTATCGGTGCGGCCGCCACCGACATGTACAGTTTTCTCGCGCAAGTGCAAGACGATCCATCGGTTCAAATCGTGGCGGATGCGCAGATAGCAGAGGTGAAAGCACAGTTACCAGAAACACTAAAAGGCTTGCCAGTGTTATCAGCCGCCGCGCCATTCAAAGCTGGCGGACGTCACGGCACCACCAGTGATGCCGATCAGTATATTCAGGTGGCCAAAGGTACACTGACCTTCAAGAATGCCGCGGATCTTTATCTGTTCCCCAACACTATGGTGGCCGTCAAGGTGACGGGCGCAGAGTTAAAAGACTGGCTGGAGTGTTCTGCCAATCAATTCAACCGGATAGATCCGCACAGCAGCAAGCCGCAGCAGCTGATCAACTACAATCATCCCACTTACAACTTCGATATTATCGATGGTGTCAGTTATCGGGTTGATGTAACCCAGCCGAGTAAATTCGACCGTGACTGCCAGTTGCTGGATCCACAAGCATCGCGGATAGTCGACTTGAGTTATCGCACGCCGGCGGGGAAAGTGCTGACGGGCCAAGCGTTAGCTAAACAAGTATTTATTGTGGCCACCAATAACTACCGCGCTTTTGGTGGCAAATTTGCCGGCACTGGCAGCCAGCATGTGGTGATGGAATTGCCTAACAGTAATCGGGATGCTTTGGTGCACTACATCAGCACCCAGTCTACGTTTGATGCCAGCACGGGGCGATATCAGACCATGGTCAATCCGGCGGCAGACTATAACTGGGACTTTGCCGATATTCCTAGCGATACGCCGTTGGATATCCGTTTTACCACGCAAAATAGTGACAAAGCAGATGCCTTTATCAAGGAACATCAACACCGTCCGATGCATAAACTGCACATAGATGAACTGGGATTTGCCGTATATCAAATCGATTTGACGGGTAAGCACTGATGACTCGTTAAGTGTCTATCTCTAATCGAAATGGGAACTACGGGATTTAGGGCAAAACATGCTCAGGCTGACGCGGTAAGCTTGAGCATTAACCCCAGAGAGCAACCGGGAGCGGGTTATCTCCCGGTTGTTACCTTAATCGGCAAAACGCTGCTGATAATCCTGCTCTACAAACTGCAACAGTGCCTCAGCACTATTGATGGGCTGCGAGGCCCGTAACAGTTGGAGTCGGCCCGGCTGTGCGTAGTCGGTAAAATGCACTTCATCATCGCCGTCCATGACCACATAATCACAGCGTTCATGTTGCGCACACCAGAGCGTTCTGGCCTGAGCACTGTGTTCCCGTTGCGACTGTTCGACTTTAAACACAGGTTTCATCGGTTACCCTTCTTCGGCTGTTAATCCACCATCATTGTAAAAAATGAGCGCGATATTCCGAAGTAAGCTTTAGTTTCCAAAGTCGCCAGACTTCAATCAGCAACGGATTTTGTGAACTGTAGCGTTGTTTATCATTCTGCCAACAGCGCGCGAATACGCACGGCAATGGCTTCAATCTCAGCATTATCACCGGCAATTTGTGCGTGTGGTTTTAAGCCCTTGAGTGGCCCAGGCAGCAAATGAAAATGTACATGTGGCACACTTTGCCCGGCATAACTGCCGTTGTGTTGCACCACAGTACTGCCTTCAACCCCCATGGCTTGCTGCAAGGCTGTGCCCACTTTTTGAGGGTTCTGAAACAAGCCAGTGCCGCTTCATCCGGCAATTGGTATAGCGTCACCGCTGGCGCTTTGGGCAATACCAACAGATGCCCGGGCATTTGCGGCATGATATCCATAAAAGCCAAGGTATCGGCGTCTTCATAGACTTTGATACAGGGCAGTTCCCCACGGATAATGCGGGCGAACACGTTGTTATTATCGTAAGTTAAATCCATCTTAAGTCATTCCTTCTGCGACTGGTGGCAGCAGGTTTACCAGATCTTCAGCAGTTTGCCCAGTCTATAAAGATCAAATGCTTAAAGGATGCGGCAAAAATCGGTAAGCTATAAAAATGATAATGACCGCCAGCCACGGTGGTCAGAACAGAGGAATCTTCATGGCGGTGATCACAACCAGCGTCCACCCGAACGGACTTGAATATATCGAAGTAACCAGCGAGCTGTGCTACGCCCGGATCCTATTGCAGGGCGCGCAAATTGACAGTTTCATTCCCAAGGGGCAAGCACCTTTGTTGTGGGTATCCAGCGCCGATGATTACCAACCGGGCAACGGCATCCGAGGTGGCATTCCCGTATGCTGGCCATGGTTTGGTCAACATCCAAACCCTGGTTGGCCGCAACATGGATTTGCCAGAAATCGCCAATGGCGCCACCTCAGCAGTGAGATTCAAGATGAAGTGGTAACACTGAAATTTGTATTGCCGCTGCTAGAAGCTGACCGCCGTTTCTGGCCGCATAATACCCGAGTAGAGTTGCACTGCCGATTTGGCCAGCAATTGCGAGTCAGTCTGATCAACATCAATCTGGATAACCACCCGGTGACACTGACTCAGGCACTACACAGCTATTTTCCTATTGGAGATATTCATCAGTTAGTGGCTAGGGGTTTTAAAGGGGCACATTACATAGAGTTCGGCAACGGCCCTTATGCACAAACCACAGATGATGTTCATTTTGTACAAGAAACCGACAGGGTCTATAACGGACTCGGTGACGAGCAGCAATTACAGACGCCGCATGGCGTCATAGTGGTTAAAAGAGCACACAGTCAGTCGGCCGTATTGTGGAACCCTTGGATAGAAAAATCTCAGCGTTTATCACGTTTTAATGATGATGATTATCTGCAAATGGTCTGTCTGGAAGCGGCCAATGTACGGGAAGATGCCGTCACCTTAGCCCCCGGTGAGCGCCACGAGTTGACCACCGAAATCAGTTGGCAAATATAAGCGGTCAACCATCATGATTAGCCGCAAGCGTTTGCTCTATCTGACGCTGACCTCATTAGTCTGTGGCCTGTTGCTGCTATCAATGCTGCTGGCTGCTAGCTGGTGGTTGCTGACGCAAAAGCAAACATGGTGGTTACCGCAACTTAATCAGCAGTTGCAGGCAAAAGGCATCCAGATAACCGCGCTTAGTTGGCATATTGCTACCTGGGATACGCTCACACTGCCGCAATTGACAGTCAATTATCAAGGCAGCCAACTGCAATTTGAGCAACTCCAGCTACGCCTGCGACAACCAATCAGTTTGCCGAGACTATGGCAGTGGTATCAGCAAAATACTCCAACGGCGGCAATTGGCAGCCCGCAATGGTTATTAGAGAATATTCAGGACGTCAGCTACCAGCATGCACAGCTATTATTGACGCCTCAGTTATTGTTACCCGGGGACGACAACAAGGCGCTGTCATTGCCGCTATCCTCGGTATTACCCAATATTCGTCTCAATGATACCGAAATCGCCTTTGTTAACGCCTCACCTACTCGTTTTCGCTTAAGATTGCCGCAACTGACGTTAAGCCATGATGGCAAAATTGCCAGCCAACTCGAGTGGTGGCAACAAACGCAGTGGCAAGCGTTAATGGCGCTCAGCGGCGATCTACACACGCAGTTGCCCACATCCACAGGCACATCACAACAGGCGTGGCAGGCGCACTTGACCCTGACGCCCGATGCGGTGCAGGCCGCCGTAACACAGCTGGCGGATGATATAAACGCCAAGACACTGCAAACCGCCTATCCCTGGTTACAGACAGATTTGCTGCAAAAATTGCCACATATCGCCGGGACGCTCGCAGCAAAAGTGCAATTGGGATTACAGCAAGGTAATACTGCGGTAACCGTTTGCTGGACAGCGCCTGCGCTATGGTTGCCCGCAGCGGCGGATACACATTTAAATTTCACGCCACAGACTAGCGTCGAATGTCCGGCAAACAGTGTGTCCTTCGCCTTCAATGCCACTGACCAGCAACAACAGTTAGCGCTGGCGCCAGTGCAGTTATCGCTCCAAACTTCAGCCTTGCAACGGCAAAAACTGTTACAGTGGCTCGATATCTGGCGAGCGACGCCAACACCGACTGACGACCAAGCCATCGAAGCGCTGCTGTCACACATAAGCCAAGCCCTGCACCAACCTGCCACCGCGCCAGTTGTTGGGCTAACCCTAGAAATAGCAGAAGGCGCAACACTGGATCTGGCGCAGCAAACCTTGGCACTCCCAGCACTGCAATTAACCCCAGCTGTAGCTTCAGCAACTGACTGGCTGACACTTAACCTGAGGCATTTGACCTTGGCGCCAGCTAACAAACCCGCGCCGATGACAGCGCAGCTAGACGATAGTATCCAGCACTCACTGCAACAACTGTTACAGCAGATTCCTGCCCTGCAATTACAGGCCGACTGGCAGTTACAACTTCACCTGCCACAAGGGTTACAGTGGCAACAGGCTGATTTGACACTCAGCAGCCACAGCGTTCTTGCGCATGTTGCCGGCAACTTACAACTCGATGGCAACAACACTGAACTCTCGGTCTCTGTCGCCAAAGAGGCCCAATTGCACACGCAAGCATTACAGTTTAAACAAGCCGATAAACTGGCACTGGAGATTGCCAACAGTGACACTCAGTTCACCCAAGCATTGCAGTTCACCCTAACCCCACAATGGTTGCAACTGACATTACCAGAGGTCGAGCAACACCTCAGCGGATTAGCGAGTCGCATCGCCGATGTTCAGGCCAATATTGGCCAACTCAAGTTGACGTTACCGGGAATACCTCAGCAGAAATGGCAATGGCATCAACTCGCTGCCTTAACGCAACTACAAGCGCTGGCATTCAAGCAACGCTTGGCAGTCGATGCCGAAGGTATTCATATCAGTCAAAAACGCCAAACAAAACTCGGCGCACGCACAGAGACAATATTGAATCTCAGCAACATGTCACTGGCAGAACAATGGCAATGGGATGGCAAGCGTCTCAGCAGTCAAGAACAGTGGCAACTGGACAATTTGAAATTTACCAGCCAGCACCAGTTGCGACCCTATCTGCAAGCAACTGCAATTGCAATTGCCGGATACGATTTGAGCGGACACTGGCAAATGCAAGCGCCGCTGACGGCTATTCAAGCATTAGCGGCTAAAAATCTGGTGTTATCCGGTGACTGGCAGTTGCGTGGTACCGCGCACCTTAATGCTGACATTGACCTGCAACAACGGGGAAGCGCATTTACCCTGAGTGGTCAGCTACGACCACAACTCGATGAGGTCGCAGGCAGTTATCGACAATTACCCTTTGAAGGATTACAGACCAGCAGTGATTGCCGTTTTATATTGGATAAAGCCGCCAGTCAATCGGCAACCGCAGCCGTTAACTGCCAGCAATTAGCCTTGAAAATGGCCGCCTTCAATCCCGGTGTATTACTGGATAATGTCAGCCTCGATGGTGATATTTCTCTGACCCCCGAACTGGATGCACAAAAACGTCAACAAGCCGGCAACTGGTTGCTGCCGGGATTTAACGATGCCGATATCCAACTGTCGGCCAACGCCCAGACCCTTGGCGGACAGTTATCACTGCCACGTTTTCGTTTGCGGCTAAACCAGCCATCGGACGCCTATCTGCTATTACAGGGGCTGGATCTGCATCAATTATTGCAGGCCAATCCGCAACAAGGCATTGATGCAAGCGGCCTATTTGACGGTGTATTGCCGCTGGCCATTACCAATAATCAACTAACCGTTAGCGGCGGCCATCTGGCATCCCGCGCGCCCGGGGGATTTATCCGTGTAGGCAATAACCCCGCCGTGCAGCAGATGCGCCAAGGCCAGCCCTATCTTGATTTTGTGTTTTCGACATTGGAGGAGTTGCAATACCAGGAAATCAACAGCACTTTTGATATGGCGCCCTCTGGCGACGCCACCCTTAACATGGCAATCAAAGGTCATGGTAAGGGCGTGGAGCGACCGATTGAGTTAAACTACAGCCATGAAGAGAACCTGCTGCAACTGCTTCGTAGTCTGTCAATTGGTGACCGATTGCAAACGCAGCTTGAAGCATCCATGCAGTGAAACAGGAACCGGATATGAATCATCTCCCTCGCGTAACTGGAAGTTGTTTGCTGCTGGGCATTTTGCTCAGCGGTTGTACGCCAACGGTCAAAATAGAACCGCCAGATAAGCCAATCGTGATCAATCTTAACGTCAAGATTGAACATGAGATCCGTATCAAAGTAGATAAAGCACTGGATGATCTGGTGTCTAATAATGAACTCTTTTGAGGGGAACTGACCGATGAAAACCCGAATAATGACTCTGCTTTGCGCGCTGTTGCTGAGCTTCTCCAGTTTCGCCATCAGTTTACAAGACGCCAAAGATCAAGGCTTAGTAGGCGAACAGTTGAATGGTTATCTGGCAGTCGTCAAACCAGCGGCCGGAGTAGCTGAATTGGTGAAGGACATCAATGCCAAGCGGCAAGCACAGTATGAAAAGATTGCCAAACAAAACGGCATTGGCGTTGCTGATGTGGCCAAACTAGCGGCGGAAAAAGTGATAGCGAAGGCTGAGAAAGGCCATATGATCCAAGATAGTCATGGGAACTGGATCAAAAAGTAACAGCACCAAGCCCAACATTATTCCAGAGAACCAAGACAAACCGCACGCTCATTCAGAAACGGCATGGCTTCATGGCATTAATTCATGAGCGATTTGGTCAAGTATGGGTAAGAATATGCATCTCTGAAGTGCTTTTACTTTGCCTCCTGCGTATGTGGAGGCTTTTTTTGCCCATTTATCAGTCAGCGCGTCTAGGTATCACCGAGTTGATATATCAACGCACCAATATTATTCACGGTGCAGCAAGGGTTTTTGCCAGAACATCGCCTTACCGGTTTCGGGTCGCAACTGGTAAGGGGCAAATCCGGCCTTGAGATAGGCATGACGAGCTACCGTATTGCCTTCCAGCACTTCTAGCGTCACTTTGCAGCAGCCTCTTTGTATTGCTTGCTGCTCCACCGCCTGTAACAGCAACTGGCTGAGCCCGCGACCACGCCAATCACTGTGCACCACCAGATCATGAATATTCAGTAATGGTGCACACTTAAAGGTGGAAAATCCCAACACACAGTTCGCCAAAGCCACCGGAGTTTCCCCGGCAAACACCAGCAGGCTAAATACATAATCAAGCTTTGCCATGGTGGACACCAAATTGGCGACAACGGCATGAGGTAACGCCTCACCGCCACCGGTCGGTTCCTTCGCATAATGCTGCATCAATGCCACAATAGCCTCAGCATCACGCGGTTGCTGATAGTCGGCCAGTATCACCTTAAACGCCACTGACGATTGGCCTTGCTCATGTTCCAAGATAATCCCCTTGTTGATACGCTGCTACGGCCACTTTACGCCGTTACCAACTGTCGCATCAATCCTTTCAACCATTGTAAGGCTGGTTGTGCCTGCTGCACCGGATGCCAAACACAATTGAGATGATAGCTCGGCATCGCTGCCGGTAACCGCACTTGCTGTAACGACCAACTGGCTGCCAACAGGCTTGCCACCCGCTGAGGCAACACCAATAGCTGATCGGTCTGGCTGACAATGGCGGCGGCCGACATATAACTCTGGCTGTTGACCGAGATCTGCCGTTTTAACCCCTGCCTAGCTAAGAAGCGATCCACAATGGAATCCCGCGTGCCCAGTGGTGAGTGAAACACATGCGGCGTTGTCACCAACTGCTGCAAATCCACGGCCTCAGTAATACTGGGATGCCCTTGCCGTACCAAGCCACTTAAGGGTTCGGTCAGCCAGGTTTCGCGGCTAAGATGCGGTGGCACTTTCATATATTCATCAAAGCCCAACACCAGATCGATATCGCCATTAGCCAGTTCCGCTTCCGGCAACTGATCGCGCAGAATTAAGATTTCAATATTGATGCCGGGAGCAAGCTGATTCAGTTGGGCAATTAGCGGCGGGATCAACACGCATTCAACATAATCGGTGGTACTGATAACAAATCGCCGCTGGGAACTGGCAGGATCAAACGGTTGCGGTTCACTGAACTGCTGTTCGAGCAATTTCAGCGCCTGCTGCACCCGTGATAAAGTTTTTCAGCTCGCGGACTGGGCAACATTCCCTGTGGCGTGCGCACCAGTAACGGATCATTAAATGCTGTTCGTAAACGATTTAACGCATGACTCATCGCTGGCTGGCTGATAAACAACCGCTCCGCCGCACGGGTAACATTACGTTCCAGCATTAAGGCATCGAATGCCAGTAACAAGTTGAGATCCAACTGATTCAGCTTCATCTTAAATTCACCATATGAATAGCTAGATTTATAATATTCATTTGATGGATACATAACAACTTCATACACTTTGCGCTATTCTGGGGTGCAGTAAATGCTTCCCCTATTGCCTCTTACCAAAAGGAGTCGTCGCTATGGCGAAAGTGAAAGTTGCCGCCACGCAAATGGCCTGTTCTTGGGATATTGAATCCAACGTGATGCGCGCCGAGAAACTGGTACGTCAAGCCGCTGCCGAGGGCGCACAGATTATCCTGATCCAGGAACTGTTCGAAGCCCCTATTTCTGCATCGACCAGAGTCCCGAACACTTTGCCTTGGCACAGACACTGGAAGACAGCTCTCTTATCAAATACTTCCAAAATATTGCCAGAGAACTGCAAGTGGTACTGCCGCTGTCGTTTTTGAACGCCGTGGCAACGCCCATTACAACTCGCTGGTGGTGATTGATGCTGATGGCAGCTTGCTGGACGTCTATCGCAAGACCCATATTCCCAACGGCCCGGCTTATCAGGAAAAACAGTTCTTCACTCCAGGTGATACCGGCTTTATGGTGTGGCAGACCCGCTATGCCAAAATCGGCGTAGGCATCTGTTGGGATCAGTGGTTCCCAGAAACCGCCCGCAGTCTAGCATTATTAGGCGCTGAGCTGATTTTCTTCCCAACCGCTATCGGTTCTGAACCCGCTTATCCGGAAATTGACTCTCAGCCACATTGGACTCGAGTGCAACAAGGTCATGCCGCCGCCAATCTGGTGCCGGTGATTGCCTCCAACCGTATCGGCACTGAAAAGAGCAAGTTTATTGAAGGGTTAGAAATGACGTTTTACGGTTCCTCCTTCATTGCCGATCAGACTGGCGCTTTGGTTGCTCAGGCCGACAAAACTAGCGAATGTGTGCTGGTACATGAGTTTGACCTGACTGAAATCGACAAACAGCGTATCAGTTGGGGACTGTTCCGTGACCGCCGCCCAGCGATGTACGAAACCCTACTGACTTCTGATGGCGAAAACATCTGGTAAGGAATCATCCATGAGCAGTAATACCTTACAAGGTGCGCCACAGCAGCACGGTTTTTATATGCCCGCCGAATGGGCACCACAGCAAGCGGTATGGATGATTTGGCCTTACCGCCCAGATAACTGGCGCGAAAATGGCCGTTATGCGCAGCAGACCTTTGCCGCTGTGGCCAGTGCCATCAGTGCTGCAACGCCGGTATATATGGCGGTGCCCGAGCTGGAAATGGCCAAAGCACAAGCGCTGATGCCCGCCGCAGTCAAGCTGGTGCCGATTGCCAGTGATGACTGTTGGGCACGGGATTCTGGGCCAACGATGGTTATCAATGGTCAGGGACAATGCCGCGGTATCGACTGGGGCTTTAACGCCTGGGGTGGCAATAACGGTGGATTGTATTCACCTTGGGATCAGGATGAACTGGTCGCACAGCAGATGCTGGCCACCCATGGCTTTGACCGTTACGCCGCACCGCTGATCCTCGAAGGCGGCTCCATCCATGTGGACGGTGAAGGCACACTGCTGACCACCGCCGAATGTCTGCTGAATCCTAACCGCAACCCACATCTCAACCAGCAGCAGATTGAAGCCTGTCTGGCGGAATATCTGGGCGTCAGTCAGTTTATCTGGCTGCCACAGGGCGTTTATATGGATGAAACCGATGGTCATATCGACAACATGTGCTGTTTTGCCCGTCCAGGCGAAGTGATCCTGCATTGGTGTGATGATGAAAACGATCCGCAATATCCCCGCTCCCAAGCCGCTTATGCAGTGCTGCAAAATGCCGTGGATGCCAAAGGCCGTAAACTGACGATCCATAAACTGCCGCAACCTGGGCCGCTTTATTGCACTGAACAAGAAGCCGCAGGTGTGGCTAAAGGCTCTGGTGTGCCACGTGAAGCCGGTGATCGGTTAGCGGGTTCTTATGTGAACTTCCTTATCAGCAACCAGCGGTTGGTGTTTCCGCTGCTGGATCCAGCTACCGATGATATCGCCAAAGCCAAGCTGCAACAGATATTCCCTGAGCATGAAGTGGTGGGCGTTGATGCGCGGGAAATCCTCTTAGGCGGTGGCAACATTCACTGTATCACCCAGCAGATCCCTAAGGGTTAAGTCGCGGATATCACATTAAAAAAGCCAGCCTTGCTCTCATGCACGGCTGGCTTTTTGATCATGGGTTATCCCCTTTAGTGATGTTCGGCATCACTATGCTTACCCGCAGCAACTTCAGCGGATGGGTGTACATGCAGATGTTCGTGAGCATGTTGATGAGGATGACGGTGCATCACCGCCGCATCCAGTTGTCCTGATTGCAAGATAACCGCCCGATTTGCCAGTCGTTCCAACACCGCCCGATCATGAGAGACAATAATCATCGCCTGGCGGCAACGCCTGCAAATGTTGCAACAAACGTTCTTCTGCGGCGGCATCCAGACCGTTGGTGGGTTCATCCAGCAGCAATATCTCGGGTGACATCGCCAGCACAGTTGCCAGCGCCACCATACGTTTTTCACCGCCGGAGAGCCGATAGGTTACTCGCTCAGCAAACTGCGCCATGCCCAGTGAGGCTAAAGTCGCATGCGCCTTGGCAACCGCCTGTTCGGCAGCTAATCCCTGATTCAACGGGCCAAAGGCCACATCTTCCAATACGGTGGGGCAAAACAGCTGATCGTCAGAATCCTGAAACAACAAGCCCATCCGCTGTCGCACTCGCTGAAAGCTTTCTTCGCCGACACAGTGCTGACCAAATGCGGTGATGCTGCCACTATTGGGTTTTGCCAAGCCGACGAGGACTCTAAGCAGGGTCGATTTCCCGGCACCATTAGCGCCAATCAGCGCCAACCGATCGCCACGGTGCAACTCAAAATTCACTTCACTGAACACTGGCTTTTGGGCATAAGCGAATCCCAACCCAGCGACCTTGAGTAACGCGGCGGGAGAAGTATCGGCCAGGAGGTTATCTTGTTGATTGATATGTTCAGAAACCATATTGCCACCACTGCCATTCTAGCGGCAGTAAAAACAGTAACACCGCGATAGTCAGTGCGGCCGTATCGCGCTGACACCATTGCACCGGCATCAATAAATGAAATTTGCCGTTAAAACCGCGACAACGCATAGCACCACTGATACGTTGAGCCCGCTCCATGCTGCGCACCAGTAGCATGCCAAGCAGATGCCCGTAACTGCGCCAGGTATGCCAGTTACTGCCAGCAACAAAAGCACGCGCCTTCATGGCAGTACGCAGGCGTTGGTGCTCATCAAATAACACGCCGATATAACGCACCGTCATCATAAACAGCTGTACCAGCTTTTCTGGCAATCCTAAGCCGGCCAGCGCATAACCCAACTTTACCGGTTCCATTGAGCCGACTAACGCCAGCAAAGCGAGCACAACGGCATTACCGCGCAACAGGATCACTAAAGCTTGGGTTAACCCTTGGTAACTGGCATCCATCCCTGCAAAGGTAAACCAAGGTTCACCCGCTACTGTAAATGGCAAAAACAGCAGCACCAGCACCATAAAACCTTCAAACGCCAGCATGCGTTTGATGATTAGTCGCCACTGGCAGCCAAGCACTAAGGTCATGAACAGCGCCATCACCAGCATAAAAAGCAGTGGCGGCAGCGCCGAGAGGCATAACGCGATCAGCGTAAACAACAGCGCGGCTAACAAGCGCGTGCGGGGATCCAGCGCCGCAAACCAGGCAGGCTCAAGCGCCTGATGTTGCAAGGAAAAACTCGTCATTGCGGCCGTTTACGGCTACGCCACCACAGCGCACCACCCGTAAGACCAAAGATAAAACCAATGCCACCCAGCAGATCAGACAATCTCAGCCGATCAGCATAGCGCTGCAACTCCATCCGCAGTGGCCCGACTTCTCTGGCAACCGCAGTTTGCACCAGTTGCTCCAGCGCCGCCTTATCAAGGGCCGCAGTTGCCATCAACGCAGGACTTTTGGTCTCGACACTTGCGGCAGCTTTGGGGTTGTCTCAGTTGTCGCCGTAACCACCGGGGCCGCGACTTCAGCGGTTTTAATCTCCCAGTGGGCCACATGACCGTCTTCAGTATCGGCCACTATGCTGTAATCCGCTGCACCTGGGACTTTAACTCGAAAATCGCCTTTGCTGTCGGGGCTAAGTTCAGCCACCAACTGATGTTGCCCGTCATACACCTTGATATGTGCGCCCCCGCCGCAATACCGCCGGCGAAATAAGCATTACCAACAATCTCGTTGCCTTCGGCCCAGGCAAAAACTTTCAGCAAATGTGCTGATAGCGGCATACTGCAAAGCCCAGATAGGCTCAGCAATATTCCCAGCAACAGGCGTTTATTAGTTTGTCGCATGGGATTCCTCCGCCACCAAAGGCTGTGGCAGTTGACGCTGCAACAATTCAGGAGCCACCTTAGCGACAAATCCCACAATCGCGCCGGTGATCAGCGATTCCACCAGCAGCAAGGGCAGATAAGTCAGCATGATAATTTTGCCAGCCGCCAGATACTGCGGGCCGCTCAATACCAGCGCCAAACACACCAAGGCACCCGTTCCGGCCACCCCGATAGCACCAGCGATCATGCCACTGATAAACAACTGCCGCCGGTTATTGGCCAGCAGCGCCCGGTTGAGCCACGGCGATACCAGGTAATAACTGAGTAAAGCGGGCAACGCGATATTGAGACAGTTAACGCCAAGCACCAGCAAGCCACCAAAGCCAAAAAATACCGCCTGTAATAACAAGGCTACCAGCAATGCTGGCACCGCTAACCAGCCCAGCATCAGCCCCATCAAACCATTGAGTAATAGATGCACACTGCTGGGGTATGCGGGCACCGCCACCAGCGATGCCACAAAAAAACATGCGGCAAGCACCGCGGCTTGCGGTAAACGGTCGTAATCCAATTTACGAATGGCATAAGCCACCGCCGCGGTGGTAACCAGCGCTCCGGTAATCAGCACTGGTGCCGATAACACACCTTCAGGGATATGAGCCATGACAATATTCCCTTTACTTCATGTCGCGGGTAAATACCCAGATAAGCCCGCCACGTTCCACCGGCACCTCTTTACCTTCTGGGTTTTTCATCGGCTTTTTACCTTCCAGTAATGCCGCAAAACCCCACCAGCCAGCCTTTGGCATAACATAGCTGAAGGTACCGTTGGCATCGGCATGAACCACTTGAGTAATGTAAGGATCGGCAGGTGGTGTAATGCTGCCATCATTGCGCCATTCAACTTCCACTTCAGCAAAAGGTACCGGCTTGCCATTGCGTTTGACGACCCCTTGAAACAGGTTGCCCGTCCACAGGCCAAAAGGTCGGGTTAATGGCACAATTTCCACTGGCAAACCGATTTCAGCATCCCAGTTATCTTCCATACCAAAAGCATCCACCACCACCTTGGTGTAATGCACTATCATCTTGCCCTCAGCGGGTTCCCAGTACGCGGCAGGTTCTACATAAAACAGGTAATCACCAGGACGCTTAATCCGGTACTGCGCATTAAATGTTTGTGCCCCCTGTATTGACTGAGATTGCAGAGTGGCTAACAGGTCCTGTTTTCCTTCTGGGCCGACAACACCAAATTGCACAGGCCTGGCCATATTCATCAGCGGCCCTTGCGACATGGGATGGGTAAATTTCAATGACAGCGATAACTGGCTCTCGCTGGGAGTAGACACAATATCGTGTGACGGGATCAGTTCTTGAAAATGTGCCATGGCGCTAAGCGGACACAAAAAAGTGGCGGAAAATAACGCCAGAAGCAGATATCGCAACATCAGAAACTCCGGGAAGTTGCATCGGCGGCGAGCAGCGTCGATATTACAAAAATAAAATTCGTAATACACGATAGCACTCAGCCGTTACTGCCGTCATCTATAAGCGACTGCTGTAACAGCATTAACTTGCAAGAATCCAACCTGGGTCACACTCCCGCCCAGCGATGTAACACCATCGTGAATTTTTACCGCTACAGCTAACGCTAAGCCAGGCCAACATGCCGCGATTAATGACGTGTCGCGCCAATAGTACGCCATTTAGGCAACATACCAGCGGCGAATATCCCCAGAAAAATCAGCCCGATGCCAGTAAGTTGATACCAGTGCACTAACTCGCCCAGCAGCGACACCGACAACACCACCCCAAATACCGGCATTAGATAGATTGACATGCCTGCGGCAGCGGGTCCCAGTCGGTCAACACAAGCGTTATACAGCAGATAGGCTGCAATTGAAGGGATAATGCCCACATACGCTAGCGCCAGCAGTGCATGCAGATTCCATTGCATTGCCGTGCCTTGACCAGATTCCCACACATAAAAAGGAGCCAGTAACAGCAATCCCAAGAGCATCTGCAACGACATCAACCCGACACGGCTGATCTGCGGCGGCACACATTTAAGCCATTGGGTATAAAATGCCCAGCAAATCAAGGCACTGAAAATGATCAAATCACCTTGGGTAAACTCAAGCGCCGCTAATAACTGCCAGTTGCCCTGACATACAATCATTAAAACTCCGCTGAAGGACAGCAACATACCGGCAATCTGTTGCCGCCGTAACGGTTGTTTGAAAAGTAGCGCGCCCAATAACAAGATTATCAGCGGCACACAAGAATTAAGGATCAAACCATTAGTGGCCGCCGTTGTTTGTAGTCCGACATACAACAAGGTGTTAAACGCCGTAATGCCAGTAATGGATAATCCCAGGATCAACCAAGGATGCTGCCAATATTGATGCCAGTCCCGCTTCAATGCTACGACCGAAAAAGGTAACAGGATCAGCAAGGCAATCACCCAGCGATAAAACGCCAGCGTGATTGGCGGAACATCGTGGCGGATAGCGCGGCCGACAATGAAATTGCCAGCCCAGAACAGTGGAGGTAAGGCAATCAGTAATATGTTGATGCCAATAACGCGCCAGCGGCAGCGCGATTGAGCGGTTGTTAACAGATCCATTGATACAAACTATATTGAAAACTTGATGCTACAGACTAAGTCCTTTCGCCCGCTTTGAACATCCCCGCTCAGGATTTGTTACTTGGTACCGCTGGATGCGGCCGCTGCTCCCAGGCCTCAGTACGCCATAAAGGCACACTTGACAGCGCATGTTTATGGCTGCCATTGGTTTCCTTGGTGGAATATGACAGATAAAGCAAAGTCTGATGTTCGCTGTCATAAATACGTCTTACTTTGAGACTCTTAAACAGCACACTTAATGACTCGGTAAAGACCACTTCGCCAGACTTACTCTTGTCGATAGCATCAATATCCGCTTTGTGAATAGGCCCGGTCTGGCGACAGGCGATACTCATATCCGACGGGTCGGCCAAGTCCAGATTGGCTTCAATGCGGCTGATATGGCAGGTCACGCCCGGCACTTTGGGATCGGTTATCGCATCGATCACCACATCTTTAGTCGTAAACCAGCCCAGGCTGACTTTGCCCACATCATCACCACATCCGGCCAATAGCCACAATGGCAGCAACATACCTAATAATTTGTAAACGCTCATATTGTTCCTTTTACTTGTTGCCACAACGCGGCTTGGCAGGCGCCATTTAACAGCACCATGCCCCAGTTTCCAAGCGGCCAGCGCCAATTAAAGCAACGTCATATTGCCGCAACAAAAATGTCATTTAAGTCGAATTTGTCATCTTTCATTCACAAAAGCTTGTTAGCCTTGCGCTGCAGAATCCGCTGTTCTATCGGCGTCCCGCATATCTGTGATTCAAGACGCCTTTTGCCGGATTGCATCTGCTATGTTAATTCTGTCCGGCAGTCGGAACTGGCTATGGCCACGCCGGAATTATGCCCTTAAGGAGTCTGCGGTGTCCCCTTCCACTGAAAAGTTTTCTCTGGATAAAGAGTTATCCTGGCTGTCATTCAATGAGCGAGTATTACAAGAAGCCGCAGATAGTTCCGTTCCCCTGGTTGAGCGTGTGCGCTTTCTTGGCATCTACTCCAATAATATGGACGAGTTCTTCCGGGTCAGAGTGGCTGAAGTCCGCCGCGCGACCTTGCTTTCCAGCCTCAAAGATGGTCGCAATTACAGCCGTCACCTGATGGCTAAAATCCAGACCAAAGTGCTAGTGTTGCAGGAACGCTTTGACGCCATCTATGTAGAGCTGATGCGCGAGCTGGCAAGGCGCAATATATTCCTCATCAATGAGCAGCAATTGAGTGAATTTCACAGCCAGTGGTTGAAAAATTACTTCACAGATCACCTGAAACGCCACATTACTCCGTTGATTATCCACAAGAATTCCGACTTGGTGAAGCATATCAATGATGACACCACTTATCTGGCCGTCTGTTTCTACACCAAAGAGCAGCGCCAATATGCCTTGGTGGAAGTGCCGACCAAAAATGTTGAACGTTTTGTGCAATTGCCACCGGAAAAAACCAAATCACGCAAATACTTAATTTTGCTGGATAACATCATCCGCCATTGCATGGATGCGCTGTTTTCGCCATTTTTTGAGTATGACAGCATGGACGTGTACTCGATGAAGTTCACCCGTGATGCTGACTTTGACCTCAACGATGAGCTGGAACAAAGCCAACTGGAAAAACTCACCAAAGGCTTGAAACAGCGACTGACAGCAGAACCGGTGCGACTGGTATATGACCGCGATATGCCAGAGCACATGCTGGCGATGCTGACGGAACAGCTGAATATCTCCAATACCGAATGTATTATTCCCGGTGGTCGCTACCACAGTTTTAAAGACTTTATCGGTTTTCCGAATCCCGGCAGAAAATATCTGGAGAACCCGAAAATTTCCGCCTTGGACAGCGTGCTGTTCAACCGCAGCCACAACTACTTTGAAGCTATCCGCCAGCAGGACATCCTGTTGTACTACCCGTACCATAAATTTTCCCATTTCACCGAACTGGTGCGCCAAGCGGCCTATGATCCGGCGGTGAAATTCATCAAAATCAACCTGTACCGCGCGGCCAAAAAATCACGGGTGATCCAGTCGCTGATCGATGCGGTCAAAAATGGCAAGCAGGTCACCGCCGTTATTGAGCTGCGCGCCCGTTTTGATGAACAGGCTAATATTGAGTGGAGCCGGGTGCTGGCCGAAGCGGGCGTCAGAGTACATCACGGCATTCCCAGCCTGAAAATTCACTCCAAACTGTTTCTGGTCGGCCGCGAGGAACAAGGCGAGCTTAAACTTTACAGCCATATCGGCTCAGGTAACTTCAACGAAAGCACCGCCAAAATTTACACCGATATTTCGCTGTTTACCGCCAACCAAGATGTTGGCCGCGAAGTCGCCCAGGTGTTTGAATTGATTGAACATCCTTATCGCCGTTTCGACTTCAACCAGCTAATCGTCTCGCCTTATAACGCCCGCAGCAAATTGCTGGAGTTGATTGATATCGAGATAAAAAATGCCAAAGCCAAACGCAAAGCAGCAATTACGCTGAAACTCAATAACCTGGTGGATGAAATGCTGGTACAGAAGCTTTATGAAGCCTCTGCCGCGGGCGTCAAAATCAAGTTGTTAATCCGTGGCATGTGCTCGTTGATCCCACAGATCCCCGGCATCAGCGATAACATCTCGGTGATCAGTATTGTTGACCGCTTCTTGGAGCATTCACGGATCATGCTGTTTTACGCGGGCGGACAAAACAACCTCTACCTGTGTTCTGCCGACTGGATGGCACGCAACATTGACAACCGGGTGGAAGTCAGTGTGTTAATTCAAGACGCGCAACTGAAACGTATGCTGATGGATATTCTGGCGATTCAATTCAGTGACAATACCAAGGCGCGTATCATCAACAAAGATCAGTCCAACCCCTACCGTGAACGCGGCAACCGGCGTAAGGTGAGATCGCAGATTGCAGTTTATCAATATCTGGTTAACTATGAGAAAAAATGCCTGCAATCACTCAGCCAACAAACGGCTGAGACAAACAGTTAACGGGAGAGGAGCATTTGAGCGAGGTTGCCAAGCACTTTGTTGCCGTGGATATGGGGTCCAATAGTTTTCATCTGGTGATTGCCAGAGAGCAGGATGGCAGCATCCAGATCCTGCATAAAGAAAAACAGCTAGTACAGTTGGCCGATGGACTGGATGACAATAACATTCTCAGTGATGCCGCCATCAATCGTGGTATTGCCTGCTTGCAGGAATTTAAGCAAAGGTTTTCCAGCCTGCCGCTCCCCCAAGTGAGAATGGTCGCCACTTATACTTTGAGGGTGGCCAAAAATCGCGAAGCGTTTCTGGAAGCAGCGCAGAAAGTGCTGCCCTACCCCATAGAGGTCGTTTCTGGCCATGAAGAAGCGCGTCTTATCTACAGTGGCATTGCCCATACGCAGGTGTTGGCGGCACGCAATCTGGTGATTGATATCGGCGGCGGCTCAACCGAAGTGGTACTTGGCAGCCGCACCCGTGCCAGTTCACTTTCCAGTCTGCGCTGTGGTTGTGTCAGTTATAATCAGCGTTTTTTCAAAGATGGCGTGATCAATGCGGCCGCCTTTAATGCGGCCCTCAGTGCTGCCGACAAACAGTTTGCCTCTTTGTCCAAAGAGTATTTCAGTGGTGATTGGGATCTGACACTCGGCAGTTCCGGCAGTGTTAAAGCCATTTGTGAGGCACTGTTGCAGTTTTTTGGTGACGATACCGTCACCATGGCGCGACTCAAACAGCTCAAGCAACAGCTGATCAGTTGGGGCCATATCGACAAAATCCAGCTGGAAAACGTTGATAGCAAACGCACCCCACTATTGGCGGCAGGTTTGGCTATTTTGATCAGTTTTTCCGCCGTTTGCCGGTCACCACTTTGGAGTTTGCCAACGGTGCGCTGCGCGAAGGTGTGTTGTATGAGTTGGCCGGCATAGGTACCTTTAGTGATGTCAGGCAACGCACAGTAGACAGCATGGCGCAGCTTTACCACATCGACCGCCAACATGCCGAGAAAGTCCGCCTGACCGCCATGACGCTATTTAACGGCGTTGCTGACAGTTGGGGCTTAGCAGAGCAGCGACACACGCTGGAATATGCCGCCATTTTGCATGAAATTGGCATCCATATCAGTTCCCGCGCCCATCACAAACATGGGGCTTACATTATCGCTAACAGTGATATGCCAGGATTTGGCGAGCAGCAACAGCAGTTGCTGGCGCGTCTGATTGGCAACCAGCGCAAAAAACTGGATCTGGAACGACTCACACTGTTGGATGAACCGGAAAAACGCCTGTCTATCCGGTTGATAGCCTTGATACGGCTGGCCGTTTTACTGAATCTGGGGCGCATTGCCAGCAGCGTCCACATCAGCAATGTCAGCACGAGCGAACAGGGACTGAAGCTGGCACTAAAAGAACCTAAACACCGCATCAGTCTGTTTGTGAAAGACCTGCAACGGGAACAGAAACAGATGGCAAATGTGGCGTTAGCATTGCAGTTCAGTTTTGCCTAAGCGCAGAGGCAAGAGGGCTGATATCCGCCCTCTTCGCTGAGCACTTATTCTTCCTAACACCTTGTGACACCATAGCCTCAGGCTGACAAAGCTAGTTGTCGCTGACACCCGCTGCGCGGGCAAAGTCCGTGTCGTGACTAATGAGTATAAAACCGCCGCGATAGTTAAATAACGCTTGTGCTAGCAGGATTTTAGCCTCTAGATCAAGATGGTTGTCTGGTTCATCAAGCAATAAAAACGGTTGCGCTGCTTGGTGGCTGGCAATCAGCATTGCAAGTTTCATCAACTCTCCACCGCTTAATCTGATTGCTGGGCAAAACACGCTGTCACGGCGCAAACCAATGCCTGCCAACAGGATTCTGGCATCCGTTATTAGCATGCCCTGACAACACTGCATAAGGTTATCCAATATGGACATTTCTGGCTGAATAACCGAAAAGTGTTGGTCGAGGTAATATAGCGGCGTGTTCAACTGCAATTCCCCCACTTTGAACGATAACTGCCCCTGTAGAATTTTTAACAGTGTTGATTTACCACAACCATTTTTACCCGTTAGATGCACTTTATCATCAGCAGCGACTTGCAGAGTTAAAGGCTGCTGGCTGCCGAAAGGCAATACGGCATTACATATCGAAATAACGTTACGAGAACAGCTTTGGCTATCTGCCAGATAGAATGCTTGTCGTTTTAGCGGCACTTCTCGCGCTTTTAAGGCCTGCGCTTTCTGTTGCAGATGTGTTTGACGCAATTGCACATTTTTATGCTGATTTGCTGTGCGTGCCGAGGCTTTGTCTTTCTTGCCATCCAGCAGAATTTTCGGCTGCCCGCCCTCCTTGCGAATTTTGTTACCCTGAGCGGCTCGTTGTTGTGCTTTTTCACGACTGCGCTGCGTTTGCGCGGCTAACTGCTGCTTCTGCTTATCAACGGTAGCGAGCTGGCGCGCTAACGCTTGTCGTTCAGTACGCTGCCGCGCGGCATACATATCGTAGTTGCCACCAAAAATCTGTAACCCAAGCTCAGACAGTTCCCAAATCTCCTGCATCTCACGCAATAACTCACGATCGTGGCTGATAAGCAAAATGGCCCCGTTGAAAGCACGCATTGATTCAAGCAACCACTGTTTTGCATGAACATCAAGGTGATTGGATGGCTCATCAAGGATCAGTAATTGGGCTTCACTATCAAATAGTTGCCAAAGCTGTAATATTGCCAGTTGTCCACCACTCAGCCGGGAGCAGGGAAAATCAGGCGTAGGCGGCAAGCCTAAATCCCGCAGCTGTTCTGTGAGCCGCTCTAGCAGATCCCATTGTTCCCCGACCACATCAAATGTCTGTTCGGCATAATCACCGGCAGCAATCTGTTCTAACGCTGCTAACACCTGATCTTTACCTAAAAACTGCGCGACAGAGAGCCCTGATGACAATAGTTGCACAGGTTGTTGGCGATATATGGCGAGCGATTTGGGCAGGTTTAACGTACCGCTTGTGGGCATTTGCTGACCGCTTAATATTGCGGCTAATACCGATTTGCCAACACCGTTATTACCGACCAACCCAACCCGCGGCAAAGTCATTGCACATGATAGTTGTTGGAACAGTATGTCGCCGTTATCAAACTGGTGACAGATATTGTAAGCCTGTAAAATTGGCATGGTTTGCCTCCTGTGAAACAGGGGCAACAGCCGTAGCTAAAAACCGTTGAGAAATGAAACAATGCCAGCACGTAATACAAGTCTTTAGCACAATAACCTTGCTGGCGAAGAAACAAGCGAGTGAGCTACGCCTACTAACCCTGTAAATCCAAAAATTGAAATGACAATGGACGACAGGTTTAGTTGTTCATGTTGGCGTAAACTCCGAAAGAAATGCTGGCGACAGGTTATATATTGAGAAAACGCTCGTCAAGACGCTTTCCGTCATTAAGCTAGAGGCGTTGACCGTTAATCCGGTCTGATGCAGTCATTAAGTACTAAAAGTAGTGTGACGACAAAACGGCCGCACGGGCATTAACATTTCCCGCAATCAGTGCATTAACCTTATAACAGCTAACGGTCTTTAGTGTTTTTTTAATGGTGCAAATAGTGGCCGCCAGATGCCACCATAATTTTCATCCTCGGTGCCAATGCTCAAATAGCTACCGGCAACATTAGCGGCTGGTGCGGCCAAAGATTCAACCTTAAAACCATCAACCTGCCACTGCACTTTAGGGTGGCTCACTGCTGTGACTTTTAACTGTTCGGCTTGCCCTGAAACCGTTGCGGCCTGGTAAATAACCGATCTAAAAGGCCCTTGGTCCCCGCCATCTTCCGTTGCCACGGCCCAAATCACACCTTGTTTATCCAGATATAGATCTGAAATAGTACGTTTTTTATCGGCATGCAACCATCGCCCTGGCGCCTTGATTTCAAGCGGCTGTGCGGCATATTGCTGCCATGATAATGTCTTCGCAGTTTTATCCAGAACACCTAGCCGCAAATACCCCTGCTTATAGCGTTTACTGCCGCCACGTTCACCTAATACCACCAATACCGCATCACCTTGTGCAATACAGACCATACCCTCAAAATTGTCACCATGAATGCCTTTTCCACCTGCCACAATTTTGGGCACATGATAGACCTGTTGTACGACCGCCGTATCGGCTGTCAGCGTCACCTGAAATATCCGGCCAAACTTGCCATCCCAGTAACCAGACTCTGCCAACAGATATTCGTTAGCCGATCCCGGTAAACGACAGACCGACTCCAGATCACTCGATTGTCCATCTTGATCTTTCCAATCTGAAACCGTCAGCGGCACATAGTCTAAGGCACCATCAGCTTTTACCTGTAGCACGCCCAAGCGACTGCCTGGTTCATACACTTTCTTATCCTGCACCACCAGATAAGTGTTAGCATCCATCTGCGTCATGCCACTAAAGCCAAGTTCCACTGCGTCAGCACAATTAATGCCTGCCAATAGCAAGGCGGCAGCGAATAGCATCTTGTTCAATGGATTACCTCTCATTTATTAGCAGTAGCTTAGTCGTTAACAGCCGTTATCCGTTTATACCATTAAAAATCCGGGTGCATTCAACACCCGGATTGTCGGTAGTTAGGTCAATCAATCACTCAAATCTTGGCCGGATAAATGGGCTGAATATCAACGGGCACATCACCTAAGCTGGCGTTGACGGCACGCACGCCGTCATCAATATGACCATATTTTGCCAGGAAAGCTTTGGCCGCGTTGTAATCACCGTCACCTTGTACCACAACCACATCGTGCACCAGGCTGGTAATCGCCTGTTCCAGTTTGGCGAAATCAATCTTGTACAGACCATCAGCCTGACGGGTCAAAGCCCCTTTATCCACATAGTAGCTGTACTGGAACGCCGCGCCGATACCGTGGGCTTCATGTACGCCGAAGCGCATCGAGCGGAACAAGCCTGCGGCATAAGTGGCTAACAGGTTGTGCTTTTCCGCTACGGGTAACTCACCTTTTTGCATCAGGAACAGAATGTTATAGGCACCCATCACGTCAGCTTTGCCCTCTTCAATGCCGGAATACAGTTCCTGCAGCTCTGCGGCAACCGTGGTCGGTTTGCCATTTTTGATAATGGAACCTGGGCCTAAAGAGTGGGACATTTCATGGAACAGTGTCTCATAACCAAAGTATTTTTGAGCCAGCAGTTGCGCTTGTTCCGGCACCAGAATATGCGCCGCCATCGGCTTCATGATGCGTTCAAACTTGGCCGCCATCACGTTGTTCAGCAGGACTTTCTTTGCACCTTTGGCTTCACGGACTTGCTCATCGTTTGGCAGATTAAACGCAATGGTCTGCACACCGGGCACGTTATCGCCACCGCCCTGGATCTGGTCAGCAACGGCAATCGGTGAGGCAAAACCCCGTTTGAAATTCTTGTAGCTATCTGGCACAGGTAAATTGGCTTCCATATCGCGCAGATATTTCTTGAAGTGGTCTAGCTTGGCAGAGGCTTCTGGGTCCTTAATAGTGACAAAGGCTTCAAAAGCCGTCTTATAACCGAACAGACCATCGGTATAGGTTTCATAAGGGCCAATGGCTACTTCAATCGGCGTATCTTTCAGCTCCATCCAGGCGATTTCAGACGCAAAGTAGTTGTCGGTACGGAAAGCATGTGCCCGTAATACCAGGAATTTTTTAAGGCTAGGGTTATGGGTGATAAGTGCCGCATCTTCTAGTAGCTTGGCGGCGGGCTCTAGCCACTGTCGGTAGTATTCGGAATATGGAATGGCAACCAGTTTGTCGCCCTGACGCCGAATGACCGTATAAAGGCTGGTAAAGGACGCTTTATCTTCGGGATGTTTAGCGATCCAAGCGTTAAATTCCGCTTTAGTGAGATCTTCTGGATAAAACCCGGAACCCAACGCATTGGTTTTGTTGCCAAAAAATGGATGACCCGCGGCTAAGCTATCCCAGGGGCCAAAATGCTCATCAAACATGTTCAGCACTAAGGCTTTATCTTTGAGATTACTGGAAGCAATCTGTTCGCGGATCTGCGGGTTATGCTCATTTACCTGTCGCAGATAAATCTCGCTCATCAGTTTAGCGGCTTGGATCAGCTTGTTGACCACCTGCTTTTGCTCATCACTGAGAAACGCAGTGTTAGCCGTCATTTTTACCGGTACGATTTTGTCTCGCTGTTGTTGCAGGTTATACGTTTGTGGCTGCTCTGCGGCTATGGCAGTAAGCGCTGGGAATGCCAGTAAACCACCGAGCGCCAACGCGATCAGGGACTTCTTCATGGATAACTTCCTTTAATACCTGTCGGTAACCACTGCTACCGATAACTGTCATGAATGACAGCACGTTATTGTTATGGAGTGTCAGCATAAATCGCCAACAGTGCTGCAACTGTTAGTGAATGCAGCAAGAAGCACATTATTGAAAATGCACTGACGGCTGTCCAGCTTAGGGCGTTAACTAGGAGGCGTGCAAGGACTGCCAGTGGGAAGATAAATAAAAAACTGCCGATACCCGAGCACCGGATACCGGCAGTCTCACAGCCAGGAAAGCAGCGACCTAGGCCACAAGTGCCTGAGCTACCACCTCCATTTCCCGACGGTGATCTGTAGGATTTAAACGCGACTTTAGCGTGTTTTTAGCCGCACGTCCTTGATTTCTATAGTACCACTGCCTTTGTGTTGAAAGCCAATAAAGCCTTGGCTCAATTGTTTGTCTTTCAGGATCGCGGTCACATTCCCATTGAGTTTTACCTCAATGGTGTCGCCTTGCAGCGTCAGTTGATAGTGGTTCCACTTCCCTACCGTGTCTTGAATAGCCGTGACGGGCTGACGTTGTACAATGGCACCGGTGCGAAATTGGGCATTCTTACTTTTGTCCCAAATGTTGGCCTCGTAGCAACTATCAGCCTTGATCCGCTGTTCATCCTGACAGCGCATGTACACCCCGGCGTTAATGTCATCACTGGGTTTGAAGTCCAAGTCCAGCACAAAATCACCGTAAGCCTTTTGCGTGATCAGATAACTTTCGCCTTTACCACTGCTGATCAGTACACCGTCTTTCTCTGTCCAGGAAGAACCTGGCGTTACATCAACAAATTTCAGATCTGTCATGCCAGAATCTGGAGACATCTTAAAAAGATGGCCGGGCTCAAGTGCATTTGCTCCGGCCATTAATCCCAAACCTAACATAAATAAACTTATTTGCAGTTTCATTAGCTACTCCCAATGGGCACAGCTTAAGGCTGTGCCCGGAAAGTCATTAAAGGTCGCTGATAGTACAATCTCAGTAATGGCAGGTTTTGCAGTCGCGTTCAGCGGTTTTCCCGTCATGGCAAGCCCAGCAGTATTTGCCACTGCTGTGATCTTTCAGGGTAAAGCTGTAGCGGATAGGCTCAAATAATGCCTCGCCATCTTTGGTACTGTGACAGTCGTTGCAGGTGTAAAAGCCTTCCCGTGCGTGTGTTTCATATGAAAACACCACGGCGCCCTTACCTCCACCACCGTATTGCCGATCCTGTCCGGCCGGAGTTGCCAGCGCTTGCGGCAACAGCAGCACAGAGGCAACCACAGCGGCCAACAGACCTGTATATGCTGTGGTAAGTTTCATTACACCTCCTGCGTCAGGATGGCGGGATCGACATTATTTACATCAGCCACGCCTGTCAGCACCATGCTGGATACCAGTTCGGTGTGGAAACGGTTGAACAACATTTCAACCCCTTTTACGCCGCCACCAAGACTGGCGCGTAACATAGGACGCCCTACCAGTACCCCTGTGCGCCACAAGCTAGCGCTTTAAGTACATCGCCGCCGTCACGTACCCCGCCATCTACCAAGATTGGCATCTTGTAACCACGGTCGCGTACAGCTTTCACAATGGCTGGCAACACATGCATAGTGGCCGGAGTAGAACTCAGTACCCGCCCGCCGTGATTGGAAACAATAATGGCCCCACAACCGGCTTCGGCGCACATTAACGCTTCATCAACCGTCATGATCCCTTTAGAGATAAACGGGATTTTGGCGTAATTAACGATTTCTTTAAGCTTTTTCAGATCTTTAGGTTCAACAGTTTTACCGGGTAATGCCCGAGCAGCACGGCCAGCAGAGTCCACATCGATAGCAAAGAAAGGCGCGCCAGCTTCCTGCACAATATCCAGCCGCTCAAAAATTTCCTTCTGAGTCCGAGGCTTGATTTGTGCTACCGCACGACCTTTGAACTCTTTGACAACCGCCATTCGGCGTTTGTAGGTTTCGAGTGGATCCCCAATACCGTCCGCAGCCCAGCCGAGACAGCCAGCGTTCGCCGCACCTTCAATAATACCGCGAGCGTATTTTTCTTCGGTCATCACTTCACCGTCGAAAGCCAGTTTATTGGCCGCGCCCATGTTGTATGTCAGACCACCGGTAATACCCGTCAGAATTGGCATCGCCAGTTTGACACCAAGCAGTTCAATTTCGGTTTTGGGGTGGGAGATGGTATGCACTGTGCGCATGTTCAGGCTCATACCTTCAAAGGCTTCGATATTGCGTACAAAGCTCTGACGTTTGCCGCCCATACCTGGCACGGTTTCACCGCAAGGTCCTTTACCATTACAACGGCCAGCGCCCGCGATATCACAAGCGGCGCAGGTATCCATAATCTTGCGGGCATTGCTTAACACATCTTTGAGATTTTTCGGTTCTTTTACATAACCGGCGACGGCCTTGGGGGCCTCAGCGGTAGCCGCAGCGGCAACAGCAATCCCCTCAGCAGCATGGGCCGAAGATGTGGCAGAAATGGCAAATGTGCCAGCGGCGGCAGCGAGTACCGCCCCTTAGTTAGAAACTCACGACGGTCGGCATTCAGCTCTTTGTTATTCATATTGGCTCCTATGGTTGCTTATTAGCTCACGTCAGCCAATCTACCTCTGCGAGAGTTTTCCATAGCAGTAACAAAGTGCAAAATCCGGCCATAGATCCATTGTCAAACAAAATTTTGATATGGGCACACTACTTTATGCATTTTTGCATAATGCTTTATAACCAATAACTTAAATGTGTTTTTGCACGATATATGCACCTTTACTTACATTCTGTGAGTTCACTGGCATAACGGTACAAAAAGGCTGCCAATCAATGCGATTGCCGCTTAAGGTAACAGGGGTTGAAAGCTGGAGCGGTGCAATGGGAGCAATCGTGTTTGTAGGGCGATGGTCAAAATATCTGGGGTTATGGCTAACATTGACCATGCTCAGCGTGACCACCCACGCTACGCCGCAAATCACCTTAAATGTGCACAGCAATACGCCCCTTTTGAGTGGCAAAGTGAAAATGGGGAAGAGAGTGGTTTCAACATCGAATTAGCACGTTATATTGCCGCACAGTTGCATTACGACATTGAGGTCAAACGACAAACTCTGAAACAGTCGTTGCACGCGGTAACGAGCAAACGCTGGCAGTTAGCAGTGATAGCCGTACCCGCCGGGCGTCAGCTCGATATCAATACTGCCCTGCCGCTACTTCCCACTTACGTCAGCGCCTATAACCGTCGCGGTGAAGGCAATGCTGACAATTGGCAAGCGCTTAAAGGCAAACGGGTGGCGATCAAACAGGCGTCCTCGGTGGCGATGTACCTGTTGCAGTCACCACAGGATTTCATCGCTGTGCCCGTGGTCACCAATGAGCAGGGATTTGCACTGCTAACGGCGGGTAAGGTGGACTATGTGGTGTCCGAGTTCTATTGTTCAAGGCGCATGCTGAGTAAATATCCTCTGGCCAAAACAGCAGGCAAACCACTACTTTACAGCCAGTTTTATCTCATCATGTCGAATAAAGACCCGACATTTGTGGCCGCCGTTAACAAGGTGATTAACCACAGTTATGACAACGGTTACTTTGACGATCTGCTGAACAAATGGGTCAGCTTTGGTAAAGAAAAAATTGAATTAGGCCAAGTGCGTAGCGATTTTTTCCAAGGAGCACTGATCACGGCCATTATCTCCAGTATGGGGATGTTGATCACCCTGTATATCAGCTTAGTGCTACGACAGAAGACCAAATCGTTAAAACGGGAACTGGTGAATCGCCGTAAGGCTGAAGCTGAAATCAAACGGGTTTCGGCACAGTTTCATTCCGTGCTAGATGGCTTGCCCCACGGCGTTTGCCTATTGGCGCGCGACCAACACTTGATTTGGCACAACGGAAAATACCCTTGGGTGTTACAACCACAGCAGTTGGCACAAGCACAACCGTCCTTGGTACTGGCACAGTTAGTCTCCGCGACTTTTGCCGGAGCAGAGTCGCAAAGCAGTGAATTTACCTTCGATGGCAAACGCTGGAAGCTAGAACTGCATCGGATCTCCGATGAAATGCTGGCGTTATTTATCGAAGACTGTACCGAACAATACGAGCTAAAACAAAGTACCGAACTGTCTGCCAGATTGGCATCGCTGGGGGAATTATCAGCTGGCATTGCTCATGAAATTAATAATCCTGTAGGACTGATCACTCAGTCGGTAACCCTGATGCGCGATCTGCTGGAGGATCTGCGACTGAGCGCTACCGACAGCCATTCACCAACCACCGCCATGAGCACACTTATTGCCGAGCTGGATTACAGTTGCGAGTCAGTCGATGATGCCGCTGCCCGCATTGGCCGCATTGTGCGGGATCTAAAAAACTTTGCCCAACCAGGGTTGGAGATGCACCCAAAGGCCGTCAGCATCAACAAAGTGGTAGAAACAGCGCTGCGACTGACCCACAACAACGTCAAACGCTTGCAATTACAGCTACAACTGGATGACACCTTACCCAAGGTTGAAGGTGATGAACTGCAATTACAGTTGGTGTTGGTCAATTTGATCCAAAATGCCTGCCTCGCGATGGATAAAACCGAGCCGCTGTTGCAGATCTGCACGGGTGTCGAAAATGGCAATATCTTTGTTACCGTAGCCGATAATGGCTGCGGCATGGATCCACAAACACTGGCGCGGATCCGCGAACCGTTTTTCACAACGCGTCGCAGCCAGGGCGGTACCGGGCTGGGGCTGTCAACCAGCAACAAAATCCTGGCAGAGCATCAAGCACAATGGCAGATCCGTTCGCGCCCAGGTACTGGCACGGAAATGAAACTCTTGTTCAGGAGTATCGGATGAAACTATGTCGCAACATTCTAGTGATCGATGATGAAACCCGCTGGTTACGCACCATTGCCATGGTACTCAATCGCCATATTCCCGAGGCTCAGACCCATACCTGCGAAAACAGCCGCCAGGCGCTGCAACTCATTCGCGATCTGGATATTGCGTTGGTACTGCTCGATTTGAATATGCCTTATCTCGACGGTCGCCAACTGCTGCGGGACATTCGCGAACACACGCCATATGTCAGAGTCATTGTGGTGACCGGACTTAATGAAACCGAGGTCGCCGTGGAATGTATGAAGCAAGGGGCTTATGATTTCATTGCTAAAACCAGTTCCACGGAGCAACTGTTATTGTGTGTCCGTCGCGCGCTGGAAGTGATCACGCTGGAACGCAGCTATCACCGCATCAAGGATGGTTTTTTCAATCGTCGTAGTCTGAGCGCTTTTAGCGAGGTGTTGACAACAGACGTCAAAATGCATGATTGCTTCAGCTATGCCGCAACACTTGGTGATAGTAATGAACCCATACTGTTAGAGGGTGAAACTGGAACCGGGAAGCACCTGTTCTGCCAAGCACTGCAACAGTTGTTCTGTCCAGAAATGCCATTACTGGAACTGTCTTTGGCAGAGTTAACACTGACACAATTGGAGCAAAAACTGTTTGGCGATACCACGCAGCCGGGTCTATTACAGGCGGCCGATAAAGGTATGCTGCTACTCACGCAACTTGAGACCGCGCTGCCACAAATCCAAACCCTGTTGACCCGATTATGCCAGCTTAAGCGCTATTTCCCACGTGGTTCATTACGAGAAAAAGCCCTGGAATGTCGTCTGGTATTCAGTAGTCATCAAGCGCTAGAGCAACTAGAACAGCAGGAGTTTTCCCAAGGGTTAATCTACACGCTACGGCCGCAGCGGATAAAACTGCCGCCACTACGGGAGCGTCAAGCGGATATTGGGTTGTTATTACAGCACTTCACCGAGCAAGCCTGCCACGCCCAAGGCCGCGATTATCTGGCATTACCACACGATTTGGCACAGCGCTTAGAGCGCTATCAGTTTCCGGGCAATATCAGTGAGCTGAAATCCTTGGTTTACAGTGCCGTCAATGCCAGTAATGGCGGTGAACTCGCCATGGCACCTTTTTCCAAGTACTAGAACAAGCAACGCAGTTACCGTTAACGCAGCGCCTGAACTTCCCAGAAAACTTGCCCACCATCAGCGAAGCCACGCAGCAACTTATTCATGAGGCACTGATCCGTACCAACAATAATCAGAGTGCCGCCGCAAAATTATTGGGGATCACCCAAAGTGCCCTCAGTCGCCGTTTGAGCAAAGCCGCAGAATAACTTTTAGTGGTGTTCATTCAGTAATGATGCAATTAAGCAGGGTTGCTTAGGATATGGCTTACGCTGGCGGGCATGCTCACCGACTGGATGCGACTGGTGCAAAAAAATGACCCCAGCAACTGCTGGGGTCAGGGTTTAGACTCGATAGCTGTACCACTGCTTATCAGTGGCGGGAGCTGAGCAACGCTTAATTAGCACTATGGTAGCTTATGTCTGCTTTTGCCTTCAGTAATTCTACCAGTGCACGGTAATCGGCTTCACTGTATTGGCTAGACAAACGTTGCTGTACTGCGGTTAGCTGGTCGGCAGGAACAGTCTCGACGTTGTGGATTTGATCCAACACCACCACCGCATAACCTTTGGCTAACGCGACAGTATCAACACTCAACGCATCAGCGGTTTTTGCCATTTCAAACGCTTTTGCTACCACCGCCGGATCAACATCATGGGCGGTGCGAGTTACGGCCAAATGGCTTTCCAGCGCCAAGTCGCTAGCCCCTTGCTGTAGCTTGTCTTTCAGCGTATCAGCTTTAGCTTTCGCTAGCTCATTCGCCTTCTGCTGTTGCAAGCGTTTCTCGATATCGGCTTTCACGTCATCGAATGCCATCAAGCCTGCGGGTTGATGTTTCTTAAGGCGCACTACCATCACATCGTTGCTACCAACATCCAGCACATTACTGTTCATACCTGACAGTACATCGCCGGAGAAAGCTGCTTTCAAAATAGCCGGCTCGTTAAACGGCGCTGGGGCTGAATCACGGCTAAACAGTTCAGTGGACTTAACCGTTGCATTAATAGCTTTCGCCGCATCAGCAAGGGTATCAGGCACTTCGTAACTGGTATCGGCCAATTTCTGCTGCAAGCCATAGAACTGGCTAACCGCCTTGTCCATCTTCAGCTTATCTAAGATTTTGGTTTTAACATCTGCAAAGGCCGCAACAACACTGGGTTGGATATCCAGCACTTTAATGATGTGGAAACCATAGGAAGTTTGCACTACATCAGAATATTCACCCTTGTTAAGGGCAAACAGTGCTTTATCAAATTCTGGATCCATTACGCCAGGTTCAAACCAACCTAATTCGCCGCCCTTTTCAGCACTCAGGGTATCTTTAGAATCCTGTTTAGCCAGTGCCGCGAAATCTGCCCCATTTTGCAGTTGCTTATGGATATCTTCAGCTTTCGCTTTAGCCGCTGCGTCATCACCGGTGATCAGAATATGTGCGGCAAGACGTTTTTCGACCGTTTTGTACTCGGATTTATGTTCGTCGTAGTAGGTATGCGCATCGGCGTCGCTGACATTAATGTTATCAGCCAACGCCTTCGCACTTAACTCAACATACTCCAAACTCACCATTTCTGGCCGTTGGAACTGGTCAGGATTGGCATCGTAGAATTGTTTCAGTTCATCAGCGGTAACTTTTACGTCACCGATGAATGGCGCTGAGTCAACTTTTAACAAGCGGATATCGCGTGTCTGAGCTTGCAATTTAGCCAGTTGGCTAGCCTCACCCTTTAATACAAATTCACTGCCAATAAGCGCATTAATCAGCTGACTACGGCTCATGTCTGCCCGCATGGTTTCGCGAAAACTTGATGGTGTGAAGCCTAATTGCTGTAACAACGCCAGGTATCGATCATTATTGAACTGACCATCTACTTGGAATGCGGGTTCGTTGCGAATCGATGCTTTAATCTGTTCGTCTGAGACTCGCAGGCCTAATTCTTTGGCAGCCTGATCCAATAGTCGCTGTGCAATCAGTCGCTGCAATACGCCTTGTTTGACATTGGTCAGGTAAGCGTCGTTGCCGGACAGCGCATCAAACATGTCACCCAACTGTTGCTGGAGACGATTTTTTCATTCTGATAAGCCTGTTCCAGCTCGGTCTGAGATATATCTTCACCGTTAACCGTTGCAGCAGCCGACTGTGATGAGCGGCCTAAATAACTGCTAACACCGGCAAACGCAAAAGACAGGATCACCAGTACCAAAATGATTTTGGCAATGGCGCTTTGTGCTCCGTCGCGGATTTTATCTAACATCAGTGGTCTCGCTTATGCGATAAATTCTAAAAAAGACGCATCACTGAAGGGATGCGCCTATCTGTAATGATGATTGGAGTGTATCGAGAGACGCTGTACCAGCCTCATAACACTCCGGGCAGGAGATAAACTCGCTGTCCTTCAGTCCGTAAAAAGCACCGCGTATTGCAGTGCTGATTACAGAAGCCTTACAAAGGCCGCTATGACAAATTAGTTTACTGCGTCCTTCAGAGCCTTGCCTGCTTTGAAAGCAGGAATTTTAGCGGCTGCAATTTTGATCTCTTTCCCAGTCTGTGGGTTGCGACCAGTACGCTCAGCGCGCTCACGTACTTCAAAAGTACCGAAACCAACAAGAGAAATCTTTTCGCCGTCTTTCAGACCTTCGGTCACAGCAGCGATAAAGGAATCCAGTGCACGGCCAGCAGCGGCTTTGGAAATATCAGCACCAGAAGCGATTTTCTCGATTAGTTCAGATTTGTTCATGTCATCCCCTTGAATGTAATTTTATGCGCCGCAACCAAGTCCTTATCTAGAGCGGTCTGCGGAGGCTTTTATAACAAGCTTGATTTGAAAGTTCAAGCCCCGTAGGAAAACCAAAATTATGAAATCGGATACAGCTCAAAGCCAGGCACTCCAAGGGATTGAAGCGACTGGCTCTCTACGAACCTAGGCTACCACAGCTCGAGACTTTGTTAAGCACCTTTTTTCATTTTTTTCAAATGGCTGGGCAATTTTTTGCGTCAGACCATATTTTTTACAACTTCAAAGCCTTCAACAGGTCTTTCCAGTGCTAATTTCAGCACTTCGTCAATCCAGCGTACAGGTTTTATCGCCAAATCTGCGACAACGTTTGCGGGAATTTCTTCCAAATCGCGTTCGTTCTCTTTGGGGATCAGTACCAACTTGATACCACCGCGGTGGGCAGCCAGCAGCTTCTCTTTGAGGCCACCGATGGGCAACACTTCACCACGCAAGGTGATTTCGCCAGTCATTGCCACATCGGCTCGTACTGGATTCCCTGTCAAACTGGACACTAACGCAGTACACATTGCGGCACCAGCCGATGGCCCATCTTTCGGCGTTGCCCCTTCTGGCACATGCACGTGGATATCGCGTTTCTCATAGAAATCGGGATTAATCCCCAATTGCTCAGAACGCGCCCGCACCACGGTAAGTGCTGCCTGAATGGATTCCTGCATGACATCACCCAGAGAACCTGTGTAAGTCAGCTTGCCCTTGCCCGGTACCGAAGTGGCTTCGATGGTCAGTAAATCACCGCCAACTTCGGTCCACGCCAGACCCGTCACTTGTCCAACCTGATTATGCGACTCGGCTTTACCGTAATCGAAGCGCTGCACACCAAGGAAGGACTTGAGGTTATCCTGGTTAACATCCACATGCTTGATGTTCTTATCAAGCATTATTTGCTTCACGACTTTACGGCAAATTTTGGACAATTCACGCTCTAACGCACGCACCCCAGCTTCACGGGTGTAATAGCGGATAATGCCCACAATGGCGCTATCTTCAATATTGATCTCGTTTGGCTTCAGGCCGTTACGCTCAACCTGTTTGGGTAACAGATGTTGTTTGGCAATGTTGAGCTTCTCGTCTTCGGTATAACCGGATAGACGAATGACTTCCATACGATCCAGCAACGGCCCTGGAATATTCATGGAGTTAGACGTTGCCACAAACATCACATCTGACAGGTCATAATCCACTTCCAAGTAATGATCATTGAAAGTTGAGTTCTGTTCAGGATCCAAAACCTCCAGCAATGCAGAAGCCGGATCACCGCGCATATCTGAACTCATCTTGTCGATTTCATCGAGCAGGAACAGCGGATTTTTCACGCCCACTTTTGACATTTTCTGGATGATCTTGCCGGGCATAGAACCAATATAAGTACGGCGATGCCCGCGGATTTCGGCTTCATCGCGCACGCCACCCAAAGCTACACGCACGTACTTACGACCGGTTGCCTTGGCGATAGATTGTCCCAGTGAAGTCTTACCAACCCCTGGCGGGCCAACCAAACACAGGATGGGGCCTTTAAGTTGTTTTACCCGGCTCTGTACCGCCAGATATTCCAAAATACGTTCTTTAACCTTTTCCAGACCGTAATGATCGGTATCTAAAACCACTTCCGCTTTGGAAAGATCGCGTTTTATCTTAGAGCGCTGTTTCCAAGGGACGGAAGTCATCCAGTCCACATAACTGCGCACGACTGTGGCTTCGGCCGACATGGGCGACATCATGCGCAGCTTGTTTAATTCAGCAGTTGCCTTTTCTTTTGCTTCTTCTGGCATGCCCGCGTCTTCAATCTTACGACTGAGGACTTCGAATTCGTCATGCCCTTCATCAAGGTCGCCAAGCTCCTTCTGAATCGCTTTCATCTGCTCATTCAGATAGTACTCACGCTGGCTTTTTTCCATCTGTTTTTTGACCCGGGAGCGGATGCGTTTTTCCACCTGTAGCAGGTCAATTTCCGACTCCATGGTGGCCATCAGATATTCCAGCCGCTCACCGACGTTAACCATCTCCAGCACGGCTTGCTTATCTTGCAGTTTCAATGGCATATGTGCTGCCATGGTATCAGCCAGTCGGTCAGCCTCTTCGATACCGCTAAGTGAAGTCAGCACTTCTGGCGGAATTTTCTTGTTGAGTTTGATATAACCTTCGAACTGACCGATAGCACTGCGCACCAGCACTTCTTCTTCGCGCTCTTCCAGCGGTTCAGATTCCAGGTAATACGCCGAAGCAATAAAGAATTCGTCTTCCTGAATGTAACGCTCTAGCTTAGCGCGGCGGCCGCCTTCGACCAGCACTTTAACAGTACCGTCAGGCAACTTTAACAACTGCAAGATAGTGGCCACAGTGCCCACATCAAAAATATCATCGGCGGTTGGTTCATCGAGATCGGCATCGCGCTGAGCCACCAGGATAATCTGCTTATCCTGCGCCATTGCTGATTCCAAACAACGGATGGACTTTTCTCGTCCGACGAATAACGGAATTACCATATGGGGATATACCACCACATCTCTCAGTGGCAGCACGGGTAATTCGATTCGCGCTTCACGCTCTATGGTCATAGTTCGATTCCGTTTCAGTTAAGTGTATTACTGTGAGTATATTGGGGCGTGTTTATGGCTTTCAATGGCTATTATAAAAAAGGAGTCACTAGGACTCCTTTATTTTTATGATGATAAACACATGCTTATTTAGTGTTCACCCGATGCGGCTTGAGATTCACTACTTTCATAAATCAGGATAGGAGCAGACTCACCTTTCACCACAGATTCATCGACTACCACCTTAGCGACACTCTTTAATGACGGCAGGTCATACATGGTATCCAGCAAGATGCCTTCCACAATTGACCGTAAGCCTCGAGCCCCAGTCTTTCTCGCCATAGCTTTCTGGGCGATGGCTTTCAAGGCATCTTCGCGAAATTCCAGTTCAACATTTTCCATCTCAAACAAGGTGGCAAACTGTTTGGTAATGGCATTCTTCGGCTCTGACAGAATTTGCACTAAAGCGGCTTCATCCAGTTCAGACAAGGTAGCAACCACTGGCAAACGGCCAATAAATTCGGGGATCAGCCCGTATTTGACCAAATCTTCAGGTTCAACATCCAACAAGGTGTCGCTGATATTTTTCTTATCAGCCAGACCTTTCACTTGGGCACCAAAACCTATGCCACTACCAACGTGGGAGCGCTGTTCGATAACCTTTTCCAACCCAGCAAACGCTCCACCACAAATAAACAGGATACGAGAGGTATCAACCTGCAAAAATTCCTGTTGCGGATGTTTGCGCCCGCCTTGTGGTGGTACGGCAGCAACGGTGCCTTCAATTAACTTCAACAACGCTTGCTGTACGCCTTCACCGGAAACGTCACGAGTGATAGATGGGTTGTCAGACTTACGGCTGATTTTGTCTATTTCATCAATATAAACAATGCCGCGCTGTGCCTTTTCCACATCATAATCACACTTCTGCAGCAGTTTCTGAATGATGTTTTCAACGTCTTCACCCACATAACCGGCTTCAGTCAATGTGGTGGCGTCAGCCATGGTAAAGGGCACATCCAGAAAACGCGCCAGTGTTTCTGCCAATAAGGTTTTACCACTACCGGTAGGACCTATCAGCAGAATATTACTCTTGCCGAGTTCAACGCCATCTTTAGGTACTGAGTGCTTCAGACGCTTGTAGTGGTTGTATACCGCAACAGACAGCACTTTTTTTGCCTGCTCCTGCCCGATAACATAATCGTCCAGATGCGCCCGCAACTCGTGTGGCGTTGGTAATTTATCGTGATCTCTCTTCGGCGAGATATCCTTTATCTCTTCCCGAATAATGTCGTTGCATAACTCAACGCATTCATCACATACATAAACGGAAGGACCGGCAATAAGTTTACGCACCTCATGCTGACTCTTTCCGCAGAAAGAGCAATACAGCAGTTTCCCGTTATCGCCGTTGCCTTTATTGTCACCCATCACTTTTCCTCGTCTGCAGTGTCCATCTGTCACACTGCTTTTAGCTACCCTTTGAGCATAGCCCAGCATGCAGCAAAATTCAGCCTAAAGCTTTATATATCAGTCTCGTTTACTGATAACAGAGTCCACCAACCCATATTCCATTGCCTGAGTGGCGCTCATAAAATTGTCTCGGTCAGTATCACGTTCAATCACTTCCAGTGGTTGGCCTGTGTGTTCCGACAGGATCTGATTCAACTTGCTCTTAATGCCCAGAATTTCCTGTGCATGAATGGCGATATCGGATGCCTGTCCCTGAAAACCACCCAACGGTTGATGGATCATCACCCGCGCATTAGGCAAACAATGGCGTTTACCTTGAGCACCGCCCGCCAACAAAAACGCGCCCATACTGGCAGCCTGACCAATACATACCGTGCTGACATCCGGTTTGATGAACTGCATGGTGTCATAGATAGCCATGCCAGCCGTTACTGAACCCCCAGGAGAATTAATATAGAGGGAGATCTCTTTATCAGGATTTTCCGATTCGAGAAACAGCAACTGGGCCACGATCAGATTAGCCATATGCTCTTCAACCTGACCGACCAGAAAAATCACTCGCTCTTTCAATAAACGAGAATAAATGTCGTAAGAACGTTCACCTTTGGCGGTTTGTTCTACCACCATAGGGATCAACGCATTCATAATGGATTCCGGTGCTTTGTGCATTCCTGATATTCCCTGATAAAAAAATGGCCCGCATGAGGGACCTCATACGGGCCATTATAAATGGCTAACGGCTTAACAAGTCAAGCCTAGCTTAGGCGCGACTTGCGGCCTTGTTCATAAAATCTTCAAAAGCAACAGACTTTTCGGTCACTTTGGCAGATTTCAAAATAACTTCAACAGCTTGTTCTTCCAGAGCCAGATTACGCATGCTCTGCATCAGCTCTTTATTGCCGTTGTAGTATTCAACCACTTCTTTCGGATCTTCGTAAGCAGAAGCCATAGACGCAATCAGCGTCTGCACCCGTTCATCTTCAGGTTGCAGTTCGTTAGTTCTGATCACTTCACCCAGCAACAGCCCAATTTTTACCCGGCGTTCAGCTTGTTCAGTGAACAGCTCGGCTGGTAATTCTGGCATCTGTGCATTGTTACCGCCAAAACGTTGCAGCGCCTGACGACGCAGTGCATCAACTTCACCCGCAACTAAGGCTTTAGGTAATTCAACTTCGTTACCCGCTAACAAGCCATTAAGCACTTGTTCCTTAACGTTGCCTTTCAGTGCCTGTTGCAGTTCACGTTCCATATTCTTACGGATTTCCGCTTTCAGGGCGTCAACACCACCTTCAGCGATACCAAAACGGCTAGCAAATTCGTCATTGATTTCTGGCAGTTCAGCACCATTCACTGCTTTCAGGGTGATGCCAAATTTAGCCGCTTTACCCTTGAGGTTTTCAGCGTGGTATTCTTCAGGGAAATTCACCTCGATGTCGAACTCTTCACCAGCTTTGTGACCTTTAATGCCTTCTTCAAAGCCAGGGATCATGCGGCCACTACCGAGCTGCAATTCGAAATCTTCGGCTTTACCGCCTTCAAATTCTTCACCGTCGATGCTACCAACGAAATTGATAACCACTTTGTCGCCGTCTTCGGCTGCACGTTCTACCGCAGCATAAGTTGCATTCTGCTTGCGCAGGGTTTCAATCATGTTGTCAACGTCTGCGTCCAGCACTTCGGCCACAGGCTGTTCCACTTCGATGATATCCAGACCTTTCAGTTCAACGTCTGGATACACTTCAAAAGTGGCAGTAAATTCAAAATTCTCTGCATTATTAGCACCAGGCACCAGTGTTGGTGCGCCAGCGGGATTCAGCTTCTCAGCGATGATGGCTTCAACAAAATTACGTTGCATCACTTCACCGGTGATGTCCTGGCGAATGGCCTTGCCATAACGTTTTTCAATCACACTTGCAGGGACTTTACCTGGGCGGAAACCGGGGATACGGGCGCGCTTGGCTTCACGTTGCAGACTGTCTTTAACCAGTTTCTCGATCTGCTCGGCAGGAACAGAAATGGTCAGGCGACGCTCAGGCCTTGGGTTGTTTCAACAGAAACTTGCATTGTTTTACCTCGAAATGTGTCTAACGTCCTTTTAATAGCCGAACTCATTCAACTATTCAGGTATTCGTCTCTTGATCTTGTATTTGACTGGAATGCCTATCACAACTGAATTGCGGCTCCGGTCGCACAATGTTCATAGTTATCAAGACGCAGCATTATATCGATGGTTATCTACTGAGTCGAGCCACATTGGCCCGGAAAAGTCATAAAAAAGCGACCTAAGGTCGCTTTTTTAAAATCAATAATGGGGTGACTGATGGGGCTCGAACCCACGACAACCGGAATCACAATCCGGGACTCTACCAACTGAGCTACAGTCACCACTGAAAGTGGTACGCCCGGCAGGATTCGAACCTGCGACCATCCGCTTAGAAGGCGGATGCTCTATCCAACTGAGCTACGGGCGCAGGGTATGCAGGCCATTGCCTGCATCCTAACCAGGCCAGACAACGTAGTTTACGCTATCTAAAATTTGGTCGGTGATAGAGGATTCGAACCTCTGACCCTCTGGTCCCAAACCAGATGCGCTACCGGACTGCGCTAATCACCGAGAAAGTTCTTATTAAATTACACAGCGAACAAGTGGATTTAATTAGCCCTCATTCAGCGTGTACTCAAGAACGGAGCGCATCTTAGCGACTCACCCTAAGAGCGTCAATCATTTTTTTGGCCGTGTCAGCCGCCTGCTGTTTTTTAGTGCTGTATAAATGAAATTCTGTGTTCACGGTCGCGTTTAACCATGACACTGTGCGACCTCACTGTTAAAATAATGCCGCTTAAATTCCACATCGCGCCATATAAAAGGATACCCTACACCCATGACTGCCCAATTAATTGATGGCAAAGCGATAGCACAATCCATAAGGAAAGAGCTGAAACAAAAAGTGGCCGATCGCCGCGCCGCAGGTAAGCGTTTGCCAGGTTTAGCGGTAATTCTGGTAGGTAACGATCCGGCCTCACAGGTGTACGTTGGCAATAAACGTAAAGCCTGTGAAGAAGTCGGTTTTGTGTCCCGCTCTTATGACATGCCAGAATCGACGTCTGAAGCTGAATTACTCGCGCTGATTGAAACGCTAAATAATGACAAAGCCATTGATGGCATCTTAGTGCAACTGCCGCTGCCAGAGCAGATTGAAGATGCCAAGGTCATCGAGCGTATCCGCCCAGATAAAGATGTCGATGGTTTTCACCCTTATAATGTCGGCCGCTTAGCCCAACGTATTCCGCAACTACGCGCCTGCACCCCGATGGGGATAATGACGCTTATTAAATCTACCGGGGTGGATCTGCATGGGTTGGATGCTGTGGTCGTTGGCGCCTCCAACATTGTTGGTCGACCTATGACGCTTGAGCTGTTATTGGCCGGTTGCACCACCACCACCTGCCACCGCTTTACTCACGATTTGCAGGAGAAAGTCAGCCGCGCCGATCTATTGGTCGTGGCTGTTGGTAAACCCGGCTTTATACCTGGTGACTGGGTTAAGCCCGGCGCCATTGTGATTGATGTGGGGATTAATCGCCTAGAAGATGGTCATCTGGTGGGTGATGTACAATTTGCAATTGCCGCTGAGCGCGCTTCATTTATTACGCCAGTTCCAGGAGGTGTCGGCCCCATGACAATTGCCAGCTTACTGGAAAATACTTTATATGCCGCAGAGCGCTATCACGACTGATTAGTCATCGCGACATTGAGGTAACATAAAGCCAGCAGATGCTGGCTTTATGCGTTTAGAAAAGAAATTACTTCTTGCGCCAAGTGGTGCCACTGGCACCATCTTCGAGAATAACCCCCAGCTCATTGAGTCGATCTCGCGCTTTATCGGCTGCTGGCCAATCTTTCTCTTTACGAGCACGATTACGCTCAGCGATCAGTGCTTCAATTTCGGCAACTTCTTCATCACTACCCTGCCCTTGCAAAAAGCTTCTGGAGAAGAACAAAGAATACCGAGTACTTCCGCCAGTTGCTTCATTGCCACTGCCAAGGCTGCGGCGGCCGCCAGATCATTAGCTTTCAGGCGATTGATCTCACGCACCATATCAAACAGGACAGAGTAAGCTTCTGGCGTATTAAAATCGTCATCCATCGCGGCCTTGAAACGTTCGACGTATTCAGTGGCGGCAGCTGGTGCAACGCTAAGATCTAAATCTTTCAAAGCCGTATACATACGTTCTAATGCCGCACGCGCTTGCTTAAGGTTGTCCTCAGAGTAGTTGAGCTGGCTGCGGTAGTGGCCGGATAACAAAAAGTAGCGCACGGTTTCGGCATCATAATGTGCCAGCACATCGCGAATGGTAAAAAAGTTACCCAGCGATTTGGACATCTTCTCTTTGTCCACCATCACCATGCCGGTGTGCATCCAGTAATTAACATACTTGGTGTCATGGGCACAGCAGGACTGGGCAATTTCATTTTCGTGATGAGGAAACATCAAGTCGGAACCACCGCCATGAATATCAAAATGTGTGCCCAAGTGCTTGCTGTTCATTGCCGAACATTCGATATGCCAGCCAGGACGGCCAGCGCCCCATGGCGAATCCCAAGTTGGTTCGCCCGGTTTGGACATTTTCCACAGCACAAAATCCATCGGGTTGCGTTTGTTTTCGTCGACTTCAACACGAGCGCCGGCCTGTAACTGATCCAAGTCCTGACCAGACAAACGGCCATATTCAGGGAAGGATTCGACACTGAACAGCACATCGCCATCGGCGGCCACATAGGCATGGTCGCGGTCAATCAACTGTTGCACCATGTCGATAATATCAGCGATGTGCAGCGTGGCACGCGGCTCCATATCGGGGCGTAACATGTTGAGCGCATCAAAATCGGCGTGCATGTCGGCAATCAGCCGCTCGGTGAGTGACTCACAACTTTCACCATTTTCATTAGCACGTTTGATGATTTTGTCATCAACATCGGTGATATTACGTAAAAAATTAACGTCATAGCCTGCATAACGCAGATAGCGCACTATCATGTCGAAAGAGACAAAAGTCCGGCCATGGCCAATATGACACAGGTCGTAAATGGTCACGCCACACACATACATGCCCACTTTGCCAGGGACAATGGGTTTAAATTCCTCTTTCTGGTGACTCAGGCTGTTGTAGATCTTCAACATTGACGTTCTCTTAAACAAAAATAACGAAAAGGGTAAACTGGCCCAAGAGTTTAACATTGGCACTGGCAGTTGAATACCGCCCTTTAACGCCATTCCCGGATAAGTTAGAATCCGCCCACGAAAATTGTTCAAAGGTAAAATTATGATCACACTGCACACTAATCATGGCGATATCAAACTGGCCCTGAATGAAGAAAAAGCCCCACAAACCGCTGCTAACTTTGCCCAATACGCCAGCGAAGGTTTTTTTGATGGCACCATTTTTCACCGCGTGATTGATGGCTTCATGATCCAGGGCGGTGGTTTCACTGCCGACATGCAACAAAAACCGACAAACGCCCCAATCAAAAACGAAGCCAATAACGGACTGTCTAACAAGGCTGGCACTATTGCGATGGCGCGTACATCTGATCCTCATTCTGCCACTGCGCAGTTCTTCATCAATGTTAATGACAACACTTTCCTGGATTTCAAAAGTGAATCAACGCAAGGTTGGGGTTATTGCGTTTTTGGTGAAGTGGTTGAAGGCATGGATGTCGTCAACAAAATCAAGGACGTTAGCACCGGCAATCGTGGCATGCATCAAGACGTGCCATTGGAAGCCGTTGTTATTGAAAAAGTGACCATCAGCGAATAAGCGCGGATGCACACACTTTTTATCGGCGATCTGCATTTGAGTGCAGATCGCCCTGATATCACACAAGCTTTCATCCGCTTTCTCGATACGCAGATAGAGGGAACTGAAGCCCTCTATATTTTAGGCGACCTGTTTGAAGTCTGGGTGGGTGATGATCTAGCAGAGCCATTTGCTATGAAGATTGCGCAGCATCTTAAAACACTCAGTCATCAGTTACCCATCTACTTTATCCATGGCAATCGTGATTTCCTGTTAGGACAGAATTACGCCGAACTGGCAGGCATAACACTGTTACCTGAAGTCCAAAAACTTTCCTTATATGGGCGTGCAACTGTGGTGCTGCATGGTGACAGCTTGTGTACGTTAGATCATGATTATCAACGCTTTCGCCGCTTTCGTAGCCGCCCATTGGTGCAATGGTGTTACCGCCATCTGCCACAACAACTGCGCTTGAATATCGCCGCCAAATTGCGTCGCAACAGTCAGCAGCAAAATCAGATGAAATCTGAGCAGATCATGGATGTCACCGCCGATGAAGTGTCCAAGCTCTTAGCCCAATCCAACGCATCATTGATGATCCATGGACACACCCATCGACCCGCTATTCATGAACTAGGAGATGGGAAACAACGCGCGGTAGTCGGCGACTGGTATCAGCAAGGCAGTGTGCTGAAAGTCAGTCCGGATACCATCGAACTGCAAACACTGCCGTTCGCCTAATCGGCTAACTAGGCAGGAATGCCACTATGGAAACGGAACTCCGCATCGCTTGTCATTATCAGATCTGCCTCTGCCGCCACTAATTGCGCTATTCTGTCACTGATATCGTGCCCAGCAACCGCTTGAGCGAGTGACAGATAATCCTGATAATGGCGGGCTTCTGAGCGCAGCAAAGAGACATAAAAACGCCCGAGTTCCTCATCCAGATATGGAGCCAGTTTGGCAAAACGCTCACAGGAACGAGCCTCTATCAAGGCCCCCACAATCAGTTTATCAATCAAAGTTTGCGGTTCGTGAGTCGTCACCTGCGCTAACAAACCTTTGGCGTAACGGCCTGCCGGCAGATTGCTATACGGAATATTCCGTACCCGCATAATCTCCAATACTTGGTCAAAATGATGTAATTCTTCCTTAATTAATCGCACCATTTTGGCAATGAGGTCATCGCTTTGCGCAAAATCAGCGCGCGAAATTAACGGTTTGCAAACAGCCTCTGAACCCTCTGATGCAGATATGGTCATTTCTATATGCTGTAAATAATCTTGAGTCTCTGCCCATTCGCATACGGCTAGCGCGACCGGCATCTCTGCCGCATGTTTACCTAACAGATATAACGCTTGCTTGGCTGCTTTTATATCGTAACTACTGGCCTTTGTTACACCATCAGCAAAAAACCAACGCTGAAATTCATCAACTGACCACTTGTTGAAACGGAACAGAAAAAACTCGTATGGTTTCAACATATTCACCACCACATCTTGCGATGACACGGCATATTTTCGCAGCAATTTGCTAGCAGTCGCAGCCGCCTTCCATTCACAGTTACAGTGATCAATCAAAAGAACTGCCAGGTTTTCTGGTTTACACGCTTCAGTAATCCAACCTTCGGGAGTTGCACAGCCTAGTAAGCGGTTTATAGGGGTAAGCAATTGAGAGTACATATAAGTATCTGATGGGACTTCTACCTAGGGAAATTCTCACGGTTGGTAACCGTTACGTCAACCTCTAGTAGAAATTTAGAATGACTATCAAGCCAAATCGTTCAATGTTTCTTCATCGTAATATTTATATTTTCAAAGTTACTAAAATAGCATTCTATGCGTTTATATAAAAGGAAAATAAAAACACACAACAACTTGTTTCCATTCAAAAAAATTAATCAAGAAAAATATCACCTTCCATGTTAAACATAATATAAAACAATCCAAAAAATAAGGAGTAGATCTCATTTTATAGAAATAAACTCATCATTCCACTTGTATCACCCGTTATAAAAGCAACTAATAAGTTTCATCATTTTAACAATTAATATTTTCACTTATTCATAATTTTTACATTTATTTTTTTAAATGTGAAAATTATGAATAAAAATCAAATTTGACACCAAGTAACGCCAAATTAATATGCTGTCAACATAACCAATAAAGCAACAATCTTAATACCATTGTAAGTTGTAACGACTACGTTGTGGTTTTAACTCTGAATGTTATATTTCCGACCTTCCATCTAATAAAGCTTAAAGCTACGAAGTAGTTAACTAGCTTTAACATTAATAGTCACTAATAAATTAATAACAATTTTAAAAGGGAGACATATGCCAACAAAAACCAAATTAGCAGATTGGATTGCCTTATCTCTGCTAAGCAGTACTGTTATTTCCATTTCAGTTCAGGCCGCAGATACCAGTACCGATACTGACTCACAAAAGTATGAACGTATTGAAGTAACGGGGTCACGTATTGCTCGCGAAAATGCTTACGCACCAACACCAGTAACCATGGTTACTGGTGAAGAATTACTCGGTACCGGGGTCACCAATATTGGTGAAGCCCTAAACCAGCTACCTGCACTAGGTAGCACCTATTCATTGGCGAGCTCTGGTGGCAGCAATATCGGTACAGCTGGACTTAACTTGCTTGACCTGCGTAATTTAGGCGCCTCAAGAACATTAGTATTGGTTAATGGCAAGCGCCATGTTTCTAGCCAATCAGGTACTGCAGCAGTAGACGTCAATACGATTCCGAGTGCTTGGATCGATAAAGTGGAAATTATTACCGGTGGTGCCTCAGCTATTTATGGTGCGGATGCGGTTACAGGGGTAGTGAATTTCATTTTAAAGAAAGATATTACAGGCTTGGATTTTAATGCTTCCATTGGCACCGCAGATGATAGTGGTTTCAGCAAGAAACGCGCTTCCTTTTCATATGGTACCGACATTGACAATGGCCGCGGTAATATAGCCTTTGCTGCGGAATATTCAGGGCAAAATAATCTAATGGCATTTGATCGTGACCAAACGAGAACATCTTATGCTTCTATGGAGAACAAAACGCCCCACCGTGTGGATGATAATAATCCCAATAATCCAGACAAAATCTATACCGCCAACTCCGGTTATTACAAGATTGCCAATGATGGACGCTTTACTCTGACAGAAGATCCAGAAAACTGGAAAAAATTTAATCCAGATGGCAGCATCAGTGATGTCAATTTAGGCAGTAATAATTACAGCGCATACTGTACTGACTGTGACTCAATCAACCTGCATCAGTTTGACGAGCTACAGCCAAAGTTCAAACGCTATAACGTCAACTTCAAGAGTAATTATGACGTCACAGCGGATGATTCAATGTATTTTGAAGCCAAATACTCCCGCACTGAAGCGACCAACAACTTCCAGCCTGCATTCTTCTATGGTAACCCAATCAATACCGTCCATAGTGATAATGCCTTTATGGATCCCGAACTAAAGCAGTTAATGGCTGACAACAATACCAATGATCTTATGATCAACCGTTTCATGACCGATACTGGCCTACGAATTGAAAACGATACCCGGGAAACCCAGCGTTATGTGCTGGGTATGAAAGGGTTAATCGCCGACGACTGGGATTACGATGTTTATGGCGTTTATGGTCAAACCGATCTTGATCGCCAAAACAAAAACAACCTGATATACGACAACTATATTAATGCGCTGGATGCGGTAGATGATGGTCAGGGGAATATTGTTTGCCGAGATACCGCCGCCCGTGCCGATGGCTGTATCCCCATTAATATTTTCGGTTATGGAGCTCCCAGCCAAGCAGCCATTGATTATATCAATGTCGACTTAACTGGAACTACAACCATAAAACAAACCGTATTGGGTGGTAGTCTTGCTAATTCTGGTCTATTTGAACTGCCAGCGGGTTATGTTGGCGTATCGGCGGGTGTTGAGTACCGTAAAGAGCAAAGTGAAACCCGCGAACCGAATTTCGACAAAGAAACATTCTTCACCGCTATAGCTAATGATAAAGGTTCATTTAATGTAAGAGAGGTGTTTGCCGAACTTTCAGTACCACTGCTCTCTGAATTACCACTGATTCGCCAGTTAGATTTGGATCTGGCCGCACGATATGCTGATTACAGCACTATTGGCGATGCCACCACCTGGAAAGCGGGATTAAGCTGGGAAATTAATGATGAATTGCGCATGCGTACCACCTATTCTCGTGCTATCCGAGCGCCTAATATCAGTGAACTCTATGGAGCTGAAAGCCAAAACTTTTTCAACGTCAAAGATGCTTGCCGAGCTTCAAATCTCAAAGACTTGGACAATGGCAGCAACCGCCGCAGTAACTGTGCGGCGCTTGGTATACCAGAAAGTTTTGACTCAGACTATGATAGTAAGACCCTTGAAGGTACCAGCAGTGGTAACCGTCAGTTGAAGCCCGAAAAGTCCAAAAGCTTTACTTTGGGGTAGTCTATAATCCTCAGCTCTTTGATGGCTTTTCAGCCACGGTAGATTACTGGAATATCAAGATTGACGATGCCATTGATAGTATCGATGCACAGGCAATTGTTGATAAATGTATAGATTCCGCTAATGGCATTGATAATCAATATTGTGCATTGATCACACGTGATCCTAATAGCCACGAAATCACCTCCATCCATACTCAGTCATTGAATTTAGCGAAGCTGGAAGCCTCTGGTATTGATTTTGATTTCAGTTACACCGCAGATCTCGGTAAAGGTACGCTGAAGACCAATTTGATTGCAACCCGCCTTATTCGTAATCGACAATACAGCTTCCAAGAGGATACCAGTGATTATGAGGATTTTGCTGGCACCAAAGCCAACCCTGATTGGCAGGGTAACTTAACACTGAAATACAACATTACAAAATGGGAAGCCACTTGGCGCACGCGTTACATCGATCAAGTCAGCCTTTATACCTCTAAATCGCTAGGCCGCAATGCCAACCCCAATAGTCTGATGGACTATAGTTCCTATTTCATCAGCGATATGGCGATTGGTTACCTGTTTGATAATGGCTTGGGACTAAAATTTGGTATCGACAACGTCTTTGACCGTGATTTGCCATTCGGCACCATCGGTACAGCTAGAGACTCTTCTATGTACGATAACGTTGGGCGTTACTACTACACTACCGTGAGTTTCAAACTCTAATCTACGATTGGTAATTGACAAAACGGTGGCTCCTGCCACCGTTTTATATTTAAATTTTAGACAGTTTGATCTTCAGTTACTATTTACACACTTGATATTTTATATCAGTAGAATAACTGGGCTGAAAAATTAAATGACTACTCAATGAACATTATACTGAAAATGAAGACATTCATTGATTCTTTTAACAATAGTTTCTTTCATATATTCAGCACCATCTTGATTAAGATGATCACCATCCCAAAAATATTTATCAGGCAATGAATTATTCATTAAATTAATGTAACACGCTCCAAATATCGTTTCCATATCCTTAGCAAAATAATCAATATTCGGTAGTTCCTTATCATCCAAAACATTATTTAAATGATTCATATAACGATAATTTAAAGGCATAGAAATAGCTATAATTTTTATATGAATAAATTCTTTAACAATACTTTCTATTCTTTTCAGATTTATTCCATACTCTTCATATTCTGGAATAAAAACACCATCTCTATAGTGGCTAAGCTGTAACCACTCCATATTTGGCCTATGGATTTCAGAAGGTATTACTTTACGACCATTCTTATAAAACTCACCTTCAAGATAAAATGGATGGCCATTACTATTTCTATCTATAAAATTTTTGAATATATACTTTATTTTTTTTATAAAATCCACTTGACTAATAGAAATGTTTTTTTCAAAAAATTTGAAATATTCATTTGGCATAGTTTTATAAAGAGAATCATTCTCGCTTGATTTTTGAAAATTCTCGGCAAACATTTCCATAGGCGTCAAATTAACAATAATAAATTTTAAATCTTTAAACTCTTTAATTGCATATTCTATTTGTTTCATAGAGCCTAAAATTGAGTTACCATCTTCATTCATATAAAAAATTCTATCGTCATTAAGCATAATTCTATTTGCATGAGAATTTCCTACAACAACACCAATTACATTACCTGATTGATAAATCCTCTTTACCTTTGGGTTAATATTAGTCATCATCCTTACAGAAACTACGATAACCAGTAATATGCATATAATTACTAATATTTTATACGTTTTAAAATTGGGCATAATAGAAAACGCCATCCAAATTCCTAACAAAAAATGAAAATGTCACAAAAAATAAGCAGGCACAAATTATAGTCATCGGATAATTAGATACAAACTTCCTAATTTTTTTATAAAAGTACATATCAAATAAATATAGAACAAAAACAGAAACAACAACATAAAATATTTGCTTAATATCTATACATGGGAAAATTGTCTTAGGAAGAGTATTATTGAAAGGGAATCCCAATACCACAAAGAATAAAATTTGACTAACTAATAGCCAGTTATGTTTACGTTTTATTTTATTCTGAAAAATAAACAACAACAAATTAACCAGGCCAAAAATTAAAAAACCTACTGTAGCCCCATGCCATAATGACAGTACGGATACACTGGTCACTATTTTTAAGTAGGCTTTATATTTTCTTCGGCCTGACACTTTGAAAAAATCAGAACACCATTGATATACCGTTATATTCCATCTACTCCAAAATTGAGATATATTATGTGTAAAAAATGGTGCTCTAAAACTCAATGGCATTTTAAATCCAGACAACCCTGCGATCCCAATTCCCATTAGAGACCAAGATAAATAATCTGAATACATATAAACCCACCAAAATATAGAATAGAAAATACTTTCATCATTTTCATATGCACTTTTTGTTATATAGGCCAAATATAATTTAAAAAACAACCCCACAGAAAATATACAATGATATAGCGCTTGGGATTTAAGTGTTATCTTTTTAAGCCGTTCGAAACCAGAAGGTTTTACAATAGGCCCACAATATAATTGTGGGAAAAAGCTTAGTTTACTAACCAAAGCATATAACGAGATATTACTTTTTATATAATAACAAACTTGAAAAAGAGCAAAACTCACACCTAACAATTGATATCCATCTACTGCACTAAAAAAAGTATTTTTAATAAGTACTATGGCTAACACAACTATAGGAATTATTGATATCTTCTCTTGAAGGTATTCACCAAATGTTTTTACAAAAATTGCAAGTATACAAATAACAACAAAAGTTTGTGGATATAAAACTAATGAGAATATAGTCCCCAAAAATATTACAATTTTCTTTGAGTTAGTGAGCGATGAAATAAAGTATAAAATAATGAGTGCCGTGACCAAATTACATTTCCCCAAATTTAGATAATAAGCACACCACTCATGGTTAAACTGGCAGCTCAACTATTTGGACTCTAAAAATACCCAAATTAATAAAATACCACCATAGTTCATTAACAGCAGAATGACGAAATAAAGACGATAGCAGATTAAAGCTAATTAGACCAACTTTTAAGTTTTGTGAAATAAACAAGCATTGCACACAAACCATACACTGTTACTTAAGTCTCTGATAAACCAATCGTCGTCAAGACTCGAGTGAAAATTATCATTAAATGACGGAACAAATCTAACCTAAAAAAGATCGTTAAGTAAAAACCGGGAGACGCTGCTCCCGGTTTTCTCGAAAAGTGACGGCTATTTACTGTTCGGTTTTCACATCTGATAACGCCGCTGCCGCACTATCATCATGCCCATTACCATTATGAGCGTGATGTGTTTCCGTTAGGCGGCGCATTAATGGCAACACAGCAAGTGCTATCAGCGTACAAATAACTGCAGCAATCCCCAACTTGTTAAACAGGCTGGTATAAATTGGCAATGTTTGCAGTGGGTCTTTAATATCCTCAGGCACACTGGCAAAGTTTGCCACCACGCCACCCAGATACTGAGAAATACCTGATGCCACAAAGTAAGCGCCCATCATAAAGCCGCCCATGCGCGCTGGCACATAACGAGCTATCATCGCCAACCCCAAGCCACTCACCAACAGCTCGCCAAGGGAATAAGAACCATAGCCCCAAATCATAATCCAAGATGAGGTTTTACCATCCACAGCAAACTGCCCGGCAAAACCGTAGATAAAGAAGCCAATGGCCACAACGGCAAAACCAAGGGCGAATTTACCGGCAATAGAGAAATCTTTGTTGTTACGCCCGGCCCATGAGTAGGTCCACGCTAACACTGGGCTCAGCACCATAATCCAGATGGGGTTCAGTGCTTGGAATTGCGCAGGTGACCATGTCCAAAGATGGGCACCAAATACGCTAAATTCCCAGTCAACATTACGCAGCGCAAACAGCGCCAGCGAAGTGGACATTTGCTGATAGAACACAAAGAAAAAGACTGTCTGCACAATCAGTACCAGTGCGGCAATCAAACCGGCGCGTTCACTGACTTCGCTACTGCGGATAAGATGGATGAAGATAGCCAGCAACACGACACCTGCCGCATACACAAAAATACGGGCAACTGTTTGATATTCTAGGATTACCGCAGACAACACCACAGAAGCTGCCGCAACTGCCAGTACGATAGCCAGTTTGACTTTATCAACCGGCCGAGAATCTGGCTCTGAACCGTATTCACTAACGGTCTTACGCATAATGGCGTAGTTACCTAAGCCGACCAGCAAGCCCACACAGCAAACTGCGAACGCTGCATGCCAGCCAAATTCATTGCCATAGGTCGCATTAACGTAATCTTTAATCCATGGAGTCAACAGCATGGAGAAGGTGGAACCGACGTTAACCGCCATGTAATAGATGGTGAAAGCGGAATCGATTTTAGAATCATCGCCTTCATAGATTTTGCGGACTAAGTTACCCGCATTCGGTTTAAACAGGCCGTTACCGACCACAATAACGCCAAGGGCACCAAACAAGAACCAGGTGTTCTCAGTTGGCACTGTCATCAGGGCATAACCGACCGACAACACGCCGGCACCCAGTAACATCGTCCGTTTGGTACCGAGGATTTTATCCCCGACCCATCCACCAATAGCAGGAGAAACGTAAATCAATGCCGCACAGGCACTCCATACCAAATTGGCACGGCTGTCATCAAAGCCCAAGCGCTGTACCATAAAGTACACAATCAGCGCCTGCATGCCGTAATAACCAAAGCGTTCCCATAGTTCAATAAGGGACACAGTCATAAACGAGTGTGTCTTGCCTACCTTAGCTGAGCCAAGAGTCATATTGCTTGCTTCCATCATTGTTGTAGTAATGTTTAAGGCCAAGAGTATAAGTCGAGCGCCGATGTAAACCAATGCTGTACATCAGCAAAACAGACTTTGTTACAAAAGCCCTGAGTGTTTTTTATGCCAAAAAGTGCTTATTACAGCATTTGTCACTTGTCATGTCAGACATAAGCCAAGCACACAGAAAAACGCACCTGAAAGAAGGTGCGTTTTTGTCATTTCTGACCTTTTTTGGCCATCATTGCCTTGAGATCGGCAAATGGATTAAAGGTGGCAGGTGCCTGCTTGGAGTCAGAAGTATCGCCATATGATACTAACTCCTCAAAGCGGGCATGTTCATTGTCGTGACAATACAGACACAACAGTTCCCAATTAGAGCCATCCGCCGGGTTATTATCATGATTGTGATCACGATGATGCACCGTAAGTTCACTCAAGTTTTTATGCGTAAATTCGCGGGCACAGCGACCACAAACCCAAGGATACAGTTTTAACGCCTGTTCTCTGTAGCCCTTCTCCCGGTTAGCCCGGTATTCTCTGGCTTCTGCCAGTACCCGGTCTAATTTGCTCTGTGCTGTCATGCCATATTCCTGCGTCTACCGACATTGCCACCTTAGTTACTGACATATTCTGCATTAGAAAGATGCAGATAATGCAGGTATTTCTCATATTGGGTTACCACATCAGCCTGTAACTGCTCAGGCGTATATCCCATGACATCATAATACTGACCGCCATGTTCAAGAAATACTTCGACGCGATAATAGTGTCTATCCTCGGTTTCAGGCAATCCTGGCAGGATAAAACTGCGGATCCGCAGGGCGTATACAAAGGTTTGCAGCTCTGAGTCATCAATCACCAGTCTTACGCGATCCTGCTCATGCTGTAACTCAACCTCAATACCTCGCTGGATAAATTCGCGCTCGACATTCGCCAGCGCTGGCTCAGCAATCTCATCCAGATACTGTCTGGCTTCCTTATAGGAAGGAAGAGAGACCAATACCTCCAGATGTTTTTGCCAGGAAACACTGGTCTGTGAATACTGCACACTCGTATTGTGTAAGCGCACACTCATCAGTTTCAGCCGATCATCTTTAAGTGCTTTAAACAATCCGATACACATCAGCAGCATTACCACCAGAAACGGCATGGCACTGGCAATGGATGCCGTCTGCAACGCTTTTAGGCCACCTGCCAACAATAAAACCGAGGCCACCACGCCTTCTAGCAATGCCCAGAAAATCCGTTGCCATACGGGCGCATTTTCATCTCCGCCCGAGGTAAGATTATCGACCACTAACGAGCCAGAGTCCGATGAAGTCACAAAAAAGGTCACTACCAGACACACACCCAAGATATTGAGAACACCAGACCACGGCAAGTGCTGAAAAAAGGTAAACAAGGCCACAGATACATCTGAAGATACGGCATCAGCCAGATACTGCGCACCATGATTCATGATGGCATCAATGGCCGAATTACCAAAAACGGTCATCCACAGAAAGGTAAAGCCGGTTGGCACAAACATCACCCCCACCAAGAATTCACGGATAGTACGACCACGGGAAACTCGGGCGATAAAGGTTCCCACAAAAGGTGACCATGAGATCCACCAGCCCCAATAAAACAGTGTCCAGCCACCTAGCCAATCATTTTTCTGCTGATAAGCGTACAAATTGAAGGTTTTATTAACAATATCACTCAGATAAGCCCCAGTATTCTGGACAAAATGCTGTAATAAATCTGCGGTTGGCCCCACTAACAGCACAAACATCATCAACAAGAAAGCTAACCCCATATTGAGTTCGCTAAGTATTTTGATGCCTTTATTGACGCCAGAAACCACCGATGCCGTGGCCATCAGGGTGATCACACAGATAAGCCCCACCTGCACTGCGGCGGAGATTGGAAAACTGTCGCCTAACAAGAAATGTAAACCAGAATTAACCTGTGCCACACCAAAGCCCAGCGACGTTGCCACCCCCAGCACAGTGCCAAGAACCGCTAAAGTGTCGACACAATGCCCAATAGGGCCATAGATGCGATTACCAATTAGCGGGTATAACGCACTGCGCGGTAATAAAGGCAAATTATGCCGATAGCTAAAATAAGCCAGACTCAACGCCACAATGGCGTATATGGCCCAAGCATGTAAGCCCCAGTGAAAAAGGTAATTTTCAGCGCGTCTTTGGCCGCAGCCATGGTTTGTGGATCAGCATCAGGTGGTGCTAGAAAGTGCATCACAGGTTCACCAATACCAAAAAACATCAACCCTATTCCCATGCCGGCGGAAAACAGCATGGCAACCCAGGTCTTATAACTGAAATCGGGTTCTGAATGATCTGGCCCCAGCTTAATATCGCCGTAGCGACTAAGCATGATAAACACCACAAACACCAAAAAAATAGCCACGGCCAACACATAAAGCCAACCCGCTTTTAGCTGCAACCAGGTCTGTACGCTATTGAACAATGCTTGTGACTGTTGCGGCCATACGGCGGCAATAACAACCAGTGCCACCAGACAGATCACTGATGAAAAAAACACCGGTGGATTGATACTCGATTTTTTAGACATAAACGCTCCCATCAGATGACAGGCTGCTGCTTGATCAACCCTTTATCAGATTTTGTGCTTGTAGGCTGTGCAGCAGCCAAAACATTGCCAATGGGCGACAGCAAAGGTAATTCAGCAACATTGTTACTCCGCGGCAAGGCCAAAGAGACCTTTGATAATGGAGCAACATTCCCGCCGGCTCATGGGGCGGCAATAACGGATACCGGGGCAAAGAGACCGGTAAACCCACTGAGATTACTACTGTTTTGGCAACAATTCGCGTTGATTATACACAAAACAAGCACGATTGGGGAGCGTAAAGGGCTTTTGTACGGTTAATCGATGGGATTATTGTGATGTTCATGCTCTGTTGCTGGTGATTGTGAGATCCCAGCCGTTAAGTTAAAACGCATGGCTTCTTCAAATGACCAGTCGACTTTGATGAGATCTTCCCGTTTCACCAGACTGGTGACCCCAGCCATCTGGTAAGACAACTGAAACAGCACTGGCACCCAGTCACCATCAGGTAAAGCGTCCACCAAAGGTTGTGGAGGCGTATCTGTCATGATAAACCCCACAACATACCCCCCATTGGCCTGACGAACTAACACGGTTTGTTGTGATTTTGGCTTAGAGGGGTCGCGATTCATTAACGAGGCGATATCACGAATACTGCCATAAACTGACTTAAACAACGGGAAACGCATGAGTTGCCGTTCAACCCAGCTCCACAACCACACCACCGGGCTGACCGAAAACAACAAGCCAGCGATAAACACCAAAGCCACCACCAACAAAAAACCAGCGCCGGGGAACGGGGACGGAGCATGCACTAACGTCAGCAGCAGTTTTCCAAGTTCATCCAATGAGGCAAATAACGACCAGAACAACCACAAGCTAAGTGCCATAGGCAACAGATTCAGCAGACCGCGGATCAGGGTTTGTTTCATGTTTTCCTCACATCAACACCGCCGACATGACGCTGCGGCGCTTATCTTAGCACTGTCATCATATCAACCTCTATGGCAACAGCTTACCTGTCAGCGATTTCAGCAGCATCATGCTGAATACCCGCTGGTATTTGCCGTAAAATTGGCTTCAGCCACAAAAAACGCCAGCAATTGCTGGCGTTTAGCAGCACAGTTCGCCATCAATCCTTTTCCATCTCTTCATAAGAGACATGGCGAACATCCCGGCCTTTTACATAATAAATCACGTATTCACAGATGTTCTTACAGCGATCCCCTACCCGCTCAACCGCCCGTGCCGCCCATAGCACATCGAGAATACCCGGGATGGAACGAGGGTCTTCCATCATGTAAGTCATCAACTGGCGAATGATCCCTTCATATTCTTTATCCAGTTTGGCGTCTTCTTTATGTAACTCGATTGCCGATTCCGCATCCATCCGTGCTAATGAGTCCAACGTTGAATGCAGTAAGCGAGTGGCATGACGCCCCATGCTTTCGATACTCACTAGCAAAGGTTGCTGATTATTATTGCGTTTTTCCAAAGCGGCTTTGGCAATGCGCACACAGGCATCGCCGATGCGTTCCAGATCGGCAATCGTTTTGGAAATCGCAATGACCAAACGCAGATCGCTGGCTGCGGGTTGGCGTTTGGCAATAATGCGGGTGCATTCTTCATCTATGTCCACTTCCATGCCGTTGACACGATGGTCACCATCAATCACCTGTTGTGCCAGTTCAATGTCCAGCGCCCCCAGCGCATCGAGCGCCAGTTCTAGCTGACGTTCGACCAAGCCGCCCATGGCGAGGACTTTATTACGAATATCTTCCAGTTCGGCACTGAACTGACCGGAAATATGCTTGTTAAGATTTTTATTTTCCATAAATTCTGCCTTGGTTCAGTGAGGGCGTTAGCCATAACGCCCGGTAATATAGTCTTCGGTTTTGCTCTGTCGCGGCGTGGTAAATATGGTGTTGGTATCGGCATACTCCACCAATTCCCCCATATACATGAAAGCCGTCTGATCTGACACCCGCGCGGCCTGCTGCATGTTGTGCGTCACAATCACCACGGTAAAGCGAGTTTTCAGTTCGGTGATCAGCTCTTCAATTGTCAGTGTCGAAATGGGGTCCAAAGCTGATGTGGGTTCATCCAACAGCAACACTTCGGGCTCAATAGCAATGGCACGGGCAATCACCAAACGTTGCTGCTGACCGCCTGACAAACCAAACGCGTTATCGTGTAAACGGTCTTTCACTTCATCCCAAATGGCGGCACCGCGCAGTGAACGCTCACAGGCTTCATCCAACTCACGCCGATTATTGATGCCCTGTAATCTCAAACCATAAACGACGTTTTCGTAAATCGATTTGGGAAACGGATTAGGGCGTTGAAACACCATGCCCACATTGCGGCGCAGTTTGGCCACATCCACTTTTTTATCGTAGATATTGTGACTATTAAGCAGAATTTCGCCGTCAATACGGCAGTTGTCCACCAGATCATTCATACGGTTGATACAGCGTAGCAGCGTAGATTTACCACAGCCGCTAGGGCCGATAAAAGCCGTGACTTTTTCTTGGGGATCTTCATCGACACATCAAACAGCGCCTGTTTATCACCGTAATGTAGATTCAGATCGCGGATCTCCAGTGCTGTCTGCTCCGATGGCAGATTCTTTAAATCGACCTTGGCAGCAGCGGTCGTTAATGAGGCATCTATCGAAATCATAGGTTGTTTCTGTCCTGTCTCTTGCACTGGCGGTTATCAGTTTTCCAGCGAACGATATTTTTCACGCAGATGGTTACGCACGCTGATAGCCGTCAGGTTAAGCGCCACAATCACAGTTACCAGCAGGAACGAAGTGGCGTATACCAATGGCCGTGCGGCCTCTACATTTGGGCTTTGGAAGCCCACATCATAAATATGGAACCCCAGATGCATAAACTTACGTTCCAGATGCACAAAGGGAAAATTCATGTCCACTGGCAGGTTAGGTGCTAATTTCACCACGCCCACCAACATTAGCGGAGCCACTTCACCCGCTGCTCGCGCCACGGCTAAAATCAAACCTGTCATAATGGCAGGGCTCGCCATCGGGATCACAATTCGCCACAGGGTTTCAGCCTTGGTGGCACCCAATGCCAAACTGCCTTGGCGGATAGCGCTGGGAATACGTGACAAGCCTTCCTCGGTGGAAACTATCACCACGGGTAAGGTCAGAATAGCTAAGGTCAAGGCCGACCAGATCACCCCTGGCGAGCCAAATGTCGGCGATGGCAGCGCTTCTGGGTAAAACAATTTATCGATAGAGCCGCCCACCATGTAGACAAAAAGCCCAGACCGAAGACCCCATATACAATTGAGGGAACCCCGGCGAGGTTAATGACGGCAATGCGGATAATCTTAGTTAGCGCCCCTTTGCGGGCGTATTCGTGCAGATAGATGGCTGCAATCACCCCAAACGGGGTCACAATAATCGCCATCAATAACACCATAAATACAGTGCCAAATATGGCCGGGAACACACCACCTTCGGTATTGGCTTCGCGGGGATCTTCACTGACAAAATGGCCGACACGAACGCACCAGGTTGTTAATTTCTGCCAAAAGCCCATGCGGTTAACATAGCTGACATCCAGCACGGTATCCAATGGCAAAGTCACTTCCTGACCACGCATATCTTTGACGATTACCGCATCGCGTCCCGCCTGTTCCCGCAATGAAAATAGCTGTTTTTCCAGCACTTGATATTGTTGCTGTAACTGCTGACGCTGCTGTGTCAGTTCCGCCTGACGCGCTGCGGTCAAGGCATTATCCAGTTCATACTTACGGCCTTTGAGGCGTAACCGCTCCAGATCATAATTAACCGAGCCTATGTCCTGTTTCTGCAAGGTATCAGCCTGCTGATTAAGGGTGACGGCTCGCTGGATATACTGCCGCAGTGTTGCGCTGATATCCTCCTGCGCGGGCAGGCGTTTTCCGGCCTCAATAATGGCGACCGGGTAGCCATAAAAATTACCGTTTTTGCTGCGCTCGAGCATTGCTAACCCGGCTGGCGTAGCACGGCTTTGAATATCCGTTTGCAGGATCCAGCGAAAATCCAAACTGACAAATTCACGGTTACCGGTTTTCACCAGATAACGATTCACAAACTCACCAGGATTATGTGCAAAATGGTGACCCGCAGCGACTAAGCGTTCCGTAGGCACCTGTTCGCGGTCGTGAATTTCCCCAATCAGCGTGTAAGGCTTGCCATTTTCATCCTGCATCTGCCACTGATAAATGGTCGCAGGCCAAAAATAGCTGAGTCCACGCCAGGCGATTAACAACAGCAAGCCCAACACCGCAATCAGGCTGATGCTAACGGCGCCGCCAGTCATCCAAATCAAGGTGCGCCGGATTTAAACCATTTTCCCATCAAACCGCCCCTTGCTTATATAAACGCGTCATCTGCTCAATACCCTTACAGCGAGCTGTATCGTTCACGTAGCCGTTGGCGCACCACTTCGGCAATCGTGTTGAAAAAGAAGGTGAAAATAAACAACACAAAGGCAGCCAAAAACAACACCCGATAATGTGAACTACCTATGGCTGATTCTGGCATTTCCACGGCAATATTGGCTGCAAGCGTGCGCATGCCCTGGAAAATACTCCAATCCATAATTGCCGTATTGCCTGTTGCCATTAGTACTATCATGGTTTCGCCTACTGCACGCCCAAGCCCCATCATCACGGCAGAAAAGATACCGGGGCTGGCAGTCAACAGCACCACGCGGGTAAGCGTCTGCCAACGGGTGGCACCTAAGGCTAAACTGCCATTAGAGAGATGACGAGGCACCGAGAAAATCGCATCTTCGGCAATTGAAAAGATGGTGGGGATTACCGCAAATCCCATCGCGATACCAACAACCAAGGCATTACGCTGGTCAAAACTCATTCCCAGCGTATTGGTAATGAACTGACGGGTGTCGCCGTGAAACAGCCACAATTCGATAGAGGGGCTGATGGCAAATGACAGCCACCCGAAGAAGCAAATCACCGGGATCAGCAATAACTCCTGATAGGTTTCAGGCAATAGCAGTTTGAGCCGCACCGGAAGTTTCGACCAAGCAAAGGCCGTGAGCAATATGGTCACCGGCAGCAAGATCAGCAATAGCAGTAACCCCGGCAGATGATCTTCTATCAAAGGCGCCAACCATAGGCCAGCGAGAAACCCGAGGATCACTGTGGGTAGCGCTTCCATAATCTCGATGGTTGGCTTTACTAATGAGCGTACCTTTGCCGACATAAAATAGGCGGTGTAAATCGCTCCCGCAATCGCCAAGGGTACCGCAAAAATCATGGCATAAAATGCCGCTTTAATAGTGCCGAATGCCAGTGGCATCAAACTGAGTTTGGCTTCAAAATCATCCGAACCTGAAGTCGATTGCCAGACATATTGTGGCTCTGGATAACCCTCATACCAAACCTTGCTCCACAGTGCACTCCAAGACACTTCTGGATGGGCATTACTCACAGTCAACAGTTGTAATTTGCCATCGGCCTGCACCACCAGCGCATTGGCGCGCGGACTGAAACCCATAGCGACAGGTTTGGCCAAATCAAACGTCTTAGAGAACAGTTCTCGTTCACTGGTGGTATATAACAGCTCTAAACGACCATCGTCACTGACAGTGGCAAAACTCTTACGGTAATATTCACTGGCCAGCGCTTCTATATTGCCCAAACCTTTAAATTCACGAATGTACTGATACAAGCGGCCATGTTCACCCGCCACCTGAAAATACTGCGCGACCACACCGCTGTTATAACTGACGAGTAACGAACTGGCTCCGGCCAACAAACTGATATTGCTAACTTTTGCTTTAGCACGTTCCAGATCCAACACTTGCAACAAACTGATGTCATCTACATCACTGATGTTATAGATAAAAACCTTGTTACCCGACTGCAACATCAATTGACGTTGATCCGGTGTGAGCAGTTGATGCTCCACTTGCACAGGAGTATTTGGCAACAGTTTACTGTGATGCTGCCATTCGGTTTCTTCCGTCAGCATGTTCTGCTCACCATCCAGCCGCGTTAGAAACCACTGCTGGTTACGACCACGATAAGCAAAGCTGATTTTGTCGCTACTATAAGCAAATGCCAGTTGCTGTAACGGTGCACCGTCTTCGGCCACTGTCACTAAAGCGTCACCCATGGGATAACGCAATCCTGGGGTGATCAAGCGTTTATTGTCTGGATAACTGACACTGAAATTCACCCCAGCAAGTAACGCCTGACCGTTATCTAATCCCAAGGCAAATAGCTGTTGATTCGGTATTGATGCCGCACTGCTTACCACTTTAGTTGCCGTTGGTAATGGCAATGACATGGACTGTTTGGAGGTATCGGCGAGTCGGTAAAAATCCACCTGCCCTTGTTCGCTGGCCCGATAGATGATTTCGTTCTGCTCATCAGCACCAACCATCAGCGTTTTACTGTCTGTTGCCACAGGAATACTGCGCAAAGGCGTCACCTTAGCGGCATCAAATACCGGTTTAATGACATATAACAGATAGAAAAATATCAACAGCAACGCCACAAATACCATGATGCCGCCGACAGTCACGCCTATCTTGGCCAACAGATCTTTTAACGCCCGGCGATTGCCGCGTTTTTCCATCAATAAGTCATGGGATGCTGAAGCCAGGCTTAGAGACCTGACTTTCCATCGAAAACCTCTATTATTTAATCTATAAGGCGTGTCACTATTAGTGTCAGCCCGGCAGTCATTATCTGCAAATTACTGCCAGCGAAACCGGTTAACTTCCACTTGGGTGGCATTTTCCGGATTATATGACGCAAAAATGACAGTAATGTTACACCGTCTGTTTTTAACAGCATACAGGAGCCGTCCCAATATGCGCCGATATCTCATCACCTTACAGGTTCCTGACCGCAAAGGATTGGTCGAACAGATCGCCAATGCCGTCAGCCATCACAGTGGTAACTGGCTTGATTCCGAGTTACGCCACATAGATGGCATATTCGCCGCCATCCTGTTGTTAGAAATTGATGAACAGCACTGGGACGCATTGCAAGATTCACTGGAATGCATCGACGGACTGACCATGACATCGTCACCTGCCGCCCAATTTAACCCGCCACGGCGGCGCTTGACTTACAATCTGGTGGCGTATGATCGTCCCGGATTGGTAAAAGAGATCTCGAACAAACTCAACAGCCTCGGGATCAACATTGAACGCTTCAGCAGTAAATATGAAAGTGCCAGCCACACCGGCATTGCCTTGTTTCGCGCCACTATCAGTCTGGGGCTGAGTGATCCGCATCAAGAGGAGCTGCTGACAGAGGCACTCTATGAAATTGGTGATGATGTGGTAATTGATAAAGTGCGCAGTCGTTAGCGGCGTAGCCCATCGAAAATTTCGGTCAGTGTTAGCACTAGCAAACTGCTACACTGCTGAAAAATCACTTAAAACGTTAATTCATTATGTTAGGAACGCTGGATAAAATGGCCGTTAGTCTGGATGACAACGGCGTAGCGCAATATTCACTTCGCGTTGGACAACAGCAACTGCCGTTAAATCCACGCATAGGAAGCCCCCTCAGCTTAATCTTCACCGGTCGTATTCTCTGTTGTCATTGCGGCAAACCGACCAAGAAAAGTTATGCCCAGGGCCACTGTTTTGTGTGCATGCAGAAACTCGCCAGTTGTGACATGTGTATCATGAAGCCGGAAACCTGCCATTTTGCCCAAGGCACCTGCCGCGAACCGCAATGGGGGCTTGAGCACTGCTTTGTGCCTCATTTTGTGTATCTGGCAAATACCTCAGGGATCAAAGTAGGTATTACCCGTCACACACAGTTACCCACCCGCTGGTTGGATCAAGGTGCCACTCAAGGGATGCCGTTGTTTCGCGTGAACTCCCGTTATCTGTCTGGGCTGATTGAAGTTACGCTGGCGCAATTGATTGCCGACAAAACCAATTGGCAAGCGATGTTAAAAGGCGATAACGAGGCATTGGATCTCCCCGCGGCCGCCAAATCATTGTTACCACAAATCCAAGACCGACTGCATGAGCTTGATGACACCAAGCAATTTATTATTGAGCCGCTGACCATTGCCACCACGCAAATCCACTACCCAGTGCTCCAGTATCCCACCAAGATTAACTCTCTGAATTTTGATAAGACGGCCACTATTGGCGGCACCTTACTGGGGATTAAAGGACAATACCTGCTATTTGATACCGGCGTTATCAATATCCGTAAGTTCACTGGCTATGAAGTCGAAGTCTGCCACTAAAATGCGCCAACCTATTTTGGCCACACGGGGCATACATAACTGTCACTCAATGTTTGTGAATTGTTACCAAAGCGTTTCAACTTAGACAATGGTCGGATATTAGCCAAAAGTGGTATCCATTAACATCAATAAGTTACATTTACAATTACACACCAGAGGTGATGCATGAATGCTATCTTTTTGATGTTAATGGGGTTGGGGGCGATGGCGCTTGGCTATTTCGTCTACTCTAAGTTCATCTGTGAGAAAATCTTTAAGGTTGATCCCAACTTCGTCACACCCGCCCATGCAATGCAGGATGGTGTGGACTATGTGCCCACCAATAAGTACGTGTTGTGGGGACACCATTTTACCTCAGTCGCAGGTGCGGCACCGATTATTGGCCCAGCCATTGCGGTGATCTGGGGCTGGGTGCCCGCCTTTTGTGGGTGACCATCGGCACCATTTTCTTTGCTGGCGTTCATGATGCCGGTGCTATCTGGGCCAGTAACCGCAATAAAGCCAAGTCCATTGGCGCAGTGACTGGCGATGTTATTGGCTCTCGCGCCCGGTCTATCTTCATGGTGGTTATTTTCTTGGTATTGCTGATGGTTAACGCAGTATTTGCCGTGGTAATTGCCAAGCAACTGATTAATTTCCCCAGTGCCACCATCCCGGTGTGGGGTGCCATTGCCGTAGCCTTGGTTGTGGGTCAGTTAATCTACCGAAAACTTATCAACTTACTGGTGGTGTCGATTGTCGGTGTGATTGCCTTGTACGCAATGATCTACGTCGGCCCCATGATGCCAATCTCCTTACCGGAAATGGTCGGGCCGCTGACCGATAACGAAACCTGGATTATTCTGCTGTTCGTTTATGCCGCTATCGCCTCCTTGTTGCCAGTGTGGATGCTGCTGCAACCACGTGATTACATCAATGGTATTCAGCTATTCATTGGTCTGGGCCTACTGTATGGTGCCGTGATTATCTCTGGCCCTGATATTGTTGCTCCGGCGTTCAACAGCAATGTACCAGAAGGCACACCATCACTGGTACCGCTGTTGTTTGTAACCATTGCCTGTGGTGCCATTTCCGGTTTCCACGGACTCGTGGCCAGTGGTACCACGTCCAAACAGTTAGATAAGGAACCCGATCTGCGTTTTGTGGGTTATTTCGGTGCAGTAGGTGAAGGTTCGCTGGCATTGGCCGCTATCATTGCCTCTACCGCAGGTTTTGCCACTTTGGCTGATTGGCAGAATATCTACCACTCCTTTGGTCAAGGCGGTGTTGGCGCTTTCATTCGCGGCGGAGCCAACATTCTAGAGTCGGGTCTGGGCCTGGATGAAACCATGGCACAAACCCTGTTGACCGTAATGGTAGTGCTGTTCGCGGGTACCACTATGGATACTGGCTTGCGTCTGCAACGTTATATCTTCCAGGAATGGGGTGCCATCTATAACATCAGTTGGATGAACAAAGGTTCTATCGCAACCTTCTTGGCGGTGGGTTCCTGTCTGCTACTGGCCTTTGGCGCGGGTGGCGATGGTGCGGGCGGGCTGTTGATTTGGCCATTGTTTGGTACCACTAACCAGTTACTTGGCGGACTGACACTGCTGGTGATCACTGTCATGTTGGTGAAGTTGGGGCGGCCAATGATCTACACACTGGCACCTTTGGCATTCCTGTTGGTCATGACCATTTCCGGTCTGGTGATCCAGCTCAAAGGCTTCTACATCAAGGCTGATTGGTTCCTGTTTACGCTGGATCTGGTGGTGTTGATTGCCGCCATTGTTATTACACTGGAATGTGTGGCCACACTCAGCAAAACTATCAAAGAGCGTAACGCTGCCACTGAAGGTGAATAATGAAACTAGAAAAGATCCGTCGGCTACTCCGCGATGTCAGTCAGATAGCAGAAGAAGCCTACAATGCGCCTTTCCGCTCGGCAATTGCACGTGCCAGGCGGGATCAGGACGATCTTTTCATGTTGTTAATTTTCTCTGAAATGATGGGCGTGCCAAATCCGGCTAGTTATTACACGCTGGAGTTGCAGCCCATCATGTTGGAGAAATTCCACGACTGGCATCTGCGTATGGGCATGCCTCACTCGCCGCTTGACCAGTTCAAGTGCTGTTAAAGAACGGTGGTACCGCTAAATGGACGTTCTAACCGATAAACAAGTCATCTGGGTGGGTGGTAAAGGTGGCGTGGGCAAAACAACTGTGTCTTCTGCTTTGGCGTTGCTGGCTGCCAGCCGCAATAAAAAGTACTGCTGGTCTCTACCGATCCGGCGCACAGTCTCTCAGATGCCTTTGCCCGCTCGATCGGTGATAGCATCACCCGCATGGCTCCCAATCTGGATGCCCTTGAAATCGATCCTGATCATGAAGTGCAGCAGCATTTAGCGCAGGTCACCAGCCAACTGAAACGCTTCACCCGACCAGAGATGTATAGCGAAATCGAACGGCAGATGCGGCTGACCCGCCAATCACCGGGCGCGCAAGAAGCCGCGTTATTGGAGCGGATTGCCCACACTATTGAGTTGGGGCAGCAACAATATGACTTAGTCATTTTTGATACAGCACCGACAGGACATACGCTACGGCTGTTGAGTTTGCCAGAAGCCATGGCGGCCTGGACACAAGGTCTGTTGAAAGCCAATGAGCGCTCGGAAAAACTCGGCTCAGTGCTGGATCATCTGACGCCGAAAGCTGGCCGTGATATTGATAATCCGTTTGATGACCCGACCGAACATGCCACAGCGGGCATGGATCCGCGCAACAAAGCCATTGCGGAGACACTGCTAACTAGGCAACGACTGCTACAACGGACCCGGGAAATTCTGCAAGATAAACAGCGTACTGCACTGCTGTTTGTGTTAACACCGGAGAAACTCCCGATTCTCGAAACCAGCCGCGCAGTGGATAGTCTATTGGCAGAAAAACTACCGCTAGCTGGCTTGGTGATCAATCGAATTTTACCTGACAGTGCTGATGGGAGTTTTCTGGCGCAAAGACGTGCTCAGGAATGCAAACATCTGCAAGAAATAGAGCAGCGTTTCAAGCAATTACCCTTATTCAGATTACAGCTACAGCCCACCGATATTGAAGGCCTTAACGGGCTCGAAGCCATGGCGCAAAGATTGGCCGCCACGGGGCTCTAGTCTCCGACAAGGATCAAAAAAGCCCGCTTAGCGGGCTTTTTTACTGACATCCATTATTTCAGCCTTCAATACCTTTGCTGGCCAGGAAATCATCGTAACTGCCTTTAAAATCGGTCAAGCCACGGGCAGAGATTTCAATGATCCGATTCGCCAGTGACGATACAAACGCGCGATCGTGAGACACGAAAAACAAGGTTCCTTCGTACATTTCCAGCGCATTATTGAGGGATTCAATCGACTCCATATCTAGATGGTTAGTCGGTTCGTCCATCACCAGGATATTAGGTTTCTGTAGCATCAGTTTGCCAAACAGCATACGACCCTGTTCGCCACCAGACAGCACTTTGACGGACTTTTTAATATCATCAGCACTGAACAGCATACGCCCCAAGACTGCCCGCACCGCCTGATCATCGTCACCTTCACGGCGCCACTGGCTCATCCAGTCAAACAGATTCATCTCGTTTTCGAAATCATCGGCATGATCTTGGGCGTAATAGCCAATGCTACTGTTTTCTGACCACTGAATCGTGCCCGCTTTTTGTGGCAAATCATGAATTAAAGTACGCACCAACGTTGTCTTACCAGCACCGTTTTCACCCAAAATAGCAATGCGTTCACCCACTTCGGCAATCAGGTTCAAGTCTTTGAACAAGGGATGGTCATAACCATTACTGAGTTTTTCCACAATCAACGCATTGCGGAACAGCTTCTTGTCTTGTTCAAAACGGATATAAGGGTTAACACGGCTAGAGGCCTTAACTTCATCCAGCTTGATTTTATCGATTTGACGCGCACGCGATGTGGCTTGCTTAGCCTTGGAAGCATTCGCTGAGAAGCGGGCAACGAAGGTTTGTAGTTCTGCAATCTGGGCTTTTTCTTAGCATTTTCTGCCAGCAAGCGCTCACGTGCCTGCGAAGCTGCGGTCATGTATTCATCATAGTTGCCTGGATAAATCCGCAGTTCACCGTAGTCCAAATCCGCCATATGAGTACAGACGGAGTTCAGGAAATAACGGTCGTGGGAAATGATGATCATGGTGCTATTACGCTGGTTCAGTGTTTCTTGCAACCAACGGATGGTATCGATATCCAAGTTGTTAGTGGGTTCGTCAAGTAGCAGAATATCGGGGTCGGCAAACAGTGCCTGCGCCAACAACACTCGCAGTTTCCAACCCGGCGCCACCGCACTCATTAAGCCGAAATGCTGCTCTAACGGAATGCCCACCCCCAGTAACAGTTCACCGGCACGTGACTCAGCGGTGTAGCCGTCCATTTCAGCAAATTCCATCTCCAGCTCAGCAACCTTAATGCCATCGGCTTCGCTCATTTCAGGTAACGAATAGATGCGATCCCGCTCCTGCTTTACTTGCCACAGCTCTTTATGACCCATGATCACTGTGTCAATCACACTGAACTCTTCATAAGCAAATTGATCTTGGTTCAGTTTGCCAAGGCGTTCATTGGCATCCAATGACACATTGCCGGATGTAGGTTCCAGTTCACCAGTAAGGATTTTCATGAAGGTGGACTTACCGCACCCATTGGCACCGATCAGGCCATAGCGGTTGCCGTCACCAAACTTGACGGAGATGTTTTCAAACAGCGGCTTTACGCCAAACTGCATGGTGATATTCGCGGTTGTGATCACGGCTGAAATTCCAAATTTGTAGCTGTAAGGATGAAAAATCCTGCCAGCACCGACGCTGGCGGATAAAGCGCGTCACTATAAACAGCATCGGCGGATTTATCAACCGCGGTGCCATGACACTTGTCTGACAAATAAGCCCACCACGGCTGAAGGTGGTGGGCTTAAAGGCCATTATTGCAATTTCTGCTGGCGTAATCGATTGGCGTTGGTCACCACGGTCAAGGATGACAATGCCATTGCCGCTCCGGCAATCACCGGGCTGAGTAACACGCCAAACAGTGGATATAACACTCCGGCCGCAATTGGAATACCACAACTGTTATAGATGAAAGCGCCAAACAGGTTTTGTTTGATATTTCCCAGCGTGGCTTTAGATAAGGCAAATGCCTGTGCGAGATTTTCCAGACGAGGTGTCAGTAATGTCAGATCGGCACTTTCAATGGCGACCTCTGTACCTGTGCCCAGTGCCACCCCAACATCGGCGGCAGCCAAGGCTGGCGCATCATTGATGCCATCGCCGACCATAGCCACCACTTCACCCTGCTGTTGTAATTTCTTCACCCATGCCTGTTTCTCATCTGGCAACACTCCGGCAATCACCTGAGTGATACCCAGTTGTTTTGCTACCGCATTAGCCGTGTGCTGATTATCACCAGATAACAACACCAGTTTTTTACCCTGTTGCTGTAATGCGGCCAGTGCGGACTTGGCATCTTCCCGCAGCGGATCACTGATCGCCAGAATAGCCAACAGTTTGCCATCTTTCGCGGCCAACACGGGAGTTTGCCCCAAGCTTGCAGCATCATCTAGTTGCGCTTGTGCAATCTGGCTAATAGTGACATTAAAGGCATCCAGTAATTTGCTATTACCGACTAACCATTGCTGCTGGTTAATTTGGCCAACAATCCCCTGCCCCTGGCGATATGTAAACTGTTGAGGTTCAACCACTGTGATATTTTTGGCTTTTGCCGCCGCCAGAAATGCCTGAGCCAACGGATGTCCCGATTGTTGCTCTAGACTGGCGACCGCTTGTATCAGCTCAGCTTCGTACAGCGTTGCTGCATCGGTTGCATGAATCGCCACCAGTTGTGGTTTACCTTCGGTGACCGTACCGGTTTTATCTAGTACGACACAGCTGACATTACTGGCGGTCTGCAAGGCTTCACCGTTTCTGATAAGCACGCCCATCTGCGCCGCACGGCCAACGGCCACCATGATTGACATAGGTGTTGCTAACCCTAAGGCACAAGGACAAGCGATGATCAGCACGCTGGTGAGTACTACCAGCGCGTGTGACAGTTGCGGGGCCGGGCCGACAAAATACCAAACCAGCGCCGCCAATATCGCAATAGCAACCACTACCGGCACAAACACTCCGGCAATTTTGTCGGTCAGCCGACCAATGGGCATTTTAGAGGTCTGCGCTTCCTGCACCAAGGCAATGATTTTTGCCAGCCGGGTATCTTTAGGGCCCACCAGCACACGGTAAGTGAGTGAACCGTCACCGTTGATAGTACCGGCACTCACTAAATCCCCTGATTTTTCTTCACAGGCATGGGCTCGCCAGTCAACATAGATTCGTCCAACAGTGACGCACCACTGATAACTTCGCCGTCCAGAGCCACCCTATCGCCGGGGCGTAAGCGGAGAACATCGCCGATTTTCAGCTCATTGATAGGTACCGTTTTATCACCCTCTTCGGTGACCAGCAGTGCCGTATTGGCCTGGCAAACCCAACAACTTTTGTACCGCTTCACTGGTTTTGCCACGTGCACGTAATTCCAAAGCATGGCCGAGGTTTATCAAGCCGATGATCATCACACTGGCTTCAAAATAGACGTGGCGGGTGCCTTCGGGAAACCAAGCTGGAAACAACACAACCGCTGAAGAATACAGCCAGGCGCAGCCGGTTCCCAACGCTATCAAGGTATCCATATTGGCACTTTTAGCTTTTAGCGCGCGCCACATGCCCTGATAAAAATGGCCACCACAACTGATGAGCAAAACCAAACACAACAGCGATACCAACCCCCATCCCCAGCGCGAACTGTCGCCGTGAACGGTCATGTCACCGCCCGTCAGGCCCCACAACATCAGCGGGATACCAACGGCCAATGTCACCGCTGACTGGATGATCCTGGTGCGATATTCCTTGGCATCGTGAGCCGCTTTATCAGCCATCGCATTGGCAGCATTCTCAACCACCTCGCCACGATAACCAGCACTGGCGAGGATCTGCTGCGCATCGGCAACCGACACGCCCTTAGCCGCACTCACCTGCTTGTCTGCCAGATTAACCCGCGCTTCAACGCCAGCGTTGGCAAAAGCCTTTTCAATCTTCACCACGCAACTGGCGCAGCTCATATCTGGCACAAACATCAACACCCCGGTTGCCGATTCTGGCTGAGCAACTGAGGCAGCGGCTTTTTCCACTGTGCTATCGTCAGGCTGCGGAGCCGCAGCAACTACTGTGGCTCCTTCAGATTTTGGGCGCGCGTTGTCCTCCATCGCAGACCAAGGCTCGGGGCTATAGCCTGCGGCTTGAATACTGGCGCATAGTTGCTGCTCATCTTGTTGACTTAACACTGCAACCTGTTTGGTTTGCAGATCGACCTGCACTTCATCTGCATCGGCCAACGCCTTGCGAATAGTGGCTTCGCAGTGACCACAGGTCATATCCGGCACCTTAAACCTATGCCAATTAGTGCTATTTTCTGCTTGCCACAGTTCTGGGGAATAACCCGCCTCACCAATAACAGCCATGAGTGCCGGAGTCTCTTGCGCACTCAAAACAGACACTTTTTTAGTTTGCAGATCAACCTGCACTTCGTCTGCATCCGCCAACGCCTTACGAATAGTAGCTTCACAGTGACCACAGGTCATATCCGGCACCTTAAACTCATGCCAAGTTGCCGCGGTTTCGGCCCAAGGCTCAGGCGTAAATCCAGCCGTGGTTATCAAGCCCATCAATGATGCATCATCTTGCTGACTCAGCACCGAAACCTGCTTAGTGGACAAGTCCACTGTCACTTCATCCGCGTCGGCTAGCGCCTGTCGAATCGAAGCTTCACAGTGGCCGCAATTCATATCAGCGACCTTAAAATGGTGCCAATCACTGGCTGTACTTGCTGGATAATCAGCCTGTTGCAAACGAGCCCGAGCCTGCTCTTCGCTGAGCGTTGCCGCATCGGTCAGGGTCAGCGTCAGTGACTTGCTGGCAATATCTGTTGTTGTGCTAACCCCGGTCTCATCAGCAAATAACGCCTGAAGCTTACGGGCACAGCCACCACAATGCATGTTATCGATATGAAACTGGTAAACCTTCATATGCTTCTCCTAAACCTAAACCGCTCATGGGCAAACTGCTCATGGTATTTCGATGTAGTAAAGGTTAAAGTCTCCAGTAACTGGAGAGTCAAGTACGGTATTCTTATCCATTGTTAAAGTTCAGCGATGGATCACAGGAGTTGCTATATGAAAATCGGAGATGTGGCAAAAGCGACCGGATTGAGTATCAAAAGCATCCGTTATTACCATGATATCGGCCTAGTGCAAGCGGAACGTGGAGACAACGGTTATCGGGAATACAACCGGACACAGCTGGAAGCACTGCAATTTGTGCAACACTGCCGGGAACTCGGTTTCAGTATTGAAGAGTGTAAGGATTTACTGCAACTGAAACATGATCCACAACGTTGTGCCAGTGATGTCAAACGCTTGGCCAGTGAACATCTAAAAGCACTGGAACAACGAATGGCAAGTCTGGCATCGCTACATGCCGAGTTGAGTGAATTGGTGGATCAGTGTCATGGCGGCGATTCACCAGACTGCCCCATCATTGAGGGGCTGTCTGGCAAAAACTGCTGTCATCACTGAGTTGCTGCGGTTTTCGGTAGTGCCGCGGCATTATCCAGTGTTAATGCGGGTAAATAGCCCGCTGGTGTGAAGCCAAAAACTTGCCCGTAAAAAGACAGTTCCGACTGTAGCGCGCGGATATTATTGGCGGGTTTACGAAAGCCGTGTCCTTCACCGTCAAAGCCAATAAAAGCGGTGGGTACCCCTTTGGCTTTCACCGCTTGATAGATCAGCTCGGATTGATTCGGTGGCACCACTTTATCATCTAGCCCTTGTAACAGCAGTAACGGTTCGTTCAAGCCCTCCAGATGGTAAAGCGGCGAACGATCGTGGTAAATCTGTTTGGCTGCCGGGTAAGGGCCGATCAATTGATCGAGATAACGCGACTCAAATTTATGGGTTTCTTTGGCGAGGATCTCGATATCGCTGATACCAAAATAACTGGTACCGGCTTTAAAACTGTCATGAAAGGCCAATGCGGCCAGCACACTAAAACCGCCAGCACTGCCCCCCGAATGGCAAGCATGTCGGGGTTAACCCATCCTTCAGCGGCTAAGTACTTAGCGGCGTTGACCGCATCCTCCACATCGGCGACACCCCATTTGCCATACAGACTCTGACGATATTTTCGGCCATAACCGGTACTGCCACGGTAATTTAGGTTAAATACCGCAAAGCCGCGGGTTGTCCAATATTGAATAGCACTGCTGTAAGCGCTGCTGGCTTCCGCGGTGGGTCCGCCATGTAACATCATGACTAAGGGCGGTTTACTGTCTTTGGGGGCACTAAATAAGGGATTTTGCGGCGCATAAAAATAGCCATAAGCCTTTTGCCGGTCACTGGTGTCAAAACTTAGCGCCACCGGTTTAGAGATATAATCTGGTTCTAACCCTTTGATAGGCGGCGCATATACCAGCTCAGTTCCACGACCAGAGACCTTGTAGATGCCGCGTTCAGGGGTCGCTTTAGCGCCGACAAAATATACGCCGTTATCGGCACTGATCAGTTGCCTCACATCGGCAAAATCTGTCGCCAGCTCTTCACTCACACCACTATTCACATCTTGGCGCATCAGGTGGACATTGCCATTCTGATGATAGGCAAACACAACGCTATGGGCATTTTCAAAAGCATAGGCATGCTCGCCAAAGCCCCAGGCTGGTTTGCCTATTTCCCCTTGCAGCTTAGTCACTTGTTCAATACTGCCATCAGCCTTTAACCGATACAGGTTCCACCAGTTATCATAATCGGCAATAAAATAGAGTTGTCCGTCAGGGGCATAAAGTGGCTGCATCACTGCGCCTTTATGGGCGGTCGCCATTTGGCGCACATTTGTTATCTGGCCCTTGCGATTAAGATCGCCCACCCATAATTGGGTATTATCCCAAGGCATGTTGGGGTGATCCCAGGCAATCCAGGCCAGCTGCGAGTTGTCTTCATTGATCGCCGGAGAGCTGAAAAAGTCATGACCATCAACAAAGGTATCGCCCTCGCCCGCAAAATTCAGATTGATGGTAACCAGACTCGCTTTAGCTTCGCCTGCAACTCGGTGATCTTCTCGAACGCAGATGATACGCGAGCCTTTCGAGTACGAAATACAGTCAGCATGACGGGTGCCTGACGGCGTCAGAGCCACGGGCTCTTGATTGGGAGCAATTCGATAAAATAGCTGATCTGCCATACGGGTGACAAAAACGCTGTTTCCAATCGCCAGATAAGGTGCGCCGCCATACTCATGTACGCGACTACCGACCCCGAAAGTCGCCGGAACCACTTCGGTTACCTGACCATCGAATGCTAATTTTTTTATTCCCAGTTGTCCGCCCTGTGAGGGATCAGAAACACTGAAATAGATGCCACCATCAACGCTCTGTAGTTGACCAATGGCGACGGCCTGACCGAATACATCTTCGGCACTTAACGGTGATTCCCAGGTACCGTAGGCGGATGTTTGCACTGTAGGTTTTCCCTCTGTTGTGGTTGCTTCTGCTGGCGGTTGCGGGTTGCAAGCAACCTGCAACACAACGAGCGCGGCCAGACCTAGTCTCCTCACCATAGCACCCACGGTAATCATTGCCTTTCCCTCAATATATTTTCCGCTGCTCGCGGGCTTTTTAGTGTTTGCTGTTAAATTTATCAAGAAACCACTGTAACACCCGTTGCTGCTGGTTCTTCGACAGGCCAAAGAACACGCACAACCAGGGAGAAATCAAGTAAAACCAATTAATAGGCGCGGTGGAACGGCCGCTAAATAACAGATAAAAAATCCACCATATATCACGACAACACCTAGGCACCCCAGCACCAGCATGATGCGCTTCAATCCAGTTTCCAGCCAGTGCATGAAACAGCTTAACCTCTAGTCACCTTTCTCATCATCAGCGCGAATTGTTCAGTCTCATGGGGTGTATGTCAACTTTCATCGCTGGCGCATAGTGTTCAGCACACTGCTCAGACAATAAAAAATCCTGATTACTCCCCACGTTAGAACATTCTGTCACGAATGGGAATAGTCAGGATTTTGACTGGCGTCAGCGGCTAACGACTACAGCGATAAACCACCATCAACTTCAATGATCCGGCCGTTAATATAATCATTTTCAATGACAAATTTTACCGTAGCGGCAACTTCATCGGCCTGTCCAAGCCGGCCAACGGGGACCGCCTTTTCTAACCGCGCCAACGCTTCAGGTTTCATGGCGGCGGTCATGTCGGTGGCAATCACCCCCGGCGCAATTGCAACGGCGCGGATCTGATAACGTGCCAGCTCTTTGGCCCAGCCGACCGCCAGTGAGGCAACCCCGGCCTTGGAAGCCGCATAATTACTTTGCCCAATATTGCCGTGGCGGGCCAAGCTAGAGATGTTGATGATAATACCAGTCTGCCCCGACTCGATCATTGCCGCGGCGGCTTCGCGACCACACAAAAAGCTGCCACTGAGGTTAACATTGATCACCGCCTGGAACTGTTCAAGCGACATGCGTTCGGTCACTTGTCCTTCTTTCGCTTTCAGCAACATGCCATCGAGTAAAATACCGGCGTTATTGACCAAGACGTTGAGTTGTCCAAAGTCTTCCAGAATAAAACCGAAAGTGGCTATCACATCTTCTTCGTCGGTGATATCCACCGCGTAGCCTTGCACTTCTGTATCGCCCAACAGCGCACAGGCATGTTCCAGTTTCTGTTGGTCAAGGTCGATCAGCGCGAGTCTAGCGCCCACCGCCGCCAGTTGTTGCGCCATAGCGAACCCCAAACCACCGGCACCGCCAGTAATCGCCACCACCTTACCTTTAATCTCCATTGCAAATTCCTTTGTAATTATGTTTTTTGCTTACTGAACTGCTCAAATATACTGGAAAAATCGCGGCGACCATTACCGTTGCGGGCGTGGGACACAAACAAGGCTCTGGCTAAGGCACCCATGGGGGTGCTGGATAAACTCTTCAGCGCCGTCTCCTGACTTAAGCCGAGATCCTTGAGCATCAGCTCCACCATAAAACCGCCTTGGTAGCCTTTAGATGCAGGAACGTCTGGCATCACCCCAGGACAGGGATTGTACTTTTCCAGCGTCCAGTTACCACCGCTGCTGAGCTTCATGATATCTGACAGCACTTTAGGATCCAAACCGTTATCTATGCCCATGCTGAGCGCTTCACTGGTGCCAACCATCAATACGGCCAGCAGCATATTGTTGCAGATCTTAGCTAATTGCCCACTACCAGGGCCACCTGCATGAAAAATATTACTGCCCATGGCACTGAGAACCGGTTTGGCACGAGCCACCGCAGTGACGTTACCACCACAAATAAAGGTCAATGTCGCCGCCGTAGCACCAGCCGTTCCTCCCGATACCGGGGCATCGACAAAATCAAACCCTTTATTCTCTGCCACCAGTGACACCTCTTTAGCGGTAGCGGCATCAATCGTTGAGCAATCAATCAATAGTGTGGCTTCAGCAACTGTCTGCAACAGCCCTTTGCTATCATTATCGCCAAGGTATAAGGCTCGGGTATGTTTGCCAGCGGGGAGCATAGACACCACGACATCGGCACCAGTAGCGGCATCAATGGCGCTATGGCAAGCTGTGGCGCCTTTGCCCGCAATAGCGGCAACCGCCTCGCTGACCAGATCAAAGGCGCGTACCTTAAAGCCTTTATGTAGCAGATTGACTGCCATCGGCAGCCCCATATTTCCCAAGCCAATAAATGCTACTGTACTCATATTGCGCACTCCTGTTTCAATAGGTTGCTCAAAGGTCGGCAAGCGGATGCTCATGAGGGAACGGATTAGCCAATAATGCTTCTACGGCTTCCAGTGGTGGCAAACGGCCGATGCCATAACGCCATTGTGGGGCATGGTCCTTATCCACTAACAACGCTCTGACGCCCTCGCAGAAATCCCCAATAGCACAGCAGTTAAGACTCCAGCCCAATTCCATACGGAAACAATCGGCCAATTTCATAGAGTTGCCTAAGCGTGCTTGTTGCCACGCCAGGGCCCAACTCAGAGGACTGCCTTGCAGCATAGTGTCACGCGCTTGCTGTAACCAAGACGGTTCTGATGTCAGGTTTTGCATCTTTTGCAGCACCTCTGCGAGCGTTCCCGACATCAATTGGTCAATCACCAGTTGTTGCGCCTTGAGTCGACTGCTACCGGGATGCTCACTACAATTGGCTGCGAGCATGGTCAGTAAATCATGCAACTTCTGGTGGTTAAGCGTGTGGTTGTCACCCCAACTGAGCGTGCTCATAGCATCAAGCAAACGCTGTTTGTCTGCCGCCGCTAAAAAATGGTTGGCGAAGCCGCAATAGCGCGCGTCTGCGGCGTTAAGGTTGTAAGCGGTTAGTCCAAGAAACAGCCCGGTTTTACCCGGTAATCGCCCCAAGAAATAACTGCCCCCGACATCGGGATACAGGCCAATAGTGACTTCCGGCATAGCAATGCGGGAGCGCTCGGTCACAATGCGGTGACTGGCGCCCATCATCAAGCCGAGTCCGCCGCCCATCACTATGCCATCGCCCCACAGTAATACAGGCTTACCGAAGGTGTGGAGCAGATAGTCCAAGCGATATTCTTCTTCAAAAAATAATCGGGCTTCATGCGTGAAACTACCGGGATTATGTCGCTGCGCCTGATACAGCGCGCGAACATCACCGCCAGCGCAAAAGGCCTTATCACCGTTAGCATCCAACACCACAGCGGCAATCTGAGGATCCTGTTGCCAGCGTTGCAACTGTTTTGCCAGCATTCGCACCATCTGCAAATTCAGTGCATTAAGTGATTTTTCTGCATTCAGTGTCGCCACACCAATATGTTTACCGCTGACACTTTCCAGGGTTTTAAATAGCACCTGTTCCACAGATATCCTCCTTACGCATTACGCCAATGTGCCGAGCGCTTTTCTAAGAACGCCTTGACACCTTCTTGTTGATCCTCGGTATCGAACAACGCGACAAACAACTCACGCTCCATTGGCAGCGCTTGATTACGCGGCATATTGCGGCCGGATTGGATCAGTTGTTTACAAGCGCGGACGCTAGCCGGACTCTGGTTGGCGACTTTAGCGGCTAATGCCAGCGCATGCTGCAATACCGTCCCGGTCGCCACCACCTCTTCCACCAAGCCGATTGTCAATGCTGTTGCAGCATTCAACCGTTCACCGCAGAGGATCATCCGTTTCGCCCAGCCTTCGCCTACCAATGCGGTCAGATTCTGGGTGCCACCTGCGCAAGGTAACAAGCCGACACTCGCTTCTGGCAGCGCTAGTTGTGCCTGTTCTTCGGCAAGACGGATATCACAAGCCAGTGCCACTTCCAACCCGCCGCCCATGGCGTAACCATTGATTGCAGCAATGGATACGCCGCGAAACGCGCTCAGCATTTCAAACGCCGCCCCGAATGCCGCAGCCACAGTGGCGGCATGGCCTTTATCAGCCGCAGCAAACTGGTTGAGATCGGCACCGGCAGAGAAAACTTAGCGCCAGCGCCGGTGATCACTAAAGCACGGATGTGCCGATCTTGGTTTAACTTGTCAATGGTATCCCGTAGCAATTGCAAGCTGGCCAAAGTCCAGGTGTTTGCCGGAGGATGATTCATGGTGATGACGGCACTGTGGCCGATAGTTTCCACAATTAACGGTGACATAAGCGCTCCGGTTATTGTACCAAGGCACTGTCTTGCTCCAGCAATCGCCGGGCAATGATGAGGCGCATGATTTCATTGGTACCTTCGAGGATCTGGTGTACCCGCACATCACGGAAATACCGCTCTAACGGATATTCACGGATATAGCCGTAGCCACCGTGGATCTGCAAGGCACTATCACAGATAGCGAAACCGGCATCCGTAGCAAAACGTTTTGCCATGGCGCAGTACGACGTTGCCTCTGCGGCCTGTTCATCCAGTTTGCTGGCGGCGAGGTACATCATCTGCCGCGCAGCGACTAGCTCGGTGGCCATATCGGCGAGTTTAAATTGTAACGCCTGAAAAGCGGCTAACGGCTTACCAAACTGCTGACGTTGGTGCATATAGTTGAGCGCCTGCTGCAATGCTGCCTGCGCCGTTCCCAGCGAGCATGCGGCAATGTTGATGCGTCCGCCATCAAGCCCTTTCATCGCCATGCTGAAGCCTTGCCCCTCTTCCCCTAAGCGATAACTCGCTGGGATCCGAACTTGGTCAAAACTGACCTGCCGCGTTGGCTGAGCATGCCAACCTAACTTAGCTTCCGCCTTACCATAGCTAACACCTTGCGCAGTTGCTGGCACGGCAAATGCTGAGATACCTTTCGCGCCCGCAGCACCTGTACGCGCCATCACTATCAGCAATTCAGTGGCGCCAGCCCCAGAAATAAAACATTTAGTGCCATTGAGCAGATATTCCTCACCATCGCGGATAGCCCTGGTGGTCAGAGAAGCAGCATCACTACCGGCACCAGGCTCTGTCAGACAATAAGATGCCAGTTTCTGCCCCGAGGTAAGCGTTTCAGCCCAGGCACTTTTCAGCTCGTCGCTGCCCCAACGACACAACATCCAGGTGGCCATGTTATGGATAGTGATCATGGCGGTAGTTGTGGTACAGCCCTGTGCCAACTGTTCAAAAATCAACGCAGCATCCAGCCGTGATAATCCCAGGCCACCACAATCCTCTGCGGCATATAAACCGCAAAACCCAATTCACCCGCGCGCTGAATAACCGCTTTGGGAAAGTAATGTTCTGCATCCCATTGCGCCGCATGTGGTGCCAGTTCATCAACGGCAAACTGGCGCGCCAGTTCAACAAATTGGCGCTGATCTTCATTCAGATTAAAATCCATCAGATACTCCCGGCGGTAAAATCATCACCACCTGTTGCCAAGATAATTGCTGCGAAGAACGCATCAACGCAAATTGATGGTCATATTGGGTGCAGATGCAATATCATCGTCAAACCAACGGCTGGTGATGGTTTTGGTCTCGGTATAAAAACGCACCGCCTGTTTGCCATAGGCATGCTGGTCACCGTAGAAGCTGCCTTTCCAACCGGTGAAAGAGAAAAACGGCAAAGGTACGGGAATAGGAATATTGATCCCCACTTGTCCTACTTCTACTTCATGTTGGAATTGCCGTGCTGCCGCGCCGCTGGCAGTAAACAGCGAAGTACCGTTGCCGTAAGGATTACGATTCACCAACGCTATTGCCTGCGCCAACGAGTCGACTTCCATACAGCTTAATACCGGGCCAAAAATTTCCTCGCGGTATAAGCTCATCTCTTCTGTGACACCGCTAAATAAGGTGGAGCCGACCCAGTTGCCGGTTTCATAACCGCTGACACTGACGTCAGAACCATCCAGTAGGCACGCCGCCCCTTCTGCTTTTCCCTTCGCAATCAGCCCCAACACCCGTTGTTTAGCCTGAGGGCTGATGAGCGGCCCAAATCCCGCCTCCGCATCATTCCACAGCCCAGGGCGGACGTTAGCCATAGCCTCTCGTAATTCCGGTAACCAAGCTTTTGCGTCACCGACAAACACGGCCACCGAGATAGCCATACAGCGTTGCCCTGCGGCGCCAACCGCGGCGCCTACCAGTTGATTAATCACCTGTTGTTTATTGGCATCTGGCATGATCACGCAATGATTTTTGGCACCAGCAAAGGCTTGTACGCGTTTTAGATGCTGCGTACCGGTTTGATAAACATGACGCCCAACCGCAACCGAGCCGACAAAAGAAATTGCCTTAATCTGTGGATGACACAGCAAGGCATCGACGACTTCACGGTCACCATGCAGCAGCTGCAATATGCCTTTGGGGGCGCCAGCTTGGGCAAACAGTTCGGCGAGGCGCTGCGCGGTCATCGGATCCTGTTCCGACGGTTTCAGAATGAAGGTATTACCGCAGGCAATGGCTAACGGAAACATCCACAGCGGGATCATCGCCGGGAAATTGAATGGTGTAATCCCCGTACAAACACCTAATGGCTGGATCATGCTGTAGGTATCGATACCGTTCGCTACGTTCTCGACCGTTTCGCCCATCAATAACGAAGGAATATTACAAGCGTGTTCCACCACTTCAATGCCACGCCACACATCGCCGCGAGCATCAGCAAAGGTTTTGCCGGTTTCTTTAGCAAGAATGGTTGCCAGTTCATCATGGTGTTGTTTAAGCAGGTGCTGATAACGCAACATCAGCCGTGCCCGTTCTGGCACCGCCACCTTACGCCACGACTTAAATGCTTGCGCCGCGCTGCTAACCGCCAGTTCAATCTCGGCTGGCGTAGCACACTTAACCTGCGCAATTGGCTGATTATCCGCAGGATTGGTCACACTGATACTACGAGCACCGTCACCGGCAGTGAATTCGCCAGCGATGAAATGTTTTATAAGCGTTGTCATAAACATGAGTCCTGTTGAAAGCGCCGGGTTATATCTCAACAGCAATAGCCGTTGCTTCACCGCCGCCGATACACAAAGTGGCAATTCCGCGTTTAAGACTGCGTTGCTTCAGTGCATGAATAAGGGTCACCAGAATGCGGGCGCCTGAGCAACCAATGGGATGACCCAGCGCACAAGCGCCGCCATTCACGTTCACTTTCGCGAGATCCAGTTCCAACTGATCGATAGCCAGCATGGTCACCATGGCAAAAGCCTCGTTGATTTCGAACAGATCCACATCGGCAATCGACCAATGGAGTTGTTGCAGCAGTTTATTCATCGCACCGATAGGTGCCGTGGTAAATTGAGCCGGTGCCTGAGCATGACTAGCATGCCCCTTGATGACGGCTAAGACAGGTAAATCCAGCGATTGCGCCAAGGAGCGACGCATCAGCATCAACGCGGCGGCGCCATCTGAAATCGAACTGGAATTGGCCGCGGTAATGGTGCCATCCTGCGCAAAAGCAGGTTTTAAGGTGGGAATTTTTCTGGCTTCGCCTTACCCGGCTGTTCGTCTGTATCAATCTGATAATCACCCCGCCGATCATTGACTGTAACGGTAACAACTTCTGCGGTAAACGCACCACTAGCGATAGCCACATTGGCCCGCTCAAGTGATGTCATGGCCCAAGCATCCATATCCGCACGACTAAGCCCAAATTCATCCGCTGTTTTTTGTGCAAAACTGCCCATAGAGCCACCGGTATAGGCGTCTTCTAGGCCGTCAATAAACATATGGTCCACCAGTCGCCCATGTCCCATGCGCTGCCCAGTGCGTGCTTTATCCAGCAGATAAGGCGCCCGGCTCATGCTTTCCATTCCCCCGGCAATAACGACCTCAGCCGTTTCAGCCCGGAGCATATCGTGCGCCAGCATGACGGCTTTCATGCCTGAACCACAGACTTTATTAACAGTGGTGGCCCCTACTGATACCGGCAAACCGCTCCCCAAAGCGGCCTGACGCGCAGGTGCCTGACCAGTACCCGCTGGCAACACACAACCCAGTAATACCTCACTCACTCGCGCGGCTGGCAACTGTGTACTGTGTAATAGCTCCCTGATCACAGTAGCCGCTAACTGTGGGGCGGCCACCGATGCCAGACTCCCCAAAAATCCGCCCATCGGTGTCCGCCTTGCGGCGACGATCACTACATCATCAGTGATTGTTACGCCCATCTTCGCCCCCTTGATTGTTATGGTCTTCTCCCCAAAAGAAGCCTTTATCGTTAAGCGACGCCATAAGAATTACGTTTACGCGAACGTAAAGCAACTAGTCATTGGTCTAATATTAGGTCACGCTGAAAAATTTGCGAACAACGGCAAGCGGAGACAGGAGATTAAAGCTGATGGGCAAACTGCTAGGATAGAATACTAACAAGCCACCTTAACGGTGGCCTGTTAGTACTTTTGTATTCGCTTGTTCCCAAGGGGTTTTGGCACTGAGATCGCTAAGATCATAGGGGGTGAGCTGATATACGTAATAATTGAGCCAATTACTGATCAGCAGATTGCCATGACCAAACCAACGAGCTACCGGCTCAGCATTAGGGTCATCGTTACGAAAGTAATTCTTCGGAATTTGTGGTGCGATACCGGCGGCAAGATCTCTGAAATACTCGTCACGCAAAGTCCCCTTTCGATATTCAGGATGCCCAGTGACAAATAGATTTCGATGGTCTTTACTGATCACCAGATAAGCACCAGCCTCTGTTGATTCTGCCAATACTTGCAACTGCGGATGTGCCTTTAGCTCGGCAACGTTCATTTGTGCATAGCGAGAATGAGGGGCGTAAAATACGTCATCAAAGCCACGCAGCAAAGGGATATGAGCCTTCACGCGCGTATGTTCAAACACTCCAGAGCATTTGTTATTAAGGATCTCACGCTTTAACCCATAAAGATGAAACAAACCCGCATGAGCGGCCCAGCACAAAAACAGTACCGACGTCACATGTGTCTGCGACCAGTCGATCACCTCTTTAATGTGATCCCAGTAAGTCACCTCTTCAAAATCCAGCTTACCTAAAGGTGCACCAGTAATGATCAGACCGTCAAAGTTACGCTCCCGCACTTCATCAAAATCCCGATAAAAGGTATTCAGATGATCCAACGGCGTATGCTTGGATTCTTTGTCGTGGATCCGCAATAAATCGATATCCACCTGTAATGGTGTATTACTCAAAAGACGCAACAACTGCGTTTCTGTTTCAATCTTGTTAGGCATCAGATTGAGGATCAGCACTTTCATCGGCCGAATATCCTGCATCGCTGCCCGGCTTTCAGACATCACAAAGATGTTTTCAGATTCAAGCACATCGGCCGCAGGTAAATTATCGGGAATTCTTACGGGCATCATCCGCCTCTTTATATTTGGTGGAGAACAGGGTTCTCCGGTTATCGCAGAGCATCTGTGTCGCCATGAGCGGTTAGTAGCCGCAGCAGACTTTAATACCACAGAGAGATAACCGTGATCATACATAAAGACTTCTGGATGTCTATACTTCCATGACTAATTCTTGAGAAGGGACGACTATCCACCTATTATAAGACCCAATTTCAGCTGTAGAGTGCCATTATGTCCAAGACCTCCGCCATTATTGTTGGTGCCAGTTCAATGCTAAGCAAGGAGATTGCGAGGCAGTTATCCTCACAAGGAATCGAATTGGCATTGCTGGCGCATGATGCGGAGAGTCTCCGCGAATTTGCTGCCGAATTACCATCCGCTGCGAAAGTTTATGATCTGTGTATTGAAGATCCACAACAACTCATTCCGCAGTTAGAACGTGTCTGGCAAGAGATGAATGAGGTACGTCTGCTATTGGTTAATACCGGACTGAATTCTTATCATCCCGACTTACCTTGGGCGCTGGAGCAGGAAATCATCGATGTGGATGTTCGTGGCTTTGCCGCCATTTGTAACACGGCTTTCCGTTTATTTCGCGAGCAAGGGCTCGGTCAAATTGCGGCAATAAACTCTATCGCCGGACTGCGCGGCGGGCCAAGCGTGGCATTTCACGCCGCTAAAGCCTTTGCGCAAAATTACTTGGAAGGGCTGTCAATGCATGCGCAGCGACTGAAGTTACCCATTACTATCACAGATATTCAGTTGGGATTGCTGGATAAAGCGGCGCTACAACACAGCCGTATATGGTTGTCCCCGGTAGATGAAGTTGCCCGCCAGGTAGTGAGTGCCCTGATGAAAGGGAAGCGCCGGGTCTATGTCACTAAGCGCTGGCGTCTAGTTGCTTGGCTTACCCTGCTACTGCCCGAATATATCTACAACACCCGTCACTGGAAAAAGAAAAACGCGAAAGAGCCCGCAGCCATTGAGTAACAAACCTATCAAACATAAAAAAGGCGCTAAATGCGCCTTTTTTAGTCGCCCCCAACAGGCTATTAGAATACGTAACCAACACTGATCATATAAACCCATGGGTCAATGTCAGTATCGATTTTGTAGTTAGTATCATCCATGGTGAATTTTACATCAGTATTGATCTTGGCATACCAAACAGAAGCATTAACCAGCCAATCTTTGTTGATCTGATAATCCAGACCCACTTGAGCGGCAAGTCCCCAAGAATTACTCATACTAAGATTATCCAATCCTAAATCTTTGGCACCTTGGTTGAAGTCATTATCAAAGAACATAGTGTAATTCACACCAGCACCGACATAAGGACGCAACTTAGACTGAGCATTACCAAAATAATACTGAGCAACCAGCGTTGGAGGTAATTGCTTGGTATCCGCAATAGTGCCAACACCGTTTAACTTAACATCGTGGCTAAATGGGGTGGCAGCAAGTAGTTCAATACCAACATTATCAGTCAGCATATAAGCAAAATTCAGCCCCAACTGAGTGTCATTGTCTACATTGAACTCCCCAAAGCCCAATACATCGTCACTTGATTCGTTTGGAGCTACCACCACGGCACCGGCGCGAACAATAATGTCCCCAGCCTGATGCGCCATTGCCGGTGCAGCAGCAGAAAACAGTGCAGCAACTATCAATCCTGACAGGATATTCTTTTTCATTTACTCACTCCATAGCGACTTGATACCGCATCAATTTTCGTGATTTTTATAACAACCGCACCTACCCTGCCACCTCATAACGCACGTAACATTGATTTAAATCAAACTTTCAAGAATGTCCATCAAACTCACGACACGATTGAACAATTGATCACATAATCAATAAGATACATATTTTTTGCAGGTTTTAAACTGTGCGATAGTTAGCATTTAGAACGGCAATGGTGATGAGATTTTACCCTGCATGAAATTGTGCTAAATCATCTAAATCTGATGATTACCCGCCTACGGCAAATGTAGAAAATTAGATTATTATGCTGAATAATTTAAATTATTTAGAATATTATAAAAATACAGTAATCACAAAGTATCAAGCATGACCTCACGCATCACGTTGCAGAATTACCAAGCAGTACCCACGCGTCTGGCAAAAAACGTGCTGAGAAATACCCCCAGAAATGCATTAAGGGCAGATGCAGTACTTGCCTAGCTTACCCGCCGGTACGCACACACATGGGGGCCCGCTAATTACCCTGGTCGATACAGGTCTGCCTCGGCTTGCAGCTCTAGGAAAGGAGGTAAATAAAAAGCCCCCAAAGCATATACTTCAGGGGCCTTTATGTTTCAGTTACTAGCTACACTTATTCTACGTCGTCTCTATCCATGTTCTCTGTATTTTCCAACCAGAGTGCATTGATAATACCGAAGGAACAAGCCAGCAATAAACCTAATACCCAAGTGAAATACCACATACTTGCTGCTCCTTAGTAAAGTGAAGTACTGTTGGATTCAATATGCTGGCGACCGATACGTCCATACATTTTGTAGTATGTGTACAGAGTGTATCCCAGTACCGTTGGCACAAAGATGATCGCAACCCAAGTCATCACAGTCAGAGTCAGGTGACTAGCAGTAGCATCCCACATTGTCAGGCTCACACTCGGATCCAGTGAAGAAGGCATCACAAATGGGAACATAGACACACCACAAGTCAGGATCACACCCGCAATAGTCAATGAACTAAACAGGAACGCGAACCCTGAACGCCCCATACGACTGGTAACAACTACCAGCAGCGGCGACACCAGGCCCAGAACAGGGAATATCACAGTTAATGGGTACTTGCTGTAGTTTGCCAACCAAGCACCAGCCTCAACCGCAACCTGTTTATTGGTAGGGTCAGAAGCCGCGTGGGTATCCAGTGCAGACTTGATGACATAGCCATCAATACCATAAGCCAACCATACACCGGCAATGGCAAACAGCACCAGAATAGCCAATGACAGGATCTGCGCTGCGCCAGCCACACGGTTACGCAGTTCACCTTCAGTCTTCATCTGTAACCAGCAAGCGCCCTGATTCATGAACATGGCAGCACTGATTAATCCCGCCAGCAAACCATAAGGATTTAACAGATACAGCAGGTTGAGGATCCAGTTACTGTCACTTGTTCCATAGTAAGGACGCAGGTATTCGTCGAAGTGGAAAGGCACACCTTGCAGTAAGTTACCGAAAGCCACACCGATGACCAGTGGCGGAATAAAACCACCGATAAACAAGCACCAATCCCAGGTTTTACGCCACTTTGGATCCTCAATCTTGGAACGATAGTCAAACCCTACCGGACGCAGCCACAACGCCGCCAACACCAAAATCATCGCCACGTAGAATCCTGAGAAGGAAACCGCATATACGGTTGGCCAGGAAGCAAACAGTGCCCCACCGGCAGTGATAAGCCATACCTGGTTACCATCCCAGTGTGGAGCCACGGTATTGATCATCACACGGCGATCAGTGTCGTCTTTGCCAACAAATGGCAATAAGGCACCAACCCCCATGTCAAAACCGTCTGTTACCGCGAAACCAATCAGCAGAACACCTACCAGTGCCCACCAGATAAATCTCAATATTTCGTAATCAAACATGGTCTAATCCCTCTGCTCAGGCTTCCAATTTTTCAAAATGATAACGGCCTGTCTTCAGACTGCTGGGGCCACGACGTGCAAACTTAATCATCAAGAACAGCTCGATAACCAACAGCACGGAGTAGATCAAGGTAGCAGTAATAATACTGAACCACAGATCACCAACACTCAGAGTTGACGCAGACATATAAGTTGGCAGAACTTCAGAGATAGTCCAAGGTTGACGGCCATATTCGGCCACAAACCAACCACATTCGATAGCAATCCACGGCAATGGCAAACTGTAGAAGGCGGCTTTAAGTACCCAAGGCTTTTCTTCTATCTGATGACGAGTGCTCTGCCAGAATGCTGCGGCGAATACCAGCAACATGATAACACCGAGAGCAACCATCAGACGGAAGCTGTAGAACAGTGGTGCCACATTAGGAATAGAATCCTTAGCAGCCTGCTTCACCATTTCGTCGGTAGCATCGACCACTTTATCTGTGTATGGCTTCAATAGCAGCCCATAGCCCAGATCCACTTTCTTCTCTTCAAAAGCGGCCTTGTCAGCGGCGTCAACGACTATGCTAGGATCTTTCTTAGCCGTACGCAGTTTTTCCAACAGTGCATAAGCTTGCATACCATTACGGATGCGGGCTTCATGTTCTTTCACCAAGTCGTGAATACCAGTGACCTGTTCGTCAAAAGAACGGGTAGCAATGATGCCCATTGCATAAGGGATCTTGATAGCGAAGTCGGTTTCCATCTCATTCTGATTTGGGTAACCAAATGCAGTGAATGATGCAGGTGCTGGTTCGGTATGCCATTCAGCTTCTACGGCGGCTAATTTAACACGCTGTACTTCGCCCATACGGTAGCCAGATTCATCACCCAGCACGATTACCGATAGAATTGATGCCATACCGAAGCTGGCAGCAATAGCGAATGAACGTCGAGCAAATGGCAGATCACGTTTTTTCAGGATGTAGTAAGCACTGATCGCCAGCACAAACATAGAACCCGCAACGTAGCCAGAAGCCACAGTGTGAACAAATTTCACCTGAGCGACCGGGTTAAACAACACCTCGGCGAAGCTGGTCATCTCCATACGCATGGTTTCATAGTTGAACACTGAACCCACCGGATTCTGCATCCAACCGTTTGCCACTAAGATCCACAAGGCTGACAGGTTTGTTCCCAATGCCGTCAACCAAGTTGCAGCAAGGTGCTGGCGCTTAGACATGCGATCCCAGCCGAAGAAGAACATCCCCACAAAAGTGGACTCAAGGAAAAATGCCATCAAACCTTCAATGGCCAGCGGCGCACCAAAAATATCCCCTACATAATGGGAATAATATGACCAGTTGGTTCCGAACTGGAACTCCATCGTCAAACCGGTAGCCACCCCCAGCGCAAAGTTGATACCGAACAATTTACCCCAGAACTTGGTCATGTCCTTATAAACCTGCTTATTAGTCATCACATAAAGTGATTCCATAATAGCCAGCAGGAAGGTCATACCCAGAGTGAGGGGAACAAACAAGAAGTGATACATGGCTGTCAGCGCAAACTGGAAGCGCGATAGCTCAACAACCTCTCCAACTATCATTTGTGACTCCTTACATGGTATTCCATCTGCCCGTTTCAATCCCCATTAAAACGACCCGATGGTGAGTAGGATAGCGTTAGTAAATTTGTAAATTTCTATCCGATGCTGTTCCATCAGATAAACCATCCAAATGATTCTCGAACGGCATTTCAGCAGCGCTAACCTCACAAATATGGTTTTTGCCGCCTAATCGTGACGCGAATCACACTTCATTAGAATTTTGTGTATTACTTCAAAACCCACCTTCTCCGAGATACTTATAAAACATTAAATATCAGTGAGTTGGTTAAATGCATTCGTCAAAATTCGCCACTATTTTATACCACCTGATTTTGACTCAAATCAATCAAACCCTTGGCTTTAAGCGGTTTTTGAGGCGAGCGGCACACTCAGCATAAAAGCTTATTGACAACTATAGTTACACGTGATAGGAGTTAGGCAAATTTAACTATTTCCCGCTGTTTTTACGAACTCCATAGAAATAACCAAAAAAATCACCATAAATAAAATTTTTATTTTTTAAGCTTAATATTTTTATAAGATTAAAATTTAACCAATACCTAATACTTAATCATAATCAATTGAAATATAATGTTTAATTATTTAAACAACAATTTAAATTAGATTTATTTTATAAATATTGATAAATATAACTAATCATTGATTTAAATTTTTAAGATTTTTATTCTGCTAACATTAACAACACAAGTGCACCGTTATGCCGCAATCGACAGCAGCAATAGCGGCCACATATAGCCAACAGCAGCGATAAAGCCCTATCAAGAATGCCATTTTTTCGTCAATTATTGGCAACAACCTACCTATATGTACTTCATATCCTTTTGTTTTATTTGGTAAAAATAATTAACAGTAGCCATAACGTTAATGACTAGCACTATCAATAAAATTATTATGAAGTTCTTATGCGGTGAAAGGTGTCATGGAAGTCATAAAGGAGTGGCATAATCGCCAAAGTATTGTTTGCACGGCAAAATGGACTTTGCAGTAAGCTAGTCTGCCGCTTTGTCTTAAGACTTAGTTTTACTCACTTCAGTGGTAACGAAAATACGGTTTACAGGATAACATATTGAATTTATGTATTTTTAAGTACTAGACAACGCATATGAAAAAGGCGGGTATTAAATTTACCCGCCTTTTTGGTATCAGAAAAATCTTATATAACTAGATTAGCCGACATTGACTCGGGCATTACGGAACATTCTCATCCAGGGACTATCTTCTCCCCAGTTATCCGGATGCCATGAGTTAGCCACGGTACGGAACACTCGTTCAGGATGCGGCATCATGATGGTTACCCGCCCATCATTAGATGCTATACCCGCTAACCCCGCTGGCGAACCATTCGGATTTTGCGGATAAAGCGTGGCAATTTCGCCATTGCCTGTCACATAGCGCAATGCCACTGTGCCAGTTTGCTCAGCCTGTTGCTGCGCAATGTTCGAAGCAAATTCAGCACGGCCTTCTCCATGGGAAACCGCAATGGGCATTCTGGAACCACTCATGCCATTAAAGAACAGCGACGGGCTCGGTTGGATTTCCACTAGGCTGAAACGCGCCTCAAACCGCTCTGAACGGTTGCGAACAAAACGCGGCCAATGTTCCGCCCCAGGAATAATATCCTTGAGATTAGACAGCATCTGACAGCCGTTACATACGCCGAGCGCAAAACTATCTTCACGGGCAAAGAACTGACTGAATTCATCTCTGGCACGGGCGTTGAACAGAATTGACTTAGCCCAGCCCTCACCCGCTCCCAACACGTCACCATAAGAGAAACCACCGCAGGCCACCAGCCCTTGGAACTGTTGCAGTTTGATGCGTCCAGAAAGTACATCTGACATATGCACATCGATACTAGCAAAGCCCGCACGATCAAAAGCTGCCGCCATTTCTGTCTGAGAGTTAACCCCTTGCTCGCGTACAATGGCAATTTTGGGCGCCACACCTTTGAGAATATAAGGTGCGGCTATATCTTCCTGAGGATCGAAGCCCAGCTTCACAGTAAGCCCTGGATCGGTTGCATCTTGTTTCAAGGCAAACTCTTCGCTAGCACATTCAGGGTTATCACGCAGCGCCTGCATGCGGTATGTGGTTTCAGACCAAAGCTTGCGTAGTTCTGTGCGACTCGCACTAAAGACGGCGCGAGAGCCGTCAGAAAAACGCAGCACATCCTCTTGATTAATCACCGCAATTGGCAAACAGTTAACCCCTGCCGACTGATACGCTTGGGTGATGTTGGCCACATCGGCGGCAGCGACTTGGATAACAGCCCCCAGTTCTTCATTAAACAAGCGAGCAATATCGCTGCCGGGCAAGGCACTTAAATCCACATCCAGACCAGTATGACCAGCAAAAGCCATTTCACTGAGCGTAACAAACAAACCACCATCACTGCGGTCGTGATAGGCCAGCAACTTACGTTCAGCCACCAGTGTTTGCGTAACGTTAAAGAAGCCTTTAAGCACTGCCGCATTATCAACGTCAGGAGCTTGGTCGCCCAACTCGCCATATACCTGTGCTAGACAAGAACCGCCCAAACGCTGCCGACAGTTAGCAACATCCACCAGCAATAATGCAGAGTCACCTTTATCACTACGTAGCTCAGGCGTTACGGTATGACGAATATCACGCACCGCCGCAAAGGCCGAAATAATCAGTGACAAGGGTGCAGTAACGGCTTTCTTGCCGGCACTATCTTCCCAAGCGGTTTTCATTGACATGGAGTCTTTACCGACAGGAATGGTCAATTGCAGTTCTGGGCACAATTCTTCACCCACAGCTTTGACTGCCGCATACAAACCGGCATCTTCACCAGGGTGCCCAGCCGCGGCCATCCAGTTAGCAGAGAGCTTAATGCGCTGTAAATCGCCGATATCCGCACCGGCAATATTAAGCAGTGACTCAGCCACCGCCATGCGCGCTGAAGCAGCAAAATCCAGTAATGCCAGCGGCGTACGTTCCCCCATCGACATCGCTTCACCCGCGTAAGTGTCATAGGAGGCAGCCGTCACCGCGCAATCGGCCACAGGCACCTGCCAAGGGCCGACCATTTGATCACGATTGACCAAACCCGTTACCGTACGGTCGCCGATGGTGATCAGGAAGGTTTTGTCGGCCACGGTGGGCAAACTCAGCACGCGTTTTACCGCTTCAGCGACTTGGATCTGGCTCTTATCCAGCGGCTTACCACTTGCTTGAAGACTGGAAACATCCCGGCTCATTTTCGGCGGTTTACCTAAAAGCACTTCCAGCGGCAGATCAATCGGTTTGTTGTCAAAATGGGTGTCATGCAGACTCAAGTGTTCTTCGGCGGTAGCTTCGCCGACTACGGCAAATGGGGCGCGTTCCCGTTCACAGATTGCGGTAAAAGTCTCAAGCTTCTCGGCGGCAACGGATAACACATAACGTTCTTGTGATTCGTTACACCAGATCTCCAACGGACTCATGCCGGGTTCATCAGACGGCACATTGCGCAGCTCAAACTTACCGCCCCGCCCGGCATCACTGACCAACTCTGGGAAGGCATTCGACAAACCACCCGCGCCCACGTCGTGAATAAACTGGATCGGGTTGTCTTTACCCAGTTGCCAGCAACGGTCGATCACTTCCTGACAGCGGCGTTCCATTTCTGGGTTATCACGCTGCACTGAGGCAAAATCCAAGTCTTCACTGGATTGGCCGGAAGCCATAGAAGATGCAGCACCGCCACCCAAACCGATGTTCATCGCCGGGCCGCCCAACACAATCAGCTTAGCACCGAGCGAAATTTCGCCCTTTTGCACATGTTCTTCGCGGATATTACCCAGACCGCCGGCTAGCATGATCGGCTTATGGTAACCACGCACTTCCACACCATTATGACTGTTGACCTGCTGTTCATAAGTACGGAAATACCCCAGCAGCGCCGGGCGGCCAAACTCGTTGTTGAATGCCGCACCGCCCAGAGGGCCATCGAGCATGATGTCAAAGGCACTGACAATACGTTCAGGTTTGCCATAATTCCCTTCCCACGGTTGCACAAATCCGGGGATCCGCAGATTTGACACACTGAAGCCAGTCAGCCCCGCTTTCGGTTTTGAACCGCGGCCAGTAGCGCCTTCATCACGTATTTCTCCGCCCGAGCCGGTAGCCGCGCCAGGGAAAGGACTGATGGCGGTTGGATGGTTATGCGTTTCCACCTTCATCAAAATATGTACGGGTTCGGTGTGATAACGATAAACCCCATCCGTGTCTGGAAAGAAACGCCCAGCCTCGCAGCCGGTCATTACCGCGGCGTTATCTTTATAAGCCGATAACACGTATTCGGGTGTTTTTTCAAAGGTGTTTTTAATCATCTTGAACAGTGACTTGGGCTGAACTTCATTATCAATCGTCCAGTCAGCGTTGAAGATTTTATGGCGGCAATGTTCTGAGTTCGCCTGGGCAAACATCATCAACTCAATATCGTTGGGGTTACGCCCCAGTTTGATGAAATTTTCCACCAGATAATCGATTTCGTCATCTGCCAGCGCCAACCCTAACTGCCGGTTAGCACTTTCTAATGCCCGACGCCCTTCGGCCAGAATATTGATACTGACTAACGGATTTGGCTCCGCTTTCTGGAACAGGCAAGAAGCATCGGCAAAATGCTCTAACACCACTTCCATCATACGGTCGTGCAACAATGACTTCAGTTGTTGCAATTGCGCGGCATTTAGCGCCGGCGTCTGCACATAGTACGCCAGCCCTCGTTCCAACCGTTTAATCTGAGCCAGACCACAGTTATGTGCAATATCAGTTGCTTTAGAAGACCAAGGAGAAATGGTGCCAGGACGAGGAGTAACAAACAGCAACAAGCCCTGCGGTTCATGAGATTCTATGGCGGGGCCATAAGTGAGGAGCTTTTGCAACTGAGTTCGAGCAGTATCGGTCAAAGATTCGGTCACATCAGCCAAATGAATATATTCTGCGTAAATATCCTTGACCGACAGCCCTGCGGCACTGCAGGCTTGCAACAATTTTTGCACTCTGAAAGCAGAGAGTGCCGGGGCTCCGCGGATGATTTCCATCACGTCTTATCACCTTATTTAAATAGGATTACAGGGTCAGAAGTGGCGCTATTATAGGGAAATATCGGGGTTAAATCACCTCGCAGTTTGCGTAATTAACCGCCATCTATGGTATAAACTTATTCAATAAGAGGAACATAGCGTTCAGCTCACCAAACAACGCCACAGATTGTTTGGGATGCAAACGCAACTGTTGAGGCAACAGGCTGAAATGTAGGAGTAAATTGTCCGGCAGCGGGATACTGCCAAAGTTGATAACAACTACAGCCAAGATCTCAATTAGCGACAACTAATGAAAAAACTGACTGCTGTTTTCACTGCGCTTCTGTTGCTGGCCGGTTGCCAGAAACTGCCCATGACAGAAACGCCCCCACCAACACCTCCCGGTCAATTTGAGACCCTGCGGGTGGGCACGCTCTATGGCCCGCAAATTTATGTGGCTTCCGCTCGAGGTGACAGCGGGTTCGACTACGAATTGGCCTCCCGTTTTGCAGACTTTCTGAATAAACCGTTGGAAATGGTGCCTTATGGCAGTATCCACGAACTCTATCATGCGCTGGACGAAGGGCAGATAGATCTGATTGCCGCGGGTTTGGGTGACACCGACATTCGCCGCAACCATTTTCGTCTCAGCCCGCCACTCTATCATGTCAACCAATTGCTGGTGTACCGCGAAGGCAACGCGATCCCCACTGACTTGAGCAGCCTTTCAGAGCCGCTGGAAGTGGTTGCCGATTCTTCCTTTATTGAAACACTGGAAGATCTCAAACCTGAATACCCATCGCTGCAATGGCAGGAAGTGAACGACAAAGACAATGAAGAACTGCTGTCGATGATTGCCAGTGGCGAATTGCAATACACCATTACCGATTCTACCAGTTTGGAGATTAACCGCCGTTTTATGCCGGAGTTACGTGCCAGTTTGGTACTCAAACAACAACAACCCGTTGTTTGGCTACTGCCTCGCAATAACAGCGATCCATTAATGAGTGAATTATTGCGTTTCTGGCATCAGGAAAAACGTGATGGCACCCTCGATCATCTGGTAGAAAAATACTTCGGCCACGTGAAACGCTTTGACTATGTGGATACCCGCGCGTTTATCCGGGCTGTGAAACTGCGGCTACCACAATTTGAGTCTTGGTTTAAAAGCTACGCTGGCGAATTGGACTGGCGAAAACTGGCGGCCACCAGCTATCAGGAGTCCCACTGGAACCCGCGCGCGCGCTCACCAACCGGTGTTCGCGGCATGATGATGTTGACCATTCCCACCGCCCAGCAACTCGGGGTAGACGATCGCCTCGATCCGCAACAGAGCATTCGTGGCGGCGCTGAATACCTAGCGAGTATTTTGCAGACGCTGCCCGCTTCCATCCCCGACGAAGAACGGATGTGGTTTGCTTTGGCATCGTATAATGTCGGCTTTGGACACGTAGAAGATGCCCGCGTACTGGCAGAAAAACTCGGGAAGAATCCCAGCGCCTGGAAAGATGTCAAACAGGTACTGCCACTATTGCAAAAACGTAAGTATTATCAAGAAACTAAATACGGTTATGCCCGAGGCAGTGAAGCTGTGCAGTATGTGGATAATATCCGCCGTTACTACGACACGCTAGTATGGCTGGATAATCAACATGATCAGCAAACATTAGCAGACAATAACAGCAGCGATGTGCCAGATGCAGCAACTGAGGCAAACGATATTTCAGGAGCTGAAGCAGAAGCGGTGCAACCACGTTAAGCACAACGGATGTCACTGGCGCTTATCACAATAACCTGTTAACGTGAGGACGAATTTACTATCAGGATCGCCAATGAAAGCAGGTTCAATCAATCGTAACGCCGCCCACAGAAGGCGTCTTATCAAGAAAGTCCACCGTAAACGCATTTTTGCCAGAGAAAGATTATTTTCCGGCTTTTATTACATTAATCATCACCACCATCACCACAACTGCCCTGTTTTAGCTGTTTCCTTTCCTGGCGACGGCGTCGAAAAAACTGCTGAGTAGTTCACCACATTCAGTTGCTAACACCCCACCAGTCACTTGCACTTGATGATTGAACTGGGGTTGTTGCAACAGATCCAGCACCGAGCCCGCCGCGCCGGTTTTAGGATCTGCCGCGCCGAAAACTAACCGTCCTACCCGACTGTGTACCATAGCCCCCGCGCACATGGCGCAAGGTTCCAAAGTAACGTACAAGGTGGTATCCAATAAGCGGTAGTTCTGCAAGACTTGCCCGCCTTGGCGTAAACAAAAAATTTCCGCATGGCCACAAGGATCATGACTGCCAATAGGTTGATTACGACCTCGGGCAATCAGTTGGTTATCTCTGACCAATACTGCCCCCACAGGCACTTCTCCGGCAGCTTCTGCTTCCCGCGCCAGAACCAGCGCTTGCTGCATCCAATAGTTGTCATCCAGTTGTTCTGTCATAGCGACTCATTCGTTGGCGTTCCACAAAACAAAGAGCGCCGCAGCGCCCTTTGAAATCTTTCCCGATAAAACTATCGGTTATTATTCCCACTCAATAGTAGCGGGTGGTTTGCCGGAGATATCGTAAACCACGCGGGAAATACCGTCGATTTCATTGATGATACGATTAGACACCCGTCCCAAGAAATCGTATGGCAAATGTGCCCAATGTGCCGTCATAAAGTCGATGGTTTCCACTGCGCGCAGTGATACCACCCAATCATATTTACGGCCATCGCCCATCACGCCCACGCTACGCACGGGCAGGAACACGGTGAATGCTTGGCTGACTTTCTGATATAAATCGGCCTTACGCAGTTCTTCAATGAAGATAGCATCGGCGCGGCGCAGCAAGTCGCAGTATTCTTTTTCACTTCACCCAGTACCCGCACGCCTAAACCTGGGCCAGGGAATGGATGACGGAACAGCATGTCGTATGGCAGCCCCAGCTCAAGGCCGATGCGACGCACTTCATCTTTAAACAGTTCGCGCAGTGGCTCAACCAGCCCCAGTTCCATATTATCGGGTAGACCACCAACATTATGGTGAGACTTGATCACATGGGCTTTGCCTGTGGCACTACCGGCAGATTCAATCACATCGGGATAGATGGTGCCCTGAGCCAACCATTTGGCATTAACGCGTTTCGAGGCTTCTTCATCAAAGATCTCGACGAATACACGGCCAATAATCTTACGCTTGGCTTCAGGGTCGCTGACGCCTTTTAACGCTCCGAGGAAACGGGTTTCGCCCGCCACGTGGACAATGTTCAGGCCAAAATGATCACCAAACATATCCAGCACCTGATCGGCTTCATTGAGGCGCAGTAAACCGTTGTCCACAAATACGCAAGTCAGTTTGTCGCCAATGGCACGGTGCAACAACATGGCGGTGACAGAAGAATCGACACCGCCAGATAGTCCGAGGATCACTTCATCATCGCCAACCTGGGCTTTGATGCGGGCCACGGCATCTTCAATAATAGAAGCGGGTTGCCATTTATTTTCACAGCCACAGATCTCTAGCACGAAATGTTCAAGAATGCGCTGGCCTTGGCGGGTGTGCGTTACCTCTGGATGAAACTGCACGCCGTAAAATCGCTTGGCTTCGTTGGCCATGGCGGCAAACGGACAAGTATCGGTACTGGCAACGGCTTCAAAACCTGCGGGAATGGCCGAGACTTTGTCACCGTGGCTCATCCACACATCCAACAGTGGCTTACCATCGGCGTTTACGGCATCTTGAATATCATGGAACAGTGCAGATGGCTGCAACATTTCCACCTGGGCATAACCAAATTCGCCTTCGCCAACGCCGTTAATCACCTTACCACCGAGCTGCTCACTCATGGTTTGCATGCCGTAGCAAATACCAAATACGGGTACACCTGCGGTAAACACATATTCGGGGGCGCGCGGCGAATTGGCCGCGGTAACGCTCTCGGGGCCACCAGAGAGAATAATGCCATTAGGGGCAAAATCACGGATCTGCTGTTCGGTAACATCCCAGGCCCACAGTTCACAGTACACGCCGATTTCACGAATTCGACGGGCAATCAACTGGGTATACTGGGAGCCAAAATCCAGGATCAGTATCTTGTGCTCATGAATATTGCTCATTGAAAACCTTTATTTCTAAGTGCAACTGCCGTCATTACTGATGGCATAAACTAAAAGCAAGGGCGACTTATCGCCGCCCCGTATGGTTATCAGCCCCGAACGTTGTAGTTCGGCGCTTCTTTAGTAATGGTCACATCATGTACGTGAGACTCACCCATACCGGCCGAAGTCACTTTTACAAACTGGGCTTTTTCGTTCAGATCTTTGATGGTGGCACAACCGGTCAGCCCCATGCAGGAGCGCAAACCGCCCATGTACTGGTGAATGAGTTCTTTGATTTTGCCTTTATATGGCACCCGCCCTTCAATCCCTTCTGGCACCAGCTTATCGGCAGCGTTGTCGCTCTGGAAGTAACGGTCAGAAGAACCTTTGGACATAGCCCCTAATGACCCCATGCCACGATAGGATTTATAGGCTCGGCCTTGATACAGCTCCACTTCACCTGGGGCTTCATCGGTACCCGCGAACATTGAACCGGCCATAATGCAAGAAGCACCCGCGGCCAGCGCTTTAGCCAGGTCACCAGAATAACGGATACCACCATCGGCAATCACGGGGATATCTAGATGTTTAACCGCTTCAACCGCATCGGAAACCGCGGTGATCTGTGGCACGCCCACACCCGTTACGATACGAGTTGTACAGATAGAACCGGGGCCAATACCGACTTTAACCGCATTGACGCCAGCTTCCACCAACGCCAGAGCACCCTCAGCAGTCGCAACGTTACCACCCACAATTTGTAGATCGGGATATTTGGCTCTGGCTTCGCGAATACGCTGCAACACGCCTTCAGAATGACCATGCGAAGAATCGATCAGCAATACGTCAATGCCGGCCTTAACGAGGGCATCAATGCGATCTTCATTGCCAGCACCTGCACCAACAGCACCACCTACTCGCAAGCGACCAAATTCATCTTTACAGGCATTCGGTTTACGTTCTGCTTTTTGAAGTCTTTAACGGTGATCAGACCTTTAAGTTTAAAGTCGTCATCCACAACCAACACTTTTTCAATACGGCTAGTGTGCATCAACTTTTGCACTTGATCGTGCTTGGTGCCTTCTTTTACGGTCACTAACCGTTCTTTCGGCGTCATCACTTCCTGCACTGTCTTGCTGTGATCGGTCACAAAACGCACGTCACGACCGGTGATGATCCCCACCAGTTCGTTCGCTTCAGTGACCACAGGATACCCGGCAAAGCCGTTGCGTTCAGTCAGCACATGCAGTTCAGCAATAGTAGTAGATGGCGTCACAGTGACAGGCTGTGCCACTACCCCAGCTTCGTAGCTTTTAACTTTACGCACTTCTTCGGCTTGAGCGTCAATGCTCATATTTTTATGGATAAACCCAATGCCACCTTCCTGAGCAATAGCGATGGCCAGACGGGCTTCAGTCACAGTGTCCATAGCAGCAGACAGTAACGGAATATTAAGCTCAATCTTTTGGGTCAACCGGGTTTTCAGGTTCGCGGTATTAGGGAGGACGGTGGAGTGCGCTGGCACTAATAACACATCGTCAAAAGTAAGCGCTTCTTTGATTAATCGTAACATTGCAACATCTCCCCTTGCGGTAGGATACAAATCAAATAGAGGTGAAATATTGCGGCGGCATTATACCTTGCAAGCCCTGCCGGGTAAATGGGAAAATAACTAAAAATTCTGTCAGGGAAAGGTTTAATGTCGATATCGGCGGATCAGGTGTATACCGTCTCTCGCCTGAACGGTGAGGTCAGACAACTGCTGGAAGGCCAGCTTGGGCGTATTTGGCTCAGTGGTGAAATCTCCAATTTTTCTTGTCCCGCTTCTGGTCATTGGTATCTGACCCTGAAAGACAGCCGTTCCCAAATCCGCTGTGCTATGTTTCGCGGCCGCAACCAGCATGTCACCTTCAACCCCATAAACGGTCAGCAAGTATTGGTTCGTGCCAATATCAGCGTTTATGAACCTCGCGGTGATTACCAGCTGATCATTGAATCCATGCTACCCGCGGGTGATGGGTTACTGGCACAGCAGTATGAAGCGTTGAAAATGAAACTGGCCGCCGCCGGATTATTTGCCACTGACAGCAAACGGCCACTCCCCAAAAACATTCAACGTATTGGGGTTATCACCTCGCCCACCGGAGCGGCGATCCGCGATGTACTGCAAGTATTGTCACGTCGCGACCCTTCGATAGAAGTGATTATCTATCCTAGCGCGGTGCAAGGCGGCCAGGCACCGTTACAGTTGATACGGGCACTGGAACTGGCTAACCAGCGGCAAGAAGTAGACGTATTATTGCTGACTCGCGGCGGTGGTAGTCTGGAAGATCTCTGGGGCTTCAACAATGAAGCCCTGGCGTATGCCATCTACAACAGCGAGTTACCCGTGGTCTCGGCAGTAGGTCATGAAGTGGATATGAGCATCAGTGACTTTGTGGCCGATATCAGAGCCCCGACACCATCGGCCGCCGCAGAAATCCTGTCGCAAGCGGCCAGCGATAAACAGCAGCAACTTCATACCGCCAGCGTGCGATTAATACAGGGATGGCAGCACTGGCAGCTATTGATCCGCCAGCGATTACAGCTATTGGATCACCGTTTGCAACGCCAAGACCCGCTACGGCAACTGCAACAGTTAGTACAGCGGTTTGATGAGCAGCAACTGCGGCTTGTCAGCTCCTTCACCAGTTTGCTGCAACGTAAACGCCAGCAATTGTTGAGTTTGGAAGGACATCTCAATGCTCAGCACCCACGGCATCAATTGGCGTTAGAAAGTAAACGCTTAGAATATCTGACACAACAGTTACAAAAATTAACCCAGTCAAGCTTACAACAGGCACAGCAACGGCTGCTTCGTGATAGCCATGCACTGGAGAGCGTCAGTCCGCTGGCAACTCTCAGCCGCGGTTACAGTATCACCCGCAACGATGCTGGTCAGATAGTGCAGGATGTGGCACAACTGCAACCTGGGCAACAGCTGCATACCTTACTGAAACAAGGCAAGGTTATTTCCAAGATTGAAAAGCTGGAGCGGCCCTAACCGATATCGCCAGCGCAAACAAGCCGGGCTAAATACCCGGCTTGTGATGCTGTGCTATTGACGATTTTTGATATGCGCCATCATCCGTTTGCGGCGCCGTTCCTGACTCAGGGTCAGCTTCTCGGTTTTGCCTTCAAACGGGTTAGCGCCTTCTTGGAACCGCAGCTGAATTGGCGTACCCACAATATTCAACGTACGGCGATAATAGTTCATCATGTAGCGTTTGTATGAATCCGGCAGTCTGGCAACCTGATTGCCGTGGATCACAATAATCGGTGGGTTATAACCACCGGCATGGGCGTATTTCAATTTCACGCGGCGGCCATTCACCAATGGCGGCTGATGATCATCCTGCGCCATCTGCATGATCTTAGTAAGCATTGATGTTCCCACTCGGCGAGTAGCGCTTTCATAAGCTTCTTCAATCGACTCAAACAGATGACCAACGCCGGTGCCATGCAATGCCGAAATAAAGTGAATACGGGCAAAATCGATAAAGCCTAAGCGGCGATCAAGCTCTGTTTTCACGCGCTCTTTGATATCGGTATCGATACCATCCCATTTGTTTACCGCAATCACTAAGGCTCGACCAGCGTTGATAGCAAAGCCCAACAGCCCCAAATCCTGCTCGGCAATCCCTTCACGGGCATCGATCACCAATAACACCACATTGGCATCTTCAACCGCCTTGAGGGTTTTGATCACGGAGAATTTTTCAACAACATCATGCACTTTGGCACGGCGTCTTACCCCGGCGGTATCAATCAGCACGTATTCACGGCCATCACGCTCCATCGGGATATAAATCGAGTCACGGGTTGTACCGGGCTGATCGTAAACCACCACACGCTCTTCACCCAGAATACGGTTAGTCAGGGTTGACTTACCCACGTTAGGCTTACCAATAATCGCCAGTTTGATGGGCAACTCTTGCAGGCGCGCCTGCTCGGCTTCCGCCTCTTCTTCGGTATATTCACGCAGTGGTTTATGACTGTCTTCACCCTCGTCAGCGAACTCGTCATCCTCAGCCATTGCTTGGGCAAACGGTGCCAGTGCATTTTCGATCAAACTGGAGACGCCACGCCCTTGTGCGGCAGCGATCTGGTGGATTTCCCCTAGGCCCAGCGCCCAGAATTCGGCAACTGCCGAGTCACCGTCAATACCGTCAATCTTGTTTGCAACCAGGAACGTCATCTTTTCCCGCGAACGCAGATATTGGGCAATCGCTTCATCGGCGGCAGTTAATCCGGCACGCGCGTCGGTCATAAACAGCACAACGTCGGCTTCGGCAATGGCCGCTAGCGACTGTTCCGCCATTTTGGTTTCAATACCTTCCTCGCTACCGTCAATACCGCCGGTATCCACTACGATAAATTCGTGCCCAGACAGAAAGGCTCGGCCATATTTACGGTCCCTCGTCAGGCCCGGAAAATCCGCCACCAACGCGTCACGAGTGCGGGTAAGCCGGTTGAACAGAGTCGATTTACCTACATTGGGTCGCCCCACCAGGGCCACGACAGGAATCATGCTTTTCCTCTTGAATTCTTAAACAACAAAAAGCCCCCGGGTTGACTCCCGGAGGCTTCGTTAGCTGGCATTATACGCTTTAAGGCAGTGAAATGGCAGCTATCTCTCCGGAACGGGCCTGCACATAGATTTTATCGTCAACCACTTGAGGTTGGCTGAATAATCCAGAACCATCAACCTTAATACGGCCGACAATTGTACCTGTTTCGCGATCAATAAAGTGTAGATAACCTTCAAAGTCGCCAACCACTACATAACCGCGATATACGGCTGGTGATGTCAGTTGACGGTTTGCCAGTTGAGTATTACTCCACACTTCCAAACCATTACGCCGATCTACCGCATAAATATTACTGTGGTCATCGACGAGGTACAGATGTAAACCACCTGCCGCTAGTTCGTCAAAGCTGGAATATTTACGTGACCATACCACTCGGCCACTGCGCATTTCCAAACTGGCAAGGTTGCCGTTATAGCTGACAGCATAAATATTTTCACCCAGTAACACAGGTGTCATATCAACATCTGCCATACGGCTGAATTCGTTACCACCTTTGGGCACATAAATCGGTTGTTCCCACGCCGCCTGACCATTGCTCTTAATGACCACGGCCACTTTCCCGTCAGCAGTGCCGACAAAAACCGCCTTCGGCATAGGCCGCTGACCCGGTGCCACGCAACGTCAAATTAGGTAATGCTGACTCGTAGCTCCAAAGTTTGGCACCCGTATCAACATTAAAGGCATCCAAGGCACCAGTAGAACTGTGCACTACCACGGTATCTTCGGCCACAGTGGGAGCTGATAGCAGTTCACCACCGGCCATGGTGTGCCATATTGGCTTACCTGTCTCAACGTCTAGCGCCACCAATAATCCGCTTTCACCACCAACAAATACCTTGTTCTGCGCTACGGTTACCCCGGCGGCTAAACGCGCACCTTGGGTTTCCTTCAGCGGACCGTCATCGCCAAACAGATCGTTAAAATCGACCTTCCATACTTCATCGCCACTCTTTTCATCGAATGCAGCGACTTTGCCATCGCGTGAAGCCGCAAAAATTTTGCCGTAACGCACAGCAGGATGCAGCTTGGAATAGTAATCACCTACGCCGTCACCTACAGAGTCATCCCAGACAATTGACGGTTCCACCGACGGCGTGATATCCGGTAATGGGCTCACGGGCGCTTCATCTACATCACTGGAAGCACACCCTGCTAACGTTCCCACGACCAAACCACAGGCGACAAGCGTTTTACACCATGACTTCATCCGGTGGTTCCTTATGCCTGGTTAAGATTGTCGAGTTTCATCTGTAACGCTGGGCTGGAAGCCGCACCGCCTTTTTCAATAGCTGTCTGATAAGCGGTTTTAGCCTTTGCCGCATCACCTTTGCTAACATAGAAGTCACCTTCCAGCTCGGCTTTTTCTGCCGCAAATGCCGCATCAGACACTTTGCCCAATGTTGCTAATGCAGCATCGAGTTGCCCTTGTTCTGCCTGAACTCTTGCCAATCGCAAGTTGGCTATAGCCGCTACCGCTGCAGCCGGTTTATCGGCCAGCACTTGTTGCAGTGCTGCGGAGGCTTTATCAAGGTCACCAGTTTCAGCAGCCGTTTTAGCCACGATCAGTTGCATCAAAGCTGAATAGCCTAGTTGGGAATGTGCTTTATCGAACTCGGCAGCAGCGGCCAAGGTACTGGCAGCATCTTTACTCTGAGAGAGTGCCACGTTAAATGCTTCGGAGGCTGCTTCAGCTTTTTTAACTTGGTAGCCAGAATAATAATTCCAGCCATACAGCGCGCCCAGACCGATCACGGCACCCGCTAATATCGAAGATCCATAGTCCTTCCAAAACGTTTTGATCGCTTCGACCTGTTGTTCTTCTGTGCTGTAAATTTCCACCCGCACTTCCCCTTATTATTTTTTGAGTTGTTCCGCCAGATAGGCAGCCAATGCACTGCGTTCAATCAGCAGTTGTTCACTGTCGTCACGCAAAGGTTTGACTGCTACCTTATTATCTGCCAATTCTGTTTCGCCAATAATCAACGCATAAGTTGCGCCGCTCTTATCAGCCCGTTTAATCTGTTTTTTAAAGTTACCGCCGCCGCAATGGCTCATCACCCGGAGCGTAGGCACTGTCTGGCGCAGTTCTTGTGCCACCTTGACCGCCTCTGCAACACAGTCATCACTGGTTGCCGTGACATAAACATCCACGGCTGATGGCACATCGGCTGTGAGCCCTAGGGTTTCCAGCAACAAGACAATACGCTCAAGTCCCATGGCAAAACCGACGGCTGGGGTATCTTTACCGCCTAGCTGCCCAACTAAACCATCATAACGACCACCGGCCAGAACCGTGCCCTGCGCGCCTAGACTATCGGTCACCCATTCAAACACGGTGCGATTGTAGTAGTCGAGACCACGCACCAACCGCGGATTAACCCTGTATTGGATACCAACGGCTTGCAGTAGTTCACATAAGCGTGAAAAATGTGCTTTGGAATCTTCACCGAGATAGTCCATCAGCACTGGCGCATCAGCCAATAGTGCTTGCACTTCAGGATCTTTGCTGTCCAGTACCCTCAACGGATTACTGTACATACGGCGCTGGCTGTCTTCGTCCAACACCTCTTTATGCTGTTCCAGAAATGCCACCAGCGCGTCACGGTAAGCAATGCGTTCCTGATTGTCACCAAGGGTGTTCAATTCCAGCGTTACATGCTCGCGCATGCCCAGCTTGTCCCACAGCGATGCTGACAGCATCAACACTTCAGCGTCAATCTCGGCGCTGGCGATGCCGTAAACTTCAACACCAAACTGGTGGAACTGCCGATAACGCCCTTTCTGTGGACGCTCATGCCGGAACATTGGGCCAATGTACCAAAGTCGCTGTTCCTGATTGTACAGCAAACCATGCTCGTTACCGGCGCGCACAGTCGAAGCGGTCCCTTCTGGCCGCAGAGTCAGACTGTCACCGTTACGATCGGCGAAGGTATACATCTCTTTTTCAACAATGTCGGTGACTTCGCCGATAGAGCGCTTAAAGAGATCGGTATTTTCCACGATGGGAGTACGGATTTCACTGTAACCGAATGACGCTACTGAGGCGCGTAACACCGCCTCGACTTTTTGCCACACGGGACTCTGGTCGGGCAGAATATCATTCATGCCGCGAATCGCTTGGATCTGTTTTGCCACTGTTAGACTCGTTTGTTCCAGGCCGGAAAGTTAAAAATGCCAGCATTATAAGCGGTTCAGCGATGATCGCCAAACCGCCGGATGACGCGTGGCTCACACTGCGGAATTATTCCTCTGCTTTGACATCGATGCGTTGTGACAACATCGCGGCTTTAGCGCGAATTTTGGCTTCCAAGGCATCGACCAAATCAGTATTGTCCAGACGCTCTTTCTGCCGCACGCCATCTTCATACAAACCGCTCTTGTTATGACCACCGGCGAGGCCGAGATCGGACACTAAGGCTTCGCCAGGGCCGTTAACCACACAGCCGATGATGGACACATCCATCGCCGTAGTCACATCTTCCAAGCGCTGTTCCAGCGCATTCACGGTATTGATTACATCAAATTCCTGACGGGAGCAGGATGGACAGGCAATAAAGTTGATACCGCGGGAACGGATACGTAAGGATTTGAGGATATCAAAGCCCACTTTGATCTCTTCTACCGGATCAGCCGCCAGCGACACCCGAATGGTGTCACCGATACCTTCAGCCAGCAGCATGCCCAAACCCACGGCAGATTTTACTGCGCCGGAACGGGCGCCACCGGCTTCGGTGATCCCCAGATGCAGCGGTTGTTTAATCTGCTGCGCCAGCAATCGATAAGAGGCTACCGCTAAGAATACGTCAGACGCCTTCACCGACACTTTGAATTGATCAAAGTTAAGCCGATCGAGAATATCGACATGGCGCATTGCCGATTCCACCAAGGCTTCTGGTGTTGGCTCACCATATTTGTCCATCAGCTCTTTTTCGAGACTGCCGCCATTTACCCCAATACGAATAGGGATGTTTTTATCGCGAGCCGTTTCCACCACCTGACGAATACGTTCCTCATTACCGATATTACCTGGGTTGATACGCAGGCAATCAGCACCATATTCCGCCACTTTCAAGGCAATCCGGTAATCAAAGTGGATATCGGCTACCAGCGGCACCTTGGCCTGTTGTTTGATCAACTTGAACGCTTCAGCAGCATCCATTGTTGGCACCGAAACGCGCACGATATCGGCGCCCACACGTTCAAGGGCATGAATTTGCTTGAGGGTAGCTTCAACATCCGTAGTGCGGGTGTTGGTCATCGACTGCACGGCAATAGGCGCACCATCACCGATAGGCACATTACCAACATAGATGCGAGTTGATGGGCGGCGTTTGATGGGAGATTCAGTGTACATCGTATTTGGCTCTGTCTCTTAAATCTGGCCATCACTCGGCCAGCATAAATTCTTGAATTTTAGGCTTGCGGCAGCGTCAGTCGTGCAACCCGGCCATTAGGGAAACGGGCAAGATCAATCGCCGCACCGTTATAGCGCAGGCTGACACTCTGTGGCGCACCCAAGACTAAGCTGATTGGTGCCTTACCGCTGACTTCAATACTCTTGCCCGACAACTTAAGGCCGTCCACCAGCGTTTTGCCATCAGCATCTGTGGCCTTAATCCAGCAGTCACCTTGCAAGACGATTTCCAGTTTGGCGCTTAATGCAGCAGTGTCAGTGCTAACATCACTAGCAGCTTGTGGTGGAAGCGTCGCTGTTGGTTGGTCTGCCACCACGGGAGTAGTGTTCGCGGTTACTGTGTTAGCTGGAGTATCTGCCGCCTGCCCGCTGTTATCAACGCCAGTGGCCATATCAGGGGCCTCGATGGGAGTGTCTTCCGCTTTAGGGCCATTAATGTCATCAGGACTATTCACCGCTGTGGGCTGTTCATCTGTAGAGCTAGGCAGGCCTGACTCTGGTTGCAACTCTTCTACTGTTGGCTTGGAGAAATCTTCCGTCACTATCGCCGGCTTTTGCAGCCACCACAACACCAAGAGTGCTAGCGAGACAATAACGATTAGGTAGGTCACTACCATCAACCAGTTATCACGACTCTTTTGGGATGTTTTACGGGAAAAGCTCTGCATTACTGGTGCGGTGACCACGGGAACTTGCCGAGAGAGGCAAGCTTCGATGCATTCAGGATCAATTTCCAGAAAACGGGCATAGTTGCGCACATAGCCCCGCACATAAGTGCTGGAAGCGATATTGCAAAATTCATCATTTTCAATATCCGCGACAATAGACGCCCGCAGGTGCAGCCTTGCTGCAACCTCCTGCAGACTCAGTCCCTTGCTCTCACGCGCCTGTTGCAATACGGTACCGAGTGTTTCCTCGTGCCCTGCGGCGTGGTTGTTGTCATCATCCTTGTTAACGTCATTGTTAATATCTGTCATCAGTGCATGCTTGCCCGGTATTCTTTTGCTTGGGGTGAACTGGGAAATTTAGCCAAAAGCAGCACGCCGTATCGTTTGGCGGCTTCAATGTCGTTCAACCCACGCTCAATTTTTATTGCTAGTGCGAGACTCAGCGCCGAATCGATCGCCACTTTATGGTAACGATCCAACTGCACTTTAGCCGCTTGAAAATTCTGTTGCTCCAGTGCCATCTCAGCCAGCTCTAGCAGCGATACTTGTCTGGTTGGCTCATACTTTAACGCTATCTCAAAATACTGTCTCGCTTTTTCTATATCCCCCGCTTTATGCTGGCAAATACCGAGATTTTCATAACTGGAAGCGGTTCGCGTATATTTGGGATTGCTGATGGCGCGGAGGAACATCTCCTCAGATTTAGCATACTTACCGTTCTGACACAGAAACACGCCAAAATTGTTGGCGGCATCACCGGTAGCATTGCTAGATCTAATGGCTTGTTCGTAAGTGTCCTCAGCTTTTTGAGTCTCACCCACGGTCTGATAGTAATACGCCATGGCAACATTAACTTCTTCCAAATCGGGAGCATATCCCATGGCTTTATCTAAATTGAATTTTGCCTGCTCACTATTACCTTTTTTCAAATAAGTGAGCCCTAGCTGCACCCGTTCTAAGGCCGCAGCGTTTCGGTCAAATTTGTGCTCTACGACCGGAATATCCGTACCGGCATAGGTTTTTTCGGTCACACATCCGGGCAGCGAAGAACACATGGCTACCAGCATCGCCAAGCCCCACAATCCGTGCTTCATTGGCAAACCCTTTAATGTTGACAAACAATATGTTAACTCATTGTGACCGATATTTGATTCTGTTGCATGCGTTTTTTTGCCAGACGTTTGGTTCGGTCACGAATGTCTCCCGCTAACTGGCCACAGGCAGCATCAATATCATCGCCGCGGGTTTTACGGACAATGACGGTCAGCCCATATTCCATCAATACTTTGGCGAATCTATCGATACGCGAATTGGAGGAGCGGCCGTAAGGTGACCCCGGGTATGGATTAAATGGGATCAGGTTAACCTTGCACGGCGTATCTTTCATCAGCTCGGCCAGTTCATGAGCCTGCTCAGTGCTGTCATTGATATGATCCAGCATCACATATTCAACTGTTACCCGGCCACGGTTGGCATTGGATTTTTCGATATAACGGCTGATCCCCGCCAGAAACTCTTTTAACGGATATTTCTTGTTGATGGGCACTAACTCATCACGCAGTTCATCATTAGGCGCATGAATACTGACCGCCAATGCCACATCTAACAGATCGCCGAGTTTATCCAACGCCGGAACCACACCCGAAGTTGACACTGTCACCCGGCGCTTAGATAAACCAAAACCAAAATCGTCCAGCATGATATCTAGCGCTGGCACCAGATTAGCCATATTAAGCAGCGGCTCGCCCATCCCCATCATCACGATGTTAGAAATCGGTCGGTCACCCGTTTCATACTTAAGGCCAAGGAAACGTGATATGCGCCAGATTTGCCCAACGATTTCAGCCACAGTGAGATTGCGGTTAAACCCTTGCTGAGCGGTAGAACAAAAGGTACAGGCCAACGCACAACCTACCTGTGACGAGACGCATAATGTGGCCCGGTCATCCTCAGGAATATATACCGTTTCAACTTCCTGCCCGGCCCCCACATTGATAGCAAACTTAATGGTGCCATCTGTAGACTTTTGATAACCAGAAATCTGTGGCGCCACAATTTCACAGGCATTATTCAGCTTGGCACGCAGGTTTTTATTGATGTTGCTCATCTGTTCGAAATCATCAATGCCGTAGTGGTATATCCACTGCATCACCTGATCGGCGCGAAATGGCTTTTCACCCAATTCGGCGAATAATGCACGCATCGCTTTACGATCAAGATCGAGCAAATTGATCTTTTTTCGGCCATTTGATTTACCTCACACCAAAACCCGCAACAGGGCGGCAAATTATATAGATCACCATTGATTTTAGCCAGAGACCACGCGAAATAACCAGGACTATGGCCGCATCCGCCAGCAACACAATTAAGTTCTGTTAAAGTTAACTATGGTTAACTCATGTCTCCTAATGATGTCATTCAGGGAAATCTGGTTCCCTATTCTATGTTTGCTTTAACAATTACGGTGCTGGTTGCCATCAGCATCTCTTTTTTATGCAGTGTATTTGAAGCAGTGCTGTTGTCTGTCACCCCTAGTTATATCGCTAACCTGCGCAGCTCTGCGCCGCAGGGCCGCACGGCTTGAGCAACAAAAGCAGCATGTAGAATCGCCGCTGGTTGCCATTTTAACGCTAAACACTATTGCCCACACCGTGGGGGCTGCCGTTGCTGGGGCGCAAGCCGCCCATGTGTTCGGCGATGAAATGGTAGGCGTGTTTTCCGGCGTGCTGACATTCCTTATTCTGTTTTTTTCGGAAATTATTCCCAAAACCATAGGCGCCAATTACTGGCGCCAACTGGCACCTGGGGTATCGTTAATGCTGCTGTGGATGGAGCGGCTCTGTCTGCCGTTGATCTGGGCCTCCAACAAGGTCACCAAATTGATTGGCAAAGGCGACTCTGGACAATATATCCGTCAAGAGATCAGTGCGATGGCAAAAATCGGCGTTGAGTCAGGTGAGCTAAACCGTCAGGAAAGCAAGATCCTGACACAGATGATGAAAGCCCGAGATATGCCGGCAAGTGCCATCATGACCCCAAGAACCGTGATGTTTACCCTGCCCGCCGCCATGAGCCAGCAAGAATTTGTGCAAGAGCATCTGCATAAACCCTTCACTCGGATCCCGCTGTATCAGGATGATCACGATAATATTATTGGTTATATCAACCGCACCGATGTGCTGCTGGCAGAACGCTATACTCCGCAAGCACCGATAGCGGATGTCAAACGCCAGCTGTTGGTTGTGCCAGACTCCGCGCGGATCCTGCCGCTGTTTGAGCTGATGATTAAACGCAATACTCAGATTGCCATGGTAGTAGATGAATACGGTAGTACCCGCGGCTTGGTGTCGCTGGAAGATATCATTGAATCGCTGCTGGGGCTGGAAATTGTCGATCTCAACGATCCGGCTATCGATATGCAGCAGTTAGCGCGCCAACTGTGGGAAAAACGCATGCAGGATAAAGGCATTCATTTATCCGAAGATAAAGAGGATACGACACAGGAACAGCCACATCACTGATGTGACATCTAAGCACGGGGACGCACCACAAACGTCCCTTGTGTTGTCAGAAGTCAGGTGTACAATCTCTGTTTGGTTACAGAGGATGTTATGACTTACCGTTTAACGCTTGCGCATCTCAACGATACTCACTCCCATTTTGATCCCAGTCTAGTGCAGTTCAAAGTTACCCTGCAGCACGGACAATTTACCTTAGCCAGCCACAGTGGCGGTTATGGCCGAATTGCGGCACAAGTCGCTAAACTGCGGCAACAAGCACAACAGCAGCAGCGGGAAATGCTGTTTCTGCACGCTGGTGACAGTTTCCACGGCACCCTGTTTTACAGTGAATTCAAAGGCCGAGCCAACACCAGATTGCTGCAACTACTGCAACCAGATGCCATGACCATAGGTAACCATGACATCGATGATGGTAATGCGGTGCTGGCGGATTTTATCCGCACCGTACCCTTCCCGGTGCTGGCAGCCAATATGGATATCAGCCATGAACTGCCCGGTAAGAATGGCAGTTTTCAGGGATTAGATAATCTTTACGCCTGGGATAACAACGCGGGTATTGGGCGTTATCTGCTACGAGATTTTTATGACCGGCAACTGGCCATTGTCGGTATCACGCTAGCTCAAATGAAAAAGGTCGCCAGACCGGATCCCGACACCGAGTTTCTTGACGCCATCGCCACGACCCAAGCCACGGTTAAGCACCTGAAACAACAAGGCGTGGATCATATCCTGCTACTCAGCCATCTTGGCATTGAACAAGATCGGCAACTGGCGGCAGAAATTCCCGATATCAGCCTGATTATCGGCGGTCACACTCACACATTGATGGGCGACTTTGCCGACTTGGGCCTTCCGTGCTTACCATACGCCGAATCAGTAAATGGTATTCCAATCGTACATGCGGGAAAACACGCCGAAACCTTAGGTATTGCCGAGATAGCATTTGATGACCGGGGCCGGGTAATACAGATCCAAGGTTCCAGCCACTTTATGCTGGATCGCCATTTCATGCTGAGTGGTGACACCACTGCCACTGACCATGATTACCGAGAAGCACAGGAACTGCTGGCAAATCACGCGGGCATTTTGTGGGATGAACAGGACGCCCATATCAATCAGGTCATCGACAGCGAATTTCGTCCGGCTATTAGCAATATGGAGCAACAGGTGCTCGCATTTGTGCCCAAAACCTTATTGCACACCCGCCTACCTAGTCGCAACTTGCCCCACGGCAGTGAAATCGCGCCTTGGGTCAGCCAAAGCATGTTTTTAGCCGCAAAGACCCAAGACCCAAGGGTAGATTTTGCCCTACATAATGCCGGCGGAGTGCGCCAATCACTGGTACAGGGGCAAGTCACACTGGCGGATGTGATGGGCAGGTTGTTGCCGTTTGAACTGCCGTTGGTGAAATATGAGATCGTTGGCGATGCACTATTTCGGGTACTAGAATCCGCCATCAATGCCGCCACCAATAACAGTGTGATGGGCACCGGCGCGGGCAGTTTTCCCTACACCTACGGGTTGCGTTATTTTTATGATGGCCGCCTGGCACTCGGACAACGTTTATTCCGTCTGGAACTGCAAGATGGACTTGGCAGCTGGCAGCCACTAAAGCGGGATGAGTTTTATGTCGGGGTATCCACCAGCTATACCGCCAGTGGCAAAGAGGGTTACGATGCCCTGCTAGAAGCGCGTTGGCAGCAAGCATTAACCGAAGTGACCTTACCCAGTGCCTTTATTCAGTTGCTACAGCAAGCCCCCAGCTTTGATGCTCAGTTACAACCCACAGTGTATTACACCAGCCATCTAGCAGAAATGGCCGAGAGTAAACGTTAGGCGGCTCAGGCCGCCAACCAGTCTTGTTGCCGCAGGCGTTGTACAAACCAACTGAGCGCTTTACCATTTTCCCCTTTGCGCCACGCCATGAAAGTGGGCAATGGCGGTCTGGGTAATGCCACGTTACGCGCCACCAGTGTCCCCTCGGCAAGTTGCTGGCGGATTAGGTGAAGCGGCAGGAATCCCACCCCGGTGCCTTGCTGCTGTAAACACACTTTATCAGCCATTGAGGAGACCCGGATCTGTTGCCGACTGGCAAAAATACCGCTCGAACGTTGCAGTAGTGACTGTGAACTGTCAGTGACCACTATTGATGGAAATTGCAATAAGGCGTCGACGGGGATCTCAGCCTCATGCTGTGCCAAAGGATGCTGAGGTGCCACGGCGAACACAAATTCCACCGCCCCCAGAGGATGCAGTTCATACTGTCCCCGCGGTAATTCACCAGAAACCCCAATCGCGATATCAGCACGTCTGGAGTACAAAGCGTCCCAGCCACCGCCCAAAACCTCCTTAGAAAGACTGATAGTGACTTGCTTGCCAAGTTCGGTAAATTCCGCCACGGTTTTCATCAATGGCCCATCAGGCAAAATACTGTCCAATGCCAATGAAATCCCCGTTTCCCAGCCAGTTTCCAACTGTCGTACCGCGTCTTCCAAACGGGTAGCCGCGGCGAGGATCTCCCGCCCCTGAGTCAATACTAACTGACCTACCGCCGTCAGTTGGGCACGGGTGCCCTTACGTTCAAATAATCTGCTGCCGAGATCCTGTTCCAGCTTTTGTACCGTATAAGTCAACGCCGAAGGTACCCGAAAAAGCGACTCGGCTGCCGCGGCGAAACTGCCCTTTTTATCGATGGCATCCAATACTTTAAGTGCATCAAGATTGATTGCAGGGTGCATAAAATTTCCCATATTCAAATTTTTTGAAATTTAACTTCAAAATGTTCCGATTTTCAAGTGTCATCGCGCTGACTAAACTTGCTTTCAACGACGGGGAACTCCCCAAATCCTGACGTAAACAGGATTCAAATTTACTGAGGAAAGCATCATGAGAAAACTTATCGCAAAGCTCGTTAACAACAATGCTGGTTACGCCCCACTGATTATGCGTGTTCCAGTTGGCCTGACACTGATGGCTCATGGTAGTCAAAAATTGTTTGGCATGTTTGGTGGTTATGGGTTGGAAGGAACTGGTCAATGGATGGCATCCATTGGACTGACCCCAGGATACCTGATGGCATTGCTGGCCGGCTCAGGCGAATTCTTTGGTGGTCTGTTTCTGTTATTGGGTCTGTTATTACGTCCGGCAGCCGCAGTAGTTGCATTCACTATGTTGGTAGCGCTGTTTACCGTACATATACACAACGGGCTGTTCATGGCTAATAACGGTTACGAATACGCGCTGACACTGGCCGCTATCGCCATCTCACTAGTGATATCTGGTGCCGGTAAAGTGTCGCTGGACAATATTATCGCTCGTAAAGTTTAACTTGGAGGAACCCCTGATGATCAACGTAAGAAAAGCATCTGAACGTGGCCAAGCCAATTTTGGCTGGCTCCAGAGCCGCCACACCTTCTCATTTGGCAATTACTACGACCCTCGTTATATGGGTGTTTCCGCCCTACGAGTGATTAACGATGACAGAGTAATACCTGGACAAGGATTTGCGACTCACGGGCACCGGGATATGGAGATCATCAGTTATGTTATCTCTGGCACTATTGCCCACAAGGACAGCTACGGCCATGTGAAAGATCTGCCCGCAGGAGAATTTCAGTTGATGTCTGCTGGCAGTGGTATTTATCACAGTGAGTACAACCCTTCAGCAACTGAGCCACTGCACTTCCTGCAGATCTGGATCCAGCCGGCAACCACCGGCGGCCAACCAGAATATCAGCAGAAAGCCTTTGAACAGACTGAAGCGCTCACCGCTGTGGTTACCCCGGATGGTAGAGACGGCACACTGCAGATAAAACAGGATGCCACCGTATATCGTCTACAACTGGCAGATGCCGAACAGCTGACATTGCCACTGACCAGCGGCCGGACACTGTACCTGCAACTGATAAAAGGCGAGCTCACGCTGAATGGCACCCAGCTCAACGAAGGCGATGGCGTCAGTGTCACTGATGAACAATTGCTGTCACTACAGGCTAGCGATAACGTTGAAGCGCTGGTATTCGACCTGCCGTAAGCCAATAACAGCGCCATAGCGGTAACGATGAAAAACAGCTATGGCATTGTTACTTCGATATCAATCCCCCGTTAAATGCGGGGGATTTTTTTGCATTGTGCACACGTGTTAGACGGGTTAGCACGGCATCTTTGGTCCACAGCGTCCATCATCATGAAGCCCAAACACGGGGCAAGTGGCAAATATCAGTGAGCACCAAAATGTCCAGTGCCTGACGACACAATGGTGAGGTCTTACAGCTCAGGCACACTTATGTTACTTGCAGTTATTGGGCAGTACATTAGAAAGCTGGTGAGTTGCTGCCCGGATTTTTCCTGATAACAACGATGGTGACTGCGAAATCCTTGCCGCTCAAACACTGACTTTGATTGCATTGAGGCGTGGGTACTGAGTCTTGGTAATGCCTGTTGTTGCGCCCAACATTTCATCGTCGCAATCAACTGCGCGGCAATACCTCGGCGCTGCCAGCTCGGTAGCACATACAAACAGCTGATATAACCCGCTTCGCCATATTGGCGTTCAGCCTGCACAAAGCCAACACAATGACCATTACTATCCAGCGCCAACCAAGCGGTACTATGGCGCAAACGCAACTGCCAATATTTATCTGAACGAGGTGCGCGCGACCAGGCATGACACTGGGCAGCGGAATAAAAGCCCCCAGCGAGAGCTTGTACGGCCTGATGATAGACTTGCGAGACTTCTGCGGCTAAATGCCGATGTTGCGCATGAGAATAGAGGATCAGGGTTGTCGCCATCCAGCGCAAACCTCAATAAAGGTAGTAAACGCGTTGATTCTTGCTGCTACACCCCATAAACGCAAGCGGTTTTCAGCAGCATCGGAATGCACTGCGGCCATAAAAAAGCCACCATTTAGGTGGCTTTCTAACGGAGGGTCTTTTTATGGACGAGTAGCATTCATAACCGATTGAGGAATAGTTTGCCGTACTTTGGCAACCTCTTCCGCGGTCACGGCTGGTGCCTGATTATTCCAGGCATGGCGTACAAACGTCAGTAACTGCGCCACTTCATCATCATTCAGCCGCCAACCAAAAGCAGGCATTGCCAACGCTTCTGGAGCACCTTTGGTCGAAGGTAAACGCGCCCCGGCTAACACCACATGAATTAAACCACTGGGGTCTTCATCATTAACCAGTGCATTGCCATCCAATTTCGGAAATACCCGTGCAGCTCCCTGTCCTTGGGTAAAATGGCAGGCACCACAACTGTCGAGATACAACCGCGCCCCAGAGTTAATGCCCACTTTAGCGCTGTTGAGTGCATCGCTGGTTTTCTTGGTCGCCGCCGCGGTCATTGGCAGCGCCTTACCATCTCCTGGCAGAGATTTCAGATAGTCCGCAATAGCTGCTAAGTCAGCCTGACTTAAATAACTCAAGCTATGGGCAATCACTGAGGTCATTTCACCAGCAACAGCGGTGGTGTCATTACGGCCATTGGCAAGATAATCAATCAGTTCGGCTTTACTCCAACTTGCTAAAGCGCCCTTATCACCGCCTCTCAAGCTAGGCGCTTGCCAAATCCCCACTTTACCGCCACTGAGGAAACTAGCATCAGACTCATCATAGCTTTTTTCCTGGAAGGCTACACCGCGAGGGCTATGGCAACTACCACAGTGACCTAAACCTTGTACCAGATAGGCGCCACGATTGAAGTCATCGGACTTAGAGGCTTGTGGTTGGTAGGCTTTATTGTTAGCAAACATCCAGTTCCAAAAACTGATCCCCCAGCGCTGATTAAATGGAAAACTTAATGCGGTTGCCGGGGCTTTTTGATCAACGGCGGCCACGCCTTCCATAAAATAGGCATAAAGGGCTTTAACGTCATCTGCGGTCAACATGGCGTAATCGGGATACGGCATCGCCGGATACAAGTTGCTGCCATCCGCACGTTCACCATGTCTCAACGCCGCATCAAATTGCGCCAGCGTATAGTTGCCAATTCCCGCAGTCTTACTCGGAGTAATATTGGTGGAATAGATTTTGCCAAATGGACTGTCAATGGCCAGACCGCCCGCGAACGGCGCACCGCCGGGGATCGAGTGACAGGCAATACAGTCGCCGGCACGGGCGAGATATTCACCTTGATTGATAGTTGCTTTATCAAAAGCATCTGCTTCAGTTGTCGCCAACAGGGCCAACGGCAACAGCATCATTATCAGATTGCGTTTCATCTGTGGCTCCTTATGCTTGCACCAATGGACCTGGGTGTTTCAGATACTGCTCACGGATCGCTTTAGCTGACCAGTATGCCAAGGCACCAACTAACATGGTGGGGTTGTACTGTAGGTTCTGCGGGAATGAGCTTGAACCCAAAACAAAGACGTTATGGACGTCCCAGCTTTGCTGATAACGATTGAGCACACTGGTCTTAGGATCAGTGCCCATAATCGCACCGCCTACATTATGAGTGGTCTGATATGGACGCACATCGTAGTGAGTCCCGATATCTTTAAATGACACCTTCAGAAAATCTGGATTCAGTCCCTTCGCTAACGCAGCCACTTTCTGTTTCATAAACTGGGTCATGCGCAGATCATTTTCTTTCCAGTCAAAGGTTAAACGCAGCAACGGCAAACCATGATCATCTTTGTAGTTAGGATCCAAACTCAAATAACAATCGCGGTAAGACATATTGGAGCCATGAGAACTGATGCTCATGGCATGACCATAATAATCTTTCGCCGCTTTTTTCCAGTCAGCGCCCCAAGTTGGCGTTCCTGGAGGTAACGGCAGGCTGTGAATAGGCTGACCATTGGTTTGAGCCGCTAACAAATAGGAGCCACCAATAAAGCCTTCTTTAGCAAAATCAATCTGGTTGATGGCGAAGTCATCAACGGTGGTCGCATTACTGCCAGCGCCGATGAAAGGGTTAAACTGCTTATCTTTAAAGAATAAAGTAGCGCCACCCATCATCTGATAGGCGTAGTTGCGCCCCACGGTACCAGTGTTGGAGAGCGGATCGTAAGGCTGGCCGATGCCAGATAACAACAGTAAACGAACGTTGTTATAAGCAAATGTGCCAACAACGACTAATTTGGCAGGTTGAAAAACTTCTTCGCCCTTAGCATCGATATAAGTCACCCCGGTGGCAGTCTTTTTATCATCACTCAGATTGACTTTGATGACTTCACATCCGGTTCGGTAGGCGAAGTTCTTATGTTGCTTCAACGCTCCCAGAATAGCGGTTTGCGGGGAGGCTTTAGAGTAGTTAATACAACCATATCTTTCACAGAAACCACAGAAGTTACAAGGGCCTAACTGCATTCCGTAAGGATTGGTATAAGCTTCTGACGCGTTGGATGATGGCAACGGGAAAGGATGCAGTCCTTGCGCCTTAGCGGCGTCAGAAAACATGGTATCGTTTAGCGTACGTTTCAGTGGCGGCAACGGATATTCATGGCTCCGCGGACCTTCAAACGGATTACCGCCTTCCTGGATTTTGCCATTGATATTGCCGGCTTTACCAGAAACCCCTAGCACTTTGTCAAAGAAATCAAAGTGAGGCTCCAGCTCTTCATAGCTGACACCATAATCCTGAATAGTCATGTCCTTCGGAATAATATTTTTACCAAAGGTTTGTTCAACATAGCTACGCAAACGCAGTTCTTCTGGCATTGGGCGCCAGGTATGACCGTTCCAGTGCGTGCCCGCACCACCAACGCCATCGCCAGGCAGAAAAGAGCCTAAATGCCGATAGGGAACGGCGGTTTCTGCCAAACTATGGCGCACCGTAATGGTACTTTTGGCGGGTTTCACCATCAGTTTGTAACGAACCCCGTAAGTTAACTCATCCGCCATTTTCGGGTAGGCGAAATCGGGTACGGTATCGCGATCTTCACCGCGTTCAAGCGCCAGCACATTCAAACCTTCTTGAGCCAATTCCATGCCCATAATGGCGTTGGTCCAGCCCAACCCTACTAACACTACATCTACTGGTTGTTCTTGCCGAGACATGATTACCCCCTATCGCCATTGATACTGACAGGCCCCATTGGATAAGGGACATTGTGCAAATCCACCCATTCCAGGTAGGATGCGCGGGCGCCAGGGAAACCGATCATTTTCCATGCGGCCATATTTTTATTGCCGCCATGAATAGGATCAGCGAAATAGCCTTCTTTGGTGTTCTGCAACAGAAAATCAAAGAACTGTTTTGCACTTACCTCTGTCAGCGTTACCTGTCCTGATTGCAGTTGCGTTAACAGTGCATCCTGTTGTTCAGCCGACAGATCAGCAAAGACTTTGCCGAATGTTTTCTGGCAGTAGGTATCCGTTGCGGCAATGCCTTTCTGGTAGGTTTGCGCAGGGGTTAGTGGTGATTGGTATCCCAGTTCAGCCGGGGCTTCCAGAAATGGCCCCTTCATATACCAGTCTTTCGCCTGGCCGAAATCGCCTTGTAACTGCCGATCGATAAAGAGCGGAACATTTGCCTGTAATGCCCCAGGGCCGTTATCGTCGGCGGGGATCAACCGGTCACAAGCAGCCAACACAAAATGCCACTCGGCGTCGTTGAAAAAAACGGGTTTATATTGCGACAGTTCGGGTGCTGTGCTGGCGTTTGCTGACAGCATTACGCCGCTGCCAAGGGCTGAAGCGGAGATAACCCACATCGCGCCTTTCATAAAACGGCGACGGGAATCATCGGTATGATTTGAATCCATAGGAACTCCTGCATGTCCTGATACAACCTCGCATCTGCCTGCATACATCAGGCAAACGCTCTGTCGGCAGTCGTACGGCAGAATCAATATTCCGTCGGTAGTTACGGCTTAATCCGTCTATACAGAGCAGCGAAAAAACGTTTGTCTGACCAAACAGGGTCAATGCCGCTTTGCGCACCGCGCTTAAGTAAGTAGGAAGCGTTCATTTTCGAAAAATGCAGCTTTGGGAAAAGGAATACTCCGGACTCTTCCGGTAAAAAAGATGACCCAGTTCAAAAAATACAACTGACATCATCTAGTGCCTTGATATTATGCGGCGCAGCAGTATTGTCTGTTGTGACATGGGGTTAGTGCAATCAGCAGCAGTATGAAATTATGTTATTGCATGATTTCCTAAAACGAATAGCTGATTTTTAGTACAGCTCGCAGTTGTTTCATCAGTATCGATGGCGTTATCCAGTTGTCTGAACTAACGCTTGTCTCGCCTAAGTGCTTGGCGCTATTAATGGCAGGCTAAGTGATGGATTGCAGATAAAAAAACACCCGACAATTGTGGAAACGTTATCGCCGGGTGTGTTGGAATTTCTTAGGCAGTTAATTACTTCTTAGCAATTTCGCCCACAAACATCAGTTTGTCGAAGGTGCGTTTCAGCGTTTTACTGGTGAAGTTAGTCATCCACATCTGTTCATCCACTTGCACTTTATCGCCTTTATCCACTTTTACTTGTGGACCGGCCGCCCAGAATGTGTTGTCACCTTCTTTCACTTGGACATAAGTGTAGCCGCCGCTGTTCATTGTATCCAGAACAGTACCTTCATGCATTTTACCCGCAGCCCATGCAGATACAGAGATCCCCAGAACCATTGCGGCAGTCGCCAGAATTTTTGCCAGTTTTACCATGTGAATCAATTCCTGTTGTCAATAAAACTGCTTATCATTAAAGCATGGCTTACTTCATAAATCACTAATAGGGGTCACACTTTTATCGTGTGCAGCTATTTCAGTAGTGGTCGTAGCATCGCTTCCAGCCCATTGAGTTTTACTTCGTAGATTAATGCTAACTGTTGGCCTAGTTTTCCCGGTGGAAACCCACGCTGGTGAAACCACACTAAATATGGCTCCGGTAACTCCAATAACTTGCTTCCGGCATACTTACCAAATGGCATAACCTGATTGATAGCCTCCAGTAACTGTTGTTGCTCCATTAACCCCCTTAAATCGGTACCGTTCGCAGCGGAATGCTTCCTAACTGTCGCAACTGATCTTTATCATCAATCAGTTAACAGTAGATTTATAATATTTCATTACTAAAAAATAATTTTTAATTTCATATTGAAGTAATAAAAGCGGACGTTTGCGTGCGTTTGCCAAAGCCCCATCACCCTACACAGCTTTATGACACTGTCAAACTATCTAACCACTTGATTGTAAAAATTTATATCACGATAACACGGCAGTTTGAGGCGCGTGTCATATTTACGGCGCTAAGGCCGTTGTCGCCAAAATAATGACAACAGCATTACCATTATTTTATCTATAAATCATACACTTGACCGAAAAAACTTTCCCTGTAACATTAATTTTACCAACCCAATTAGGTAGCTTGTAATGGTAACGCATCTTACGATGCCATCCGTTAAAAACAGCTGAGGATTACATCATGATCATACTGGTCGGCGGAGAAAAAGGTGGTAGCGGCAAGAGTTGTATCGCCCAGAATATCGCCGTGTTTTTGGCAAGAGACTGTGGTGCCGCCGTTATTATGGTCGACTGTGATCCCCAGCGCACCACATCCGACTGGATCCAAGCACGTAATCAGCATCCAGAGCTGACGGGCATCAATTGTGTGCAACTGTATGGCAAAATCCGTAACGATTTGCTCAGTCTGGAGCAGCACTATGATGTTGTCATCGTCGACTGTGGAGGCCAGGACAACCTTGCCTTACGGGCAACTATGTCGGTAGCTTCACACGTATTGATGCCACTACGGCCAAAGCGCCGCGACCTTAAAACGGTCAGCCATATGGATGATGTGGTTGCCACTTGCATGATGATAAATCCGAAGATGCTGGCATCATTTGTTATCACCCAATGCCCTAACCTTCCCAGTCAGGCGAGCCGTATTGAAGAAGCCAAAGAAGTCTGCCGCACCTATGACATCAAGGTGCTGAGCAATGTCACTTATAGCCGTAATATCTATGATGACAGCGAGGAATCAGGCCGTTCTGTCATGGAAATTGAGCCCCAAGGTAAAGCCGCCGATGAAATCCGTGGCATCGCATGTGAAATGTTACAAGCCAGCAATGCAGCTGAGCTGCGGCAACGCTTCATGAATCTAAAAGTTAACGCTATGGGGGCACAGTATGGGTCTAGCAGATCTGAAGAAAAACGCTACGCCATGTGAGCCACATCGTAACCGACAAGACTTGTGTCCTTCCATTGATGAATTTATCGAGGATGCCATTTTCTATGCGCTCGGCAAAGAGCGCCGTACCGAGCAACATCATGTTATTGCTGATAAAAGCAATATCATTACTTTGCACCGCCATGTTGCAGAGTCAAACAATGGACGACTGGTTTATCCGCCACAATGTCCATTGAAACGGGCAACCTTTACTCTAGGTGAGCCGATAATTGAGCAACTGGCACAATTGTCCACAGAAGCGAACGTATCTAAATCCCGCATGTTAAGGTTTTTGACAAGTTACTTCGACAGCCTTAGTGCGCAACAGCGTAAGTTACTGTATCAACAGTTTATGGTTGATTAACTCCCTTGTTTTCCTAAGTTCATACTAACTCCTACCCATTTGCTGACAGTTGAAACGCGTTATCGTTTGCTGTCAGCTTTTTTTATCTGCATTTTTACCGTCTGCCAACACATTAACCGCTGGCATCCCCATGTTATGCAGCCTAGAATATTGTTAAAAATTTACCGGCAAAACTTATGTTGAACTTACAAAAATTGACAAAAGTGCTGTTGTTCAGTGTGCTCGTTCAGGCCGGACTCCCTTGGCAGCGGATGCCGATACGCCAACGGCACTAAATCAAGTATCTCGCAACCCACAAACCGCGAAAGCGGATGCACTCCTTGATATGCTGCATTTAAGTGCTGCTGCCGCAGACTGGGACAGTTATTTCAGCCTATTTACCGAAGATGCTGGGTTTATTGGCACAGATATTACCGAACACTGGACGATGGGGATTTTCAGCGTTATGCCCGTAGCAGTAAGGGCTGGAGCTATGAAACTCGGTCACGCACATTGGTTCGCCACGGTGATGTCATTGTTTTTGATGAGATCTTAGATAATAAAAACTATGGATTATGCCGCGGTACTGGCACGCTGGTACTCACTGAAGATGGCTGGAAAATTTTACAATATCACCTGAGTTTCCCAATACCCAATGCCTTGGCACCGCGCATCACAGATCAAATAAAGATTTTCCGTAAAAAGGCGGTTAAAACCCCTGAGTGCGAGTGATAAACAAAGATTAGCCAACTGGGCGACATGGGTAAAACTGTCAAAATCTTGCTGACAAATGTCTCTTCCCGTGGTCTGACGGTCAGCATAAAAAATGCCGATGGTTTTATTTTCAACTCGCAGCGGTGCCATCAGATAACCGTTTACAGGTAACAGTTGCTGCAAAATCTCCCCCATCGGTAGCTCTGGAGTATCCTTGCCCTGCCAGCATGCCTGTTGTTTTTCTAGACAGGCTCGCAACATCACCGCATCGTCACTCAACTCTAATACAAAGCTTTGCTTCATTAGGTCTGCGTTATCACCTATGGCTAGCCGGGGCTGCAAACGTTTACGATTGGGTGACAAGAGCAACACTGCGCAGCGATCTAACCCAATGCCATCAAGCATAGCTGGCAATGCTGTCAAAATGACCTGATTAAAATCGGGTTTATCTTGCGCAAGCAAGGTGAGTTGCCGCAGTTTTTCCAACAAAACACCGGTATCCGCCACTCTTGGCACAAGGTGCGGTGATGGTGCCAACTGTGTCAGCGTCTCGCGTTTGGGCAAATGTTGCAGCAACACTTTTGCGCCATAATCCACCGTCAGTCGCCTAGTCGCATCCAAACAGTGCTGTAAGCGCTGTTGAAACTCTGATGTTGGTAACGCCATTAACTCGGCACATTGCTGCAATCGGCGCTGCAATTCGTCAGGAGATGCCTGACTGTCACTCATCACATCGCTAAGTTTATTGGCAAGAAAGATAGTGCGAACTTCTGGGGTTCGTTCATCTGGATTCAGCAAGGATTTCATCAGCAACTCACCCAGCCCCCAACTCCGGGCAAGTCCCTGTGTTAGCTGATTAAATGATACGCCTAGATAATCACGAGAAACCTGCAAACAACTGACATTATCCTCACAATTTGCCAGTAATGCGTCCAACTCATCAGCAGGTTGCCCAGCAACGCTCCAGAAGGCACTTTCACCGAGGTGATAAAGCAATGAGGCAATAAATGCTTCCTCTTGCAACTCCTCGCCATAATCCGCCAACATCATTTTAGTGAGCATTGCGGATTGGAATGAATGCGCCATCAATTTTAGCAAGCGTTGGTAAACCGCCGGCGACATATTGTTGCTTTCCAGCAAGCTAGTCAGCAACTTAGCCGTAATACAGATATTACGGATAACATCAAACCCAAGTACCACGGCCGCCCGGCTGAGCGTTGTCACCTGGCTGATGCCTTTATTGTAAATAGCACTATTGGCAACACGCAGGACTCGCGAGGTTAACGCGTTGTCGTGCATGATACTGCGGCCCAACACCGCCATTGATGACACTTCATCCTTAGCGAGTTGTTCAAGAGTACGGATCATGGAGCCTAGCGCAGGCATTTCCTGCTCGCTGATACGACGTACCCAATAATCTGCGCCCAGAGAATTTGTCTTCAACGCAATTTACCTTCGGGTAACGTTATCCAGTAAATGTAATACTGGTTTATGTTGTTTAAACATAACTCACCCTGGTGGAATTTACATTGTGATAACAAAATTTCTTTGTATTTGCCGTCCACAGGTACAAAAAACGGCGCGCCTGCGCCGTTAGATAACCTGATAAGCTTATTAAAACTGGGCTTCTTCTGTCGAGCCAGTTAATGCGGTGACCGAAGACATGCCGCCCTGGATGACATTCGTTACCTTATCGAAGTACCCAGTGCCCACTTCCTGTTGATGCGCCACAAAGGTATAGCCTTTCTCCGCGGCCGCAAATTCCGGTTGTTGAACCTTCTCTACGTAATGTTTCATCCCTTCACCGCGAGCATACTCATAGGCAAGATCGAACATGTTGAACCACATGTTATGGATACCTGCCAATGTGATGAACTGGTATTTGTAGCCCATATCCGACAGTTCCTGCTGGAAGCGAGCGATGGTGGCATCATCCAGATTTTTCTTCCAGTTGAACGATGGTGAGCAGTTATATGCCAGCAGCTTACCTGGGAACTTAGCATGAATAGCTTCAGCAAAACGGCGAGCCTCTTGCAGATCTGGCTTGGCCGTTTCACACCATACCAAGTCAGCATATGGGCAGTAAGCCAGACCGCGGGAGATGGCTTGGTCAAGGCCAGCACGTACCCGATAAAATCCTTCAGGCGTACGCTCACCCGTGATGAAATCACTATCATAGGGATCACAATCAGAAGTCAGCAAATCGGCGGCATTGGCATCGGTGCGCGCAATAACCAAGGTATCCACCCCGGCAACGTCAGCTGCCAGTCTCGCGGCCACCAGTTTTTGTACAGCTTCTTGGGTTGGCACCAGCACTTTACCGCCCATATGCCCACACTTTTTCACCGATGCTAACTGATCTTCAAAGTGAACCCCGGCAGCCCCCGCCTCAATCATTGACTTCATCAGTTCATAAGCGTTCAGTACCCCGCCAAACCCAGCTTCGGCATCAGCAATAATTGGCAGAAAATAGTCGGTAAAGCCGTCATCATCGACATTTACCCCTTGGCTCCATTGGATTTGATCGGCACGGCGAAAGGCATTATTGATCCGAGAGACCACAGAGGGCACCGAATTAGCCGGATATAACGACTGATCGGGATACATGGTGCTCGCCAGATTGGCATCGGCTGCAACCTGCCAGCCAGAAAGGTAAATCGCCTCAATTCCCGCTTTTGCCTGTTGTACCGCCTGCCCCCCGTTAACGCCCCTAACGAGTTAACGTATCCCTTGCGGGCAGCACCATTCACCAACGCCCACAATTTTGCCGCCCCCATTTTGGCCAGCGTGTTCTCGGGGATCACCGAGCCTCTCAATGCCACTACTTCTTCTGCGCTATAAGGTCTGCGAACGCCTTGCCAACGTGGATTTTCAGCCCAATCCTGTTTCAGGGCCGCAATTTGCGCCTGACGATTCATTTGGCTTGCCTCAGTCATTTTTACACTCCTACAAGTTGCTCATCGGCCCCAAAACCGATGGTTACAGTTACGGGCTGAGCCCAGTCAATTGAATAGGTTACGTATTAAGCAAGCGATAACCTGGTAGGGTTAAGAAATCCACCAACTCATCTGCGGTGGTGATCTCTTCCAGCAATGATGCCGCCTGAATAAACCGGCCCTGGGTATAGCGTTGTTCGCCCACTTCCCGTTTTACCGCAGCGAGTTCATCGGTGAGCATGTTGCGGAACAGCGCTTTTGTCACCAGTTTGCCATTGCTCAAAGATTTGCCGTGGCGGATCCACTGCCAAATAGAGGTACGGCTGATCTCGGCGGTGGCGGCATCCTCCATCAAGCCATAAATAGGCACGCAGCCGTTGCCACCAATCCAAGCTTCGATGTACTGCAACGCGATGCGGATATTTAGCCGCATGCCTTCTTCGGTACGACTGCCATCGCAAGGAGCCAGTAATTCTGAGGCGAGGATTGGCGCGTCAACATCGCGGGTAATATGCAACTGGTTGGGGCGTTCTTTGCCGATATACTCATCGAATATCTCTAGCGCAATCTGCGCCAAACCAGGGTGTGCAATCCAGGTGCCATCGTGGCCATTGCGGGCTTCCAGTTCTTTATCCGCACGGACTCGTTGCAACACTTTGGCGTTAACTTCTGGGTCCTTGGCAGGAATAAATGCCGCCATGCCGCCCATCGCCAGCGCCCCACGTTTATGACAGGTTTTGATCAGCAACCGCGAATAAGCGCTGAGAAATGGCTTATCCATGCCCACCTGCTGCCGATCTGGCAGGACTCGGTCTGGATGATTCTTCAGTGTTTTGATGTAGCTGAAAATGTAATCCCATCGGCCGCAGTTGAGTGCCACAATATTTGAACGCAGCTCATAGAGAATTTCGTCCATCTCAAACACGGCGGGTAATGTCTCAATCAGACAGGTACATTTGATGGTGCCAGGCTGCAGGCAAAAACGTTCTTCAACAAATGCAAATACCTTAGCCCACCAACGAGCTTCCAGATGACTTTCCAGCTTAGGGATATAGAAATATGGACCACTGCCTTTTGCCAACAACTGACGGTAGTTATGGAAAAAGTACATGGCGAAGTCAAACAAGCCACCCGGAATCGCCTTACCATTAAACAAAATATGATCTTCAGGCAGATGCAGCCCCCGCACTCGGGCAACCAACACGGCGGGAGTATCACACAGTTGGTAATGTTTACCGGTTTCAGGTGCGGTGTATTCAATTTCACCTCTGACCGCATCTTGCAGGTTCACCTGACCTTGGATTAGCTTTTCCCAGCTAGGGGCCAGCGAATCTTCAAAATCGGCCATGAAAACTTTTACCCCCGCATTGAGTGCGTTGATAATCATCTTGCGATCCACCGGACCGGTAATTTCTACCCGGCGATCTTGTAAATCGGCGGGAATGCCGAGGATTTGCCAATCCCCCTCTCTAATTGATTGGGTCTCTGGCAGGAAATCCGGAAGTGTACCGGCATCAATCATCTGCTGACGCTGTTTACGACGAGCGAGTAAGCTCTCGACTTCGTTGGCAAACTGGCCACACAGTGCCTGTAATAAAGCACAAGCGCCTTCTGTTAATACCCGCTCTTGTCCGGCAATCGGACTGGCACTTATGGCTAAGCTGCCAGCCGTAGTAAGTGGGCGTTCTGCGGTCTGTTGCATTGACAACCTCCAGGTTTAAAATTTCTTAGCGACAAAACTTTCATATGTTCTTTTAATAACAAAACCTAGCGATAAAAAATAAACAATGCAATAGCCAAAAAGTCATAAGTCAGCGTGATTAATGTCATAAAAATTGGTTTTACCAATAACGCACATAAAAAATAATTAATTGTTTTTATTAAATTAATAACTATTAAATTTTATACAAAACAGCTTTTTCTAATAATTTGTCAGACTTCTTTACCATAAAACACAATAAGTAATTTATTACGTAATTTAATTACAAAAAATCATAATTGTTTACACCTGAACGGATAATTAATTAAGGCGTGAAGATGAAATGACGTAACAGATTAACCTGTTGGTTAAGCCATTAAAAGTAATAGAAACAATAAGTTAATAGAGGCAAAACAAACACGGGAATAAAACAGTCGTTTTAAATTGACGTAGACGTCAATTTGGTAAGATCTCCAGCAAGATACGTTATGAGACAGACTGTGATTAAACCAGCAACATCTCTGGAAAATCTGGTAAAAATAAAAAAATTTTCACTTTTTCCGTAAATGCTAGAAAAACAGCTACCGCTCAGGCTCATTTGGTTACGGCCAAGCAAACTCACATCTATGTATGTGTCTATGCTAGAGGCTAAATGCCCTTATCTCGGTCGGCACGCATCAGCGATGCAAGCTCCGCTTTACCTTCGTTAGAGATACGGATCAATGCCTTCAAATCGTCTTTATGCTCAGCCCCGGCAACCACTTGGGCCTTATCGTGCTCTGCAAAAATCCGGACACGTTCCGAAGCCTGCACTTGCGACATCCCTAGCATTTGCAACACACTTTCACTGGCGCTCAGTGCTGAACCAAACGTTTCACGAAATACCCGAGTGACCCCCATACTCATCAAGCGATATGCATGGTTACGGTCACGTGCTCTAGCGATAATAGTGACGTGGGGAAAATGAGTCTGTACCTGATTGACGATCTGCAATGAATCCTCAACCGAATCCACGGTGACTAATATCACTCTCGCTTTAGTGAGCCCAGCCGACAGCAACATATCGAGTCGTTTGGCATCACCGAAGTAAACTTCACTGCCAAACTGCCTGACGACATCCACATGGTGGGCATCTTTATCAAGAGCAACAAATGGAATACCTGTGGAAGCTAAAATACGCCCTGTGATCTGCCCCATTCGGCCAAAGCCAGCAATGACCACCTCACTTTCACCCGGTTCAATAACATCGGCAAGTCGACTATGATCCTCGGCTGGTTTGGCGGTCGCCCGGAAGGCTCGCAGTAAGTAAGGTGTTAATGCCATAGAAAGCCCTATCACCAACACTAACGCCTGGCTGAGTTCCTGAGACAATAACCCTGACAGATGTGCTTGCGACAACAACACAAATGCAAACTCACCGCCTTCAGCCAGAATAAGTCCCAACGCCACGCTATTGCGCCACGAGTGTCTGCGAAATTTGCCCAACACCACCAGCACCAGAGTTTTAATCGCCAGCATTGCTAGCAAAACCCCCAACAGTAATAGCGGTTCTTTCAGTAATAGGCTGAGATCCATACTCATGCCCACAGCCATAAAGAACAGCCCAAGCAGCAATCCTTTGAATGGCTCGATATCTGTTTCTAATTGATGTCGGTAGCTGGAGTTTGCCAGTAACACCCCGGCTAAAAATGACCCCATGCCAGAAGATAGCCCCAACCAAGCCATCAGCGCGGCACTTCCCATCACCAATAACAGTGCAAACGCAGTTAACACTTCAGGGACACCACTCGCTGCCACTAGCTGCAATAGCTTAGGTAGTAAATACTTACCCATCAGCAAAAATCCAAGTAGTGCAACGCAGGTCCAATACCAAGGCACGGCCCTATGACCAGCTTCGGCAGAATTTGGATCTAAATAAGCCGTTAGCAACAACATGGGGATCACCGCTAAATCCTGCATCAACAGCACCCCAAAAGCATCACGGCCGATAGGAGTGGTTAACAAACGTTGCTCAGCCATCAGTTGTACGGCAAAGGCTGTAGAAGACAATGACAATGCCGCGCCGATGATGATTGCACTCGCCCAAGAAAGACCAAGATAGACAGAAAAGAGGCTGACCGCAGTCCAGGATAAGATTAATTGGCTACTACCCAATCCAAAAATAGCGCTGCGTAATTCCCATAGTTTCCCAGGACTTAGCTGCAATCCCATGATAAATAACATCAGGACCACACCAAATTCGGCGATGTGCAGCACTGATGCGGGTTCTGAAACCACGCCGATGCCCGCCGGGCCGAGAATGACCCCAGCCGCAAGATAAGACAAGATTGGCCCGACACCGAAACGCTTACCCAGTGGTACCAGCACTACAGCTGCCAGTAAAAACAATAAGGTAGAAATTAAAATATTGTCCTGTTCCATCAGGAATCCTCAAGCAAACGGGTAAGAAAATACGGCCATGACGTAAGGGTAGATTGCAACCAATAATAGACGAGCGCTGGAACACCTGATGCCAGACAAAGAAAATCAAGATATGTAGTTAACGTGGCCAAAGCTGTCGTTCAGTTGCGGCCTTAGGGGAGTTTCAGTATAAACAAAATAGCATCAGAGAATAAATGCCTATCTGGATCTTTAATGCAATTAACTCAGTTGCTCAACACTTCCTCAACATCTGGGACATCTGCCACCACCTCTGGCGTCATACAGACGCGGTTACGCCCAGATAATTTTGCTTGATGTAATGCCTTATCCGCCCGGTTAATGAGCGGTTCCAAACTCAAATCAACAGGGGTACGACTACTTACGCCAAAACTGGCTGTAATCACAAACTGATGGCCACTTCGGTTACTGGAGATAGCGGCAATCACTTGACGTATCTGCTCTGCCAGCGCTATGGCCGCAGCGGCATCGACATCAGGCATGATAATGACAAATTCTTCGCCCCCATGCGAGCAAAAATATGTTTCCGCGAAAGCTCAGCTTGAACCGATTCGACGACCCGGCATATTGCCCAGTCACCACATCCAAAGCCAAAGTTGTCGTTAATCTGTTTGAAGTTATCCAGATCAAACAACATTAGACTAAAATGAGCGTCCCGACGCATGGCCTGCACAAATTGATTGTCGCCCATCATCTGTACTGTGGCACGGTTATATATTCCGGTCAGTTGATCTTGCCGGGAAAGCTTCATAAATCTTTGCTTTTGTTGCCACCCCCAATAAGAGAAGGCAACGAGCATCAGCATGGCGACACTGAGAAGGCTGGCAAAGGTTACCATGTTATTATGCTCTTTTTCCCGCAGCATCCCGCGCGTAAGCAAAAGCTCCCGCTCTTTATTGAGCAATTTGAGTTCCTGTTCACGCTCGTTGGCGCTGAAATGAGCCGCTTGGTAGGCTAGTGCCTTGACCCGGCTTTCATCAAAAAGTTTATCGTTGAGATCAAGGTACTGTTTCTGGTAGTCATAGGCTTTAGCAAAATCATCTCGATTAGCCACGATTTCGGCCATCACCTTTAAGGCGTCACGCCTAGCAGCCGTATAACTGCTACCACTGTCTGAGAGAACTTCCATCGCCATCGATTCAGCTTCCTGCTCATCACCTAACGCTAAATCGACTTGCGCTAACATGGCACTGGTACTAACAATTTCGGTAGCGAAATGAAACTGTTGATATTGTGCTAACGCCGTACGGAAATAGCGTTGTGCGGCACGATTATCGCCCAATTGCCTGACCGTATCGCCCAGGCCCTTATTGATCATAGCAATCATCAATAAATAACCGTGTTCAGAACAATAACTCAGGCCATTTTGAAACCCTTCCTGAGCCTGTTTCAGCATCCCTCGGCCATTCTGTGACATTGCTAATAGAAAGATGCCATAACAGTACGCCTTGGTATCTTTTTCGCTTTCAGCGAGATCAAGAATACGAGAAGCATATAACCCCATCTCGTCATATGCTTCTAATTCATCGTATAAATTAGCAATCCGAAAGTAAGAGTCACGCTTCTCGACGGGATCATCAACTTTTTCCAGTAATGCCAGATTTCTTCCCATAACCAATAGCGCGTCACGATAACGACGTAAACCAATGAGACAAGTAGCGCGGTAGTTATATATCTGACTCAGATATTGCGGGGCATTAGCCTTAGTTTCCGCTTTATCCAGAAACGATAGCGCCTCTTCAAAATCACCACTGAAAATCTTACTGATGGCTGAAGCAATGAGTAACCTAGCGGCTTGCTCTGAGGTAAAGGAGCCGATCCTAGGCTTCATCGCCTCAATCTGTTGTTGAGCAGCAGCAACGTCACTTTTGAGAATTTTTTCGAGTTTACCGAGAGATACATCTACTTCATCAATGGGGGCTGCAGACAAACGACTACCCCCACTGAATAGCAGAACAAAAATAAGCAGATAACGGCTTAACTTACAGTCTGTTACCATGGTTCACTATCAAAAAAGGCACATGATCATCACCACTTAAGGTTTGCAATGCCGCGCCGTCTTGACGTTGCACCGCCATAGCATGCTGCTCCTGAAGACCACTTTGCGCTAACACCGTCTCAGGATCTGCCGAAAATGCCGCCCGAAATCCCGCATCTTCACCCAATCTGGTTAAAAATAGTTGTAACGCTTCCATAACACCTCCGTATGAGTCACTAACCTAAATCCTCCGGCGTCAATCCCAATTGATTGAGCACCCGAAGGTTGTACTGCAATTCCCGCACTGGAGGGATCACCAGCGTGGTAATGGCATGGAGTGTTGCCTCCGGCAAATCCTTTAAATAAACCCATTCTGCACGACATGCACCAATAGGCAAATTACTCGCTTCATATAAGCACACTTTGTGCTCGGCTGGATACCATTGTTGTAACAAATCAACTAAAACGCTTAAGCGTTCCGCTGTGGTGGAAAACCCCGTCAGCGTGTGTTCCCCGGCCAAGGCAATCTGCCATAACAACACATAGCCGCTATTGTCCAGTTGATGTTCAAAAAACATCAATTGACTGGCCTCCAAACTTTGGCAGCCATAATTACCAGGGTCAATACCAAGATCGGCCCATAAACAATCTTCTGCAGAGATGCCAGGCTCCATTGCCGCCCGAAACCCTTCTTGGCGCGCCCGCGCAATTGCCATATGCGGCACGCAAGCGAATACCCCGGGGTGACCATAAAAAACCCCAACAACCCGTTTACCCGCTCTAACCGCAGCCATAATGGCTTCTGTCATTTGTTCATAGGTAAGGCGACGGTTTTTTACTTCGCCCTTATGGGCATAAAATTGCTGCAGATCGGTAATATTAGCGTTCAATCCTTCAAGCCAGCGTTGTCCAAATGCATCTGGCATTAAAGAAAAACCTCTTGGGCACTTTCGATATAACTCTTACCAATAACAGTGACGTGGCCTGCGAGCTGCAATCCTGTGCCTACACAAACTAAACTTCCCTTTTCCATCGGTTATTGCCAGTCCTTTATCCATAACGTTATTGAGTCTATTTCACATTCTGGTTACTTGAGAAAAGTTTTGCAATAACAGAAGCTCAAAGATCCAACCTCTGCGGCTATCTCGATAAAATCTGACATTGCCACACAGGCCTGTAACATGAGATACCACAGAACTATTACACAAACCTTTTGTCAAAGCTCTGACAGACCGCCGATAATTCTTGTATTTAATAATGGGGCTTGGTTATTATGGCCCGCAGTTTTTCAGGAAGCAGCAATCCCGATGTTGATTAAAAAGCAAAGTCTTACCCTGATGGGCGCAGCCGCCCTCGCGTTATCACTAAATGCCTGTAGCGTGATGGACTGGCTGGTATACAAGCCTGACATTCCGCAGGGCAACTATATGGAAACTCAGCAAGTAGAAAAGCTGCGTATCGACATGACCAAAGAGCAAGTCGAATATGTGCTGGGGCGTCCGGTATTACGTGATAGTTTCGCAGATGATACTTGGTATTACGTGTATCATTATAAGAGCGGTCGTGATGCGAGTGTCACCCATAAAGAGCTGATAGCTCATTTCAATGGTGACAAGCTGGCTTCCGTTTCTGGTGACTACGCCTTGAGCAAAGACTTCAATACACCGCTGGAGCAAACCTTGCTACCAGAGGCTCGCAGTCCGGAATTAGTGCCTCAAGTGCCAGAACAGCGCCCAGATACCAAGCCATTGATCGAAGAGAAAAATCCTGCTAGAAGCAACAGTAGTGAAGTAAAACCAGTAGAACCGGCAGCAGGTAAGTAATTTCCTTGATCATAAAAAAGAGCACCCAGTGCTCTTTTTTATAATTATGGTGCTAACTGATTTTAGCGCCTGTCGTTTTATTTATACGCCCTTCATCTTTAGCCTTTTCCGCCCGTTTACGCCGGACATCTTTGGGATCAGCTATCAGCGGCCGATAAATTTCTACCCGTTGCCCAGGTTGGAGCACATCATCTGCTTTTACCACATGGCTAAAACAGCCCAACTTAATATGTTCGAGATCCAGTTCTGGGAAAAAGTCACCGATACGACTTTTCCTTACCGCTTCGATAAACGTAGTTCCAGGAAGCACTGAAACGGGTATCACTTTTTGCTGATGTGGCAACGCATAAATAATGTCCACAGAAAATGCAGCGACTTCATTTGACACCATAAACCTCCTTTGCTCGCGACGTAAAAGCGGAAACCATGGAAGTGACTAACTCGCGAAACACACGCCCAAAGGCCATTCCCACCAGACTATTAGCAAACTCGAAATCCAATTCGAATTCAACCTTGCAGGCATCTTCCGCCAGTTCCGTAAATTTCCAACTGCCATGAAGATGTTTAAAAGGGCCATTTTCCAACCGTAACTCAATGCTTTTACCAGGGACCACTTGATTGCGAGTAGTAAACGTTTTGCTGATCCCCGCCTTGCTAATATCGACAGATGCCACCATAGTGCGGCCATCGAACTCTAGCACTTTACCCCCAACACAGCCTGGCAAGAACTCTCGGTAAGACTCTACGTCATTTACTAGTTCATACATCTGTTGTGCGCTGTAGCGTACCAGAATATTTCGCGAAACATGTGGCATCCGCTTACTTTTCCCCAAGGTGGATAAAAAATCAGTGCCGAATTTTAACACGTAGCCAATAAAACGCACCCTCGGCTAGCTATGCACCTGTATAACAACCGTTCAAAAAGCGCGCATCTGAGATATCGAGTGTTTGAATTTACTTAAAATAGTGTTGTTGGCTAATTCCAAAATGATAGTGGCTGCGTATAATAGCGGGCCTATGGTGAAGAAGAATGCAAAAAATAAAGGCGCGCAGCCGGCCACAATCGCCCGCAATAAGCGTGCTACCTTTGAATTTCGTTTCGATGAAAAAATCGAAGCGGGACTTTCGCTCATGGGTTGGGAAGTAAAATCGATCCGTGCAGGGAAAATCAATCTGTCAGAAAGCTTTGTGCAAATGAAAAATGGCGAAGCCTTTCTGCATAATTGTACCATCACGCCACTGAATACCGCTTCTACTCATGTTATCTGTGATCCAACACGGCCGCGTAAGCTGTTACTGAATCGCAGAGAACTCGACAGGCTGGCAGGTCAGGTTGAACGACAAGGTTATGCTATCGTGCCAATATCCATGTACTGGCGCAAAGGTGCGTGGGTAAAAGTAGAGATAGGTCTGGGTAAAGGTAAAAAGGCCCATGACAAACGCGAAGATATCAAACAGCGTGACTGGGCCATCGAAAAAGCCCGAATGATGAAAAAATAATTGTGGATTATCCATAAGTTGCTCGGATAACCAGCAAACAGGTGTAGCCTGCACTTGAAAACTTGGTGAACAACCACAATAAAGGTTACAATTGACAAATCTTGGGGGCGATTCTGGATTCGACGGGATTCGCGAAACTCCGGGAGCATGCCGAGGGGCGGTTGGCCTCGTTAAAAGCCGCAAAGTTATAGTTGCAAACGACGATAACTACGCTCTAGCCGCTTAATGCCGCTAGCCATCTACCACAGGTCTCGCACATGGGCAGTGGATTTGATGGTCACCTTACATCGTGCTAGCGAGGGAACCTTGTTTGGGGGTGAACCGCGAAACAGTACCAAACTCACCGTTTGAAATCCTGTCTTTCGGAGTTTAACCGGTTAAATAAAAGAGAGACTAAGCATGTAGGGCCCTGAATGTAGGTGTTCCGGACGCGGGTTCAAGTCCCGCCGCCTCCACCACCTTCCTAAAGGACTGATTCCATTACGGTTTCAGTCCTTTTTCTTTATCTGGAGCTGACACTTTTGTGCTACATTTTGTGCTACAGGAGTGCCGTTCATGCCGTCTATTCCAAGCTATCTGTATCAGCGAAATCATATCTGGTGATATAAGCAACGCCTCATCAACAGATGTACTGATTATGAGGTAATAGCCCAATTAAAAAAGCCCGGCAAATGCCGGGCAAATACTTCAGTAGCTAATTAAACGTTAAGAGGAAGGAATATCTAACAGATCAGTTTTGGTTTCTGCCAAGGCGCCGCTTATATTGATAGCCAGTTTCAATTGTCCGGCAACAGTTCCCAGTTGTTCCAAACTACCAGGTGTGAATTGGTATTTTCCAGCAGTATCCGTTGCACTTAGAGTGCCACTGCAGGTATCAGTGCTGTCACTGCAGGCAAAACGCACGCCTTTATGCCAAGGGATGGAAAATGCCGAAACCTGCGCACCAGGAATATTCAGGTACATAACGGTATAATTGCTACCCGCATCGGTAACGGGTGCGCCATCATTGGTAGTGAGTGAAAACGTCACAGCTTTACTTGTACTATCAATCTTGTCGACCACTATGTTAAGACTGGTCGCATCGTTGATAGATACATAACTCGGTTCGGGTGTTGGCGTTACATCAGTATCGTTATCATCCGAGCCACAGCCCCTAACGCTGCTAAGGCTGAGATTATGATTAGACTTTGATATTTCATCACCGCCTCCTAGTGGCAGTCGCTGCAGGTGAAACCTTCATGTGCCCCAGTCAGCCCCGCAGTGACATCATGTTCACTATGACAAGTTTGGCATTCCATCTGGGCGTTAACATCCGTAGCAAAGTAGGTGTCTGGCTCCCGTTTAGTGCTACTGTGACAAACAGCGCAATCGCTATTTCCGTCAGCTGCAATAGCCACATCCAACGTGTTATCCAAGGCTTTATTGAGGAAATCGACCGTAATATAGGCTATTTCCGCGGTAACTTGGGCACAACGCTCCAGTTTTGCCTGATGGCTAGTACCAAACTTACTTTGTTTAGACCAAAGGGTCACTGAGGTATGGCACAGGATCGATTTTGCCACCGACTGCCCAATCATATCGGCGGTCAGCAGTTCGCCGGCATCGGTTTTACGAGTAGGCGCACCAATAGCGCTCAAAAATTCGCTATCGCCGCGTGGCATAGAAGTGCTTTCATAATAATGATATACGGAACGAGTAACCTTAGTGCGGTCAACGCCCGCCAACATATTGATGGCCATTGCGGCCGCATTCACACAACCACATAAGGTGCCCCAACCGGCAACCCCACCGCCACCATAAACGGTAATATTGGTAGGTATTGCGGCAAATTTGCAGGCATCTTCGTGCCCTTGTGCTGCGAGTTCCTTGACGATGGCATCAAAGACCCCGTACATACAACCACCTTTGCCGTAGTCTTCATAGGCACGTTTTGCTACCGCGAGCGGATCAACTTTGACATAAGTCAGCAGGTTAGCCGCCAAATCACTGCTACCTTCACTGCCGATACCGATAGAGGTATCTCCTGGACAAGAATCTGCAGCCATAGCCGTTGCCATGATGCCCCCACCTGCAGCAACACTCACCAAGCCGATAATCTGCCCCATAGCCTGACGTCGATTTACGTTCATGTTCATCACCCCACATTAGTTATTTTGCAATTTATAGAAATGCGAATTGCAGATAATTAAAATAAATTAAATCAACTACTTACTGGCATATGCTAGATTAAATGCTTTGTTGTGGCGTAAATGTGATCAAATACGATTTATAGATGATTCATGAAAAAATCTTTAGAAGATTTTTTCATGTAATGAGGTAAATCAAACTCAGGTTTTTATCAGTACCTTGCTGTATCAAAAGATATGCCGCGATAACAGAAGGCAACGCAACAATAAGCAATTAACTTCTATACTTGGCTTAGCAGGGAACGACAGCTTAACAAGATGTTACATACCTGAGGGCTGAATGCATGACGAAAAGATCCAGCTTAAGGTCACAGTTGCTGCTCGCAGCTGCGCTAGCATGTTTTGCTATCCTATCGGCGCAGGTGATGATCCGTTACTGGTGGACCCTGCCACAGTTTTCACATTTGGCGCTGTATAATGACAGACTGGAGATCCAGCGATTCAAGGGCGTTTTGCAGATGCAGCTCAAGCGGCTACAGAACATTGCCTACGATAATGGTGTCTGGGATGAATCTTATCAAAAAGCCATGATTCAAGATCGCCAATGGTTTAAAGACAACTTTTTGCTTAAACCTTCATTTCAGCATTTGTCCATCAACGGGCTGTACTTTTACGACAGTCAACAGCAGCTTTTGGCAGGAATGAGCGTTGATAACAACCTGCAACCGATAGCAGTTGAGATGTTTTCTGCTCCGCAAGCCATAGCAACAGAGCTGTTGATAAGTACTGCAGACGTTCAACAAAATCAATTAATGCCTGTTGCAAAAACCAGCTTTATTACGGTTAACGGCAAACCTGCTGTAGCTATCAGCCAGAGCCTAGCACCCTCGTTAGAACAAGGCCCCAGTGCTGGCACTCTATTATTGTGGCGTTATCTGGACAACAATTTCATTGATGATTTGATGCTATCTATCAATAACGACATCCAGATTATTGCACCAGAGCAAATGACCAGTATTGCACCTTACGTCAGTGCTCTGCTGCATACGGATGAAATACAGGTTAAGCCTTGGAATAAGAACTTGTACCTAGGTGTCCTTGGCATGAACAACCAGCTGCTACTCATCTTTGCCATTCCCCAAAGCCCGAGACTATATGATGAAGCGCTATTCAATTCTGCCCTTACTGCTGGAATTGTCGTATCAGTGTTTACCCTGCTGCTACTCTACCTGTTTATCAGTCGGAAATTAGTCAGACCCATCCGCCATCTGCTGAAAACCATCAGCTATGTAAATTTCAGCAACGACTATTCCGCCAGAGCCAATCTGCAAGGCCATAATGAAATCCATAAACTGGGTCGACTGATTGACCAGATGTTTCAGTTAGTAGGTCAGCAGCAACAGAAACTCACGCAGAAAAATAGGACATTACAGGATCTGAGTAATACAGATGCCTTAACCGGACTCGCTAATCGCCGCTCTTTGGATGAATATCTGGCAATACTTCGCAGCACGGAAGCCAGCCGGAAACAACCACTCGCCATGTTGGTGATTGATGTGGACTTTTTTAAACGTTACAACGACTTTTATGGTCATGCCATGGGGGACAAAGTGCTGCAACAGGTAGCCATTGCCCTGCAAGAAAGCACCCACAGAGCGACAGATCTGGTATGTCGCTACGGCGGAGAGGAATTTGTACTCGTACTGGAAAACACTAGCAAAGAAGAAGCCTCGGTGGTTGCCGCCAACCTCTGTCAGGCCGTTGCCAAGCTAGCGATTCCGCATCAGATGTCAACCGCCAGCCCTGTGGTTACCATTTCGGTGGGACTTGCCACCAAACCTGCCGATACCATTATTGAATATGAAACCCTATTTGCCTGGGCCGATGCCGCACTTTATATTGCTAAAGACAATGGTCGTAACCGCTATGAAGTCGCTTAACACTGACAATAGTTCGTGGATTAACCGGGAACAAACGCCTGCTAGGCAAACATCAAGAGCACCTTAATAATTGCAATTATTCGAAATATTTATGCGAAATTTCGCCGTTGATTTAAAGTTTTTAGAACGTAGTATAAATAGCAACCGGGATCACTGCTAATCAGTATCATCACGGCAAGGATTCCAACCCATTAACACCGGCTGCAGAGATCACCGGTTAACGATACCAAAGAGGGAATATATGCATCTGTTGAAAAAAGTTACTTTGAGTGTTGCGTTTGCAGGTTTTGCTAGCCTGAGCGCTAGTGCCATGGCTGAAACATTCCAATTGGACCCTACTCACACCAGCGTAGTTGTGTCATGGAATCACTTTGGTTTTTCTAACCCAACCGCCAGCTTCAGCGATGTCACCGGCACATTGAACTTCGACGATGCCGATGCAAGCAAGTCAAAAGTCAGCGTAAAGATCCCAGTAAAAACTGTAGATACTCGGGTACCAGCGCTAACTAAAGAGTTTCTGGCGAAGGAATACTTTGATGCTGAAGGTCATCCAGAAGCAACTTTCGACAGCACTAAAGTGGTAAAGACCGCCACTAATGAATACGACGTTACCGGTAAACTGACCATCAAAGGTATTACCAAAGAAGTGGTATTGCACGCCAAGCTGAATAAAGAAGGTGAGCATCCAATGAAGAAAAAACCTACCGTAGGTTTTGATGCGACTACCGACATTAAACGTTCTGATTTTGATATGGGTCAGTACGTACCTTACGTTAGCGATGAAGTGACCATTCACATCACTACTGAAGCTAGCACCCTGTAAGTTTGTGAAACCGTTTTAAGAAGGCCGTCTGCTTCGTCCCTGCAGATGGTTTTCTTTTTTAGTGAAGTGAACTAATTCACCCGCGAGAATGATAGTTACACACCAGTTCATCCAACTGTTTTTGTTCCTGTAACTGTTGCTGCTTTTTAACCTCATCTGCTCGCCGTTCTAGCATATGTTGCAGCCCCAGATTAAAGCTTGCCTGTTGTAAGCAGGCTCGTTGCTGCAAGTGGTATTCTTGAGATGCTTCCATAACCCGTTGTTGTTGCTGTTCACAGAGCCGATGCATCTGGTTTTTGATATCGCCCATGTTCTGCAGATAAAGCGCCGAGCCGCCACCATTGACGGCTAGAGCATCCAGATGCTCTAGCAACTGTTCAAAACGGCTCTGTTCTAACTGCTGATGCTGTAATAACTGTTGGCGGCGACTCTGCATACGCTCAAATTTCTGCCGCTGTAATTCCAGATACTGATTAAGCGAACTCATTCACCAACTCCATTAACAGCTTACGACTGTCAGCATAAGCTGACTGTTCATTCAGCCCCTGGCATAAAAAGGCTTCGATAGCCGGGAAACGTTTCACCACGGCATCCAGCTCCGTATCCTCGCCCTTCTGATAGGCTCCGAGCGGAATAAGTTCTTGGATCTGCTGATAACGGCCATATAACCGCTTCAGCTTATAACAGGCGTTAAGATGTGCATCGCTCACTATCTGTGGCATCACACGACTGATAGAAGCGCCAATATCAATCGCCGGGAAGTGGCCCTGCTCGGCCAGAGAACGACGCAGCACGATATGACCATCTAGGATGGCGCGAGTACTATCGACGATGGGATCTTGTGGATCATCCCCTTCCGCCAGTACGGTATAAATGGCCGTCATACTGCCGCGGGAACTGTTACTGTTGCCGGAGCTTTCCACCAAGCTGGTGAGCTTACTGAATACTGATGGCGGATAACCTTTAGTTGCTGGTGGCTCGCCGAGAGACAAACCAATTTCCCGCTGGGCCTGGGCATAACGGGTCAGAGAATCCATCAGCAACAATACATTTTTGCCCTGATCGCGAAAATAGGCCGCAAGCTTATGGCTCAGTTCCGCCGCACGCTGGCGCAGTAAGGGGACTGATCCGCCGGTGCCGCAACGACAATGGCTTTTACGGCCTTCCGGCCCTAAGGCATTTTCAATAAAATCACGCACTTCCCAGCCGCGTTCACCAATCAATCCCACAATGACCACATCGGCGGCGGTATAGCGGGTCATCATGCCGAGCAGCTTACTTTTGCCGACGCCAGAGCCAGCAAACAAGCCAATACGCTGGCCTTTGCCCACGGTAAACAGGCCATTGAGCGCTCGGATCCCCACATCAAGCGGTTGCTCTACCCCGCGCCGTTGCATGGGGCTTAGATGTGGAGCATATAACGCTTGCCTTGGTGCATCTATCTCTCCGAGACCATCAATCGGGCGCATCAGACCATCGACAACGCGTCCCATTAACGAATCACCCACCGGCAATAGATCAGAATTTTCGGTCACCCGCACTTTAGCGCCAGCATAAAGCCCAGAAACGGCGGCCAATGGCATCAGAAACGCCTGTTCCTGATCAAAACCGATCACTTCGGCATCAAACCACTGCTGTTGACCTTCAACCTGGCAACGTTGCCCAAGCGACAGCCGACCACCTTGAACGGTCAATGTTAGGCCATTAATACTCAGCAAGCGCCCATAACTACTGAATTTATGGGGCGGGCGAATAGCTGCTGTCGCCAGTCGTAAGCGCTGTTGCCATTCAGTCTGCATCGGTCAATATCGGCTTTATCTGTTGTAAAATTTCGGACAAGCGCTGACGGAATGACAGTTGATGTAACTGTGCTTCACCTTCAAACTGCACCTGTCCTGCTGGCAAAGATTCATCCACCCGAAAAGGAATGCCATCGACTTCCGTCACCCCTTGATTCTTCAGCCACTGATTGTCGCTAGCGGCAACACTGATGGCGGTAATGATGTCACGCCCTTGCAGGGCTTCTAACGTGCTTTCAATAGCGGTGAGATAGGACTGAGGCTGTCCCGATAATTCGCTTTCAATGACCGTCTGCGCCAATTCGTGGATCAAAGTGTAAAGATCCTCGCTCAGCTGCGCCGCGTTGATACGGAGCTGTGACTTGACGCCGTTCATCAGTTGCGCCAACTGCTGGCGGTTATCGGCTTCTATGGTGAGCTTTTGCTGTTGCAATTGTTGCTGGCACTGCGCCTCCATCTCTGCTCTGAGTTCATCAGTTGCGCGCTGTCGCCCTTGCTGTTCACCTGCTAACCGACCATCACTAACACCTTTTTGATAGGCATCATCAAGCCGCTGCTGCAGTGTTAACTGCGACTCCTGCCGAACAACTGCCGGAAACTGGAACAGATCTGACATGTATTACCCCAGCACATCTTCCTGATAGAGCCGATAATCGATGGTGCCTTCACTCATCATCTGGCGAATGGTCTTCATGATCTCTGCACGAGCGTTTTCCACTTTTTTCACCGGTTGAGGTGCTAAGCCGTCAAGCTGCTGTTGGTAAACCTGTGCCAGACGTTTGGGTAATGCCTGCAGAATGGACTGAATAAATTCGGCTTTCGCGCCTTTAAGCGCCACAATCCACAGTTCATCAGAAATTTCATTCATCAACTGGGCACGCACGTCTTCGGTCTGCAAGGCGATGGTTTCGAAATCGAACATCCGTTCTTCAATCGCAATCGCCGTTTCTTTATCGTGCTGCCGCAACAGGGTAATAATCTCGGCCTTATTGCCGTTATAACGGTTAACAATCTCGGCAACTTTCTCAACGCCATCCACTCTGGCACCGGTTTGCTGACCAACGAACTCGATACAACGATCCAGCGCAAAACGTAAATCATCAATGATATGTTCGCTGACTTCACGCATGCCGGCGATACGGAATAGCAGATCTTCGTGGCGCTCTTGTGGCAGCAATGCCAGTACGGCGGAGCTCTGTTCTGGCGGTAGAAAAGCCAGGATCAGCGCCTGCATCTGTGCATGTTCCTGCTCCAGAAAACGGGCGATCAGTTCTGCTGGCACCCATTCCAGGCGACGTAACTCTTCAATTAACGTGACGCCATAGATATCATCAAGCATCCCGCGCGCCAGCTTACGGCCAACCGCTTTATCCAGGGCTTTTTCCAAGTAACGGCGTGACGCGCCACTGACACCACTTTCATTACGATAACTGTCAAAGAAATGCTGCAGCGTCTGGCTCATATCTTCTTGTGTAATATGGGCAATTTTTGCCATCCGTTCTGATAAAGCTTTCACTTCGCCCTTACCAAGCCGCCGGATCACATTGGCGGCGTTATCTTCCCCATGCTCAGTAATAAAATGGCTGCTTGGTCGAGTTCAGATAACTCTTTGACGAATTCAGGACTTGCTGGATTCAATTTCTATTCCCCGTTCTACCCAGGTTTTAATTACCGCAGTAACACGGTCTGATTCTTTATTAGCCAGGTATTGCATATGTGCTACCTGCTCTTCAAAAGTGCTCCGGCTTTGGGTAAAGCCATGGTGGGCATTTCATCCTCGGCGAGCGCTTTATCTTGAGGTTTAGAGCCATCCGCAGCGACCACCGCCGCCTGGGCTGGGGTTGCCGCATCAAAGTCGCTCTTATCGCCACTGCCACGTTGCTGTGCCAGTAACTGCGAACTCGGCTCACTATTTTGGCGCTTACCTTTAATCAGATGGCTCACCAGCGGTCGAACCCCAAAGAAAATCAATGCTAAGGCAATCAAGGTTCCAAACAGATAACGGGCATATTCCCGCATAATCGGCAACTGCCACCACGGAGTAGCGTCAACCGTGCCAGCAACATCTGCTTCAACAAACTGAAAACTGGAGATATTGAATTTGTCACCGCGGTCCGCATTGAAACCGGTGGCAGTGCGCACCATATTCCCTAGCGATGTCAGTCGTGCATCGGTCCAGCCGGTTTTACCTGCTGCGGCATCATTCACCAGCACTGACACACTCATCGATTTTAGCCGCCCGACTTCATAGCGGGTGTGTGTGACAGAACGACCATTATCAAATGTACGCTGCGCTTCTTGCTTCTGGCTGGTACGGCCATTGACATCGGGTTTTGCCTGTTGACCATTGGGGTTGGCAACTGGCGGATTATTTGCCAGTGACCCCGGAATACCCATGGCTAAATCGTCCTGAGAAGAACCGGTTTTGGTATTCTCTGACTTCACCACGGTATTTGGATCAAGCGTTTCCTTGGTTTCTTCAACGACGCTGAAATCCACATCGGCTGACACCTGAATACGGTAATTGCCTTCACCAACAATTGGCAACAGCATGATGGCGGCCCGCTGTTCGATATCTTGCTCCAGCTTATTGATAAATTGCAGTTTCTTGCTGGAGTCCTTGCCGACAGGAGAATCATCGAACAGTTCTGCGGTGAGCAATTCGCCTTTCTGATCGACCACAGATACAGAGCGCCGATCAAGGCCGGGAATGCTGCCCACCACCAGCCCAACGATAGCCTCGACTTGTTGCTGTTTCAGTTCATAGCCAGGGGCAAGGTCAATCATTACCGAAGCGCCGGGGAGTTCCTCTTTACGGCCGATAAACAGGCTGCGTTTAGGGATCGCCAAATGCACCCTCGCACTCTGGATGCCGGTCATATTCATGATGGTGCGCGCCAGTTCCCCTTCCAGGGCGTGCTGGTACTGTTTGGTTTCCATAAACTGGCTGGTGCCCATTTGCACCTTGCTGTTGATGCTATTCATGCCATCAGGCAGCGCCGCTTTGATGCCACGAGCGGCCAAGGTAATCCTAGCATCTGCCAATTTATCCTGTGGCACCATAATGTTGCCGGTATCGGTATCGATACGGAATTGAAACTTCTCTTTGTCGAGGATTTCCAAGATGCTGGCTTTATCGTAATGCTCCTGATTACCATAAAGCGGCACATAGTTTTTGGCCGAGGTCCATAAGATAATCACGATTGCCGCAGCTACCAGCGTTGCCAGTAGTGCGATGGACGCCAAGCTTCTATCACCACTCTGCGGCCAGCCAAACTTGCCTGACAGATTAACCACTTTCTCTTTTAATCCGCCATTACCCGCAAAATGTTCATCCTTGGTTGCCACTACACCCTTCATCAATCACCACCTACAGAGACATACGCATAACGTCGTCGATACTATCGAGAACCTTATTGCGTACTTCCATCAACATATTGAAACTAAGGCTGGCCTTCTGGCTGGTTACCATAGCCCCGACGACATCCTGAGACGCTCCGGTATCGACCGCTTGCATCATTTCCGATGCGAGATTCTGCTGGGCGTTAACATTTCTCACCACCTGCATAAAATCCTGCTGGATACCGTGATTATTCGCGGGAGCAATGGCTCCACTCTCGGCCACCTGTTCCATCTGATCCATACGGCTGAGCAAAAGGCTCTGCGTTGCTATTGGTTCCATGTTCAATGTACCTGTCTGTTATTCATGCTATGGCGTCAATATCGATGCCGTTTTCTCTCATTGCCGCCAGTTTGTATCGCAATGCTCGGGTGGTCATGCCCAATGCTTCGGCGGTACGGCTCCGATGCCCATTAAAACGTTGAAGTAAATCGTAGATATATTCGAATTCTGCCTGTTTACGCGTGTGTTGCAGACGTTTCCCTGGCGCTTCATCACGACTGAGCTGCAACAGTGGTAGCCCTAAGTCTTCGGCTTGCAGTTCCATACCGCGGGCCATCACCAGCGCCCGTTGGATCACATTTTCCAGTTCGCGCACATTGCCCGGCCAGTTGTAGCTCATCAGCACTTCCCGGGCCGCATCGCTGAGGTAATAGCGGTCTTCACCGTATTTACGGATGAAATACTGTGCCAGCGGGATCACATCGTCCATGCGTTGTCGCAATGCTGGCCAGCACAATGGCAAGACATCCAAGCGATAGTAAAGGTCTTCACGGAATGCGCCTTGACTGACCAACTCACGCAAATCTCGGTTGCAAGAAGCAATGACTCTGACATCCAGGCTAATCTTGCTGTGGCTGCCAAGCCGCTCCACTTCCCGTTCCTGCAACACACGCAGCAATTTACTCTGCAACTCCAAGGGCAACTCAGAGATTTCGTCCAGTAACAGGGTGCCGCCGTTAGCCAACTCAAATTTGCCAGCCGCAGAATTGACGGCTCCGGTATATGCGCCTTTGGCATAACCAAACAGCATGGCCTCGAGCATATTCTCAGGAATTGCCGCGCAGTTAACGGCCACAAAAGGCTTATCGCGCCGAGCTGACATCTGGTGAATAAACTGCGCCAGTTTTTCTTTGCCGGTCCCCGATTCACCTTGGATAAGAACAGTGGTGTTATTGGTCTGTGCTGCACGATTAGCGAGTCGCAACACTTTTTGGCTGGCCTGTGATACCGCCACCATATCCTTCATGTTTTTCAGCATGAAGCGCGCATTACGTACCGAGGTGAGCAGTTGGGCACAACTGAAAGGCCGCAACAGATAGTCAACGGCACCACAAGACAAAGCGTCGGAGGCCAGTTGGCTTTGAGAAGACTCGACGATCACCACTATCGGGGTGGACGGGAAACGATGATGGATATTTCGAACCCAGTCCTGAACAATATTCGGATAATTGACAAAATCAATAAATATAATTTCCGGCTGTTCAGTTAACCCATCAAGATAAAGGTCTTTTGCATGTTTTAAATATAATGATTCATCGCTGAAACAGGCAAGCTCATTAGCTTTTGGCTTTTTTCCTGACAGCCACAAGACACAATTATCTTTCATTGCTTTACTACTCCATTGTCCTTGCGGATTAGTCTTACTGATACCCTTCTGTTTAATTGTTGTTCATTGTCGTCATTATTAACTACAGGATAACGATTCCCATGGGCTCGCACTTCCAACAGCGAGGATTTTAAACCAAATTCAACTAATCTTGAGGCGATATCATCTGCCCGTTGTTGGGAAAGTTGCCGATTAGCGATACTATTTCCCACATTATCGGTATAGCCATCGACCAAAACTTTGCTAACGTGCCCATCTAATTGAATATAACGTACTAAATTTTTAAGTTTTTTAATGTCACGTTGCGAAGAAATATTTTTTTTGCCTTTTTCAAAGAAAAAATCATTTTCTCTGGCACTTTCCCATGAAATGGGTGCCATATCAGACAAACATTCACGAAAAGCGGTTACCGCTGATAAACCATGAGTATTAGTAAATATTATTTCTTTACTATTACCTTCCGAATTTAGTTCAAAATCAAGCCAATCACCGGCCGCTATCGCATCTAAAACTTCGCTGCCAATATTGTCATAAACTGATGAAAAATCATCTACATATCCATCATAGACAGGCTGATAATCCGCATTGTTGGTGATGTTCTTCCAGTCAGCTGGTTTAATTTTCACCTTGGCTGAAGCGATGGCTGTTTCTGGGGATTGTAGATTAAGAATTAATCGTGTTTTATATTCAGGCGTTCGAATAACGTACAATTCTGCTACGCCTTCTAAATTCTGGGATAAGGCGCATCTAAATTTATTTGACGTTATATTCCAAATTCCATTTTCATAAGCCTGTTGCCAGCGATCCTTAGCTGATACATTCGTTATCGTTATTGATGGCAGCATAAAAAGTGCTGGCACAATAACTCTCCAATACGAAAAAGACATTTCTATCCCATAACACTCACTGGCCAATAAAATATTTGTCCAATAAAGTTAAAAACAAGCGGAAGAAAGGCAGGCATTAAGCCAGAGATGATCTGCCGCTAAGTTAATGTAACCCCGCTATCATATTTGTGTAACAAACGTAGACCGGAAGCTTTGCGTCCCAGATTTTCATCTGGTTTGCCATTTAATTGTCTTAGCAATAATTCTGTAGCAAATTTACAGAACGCTGCATTTGTTGGGCTAAAGTATTATAAGCTAATCCAATAAGCAACATCCTTTCATAGTATTTTTACACTTTTTTTGTCATTGCCCTAAATAAAGACGTTTTTTTGACTCATCCTAATGCGCCTAACACATTTACCCTGACATTGTCAGGAACTTCATTGTAAGAAAGTACAACCAATGCATTATGTGTGAAGGTCTTCGCATATCGGGCCAATAAAGGACGCAATTGCGGGATCACCACCAATACCGGCGTGATCCCTTGCTTCTGCATCTCTTGCTGTACCACGGGCATCATCCGTTGAAACTGTTGTAGCAGATTGGGAGCCACCGGGAAGCTATCCAAGGCCACTTTCCCAGCCTGCATTGCCTGATTTAATGAACTTTGCAGCGTCTGTTCCAGCTTGCTGTCCAGACTATAAGCCGCCAGTTCATCGCGTTCGCCCATTAGCTGCCTGGTAATCGCCCGTTGCAGTGCACAACGCACATCGGCCGCCAGTAATATGGGATCTTTGGTGATGTCAGCGCTGTCAACTAAGGTACTGGCAACAGTCACCGCATCTTTTATCGACACCAACTCCCGTAACAGGTAGCGGAAAACCTTAAGTTGAATGCTTTCTGATAACACTTTTTCCAGCGTGGCCGCCAGCTCAGGCGCGACATCTTTCACACGCTTATTGAAATGCTTAACATCTTCAAACAGAAACAGCTCATCCAACGCACCTTTGATAACTTTGCCGGCATGCGTCGCGACAATCGTCGCCAGATCAACTACGGAATAGCCCATATTCAATGCGCGGGACTTATCTTCTGCTTTGATCCATACGGCGTTCAGACCATAAGCGGGATCGCGAGTAATTTCGCCATCGAGTTGTCCATAGACCTCTCCGGTATCCAGTGCCAACAGTTGCTGTGGTTTCAACGTCCCCCCGCCACTGGGACGCCTGACAGCAATATCCGGTATTCTTGAGGATTCAGCTTTAAATTGTCGCGGATCCGCACTTCAGGCAGCAAAAATCCCAGCTGCTCACACAAGGTCTTGCGGATACCACGCAGGGTGCTGATAAGCTCTTCCCCTTTCTCTTTTTCCGCCAGATACACCAGCATAAAACCCAGCTCGACGGAAATCCGATCGACATGGGGAATATCCTGCCAGCTAAGTGGTTGCTGACCTTCAGCAATAGTCTCTGTGAGCTTTTCGACCTGTGACAAGTCATCGGCAGGCGCCCGTTTATATAGCCGCCACGCCACATAGAACAGTACTAAGCCAAAACTACCAAAGGCCAGTATCGGCATACCTGGCACGATGCCAAGCACTATCATGATACCGGCAGCGGTGGCGACGACTTTAGGCGATGCCAGCAGCTGTCCACCGACGGCCTCTGACATATCCTCATCATCGTTCATGCGGGTAACTATGATGGCAGACGCCACCGCCAGCAGCAGCGATGGGATCTGGGCGACCAAACCATCACCTATAGTGAGCAGTGCAAAGCGCTGAAAGGCTTCCCCATGCTCAAATCATGCTGGAACACCCCGATACTGACACCACCGATCAAGTTGATCACCAGGATGATTAATCCGGCAATCGCATCACCACGCACATATTTAGAGGCACCATCCATCGAGCCGTAAAAATCGGCTTCCCGAGAGACTTCTATGCGGCGGGCTTTGGCTTGTTCTGGTCCAAGCAGCCCAGAGTTGAGATCGGCATCAATGGCCATCTGCTTACCGGGCATGGCGTCCAGTGTAAAGCGAGCAGCAACCTCAGAAATACGTTCGCCACCTTTGGTGATCACCACGAAGTTCATCACCATCAAGATGGCGAACACCACGATACCCACAACATAGTTGCCGCCGATAACCACTTCACCAAACGACTGGATCACGCGTCCGGCAACATCTGCGCCTTCATGGCCGTGGAGCAATACCACACGCGTTGATGCCACATTCAACGTCAGGCGCATCAGGGTGGCAACCAGCAAAATGGTGGGAAATGCTGAAAAATCTAGCGGTTTACGACTAGAAACTGCCACCAGCAACACCATAATGGACAGGACAATATTGAAGGTAAACAGCGTGTCCAGCACCCAGGATGGCAATGGCAGGATCACCATTGCTAGGATAGCCAGCAACAAAATCGGAATTGCAGTATAAGGTCTGGTGAGGTTACGCCAGTTCAATTGTCTTCTCCAACGTATTAATTCTTAGCTAAATTCTTGGGAATTTTCAGTTCAGGTATCGGTGCGGGTTTGCTGCCACGCCCGGCCTTATAAGCCTTCAGTTGCACCACATAAGTCAACACGTAGGCGACCGCGGTATACAGTACTGCGGGCACTTCCTGATCCACCCGAGTTGACCAATAAATCGCCCGCGCTAGTGCCGGGATCTCCAGAATTTCCTTTTGATGTTGCGTCCCAATGGCACGAATACGCAACGCCATTTCATCAACCCCTTTGGCTACCACATACGGTGCCTTGGCATCCTTTTCAGAGTAACGTAATGCCACCGCAAAATGGGTAGGGTTAGTGATGATCACATCGGCCTTGGGCACTCGCTCCTCAATGCGGCGACGAGCAAACTGGTATTGGATCTGCCGAATACGGTTCTTGATCAGAGGGTTACCATCAGAAGTTTTGCGCTCTTCTTTCACTTCTTGACGGGTCATCTTGACCTTGTCCATCACGCTTTTGTACTGAAACGGAATATCAATCGCCGCCACTAACAGCAATAGCGTTGCCATTAACAGCAGCGTCAGAAATAACAGTTGTAGCCCCTCATGCACAGATATCTGTAACGGCTGACTCTGCAAAGCCACCAGACGCTTAGCGAGCTGCAACAAAAATGCGATCATACAGCCCATCAATAAACAGATCTTGATGATCGACTTTAACAACTCCTGCAGACTGCTCTTGCCCATGATCTTGGAGAGCCCTTTGAGGGGACTCAGTCTGCTACCTTTAAATGCCAACAGGCTCCACGAAAAAATAATACCGCCAGGCAACGAGGCGGCTATCCACATAGCCACAAAAATCGCCGTTAGCATTGGCACTAGCGTTTTTAGCATCTCAAGCAATGCCGCCGACAAAGTTAACTCCATTTGCCGGGTGTCATGCAGCAAGGACTGATCCAACTGCATGGCTTGCCGCATAACAATCAGAAACATCTGCATCAAGCCATCGGCAAACCATAAAAATGCAGCAATACCGATCATCATCAGCACCGCCGTATTCAGTTCTCGGGATCTGGCGACCTGCCCTTCTTTACGCGCTTCCCTAAGGCGTCGCTCGGTGGGTTTTTCGGTACGTTCCTGTGAGCTATTGTTATCAGCCATCGCTATTCCATCAACTGCCGCATCACGTTGAGAGCCTCAAACAACAGATTGGAAAATACGCTGCCCGCCTGAGCGAAAGTCAGGTATACCACCATAAAGCCCAGCAACAGTGTCACCGGGAAACCAAAGGTAAACAGGTTCAGCGAAGGTGCTGAGCGGCTGGCGATACCAAACGTCATATTGACCAATAACATTGCGATTACCGCTGGCAAAGCCACCACCAGCGCAGACGCAAAAATCCAACCAAACATACTGATCACAGAGGCAAAATTCAGCTCATACAGGCTGTGCCCTACGGGCCATAGCTGGAAACTATCCACCAGCATCTGCAATCCCAGCAGATGTCCATTCAAGGCAAAAAACAGCAACACCATCATTAACCACAACAGATTGCCGAGCAGCGATACTTGATTACCAGATCCTGGGTCCATCACAATTGCCATCGACAACCCCATCTGCATCGACAGAATAAGGCCGGCCTGCGTAAACACCTCAAACAACATGCGCATCACCAGTCCCATGATCAATCCAAACAGGATCTGCTCGATTGCCAATGCCACCATGGAGAGTGAAAAGGGATCCACATCCGGGGTTGCGGGGATTTGTCCAGCTAACGCAAACGCCAAAAAAAACGCCAATAAAATCCGAGTTCTTACGGGTAATGCGGGGTTATCCATTACTGGCATCGCCCAGAAAAATGCCGACAACCGTACAAAAGGCCACCAGATAGTGCCTAAAAGATGCAAGACATCACTACCGGTAACCGAAATCAGCGATGTCATCCGAAAACACCTGGGATCAACTGCGCTAAACGGGCAAACCAGTCAGTTAATGTTTCTAGCATCCAGTGGCCCGCAAAGATAAGCACCAGCAAAGTTGCTAACATACGCGGCAGAAATGTAAGTGTTTGCTCCTGTACTGAGGTCGCGGTTTGGATGATAGCAACCACTATCCCCACAACTAAGCCTGGCGTGATAACAACCAGTAATATCTTGATGATAGTGACTACGGCATCACCAATAAGTTGTACTGCCAGTTCCGGGCTCACCAGTTAGCTCCAAAAGTTGCCGCCAGAGTGCCCGCGACCATCGACCAACCATCTGCCAGCACAAATACCATCAACTTGAAAGGTAAACTGATGATCAGCGGTGACAACATCATCATCCCCATCGACATCAAGACACTGGCCACCACCAGATCGATAATCAGAAACGGAATAAACAGCATAAAGCCAATCTGGAACGCCGTTGTCAGCTCACTTAACAAGAAAGCAGGGACTAACACATCCAGCGGCACGTCTTCGGGTTTCAGATTGCTGGGCTCACCAGCGATTCTGAGCACTTGCTGCATCTCATTTTCACGGGTTTGCGCCAGCATGAATTTACGCACCGGCACCGCCGCCCGTTCGAGCGCCTGTTCGGTGGTGATCTGCTCGCTTTGCAATGGTTTATAAGCGTTTTGGTAGATGTCCTGCCACACTGGCCGCATGATCAGCATGGTGAGCATCAAGGCGATGCCAATCAATACGCGATTAGGAGGACTTTGCTGTAATCCCAAGGCTTGCCGCAAAATTGCCAGTACGATAATGATCCGGGTAAAGGAGGTCGCCGCCATTAAAATGCCCGGCAGCAGCGTCAGCAGCGACATCAACAACAGGATCTGTAACTTGACGTTATAGTCCTGTCCGTCTGCGGTATTATGCAGTGAAAACAAAGTCACATCTTGAGCGCTGACAGCGAATGACCATGCCAGCCCCAGCAGTAACAACCCACTACGTATGACAGTTTTACTCATCGGCAACGGTTTCATCAGCCGCAGGCTGTGGTAAAAGCGGATACCGTAATGGCCATCAACCATGACCACTTCTGCCTTAGCAAAAGCAACACCGTTCACCATTACATCCAGTGGTTCTCCCGCCGCCTTGTCCAATGGCAATACATCACCGTCATGGACTTTACTGAGTTCCCCCAGTGTCAGCTCTGTGCTAGCGACTTCCAGCGTGATAGTCAGCGGTACATCGCGGAAAAAGTCATATCAGCCGCAAGCGCTTTTGCCTGAGAGACTTCACCATCGGCAAATTCATCAATATCCAGTGCATCCAGTTCCGCCAATGCCGCATCCAAATTATCTGTCATATGTGTCACTCTTGTGTTTGTGTTACCTGAAATGCCAACTGCCCATCTTCCTGAGCTACTTTTCCTGAAAACAGTTGCTTACCGCCGAGTCTGAAACTGGCCGAATCCTGTAGTGACATGGGCATGAACTCCCCTTGTAACAGCTGTTGTAGCTGTCTGACATTGACCTTTTTTCAGCCATCACTACCCGACCACGCACCAAAAATTTTTGCCACTGTGTTTGTAATAGCGGCTGTTCTGACGCTGTAGCCACCGCTGGGCCATCAGCCACTTGCGGGAACATACTCACTGGCAGGCTCAAGAACCAACTGATCACATCGTCGTCCAACACGATCCGGACTTTGATAATGAGATAAGAAAATGGTTTAAGCTCTTGCACTTGCTTCAGTGGCTCGGCCATCGGCAAGCTTTTTGGTCGCAGATATATTCCTGAATACTGCCCAATAAGCGATTAAAGGTCCGGGTCGCAATGCGCAGTTCGGTGACCGTCAACTCGCTACGGGATTCCTCCAGCTTACTCACCTTGCCACCCAGGCATAAATCGGCCAGATGTTGCACCGCCATATGATCTAACGTCATATAAGCTTTCGCGTTGTTAGCCGCTGGCAACTCACAACTCATCATCAGCTTACTGGCTTCTGCACTCAGAAAATCTGTGCCCCATCCCTGACATAGTGCCAGTTCTACCTCAAAGCTCAGGCCGCTGATCAACTGTGATAAGGCGTTCTGTAATACATCTCTTAGCTCTGTTTTAGACTCACTGAAAGCCTTGGCAGCCCGCTGCTGACAGCGCTGGTCGCGGGTCAGCGGAAATACCTGCAACATGGCAGCACTTTCGCCACTGATAAGTCCACGGGGTTTCTTTTTCTTACTCAAGCTCGCTGTCCTCCGCTTCAGACATTTTGGCTTTGCTGCGTTTCGATCTCACTTTGTCCTGCATCAACATGCCGGCAACTTTTAATACCCGTCGACGCTTGCTGTCGGTTTCGCGCCGCCAGTCAATACCAATAAACTGCAATCTTTCACTGACCTGGCGCCGATACACAATTCGCCCCTTGATCCGAATAGTGCTGGCGATTTCCACGATGAGCCGACTGGGAATTTTCTTATCCAGCGGCACCAATAAGCCCGCACCGCCCAGCCCGACATCTTTCATGATGGCGTTACAGACGTACCATTCAATCACCAGTGGCCAGTACAATTGCACCGCAATGCCATCATGCTGTTCATCTGTTGGTGTCAGTTCTTTAGTCAGATCGTGACGTTTGAAAATACGGTCATTACTCGTTCGCGTCATCGCTGCATTTCACTCATTCTGGTTACTGGCTGATTGGCCTGAGCTTTATTAGCAGCATCGACAACGGCAGGTGCCGCTTTATCGCTGGGCGCCGTTGATGAAAACAACTCATTAAGCTGTTTTTCGGCTTTGGGCGTGAGGATCAACAACTCGACCCGGCGATTTTCGCTGCTGGTTTTATTCTCTGTGTTCAGTAAGCGGGTTGAAGCAAAAGCATTCACTTGCTCGACGCGTTCGGCCGGCATTCCCCGGCTTCCAACAATCGTCTGGCCTGAAGTGCTCTGGCGGCAGACAATTCCCAGTTGCTATAAGCGCTGCTGCTATAAGAGGTGATATCGGTGTGACCAGAGATGATCACCTGATTGCGCACTTTTTGAAAGACGGAGCCAAGACTAAACAACAGATCTTCAAAAAACGGCGTCATGTCGACTTCACCACGCGGAAACATCTGATGATGACGATCATCTTTGATGATCACCCGCAATCCAGAAGGAATAACTTCTACCAACAGGTTAGTTTCGGCCTGTTTTTTCTCGGCAATATCTTGAAAATTCTGTAATAACAGGCTCAATTCCTCTGCCGTGGCAAAGGTGCCATCGATCATTGAATTAAGTTGTTTACCTTGCCCGGCGGCGGGGTCTAACTTGCCTTTGGGGACACTCAGGTATTCCGACATGCCAGGCATGGGATTATCCGGTGGCAAGCGATTTGGTGCTTCACTGTCGATGATAGAAGGCGAGCCACCTAAATCGACCGGGTAAGGACTATTTTGTGGCTCAAAGAAGTTAGGGCTACCATCAAACACCGAATGGGTACGCATATAGTGGGCTAACTGTGAACGCTCCTGTTTGCTAGAAACCTGCATCAACCACATCACCATAAAGAAAGCCATCATCGCTAACGTGAAATCAGCAAAAGCAACTTTCCAGGCGCCGCCATGCTTACCGCCATGGTCACCCCGGCGTTGTTTACGCACAACAATCTGAGTTTCACCGTTATTCATGCTTAGGCCGCCCTGTTGTTAATCCATTCTTCCATCATATTGAATGTGGGTTTGACTTCCTCATTGATTAACTTGCGTCCGGCATCGGTAGCGACGATAGCAACATGCCCCTTGGCATGGGCAACCAACATAGCGCGAACACATTCAAAAATGGCGATTCTCTTTTTCACGTATTGTTCCATTGATGAGGCCAGTGGTCCCATCAGGCAATAACAGCCAAAGATCCCCAGGAAAGTCCCCACCAGTGCGGCAGCAACGTGCAAACCAATATTGCCCATTGGCCCATCCAGATGTTGCATGGTAATGATGATCCCCCCAACCGCTGCCAAAATCCCGAACCCAGGCATGGCTTCAGCAACCGAGGCTAACGACTGCGAAGGTTTTAGTTTCTGCTCTTCCAAATAGGCAATCTCTTGATCCAACATATTGTCAAAGTCATGAGCAGAAATTTTCCCCATGCTAAACAAACGCAGGTTATCGCAGATAAAGGTGACGAGATTGGGGTATTCATTCACTGATGGATAGGCCAAGAAAATGGAGCTGGTTTCAGGATTTTCAACATGTTCATCCAAATCCTTCAAGCCGCGAGTTCTGGCCAGATCTAATAAGGCATACATCAACATCAACAGATCCTGATACAGCTTGCTTTGATCCTTGGGCGCTTTAAATTGGTACTTGAGCTGTGCCAGCATTTCCTTCAATACATGCTTGGAGTTACCCACCACCAGAGCGCCGATGGCCGCACCAAAAATAATGATCATTTCAGCGGGCTGCCATAAAGATGCCACATTGCCGCCGGCAAACATAAAGCCACCGACAACCGTGCCTAATACAATGACCAATCCGACAAATTTCTGCATAGCTCTCTTGCCCTTAGCTCTAGCCTGTTAATTTTTCCGTTAACAATTGCAATGACTGCTTATGCAACTGGCATACGCGGGATTCCGTTAGTCCCAGAGTCAAAGCTATCTCTTTCATGTTCAGTTCATGGGTGTAATACAACTGCAGTAGTAACTTATTGCGTGCCGGTAATAACCGCATCGCCTGGGCCAAGAGTCGCCGCTGCTCTAACCGCGCGATATCCCGGTTTTCTGACGCCATCGGGCCTTGTTGCTCCAGCAACAGCTCAAAGCTCTCGACGATTTCAGCCTGCTCCAGATAATGAAACTCCATCAGTTGCTTGGTGGAGATATCCAACGCCGCACATATTTCAGGTTCTTTCGGTTCCCGCCCCAGTTGGCTGCGTAATTGCCTTACGCCATCCCGGAAACGATGCGCCTCTTGCCGCGATTGCCGCGAACGCCAGTCAAGCCGCCGGAATTCATCGAGCATGGCGCCCCGAATATATTTGAAGGCGTAGGACTCAAATTGGTCGTCCTGATCGCGGCCATAACGGCGAATCGCTTTCAGCAATGCCATCAAGCCTATCTGCTGCAAATCATCCCGATCGGCAACCACGCCGATTTGGGTGCGCATATGCGCCACCACTCGCCGCACCAGATAGGCATAACGCTGCAAGGCCTCGTTTTCACGAGGCACTGGCACCGCATCTAACGGCTCTCCAGCGTTTTGCCAATCTCGAAGTGCAGACATAATGACCTTTACTTACTGCAAATAAACGTTAGTGATCAGCACCTGTTCTAGCTTGCTGTCGATCTTCTGAAGCTTCAGCGCTTCATTAAATTTCTGTAGCAAGGATTGCTGAACTTTACCCACATTTTCAAAGGCTTGTTTAGCCTGTTCCCGTGAGTAATTAGCAAAGTACTGCACCAGCACATTGCGCAGTACTGGAGACTGTTGTTCCAGTTGTGCCAAAAAGCTTGGTCATGCGTGGACAGGCTCAGCTCCAATACCAAATATCGTGAATAGTTCTCATCACTAACACTGGCGACAAAGCGCTTCATGGGATAAAACAGTATGGGATTTGCTGCAGCAGAGGTTTTCTCTGCATCTGACGATGAGGCACTTTTAGCGCTTTGGGTATAGTAGATGCCAGCACCAACACCTGCCGCCAACAACACCACCGCGAGAATAACGCCCAACACTACCTTCATCTATTTATCTCCTAAAAACATAAAATTACGCTTTTCTATTCAACCAGTCGCTCACCATAGATACAGGCTGAGTTTCGTCTTCCGTTAGCTGTAAATGGTTGACCATAATCTCTTCCTGCCAACCGGGTTGTGGCGACTGTTGTCCCTGTTGTGAATGGCGCTCGCCCGTCTGTACCAAGACTTCCCCGCCCAGCTTGTGAGCCAGCGAGGCTCTGAGTTGTTCAGCGGTCTGTAACACGGCATCTTTTACGGTGGCATGACTGGCATTGATATGAACTATCGTCCGGTCGCCATCGACACTGATCCGGATATCAATACTGCCGAGCCTTGGTGGGTCGAGGCGGATCTGGGCATTGTGAATTTTGCTGTCATATTGCAACTGCACTTTATCGCTGAGCAGGTTAACTAACTGCTGGCCTACTGCGGCGGATGTTGATGCACGCAGCTCAAGGACACTGGCACTGGCAACGTCATTGCCACCCGTATTTAGCATTGAGGTGGTAGGCATTACTCCGTTAACGCCGCCACTCACAACCGACGCATCAGTAACGCTGCGAGCCTGTCCAGAGGACGATATTGCCGCACTGGTCATTGCCTGCATTAATCCGGCAAAAGATTTCGCTCGGGCATCGGTTACGCTGGCGTTGCTGTTTGGTTCAGTGCCATTGCTACTCATGGTTTGCATGGTGAACGGTACTGTCGAATTAGCCATAGACGCCGTAACCGCAGGTGCTAATGTCGGTGTTTGCAAAGCGGCCGATGGGGTGGTATTCGCGCTATCACTGCCGAGCGTGACTGCAGGAACGGCAACTGTTGCAGCCACAGTGGTTGCCGTTGTTGTGGCTTGTGGTGTCACTATGGGGGCAAGGTGCTGTGGCCACATGGCAGCGCTGCCCAGCCGATTATCAAATAAAGGGTTTTGTGGCTGTTCAGCTGCGGAATCTGTGGTGGGCTGATCCTTATCGGCATCAAGGACGGGAGCGCTATCTGTGGTAATGCTAGCCGCATCCGCGGTTGTCTGCTCTGGCGCGACTGCCGTCAAGCTTGGCGGTAACACCGACTGCGCTTGCGCTGCCAATTCAGCAGCATTTGCGGTGGATTCATCCGTTTGAGAAGACGCTTGCGGCAATAGCAACAAACTGCCCGCCATACTGCTTGGCAAGTTGTTTTGTTGCTCATCAAAGGTAAGCGCTTGCAACAGCATCGGCTCGCTTGGGGCATCTGAGTTAGTCGGCGCAGGCGAGGTGATTTCGGGTAGCACAAAACTTCCGCCCTGCTGCTCGGCCGTATCTCCATCAGCCGTTATGCCTGCCACCAGATTTTTACTGACGCTCATGTCAGCGGTGCTGTTGCCCGCCAACATCACTGGCATTGCCATCACCATAAACGACCATCCATAGAAGCCTGATAGGCTTCCAGTCCCTCTTTGTCGGAAACATGGCGTTGCATCTTAGATTCCAGTTCATTCTTGGCAGCATCAATCTTTCCCAGCAGTTGTCGATACTGTCTGGCGATAATAGGCTGCAACTGTGCCTGCAGACCTTGATACTCGGGTTTATTGCATTCGTTGATTAACTGGACCATACGTTTATCAAGTGCACGAATGCGCTGCCACTGCCGATTAGCAACGGCAAGTTCCATCTCTTTTAACAGTGTTGATATCTGCTGTCGCAACTGTCTGGCTTCCTCTGCGCGCGGCACTTAATCTCTCCGTCTTTTGAGCTAGTTTGAATTCTTAGCTTGGCAATACAAATATCACGCCAACTTTATCATTATGATTTTCAATGATTTTTAATGCTTCGCATATGGCATACGGAAAGATATTTTCCGCAATAGGAAGTACGAGGAAATCACCCGGCTCATAAAAAAGCCACCGCTAACCGGTGGCTTATTACCGCGCAAAGAGTTAATTGAGCGACCCCAATCCTTTCCAGCCTTGCTGCAGATTGGTCATCACCGTTTTAACTGAATCGAGATAGCTGATGTCGTTACGAAAGCTAGCCTGCACCAGTGACTGACCACAATGCTGATAAAGCTGTGCCATGTTTTCGGCTAATTCACCACCATGTTCACGATCTAGTGAAGCCTCAAGGCCGCCAAGGATCCGTAACAGTCGTTCCACACTTTGGGCTTTGCGGTCAAATTTCTTGGCATTGATATGTCCCACCGCACGTTCTAGCTCATCCAGGAAACCATCAAATAACATCAACACTAGTTTATGCACATCGGCGCCAGCGGCTTTCCCTTCTACTGCGGTCTGCTGATACGCCGCATATCCCATATCCAACATCATTACCTCCGGAAAGCAAATTAACTTGAGAATGAAGACATACTGGATTCAAGCTGTGAAATGGTAATCTGCATCTGGGTAAACTGATTCAAATAACGCTGATACACCAGTTGCATCTTAGTATCAAAATCATCCTGTTTTTTGGAGACAGCATTCAGGCTGGATTGCAGATTATCCACTTTGGTCTTCAAAAACCAAAACGGTCAGAATAAGGCGCTAGCGATGTTTGCAGCTTGCTGACTAAACCGTTGTCACCCGTCAGCATCTTAGCCACTTGCTGAGAATCAGTATTCAACGCTTTATCGAGACGGTCACTATTGATCGCCAGCTTACCGTTACGGTCAAATTCTAAGCCGATAGAATACAAGGTCTTACTGTCAAAGGTACCTTGAAAACTACTGCGCATCAGCCGTTGTATATTTTTGGACATACTATCATTCTTAATGCCGTCATCGGTGAGTTTTGACATCAAGTTGTTATACTCGTCCACAATGTCTTGTAGATTTTCCTGCGTTTTTTCTGAGTCTTTAGCAACGTCAATTTTTACTGGGGTATCACCGCTAGCCTGAGCCTGCAGCAAGTCAATTTTCACCCCGTCAATCACGTTATCTAAGGTATTAGTCGCAGAAGTGATAGTAATCGCTGAGCTGGAACCCACCTGCACAATGGCGTCTTGCGCCGCGGTCAACTGTTGTGCCCCAGAAATAGCCGTGGCAAAAACAGCGCCGTTAGGATCGGTGCCAGCATTAAAATTCAAAGAGATCTGATTAGCTGCGCCAGTTTTATCGCTGGTCAGCAGCAAGAAGGTTTCACTGCCACTTTGCATTACGGTGGCATTAACGCCTGTGTTATCGGCACTGTTATTAATCGCGGATGCCACATCTGACAGCGTCGCAGTTGCAGGTAATGTCGATAAGTCCACCACAAATTCATCGCTACCGACGGTAATACCAAGGTCGCCATTGGTGGGCAGCACTTGTGCTGGATCAAAACTCATCGCCAGCTGATGGGCTTGTGCCACCTGCTGTACAAAAATCTGGTAAGAACCGGGTGCCGCAGAACCATCAACCGTGACGTTCATGGTATTGCTGCTAGAAACTTTAGCGGAACTGGCCAATAGGCCATCAGCACTAAAGTCTTTCAAATGACTGACAAAATCAGTTAATGATGACTGCAGTGATTGGAACGCTTTTAATGAGGTGTTGTAACTGTTGTATTGATTCTGTAACAGGGTGTCTTTAGCAGCCCGGTCAATGGCGGTGTATTGTTGAGCCAAGTAGGCTGGATCCAAACTGGTTGCCGAGCTTGTAGAAGTTGCCATCTTTTTCCGTCCTGAATAAAAACATCAGAGCGGCACATTAGTCACTAGTGTGCCGCTCCGTGGTATTGATTAACCGCGCAGCAGAGAAGCGATCATGCTGGTAGTACTGTTAGATACGCTCAGTACAGATACACCAGAGTTCATCAGCAACTGTTGCTTAGTCATGGCAGAAGTTTCTGCAGCATAGTCAGCATCCATCAGGTTAGATGCAGCAGCTTCAGTGTTCTGCTTCATGTTGGTCACGTTGTTAACAGTGTGATCCAAGCGGTTCATGTTAGCACCCAGTGCAGAACGAGCAGCCCCAATAGCATTAATCAGAGTGTCAATCTCACCCATAGAGGTTGAGGAATCACCCTGATTAGCTAATCCTGTAAGGTTAGTACCAATTGCACCTGTTATAGCGGTCAACTGACCAGAAATATCAACAGAAAGTGTTTCAGCAGTAGAAGCACCAACTTGGAATTTTACAGCACTTGCAAACTTACCACCGGTCAATAACTTAGTGTCAGCACCAAAAGATGTGTTATCCATAATACTAGTTAATTCTGAACTCAATGCCGAATATTCACTGTTCATTGCAGTGTACTCAGCGGAGCTGTTAGTACCGTTGGCAGCCTGAGTTGCCAGCTCTTTCATACGGTCAGCAATGTTAGTCATTTCATCAAACGCGCCTTCGGCAGTCTGCATCATAGACTGAGCATTGTTGGCGTTGTAGATAGCGGCTTTCTGACCAGTAGCCTGGGCATTCAAACGGTTAGCAATCTGCAGACCAGCGGCATCATCTTTAGCGGAGTTGATACGATAGCCGCTGCCCAAACGTTCCAGCGCTGTACTCAAGGCGCTGTTGGTACGGTTCAGCTGGTTCTGGATGGAAAGGGAAGCTGCATTAGATTGAATAGATAATGACATCACTGTTCTCCTTTAGAATCGATGTTCTCTAGAAATAAGCGACCCGCTCGCGACAGAACTGAAATTTATTTTTAGGTATTTTTTTAAATTTTAAAAATCATTAGAAAACAAACAGAAAACTAAAACAGTTGGCAGCGCTAGAGAACGAAAAGCAGAAGACAGTTGGTCGTTCAGGAAGAGGATTGATTGACCACTGCCTTCTGCACAAACTTAACGGCCAGAAGATAAACTGAATGACACCAGATTACGGGTGATATTGGCCTGAGATACCAGAATGGATACTGCATTTTGATCTGGCTGATTAAGGATCTGCTGCACCTGTTGTGTCAGTTCCTGCAACTCAGTTTCGCCAGCAGGCGAGCGCTGGATCTGCTGTAATCGCTGTAATATCTGTTGCCGTTGGTTTTCAATATTTTGTAGTGAAGCACGGATGGATCTTTGCAGCTGAGCTATCTGCTGCTGATATGCCTCATTCGCAGTATTTTGAGTTTGCGCTAGCTGCTGCAACTTATCTAAGGCATGGGGTTCTTCATTGAGACTGACCGATACCGGATTACCGGCCGCGATCCGTACCCCTTGCCCATCATTAGCCAAGGTTCCTTCAAGGCCGAAGAAGCCTCTTTTGACGCGCTAAACAACAGTGTATCCCGCTCTGAAACGCCCACAGAAATATCCTGTCCAGCAAAGGCTTGTTGCAGAGTCGAGAGATTAGCCGACTTATTAGCATAAGCTGGTAACGAAAACGATACCGCTTTACCACTGCGGCCCATGACAATACTGACCTGCTCATCTAGGGCTTTAGCGGACAACAAATCGACCTTGTTAGTCAGTTCACGGGTAACAGACTGAACGGCGGGGTCACTGCTACGCAATTTACCATTGACACCACCTTGTTGTAGTAGTGCCTTCATCTGGCTGACCGCGCTGGCGACTTGGGATTGAACCGCTCCCTTAGATCCCTTATTAGGGGCCTGTTGATTAATTCTGCTGCTGAGGGCTCGCAACTGATATGACAGTTGCTTCAAGGTGCGGGCCGACTGCTCACTGTTACCCATCGATTTGGTTACGGTAGCCAACGCGACCCACCGCGACAAGACTTGATGCTGACTGCCTTTTTCAGCGGTTACCGTAGCCGCTTTATTGTCAGTTGTTGTTTGTTGACCAGCATCATTAACGGCAGCCGATGTTACCCGGTTTTCTTGAAGTCGCTGGGTATCACTGATAGCGGAAGTATTGGTGACTAACATGGCGTGTTATCAGAGCATCGAAAACAAAGACAATTGGCTGACACGGTTGTATACCTTCAGCGTTGATTCATAGGAAGCCACAGTCTCGTTCAACTTCACATAAGTTTGTGCATAGTCGACCTGACTGATGTCATCCCTGAGCCCTTGGGTATATACGGCAATATCATCATTGCCCTGTTTGATCGACTCAGGGAGGCACGTGTGGCCCCAATTTTCGTCAACTGATCCGTAACACCCTGCAAAAAGCTGTTAATGCCATCCATCATGTTTCTGGATTCATCGCCAATAGTGGCATTGCCCGGATCTGTGTTCAACAGCGTCAGATAATCCTGCATCTGGTTGAGAAAGCTGGCACCCGGATCAATATCACTACCGACCACATTACTGATAACCTTGGAGTCAGAGGAAACCGCCACCTGCCGAATATTGCTATCCCCCTGATACTGATATTGCCCCGAGAGATCTTTCTGAAATGGCATCACATTGGTCAGACTGCCGGAAAAATAATAGCGACCATCGCCATCTGTGGTATTAAGCAAATCAACGATGGCCGGGAATAACACCCCCATCTGCTGCCCTAGCGCGGTAATTTCTGTCTCGCCCATGGAACCATCGGCCGCGGTAGTGGTCATTTCCTGCAAGCTATTTAGGATATTCACCGCGCTGGAGAGCTGGGTTTCCTGCTGGCCTAAGGTGTATTCCACATCGTTCATGTTGGACTGATACTGTTTGATGGAACTCAGTTCGCTATCCAGCGTCAGTAACATTACTGAGCCAAGTGGATCATCCGAGGGCTTGGTTATCCGCTGATTATTGAACAGTTGTACTGATAAACGGTTATAGTCAGCGGTGCCCTGGTTGATAGTACGAATGATATTTTGCTGATATAGATGTGAACTGACTCTCATCGCGCTTCCTTAGAACATGGCCAACAGGGTTTTAAAGGTTTCATCAGCCACAGAAATCACTTTGGCATTGGCCTGATACATCTGCTGGTAGAAAAGGATGTTGGATGCTTCTTCATCCTTATTGACACCACTGAGATTATCTCGGGTCTGCAAGGCATTATCATTGAGTGCCTGTGCAGTTTTTACACTACTTTGATTTTCATTACTCTTTGAAGCCAAACGGCCAATGAGCAGTGAGTAGTCGGCTGATTGGTTGTCAAACACGTCAATCAGATTCGCAATATTACTGTTATCACCTACACCACCAGCGGGCACCCAGTTGCCACCACCATCGTCTTTACCCCCAATAAATGCCAGCGAATCAATATTGATGCTGTCACTGACGGCAAATGTGCCTAGGGGATCGTTGGCATCGTAGCTAAACAGTGGCGCCCCAGGGTTACCATTTAGATCAAACCCCTGTGCTAAAACACCATTTACATCATCACTCAGTTGGCTCAGCATGCTATTGAGGCTGGCAACGGTAGGCTGCAATACATCTGTATCGGCGGAGATCAAACCGCCCATCTTACCGCCAATATTGTCGGTCAGACGAAATACCTGCTTGCCTAATGTCAGTGAGACCTCAGTACCGTTTACCGCTAACTCGGCCGCTTGAGTACCGATCAATAACGGTGCCCCACTCATAGTAGCAATATCTAACGTGCCATCATCACGGCTGGTAGTGGCTATGCCAATGTAAGATGACAGCTGGGTAACCAGTAATTCACGGTTATCCTCTAACTCTGCGGTAGGTTCGCCTTTGGCCACGGCGATCGCAACGCGGTCATTATAATCGGCCAGTTTGCGCAGCGTATAACCGATACTGGAAGCGGTCTGCGTCATCTCTTTGCTGAGCTTCTCGCGCTGATCGGTCAAAGCGCCATTGATCTGCGACATCTTATTAACTAAGGCATCGGCACTGGACAACACCTCTTGCCGATAGGCCCGCGATTCGGGCGCTGCCAGTGCGGAGTTCAGTGCACCGGTTAACTGACTGATGGCATCATTAAAATTAAGCGAGCTGGTTCCCATCAGTTCTTCGGCATACCCGAGATAACTCTGCAAACCATTGTAATAAGCCAGATCAGAACTGGTGCGCCAGATGTCATCGTTATAAAAACTATTCACTACCCGATCGACATTGCTGACTTTTACCCCATTCAGGTTACCCTGGGCCGTGGCAAATTGGACAGCCTGACGGCTATACCCTTCAGTCGCCAAATTGGCAACATTGTGACCACTGACAGACAGCGCTGTATTGGCGGCGTTTAGTCCGGATAAGGCATTGGACAGCAGTCCTGACATCTCACTAACTCCCCGAGTTGATTCCACTGGCGTTCAAAGGCTGAGAAAACGCGTTTCCTTCTAATGTAGGAGCGACCGTTTTTTCTGGTTCCTTAAATTTATTTTCCAAGGAGTGCAGTTGCCCACCTATCTGCGCCACCATTTTTTCCGCTAATCCTATTTGGCCTGAGGCGGCCAAGGACTGAGAAATCTGGGCATTGTAGATATCCTGATACATCCGCTGTTCACGGCTGGCAAACATGCCATCATCACCGCTGATCGCGGCCGTGGCACTGTTCATGTTTTTCAAAACCAACTGCAGAAATATCGCCTCGAACTGCTCAGAGGCTTGCTGCAAACCATCGGCTTCAGAAAGATTGCTATAAATCTGATTCACCTGCGCCGGATCAATGGCCAGAGACTGATTCAAGGCGGGGAAATTGGGCTACTCATCATCACTATTCCTACTAAATCACCACCAGATCGGCTTCCAGTGCCCCGGCTTTATCGAGCCCCATCAGAATTGACATCAATTCGGCTGGGGTGGCTCCCAAGGCATTCACGGCCTGGACGATAGTCTCCAGCGAAGTCCCCTCAGGGAACAGCATCATATTGTGCCGTTGCTGGTCAACATTGACATCACTGGCATTGACCGGCACCGTTGTGCCGTTAGAAAACGGTGCCGGCTGAATAGCCCCTTGCCGCTCGCTAATGGTAATGGTCAAACTGCCGTGAGTAACGGCGGCCTTGCGTACCCGCACCATATCGTTGATGACCACAGTGCCAGTACGGCTGTTGAAAATGACTTTAGGTCGCTGACTGCCCAGTTCCACTCGGATATCCTGCAACATCGACATAAAGGTGTTGAAATTATTGGGATCGCGCGGCGCACTTAGCTTCAGTTTGCCCCAGTTTTCGGCTTGTGCAACGCCTGGCCCAAACTCCTTATTGATCGCCGTGACAATATTACGGGCGGTTTTGTAGTTGGGGTCTTTCAGATTTAGCACCACTTCACCGGAATCCCGGCTGCGGCCAAGAATGGCACGTTCAACCGTTGCGCCATTGGGAATGATCCCCGCAGTGGGCACGTTGACGGTAACCGATGATCCGGTATTGCCAGAAGCATTAACCCCGCCGACCACCAGATTCCCCTGTGCCAAGGCGTAAACCTTGCCATCAATACCACGCAGCGGCGTCATCACCAAGCTGCCCCCTAATAGGCTTTTGGCGTCACCTAAGGAATTTACGGTAACATCGATCAGCTGCCCAGGGCTGCTGTCTGGTGGCAAGGTTGCCTGCACAATCACCGCCGCGATGTTTTTGGTGCGCGGTAAGTTACTGTCGTCCATCTTGACGCCAAACTGCTTCAGCATGTTATTCAAGGACTGCCCAGCAAACTTAATCTGCGATTTATCACCAGAGCCCGCCAGGCCGACCACCAAGCCGTATCCCACCAATTGATTGTCACGCACCCCTGCACATCCACCAAGTCCAGTAGTGCTCGACTGGCAGCAAACAGGCTGGGAGATAACAGCGTCAGCAGCAGGCTCAAGAGAAGTTTTCTTGCCATGACATCTTTGCCTTAAAACGGATTGAGATAACGGGTAAACAGCTTAGTTAGCCAACCCGGTTCGGATGCATCTGCCAGCGTGCCACTGCCTTCATAACTGATGGAGGCCTCGGCAATCCGCTGTGATGATATCTGGTTAGTAACATCAATATCCTCTGGGCGTACTACCCCAGAGAGTTCCAGATATTCATCCCCTTGATTCAGTCGGATCTGCTTGCGACCTTTGATGCGCAGAGCTCCATTAGATAAGACTTCCGTTACTCTCACAGAGATATAGCCGCTCAGCGAATTCTGCTGATTGGCACTGCTCTGCCCAGAAAAACTGGTGGAAGAGTTGGTCTGCAACGCCATATCGTTGGTATTGAGCGTTCCCACTAAAGGCACGCCCACATCCCAACTGCTGTCTTTCCCTAACGAAGAGTCGGCACTCTTGCTGGACATGGTGCGCTCAGCCAGTACCACAGTTAATATGTCACCAACAGAATAGGCACGTTTATCAGAGAACAGGGTAAACATGTAATAGTCACTGTATAACCCGCCTTCCTGATGGTTGACCAGTTGTCCATTATCCCGCGCATTATCATCGTTATTGGCGGCATTGCTCTGCGGATCATTGTCGGGCGGAGTGCTACTGCAAGCGCCCAGCAATAACGTGATAAACAGAAGTAAAAAACGCATAGGCATCACATACTCTGGTTGACAAAACGCAGCATTTCATCGGCGGCAGAGACCACTTTGGCATTCATTTCATAGGCCCGTTGCACGGCGATCATATCGACCATTTCATCCACCACCTTAACGTTGGAACCTTCTACCGTATATTGCTGTAGTTGCCCCAAAGCATCTTCGCCAGGCACCCCTTCGGTCGCTTCACCAGAGGCCGCAGTAGCGCGGTACAGATTGCCACCCAGCGCTTCCAAGCCGGCTGGATTAACAAAGTTTACGGTAAGGATTTGCCCAAGTTCTTGAGGTTGATTGTCACCAGCTACCACGGCGGTCACAGTGCCATCTTTACCTATGGTTACCTTAGTGGTATTTGCTGGCACGGTAATGTTCTGTGACAGTGGCAAACCGTCACTGTTCACCATCACGGAATCCGAGTTCAACTGGAACTGGCCATTACGGGTATACAGGGTTTCGCCGTCCGGGCTGTCTATCTGGAAAAAACCTTGTCCAGTGATAGCGATATCCAGTGGATTATCAGTGGTTTCAGAGGGGCCTTCGGTAAACTGTTTCTGTGTCCCATTCACGCGGACACCGGTTCCCAACTGCAATCCGGCCGGAATTTCATTCAGCGCATCGGCCTGGGTTCCCGGCTGACGCTGCACCTGATAAAACAGATCCTGAAACATCGCCCGGTCTTTTTAAAGCCAACAGTACTGACGTTTGCCAAGTTGTTGGAAATAGTGGTCATACGCAGATCTTGAGCTTCCAGACCCGTTTTGCTGACCCACAGTGCTGAGTTCATGCGGTAAAACTCCTTTTGCTATCGCTTATGCTTCGCCACGAATTAATCGATCACCAGAGCTAGACAGCTCTTCAGCAACCTTCATCATTTTGACATTCATCTCAAACTGGCGGCTGATGTTCATGGTTTTGACCATCTGTTCCACCGCATTGACGTTAGAACCTTCCAGTTTGCCGCTCACCAAGGTCACGGCCTCATCCCGATTGAGTTGCTGGCCATTGCTGTCGCGCAGCAATCCATCGCTGCCTTTCACCAGATTGCCATTAGCGCTGACCAGCTTGATCTGCGCCTCTTGAGCAATCAAACCACCGCCAACGGGAGTGAGGTTGATGGTGCCATCGGGGCTGATATCAATATCGCCAAATTGCGGTAACTGGATGGGGCCACCACCCTCCCCCAACACCTGCAGGCCATTTACCCGCAAAAAGCCGTCACCATCCACCTGCAGATTACCCGCGCGGGTATAGGCTTCATTACCACCGGCATCCTGCACGGCCAGATAACCGGACTCACTCAAGGCCACATCCAGCTTACGCCCAGTGTCCATCACCGGCCCTTGAGCCAAGCTGGTCACCACTGGCGTCAGTTGTGCCTGATAACGAGTACGAAAACCATCGCCGCCCACCATCATCGACTGCGCCTGTTCCAGGTCGGCCCGGAAGCCAGCAGTGTTGACATTCGCTAGGTTGTTTGCCACCACCTGCAAGGCTTTGTTATTCAGTTCCGCCCCAGAAACGGCGGTATAGATCAAGCGTTCCATCTAGGGTGAACTCCTCTAGACCGCATTAAACAGCACCTGCATCATGTCGCTCGCAGTGCTGATGGTTTTCGCGTTGGCCTGATAGTTTTGTTGGAACGAGATCAAGTCGACCAATTGATCGCTGATATTGACGTTTGACGCCATGTACTGCCCAGACAGCAGTTGTCCAACCGTTCCGTTATCAGCCGTGGTATACAGCGGGCTACCAGACTCAGAAGTGCCATACCACACGGTATTGTCACCTTGTTCCAAGCCGTCCACGTTAGCGAAAGTAGCCAGTACCAATTGCCCTTGCAATTTAGATTCGCCATTGGTGAAAGTGGCGTACAGCTTGCCATCATCATCCACTGTTACACCGTTGAATTCACCTGAGGTATAACCGTTGGCATCATTGGTGTACATGGCAAAACCACTACCAAACTGGGTGCTTTGTTTCATGTCGATAGTCAGGCTGACATCCCCGGCACCGTTAGGATTACCATCGGCATCCAGCGGACTAAACGTCAGTTGCACGCGCCGCATATTGTAAGGGTCGGTGCTATTACTGTCGGCAACTGCGCCGGGAGTAAAAGTGCCATCGAGTGGCAACATCTGACCATCGGTATCAAATGTCATGGTCACCACACCTGCCGAAACATTAGCCCCATCCACGCTCACATCTTGAGAGCCAACAGTTGCACTGCCAGGTAACCCCAGTTGCGCCGCGGTTAATGGTTGACCATCCACAAAGTACATGGTCTGCCATTGGTTAGCACCGGTATGGTTGTAATACTGAGTCAGTACGTGGCTGTTACCGAGCGAGTCGTACAGTTCAGTAGACTGTGAAAAGTTATAAGCAGAGCCATTGGTGGGGTCAAAGCTGTCTGGCGCCGCTGGGTAAGGAATAACATCACTGGCGGAGCTGAAATTACCAGAAAAATTCAGCAAATCAGATGATTGTGCCGGAATATTGCTGCCTTCAATCTTAAGATCGGTGAGAACCCCAGGCACAATGTTTGGTTCAGCGGCATCGTCCACACCATAGCCTTGCAGTTTGGCACCATTGCTATTGGTGATGTAGAGCTGATCATTTAGACCGAACTGCCCCGCTTGGGTGTAGGCCTCACGGCCGTTCGCCGCAATAACGAAGAAGCCTTTTCCGGTAATGGCCATATCCAGATCTTTATCGGTTCTGACCAAATCACCCGGCTTGGTAAAATCTTCTTTGATATCCGCGACTTTTACCCCACCACGCTGACCGCCGTTATATACCGCGGCAAACTCGGTGCTCCCCGTCTTAAAGCCTGACGTTGACGAGTTGGAAATATTGTTACTGGTAACTTCCAGCGCGGTCTGAGTGCTTTTCAGGCCACTCAGGCCAATTTGAAACATCGACATAACTCGCTTCCTTAATGGTTAACTCTGAGTGACTAACTGATTGATATCAGACAGATTAAAATTACCTAAGCCATTTACCTGCAACAAAATATCATCCGCAGATTGCCCCACGGATACCCGCTCGACCTGGCCACTTAGCCAAGGTTGCAGGTTAGCGGTAAGGCCATTGGACTTGGCATAAACCTTGACGGTGTACACACCCGCATCTTGATCATCAAATTGGAAATCCAGGGTTCCCTGCCCACTGTAGGGCAATTGCTGCTGCTCAATAAGTTCGCCATCGGCGTTATAGAGCTGGGCGGTAACAGAGTCCACCGCCGTTGGCAGATTCACCTGTCCTTTAATATTCCCAGGCTGTTCCAGCACTTGAGAACTGCTCTGCACATTGACATCCGTCCCAACCAATTTGGTGGCTTCCAGCACCTGCAATGTATTCAGTGAAGTCTGATTAGCCGCGGTGTTTTGCTTAATGCTTTGCAGCGACTCTAAGCTACTGAACTGGGCCAACTGGCTAACAAACTGAGTACCATCCTGTGGATTTAACGGATTCTGATGACTTATCTGTGCCACCAACAGGTTAAGAAACATGTTGGAAAGATCTTCACCATTGCTCGCAATCACCGGATTACTACTGCTGCTATTGGCAGTCGATGCTGCGGAATTTACGCTATCAACACTCATTGCGGTTCCTCATCACTGACCGAGTTTTAAAATGCTTTGCTGCATACTGGTCACCTTTCCCATCACTTCGACCGAGGTCTGGTAACTACGGGAAGCTGACATCATGTCGGCCATCTCCTCCAAAGAATTCACATTGGAGTAAAAAACATAGCCATCTTGATTTGCCAAAGGATTGTTCGGTTCATAACGCTGTTCGGCGGGGCGATCAGACGAAACCACCCCCAACATGCGGACACTAGCCGCCACATTGCTGCTGTCCTCACCATTTCCGGCCTGGTACAGTGCTGAAAACACCGGTTTGAGCGCATGATAAGCAGTATCGGCGCTGGGCGCGGCGGTGTCGGCGTTTGCCAAGTTGGACGCTATGGTATCCAGGCGCATCACCTGCGCATTCATCGCACTGCCACTGATGTCATAGATATTGTTAAAAGACATTACTATTTCCCTTTAATGGCGCTGTACAGCCCGTTAATCTTCATGTTGAGGAAGGTCATGCTGGTCTGAAAATCCATGGTGTTCTTGGCAAAATTCGCCTGTTCAACATTCAGCTCAACACTGTTGCCATCCGCTGACGGCTGATAAGGGATGCGATACATCAGCGGGTGTTCAGTGGTCATATCCACGTGGCTGCCCGATGTGAGTTGTACCTGCTGTTGCACATCCTGCATCACACTGTTGTAATCAATATCCCTAGCTTTAAACCCTGGGGTATCGACATTGGCGAGGTTGCCCGCAATAATTTCAGCCCGCTCTAAACGCAGTTGCATTGAGTAGGGGTGCACACCGAATGCTTTATCAAATGGTCCCACTGTGTTGAAGCCTGTTCAGGTATGGATCTTGCCCTTTATAAGACAAACTTTGTGCCATAAATAAAGTTCTTTAAATATCAATATGATAAAATTAATTTTTGAAAAAATTACGCAGCAGAGGGAAGTGTTTTTTCCGCTGCGGAAGCGACTCTGGCTCCTATTTCCTCTGTTACTGGCCCTGCCAACTCAAGCCGCTAGTACACTAGCCGCCGCACTACAGCAACAAGTAGCAAAAGAACTCGCGCAATACGCTAAACAACTGGGTGTTAGCGGCCAGAAACAACAGATTGAACTGCATTTTGCTGGGAATGCCGAACAGCAACCCTGCACCCGTTGGCGTTTTGAGCGCCCACAACCCACTGAGCCGCCATTGGGACGACTGAGTTATCGGATAGAATGTCTAGCGCCTGTGACCTGGACTGGCAGAGCCACGGCTGAAGTTAAGTTCTGGACAAAAGTAGTGGTTGCCGCCAAAGCGGTAGGACGTGACACCAAACTGAATAAATCAATATTAACTTTACGCACTCAGGAGCTGGGAAGCTTAAACCGAACGCCGCTGTTTCATGTGAATGATGCCATCGGTAAAGTCACCCGACGCCGCCTGAACCGTGGGGATGTGATATCGCCATTTTTGCTGGAAAATCCCTATATTATCAGTCGTGGCGACCTGGTAACCCTACGTATCACCATCAATACTTTTTCGGCCGTCACCCAGGGCACAGCGCTGGAGGATGCCCGCCAAGGTGAGCGCATAAAAGTACAGAACAACAGTTCCGGGAAAGTGCTACAGGGGGTGGCACAGCAGCAGGGTTTAGTAAAAATTGACTTTACTACAAAATAATTTAAGTTTTTCATTCCAATGGTCGCCTGGCTTCTTATAGACCCACAGGAGATTAACCGTATGAAAATTAGCAATCAGGGGATTATCCCACTGGACAACCTGAAAGCAGACACCCCTAGCACAGGTAAACAACCACTGCCGGGAAGCGGTGATACGGCCAAAACCGAGGTAAATAACGCACAGTTAAGCGCTCTTAGCCGTTCGGCGGGTGATGTTTATGCCGGTTTGTCTGAACAGGACGAAGTCGATATGGACAAGGTGATGGCAATGCGCAGTGCGATTGAAAAAGGCCAACTGCCGCTGGACGAAGAAGCATTGGTTAATGCCATCATGGATATGCATCGTTTATGAGTATCAACAATCTCAAAACATTCTTTGAAAGCATGAAGCAAGATGTGGCGCAGCTAAATCAGCTTATCGGCCATCTTGATAATCAGTACGAATTGCTCAGTAATCGCCGAGCAACCGAACTGAGCTGGCTCAATAATCAGATCATCGAGCTGCTGCAGAATTTGCGCCAGTCGAACCTTGAACGAGAGCAGTTTCTGCAACAACTGGGGCTCCCCGCCAACCACGAGGGGTTAAAGTTACTCCAGGAAAAGTTGCCTTCCCCACCCGCGAAAAAGTGGGGGAGTTGATGCAAGAACTGAATCTGAAGACCCAGACCTGCAACATGATGAATGAGCGTGCAGGTAAACTGCTAGCGACCCAGCGCCGCTTTATGACCCGTTTCTTTGGGTTACAAGATCAACAAGCCTACCCTGATTTTCGCGCCTGACGGTTTTACCGTCAGCGCCACAAACATTTACCCGCGACTATTTCCCCGCTTTTGTAACAGCGCTATGCTGCTGCCATCAGACAATTAGGTCAAAGGAATACCGGTTTGCATAAGTTACAGTTTCCGGCTGAACCGTTTGGAACAGTGCTCGGACATGCCCCAGGTGGGGTAGCCATCTACTCCAGCGATTATCACAGCGCCGATCCGGTGCAGTTTCGCGATCATGCGGCCTACCGAAGTTACATAGGTAACGAATACATGGGGCATAAATGGCAATGCGTAGAGTTTGCCCGGCGCTGGCTATATCTCAACCGCGGGTTGGTATTTACCGATGTGCCGATGGCCTACGACATTTTTGCACTCAGACACCTGCGCCGGGTTGAGGACGACGCCCTGTTACCACTACAGGCATTTACCAATGGTAGCCAGAAAATACCGGAAGCAGGTGCCCTGCTTATATGGGCGGCGGGTGGCGAATTTGATGTAACCGGTCATGTGGCGGTGATTACCGAAGTGCTAGCGGGCAAGGTACGTATTGCAGAGCAGAATCTGGAACATTGCAAACTGCCGGCCGGGCAGCAATGGTGCCGAGAATTACAACTCGAACAGTCGGCTGATGGTGGCTATCGCATCATCGAAGGTTTCTGTGACACCAAGATCCTTGGCTGGATGATCCAGACCGATGACACGACTTACGCTGAATCAGCGCACTGGACCGATCCGCAACTGTTCGACTTAAATAGCCGTAACGTCACCGACAAAGGCCAGTTCAAAGGCCCCTGGTTAGATGAAAGCGATCCGCTGCAATTGGCATTTGTGCATGCCATGGGTGGGCATTTTCTTACTGACAAAGTGAGCGAACAATATCGTTATTTCCGCATGTCAGAAACCGCTGAGCGGGAACTTATTCGCGCCACGAATGAGTTGCACCTGATGTATCTGCATGCCACAGAGCAGGTATTACGAAACGATGATCTCTTGGCAAACTTCAATATTCCCAAGGTGTTGTGGCCCCGCTTAAAACGCTCTTGGCAAACCCGCCGGCACCAGATGATCAACGGCCGTTTCGACTTCTGCATTACCCACAAGGGGCTCAAGGTCTACGAATACAATGCTGACTCAGCCTCCTGCCATACTGAAGCCGGGCTCATCCAAAGATTATGGGCCAAACAGGCAGGTGATGTGGATGGCACCGATGCCGCAGCCGACCTTTTGCCGGCCTTAGTGGAAGCCTGGCGTCACTGTGATGCCTGTGGCACTGTGCATATTTTGCAGGATGACGATAAAGAGGAAAATTATCACGCACTGTTCATGCAACGGGCCATGACCGAGGCCGGGATCAACAGCAAAATAGTCCGCGGACTGCAACGTCTGCACTGGAACGATGCTGGCGAAGTTGTCGATGAAGACGGTGAAGCCATCAACTGTGTCTGGAAAACCTGGGCATGGGAAACTGCGCTGGAGCAGATCCGTGCCGAATGTGAAGACGATGATCGCGCCCCGCCTATCCGTACGGGGTCACCCAATACGCCGGTGCGCTTAGTGGATGTGCTGCTACGCCCCACGGTCCAGGTATTTGAACCACTTTGGACACTGATCCCCAGCAACAAAGCGATTCTGCCCATATTATGGAGTTTGTTTCCACAACATCGTTATCTGCTGGACAGTGCTTTTGAGCTGACGGACGCCCTTAAACAGCACGGCTATGTGATAAAACCCATTGCCGGTCGCTGTGGCGATAACATCAGTTTAGTGGACAAACATGAGCAGCAACTGGGACAGACTGATGGTCGGTTTGCCCACCAGCAACAGATTTATCAGGAGTTGTGGCGACTGCCGAAGGTGGAGGGTTATCGGGTACAGGTTTGTACCTTTGCCGTAGCCGGTAGTTATGGTGGCAGCTGTGTACGGGTTGACGATTCGCTGATCATCACCACCGACAGTCCCCTATTGCCGCTACGGATAGTACCCGATGAGCAGTTATAACAAACAGCAAGAGTGATAAAAATGCTAGCGGGAAGTTGATATCACCAATGTCACTTTTGCATGCGCCATCGGTTTTATGCAGATATGGCGTTGAGCCAAAGCAACCGTCACTATGGCTAGTTAAACAGCAGGGCACGCAAGCTAAACAGCAAGGGCTCCAGCAAGATGTACCACCATAATGCTAGAGCCCTTACATTCATTGAGGTGCGCTTAACGGACGAGTATTTGCCTGATGTCAGTGTTTTTTCTGGCGGTCAGCAATGGCATCGGTAATGGCAAATAACACCCCGGAAACCACAAATGTCAGGTGTATGCCCACTTTCCAGCCAAGCACGTTACTGCTGAGTTCCCCGCCGCCACAAAAGCTTTGAGCAGCTCAACGGCAGAGATAGCCACAATAGCACCAATCAATTTTAATTTGAGATCGGCAAAACCGACTTTACCCATCCACGCGGGTCGGTCTTCATGATCGTCTACCGACATTTTAGAGACAAAGTTTTCATACCCACTAAAAGCGATAATCAGTAGCAAGCTGGCCAACAAGGCACTGTCCACTAACGTGAGAATACTGACTATTGACTCTTCCGGCGTATCGCTAAAGATCCCGGAAAGTAAGTAAAAAAGTTCTTTAAAAATTTCACCAGCAGCGCTAATACCGCCAGCATCAACCCGAAAAAGAACGGCGCCAGCAACCAGCGCGAACGGAACAGCAGATGCTCGAGTGCTATTTCGAGTTTAGACATAATCACCACACCTTTATTATAAATATAGCCACATAAACTAGTGGCTATATTACTGATTTGTTTACTTTCAGCAAGCTATCTACTGCTATCTGCACGCCTTTAGTATGGTGCGAAACTCGTGCAAAAATCTCAATACTTGAATCTTGAGATCAGTTCATTCAGTTTTTCTGCTAGGCCCGCAAGCTCAGTGCTTGAGGCGCTGGTCTGTTGCGAACCCGCGGCTGTTTGTACGGACAGATCCCGAATTGACACCAAACTGCTATCTACAGTTCTGGCAACAGTTGCCTGTTCTTCTGCCGCAGCGGCAATTGTCAAATTTTGCTGGCTGATGTCATTTATCAATGCAGCAATTTCTGTCAGTGCTTGCCCGGCTTCATTGGCCACGGTCAGCGTTTCTGCGGCGCGAAGATTGCTCTGTGACATATCGTTGACCGCATGGCTGGTTTCAGATTGCACCGACTTAATCATGGCTTCAATTTCAGCGGTAGATTCCTGAGTCCGATGCGCCAACGCGCGAACTTCATCGGCCACCACAGCAAAACCGCGGCCCTGCTCTCCGGCGCGTGCAGCTTCAATGGCCGCATTCAGTGCTAACAGGTTGGTCTGCTCTGCAACACCGCGGATCACATCCATCACCGAACCAATCTCGGTGACTTTTTGTGCCAGTTGGCTGATCCCCGCAGAAGACTGTTTAATCCCCTCAACCAAGGCTTCTATCGTCTGAATAGTCTCACTGACTTTATGTTGCCCTTGGGCAGTTTTGTCATTGGCAAGATTGGAATTGTCAGATGCAGTTGCGGCACTTCTAGCTACATCATCAATCGCCACGGTCAATTCATTTACCGCTGATGCCGCCTGTTGCAACTGATCGCTCTGTTCCGTGGCAATCTGGGTGGACTGGCCGGTCACCACACTCAGTTCCTCAGAGGTCGCCGCCAGTTGGCGAGAAGAGTCACCGATGGTGTGCATGGCGTCACGTAACTTGGTCTGCATTTGTCGTAGAGCGATTATCATATCCGCCGCTTCATCGCGTCCTTCATCGACAAATTCGAGTGTCAGGTCACCAGAAGAGATAGTGCGGGCGACATCTACCGCTTCTCGCAGTGGGGTAATCAAACTACGACTGAATAACCAAGCGAGGACCAGTACAATCGCCAAGGCCACTACGGCACCTGACAATAAGGCAACTTTGGTTTCGCCAAATACAGTGATGGCCTGAGATGAAGCTTTGGTGGCTTGATCTACTTGATGCGCCGACAGATCATCCAATGCGGAGACTAATTCTGCCGAAATAGGCTGAACATCTTTACTACGTAGCAGCAGCGCATCTTGTCGATTGCCCTGTTGGATCAACACCACAATCTGTTTCACCGCTGCAATATAGTTTTCTCTTAACTGTTTGACCGACTTAAATATCTTTTTGGCTTCATCCGTAACAATAAAGGCTTCTAGTTGCTGTTCTGCATCAGATAACTTATCTGACCAGTGACTGATATCAGTCGATATTTTGGCAATATTGTCATCATCATTACGGTTAAAAATTTCACTGGCACTTACCCGTAAGCTTAGAAAATCACGTTGCATTTCCCCGGTTTTTGCCACTGCGGGTAACCACTGCTGACTGAGCACATTAATATCATTCTTCAAAATGCCCAGTTGCCCCACCGCAAATAGTCCTAGCAGTAAGGTAACCATTCCTAACAGACCAAAAGAAAAAAACGAACGTTTAGCAATCCCGACAGCGCGTATCATAAATACTCCACAACGACTTTTTTATTATTGGGAAATAACCCAGCGTTCAAACTGAGTAACACTCAGCGGTGCAGAAAACAGATACCCTTGAGCAACATGGAACCCAAATTCCTTCAATATCTGGTATTGGTTTTCTGATTCCACGCCTTCTGCAACCACTTGGAGCTGCATGCTTTTACCAATCTGCAGCGCCGCTTCACTGATTGATCTGGCAATACTGCTAGTTTCTATGTGTTCTATCAGGCTCCTATCCAGTTTCAACTGGCTCACAGGTAAGGTCTGCAATCGACTTAAATTGGAGTAGCCGATACCAAAATCATCCACCGACAGCTGAATGCCATTCGCGTACAGTTCATTGATAACGTCCTGCACAATAGGTTCGTGCTCCACAAATCCGCTTTCGGTGATCTCGATGATCACGTCATCGGTAGTCAAGTGACATTCCTGCAATACTTCAAAGATCAATTCTGGTAATGCTGGATAGCGTAAATTTACCGATGACAAGTTGACGGAAATACACGGGATCTGCAGTCCCTTGGCACGCCACTGTAATAATTGCTGACATGAAGCACGTAGCACCCATAGATCAAGTTCGGTGATAATGCCGACCGACTCTGCCAAGGTAATAAATTTGTCAGGAGGGATCATGCCATGTTCACAGTGAAACCAGCGGCATAGCGCTTCTACCCCACATATGACCCCCGTATTAATGTCAATCTGAGGCTGAAAATAAAGCTGTAGTTGTTGCTGAGCGATGGCCTCGCGTAAGTCATCCGCAAATGAGAGATGGCTGCCACCTGCCGCGACTTGTTCTTGATTGCTGTTGTTCGCTGCTTTCAGTAGAAACTGCTTAGAATACTGTGGTGACACGGTACTTCTGGGAAGGGCTAACGGATAACTGTATTTGACAATTAACAGATAAAGGGCCGGATCTTCCGCTCGCAATTTGGAGACAGACATAACAACTTTACGATGTTCGCCATTGCCCTGTCGCAGTTTCACATCAACGGTCTTGCCGACTATCTGACTTAACGGTAGAGATATGCGGCTTTCAGACTCGTCCAGCAACTGGAAAATGGATTCACCGAGCAACTGTTCAGACTGATAACGCCAGCGCTTTAACGCTGATGTATTAACTAAAAGAATCTCACCAACAGCATTCACAACCACTATGCTATCAGTAAGTTGTTCCAGCAATTCGTATTCCCGCCGGAGAGTACTACTATTACCCAGCACATTGACGTCCTTTTCCCAATGTTAATCACGGCACCTGACAACCAGCCCACCCCGGCAGATATCTCTGCAATCGGCGCAGTGGCCTACATTTATCACTGTGTCATCAAATCAGTCTCCGAATATTGCCTATAAGGAACATTGTGTCAAGCAATTTGCCTATATGGTTTTGCCTATTTGGCAATATGCACTGGATAATTAAATCATGCATATAGGACACGCCATCAGAGTTTTGCGCATCCAACGCAAACTGACACAAGAACAGCTCGCACTGGATGCCGACATGGCAACCAGTAGTGTTTCTCGCATTGAAAATGGCTTACGCCAACCATCACAAAAGTTATTGATTAAACTGGCTAATGCGCTAGATACAACCCCGTCAAGCCTCTATGCGGCTTGTGAAAAAGGGATAGTACAGAACGTGACGGATGTAGATACTTGGTCAAACCATGATGATGTAATTGCGGCCCCAGAAACACAGATATTGCTGCGACTGTTCCACGAACTCTCCAACGACAATCGAAAACTACTGCTTGAGCAGGTTCGGTTATTACATCATTGGCAAAATGGTAAAATTTAAAATATACAATGTATTGCAATATGAAATAATATTTCAGCAATGACAGGTTAAAAAACTCGCGATAAACGGGGAAAGTGTTAAAAGTGGCAAATTCCAAAGCGGTCTCCTTCGAAATTTGCCACTTAGGCAAAAACTAATTTTGATAAATCTAATTTATCTAGAGCACAGCTTTAATGCTCTGCGCTATCGGTGTGGTTGGGCGACCAATCAGTGCTGACAACTGCTTACTATTGTCAAACAAAGCGCCTTGTGCCGCACCCGCTTCAGAATCGCCCAGCATTGAAGCAACGGCTGCTGGCAAACCAACCTGTTCTAGCAGCTTAATATATTCTGCCTGCGACAGATTTTTATATTCCACTTTTTTACCACTAGCTGCGCTGATATAAGCGGCATACTGAGTCAGGGTAAAAGCATTATCTCCTGCCAGTTCATACACTTTGCCAGCTTGATCTGGCTGCGTTAATACCGCAGCAGCGGCGGCGGCATAATCTGCCCGGCTCGCGGTTGCCAACTTGCCATCTTTAGCACAACCAAATACAGCACCGTGACTCAGGGCGGCAGCCACACTACCGGTATAGTTTTCGCTGTACCAGCCGTTGCGCAAAATCACTGCGGGAATACCACTCTGCTTGATATATGCTTCAGTGGCGCTGTGTTCTTCGGCCAACATCAAAGGCGAAGTATCTGTGTGTAACAGACTGGTATAGGCCAACAAGCTAACACCGGCCGCTTTAGCCGCATCAATGACGGCTTTATGCTGCTCAGTTCTTTTGCCAATTTCGCTGGAGGAGATCAGCAATAACTTATCAACATTCGCAAACGCGCTAACCAGAGTATTGGGGTGGTTGTAATCCGCCAATCTTACCTGGATGCCCTTTGCGGCTAAATCTTTTGCCTTATCTGGGTTACGTACCGCCGCCACAATCTGCTGTGCTGGTACCTTTTTCAATAACGCTTCAATAACTAATCTGCCAAGTTGTCCGGTTGCGCCTGTTACTGCCAGCATGTTCGTGCTCCTTGTTAACTTACTCGATAAAGTAAATGTCACTGGTATCGTGCCATCGTTAGTCGCTATACTAGCGCCAACACAAACTTTTAGTAAGTACACACAAAAAGGTAAGTATAAAAATGAAACAACCAACCCCTGAAACTGGTTTAGCGGCACAGATGCAACGGGGCAACCTGTTTTCAGACAGATGCCCATCACGGGAAGTGCTTAAACACGTCACCAGCCGTTGGGGAGTTCTGGTATTACTGGCGCTATTGAATGGAGAGCAGCAGCGATTCAGCGCGTTGAAACGCAAGATCCTCGGCGTCAGTGAAAAAATGCTAGCACAAACACTACAACAGTTAGAGAGTGACGGCTTTGTAGAACGTACGGTTTTCCCCGTCGTGCCACCGCATGTGGAATACACGCTAACCACTAGCGGTGTGCTCATTGCCCGTCAAGTTGTGGGGTTAGCCGATTGGATTGAGGAAAACATAGATCACGTTCTTAAAGCACAACAGCAATACCAAGAGCAGCAAACATCCGGCCCACAACACTGGCAATCGTGAACAATCTGGCAGTGGGCTGGAGCACAAAACTTGTGTTAATCCATTCACAGCAATTGCTTTGCCGTACGTCGCCCTTTATTGTCGTGTAAACCATGCCTGAATGATGAATAACAAGGAAGCTTTCATGGCTATTAGTGCCCTTGATGCACAACAGCTCTATCGCCCAGCCGATCTCAGTCTGTTGGGAACTAACAACTCCACCCGTGAACTGGCGCCACTGGACGATATTATCGGTCAAGAACGCGCGCAGAGTGCGATCGAATTTGCCATGTCCATCCGTGACAAGGGCTATAACATTTTTGCTATCGGTCGCAGTGGTCTGGGTAAGCGCACTATGATGCTGCGCTACTTGAAACGCCACCAACCGCTGGAGCAGGAGCTACACGACTGGTGTTATGTCGCGAATTTTGATGAACCCAGAACCCCGCAAGTGCTGCGTTTGCCTGCGGGCAGCGGTGCCCAATTTAAAAAAGAGGTGGAAAAAACCGTACTACGCTTGGTGAAAGCCTTGCCGTTAGCTTTTGATAACGAAGTGTATTATCGCCGAGCTGATAAACTGAAAACCCAGTTGACCCAGCGTCAAGAAGCGACACTGGCCGAACTGGCGACTGAGGCAAAGGAAAAACAAGTACGGCTGACCATCAGTCCTGATGGCGACTATCAACTCATGGCGCTTAACGGTGAAGAACCGCATACCGATGAAAGCTATGCCGCGTTACCGGAAGCTGAGCGCAATAAATTTGAGGAAAATATCCGCCACCTAGAATCGCGGCTGCGGGGCATAGTGCGGCAACTGACAGAATGGGAAGAGGAGTTCAGTACCAAACAGCAACAGCACGATGAACAGGTAGCCCGCGAAGTCTTAAGCCATTTTTTCAAACCACTGAAAGATGATTACCGCGCGGTTCCAGAGATCCGCAACTTTCTGACCGCTATGCAAAAAGACATGCTGGGGAATCTGGATATTTTCTTGGAGCAAAGTGAAGACCAACTTGGGCTTGCTTATGCTTCGCTGGAAAAAAGATGCCTCGCCGTTATCAGGTGAATTTGCTGGTTACCCAAGAGCAGCCGAGCTTCCCGGTAGTAGTAGAAGAAAATCCTACCTATCATGGCTTATTCGGTTATGTCGAAAATGCGACTTTTCGCGGCACCGTATTTACTGACTTCTCGCTCATCCGTTCAGGCAGTCTGCATCGCGCTAACGGCGGGGTGTTGCTGATGGATGCCATTAAAGTGCTCGAACGTCCTTATGTCTGGGATGGCTTAAAACGGGCATTACGTTCCCGGACGCTGGATCTTAATTCACTGGAGCGCGAAGTCTCGCTGTCCGGCGCGGTATCACTGGAACCACAGCCAATCCCACTAGATGTTAAAATCGTCTTGTTCGGTGACTATCAGACATATCAATTACTGCAACACTATGATCCTGACTTCTGTGAATTGTTCCGGGTGACCGCCGACTTCGAAGACACCATGCCCCGTAGCGCTAAAGTGGAAAGTCTCTATGCACGTTTTATCTCATCCATCGTGCATGACAACCAGTTACTGCACTGCGACCATAGTGCCATCGCCCGCATTATCGAATACAGTTCCCGTCAGGCAGAAGATCAAACACAGCTGTCACTGCATTCGGCCAATGTGGCTAACCTACTGCGGGAAAGCCATTATTGCGCAAACTCAGTGAATGCCAGATCCATCCGCGCCATACATGTAGAACAAGCCTTGACCCAGCAGGAACAACGCGTATCCAAACTGCGCGATCAGTTGATGTTAGGGTTCACCCAAGGCACCAACCTGCTGGAGGTCAAAGGTAAAGCGGTAGGCCAAATCAACGCATTGTCAGTTATCGCGACCAGCGACCATCAATTTGGCATGCCTAATCGCATCACAGCCAGCACCAGTTTTGGTAAAGGTGAAGTGCTGGATATTGAACATAAGGTACGCCTCGGCGGTAAAATCCATTCTAAAGGTGTATGGATTTTATCAGCATTTATCAATAACTTGCTTGGGAAAGACCAAGCCATACCGCTCACAACTTCACTCACTTTTGAACAATCATACTCTGGGGTGGATGGCGACAGTGCATCAATGGCCGAATGCTGTGCCATACTGTCAGCAATCAGCGATATTGCTATCCGCCAGGACATTGCTATCACCGGGTCAATGAACCAGTTTGGAGAAGCTCAACCGATTGGTGGCGTCAATGAAAAAATTGAAGGTTTTTTCGATGTTTGCCAGCGCAAAGGGCGTAAACACACACAAGGCGTGATCATTCCTGCCAGCAATGTCAATAACCTGATGTTGAAGCAGTCCGTAGTCGATGCAGTCGCTCGGGGAAATTCCATATCTGGAGTGTCACCCATGTTTGTGAAGCGCTGAGCCTACTATGTGACATGCCATCAGGCAGTGCCGATAAACGTGGACAATTCCCACTGCACAGCGTGCTTGGCGCAGCGTCGGTCAACCTGGCGGCACTGCGCGCTAGCAGTAAATCAACCTAAGAGGTCGCCGATGAATAGCCGCGCCACCCGGATTGCCCTACTGCTGTCAATGTTGCTGACCTTTCCGGTTGTGGCGGCGACTGAACATCCCACAGTGGCATCAATCACTAACGATGCCTGGCCACCATTTATTGATGTGGATGGCCGAATTATTGATGTGGATGGCCGAAATGGACTCGCACTCGACATCGTCACAACAGCACTGCAAACGCAAGGAGTGACACTGCAAGTCACTATCAAGCCCTGGGCCAGGGCGATGAGGGATGTGGTTGACGGTAGAAACGATCTGTTGCTCGCAACATGGAAGTCAGAGGATAGACAGCAGATTTTGCTGTTTTCTGAACCTTACCTGCAAAATCGGCTACGTTTTATCAAACGGGTTGGCGATCCATTTGAATATCATGATCTGGCGTCACTGCGCGGAAAAAGAGTGGGTATCGTGCGGGACTACAGTTATACCGGGGAATTTGCTAAGAGCCATAACTTTATCCGCGAACCTCATCAGGATCTTCTGGCAAACCTGCGGATGCTGGCGGCGAAACGGCTGGATCTAACGCTGGAAGATGAGATCGTGGCCAGTTACCGCTTTTATCAGTTAAAACTGGCAGACCGTTACCAATTCACCGGTCCGCCACTGACAATACAAAATCTGTACCTATCTGCTGGCATCGATAATCCCAGGAGTCAGGCGCTGATCAGCGCGTTCAATCAGGGCCTGAAACTGATCATGGACGATGGACGCTATGAACAGATCCTGGCCCGTTACGGTTCAATGCTGCATTCCAATCAGATGCCGGAAATTATTCGCCCATCAACGAACCCGGCGGCCCATCGTCCCCTCATGGAAGCGTCGATGTATGTCAGTACAGCGTCGCCAACATCTCATCTGAATATGCCTTGGTGGCATCTCCCTGGCGCACTCTAGCCACATAATCAGGATTGGCTATAAACGGCCGCCCAATAGCAACCAGGTCGAATTTACCCGCGCTAATCGCCGCGCTGGCGCTATCGGCGTCATAACCGCCTACGCCCACCAGCGTCTGCCGGTAATGTTCACGCAGATAAGTGGATGCTTGACCACCGAGGTAATCAAATTGCAGACTGTCATCAAATATTCCCAGATGTACATATGCCAGTTGCCGTTGCTCCAGCGCAGGTAACAAGTAGTCAAACACCTGGCGATCACGGGCATCAGGCGCCATGTTCACATAAGCGGCGGGTGACAAACGTATTGCGGTACGCTCACGGCCAATAGCGGCAACAATAGCATCGGTGACCTGCAATGGGAAACGGCTCATATTTTCGGGAGTACCACCGTATTCATCTTCCCGGCGGTTACTGTCATGGTGTAAAAACTCATCGATCAGATATGCATTGGCGCCGTGGATTTCGACGCCATCAAACCCTGCTTCAATCGCATTTTCAGCCGCTTTAGCATAATCACGCACCAGTTGTTCAATTTCGCTGACTGTCAGTGCTTTGGGCGTTTCGTATTGCAGTTCCCGCATCCGAGGCACAGTGCCATTCAAGGCTACCGCCGAAGGCGCAACCGTATGTTCGCCACCAAAGAAAAAGGTGTGGGCAACACGGCCGGTATGCCATAACTGTGCGAACATCAACCCCCTTTAGCGTGGACGGCATCGGTGACTTTACGCCAACCGGCTATCTGCTCGGCGCTAAACAATCCCGGCGTGTTAGGGTAACCCTGTCCGTCTGGACGAATAATGGTGGCTTCACTGATGATCAGCCCAGCATCAGCACGACGGGCATAATAAGCCGCCATCTCATCGGTGGGCACTAACCCTGGCCCCGCCATACAACGGGTAAGTGGCGCCATTAATATTCTGTTTTTCAGAGTGATTTTGTCATTAAGATGATAAGACTCAAACAACACATCATGCATGGAAATGTCCTCAGTACGCGATGACCATGGGGTAAAGCCCCATATGCAGCATCGATAATTATTCTTGAACAGGCATTCAAGATAAAGAGTCGTGTTGTGGAGTGCAAGTTATTTTTGAACAACTATTCAAAAAGACTAAACTGACGGGCATCTGACAGGATGAGACGCTATGAGAAACGCTGAATTTGATCGCCAACAGGTATTGCGTAACGCCATGTATGCTTTTATGGGCAAGGGTTACAGCAAAACCAGTATGCAAGATTTAACGCGCGCAACTGGCTTACACCCGGGTTCAATTTATTGTGCTTTTGAAAATAAGCGGGGATTGTTACTGGCCGCCATCGACCAATACCATGAAGATCGTAGCCAACAGTTAGGAACGCTATTTACCTCTGATATTCCATTCAAACAAAAAATACAGCATTACCTAGATGGCATTGTTGCAGAATGCCTCAGTTGTGATACCTCACAAGCCTGCCTGCTGATGAAGATATTAACCGAGGTTGGCCAACAGGATGCCGATGTTGCGGCTAAAGTATCGGCATATTTGCAACAATGGCAACAAGCGCTGGAAAGCGCATTTGCCAATGCCATTGCCGCCGGAGAAATTTCGGCAACACCAGGAGCCAAGGCGTCAGCGCAGTTTTTGGTGATGGCCGTTTATGGTCTACGCACCTACGCCCATACGCATCCTCACGAGCAGCAATTGCGCCAACTGATCGCCATGTTGACCCAGCAATTACTTGTTTGAATTAATTCGCGCGAAAACCGATGCGAAATCCGCCCCAGTGCCGGCCGTTAACAAACACCGGGACAGACAAGTCGTGCATAACTTCACCAGTATCCCGTTTATAAGTCTGTAATAGCATAGGGTCGGTATGGCGACCACAGCGAATGCCGGTAGCATCGTTAAACAACCGCTTAGTGCGGTTATTCACCGTATCTTTACCGCTATCGCCTGTCAGAGGTTTACTAAAACGTTGGTTATGCGTTGGGAAATAACCGTTATGATCAACTGCGCCCGCGTAAATAATCTGCGAGTGACGACTGAGTATCGGTTCCTGTACTGCTGGGAAATACTGATCGGTGTAACTGTCGAAAGCCGTGGAATATTTTGCCGGTTCTATCTCACCAATACGTTGATATTGAGGGGAAAAAAGTTGCTGTTCGGTGAATGTTCCCTGTTGTAATCCCTGTTCCAATAACTGACCACAAGCCGTGGCGGCTTGTTGTGCCTCAGCCAACACCTGCTGTTCAAAGGTGCCTATATTCCAGTGATTGAGCGCCAAGAAAATACCTTCGGTGGTCTTGGAGAACTCAAAGGCCTGTTGGCTTATCTGCTCGCTGCGATGTCCGGTTTCCTCCAGTGAGTCACTGATCCTGACAATCGCTTCCGAGATTTCACTGGTAGTGTCGCGGTATTCTCTCAGCGCGGTCTCAATCTGCGCCAACGCTTGAGTCGATTGTTGTACACCACCCGCAATACCATCGAAACGTTGTTCTAACGCCGAGATAGCATTAACGGTTTCAGCGGTGCGGCCTACCACTGTGCCCATCAATGATGATGTCTGCTCAGTATCTTGGCGAATTTGACTCAACATCCGCCCAATATCCTGCGTGGCATCCGCCGTTTTAGCCGCCAGTGTACGCACTTCATCGGCGACCACCGCAAACCCACGCCCCGCCTCGCCGGCACGCGCTGCCTCAATGGCCGCATTCAACGCCAACAGATTGGTTTGAGCGGCAACGCCGTCTATCACCTCGGTAATTTTTCCAATGGCATCAGCCTGTTGTTGTAATTGCTCCACTTTTCGAGCCGCCGAGTCGATATCCTGACTCAGCGTACGAATGGCATCCAGACCAGACACCGCATATTGTCGGCCTTCGAGGCTCAGTTGCCGTGATTGTTCGGCCTGTTGCAATACTGCCTCGGCATGCTCGCTGAGCGAGACTGTCGTTGCCGATAATTGATTGGCGGCCACCGCAATTTGACTGGCGGCCTCGCCACTTCCCTGAATATTCTGTTGCAAGCCATCCACAAAATGCGAGACTTCAGCGCCGCCAATGGCGATACGACTGGCATCTGTGGCAATGCGATGTAACGCCTGTTGTTCTGCGCTGGCAGCGTTATCTTTACTCTCTGCATCGTCAATGAAATTCACCTGGGTCTTGAGCCAATACAGCAGCGCAAGCACCGGCAACAGCAGCAGCCCACCAAGCAATTGCAACAGCAGATTACTATTGAGCAATAACTGCCAGGCCGCCCAACAGGCAGAAGCCACTGACACCTCCCGCGATCACGGGCCAACGGCGTTGCGTGTTCTGCATACATCCCCCTGAATATTGGCTTTAGGCTTTAGGTATTAAACTTATTCATATATGTCAGCTTAAACCACAGGTTGCCGCCTTGCGCAGATTTCGCCCATTGAACTTTGGTGGAACATAAACGAAGAAAGGCCGCAATGCGGCCTTTCTGCAGAAGATTCAGTATAGATATTAATTCGATAAATCCATTTCCTGAATAATTTCATGCGCAATAGGAGGAGTCGTACACTGGGGTTTTTCATGTAAATCGGCCTTAAGTTGGCCTTTTCTGTGTTTCAGTGCAGTTTCCAGTTTTTTAACGGCAACCATAATTGCCGGGTACATTACTTCATCGGTGCCGGACGCAGCTACCGCAACCCCTTCATAGTTAGTACGGATATCCACCTGATGCTGACCATGTTCCTTAGCGATGATCACATCAAATCCGACAAGTCCGGGAAATGTTTGATAATTTTTGAAAATTTTTCTTCCACATGGGCACGTACAGCGGCTGTAACTTCAACATGGTGACCTGAAATCTGGATTTTCATAAGCTTTCCCTTTTTCCATTGACTCATCTACAGAGCTTGGGACTTTTATATAAAAACACAAGAGCCCTCGGCAAATAAAATCGCCAGAGGGCCCGGAGATCAGACTGTTCGGATAAATAATCACCAAATAATCATTTGCGTCGCACACTCTGATGCCAGAACTGCTCCGACAAATGACGGGTTTTCACCGACAAACGGCTAACCTGTTCACTACGGCCCACCGCTTCTGATGTCTGTTGGTTACTTTCACTCGCGAGATCGCTGATCAGCACAATTGACCGATTAATCTCTTCCGATACCAAGGCTTGCTGCTGCAAGGCGGCAGCATTCGCTTCGCTCATCTCACCAAGCCGATTGATAGAATGCTTCAACGCTTCAAATGCTTGATTGGCTTCTTCCGCCAGATCTACTGAATGCTGGGCTTCGCTCTCGCCAGCTTTTATCTGATTTCCGGCATTATTGGTCGTCTGCTGGAACTGTTTAATGATGCTTTCAATATGGCTGGTGGATTCGCTGGTACGGCTAGCCAGGTGCCGTACTTCATCGGCGACCACCGCAAATCCACGGCCGGCTTCACCTGCTCGCGCAGCTTCGATAGCGGCATTAAGTGCCAGCAAGTTAGTCTGATCCGCAATAGCGTGAATAACATCCAGCACCTCGCTGATAGCCGCGCTATCTTTCTGGATTGACTCCACCAATACCGCAAAGTCACGCACCCGTTGGTTCACAACGCCAATCGCCGAGATCACTTTTTGCAAACTGTCATGGCCCGCCTGAGTCGCCGTTAAGCTGGCATTCATTTCTTCATTGGCATTTTGCACATTACTGCCCACTTCATTAAAACTGGCCGTCATTTCAGACATTGCCGCCCCGGCTTGCCGGGTTTGTTCACTCTGCCCCTCGGCACGCTCGGCATTGGCCCGTAGCGTTTGTTGTAAGTTGATGCTCTCTTCACTGATAGCATAGGCAGAATCGGCCATCCGCCCGATAACACCGCCAGTCTCGGCCACCAGATAAGTCATCGCCAAGCTCAGTTGTCCCAGTTCATCCTGACGCCCGCAGTACACAGCTCTAGCCAAGGGATCATCAATAACGTTGCGGGACTTTTTCACCAGTGCGAAAAAAGCAGATAACTGCCACTGACTTAACAGCAACCATACACAGACCGCGACAGCCAGCCCTAACCAAGGAGAAATCCAAGCACTGGCGAATCCTAACAGCAGGCTGAGCACCCCCGACAATTGTAACCCACGTGCAAACCCCAAACGTGCAGGACGCAGTGCCGCGGGGGTTTTACCTTGATTCAATTGTTGGTAGATGTTGCTGGCAGACGCTATCTGTTCTGGGCTAGCGCTGTGGCGCACCGATTGAAATTCATGAAGTTTGCCCTCTTCCAGCACGGGCGAGACATAAGCATTTACCCAGTAGTGGCTGCCACTTTTAGTACGGTTTTTAATAATTCCCATCCACGGCTTACCAGATTTAACCCGGCGCCAAAGACTTTCAAAGGCGGCTGATGGCATATCAGGATGACGCACAATGTTATGCGGCTGCCCGCGTAACTCGTCTTCGGTAAATTCACTGACATCCACAAAATCTTTGTTCACATATTTAATAGTGCCTTTAAGATCGGTGGTAGAAAGAAGAATACTGGTATCAGAAAGCTGCTTTTCTTTTTGGGTGACGGGTTGATTTACGCGCATCTGCAGATATCTCCCGAAGCGGTTTTGCAATCGCTGCCATATGCCAGATAATGCTACAACAGCAACAGCTTTTATTAGCCAATTTTGAAGTGCACACAGTAGCAGTTATGTGATTCAGAGCAATGACCAAAGTGCGGAAATGCCACTTCCGTTACAGATTTTATGACACGACAGTGAAACTACCTACACTTGCGACGGTAACAGCCTTTCTCGCGGGGAGATTGACGCATATAGAGTCGTCAGCATCATGTCATAGCGCTGGCTACACGTGTAAAAAACGCCACAAGTCTGCGGCGTTTTTGCAAGGATGATAGAAAGTGACTATTTACAACGTTTCCCTTTACAAGTGCTGCCACCACCGTTATTTCCACCACTGTTACTAACAGCACAACCGTGTAGCGCCAAATAATCTACCGCCGCCTTAGCCTGCACTAAACCGAAACCGGTGTAATTATCACGCCCCGCGGTGTCCAAATCTTCAGCGGTAACTTGCAGTATCGCGCGGATCTGAGTGTTGGTGCACTGTGGAAACTGGCTCCATACTAACGCTGCCACCCCGGCAACATGAGGCGTTGCCATGGAAGTACCATCAAAGTAGGCATAATTGCCAGGCCCAATACTGACCGACGCCAGAGTTCCCTGCGCCGCCAGCATAGCTGTACCATCAGCAGCAGTTACCCCTATCGAAGGGATTGCCGTGGCTGTGGTGCCAAGCGTGCCATTCAACATACCCGCGGTATTGTTGTAGATAATAGCAGCAACCCCACCACCGTTTTCACAGGCCAGCACTTTGTCGGCAAAGGAGATATTACCGCGCTGGATCAAACATACTTTGCCCGCCGCATTACACTGGCTCTCGCCCGTGCCACAATCCATTAAAGTCCCGGAAGCGCTACCAGTTGGAGAGCCTTCCATTGCAATTGCCAAGTAGTCCTGATTTGCCACTGTCGTTGCCGCCACCAATGCGGTGCCCATAGGGACGGACGATAAAACCCCGACACCTGGGCCCGAGAGTTCAACCTGGCTGTTGTATTGCGAAAACTCCGCGTGTTGCTTATTTGCATCCACCGCTGCAACAGATACCACAGCGTTATAGGATGCTGGATAAGAGTAACGGCTATTGCCGTCATTACCGGCGGCGGCAATACTGAGGATGCCTGCGGTTTCCGCAGCGGCAAATGCCGCATCTTCTGTGCGGCTCTTGAAACTACCACCAAGACTCATATTAATGATGTTAGCCCCTGCGGCTTCACAGGTATCCAGTGCGGCCACCAGCCCGGAGGAATAGCCCCAGCCATCGGCATTAAATACTTTAACAATGAACAGATTGAGGTTGCCGTTGGGGTTAACACCGATAACGCCGACATCATTGTTCAGCGCTGCGATAGTTCCCGCGACATGGGTACCATGATGATTTTCATCAGTAAACCAATTGCCTGTGCCACTATCATTAGCACCATCAACCCTATTGCCGCTGAGATCTTCATGCGCCAAATCGTAGCCTGAATCAATAATGCAGACTTTCATATCGCCAGTCATGGCATCACTGACTTGATTGGCCTGCACCAGCGGGATGCCATAAGGAACTGTCTGTGACATAGGATAACGTTTGGCATCTAGTTCCACATACTCGACATTGGGATTGTGCGATAGGCCAGTGAGTGCCTGGGCTGGCAAGCTGAATGCGGCAGCATTGTGCCGCGTCAACTCGAGCTCCAGCTTTGCGCCTTGGGCATGCAGTGCCGCTTTAACCGCTGGCCCTTTTCCATCCTTAAACTTAACGATGTAACGCTCATTTGCCATGACAGCAGTGGTGCCTAGTGCCAGCAATATTGCTGCCGCCACTGCCTGATATAAGGACCGCATGACTACCTCCGCCAATACTAATATTAATAAAACGTTAACTGTGTTTATTTTTTTGTTATAGACAGTGCACTCCATTTGCGCAAGCGACAATGACAGAAGAAGCGAACAGCGGGAATTTAACGGCATTTTCTAAAAATTTATCCATAAAAATCAAAGCATAATAGCTAAAGGAGACAAATAGCGGAGTTCTGAGCTATAGTGCACAAACACTTTTTAGACGTAATGCAGGAATCAGCTATGAGTTTTCATGTCACTGTGTCATGGGAGACCAGCCCTGCCCCAGAAGGGGAATTTAACCGTGACCACCATATTCAGTTTGGCAGCGGTCAGCATATCGAGGCCTCTTCCGCGCCTGAATATAAAGGCACTGAAACCAAAGTGAATCCAGAAGAAAGCCTGCTAGCAGCAATTTCTTCCTGCCATATGCTGACCTTTTTAACCATCGCCCACCTGAAACGTTTACCCGTACTGAGTTACTGTGACAATCCAGTGGCAGAACTTGGCAAAAAGAATCTGGTAAGGTTGCTATCACCCATATTTTTCTAAAACCACAGGTGACATTTGCAGAAGGCGCCGAAGTGGATCGGGAAACACTGGAAAAAATTCATGAGAAGGCTCATGCCAACTGTTTTATTGCCAACTCACTCGCCAGTGACACAAAAATAGCAATTGAATTCTAAGAAACGGGTGCCACCGGACCGGGAACTGCTTGCCCGGTAACACCTAAACTCGGATAACGTGTTGTGATAACCGCCCACCAGCCCCGCCATCAAGCGGGGCTGGTTTTATTACGGAGGTTATTATGGACGTACGGGTAACGCTTCACCACGAGCGGGCATGACACCTTGCAGTGGCGGGACCGGCTCAGACTTCAGTTTGTCCTGCAAGTAACTTAACGCTTTCTGCAACTGGGCATCCTGTCCTTGGAAGGTTGCCAATGGCAGGTTATCCACTTCAATGTCAGGACTGACCCCGCGCCCTTCGACTATCCAGCGTCCATCCATAGCATACTGCGGATATTCAGCAACCCGCGCCATACCACCATCGGTCAAACGATTACGGCCAGATAACCACACCCCAGCACCAGCAGTGCGTTTACCAATCAGTGGTGCAATCCCCAGCGCTTTAATACCGGCAGAGAAAGTTTCACCATCAGAGTAAGTCAACTGATCCGTTAAGACGACCAGATGGCCACGGAAGGTCTGCTGCATATTGGCATTCGGGGTGCCATGAGTTGGTTGCCAGAAGGCCCACGCCTTGCGTAACAGTTTTTCAATGATCCAGCTGTCGATATTGCCGCCACGATTGCGGCGGACATCGATAATCAATCCCTGTTTATCGTAGTTAGCGTAAAATTCGCGGGCAAAATTACTGATATCACCCGCCCCCATAGCATACAGATGCAGATAGCCAATCTTACCCTTGCTGGCGGCGGTTACCTTTGCAGCATTGTGATACACCCAGTCCAGATAGCGCAGTTGGTTATCGTCAGCAATACTGACGGGCTTGACGATGGCCTTGTGACTCTGTTTACCCCGTTGCAGTTGCAACAATATTTGCTTGTCGGCCTGATTACGCAGCAATGCTGTGATTTCGCTGAGGTTACTGACCTTTCGCCCGTTAAAATGGGTAATGATATCGCCATCAGCAATATCAACACCCGGCCGCGCCAACGGCGAAGCCTGTTGCGGTAGTTCTGGATCGTTGCGATAAATATGACTGATCACCACGCCATTTTTCGTCTGCGTCAGTCTGGCACCTAGTGCCGATGGTTTAGGCGCTTGTGGATCGCCAGCAAAATCACCACCGCGTACCTGCGAATGCAAGGCATCCAGTTCCCCCATCATTTGGGTGAAGATATCGGCCAGTTCATGACGGTCGGTCACTCTTGCTAACAGTGGCAGATATTTGGCTTTGGTTGCCTGCCAGTCCACGCCGCGCATCTTTTTATCAAAGAATGATTCACGGTGCATCAGCCAGGCATCATCAAACATCTGCCGCCATTCCAGCTGTGGATTGATGGCCAACTGCCAGCCTCCGAGCTGTACTTTGGCATGCTCCAGATCTTTGCTGATTTTCTCACCGGCATCCACAATCAGCATCTGCCCATTACCAGTGCCTTTAAACACGAACATCTTTTTGCCATCTTCAGATAACTGAAATCCTTTGACATCATCCGCAAAGGTTTCCAGTTTGGCTGACAGGTTATCGAATTTAATAAACTTCACATCCTGCTGCTGGCCGTCAATGCTCCATTGCTGCAAGTACAGGCCCTTATCATTAAGCTGCAATGAGTCGTAATTACCTGAAGCAACCGGCACTTGCCACAAACGCTGCGCCAGACCTTGCCATTCGACGTTGAGTTTCACATCTTTGTTGTCTGCCTCAGCGTCAGCAGCGGCATCGGTACTCAGTTCATCGGGATGCCGGAATGGAAATTTCGCATGCGCGTCTAACGCCAAGGCAAAAATATCGGCCCGTTTATCAAATACCGGCCCCATATTGCGATCGCCCCAAGGTGAAGTTGGTGTGCTGTTGAACTCTCGATTTGATAAGAAATACAGCCACTTGCCATCACGACTAAAGGCAGGAGAGAAGGACTCATACTTATCACTGGTCAATAGCGCAGATTTTCCGCCATCTACTTGATACAACATGATTTGCGGTCTTGGACTTCCAAGCTCGCTGCGGGTGATTGCCAGATAACGGCTGTCGGGCGACCAGACAATATTCTGATAAGGTGCCAACCCTTCGTTATTGCTGACAATCTTATTGTTACTGCCTTTCTCAAGATCCAGCAGCCACAGATTGCCTTGATAATCATCATTCGCTAGATAGCGACCATCCGGCGACAACACTAGGCTCATGCGCATATTGCGGCCATCTTTGGTGAGCTGCTTGGCCGCATCGCTACCATCGGCGGCGTAACGCCAGATCTCCTGTTCCCCGGAGGCGTCAGAAATCGCATAAATCCATTTACCGTCTTTACTCATCACCGCATTGCGCAGGCGATAGCTGCCATCGGTTGCCAGCTGTATCAGCCGTGAACCATCTGTGCCGGCCACAGCAACATGACTACGCGCCGTCAAGACCAGTTTGTTTCCTGAAGGTGCCAGATTAAAGTCTGCAATATATTTCAGCGGATTATTAACCCAGTGTTCACGTCGTTCAGGGAAATCTGATGCCAAATGGATTGCCAGGGTTTGATCATTACCGCTGGCAAGCTCCAGCAGATGGATATCGGCTCCCAACTGGAACACTATTCGCCCTTGATCTAGCGATGGTGAGCGTACCTCAAAGTCTTTATAGTCGGTCAGCTGTTTAACATCGCTACCGTCACTGGCCATTGACCAGATATTGGCATTACCACTGGCGTCGGAGACAAAATACACCCGGTTATGCCAGACCATAGGTGAACGAATTGAGCCTTGATGTTCCGGCAACAAGCGCTGCGCTTCTTGATCCTGACCAAGCTGATAGCGCCACAAGGTTCCCGCCGCACCGCCGCGATAAACCTTGGCGTTATCACCGGTGACCTGCAAGCCAAAACGCACGAAATAAACGTATTCCCCTTTCGGATCCACCACGCCCTGCACCGCATCTGCTAACGGAATATCGTGAGTTGTCAGCGTTTGTGGGTTTACCGAACGCAGCACCCAGAAATTTGATGGTCCTTCTGCATTGTCGGTGGCGTACAGCACTTCGCCATTGGGGGTCCAGCCCTGCACCTTAACCCGGCTGTTCTCGAAGGTCACGCGCTTGGCAATGCCCCCGGCCATGGGAATAGTGTAAACTTCCTGCGCCCCATCATAATTGGCGGTAAACGCCAACGTTTGTCCATCTGGAGAGATTTTTCCGTTCAATTCTTCAGCCGGTAGGCTCGTCAGACGGCTTGCATGGCTAGCGCCCAGTTGTTGTGTCCAGATATCCCCTTCCGCAGTGAACACTAAAGTATTGCCGTGCAGATCTGGAGCCCGGTAATAACCTAATTCGGGCGCAGGTGCCGCGAGCACGCTGCCAGCAAACGTGCCAAACGCCAGCATGCAGCAGGCAACGGAATGACGAAGTTTCATGAATGCCTCTTGTTATTCGATATGCAGTATTGCTATTTCAACTGCCAAATTAACAGAGAAAACAGCGACATTCAGCTGAGTATCAGTGAAGAAGTTTTAGCAAATGTGTCAATCGTGAGGATCTGGAATACGCGGGGATCTGCGATGGGGCTGCCGTTAAGACTATAGTGCAATAAGGCTATACACAAAGTTTATATGTGATATAGATCACATCTGAACCCTCAGCGGCTCCCTAAAATATGCCGCTCGCTTTTTGAGTCCTCAGCCGCAGGAGCTTGCGTAGTGCCAAATTCAACCAGTTTCCGTACTCAGTTATTTTCGCTGCATCTGGGCTATGCCCTGCGAGAAGTCATCACGAAAGAAGGCTATCACGGCCGCAATCTGTTACAGGATCTGGTGGCCGGGATCACTGTTGGCATTATCGCGATTCCGCTGGCGATGGCGCTGGCAATTGCCAGCGGTGTGCCGCCACAGTACGGTTTATACACCTCCATTATTGGTGGTTTTGTTATTGCACTATGTGGTGGCTCACGTTACGCCATTTCCGGGCCAACCGCTGCATTTGTGGTGTTGCTATATCCCATCGCTCAGCAGTACGGGCTGGCGGGCTTGCTGATGGCAACAGCGATGTCGGGCATTATCCTGATCATCATGGCGCTACTGCGCCTTGGGCGGCTGATCCAGTACATTCCACAGTCAGTGACGCTGGGGTTTACCGGCGGTATCGGTATCGTCATCGCCATTTTGCAACTGAAGGATTTTTTCGGCTTACAGATTGCCGAGATGCCAGAGCACATCGGCGGCAAGCTACAAACGCTGGCATTAGCGCTGCCGCAGACCGACCTACCCAGCTTGAGTGTTGCGGTAGCCACCTTAGCGGTGATGCTGTTGTGGCCCAAACTGAAACTACCGCTGCCAGCGCACTTGCCCGCAATTATTGTCGGCAGTCTGCTGGCATTGCTGTTTAGCCAACTGGGCTGGCAGGTCGAAACCATTGGTAGTCGGTTTCACTACTTATTGGCAGATGGTTCTCAGGGCAATGGTATTCCGCCCTTTCTACCGGGTTTTGAATGGCCGTGGCAACGGCCTGGGCCAGATGGTACGCCCTTAGGACTGAGCTGGGATAGCATTCGGACGTTAGCGCCGTCAGCGTTTGCCATCGCCATGCTAGGCGCCATTGAGTCGCTGCTGTGCGCCGTGGTGTTAGATGGTATGACAGGTAAGCGTCACAGTGCTAACAGCGAGCTGTTGGGTCAAGGTATTGGTAACATCATCGCACCACTGTTTGGTGGGATCACCGCCACAGCAGCAATTGCCCGCAGCGCCGCCAATGTACGTTCCGGCGCCTATAGCCCGGTATCGGCGATGATCCACGCGGTTGTGGTACTGCTTGGATTAGTGGTGCTGGCGGGGGTATTGTCATACCTGCCAATGGCAGCAATGGCGGCGTTATTGATGGTGGTGGCTTGGAACATGAGCGAAGCCCCCAAAGCAGTACATTTGGTGAAAACCGCCCCACGTAGCGACATTCTGGTATTTTTCTGTTGTTTATCACTGACGGTACTGTTCGATATGGTGGTGGCCATTTCTTTCGGGATCATGCTGGCAGCTTTGTTGTTTATGAAGGAAATTGCCGAAATGACCCGGCTCTACGACCTGGTGGGCAACAAACGTTACCTCGATCAGAGCGTGCCTGATGACTGGGCGGTGCTCAAAATCAACGGCCCGTTATTTTTTGCCGCCGCAGAACGGATATTTGCCGAACTTGCCACCATGGCGCAAAACAAGAAAGTCATTGTATTAAATCTGGATGGTGTCTCCATGCTTGATGCTGGTGGGTTGGCCGCACTGAACAAACTTGTCAGCAAATGCCGCGCTGAGGGCACCCGCTTATTGATTAGCGATCTGCAGTTTCAGCCCATCCGCACGCTAGCCAAAGCCAAAGTACAACCGATTCCGGGTGTGCTCAAATTCTATCCATCCATGAAAGAGTTACTGGATGAACAGTTATCGCTGCCGCATTAACCCGTCACTGCTTGCTCAAGCCGCGTTCTCGCGGCTTGTTACATTTAAGTAATACGCTGTCGGAGAGGCGCAGTCGTTTTAACAGAACGGAATTTTCTGTGACCAGAGCAGCGAAAACCACCTCACCATGCTATCATGCCGCCACCATTACCCGGGCAGAGACTTGCACCGGGTCTGTTTTACCCTACGACTTATAAATCACACCAAAAATTGCTGTTTAAGGAGTTATGATGCAAGCCCTCGTTGCTGTCGTTATGGGGTCAAAAAGTGATTGGCCCACCATGGAAGCAGCCGCTGAAATCATGGATGCCCTCAAAGTGCCTTATCACGTAGAAGTTGTCAGTGCACACCGAACCCCAGACAAACTGATCGCCTTTGCTGCCAGTGCGGCTGATAAGGGCTTCAAAGTCATCATAGGTGGCGCAGGTGGCGCAGCACATCTGCCGGGTATGCTGGCCTCCAAGACCCGGTTGCCAGTGTTGGGCGTACCAGTACAAAGCAAAGCGCTTAATGGTTTAGACAGCCTGTTATCCATAGTGCAAATGCCCAAAGGGATTGCCGTGGGTACGCTGGCCATTGGCAGCGCCGGAGCCTTTAATGCCGGTTTGTTGGCCTGCCAGATACTGGCGACCCATGACGCAGCGTTGGCATCACGACTGGAAGCCTTTCGCGATGCGCAAACACAAGCCGTACTGGAACACCCAGACCCACGGGAGGAATAAGCGTCATGAGCAGTAAAGTATGGGTACTGGGCGATGGTCAGCTAGGTGCCATGCTGGCACATGCAGGCAAACCGCTGGCGCTAGATGTTAGGCCAATCGATATCATGCAGCCCACCGATGAACAATTGCCGCTGGCCGCCGATGACATTATTACCGCCGAACGGGAACAGTGGCCGGAATCTGCATTAAGCCTGCAACTGTCAACACATCAGAATTTCATCAATGGCCCAGTATTTGGTCAATTAGCGGATCGTTTCACGCAAAAAACACTGCTGGATCAACTACAGGTTGCCACCGCGCCTTGGGAACTGGTCGACAACTACAGCACCAGTGCAGAGCTGCATGCGCATTACGGCGCGCGGGTACTGCTCAAACGGCGTACCGGTGGTTACGATGGCCGTGGTCAGCATTGGTTGAAACAGGCGGAACAAACTGCCATTCCTGACGACTGGCGTAACCTTGCTATTGCCGAGCAAGGCATCGATTTTGATGAAGAAGTCTCTTTGGTTGGGGCACGGGCTCAGGATGGTAAATGTTATTTTTATCCGCTGACACTGAATCTGCATCAGGATGGCATCTTGATGGCATCCATTGCCCCATTGTCGCGGTTAGCACCGCTACAAGCACAAGCTGAACAAATGTTGAGTACCATAATGCAAGGACTCAACTATGTGGGCGTGATGGCGATGGAATGCTTCCGCCTTGGCGACAAGTTACTGGTAAACGAGCTGGCTCCACGGGTACATAACTCCGGCCACTGGACCCAAGCGGGCTGCCATATCGACCAGTTCCAGCTGCACCTGCGAGCCTTATGCAACTTACCTATGCATAGACCACAAGTGAATTTTCAGTGTGTGATGGTCAATCTGATTGGCATTAACCGAGATGATCGCTGGCTGAGTCTGCCCAACGCAGAACTTTTCTGGTACAACAAGGAAGTACGACCTGGCCGCAAGGTAGGTCATCTGAATTTGTCAGTGCATAACCGCATGCAACTATCAGACAGCATACAACAACTGAAAACGTGGATGCCACCGCAGTACCAGGCACCACTGGAGTGGATCCTGGCGGAGTTTTTTCACGCCGGAGTCTGAGCCATTTATGCGACAGGACTGCAGTATTGACACCATTATCCAGCTTTAGACCTCTGGTGAAAACCGGCTTCCTCTGGTGGTTGCTGGTCGTGCCATTACTGCTGTTCTCACTGCTATTTTGGGCGTTCAGCAGCGGGCAGCATCTCTCTTGGCTGCTGGTTGGTGTATGTACGGTATTTATCCTTGCCACAACGCTGGGATATTTTTTGTATCAAGGGCAGTTCAATCGGCTGCAGCAGCAACTGCAACAACTGCAGGAGCTGAATGACGCCACCAGCGAATTACTGGCATTGCCGGCACAGTGCGACTCAGAAAGCGCATTTCTACAGGCATTTCTTAACAAAGCGGTAGCCTTGGTCGAAGGCGCTGAACTGGGGTCGATCATTTTAATCCAAGGCCATGAGCGCAAATTGCATTTTGCAGCAGCTTATGGGCAGCAGTTAAAAACGCTACAACAACTCAATATGCAATTACCGCAGACCTTTCAGTACCGCTTGACGGGTGGGCGCTGTGACCGGGTCATCACCATCAATGATACCGATGATACTGATGATCAGATAGCCCGGCAGCTGTTTGGTGGGCAGCACATTCGCGCCACCCTCTCCAGCCCGATTTATATTGAAGGGAAACTATACGGGTTGCTGAATCTCGACAGTAGCGCCCCCGACAGTTTCAACGCTTACGATGCCAGCGTCATCGAGCTGTTGTCAAAAGAGGCGGCAAACGCCATCGCCTTGTATCAAAAGTCACAGCAAATCCATCAACTGACCAGTTATGACCTGCTAACCAAGCTGATGAATCGCAATTATTTCGAGCAGCAAGCAGCCCAGTGGCCGCTACGACAGCAACTGTCCAGCTATCTGCTGCTGTTGGACATTGATGACTTAAAACGTATCAATGAGCAACACGGTCATGATCATGGAGATGAGGTATTGCGGCAACTGGCGCAACTGCTGCAACAACAATGGCCAGCAACAGCCTTAATGAGCCGTTTAAATGGCGATAAATTTGCACTTTTGTGTTACGGGGAACCCGCACAATTGACCAGTTGGTTACAGCAAGTGCGTAGCGATTTTGCCATGCAGCAACCCGGTGTTTATTTCAGCAGTGCCTTGGTGCCGTTTAATGGCAATGTAGCAGAAAGCCTGGATTTGGCCACACAAGCGCTCGACCACCAACATAATAACCACGGGCAGACATCAGCCGAAAAACAGGCGCCATAGCCAAGAGGAATCAAGATCATCTTTACAACCGCGATACTGCGCGGCATAACGTTTAGCTCTAGCGCCAACCTTATCAGACACCTTAATCAACCAGCGTTTGCTCCGATAGCTGCCACGCTTATAGCCGCCCCACCCTTCGTGATAATTGAGGTAGAGTTTTTTCGCATCCCACTTAGAGACGCCATTGATTTTATGCGTTTTATAAATAAACCACCCCATAAAATCCATGGCATCATCAAAATCACTGCGGCTTGACCAACTGTTGCCCGTTTCGCGGACATAGTCATCCCAGGTCATGGTTTTAGCCTGCGCATAACCATAGGCATCGCTGGCACGACCAATCGGGATAAATCCAAGGAAATACTCCATTGGCGGAGCCGCATCGTGCTTAAAGGAACTTTCTTGATACATCATCGCCAAGGGAACATGTACCGGAACGCCCCATTTATCGCGCGCATCGACGGCCGCATCGTACCAGGAACGATGTTCCTTAAAGATGGCACAGATATTATCTGGATTTTTCGGTGGTGAGGCGGCACACCCCGCCATGAGCGATGTGGTCAATGCTAGCAGCAGCCAGCGGCATAAGATACGGAAGTCAGACACAGGCACTATCCATCAATTTAGGAAGCAGCATAGCCACTTCCATAAAAACACGGATGTTAGTTTCGCCTGAATTATCAGAGGATTGCAACCCTGAAAATCAATTATCGACGGGCAGTTCGCATTCAGCACTTGCTTGAGAAAGGATCTGCGGCTGCCAATAGCCAGTATCGTCACCACTGTATTGACGGTCGGTATTGAATTTTGCCGCGAGTTGGTAGCGCTGTTCCGCTTGCACCTCAATCTTTATATCTTTCGGTACCCTCGCCGCCAGTCGCACCTTTAATTCAGGCGAATCGATAAGTTCAGAGACCCGGAACGTATGCTCCCCAGGCCGCAACTGATAGTTAGGTTTGGAAATAACCGGTTTGCCGTCAACATGGGTTACCACCAGTCGGTAGAAACCCTGAGTTGGCACGGGTTCGGCATAGGTAGACACTAAGCCACAGGCGGTTGCATCATCCGGTGAAGAAGCGCAGCCGTTGAGCATTATCAACGGCAACGCACTGATTACCCACAAATATTTCACGTTAACTGCACATCCTTCGAAGTGGTGACGCTACCAAAATATTGTGCCAAAAAGTCATCGAAACTGAGTTTATCGTCTTGTTCCATCTGTTGCTGTTTGGCAATGGACGCTGCTGCTTCTGCAGCAAATGCGGCAGTAGTAGCATCACTCAGCGGATAATCCAACAACTGCTGGCGATATTGTTCAGCCAGGCCCTTAACCCAAGCCCCGTGTGACTGACAACTGGTGGTCAGATTAGCTAAAACCCGTCCAGACAAGGTTTTATCTGGATCGATTACCGCTTGCTGCCAGTAGGCCAGCGCTGCCTGATATTGCTGGCTATCGCTGCCATCAAGCAACACGGCAATCTGTTGCAACTGGGCAAACAACTCCTGCATCCACTGCAAGCGGCTGATAGCCACCCCTTGACGTTGCAGCATCAATCCTGGTTTACGGCCTTCCAGCACTACCGCCTTCAGGTTAGCGGCTATCTCTTTTTCACCAGCATCATCGGTGATGGGCGATGGTGACAACAAACAATACAGCAGTAACAGATCCAGCAATCTTAACTGCGAGGCTTCAACACCAATGGGACTAAATGGATTAACATCCAGCGCTCGCACTTCAATGTATTCCACGCCAGCGCGAGCCAGTGCATCGGAAGGTTTTTCGCCCTCATCGGTAACACGCTTGGCACGGATGGGGGCATAAAATTCATTTTCAATCTGCAAAATATTGGCATTTAGCTGGCGGTATTCACCGTCCACCTTAACCCCAATTCCCGCAAATTTGCGCGATGGCATTTTAATCGCTGCCCGAATACCATCCAGATAAGCCTTTAATGAGTTATAACTGATGGACAGCTGTTCCTGCTCTTTATTGGTGTAGCCTAAGTCACTCATCCGCAACGAGGTCGCATAAGGTAAATACAGCGTGCCTTGCCCCAGTGTCTCAAACGCCAATGAGGTTTGCTGCCCTTTAATAAATGAGCCACATAACGCGGGCGATGCCCCAAACAGGTAAGGAAGTACCCACACCAAATGCCGATAATTGCGGATAAGGCCGAAATAGGTAGCAGATTTAAAATCACACAGCGACTGCTGTTTATCACTTTGCTCGTATAACAACTGCCATAGTTTTTCAGAAACCGAGAAGTTAAAATGCACACCGGCAATAATCTGCATCAGCGCCCCATAACGCGCCGTCAGCCCTTTACGGTAAAGACTCTTCATCCGCCCGTTGTTGGAAGTACCGTAATAAGCGATGGGGATTTTGCGCTCATCACCGACATAACAAGGCATGCTCACTGGCCACAATTTCTGGCCATTCAGATGACGCAGTGCAAATGCGTGGGTCTCGGTGAGCCCTTTGAGCATGTCGTCAATGTCACCCGAAACCGGGGTAATAAACTCAAGCAGCGCTTCACTGTAGTCGGTGGTGATCCGCGAATGCGTCAACGCGGCACCTAATGCCACGGGATGCGGATCCATCGCCAGTTGATTGTTTGAGTCAATACGCAGGGTTTCGCGTTCAATTCCACGCCGCATTCCCAGCAGCGCAGAACGGCCTTCTGCACTGGCAAGCAGCGCTAGTGTTTCGCTAAATGGCTTCAAATTGATTATCTCTTTTCCGGCGGTCACAACAGATAAACTGTTATGGCCGAGACACCCGAGTCCCCGGAGTTTTAGCTTCCGGTCCCAACGGACATTCCGGTGCTGCTTGTAAGATGCTGCCCAACATAAGGCCTAAAGGGCCGTCAGGCAAGCGCAATTATACGACACAGAGCGGTGACCGCGAAAGGCAGCCACCGCTCTGTTGGATATCTGACCACCCTCTTGGCTGGTGTGACAGATATGGGGATGTACTTAAGCGATTACAAGGGCAGATTGACTACCTTGTAGCCCATCGCCTTTAATCCTGGCGCAACGGACGCTTCATCACCTACAACCAAAATCTGCATGGTTGCTGGGTCAAGCCACTGTTTTGCCAGCTTATTCAGCTGTTCCAAACCGATTTGAGAGACAATTTTATCCTGTTCATCGGTAAAATCATGTGCCAGATGGTATTTCTGGATCATGCGGATAAAACCGGCTTTTTGATAAGGTGTTTCATAGTCCAAAGCTTTGCCTTGGCTGATTGAAGCACGCATAAAGGCCTGTTCCTCTGCCGTCATACCGCTCTGATGATAACGAGTAATCTCCTTCATAAACTCCGCCAGCGCTTTATCTGTCACGTCACTGCGCACACTGGCAGTTGCCTTAAAGTAGCCTTGTTCGCTACCTCCCGCAAAGAAACTGCGAGCACCATAGGTATAGCCTTTATCTTCGCGAAGATTAAGGTTAATCCGGCTGTTAAATGCGCCCCCTAACGGGTAGTTCATCAGATAAGTTTTGAAGAAATCACCGGTAGCGTCATAAGGCAAAGCCCGTTTACCTATGCTGATCACCGATTGTGCCGCACCGGGTTTGTCAATGAAGAACACCACACCAGGATTACCCGCCGGTAATTTACCGGCCACCGGCAATGGTGTCGCACCGCCCTGCCAACTGGTCAGCGGCTGTAGTTTTTCCAGCAGTTGTGCCTTGGGCAGATCGGTTACCGTTACCATTTGCGCATTACCAGCACGATACTGCTGGGCGTAAAAGGCTTTCACATCCTCAAGTGTGATCCCGGCAATCGTTTGCAAAGTGCCGCCACTACTGATCCCTAAACTGTTGTCACTGCCAAATAACAGCTTGGAGAAGCCTTCAGTGGCCAGATAATTAGGGTCAGACACCATATGTTCCAGCATTTGCAGTGTCTGCTGCTTCACCCGATTGAAATCTGCCGCGTTAAAACCTGGTGTTAACAGACGTTCTTTAACAATTGCCAGGGTTTTATCCAGATTTTCAGTCAGCGAAGTCACCCTCACCACACTTTGGTAATCGCTAGCACTAAAGCTCACGCTAGAACCTAACAGCTCCAACGCCTGTGCCAGTTCTTCACTGCTATGCTGGGCACTGGATTCGTTGAGCATATCGGCGGTCAGTGAGGCCAAGCCCGATTTTTGCAGCGGTTCCAGTCGATGGCCGCCATTCAGATAGATAATGATTTCTGTCGTCGGCGTTTCAGTGCTTTGTGTTCCCATCACGGCAATATTATCTGCCAGTTTTGCGTCCCAAAGTTTTGGTACTTTCAGCACAGGGGCTTTCGCGGCTGGCGGCATCAGGTTACGGTCAAAGCTACTGTGCTCAGGTGCCGCGACAGCAGTCAACCCAGTTACCGCTTGCTTGGCAATTGCTGGCGCGGGTGGCGTATAGTTATCAGGCGCAGCGACCAAGGCGGCTCCGCCCTTGGGTACAACACTCATCACCACTGAAGGCTTGCCTTTGACATACTCATGGAACACCCGCATAACGTCGTCTTTGGTCACTGCCTCATAACGTGCCAAATCGTTGCCAATCTGGTCGGGATGACCAGTGAAGGTCTGATTAGCGGCCAGCGAAGCCACCTTACCAGAGACGCTCTGCAGTGAGAAAATCGCATTCGCCCGGAACTGAATTTTCACCTTCTGTAAATCTTCATCGGTGACGCCACGGGTTTCAAATTCATCGATTGACTGACGGATCAGTTTTTCAATCGGTGTCAGCGATGCGCCTTTGGCTGGATTTGCCAAGGCAAAGAAGGTTAGTTGGCAGGCCAGTTCCTGACATGGATGACTCGCGCCAGCTTGCACGGCATAACCGTCTTTCACCAGATTTTTGTAAATGATGGAGGTTTGACCGCCGCCCAGAATATTGGCTAACAGATCCAGTGGCGCTTCATCTTTATGGCGCGCGTATACCGTTGGGAACCCAACCTGCAGCAAAGGGAGATGGATATTATCTTCCATCGACACGTAACGTGTTTTATCCAATTTGACCAATGGCTTATCCAGCGGTGTCACTGCGGGACCACGGGGAATGTCACCAAAGTATTTGTTAACCCAACTCAGTGTTTGTGTGGCATCAATATCACCACCTATGGTCAAGGTAGCGTTATTCGGGCCATACCAACGACGGAAGAAATCTTTTACATCTTGCGTCGTTGCGCGATCAAGATCTGCTGGCCAGCCAATCACGGGCCAACTGTAAGGATGACCTTTGGGGTAAAATGCCTGTTGAAACTGTTCATCCATCCGCCCATAAGGACGATTATCAACGCGCTGTGCTCGTTCATTTTTGACTGTTGCGCGTTGCACCTCAAATTTCTCATCGGTCAGTGCGGGCAATAAAAAGCCCATGCGATCAGATTCAAGCCACAACATTTTCTCCAGCTGGTTGCTGGGTACAGTTTCAAAATAGTTGGTACGGTCACTATTGGTGGTTCCGTTCAGCTCACCACCGGCTTCAGTCACCACTTTAAAATGCTGCTCATCAGCAACATGTTCGGAACCTTGAAACATCATATGTTCAAACAGATGAGCAAAGCCGGTACGCCCAGGATGCTCCCGATCTGAGCCAACATGATATGTTACGTCCACTTTTACCAAGGGATCTGAATGATCTTCATGCAGCAATACGGTTAATCCGTTAGCTAAAAGATATTTTTTGTAGGGAATGCCTATCTCACCCGTTTTAGGGGTATAAGACTCTACCAGCGTGACGCCCGCTGGCAGTTGGGCCGCGGCAGTAGCAGCTACCGGTTCTGGCGCTTTTTCTGCGGCACATCCAGCTAATGCCGCCGAAACAGCTACTGCCAATAACCATTTTTTCATCTATTACTCCTTAACCTTTAATATTGGTCCTGATCCTCAGTCCCCAGACTGACACTATACTGCTGCTAAGACTACCCTTAGATGGGGACTGAACTTAAGAGTGTAATTTGTAAAATAAAGTTTCACCGACACACATCTTACCGCGCTAGGCATCCCGCCACGTACGCTTGATTGCCAGCGCATGACGGCAACAAATTATCAAAGGTTAGCCTTCTAGCAGAGTTACGGCGTAAAATGTTGACATGAGTAACAAAAAACAAAGCTTTTAACTCATTAAAACTATCTTTAATATCACCATAAGCTATAAGAAAAGGTTTTATCCCGACTTAATCGCTAAGGATTACAATCCTGCCTAAACCATGTTGGGTATGCCTACATGGTAGTGATATTGGTGAAAACTGACCGAAAACGGCCTACAACTCTGGAAATCTCATGATTTGGCAAAACTATAAACGTATCCCTTTCTGGCAAAAGGTTATTACTGGCTTTGTACTTGGTGCTTTGCTAGGGGTGATCCTCGGGGATAAAGCAACGGTACTGAAACCCTTGGGTGATCTGTTCATTAAAGCAATTACAATGTTGGTTGCCCCCTTGGTGTTCTGTGCCATTGTCTCCAGCATTACTGCGTTGGGCAGTGAAGTGGGACTAAAACGACTGAGCATCAAAACCCTTGGCATGTTTATGTTGACGGGGACACTGGCATCACTGATAGGGCTAGCCGTTGGAAGTCTCATTGATATGGGTGGCACCATTGAACTGGCAACCACAGAAGTGAGGGAGCGCAATATTCCCGGCTTTGCACAAGTGCTACTCGACATGATCCCACTCAATCCATTTGAATCGTTAGCACAGGGCAAGGTATTACAGATTATTGTTTTTGCGGCGCTGGTGGGTATAGCCATCAACATGGTCGGCGAAAAAGCCAAGCCTCTGCAAGCAGCCATTCATGCTGGCGCAGAAGTGATGTTCCAACTGACGCGATTAGTAATGAAACTCACACCTATTGGGGTGTTCGGCCTGATGGCCTGGGTGGTCGGTAAATATGGCATCAGCAGTTTGGCACCGCTCGCAAAATTCATTCTGGCTATCTATATTGCCGCGCTGCTGCATATCATCTGTGTTTATGGTGGGTTGGTGAAATTTGCAGCAGGCTTAAGCCCTTGGCAATTTTTCCGCAAGGCTATGCCCGCACAATTGGTCGCCTTTAGTACCGCATCCAGTTACGGAACCTTGCCCGTCACCACGCGCTGTGCGCAGGCAATGGGCGTCTCCGAACGCTACAGTGCTTTCGTGTTACCGTTAGGTGCCACCATGAATATGGACGGCTGTGGTGGTATCTACCCGGCAATTGCCTCTATTTTCATCGCCCAGATTTACGGCATTCCTTTGGACATGACAGATTACGTGCTGATTGCCGTAACCGCGACTATCGCCTCCGTCGGAACAGCCGGAGTTCCCGGCAGCGCTATGGTGATGTTAACAGTCACTTTGGGCGTTATCGGTTTACCACTGGAAGGGATTGCCTATATTGCCGCCATTGACCGGGTGATAGATATGATCCGCACCTGTACCAATATTACCGGTGATATGATGACCGCAGTGGTGGTAGGAAAATCTGAAAACGAAGTGAATACCGAAAAGTTCTACAGCAACGCTAGCGATGTTGAAACCGTGTAGATTAAATTATGCTGCCACAAAGGGCCGCGCATGCGGCCTTTTGCTTATCCGTAACTGCCGCTATGATTAGCCACACATGCTTGCCAGGAGTCTTTTGCTTATGGGCCGTTTCTTATTTCTGCCAATTATTCTATCGCTGCTATGGCTGGCATTCCTGCGCTATAACGGTATTCCGTTATCTCAGGGCGCTAAGGGGTTTGTGTGGATCATCGGTGTTAGTGCTGTGGTGATCTGTTTGCTGGCGTTTGCTATCTGGCTGACCGCCTAGTTTGCAAACCATAGGGCACTGAAGCGAGTAGTTTTGACGTGATGATGTAAACTGGCAGCAAGAAGAATGGCGGAGAAGGAGGGATTCGAACCCTCGATGGGAGTTAAAGCCCATACTCCCTTAGCAGGGGAGCGCCTTCGGCCACTCGGCCACCTCTCCGCAAATGGTGCGCATGGAAGGAGTCGAACCTCCGACCACCTGGTTCGTAGCCAGGTACTCTATCCAGCTGAGCTACATGCGCGTATTTGGAAATAATCGGACAATGGTGCGCATGGAAGGAGTCGAACCTCCGACCACCTGGTTCGTAGCCAGGTACTCTATCCAGCTGAGCTACATGCGCAGTTACAATTGTCAGATAAGTGCAGGCGATAATTTCCAATGGTGCGCATGGAAGGAGTCGAACCTCCGACCACCTGGTTCGTAGCCAGGTACTCTATCCAGCTGAGCTACATGCGCATGGAACAATGGGAATTAAAGCAGAATGGTGCGCATGGAAGGAGTCGAACCTCCGACCACCTGGTTCGTAGCCAGGTACTCTATCCAGCTGAGCTACATGCGCAAAACGTATTCTTTACTGCTATCAACGAAAATGGTGCGCATGGAAGGAGTCGAACCTCCGACCACCTGGTTCGTAGCCAGGTACTCTATCCAGCTGAGCTACATGCGCAGTTTTCGTTAAGAAAATGGCGGAGAAGGAGGGATTCGAACCCTCGATGGGAGTTAAAGCCCATACTCCCTTAGCAGGGGAGCGCCTTCGGCCACTCGGCCACCTCTCCACTTTTTCTTGGCGCACATATTACTGTTTGAAGAAAATAAGTCAAACGCTTTTTGGGAAAGGTAAACTGTTTGCCCTGTTTTTAATCATATCGAACAATTAGGCCGCAACACCGCCAAAAACAAGGCTTTTTATAAATCGACTCAATAAAAAAGCCAGCGTTTTAGGCTGGCTCTTCAGAGTTCATACGGTTGATCCATCACCATAGGATCAATAGTCGCCGCCTTCTGAGGAAGAACCGCTTTTTTCAGACTGGATGCGTTGATAAATCTCTTCGCGATGCACAGAGACCTCTTTAGGCGCATTCACGCCGATACGCACCTGATTGCCTTTCACCCCCAGTACAGTAACTGTGACCTCGTCACCAATCATCAGTGTTTCGCCAACACGACGAGTCAAAATCAGCATTAGATTGCTCCTCTATTATCCATATCTTATTACGGCGCTTATCCGTTCTGGTATCTATTATAAGGTGAGCTTAGTACAAAATAATAGTATTCAATACTAAAACCCTTATTTTACTACACCTTATTTAGCCCAAAACCGTGATGCAACACGCGAACAGCCCTGTCTGCATTTGCCTCATCGACCCATACTGACAAAGTGGCAGCTGACCAGTGGGACAGCTTAACATTGATACCTTCGCCATCCAACATCTGCGCCAACGCCTTGCTTATCGAAGTAAAAGAAGATGTTACATTCCCCACCAGCGACAGTTTGGTCAGTGATGATTGACAATTTATCGGGATCCGCTCTGGTTGTCGTTCCATAGCGGTAAGCAGTAGTGGGATATGTTGTTGCCCCACCACAAACCAAACGTCCGTTGTTGTAGCACTAGACTCAAAAGCAATATCACAATGCTGCAATAGCTGCTGCATTTGATGACGAAATGTGTGATTTACGGCCTCAACAGCTTTAGTCAGCAATGCTTGATGATGGGCAATAGCAATGCCCACAATAGCAGCAGATGATGGCAAATCTTCCACAATCAGCGTGCCACAGCCTTGAGTAAAACTGGAAAGCACACGAAGCGGGACACGACAGCGTTGAGCCGTAGCCACTGAGTCTGGATGTAACACCTTGGCACCGTTTTGCGCCAGCGCCAACATTTCGTTAAAACGAATAGCGTTCAGTCTTCTGGCCGCAGGCTCTATGGCAGGATCAGTGGTAAATACGCCATCGACATCCGTAAAAATCTGACATTCATCGGCCTGTAATGCTGCCGCGAGTGCTACGGCGGAGGTATCTGAGCCACCTCGGCCAAGAGTCGTGATATCACCACTGGCATTGATACCTTGGAACCCAGCAATTACCGGGACGATTCCCGCTTGGAGTAACTGTTGTAGGTAACGGGGATCTACCTGCTCAATTGCCGCAGAGCCATGATTTTCAGAGGTATGAATGGGGATTTGCGCTGCTAGCAACGAACGGGCATTAATGCCACGTTTCTGCAAGGCGATAGCCAGTAAAGCAATGCTCACCTGCTCGCCCGTGCTGGCCAACATATCAAGTTCACGAGGCGAGGCGTTGCGATCCAACTGCTGAGCCAGAGTATACAAGCGGTTAGTTTCTCCGGCCATCGCCGAACAAACAACCACTTGCTGCTCACCAAGGCGATGTGCCTCGGTGAGCTTTTCAGCGACAGCCTCAATACGCGCCAATGAACCTAGTGATGTGCCACCGAACTTTTTGACATACAACCGTGGTTCACGGCGCGTTACTGCTGTTGTCACAGAAACCTCTGCAAATTGTGGCTTACAGACGCTCCTGCAACCATGGCAGCACACTGTTCAATGCTGCTGGTAGCTTTTCAGGTTCACTGCCACCGGCCTGCGCCATGTCAGGACGACCACCACCTTTGCCCCCAACCTGTGTGGCAACCATAGCAACCAACTCGCCGGCTTTCACTTTGCCGGTAAGATCTTTAGTCACACCCGCAATCAAATTGACTTTGCCATCATGCGCTGTGCCCAATACCACAATACCGGATTGCAGTTTCTGTTTCAGTTCATCCAGCAAACCACGTAAGGCACCAGCATCAACCCCATCAAGCAGTTTCACCAGTACATGGACACCTGCGACATCGGTCACTTCATTCACCAGATCAGCACTAGCCGCGGCGGCCAGTTTGTCCTTCAGCTGTGAAATCTCTTTCTCCAGCTGTTTAGCACGATCTAATTGTGCCTTCAGTTTGGCAACAACTGAATGGGTATCACCTTTCAATAACGCGGCGGCTTCAGCTAACTCCTGTTGTTGCTTGGCAATATAAGCCATGGCGGCAGCACCAGTAACCGCCTCAATACGGCGAATACCCGCAGCGATACCACTTTCAGAAACAATCTTGAATACTCCGATATCACCAGTACGGCCAACATGAGTACCACCGCAAAGTTCTACGGAGAAATCGCCCATGGTGACCACGCGCACGCGCGTATCATATTTCTCACCAAACAGCGCCATGGCACCTTTGGCCTTGGCTTGTTCAAGATCCATTTCCGCAATCTGCAATTGATGGTTGCGACGGATCTGGGTATTCACCAGCTCTTCCACTTCGGCAAGTTGCTCAGTGGTCATGGCTTCAAAATGAGAAAAGTCAAAGCGCAAACGTTCTGGGTCTACCAATGACCCTTTTTGTGCTACGTGGGTACCCAACACTTTGCGTAGTGCAGCGTGTAATAAGTGGGTCACCGAATGATTTAGCTGGGTGCGATGCCGCAATTTTTTATCTACAACGGCTCTGACAGTTTGACCAAGTTTGAGGCTGCCACTCGTCAGCACCCCAATATGACCAATAGCTTGTGCATATTTCTGAGTATCTTTCACAGTGAACTCGGTAGCGTCTGTTAACAGCGTACCTTTGTCCCCAACCTGCCCGCCTGATTCGCCGTAAAACGGGGTATTGTCGAGAATAACCACCGCTTCTTGCCCAGCTAATACCGCATCGACTGGCTGACCATTCACATAAATGGCTTGTACTTTACCTTGGCCGTTTAGCGCCTCGTAACCACAGAAATGGCTATCGATATCGCTTTTAATACCGGCGTTATAATCAGCAGCGAACTGACCGGCAGCCTGCGCACGACTCCGCTGTGCTGCCATTGCCACATCAAAGCCTGCTTCATCCACCTTGATATTACGTTCACGGCAAACATCCGCCGTTAGATCCAGTGGGAAACCATAGGTGTCATAGAGTTTGAATGCAGTTTCGCCATCCAATATGTCACCTTTGATCTCCGCTAAGGCGCTATCAAGGATCCCCAGACCACGCTCCAGTGTACGGGCAAACTGTTCTTCTTCTGCTTTTAACGCATTTTCTACAATGCTCTGGGTAGCTTTGAGATCTTTGGCAGCCTCGCCCATCACTTCAATCAGTGTTGGCACAAGCTTGTAGAAAAAGGTATTGGTAGCGCCAAGCTTGTAACCGTGACGCACTGCTCGCCGAATAATACGGCGCAGTACATAACCACGGCCTTCATTAGAAGGCATCACCCCGTCTGCCACTAAGAATGCACAAGAGCGAATATGGTCAGCAATCACGCGTAAGGATTTATCTTCCAGATCTGTAACACCAATGATCTCAGCAGTCTTGGCAATCAGAGTTTTAAATACATCGATTTCATAATTGGAATGTACCTTCTGCATAATCGCGGCGATACGTTCCAGCCCCATGCCGGTATCAACAGAAGGCTTAGGCAACGGCAGCATGGTACCGTCAGCCTGACGGTTGAACTGCATAAAGACGATATTCCAGATCTCGATGAAGCGGTCACCATCTTCTTCTGGCGTTCCAGGACGTCCACCCCATATGTGGGCACCGTGATCGTAAAAATTTCAGTGCAAGGACCACAAGGACCAGTATCGCCCATCTGCCAGAAGTTGTCTGACGCATATGGTGCACCCTTGTTGTCACCAATACGGATAATGTCTTCTGCCGGGATACCGATTTCTTTATTCCAGATATTGAAGGCTTCGTCATCATTCTGATAAACGGTAACGCACAGTTTTTCCTTGGGCAGCTTTAGTTCTTCAGTGAGAAAAGTCCAGGCAAAACGAATGGCATCATGTTTGAAATAGTCACCGAAGCTGAAATTACCCAGCATTTCAAAAAATGTGTGGTGACGTGCGGTATAACCGACGTTATCCAAATCATTATGCTTACCGCCAGCTCGCACACAGCGCTGAGCAGTAGTGGCACGGCTGTAGCTGCGTTTTTCATTACCGAGGAACACATCTTTAAACTGGTTCATCCCGGCATTGGTAAACAGCAATGTCGGGTCATTGCCCGGCACTAAGGAACTGCTGTCTACGACCTGATGACCATTCTTTCGGAAAAACTCCAGAAAAGCACTTCGCAGTGCGGCGGTGGTCTGATACATGAAATCGTCCTGAATAACTTAAGCGGTAAACGACAAAAAATGGCCTGGAGCTAAGCTTCCGGCCACTGTTACATATAATATGCCTGCCATTATATGCGTGCGGGGAGAGAATACCAATTAGAATCACCGCCAGCACCTTTGCCGAGAACAACATACAGAGAAAGATCAATAGGAATGGAAGTCGTTATATCCAATGGAAAGGGCAAGTCCGGCAAGATAACAATCGTCCTGATGAAACATAACACAACATATATACAACTGCGTAAACGAAGAAATTAGGCGGGGAAAAACAGAAAACAAAGCATTCTAGGCGCCAATTCAGAGTTTAATCTCTGTTATGCCATTACTACGAAAATCTACTCGTAGGGATCATAATCCAAGGCGGCGGCAATCTGCTCATAGCTGAACCCCTGCCCCAGTAAATGGCGGATACGCCTAGCACGCTCCTTACTATCAAGGGGGTCATTAGTAACTGCATATTTTTTCTGCACTCGCTGCCGCGCCAGTGCTACCCAGTCACAATCGGCAACGTTTATTGCCGTATCAACACAGCTTTTAGATAAACCTTTCTGCAAACCACTCTGGCGGATCCGTGCAGGGCCATGCCCTTTAGCTATCTGCGAACGAACTAAAGTATTCGCATAACGTTTATCGTCGACAATGCCTTGCGCTTCCAGTTTATCGGCAAGCTGCTCTATCTCGGTTTTCGCAAATCCTTTAACTGCCAACCGGGAGCACAACTCGCCCCGGCTGTAATCGCGGCGCGCCAGTAACGCGACCGCGGTATCCATCAATGAATCGCTCAGAAGATTTCTCCAGTTTCCATATCGATATTATCTTCACCGGAGGTTTCGCTAGCAGCCGTGGCACCAATGCCACCTTTGTGTAGCAACATTTCACGCAACTGGGTATCAATCTCTTGAGCGATTTCAGGGTTATCTTGCAGGAATTTACCGGCATTGGCGCGACCCTGACCGATTTTATCGCCTTTATAACTGTACCAAGCACCTGATTTTTCGATGAGCTTATGAGCAACACCCAGATCGACTAATTCACCGACACGGTTAATGCCTTTACCATAAAGAATTTGAAAATCAGCCTGTTTAAAAGGTGCGGCAACTTTGTTCTTAACCACCTTAACGCGGGTCTCGTTACCCACAACTTCATCGCCTTCCTTAATAGAACCAGTACGACGAATATCCAGACGTACAGAGGCATAGAATTTCAGCGCATTACCACCAGTCGTGGTTTCTGGGTTACCGAACATTACCCCGATTTTCATACGGATCTGGTTGATAAAGATCAGCAAGGTGTTGGATTGTTTGAGGTTACCGGCAAGCTTACGCATCGCCTGGCTCATCATACGTGCGGCCAAGCCCATGTGAGAATCGCCGATTTCACCTTCAATCTCAGCCTTGGGTGTCAATGCGGCAACTGAATCCACAATAATGACATCCACAGCACCACTGCGTGTCAACGCATCACAGATTTCTAAGGCTTGTTCACCAGTATCGGGCTGAGAACACAGCAGATTATCAATATCGACACCTAATTTACGGGCGTAGATTGGATCCAGCGCATGCTCGGCATCAATAAAGGCGCACACCTTACCTTCGCGCTGAGCAGCGGCGATCACTTCTAGTGTAAGCGTGGTTTTACCTGAAGATTCAGGTCCGTAGATTTCGACGATACGTCCAAGTGGTAAACCACCTGCACCTAATGCGATATCCAGAGAAAGCGAACCAGTGGAAATTGTTGCCACATCCATGCTTCTGTCTTCACCCAATTTCATAATCGAGCCCTTACCAAATTGTTTTTCAATCTGGCCCAGCACGGCGTTTAACGCTTTCTCTTTGTTCGGATCAATCTTCATTCTGATTCCCTCTTACAACCGCCAAATGGTGGTCTGAAATGCCTGTCATCACCCGGACGGGTATCAATCGTTGTAACGTTTAGTCAGTAGTATACTGTACAATCATACAGTATCAAGCCCTGTGCATGATTAATTTATCCGTGGTGACAAAGCCAGCAGTAATCTTTGCCCATGTTGTATAACCAGAGATAAAATTTGCCACACTCAACGTCATCGCCCCCAAATACCTGTTAATATTGCCAGCCAGATTGCCAAGATAATCCCTCAAATAACTAATGGAAAACAGCGCAAGCTTATGATGCAAAACACAGCTGCCAGCCTAGATGACGATTTCGAAAAACATACGCCCATGATGCGTCAATACCTGTCGATGAAAGCCCAGCATAGCGATATGTTGTTGTTTTATCGGATGGGGGATTTTTACGAACTGTTTTATGACGATGCCCGCCGCGCTTCCGAGTTGCTCGGTATTTCGCTAACTGCTCGCGGAAAGAGCGGTGGCGAGCCCATTCCTATGGCTGGCATTCCATACCATGCGGTAGAAACCTATCTGGCCAAATTGGTACAACAGGGAGAATCGGTTGCCATCTGTGAGCAGATTGGCGATCCGGCATTGGCTAAGGGCCCGGTTGAACGCAAGGTGGTACGTATCGTCACACCAGGGACGTTAACCGATGAAGCGTTATTGCAAGAGCGACAGGACAACCTGCTCGCAGCGGTTTACGAAGGCAAAAACGGTTTTGGTTATGCCACGCTCGATGTAGCTTCTGGTCGCTTTATTATCACTGAACTGGAAGATCTTGAGAGCCTTGAAGCTGAACTGCAACGAACCAAACCTGCCGAACTGCTTTACAGTGAAGATTTTTCCCAGCTACAACTGCTAAATAGCATTAAAGGTAAACGTCGCCGTCCTGAATGGGAATTTGATTTTGATACGGCCATGCGCTTATTGCTGGATCAGTTCGGCACTAAAGATCTGCATGGTTTTGGGATTCAACAAGCTCGTTTATCACTGCAGGCCGCGGGCTGTTTAATGCAGTATGTGCGCGACACACAGCGCACCGCACTACCACATATTAATGCGATTCATCAGTTTAATCCCAGTGACAGCATAGTACTGGATGCCGCCACCAGGCGCAATTTGGAGCTGACCCAAAGCCTTTCCGGTGGCCGGGAGAATACCTTAGCCGCAGTGTTAGATGCCACAGCGACGCCGATGGGCAGTCGCATGTTACAACGCTGGCTCCATCAGCCGTTACGCAGCCGCGCTTTGATTGAAGCGCGACATCAGGCGGTGGCTGAATTACTGACATCAGGACAACACGAGTCGCTGCACCAGTTGCTTAAATCATTGGGCGATGTAGAACGAATTATTGCCCGTTTGGCAATCCGCAATGCCCGCCCACGGGATCTAGCGCGTTTACGTCAGGCATTGGAGCTGTTACCGGACATCCAACAACAATTATCGACGCTGCAACAGCGTCATCTACAACAACTCAGTGAACAGATCAGTGAGTTTCCAGAGGAATTGTCGCTGCTGCAACGTGCCATTGTGGATAACCCACCAGTGCTTATCCGCGATGGTGGTGTCATTCGTGAAGGTTACAACGCAGAACTCGATGAGTGGCGCAGCCTGAGCGATGGCGCGTCTGATTACCTGCAACAACTGGAAGTTCGTGAAAAAGAACGCACCGGAATTGCCACGTTGAAAGTGGGCTTCAACCGGGTTCACGGTTATTACATTGAAGTATCCCGTGGCCAGTCTGCGCTGGTGCCGCTGAGCTACCAACGACGGCAGACCCTCAAGAATACCGAGCGTTACATCATTCCCGAGCTGAAAGAGTACGAAGAAAAAGTGCTCTCTAGCCAGGGAAAAGCCCTCGCGCTAGAAAAGCAGTTATGGGACGAGTTATTCGATCTGCTACTGCCTAAACTGTACGCATTACAATGCTTTGCTATGGCTGCATCAGAATTGGACGTATTAAGCAACTTTGCCGAACGAGCCGAATCTTTCAACTACTGCCAGCCAGTATTAACTGACAATACGGGCATTGATATTGATGAAGGGCGGCATCCCGTTGTTGAACGCGTGAGTCAAACCCCGTTTATTGCCAACCCAGTGGTGCTTAACCCTAACCGCCGCATGTTGATTGTGACTGGCCCCAATATGGGCGGTAAGTCCACTTACATGCGGCAAGTGGCTTTGATCACCCTGATGGCTCATATTGGCAGTTTTGTCCCAGCATCCAGTGCGACTATCGGTCCGATTGACCGTATTTTTACCCGTATTGGCGCTTCGGATGACCTCGCATCCGGCCGTTCCACCTTCATGGTTGAAATGACAGAAACTGCGAATATTCTGCACAATGCGACCGCCAACAGCTTGGTGTTGATGGATGAAATTGGTCGTGGCACGTCAACCTACGACGGCATGTCATTGGCCTGGGCTGCGGCTGAATATCTCGCCCGTAAACTGGGGGCTCTGACATTATTCGCCACCCATTATTTTGAGTTGACACAATTATCTGAGTTGTTACCCCAAGTCATCAACGTTCATCTAGATGCGGTAGAGCATGCCGACACCATAGTGTTCATGCACGCAGTGCAGGAAGGCGCCGCCAGCAAGAGCTACGGCTTGCAGGTTGCTGCCCTTGCAGGGGTTCCAGCGCATGTGATTAAAGCTGCCAAAATGAAATTGCAGGAATTGGAAGCCAGAGATAGCCATTCGGGTAATCATACTGCTGCACCAGTACAGTCAAAGCTACCGTTTGAGAATGAAACTTCAGAAGTGGAGCTAGCACTACAACGGCTTAATCTGGATGAGCTTACACCTAAAGCCGCACTGGATTTGTTATATAAATTAAAGGCGTTAGCTAAATCTAACTAACGCCGAATGACGGTTTTGCGATCAACAAAGCGCACATAATCGTGCGCTTTGTGGCGTTTGGCTAAGCGTTACATCTTAAACAATGCTTCTACCGATAGTCCTTGGGCAGAAATCATGTCCCGTAACCGTTTTAACGCTTCTACCTGAATTTGCCGAACCCGTTCGCGGGTAAGGCCAATTTCCATCCCCACATCTTCCAGTGTTGCTGGCTCGTAACCTAGCAGTCCAAAGCGACGGGCCAAGACTTCCCGCTGTTTGGTACTCAACTCATTCAGCCACTTCACTACAGATTTGGAGATATCCTCATCCTGAACTTGTGCATCAGGGGTATAACTATCGTCATCAGGCAACACATCGAGCAATGCTTTCTCGTTGTCACCACCGATAGGAGTATCCACTGAGGTGATTTTTTCGTTCAACTTTAACATGCGACTGACATCGGCACTTGGCAAGTCGAGTTTTTCAGCAATCTCTTCGGCGGTGGGTTCATGATCCAGCTTATGCGCTAGTTCTCTGGCGGTACGCAGATAAACATTGAGTTCTTTGACAACATGGATAGGCAAACGAATGGTGCGAGTTTGATTCATGATGGCGCGTTCAATCGTCTGACGGATCCACCAAGTTGCATAGGTGGAGAAACGGAAACCACGTTCTGGATCAAACTTCTCAACCGCGCGGATTAAACCTAAATTGCCTTCTTCAATAAGATCCAGCAGCGCCAGACCACGATTGTTATAACGGCGGGCAATTTTAACCACTAATCTCAGATTGCTTTCAATCATTCGGTTACGCGATTTTTCGCAACCACGGAGAGCTTTACGCGAGAAGAAAACTTCCTCTTCGGCAGTCAATAAGGGAGAAAAACCAATTTCACTGAGATACAACTGCGTAGCATCAAGGTTTTTCTGTAAGTCGTCCTGCACCCGTTCAGCAAGTGCTTCAACCTGCTGCAACTCCATCTCAGTAGGAAAATCTGTATACTCTTGCACGGAAGCTTTGGTGTTATTTCGGCTCATAGTGTGCTCTCCCAAAAGTTTTTGACAACAATCTACATCTGGCGTTTTCCTCCAATGCCAAAGTGGCCCCAAACCATCAACGTTTGGGCAAATAATTCAGTGGGTCAACAGACTGTCCGTGGTAACGGATCTCAAAATGCAACATTACCCGGTCAGTGCCTGTACTTCCCATCTTGGCAATAGTTTGTCCAGCGGACACATTTTGTTTTTCCTTAACTAAGATCTTGTCAGCGTGTGCGTATGCACTCAGATAATCATCACTATGCTTGATAATGACGAGATTCCCATATCCTCGCAAAGCATTACCCGCATAAACAACCCGACCATCTGCTGCAGCTTTTATGATATCGCCACGATTACCCGCAATCTTAATTCCTCTATTGCCTTGTTCTGTACTGGAAAAAGTTGCTATCAGGGCGCCATTAGCTGGCCATAACCATTGACTGACGTTATCAGGTAAAACCACACCTGAGCCGCTGACAATTTCATTAACAACTTGTTTACCATTGGTTACAGAGTACGCAGAGTTATGAGCGGAATCAAGTGTTTTTTGTGACGTAGATCGTGCAGATTGAACTTTGACTATTTTCTTATTATCTGTTTGTTTTTTATTAATTTTATTGTCTATTTTTTTATATTCTTGTTTGGAGTATTTGCTCGATTCACGTTTGCTATGAGCGGAAGCGGTTGCCACCAGCTTTAAAACCTGTCCGGGATAAATGGTATAGGAGGCATCAAGTCGGTTGAGCTTTGCCAAATCGCGATAATCTTTATCAGCAGCCCACGCAATGGAATAAAGGGTATCGCCTTTATTGACTTTGTAAGTTCTCGCGGAAGTAAGATAGCCCTTCTCAATGATGGGACGGGAACCATTAACAGAATATACGGGGGCGGGACGGTGGGATTGAAAACTACACGCGGAGACGATTAACAGCGCTGCACCAAGCAGCACACCTTGGCGAACCCAATAGTGCAACACATGAACAACGAAATAACATGTTCCTTGGGACACTCCATTCCTCTCTGTTTGACGGGCAAAGCTACTCAGGCCAAAGCGCCGCTGACCAAAGGTACAAATCTAACCGCTTCAATCACATTAGAACTATATTTGTCCCCTTCACGGACAATTCGCAGCAGTTGTTGGTTGTCTTCACCTACTGGCACCACCAGAACGCCACCATCCGTCAATTGCTGTAAGAGTGCTTCGGGGATCTCTGCGGCCGCAGCGGTTACGACTATCGCATCAAACGGTGCCCGGTTTTCCCACCCCTGCCAACCATCTCCGTACTTGAACGAGACATTGTGCAAATCTAGGCGCTTGAGCCGTTGCCGAGCCTGGATTTGTAGGCTCTTGATCCGTTCTACGGTATATAACTGCGGCACCAGTTGCGCCAAAATTGCGGCCTGATAACCAGAGCCCGTACCAATTTCCAATACCTTGGCTGGGTTAGTCGCCAGTACCAGCTCCGTCATGCGCCCCACTATGTAAGGCTGAGAAATTGTCTGACCCGAGCCGATAGGTAGTGCGGTATTCTCATAGGCCTTATGTGCCAACGCGCCATCAACAAACAGTTCCCGCGGAGTAGCGGCCAAAGCCTGTAAGACCCCGGGATGAGAGATCCCTGCCTCACTGAGTTTACGGCTTAACTGCAATGCCGCTGATGCTGAAGCCACGCGACTCATAATTTCTCAATCCACTGTTGCAATTTTGATAGCTGTCGATAAGCGGTCAGGTCTACGGTTAACGGCGTAATAGACACATAGCCCTGAGCCACCGCGTAAAAATCGGTATCTTCCGCCACATCCAGCTCTATTCCCGGAGGACCAAGCCAGAAGATCTCTCGCCCGTGCGGATCCGTGGTACGCACCATATCCTCGGCTTTATGTCGGGTTCCCAAACGGGTCACCCGAATCCCCTGAATCTGATCCATGGGTAAATCCGGCACATTGATATTGAGGATCTGATCGGAAGCAATAGGGAATCGCTTCAGTCCTTCAATAATCTTCAGTGTATAGGCAGCGGCTGTTCCATAATGGGTTAATGTGCGTCCGGCCAAAGAGACAGCGACGGCCGGTAACCCGAGAAAACGCCCTTCCATCGCGGCCGCGACTGTCCCTGAATATAAGGTGTCATCTCCCATATTGGCGCCCGCGTTAATCCCCGAGACCACCATATCGGGTTCGCCATTACAGAGTTCGCGAATAGCCAGATGCACACAATCCGTAGGCGTACCGTTTACTGCGATATAACCGTTATCTAACTTATTAATCCTTAAAGGATTAGTCAAGGTTAACGAATTACTAGCACCAGAACAGTTGCGATCAGGGGCCACCGTCAGCACATCTGCCAGTTGTGACAAGGTTTCTGTCAGCACTTTAATTCCCGGAGCGGTCACACCATCGTCATTACTGACCAGAATTTTCATTGTTGCTTACCTGTCCTGTTGTGCTTCTTTTTCGGCGACAGCCCGTTGCCAACGAGCTTCGGCTACGTCGGTATAATCCAGAACTTCTCTGAGCACTGAGGTTGCGTAGGCACCTGCGGGCAACACAAAACTCACCCGTAAACCTTCAGGAATAACCGCCCAACTCATTGCCTGCGGACACAACATTAATGGCCGTCGTTCCTGCGACAATCCGGCATGTTCCAGAGCATCGAGATCTGCCGCATAATCTGCCAGCACGCTAGACTCAAACGCTAGCGCATCAGAGGTAGCCAGCGCTCGACCGCGGCCCCACAATGGCGCCGACAACTGAATATCCTGTGCGGCCAAGCGGTTTTTAAGCACCTCGTCCCACTGCTCAGCCACAAAAAAGCTGTTGCTGCCTGCCAGCATCACACAATCACCGGGCAACAGCGTTTCAGGATATTGCTGCAATCTGGCAGCGACCACAGTGTTAAACAACAGGGAACGCAATGCTGAAAGATATAGAGAACGCTTATTACGATCCTTGACCTTTTTACCAGCCAACATCTCCCGCGCTTTATCTATATTACCGCCATGATGACCAAACCGCTGCTCACCAAAATAGTTAGGAACACCATGCTCACGGATCTGCTGTAAACGCTGTTGCACATCGTCGATATCAGTAACATCTCGCAGAATGAGCGTAAAGCGATTACCGGTGAGTGCGCCTATTCGCAATTTTTTGCTATGCCGCTGGCTGCTGAGTATCTGTAGGTTGTCACTGTTCAACTGTTGCCAATCCGGGGTTTCTTTCCCGGGAATGCGTACGCCAAACCACTGCTCGGTCACCGCATTTTTGTCTTTTTGTCCGGCAAAAGTTACTTCTTTCGGATGTACACCGGCAAATTTTGCCAGTGATTCCGCGACAAAAGCAGTATTCAGGCCACGCTTACGGATATGCAGTAAGTGATGTTCCCCTTCTCCGGTTGCTACAAAGGGCAATAATTCCTGTACCAGAAAATCTTCGTTAACGGTACGCAAGTTACCGCGGCTAACGGGTTTTCCATAAAGATAATGCAGAGCTACCACGCAACTTGCTCCTCACCATAGGCTTGCAGTAACACCACGGCTTCAACCGCAATTCCCTCTTGCCGACCGGTAAAACCGAGTTTTTCTGTCGTCGTTGCTTTTACGTTAACAGCGTCCAGTTCTGCCTGTAAATCATTCGCCAATACTTCACGCATTGCCGCAATATGCGGTGCCATTTTCGGTGCTTGCGCAATAATGGTCACATCCAGATTTCCTAGGGCATAACCGCGCTGTTTGACCAGCTCAAAGCAATGGCGTAACAGTACCCGACTGTCGGCCCCTTTAAACTGGGGATCGGTATCTGGGAAGTGTTTGCCAATATCCCCCAGAGCCATAGCCCCCAACAAGGCATCTGCCACCGCATGCAACACGACATCACCATCAGAATGTGCAACCAGACCAGTCACATGAGGCACAACAACGCCCCCAAGCACTAGCGGTTGCTCGGCACCGAATTTATGGACATCAAACCCGTGTCCGATACGTATTTTCATCAATTTCTCCAATTGTGTTGCCCACGCAATGTTACTGCTGCTGATATTGCAGAAACAGCGCGGCCAACGGCAAATCTTCTGGATGTGTTACTTTAATATTATCGCTACGCCCGGCCACCAATCCTGGATGCACGCCGGCCCATTCCATTGCCGAAGCCTCGTCAGTGACCGGCACACCCGCTGCAATGGCCTGTGATAAGTTATGTCGCAATCGTTGCACCGGAAACAATTGTGGCGTCAGCGCATGCCACAAAGCCTCTCGGGATACGGTTTCACTGATACAGCCATCCGCGGCCGCGCGCTTCATGGTGTCACGCACTGGTGCCGCCAGAATGGCACCTTGTGGAAATTGTTGCCTTGCGGCCAGTAACTTATCGATATCAGCATGGGTGAGACAGGGCCTAGCAGCATCATGCACTAACGCCCAAGCATCCGCTTGGGAAAGTGTATTCAACGCCGCCAGCACTGAATCTGCCCGTTGTAAACCGCCAACAACGGTTACTATCTTGGGATGGTTGGCCTGCGGTAACTGGTTGAAATACTGATCTTGTGGGTGCAGCGCCACGACAACCTGCGATATGGCAGGGTGATCCAATAACAGCTGTAGTGTGTAACCAAGGATGCAACCATCCAGCAATGGCAGATACTGTTTGGGGCAATCGGCCCCCATGCGGCTACCAATGCCCGCGGCAGGGACAATTGCCACCACAGATTTAGACGCATACGGCATACGCTCAACCGGTAATTCAGATTGATTCATGGTGTCCTGCGTTAATGAAAATAACCAAGGTAAAAAGCTATCAGTTATTGGAAACTGTCATAGAGCGCTGCTCTCCGCCCACAACTCGATAAAAAGTCTCACCTTTTTTAATAAATCCCAGCTCATTTCTAGCCCGCTCTTCAATGGCTTCTTTACCGCTGCGCAAATCGAGGATCTCCTCCTTCAGCGCTTGATTCCGTGCATCGAGTTCATCGTTATTCTGCTGCTGTTCGGCAATTTGATGTTCCAGGTGAAAATACTCAGCAAGGCTATTCTCGCCCCACCACAGCCGATACTGCATCAGACCAAGCAACAGGCATCCTAACAAGAGCAAAGGTTTCATAGGCAGCGGATTACCATTCCAGGCAAAATGTTCTGCGACAGATAGTACAACAAAAAAGGCCACCAAGTGGCGGCCTTTTTGCGTCCGTTTGTAGCTGCTAGCTAAAAAACAGACTTAGGCCTGCCCTTTTATCGCAGATAAACCATGATAAGGGGCTTTTTCACCTAACTGCTCTTCAATACGCAGCAACTGATTATATTTGGCAATTCGGTCTGAACGGCACAGTGAACCGGTTTTAATCTGCCCAGCAGCCGTGCCCACCGCCAAATCGGCAATGGTGGCGTCTTCAGTTTCACCGCTGCGATGTGAAATCACTGCGGTATAGCCCGCGTCTTTTGCCATACGGATAGCCGCCAGTGTTTCGGTTAACGACCCAATCTGGTTGAACTTGATCAAAATAGAGTTACCGATGCCCTGCTCAATACCACGCGCCAGGATTTTGGTATTGGTCACAAACAGATCATCACCGACCAACTGGATCTTATCACCAAGGATCTTGGTCAGATAAGCCCAGCCGTCCCAGTCGGATTCATCCAGACCATCTTCAATAGAAACAATCGGGTATTGTTCGGTCAGTGACTTAAGGAAATCAGAGAACTCTGTTGCCGTGAAAACTTTACCTTCCCCGGCCAGATCGTATTTACCCGCTTTGTAGAACTCTGACGCTGCACAATCCAAAGCCAGAGTCACATCTGTGCCCAGCTTATAACCCGCCGCCGCAACCGCTTCTTTGATCACCGCCAACGCATCCGCATTGGATGACAAGTTAGGTGCAAAACCGCCTTCATCACCTACCGCAGTATTCAGCCCTTTGGCCTTGAGGACTTTTTTTAAGTTATGGAAAATTTCCGCGCCCATACGCAGTGCTTCGCGGAAGTTTTTAGCGCCTACCGGCTGAACCATAAACTCTTGAATATCAACGTTATTATCAGCATGTTCGCCGCCGTTGAGAATATTCATCATTGGCACTGGCATACTGTACTTGCCAGGAGTGCCATTCAGTTCAGCAATATGGGCATACAAAGGAATACCTTTAAATGCCGCTGCCGCCTTAGCCGCCGCTAGCGAGACCGCCAGAATTGCATTGGCACCGAGTTTATCTTTGTTATCGGTACCATCAAGCGCAATCATGATGCCATCAAGTTCAGCCTGAGCCGTTGCATCTTTCCCCAGCAAGGCGTTGCTGATAGGGCCATTGATGTTGGCCACCGCTTGCAATACCCCTTTACCTAGGTAGCGGCTTTTGTCACCATCTCGCAGTTCCAGCGCTTCACGGCTGCCTGTAGATGCCCCAGATGGCGCTGCTGCCATGCCAATAAATCCACCTTCCAGATGCACTTCCGCTTCTACAGTGGGGTTGCCACGCGAATCCATGATTTCGCGGCCAATGACTTTAACGATCTTAGCCATAATGTCCTCAGTTCAAAGATAAAATAAAAGAAAAACCCATACCCATATAGCGCCCAGAATATGGGTATAGGGCTCTCGCTCATGCAACGATGTCCCATCATACGACATTATCAGAGGTTTGATGAACCATCGCGGGAATAAAAAAGCCGGTGCAAAAGTGAATGCACCGGCTTGCTGTTTTAGCCTAATTTGCTTTTTTGGTAGACACTGGCGGCGGCCACAAATCCCTCAAACAATGGGTGTCCATCACGCGGCGTAGAGGTAAATTCCGGGTGGAACTGGCCCGCAACAAACCAAGGATGATCGGGTAATTCAATCATCTCGACCAACTTGCGATCAGAGGACAGGCCACTGAACACCAGTCCAGCTTGCTCCAGTCTAGGCACAAAGGTGTTGTTTACTTCGTAACGATGACGATGGCGCTCAACACACGTATCGCTACCGTAGGCAGCAGCGGCTTTGGTGCCAGGGATCAGATGACACAACTGAGCCCCTAAACGCATGGTACCGCCAAGATCTGAGGCTTCATCGCGGTGCTCTACGTGCCCTTCTTCATCAATCCACTCAGTGATCAACCCCACCACAGGGTAAGGCGTTTTAGGATCAAACTCGGTAGAATGCGCGCCTTCCATACCAGCTACATGACGGGCAAATTCAATCAAGGCTACCTGCATGCCCAGACAAATACCGAAATACGGCAGTTTATGTTCACGGGCATACTGGGCAGCCATCACCTTGCCTTCGATACCACGGGAACCAAAACCACCAGGCACCAGAATACCATCAAGCCCTTCAAGCACTTCTACGCCTTTGGCTTCGACGGTCTGTGAATCGATATACTTAATGTGCACTGAAACACGCGTTTTGATGCCCGCATGCTTCAAGGCTTCGTTAACTGACTTATAGGCATCTGGCAGTTCGGTATATTTACCCACCATGCCGATAGTGACTTCACCATTGGGATTGGCTTCCTGGTAAATCACATTTTCCCATTCAGACAGATCGGCTTCTGGGCATTGCAAGCCGAAACGTTTCACCACTAACTCATCCAAGCCCTGTGAACGCAGCAAGGCAGGAATTTTGTAGATGGAGTCGACATCACGCAAGGAGATAACGGCTTTTTCTTCAACATTACAAAACAGTGAAATTTTGGCGCGTTCAGTGGCGGGAATAGCCCGGTCACCACGACACACCAGAATATCCGGTGCAATCCCGATAGAACGCAGTTCTTTCACGGAATGTTGGGTGGGTTTGGTTTTCACTTCCTGAGCGGGGCCAATAAATGGCACTAAGGTCAGATGCATGAACATGCTGCGCTCACGGCCCAGTTCAACCCCTAACTGACGAATCGATTCAAGAAATGGCAACGACTCAATATCGCCTACGGTGCCACCGATTTCCACGATGGCAACGTCATGGCCTTCACCGCCTTCCAACACTTTTTCCTTAATGGCGTTAGTGATGTGCGGGATCACCTGAATGGTGGCTCCGAGATAATCACCACGGCGTTCCTTGCGCAGCACTTCTTCGTATATGCGGCCGGTAGTGAAGTTATTACGACGGCCCATCTTGGTGCGGATGAAACGTTCATAGTGCCCTAAATCCAGGTCAGTTTCGGCACCGTCTTCAGTGACAAACACTTCGCCGTGCTGGATTGGGCTCATAGTGCCAGGATCAACGTTGATATAAGGATCCAGCTTCATCATGGTCACATTGAGGCCCCGTGCCTCCAATATTGCAGCTAACGATGCTGCCGCAATGCCTTTGCCTAGTGATGAAACCACACCACCGGTTACGAAGATATACCTTGTAGTCATGCTGAACCTGAGAAAAAGAGTAAGAATTCAGCGCTTGGAATTAAGCGCCAGGACGGGGCGACAGTATATCAAAGGCCGCCTGATTTACCAAACCGCCAGCGACAGAAATTTGCCTGATTATGAGATTAATTGAAGCGGACTCAGCGTCGTTCTTGCTGTTTCACCTGTTCCCAAAACTGGTCCAACGAGGTCAAACTATGCTCTTTAAAGGATTTTCCTGATGTTTGCACGCATTGTTCTACACCACGAAAACGCCGCTCGAACTTATGGTTGGCCTGCCGCAAAGCTTCTTCTGGATTTACCCCCAGATGCCGTGCCAGATTAACCGTTGCGAATAGCAAATCGCCCATTTCTTCTTGTAATCTTGCCGGATTTTGCGGTGATAACAGGGCTTCTTCCAACACCTCGTCCAGTTCTTCACGTACTTTATCGACCACTGGCGGCAGTTCGCCCCAGTCAAAGCCCACTCGCGCAACCCGCTTTTGGATTTTCGCGGCGCGTGTTAATGCCGGTAGGGCATTAGGAATATCATCCAGAATGGAATCCAACTGCCGCGCTTGCCGTTCGCCCGCTTTGAGGTTTTCCCAATTTTCGTGCAGATCCTCAATCGCCGCATTGGCAAACACATGGGGATGCCGATGCAGCAGCTTGTCACAGATCCGTTCAACCACAGTCGAGAAATCAAACTGCTGTTGCTCTTTGCCCAATTGCGCATAAAACACGATTTGGAACAACAAGTCGCCTAATTCGCTGGGCAGTTCCTGCCAATCTTCCCGCTCAATGGCATCAGCAACTTCGTAGGCTTCCTCCAAAGTGAACGGAATAATAGAGGTAAAGGTCTGTGTTTTATCCCAAGGACATCCGCGCTGGGGATCGCGCAGTTGTGCCATTATGTCTAACAGGCGTTCAATATCAGGCTTACTCACAACCGTTACTACCTCAAAATTGGGTCTTCATCTTACTGGCATTTACAGACGCCGCGCTTCCAATACGCCATCGACGAGATTGAGTTTCGAAATCACCCGCGACAACCCTTCGACGTTGTAGAGTTCCATTTCTAATTCGATGGTAGCAGTCTGGGTTTTCACATCCGATGAGGTGTTCATCGCCAACACATTGGACTTTTCAGCGGCCAATACTGACGTCAAGTCACGCAGCAATCCGGTACGATCATTGGCCAGTACCCGCAACCGCACTTTATAACCACCGGAGTAATTTTCACCCCACACGACATCAACCACCCGCTCTGGGTGTGCCCGCATCAGCTCTTTTACTTGTTCGCAATCAGCACGATGCACTGAGATGCCGCGACCTTTGGTGATAAAACCAAAAATCTCATCTCCAGGAACCGGCTGGCAACAACGGGCCAGATGGCTCATCAGGTTACCAACGCCATTGACTTCAATCCGATCCTTGCCGCCAGCGGTGACTTTCTGGCCACCTTTTTTAACCAAATCTTCAATGGCATCCTCGGCTGATGGCACCTCTTGCCGGAACTGCCCCTGAATATAGTTCACCACCTGATTCAGCCGGACATCGCCGCCGCCAATGGCCGCCAGTAAATCCTCCATGTTGCCCAGATTAAAGCGTTCAACAGCAACAGTGGCATCTTTAATCGCGAGGCCAATACGCGCCAGTTCCGCTTCCAGCATTTCGCGGCCGGCAGCCAGATTCTTGTCGCGATCTTGTTGCTTCAACCAGTGCAAAATTTTGCTTCTGGCGCGCGAAGTCTTGATATAACCAAGGTTAGGGTTAAGCCAGTCACGTTTAGGATTCGGCGTTTTAGAGGTGATGATCTCTACCCGTTCACCGGTTTGCACCTGATAGGTAAACGGCACGATACGGCCATCAACTTTGGCACCGATACAACGATGGCCAATTTGCGAGTGGATATAATAGGCAAAGTCGAGCACCGTTGAACCACCGGGCAAATCCACCACTTCGCCGGTGGGGGTAAACACATAAACCCGGTCTTCAAATACTTGGGAACGGATCTCTTCAACCAAGTTGCCACTTTCGGCCACATCTTCTTGCCACTGCAAGATTTTACGCAGCCAGTTGATTTTTTCTTCATAACCGGTCTGTTTTCCGGCAGTACCTTCTTTGTACTTCCAGTGAGCCGCCACCCCCAGTTCAGCATCTTCGTGCATCTGTTGAGTTCGGATCTGGATTTCCACGGTTTTGCCTTCTGGCCCAACCACAACGGTATGAATTGACTGATAGCCGTTAGGCTTGGGGTTGGCAATGTAATCGTCAAATTCGCGCGGGATATGATGCCACAGGGTATGCACTACACCGAGGGCACCGTAGCAATCCTGTAAACGCTCGGTGACGACTCGCACGGCGCGCACATCAAATAATTCATCAAATTTCAGATGCTTACCGCGCATCTTGCGCCAGATAGAATAGATGTGCTTCGGGCGACCATAAACTTTAGCGCGGATCTGCTCGGTATCCAGCTTCTGCTGCAACTGCGCCACAAAATTATCAATGTAGACTTCGCGATCCAGCCGTTTGCCATCCAGTTGCCGGGCAATCTCTTTGTAGGTATCGGGATGCAGATAGCGAAAAGACAGATCTTCCAGTTCCCATTTGAGCTGGCCGATCCCTAAGCGGTTTGCTAAAGGCGCGTAAATGTCGGCAATTTCCCGTGCCAGTAACACCCGAGTTTCTTCGTCAGCGCCTTTTACCTGCCGTAGCAAATACACCCGTTCGGCCAGTTTGATCACCACTGCCCGCACATCTTCGACCATTGCTAGCAGCATTTTACGGATATTATCAATCTGCGATTCGGCGGTTCGGCTATCATGATTCAGTTGCAGATAGCCAATAGCATCCATGGTTTTTACACTGCGAACCAGCGCTGCCAACCCTGTAGAACATTGTTCCTGTAAATACACATCGTTGAGTAAGCCGGCCTCAAAGTAGACAAATAAGACCGATGCCAACAAGGTATCAATATCCATGTTCAGCGGTGCGAGGATCTCAATCAGCTCCCGCGACTTGGCCTGTAGCTCTGTCAGCGGGATGCGACACTTACCGAGTGGCAAACTCTCCACCTGCTGGAATAACACCAACAGCTTTTGAGCGTCCTCGGGTTGGGCGACATGGCGTTTTACCCAGTCGTCCAACGTAAAGTCCGGATCCTGAAAATGCGCTTCGCGAACAGATACCATCTTTGCTTCCTTTTGTTGGCCTGATAAACAGACGCGTCAAGACTCTCTATCTTGGGTATTGCTTACAGGAAGTCAAATCCCTTGTAGCGCTTTTTGGCAAATTAGCTGTAAAGCTGTCGTTTATTTGTGCGTAAACAAGGCGATAGCTTCAATATGATGCGTCTGAGGGAACATATCCAGCAATGCCAGTTTGTGCAGTTGATAGCCGTGCGCTACCAGCTTGGCGCTATCACGCGCCAGATTGGCTGGATTACAGGACACATAAACCAATGCACGGGGAGCCAGCAAGGGTAGCTGCGATAACAACTCCCAGGCACCAGCACGGCTCGGATCCAACAACAGTTTATCAACCGCTTGTAACCACGGTTGACCGTGCAGTTCACCATTTAGATCAGCACAGAAAAATTGGCAATTAGGCAGTCCAGCGGCGGCAGCATTACTGCTTGCCTGCTGCACCAGTTGTTGCACACCTTCCACACCGGTAACCTGCGCGCCAGAGGCCGCCAATGGCAAGCTGAAATTCCCCATACCACAAAACAGATCCAGAATATGTTCACCCGCTTTAGGGGCTAACCATTCGAGCGCTTTGGCCAGCATCAGGCGGTTCACGCCGCCATTCACCTGAATAAAATTACCTGGGTTAAAGTGCAGCGTCAGCGGCGGATTTAGCTGTGTAAATTGATAGAAAGGCTGAGCGCCGCGAAGATACTCATATTCATCTTCAGCGCTTTGTAATACGAGCTGACAGTCAAGATTTTCAGCCAAGCTTAGCAAGCGCTGCCGGTCTTTATCCGATAATTCTTTGGTTATACGCAGCACCACCAGCACGCCGCTATCGGCAGCGATTAACTCCACATGACCTAAACTAGCAACCCCTGCAACTGCGCCAATGCTGCGGCTAACGGTTTTATCAATGCGGATAATGCGGGCTGCAACACCGGACATTCGGTGATGGCAATCACTTTACTGCTTTCTTTGGCACGGAAACCCAAGAAAAAGCGCTTATTGGCTTTATCGTACCAAGTGGCTAACCGCGCCTTGCGCCGATATGCCAAAGGAGCATCACTTAACACTTCTATGGGCGGTAATTCAGCAATATCGGAAAATTTACTGAACAGCTCTCGTAACACCTGCTGCTTATATTGGCGCTGCTCCGTTATCTGCAAATGCTGTAAATCACAGCCGCCACAACTGCCATAATATGCGCATGCCGCCTCGCATCTATGGGCAGAAACCTGCTGTAGCTTCAGCAGTTGCGCCCTGGCATATTGCTTTTTGTCTTCGATCACTTTTACATCGGCGCTTTCACCTGGCAATAATCCAGGAACAAACAACACCTTGCCGTTAAACTGGGCCACGCCAGCGCCAAGATGATCCAGCGTATTGGCTGTCACTTGGATCTTTTGTTGACTCATTGCCGATGTTTTTGGTTTTGCTTTAAAAATTGTGCCATGCAGCTCTCTTGGGCAATAAAAATACTGGTAAAAGTGACGCCAAATCTGGCAGTCTAGTGTCGTTTAACTCTGTTGCGGAATAGCCTTTGTCGATGAAAAGTACCAACTATATGACCAAATACAGCCTGCGCTCCTGGGTGCTGGTGCTGGCGTTGGCACCGACAATACTGGTGGGTATCCTGCTGGGGGCTTATTTTACCATAAATCGTTTTTATGAGCTGGAAGATACGCTACGGGAACAAGGCAGCAATATCATTGAACCGTTAGCGATTGCCGGGGAAGCCAGTCTGATGAGCAATAACCGCGAAGCGGCCAAAAGATTGCTAGCAGCAGCGCAACTGAATAAATCAACGCTAGTGCAATCCATTGCCATTTTTGATGCCGACAACCAGCTGTTTGTTACTTCGCATTACCATAAAGATTTTGAGTTGATGCGTTATCAGCAGGATATTGCCAGTCTGAATCAAACCCAGTTTGAGCAAGTTGGTGACAGCCTAATTGTGCGCACCCCCATCTATGCGACCGGAAATCTGCTGACACTGGATGATGTACCAGGCGTCACGCAAGCCGACAAACCGGTTGGCTATGTGGCCATGCTGCTGAATAAGGAACGGGCGCTGTTAGAACAACACCGGGCGGCGTTAGCGGCTTTTATCATAGTGCTGATTGGGGTGCAGCTAAACCTGCTGTTTACCTTTCGCTTAGTGAAAAACGTCACCCAACCGATCACCGAGATGGTTCGAGTCGTGGCAAAAATTCGTGAAGGTAAACTCGATACTCGGGTCGGCGGTAATCTTATCGGTGAACTCGATCTGCTCAAACGTGGTATCAATGCCATGGCCGGCTCACTGTCAGAATATCACGATGAAATGCAGCAAAATATCGATCAAGCCACCTCAGATCTACGTGAAACCCTGGAACAGATTGAGATCCAGAACGTCGAGCTAGATATGGCCAAGAAACGGGCGCTGGAAGCCAGCCGGATCAAGTCCGAGTTTCTTGCCAATATGTCCCATGAATTACGCACACCGCTGAATGGTGTTATCGGCTTCGCCCGCCAGTTATTAAAAACGCCGCTACACGCCAGCCAGTTAGATTACATCCGCACCATTGAACGCAGTGCCAGTAATCTGCTCAGTATTATCAACGATATTCTCGACTTTTCTAAGCTGGAAGCGGGCAAAATGGTGCTGGAGAATATGCCGTTTTCACTGCGGGAAAACCTTGATGAAACAATGCTGTTACTATCCGTACCCGCCCATGAAAAACAACTGGAACTGGTGGTGGACGTTATGCCGGAAGTCCCAGATGCCGTCAGCGGTGATGCGATGCGTGTCAGCCAGATCATCACCAACCTGGTAGGCAATGCCATCAAATTTACCGACAAAGGCAGCATATTATTGAAGGTGGATGTCAACGGGCTGCAAGAAGACCGGGTGGAACTGCATTGCGAGGTTTCTGACACCGGGATTGGTATTGAAGAAGAGCAACAAGAGTTGCTGTTTCAGGCTTTTGGTCAGGCCGATTCATCGATTTCAAGACGCTTTGGCGGCACCGGACTTGGACTTATCATTACTAAACGCCTGATTAATCAGATGGGTGGACAGATAGGTTTTACATCACGCCCTGGGAAAGGCTCGACCTTCTGGTTTACCTTGCCACTGGCACAAAGCCCCTATCCACTCGGCGATCACTTACCCTTGCAGCAACTTTCTGGGAAACGGATACTGCTGTTTGAATCCAAATCCCTGTCGGCAACCGTGTTGCAACGGCGGTTGCAATACTGGCAAATGCGGGTTGAAACGGTCAGCAGCACCGCGGCGCTCAAAGCCTTACTGGCAGGCAATCCTTCCTATGATTTTATGCTGTTATCCTGTCACGATTATGATGATATCCCGGCCTTAGGGAAAATGCTGAGCGCGGCTCGGCGCTGTACCCAAGTGCTGATAGCGCTTACTGACAGTCACGACCAGCAGTTACTCAACAATGTTATCCGGCCACAGACCGATCTGGTATTGACCAATCCGGTTGGCGAATATGCCTTGGCGAGAAATCTGCTCGAATTACAGATAGCGCCAGCGCCGGTGATCATTACACCGTTGGCCCCTCCAGCCACAGCCAAGCTCCCAATGACGGTGCTAGCGGTTGACGATAATCCCGCCAATCTAAAACTGATCGATGCTTTGTTACGCGAATTAGTCAGTAATGTGCATACCGCCACTAACGGTGAGCAGGCAATAACACAAGCCAAAGCAACGGCATTTGATCTGATTTTCATGGATATTCAGATGCCGGGTATCGATGGCATCAAAGCCACGGCGGCGATTCGGGCTGACAGTGCCAATCGTAATACGCCTATCATTGCGGTGACCGCACATGCAATTAACGAAGAGCGCGAACGCATACTGAACAGCGGTATGGATGGTTACCTGCCAAAACCCATCGATGAGGTTGCACTCAAAGCCATACTCAACCGCTGGCACCATAATCTTGGGCCGGAAGGACATGACTCCCGCACATTGAATTGGGAACTGTGCCTGACACAAGCCAACAATAAAGCCACCCTAGCGCAGGAAATGTTGCAGATGCTGCTGGATTCAATACCTGAAACTCGCAGCAACATTGAGTCGGCACTAGAACAGCAACAACTGCTGCAATTACTGGCCGTTGTACACAAACTGCATGGCGCCTGCTGCTATTCGGGAGTGCCAACGTTACAGCAATTATGCCAAACCGTGGAGACGGCCCTTAAAAAAGGAGCTCAACTGCTGGATGTAGAACCCGAAATTCTAGAGTTGCTTGATGAGCTGACTAAGGTAGAATCAGCGGCCCAAAAGTTACTCTCCTCATTCGTAACGGACTGAACCATGAATGCAAAAGCGGGATTTTTTAAACGACTTAAAGCATTAAGCCTGCCGCAGAAAAAACTGTTTGCCATCGCACTATGCCAGCGCATGCTGCCCAACTATCAGTTGTTTGCTGAAGTTTGTCATTTTGGCAATCCGGCAATATTGGAGACACTGTTACAACTGCTGTGGCAGTCGCTCTATGACCCAAAACTCAAACTGAACATTGAGTTACAGTTAGCCAAGCTGGAAGAAAACACCCCAGAACCGGAAGATTTTGATGTTTATGGCGTCTACCCAGCGTTAGATGCCGTGGTAGCGCTGTCATCTTTACTTGGGGCGCTGGAGAGCAAAGTTGAAGACGATATGATCAATATCTCCAAATTATCCTCCGCCACTGTGGCCAATTATATTGAGGCCATAGCACCTGACGAGCTGACGGAACAACAGTTGGAAGATTTTGTTTTTGAGCATGCCGTCATGCAAGAAGAGCGGCAGGTACAAGAGTCGCTATTGGCTCTTGTTGAAGAACAACCGCAGGCGAATGCAGAGTTTATCAAAGAGTTGCGCAAAGAGATCGCCACTAGCGGTATTTCCAACATAGGTATTTCACTCAACTGACAGCGCAGGCTTTGTCTCTGCGACACGCCATTAGTAATGGGTTAAATATGAACAGGCCGGGGTTCCCGGCCTGTTCATACCCGATAATACGCATACATCTCAAGCATTCAACAACTCGCGCGCATTGGCTAAGGTGTTATCAGTAATAACATCGCCGCCCAATAAGCGCGCTAGCTCATGTACTCTCTGCTCATGATTTAACGGCACCATAGAGGTTTCAGTCATACCACCTTTACTCTGTTTGGCCACATACATATGTTGATGCCCATTACCGGCAACCTGTGGCAAATGCGTCACACACAAGACTTGGGTCGATTCGCCCAGCGAGCGCAACATACGCCCCACCACCGCGGCGGTTGGCCCGGAAATGCCCACATCCACTTCATCAAATATCAGTGTCGGCGTGGCCACTTTACGCGCGGTAATCACCTGAATGCCCAAACCAATACGTGACAACTCACCACCAGAGGCAACTTTCGCCATGTTTTCCAAGGGTTGCCCTGGGTTGGTACTGACGCGGAATTCCACCTCATCACAACCATGCAGAGACATCTGCTGCTGATTAAATTGCACGGCCACCACAAACTTGGCTTTGGGCATGTTGAGTTCTCGTACCGAATCGGTGACCAGTTTTTCCAGCTCTTTGGCGTAACGCTGCCGACTTTGGCTTAATTTCTGAGCCTGGACAAAATAGTTGTCACGACTGGCCGCCAATTGCTGTGCTATCTCTTCCAGTCGAGACTCATCAGCATCCAGTGTTGTCAGTTCCAATAATAATGACTGGTGATGCTGATACAACTCCGTAGGCGCTACATGGTGTTTGCGGCTCAGTTGCATCGCTTTTGACAGTCTTTCTTCAATCTGGGCAAAGACTTCTGGATCCAGTTCCAGCCGTTCCAGATACCGTTGCAATTCACCGCTGCTCTCTTGCACCTGGATCAAGGCGTCATTGAGCATATGCCCGATAGAGGCCAGCTTGGGGTCAAAGCCTTCCAGTTCCGCCGCAACATGCACGGCCTTATTCAGCAATGACTCGATATTCATCTCCTCACCATCACTGAGCAGATAAATGCCTTGTTGGCAGGCTTCCATCAAGGCGGTACCGTTAGCCAGCTTTTTATGTTCTTGCTCCAGCTCAGCAAACTCCTGTTCACCAAGGGCGAATTCGTTAAGCTCCTCCACCTGGTAACTCAGCAGTTGCTTACGGGAAATCCGCTGTTGTTGTGAATGCTGTAATTCCTGGAGTTGTTGCTCTGTCTGGCGAAAACGCTGGTAGGCGCTGCTGACAGCGTCTAACAAGAGTCTGTGGTTGGCATAACTATCGAGTAACAGCAGTTGCTGCTCACTCTTCAGCAACGCATGATGGGCATGCTGCCCATGAATACCAACCAATAGCGGCCCCAGTGCTTTAAGTTGAGCTAGAGGTACGGGATTGCCGTTGATATACGCACGTGAACGACCATCGTTACTGATTGTCCGGCGCAGGATACATTCATCGTCCAGCTCCAGATCATTATCTTCCAGCCAACGTTTGGCTTGCGGCACATCGGCAAGTGAAAAACGGGCGCTGACCTCGGCTTTGTCGGCACCTGGTCGCACGCTGCTGGCATCTGCCCGGTTACCCAGACATAATCCCAGCGCATCGATAGCAATAGACTTACCGGCGCCCGTTTCGCCAGTAATACTGGTCATGCCCGCGCGAAAATCCAGTTCCAAAAAACGCACAATGGCAAAATTGTTGATGCTGAGTTGGCAAAGCATAAAATATCCCCAAAGCACTGTATTAATGCACAGTATATACTGATTTTTTATACAGTAAATAGCTGTTGATTATTTATGCTATCACAGCAGATTAACGAGCCATGACGAGCTTCTCGTCATAGTGCTATTAAATTGTTCCCGCAATCCGCTATCATGAAGACTCAGTTTTAGTGAATGGTTTAACTCAGTAATCATATGCCGTCATCTCCAGAACTTCAGCTTATCTACTTGTTTGTGCATCTGGTAAATGCCGGCAGCTTCTCTGCCGCAGCGCGCCAGTTGCTTATGCCGGTAGCAACTGTCAGCCGTAAACTGGCACGATTGGAAGAACAGTTGAACCAACAGTTGCTGATGCGCAGCACCCGAAAACTGCGCCTTACCGAAGAAGGGCTGGCGTTATATCAAAAATATCAAGAAGTGGTTGCCCAATTTGATGCGCTCAGCCACAGCGGTAGCCCAGAAAAGCCTGAAGGTACCTTACGGCTGGCAGCACCGATTTCCATTATTGCCAATCTGCTTATTGGCTGCCTCACCGAGTTCTGTGAACTGTATCCAGACATCCAACTGCACATTGCTCAAAGTAATGAAGAGTTTGACTTAGTCGATAAGGCCATTGATGTCGCGATTGTTGGCGGCACTCAGCCGGACTCTTCATGGATCGCCTGCTCTCTTGGCGTTTTGGACTATCGCATGGTGGCATCCCCAGACTATCTGCGCCACGCTCCGGCATTACAACATCCACAGCAGTTGCATCGACATAAGATCATCAAAGCTTGGCCATTTTTTAACTGGACGCTACGCCATGCAAACGGTGATGCGTTTTACTATGATGGCCCGGCCAATCTTACGCTGACCGATCTGAATGGTGCCATCCGCGCGGCAGAACTTAACGGCGGAATTCTTTATGGCCCAGAACTGTTTGTAAAACAGCAGTTACGTGAAGGCAAACTGCAAGTGCTATTGCCGGAATGGCGCTGTGAGAAACGGCGGATTTCCTTGCTGTATCATCAACGCGGTCAACAGCCGTTAAAGGTCAGACTGTTTATTGAATTTATGCAGTCCAAAGCTGCAACGCTGTTTTCAATAAATGATGAAGCTGTGCCGTCCTAAGTATCCCGCCCTAAGATAGGCAAACGATAAAGCCCATCACCACAGCGACGGGCTTTATGGAGCAATCCACAACGCACTACAGCTGGATGCCGGCCTTGGCGAGATCTTTTTCTATCACGGTTTTTGGCAGCGGTACATAACCATCTTTTTCAACCACCTGTTGCCCCTGTTTTGACAGGATATAGCGCAGGAATTCGCGCTGCATGGGTGGCAACTCCTGATTAGGATGTTTGTTCACATAAACATACAGATAACGGGATAGTGGATAAGTACCTGTTGCTGCATTTTCCGCTGTGGCAGGGATGTAATCTTGCCCCTTTTTCGAGATAGCGACAGCTTTCACCCCGGCGGTTTTATAACCGATACCTGAATAGCCCACCGCATTTAGTGATTGCGACACTGACTGTACCACCGAGGCACTGCCGGGCTGTTCGTTAACACTCGGCTTAAAGTCACCTTTGCACAAGGCGTGTTCTTTGAAGAACCCATAAGTGCCAGACACTGAGTTACGGCCATACAGCTGAATATCTTTGCTCGCCCAGTTTCCCAACAAGCCCACATCGCCCCAGCGAGTCAAATCACTGGAACCACATTTGTGGGTTGAAGAGAAAATCCCATCGACTTGTTCAAGACTTAACCCTTTGATTGGATTGTCTTTATGCACAAACACAGCCAAAGCATCAATAGCGACCCGGATACGCGTAGGTTTGTAGCCATAATGTTTCTCAAAAGCTTCTTCTTCATTCGGCTTCATTGCGCGGCTCATAGGGCCAAACTGAGAAGTGCCTTCCGTTAATGCTGGCGGTGCAGTAGATGAACCTGCCGCTTGGATCTGCACATTGACGTTCGGATACATCTGTTTGAACTCTTCGGCCCACAACGTCATCATATTAGCCAGCGTATCTGAGCCCACCGAGGAAAAGTTACCGGAGACACCACTGGTTTTTTCGTAATTTGCTAATGTGGGATCAACGGCAGCCGTTGCAGCCGCTGAGAATAATCCGACGGTTAAGGCCATCGCGCCAACAAGCTGTTTCAGTTTCATGATTTGCTCCCGTTCAAGTGACCACACAGTTATCTGCGGTCAGTATTGGTCAATACAGTGAAAATTCTATGATCTTTTGATGACAGTTACATGACAGAGACCAAGCCAAGAAGAAAAAATAACGAGCAAAATCAACAATCAAGATTTTCAGTCATGGCAGCTAATTAGCATTTAATCGTCCGCGCCAGCTACTGTGCCAACAGATGTTGTGGGATCACAAAACTAAAGGTACTGCCTTTACCCGGCTCGCTCATCACCAACAACTCACTATGATGATGATTCAACGCGTGTTTCACAATGGCGAGACCAAGCCCAGAGCCACCCGTTTGCCGCGATCTGGCATTATCAACCCGGTAGAAACGTTCGGTCAGCCGGGCGATGTGCTGCGGCGGGATACCGATACCACTGTCACGAACACTGAACATGGCACCGGTAGCCACTTTCTTCCAACTGATGTCGATGGTGCCGCCAGGTTCCGTATAGCGAATTGCGTTAGAGATCAGATTGGAGCAAGCACTGCGCAGTTGCAGTTCATTGCCGTGGACATGCAGTTTGGTATCAAAGTCGAAATGCAGCTGGTAGCGTTCACGCGATAAAGCCTCTGCCTCGGTCCGCAGCACCGCCAGCATTTTGTTCATATCAACCACATTTTCGAGGTTAATCTCTGCTGAATCCTCAATTCTGGACAACATCAACAGTTGCTCGACCATCGACTGCATCCGCCCGGTCTGCTGCTGCATCAGTTGTAGCGCTTTGCGGTTAGGATCTGTGGCATCGGCCATGCTTTCCATCATTTCCAGATAGCCTTGCAACACCGTCAGTGGCGTCTTCAGTTCATGAGAAACATTTGCCACAAACTCTTTGCGCATGCCTTCCAGTTGCCGCACCCGGGTGATATCGCGAGCAATCAGCAGTAACTGACGATCGCCATAGGCCATTAAGCGCACTTCCAGCAGGCGTTTTTCCGAGACGGGAGAAGACAACTCTAACGGTTCCTGAAAGCGGCCTTTTTAAGATAAGCGGAAAAGTCGGGATGGCGAATAAGGTTATCAACCCGCTGGCCATTATCCTGAGGCCAAACGAGCCCCAACATCAGTTGCGCCAACTTATTGCACCACAGAATATTCAAACTGGAATCGAGCACCACTGCCGCATCAGGCAGCGCTTCTGCTCCCTGACGAAAGCGGCCTAACAATCCAGCCAACTGACTGATACGTTTACGGTTTTTCCCTTGAAGCCGATAAATACCGTTAAACACACCTTCCCAACTGCCACTGCCCTGAGGCGGGGTTAGACGGCGATCTTTCCATAACCAGTAATTGAGACGCATCAACTGCCGATAGTGCCAGGCGAGCATCAGAAAAGCACCAATGCATAACACCAGCAATACTTGACCAAATACCAGCCCAAGTAACACACAGCTCAGCAAATACAGTACCAGTCTGGAAAACAGCCGATAGCCAGAGTATGCGTCAAACATAAAAGAAAGCCCTGAATTCAGGCAGATGGGGCACAAGATAGCGCAAAATCGGCACTGTGCCCATCCCGGAATACTCAGCTACGAGTAGAGAAACGATAACCAGCACCGCGCACAGTTTGGATTAACCCGTCATGACCCGAGGGTTCGATGGCCTTACGCAAGCGGCGAATATGTACGTCAACAGTGCGGTCTTCCACATAAACATTGGTGCCCCACACATTATCCAGCAACTGTTCGCGACTGTAGACACGTTCAGGATGTGTCATAAAGAAGTGCAATAACCGGAACTCGGTTGGCCCCATATCCAGCACAGATTCACCGACTGAGACTCGATGACTGACGGGATCCAGTATCAACCCTTGCACTTCAATGGTGTCTTCCAGACGCGTTGGCGCCGCGCGGCGCAATACTGCTTTAATTCGCGCCACCAGTTCCTTCGGTGAAAAAGGCTTAGTGATATAGTCATCGGCACCCACTTCCAGCCCTTTGACCTTATCTTCCTCTTCACCTCTTGCCGTCAGCATGATGATAGGAATTTTACGGGTAAATTCGTCTTGCTTCAGCGACTTTGCGAACTGAATGCCACTGCCACCTGGGAACATCCAGTCCAGCAAAATCAGATCTGGATAAGGTTCCTTCAGTTGTGCCATGGCAGAATCAAAGTCTTCTGCGCCGCTGGCAGCAAAGCCATGTTGTTCCATTACAAAGGTGAGCATTTCCCGAATGGCAAGCTCATCTTCAACAATCAAAATCCTTGCGGTCATAAGCGTTTCTGTCAGTGAATTAACACGCAGCTATTATTGGTCAGATTTGTGACAAAATTATGAAACCGTGTCACACAGCCCCATTATTTGCCACCATTGTGTCACAAAAGTCGGCAAGAAGGCGCGGTTACCAGGAAAAATGTCACCCTGCGTCAGCATAGCCCGCAAGCTGCATCATGTAAGTGTCATAATACGATGGCGTCATTGCCAAGAAAAAGCCAGTCTAATGACTGGCTCGATAGCGTGCATTAATCTTAGAACTTGTGTTCCAGACCAACGCCAAAGTATTTGTCATCATCCGCGGCATCATCCATAGAGCGGCTGGTGTAGAAAGCGAATACTTTGGTTGGTTTAGCCAGCTTGTAATCAGCCCCTACTGACCATGAATCGCCAGTATCTTCCATATCCTGATACTGAGCTTTCAAAGTCACTTCTTTGATATCGTAGGCAGCGCTTACCAGGTAACCGTTGATGCTGTCGTTATCACCTTCAGATTTTTCCTGAGTCTGGTACATACCGCCCAGTTTGAAGTCGCCCAATTTAGCCTGCACAGAAGCACGCAGAACATCGTAGCCTTTTACTTGGGAATCATAAGCAATCGCTGCATATATTGGGGTTTTCTTGAGGTTTGCATCACCGTACATCAATGCAGTAGAAAAACCGTTGTCGCCAGCCTGGGCACTGTCAGCATCCGCGGCATAGGTCGCACCGAAACGGAAATCACCCATGGCAGGACTCAAATAAGTCACAGTCTGTGCCATACGGTTATCGCCCTTAAACAGGTGCTTAAGGTCACCAGACAAATCATTGAACTGATCAATTTTACCCTGAGAATTCTTCAGCATGGTATCGTTACGACCAACAGAAATCGCACCGAAATTACCTTTCAAGCCAACGAACTGGTTACGAGCGACGAAGTTGTTGCTGCTACTGCTGTCAGTGGCAACTTCATACTCAACGGTGTAAAAAGCAGACAGTGAATTACCGAGGTCGTAATCACCCTTAACGCCGAAACGAGAGGCGTTGCTTTGCACAGAGGTTACAGAATCTTCGCCGTTCTCATCGTTGTTCTGAACAGTGACGTTCAACTTACCGTAAACGGTCAACGGATCAGCCGCATGCGCAGAGGCAACAGAAGCAGCAGCGATGGCAGAAGCGAGTAGGGTTTTGCAAAATGCGTTCATCATTGTTTCCTTTCGACGTTCTCTCGTCTTGGTTATTGGTTTGGAACGAGCGCAAGTGTGCAATGAGCTTGTTGCAGTTTTATTTCATTTTTTCGCGGCTGTGTGACAGCGGTTTGGCGACGCGGTTGTCGCCGCTAAAAATCCCTTAATGGCGGGGTTTGTCAGGTTTTTCTGTACTTTATGACATTTTGGTTAAATCTGTTTTGTTCGTTAAAAGCTGTGCTACTGCCATGGTTTACCCCCGCTCAGGATGGCTTACACTGCGGCTTTATTTTTATCAGAGCCGTGGTTATGTGGTTTAAAAATCTCACCCTATATCGTTTCAACAAGCCTTTTGCCATCACCGCAGAAGCGCTGGAACAGGCACTTGTTGGTTATCCGTTTTCCCCTTGTTCCAGCCAGGACATCAGCAAATTTGGTTTCAGTAATGCGCTGGGAAAATTGGGGCAGGCCTTGGTACATGCTGCCAATAACAGTTATCTGATCTGTGCCACCAAAGAGGAAAAGATCCTGCCATCCCAAGTGATCCGTGAAGCGCTGGATGAGCAAGTGGCCAAACTGGAAGAGCAGGAACAGCGTAAGATCACCAAGAAAGAAAAAGAGTCACTCAAAGAAGATATCACCAGCACTTTACTGCCCAGAGCCTTCTCACGCCGCAGCCAGATCCACGCATTACTGCTGCCAGAGCAACAGTTATTGCTGGTAGACAGCTCCAGCGCCAATAAGGCCGAAGAGTTGCTGGCATTATTGCGCAAAGCCGTCGGGTCGCTGCCAGTGGTTCCCGTGAGTGTCAAAACGCCGATTGAAGTTCAACTGACAGAATGGCTGAAACAGGGCCATGCGCCAGCACCATTTGAAATTCAGGATGAAGCCGAGTTGAAGTCCGCCAGCGATGAAGGCGGTATTGTCAAATTCAAGCAGCAGGATCTCGCTGAAGAAGAAGTGCTGGCACACCTGGAAACCGGTAAGCAGGTACACAAGCTAGCACTGCATTTTGAACAATCAATTGCATTGCTGCTGCAATCTGATGCCAGTGTCAAACGGCTGAAATTTGCGGAAGAGTTCCGTGCCCAGACCGATGATGTGGCGGGTGAAGATCCCGCCGCCAAGGCCGATGCCGATTTCGCGCTGATGAGCAGTGAGCTGCAAGCCTTAGTGCTGGCTTTAATCAACGCGCTTGGTGGCTTGGACGACGCAGCGCTGTAGCTTAAGCACCAGGGAAAGGTGCCGCGACACCTTTCCTGCACCAACCGCGCTACCGAGCTGGCGCGATAATTCAGGCCTTAAAATTACCTTTGTTATCAAAGGGCCAATCGATTCCCAACCAAGCTTTAAAGAAGGCTTTTTGATGCCGGGAAACCTCTTTTACTGGCTGCAATTGCAGCGTTCCTGAGGGTTGCTGCCCCAACACCACTTGATGGCTGACCAAAGTATCATTGCTGAACAGCGTCAGGGTAATCGTCTCTCCCGCCTGAAAGTCATTGAGCCGCTTACCAAAACTTTCAGCAGTCACCTTGATACCATTCACGGCAATCAGTTCATCGCCAGCCCCAATCCCGGCCTGCCAGGCAGGACTATTACGTGCCACCCGTTTCAGGGTTAAACCATCACCTAGGCTAATGCCAAGATAGGGCTGCATTTTGCTGTCGTTACCATAGCTCAACTGTAACCCGGCTTGAGCCAGCAATGCCGCGAAATCCAAGCTCAAGGGTGAGTCCACATGCTGCTGCCACCAGTCATGATAATCGCGGCCACTCAGTTGTTGCAGGATCTGTAGTACATCTGCGACCTGGTAGCCTTTAGGCACTCGATAATCTTGATATAGGCGCTTATGCACCTCCCGGTAAGAAGCCTTCAACGCTGTGTCATGCAACAGGGAAAAATCCAGCGCCAAAGATGCCATATAACCTTCTGAGTAGATATTCACACTGTTATTGGCAGCATAGTCGCCCCCACCGCTAGTCCATTGATTCAGACTGGCCGCCGCCACTGACTGCACCTCGCGACCTGGCGTGTGCTGATTCGCTTCTATGCGTTTTGCCAGATCGTCCAAAAACTCTTTTGGCGTCATCACCCCTGCACGCAACAGCAACTGATTCTGGAAATAGCTGGTAGAACCTTCCGCAATCCACAACAGCGGGGTCATGTTCTCCTGTTGATAGCGATATGGCACCATCGCGGCTGGGCGGTAAGCTTTCACGTTCCAAGTATGGATAAATTCATGGGCCGCCGTGCTGATAAACCGCAGGTAGTCCTTGCGCTCGCGAAAATTAAACCGTGGCAACTGAATAATCGTCGAATTGATGTGTTCGGTGGCACCGCGAGCGCCACTGGTGGCATGCACCATAAACACGTAGTGATCGAATGGATAACCGTGCCAAATCGCTTGGGACTCGGCGGTAACCTTTTGTAGATCACTCACTATCTGCTCTAGGTTGTAGTTGCCTTCGCCCCAGACCACCAATTGATACGCTTTCCCATCCGCCTCAAAACTGCGCTGCTGGCTGATACCGCTTTCAATGGGAGAATCCACCAGCACATCATAATTTGCTGCACTAAATTGCTGCGCCCCGAGGCGGCCCATACCAGAATAACTTTGCCAATGGTCGGGAACACGCAAGGCAACTTGCACCGGTTCCTGACGAAATTCCGGGCTGTAGACCAAAGTACCACTGGCATCCAGAAACGCATGGGTGGCATCAATATGCCGTACCCGTTGTCCAAGTTCGTTAGCATACAGTTGATAAGAGATGGTAACCGCTGTCGGTTTGTCGAGTTGTACCTGCCACTCACCAACATCGGTTCGCTGCCAAGACAGTGCTTGCCCCGCGGCATCACGCGCTTCGAAATGCCGCACACCATCCGCCAGCGGCAACACTTGATAACGGCCAGTACGCCATATGGGCAGATTGACATGCAGTATATGACTATCGGTCTGAGGAAATAACGCCTGCACTTGGGCCAGATGGTGCTCTGGTGACGATAAATCTATCTGATACTGCACCTCGGCGGCGGCCTGAGACATCCCCCTAATGCAAGTAACGAGGTTAACGACAACATTGACAAACTGCTGATTTTCACTCGTAATTCCATCCTAATTCATTGTTATTGTTTAAGCGGCTGATTATATCAAGGGAAGAGTGCTGGCTCAGCTATTCCACATAAAAGCTAACAATTAAAATCCCTTTTCGCTTCGAGGCCTGTAACATGCGTTTTTGGACAGCAGCATTGCTGCTTTTTATGATGTGCTGGATACCACAAGCATCGGCTCAAACTGCTGATGAAACTGAGATAGCCCTGCGAGAAACGCCGCAGGCGCTCTACGAAAGCATCATTAAAGATTACCCTACGGATTTACAATTCAGTTCCCGCGCGCAATTGCAGCAACAAGCCAAGGCGCTACGGCTTGATCCTCAAACGCTGCTCAACAATATGATGCTGTTAGTGCGTCTCAACTTAGATGTTCAAGTCAAAAAAATAATAAACAGACTGAAGCGCGGCAACTCTTGGATCAACTGCAACTGGTTGTGCAGAGTGATGCTGAAAAAGCCATGCTGTTAAATCTTGAAGGTCGCTATCAAGGAAGGATAAAACAAGATTACAATCAAACGATTACATTAAATAACCAGGCACTATCGCTGCTACAAAACAAAGACGATCCCGCCTCCTTAGTGCTTAAATTTGTCGTTTACGAAGATCTCGGCGTTGTCAGCCTTATGCTCAAAAAGCAACAGGCAGCACTGAATAATCTGCTCCAACTAAAAAAGTTGCCGAACAACTTCACAGTCGTTATCTGATTGCGGAAGCTGAAACCAAACTGGGTAAATATTTCCGTTCCCAAGATAAGCTAGAGCAGGCATTAAAACACTATATAGCCGCTTACCAGTTATCTTCCCAAGAGAATTCGTTATACCAAAAGGCGGTGTTACAGCTCAATCTCGCCAAGCTTTACCGCGATCTGGAACAATGGGACGACGCGCTCAATTATAGTCATCAGGCCATAGATTCTTTTAAAAAGCTGAATTTTGACGCTTACTTGTCCAGTTGTATGACAGTGATTGCCACCGTTTATGCACACCAAGAAGAGTGGAATAAAGCCATTGATTATTACCTCAATGCCCAACAGATAGATGCTAAGTTACAAAATATCATCGCCCAAGGACTGAATTTTCATAATCTCGGTGAAGCCTACTTCAAACTGGGCAACCCTGAAAATGCGCTGGACTATCTGCATCAGGCTAACAAGATATTTCGTGAACGCCACAGCAATCACTATCTGGTGTACAACGAACTGCTGATCGCCCAGGTAGCAAATGCCAGTCACACCTGGGAATTAGTGCTAGATCATGCTCAAAAAGCCGAAGCGCTAGCGCAGCAACTGCACCTCGATGCTGAACTTGCCGAAGCCCTTGGTTACCAGGTTAACGCTTACAAAGCCAAAGGTGACAACCAAACCGTTGTGGCGCTACAGGATAAATTGCTCACGCTAAAGCAATCCCAAATTGCGCAACAGCAAGACCAGCAACAACAGCGTCAGAGCGGCGAGCTGAACGAGCAACAACTGACGCTAAAAGTCACCCAGTTACAGCAACAAAACCAGCGCCAGCAAGAGATACTCAATACCCGAGATTACTTTATTGGGGCGATTCTGCTGCTGTTAGTGGTCGCGGGCAGCTATTGTCTGTACCTGCTGCGAGAACAATATCGGCACAAACGCCAACTGGCAGTCATACGGCAATGCAATACCACGGACCCAATCACCGCCTTACCTGGGTTTCGTGGTTTCTGCGAGCAAATATATGAGAATTGCACAGCCATCGCGTTATTGGCAGTAAAGACAGAGTTTGCCGCAGATCTGGTTCGTGGTCACCATCAAGCCAGCAAACGGCAACAAACCCTGCTACACAAACTGCGCCACCTGAGCAAAGCCCAGGTATACAGCCTGCGGCCCGGACTCTATGGACTGGTCTTTGAAGAAGCACTCAATGCCAAACAATTACAACATCGCCTTGACGGACTGACCTTGGACGAACAGCCGCTAATGACCGACTTCGGCTTTATCCCCCACCCTTTGCTCGCCGATACCGATGTACAACTCCCGACGGCGATCCTCTATGAAACCCTGCAACTGGCGTTGTCTGCCAGTTTGAGTTTACCCTCGGCAGAAAGTCATTATGTGGCATTGTCGGCGTTGGATTTCACCCCTTCGGGGATCTTTTCGAACCCATTATATGAGCAATTAGAAAAAGGCATCGACCGTGGCTTTATCCGAATAGAGACCAACGGGAATAAGAGCGAGATCCACTGGCCGCCCACAGTAATGAGTGCCATATCAGACAATCACGATATTATTTGATCAACCTGTCAAAACCAAAGTGGCAAATATATTAGATCATTTGCAGCGGCAATGGTTTGCTATAACATTAGCGATAGGCGAAGCGCCACACGGTAGCGCCTGCATAACCAGCAGTATTTCCGATGCCTAGGGAACTCAACAGGAATGAATGACGACAGTTCGAGCGTGTCACAAGTTAGTCTGTTGAAACAGAAATTACAGGCTACCAAAGTGGCATTGGAAGAGATCAACGAAGACCGTAACAGCAAATTGATGGCGCTGGCACAGTTGATCACCCAAATGAGCCTTGCCTGTAAGGGGCACAATCTTGAACTGGACAATAAACTCGCCAAACTCCGCATCAATGTGGGCAATTTTGAGCATCTCGATGAAGTCTTGCCAGAGTTGCCAGAAATCGAGCGTTTGCTGAAAAATCAGTACCATTTAGTCACGGGAAAACTGGAACAGAGTCGCACCGGACTGACCAATTTTAGCCGTGAATTACAACGTATTGATAGTCTCCCTGAAAAGCTTTCCCGCGAGATCAGTATCTTCCGCCAAGAACTGAGTAAGCCGTTTCACAGTATCTGGGAATATATCCCAAAAGTAGAGCAACTCATCGGCTACTACGAACAGGTACTGTTAAAGCAGCAACAAGGGGAAGTGCTGGAACTCCTGCCTATCCATCGGCAGCTTTCCCATGAACTGGCACAGTTAATTACTGACATTGAATTTCCCAAACCACAGCGTGCACAGGTATTGCAACTGAAAGAGGTGCTTTCCAGCGACACCTTACAGGTTGAGGAACTACTGAGTGCCTATCAGACGATTCTCCGATTATTGCTGGAAAATATCGCGCGCGAGAAATCCACGTCTCAGGAGTTCTTGCAAACCCTCAATGATGCGCTCACCTCGGTGAGAGACATTGTCAGCGATTCATATAGCCAAACCCAGCACAGCCAACAGTCAAAGCAACGACTGAATCTTGAGATCAATAGCCAAGTCAACAATGTACTTGGCAGCATCAATGAGATTGATGAAATCTCACTGCTGAAGCAAAAAATTACCGAGCACCTGAGCGCCCTTCAAAACAGTCTGGCCCGCAAAGAGGCGCTGGAACAACGGGAAACCGCCTTGCTGCAGAAATCTGTCAATACCCTGCGTAAAGAGTTAGCGGATCTGTCAGCCGAAACCCTGTCTTATAAAGAGCGCCTGTTTGAACAGCAAAAAATTAACCAGCTTGATAGCCTGACCCAATTGCCCAACCGCGCGGCCTTGGATGAACGCATGGAGCAAGAGTTCCGTCGCTTCCAACATAACCAGAGTACACTGTGGATTGCCGTGGCCGACATCGACCATTTCAAGCTGATCAACGACAGTTTTGGTCACAGCACCGGCGACAAAACCTTGCAGGTGATTGCCATGGCGTTGAAAAATTCCCTGCGCGATACCGAATTTGTCGCCCGTTATGGCGGCGAAGAGTTTGTACTGTTGATCCCCGATGTTTCCGCCAATGACATTACCCAGTTATTAAACCGGGTACGCGAAAAAATTAAAAATATTCCGTTTAAATTTAAAAATCAGCGAATTACAGTTACATTATCTATCGGTGCAGCACAGGTGTTCAACGGTGAGCATATCTTGGACACCTTTGAACGTGCTGACGCTGCACTCTATAAAGCCAAACACGAAAGCCGGGACCGGGTCATTATCGACTAATCTTCATGAGGCCAGTCCGGCACAGGAGTCATGATGATTGTCAAAGTAAATCCCAGAGGCAGCATGGATCAGCTGTCGCAGCTGGAAGTCGATCTACTCAAGCAAAGCGCACAAAGTGAACTGTACCAGCTCTATCGCAACTGCTCATTGGCAGTGCTGGCCTCAGGCTCAGAAACCGACGATGCCCGCGCCCTCTTCAAACAGTTTGACGATTTTGACATCAACGTCGTCCGCCGCGAACGTGGAGTAAAGCTGGAGCTGCATAATCCTCCCGCGTGCGCGTTTGTCGATGACCAGATTATTGTGGGCATTCAGGAACATCTGTTTGCGGTACTGCGCGATATTATTTACGTCAGTAACAAATACAGTCATGTCACCCACTTGGACTTCAGCAATTCCAACCATATCACCAATGTGGTCTTCGATATCTTACGTAATGCCCGCGTGATCTCGCCGATGCTGGAGCCGAATGTCGTGGTGTGCTGGGGCGGACACAGCATCAGCGAATATGAATACAAATACACCAAAGAAGTGGGTTATCAGTTAGGACTGCGCAAACTGGATATCTGTACCGGTTGTGGCCCTGGCGCAATGAAAGGGCCAATGAAAGGTGCGGCTATCGGCCATGCCAAGCAACGCATCCACGATGCCCGTTACATCGGGCTGACAGAACCCGGGATCATTGCCGCTGAACCACCAAACCAGATTGTCAATGAATTGGTGATTATGCCGGACATTGAAAAACGGCTGGAAGCCTTTGTGCGGATGGGACACGGCATCATTATCTTCCCAGGTGGCCCCGGCACCGCAGAAGAGCTGCTATATCTACTGGGCATTTTGCTCAACGAGCAAAACAAGGACATCCCCTTCCCGCTGGTACTGACAGGTCCTGCTGGCAGCGCCGAATATTTTGCCGAAATTGACGCGTTTATTGGTGCAACCCTCGGCCAGGAAGCACAAAACCGCTATCGCATTATTATTGATGATCCCGAGGAAGCCGCACGGGTGATGCGCTTTGGTATGGAGGATGTCAAAGCCCATCGCAAGCTCACTGGTGATGCCTATCAATATCAGTGGGGCCTGAAAATCGATGCGGATTTTCAATTACCCTTTATTCCCACTCATGAGGCAATGGAAAATCTCGACCTGCATTTTCAGCAGGATAAAGCTAAGTTGGCGGCCAATCTGCGCAAAGCTTTTTCCGGCATTGTGGCCGGCAATGTCAAGAAAGACACCATTCTTAACATCGAACAACATGGTCCCTTCAATCTCAGTGGCGATGCCAAGTTAATGTCGATGATTGATAAGCTGCTCAACGCCTTTGTGCGCCAAGGCCGCATGAAATTACCCGGTAGTACTTATGTTCCCTGTTATCGGGTCTGCCAATGAACCGATTGTTGATCATTGATGGCATGAATCTGGTACGCCGTTTATATGCGGCGCAGCCAGATGAACAAGATCTGGCAGGACTGGCGCAACGCTCCATCAGCGCCTGTCGCAAACTCTGCCTGCACCATCAGCCGTCCCATCTGGCAATTGTCTGGGATGGCGAGCAAGAATCCTGGCGCAAAAAGTTATACCCGGACTACAAAAAGGTCGGAAACCGATGCCGCAACTGCTTGCCGACTATCTGCCGCAGTTAAAGCAACTGTTAGCCGCAGAAGGCATGGCATCGGTCAATGCCGACTCAGAAGCCGATGACGTAATAGCCACACTGGCCAGTAAAATCTGCCAACATGGTGGCGAAGCCGTGATTGTTTCAACCGATAAGGGCTTCAGTCAGCTACAGTTTAAAGGGTTGCAGCAGTGGGATCATTTCAGCAACGCGTGGCTGGATGTGGCGGCGCTGGAGCAAAAACTCGGGATCAGCCGCCATCAGTTACTGGATTTTATGGCACTAAGCGGTGACAGCGGCAACCGCATCCCTGGCATTCCCGGCATTGGCCCTAAATCAGCTGCAGAGTTGCTGAAAAGTTTTCGATCGCTGGCCAACATCTATAATGCACTAGATAAACTGGGTAGCAAACAGGCTGAAAAACTGCGCAACGGTTATGATATGGCACGCCTCAGTTACCGTTTAGCCAAACTGCGCACTGACTTGGATTTGCACATTAATCTCAGTGATTATCGCTGGCAGTCACAATAAATACCGGCTTACAAATCGCCGATTTACTTGTGAGATCTCGCGGTGTTTGATGATAAAGCTGTTATCTAAACGCATTTAAGGAAAGTACATGAAGAGCAAAATCCCGGTGGTTATCGGCACCTTATTTCTGGCTTATATCGCGTTTGTGGCCGTGGTGGTATTAGTTTACAAGCCCAACCCAGAAGATATGAGTTGGGAAGACCGCCAAATATATAACCAGGGAAATTGACTGAGCTTAAATTGGGGCAAAGTGGGGAAAGCGTGCTAGCGCTGATGGGGCGTCCCGACTTTAGTGAAGCCAAACTCAGCCAAGGGCAAACGCTAAACATTCTGTTTTATCGCACCCACCAGACCAAATCTGATGGCATCACCACCAAGGATGAATGTACCCCGCTGTTATTTCGTAACGATCAACTGATCGCGTGGGGGGATGACACCTATCAGCAATATCTGCAACAAGCGGTAGACAGCAAACCCACTCAAGATAATGCCGCGACCACCACAGCGAAATCGAGCGACAATCATTAGCTTCATTCGTCATATGGCTGTGGCAAACAACAGGGGCGAATTCGCCCCTGAGTTTATTGCATCTTAATCTTCTGCTGCCGGCTCGCGGTAGGCTTCGCCAGAGATCATCCACTGTGGTGCTTTGCGGCCTTTCAAGTAGTGATCAAAGAACTGTTTCATTCTGATCGTGTAATCCAGCTTATTGGGATATTGCTTCAGATGATGTGGTTCGTCCTTATATTGCAACATGATTACGTCCTTACCGGCACGCCGCATCGCCATATAGAGTTCAATCCCCTGCTCCCACGGTACCGCATCATCACGATCGCCAAACATGATCAGCAGCGGCGTATGAATGCGCTCCACATAAAATACCGGAGAATTCTCGATATATTTTTGTGGTGCCTGCATCAGGCTCTCGCCGATACGGCTTTGCCCAGTTTCATATTGGAACTGACGCGCCAGCCCAGTCCCCAGACGGATGCCACTGTAAGCACTAGTCATGTTGCTCACCGGCGCCCCGGCAACAGCAGCCTTAAAGATATTGGTCTGGGTAATATCAAAGGCGGTTTGATAACCACTCCAAGAGTGTCCCTGTAAACCAATAGCATCCGGATCGGCAATGCCCAATTCAATCAGCTTTTGTACTCCCGCGGTCAAAGCCTTAACCGAACTAATCCCGGGATAACCTACTTCAAAACGGATATCCGGCAAAAAAATCACGTAATCATCTGCCGCATACCAGGCAAAATTGGGACGGTGATTGATTTTCATATCCGGGAAAGCAAACAATCTGTCACTCATAAAGCGGTAGTAATAAACCAGCACCGGATAACGCTTGCTTGGCTGATAATGTGGCGGTTTGATCACCACACCATCCATTACCCGGCCATCGCCATCACGCCAATGCACCAGTTCCGCCTTGCCCCAAGGTAGTTGTTGCCGCTGCTTATCTAGCGTGGTCTGCTGCTCGGCGCGCTCTGGATGCAGCACCTCGGCAGTATAAAGATCGGGATAGAGATCATAACGCTGCTGGCTGAATACAAAGGTGGCCGCCGCATTGGCTCGCGCTAACACCTTGAGCTTTGCCGGGGCATCCAACAGCACTTTTACCCCGGCCTTACCGATTTCTGCCCGATAAAAAGCATCGGCTTTTGTACGTTCACTGTATCCTTGCAACAGCACTGACTCACCATCCTTCACCGTGGGAGCGAATGCGGCATCGGCTTGTGCCAACGCCTCCACCCGGAAGCTCCGCTGCTGTTTGCGCCCGGCTCCGGCGGTCAGCATGAAACCGTGATGGCTCGTCGTATCAAATTGCCAGATATCGTATTTGTCATACACCAAAATTGCTGAATCATCGGCTAGCCAAGGGCCAAAACCGTAACCAGGGGCCGCCGAAGGATAGTCATGATCTTCATCGGCAAACGGTGTTTTGATATCGCCACTTAACAGAGATTTTCGACCGTCAGCAATGTCATACAGGTAAATCTGTCCACGCTGATACCATGCCAGATATTTGCCAGCAGGCGAGTAAGTTGGTTCACTGTCGCGCGGTTGTTGCGCCAAAACTTGTGTTTTATGGCCAGTATTCACGTCCACCAGATAGAAATCCCGGAAAAAACCCGCCCAGGTAATCATTTTACGGTAAGGAATATCTGAACTCGCTAACAGGAACCGCTTGTGTTCTGATAGCTGCACATCCGGCACTGTGGTGTCGGCTAACTGCACCACATTACCCGATGATAAGTGCAACACGGCCAGATATGTCCGCTGTTGTTCCTTAGCGTACTGTTTGATTTCATTAGGTTTAATCAGTGGATCATCACCATGCCAAATATTCAGACCACGCTGATCCGTAATGAGCTGCTCGCGGTAAAGATCCGCTTCTTGAGTTACCTTGGGTAGATGAAACTGCTGGCTGATCTGCGGCACCCGTCCGAAAAACAGTCGTTGACCATCTGCCGAAAAATTCAGTTTGCTGTAGTGATTCAACCACCAGCCATCGGCACTTTTGTCGGCACTTTGAATTGCTGAAAACTTTCCGGTTTCCAGACTGTAAAGCGCTAAACGGTACGGACGTTCCGCAGCCACAACTGCCGCATTACCCGCAGTGTAAGCCAAATGCGCGGCGTCACGGCTCAGCGCCACGGCCCCTATCTGCTCAGATTGGCTGTTGACCAATTCTGCTTGCTTAAAACTGTCCAGTCGCAGTAAGAGCAATTTATGCAGCTCACTGGCGGTGTCGTTTTGCGCCAACGTCAGGTAGCGACTGTCATATGAGAATGCCCAATCGGTAACATTCGCAAAATGCTGCGACTTACCCGTTGCCAGATTAAGCACGGTGAACTGACTGCCAGCATCTTCCTTCGCGGTTTTCTGGCTGGCGTTACTGGCCGTTTCGGCCGCATTGTCACTGTGGTCGGCTTTATCGTCTTTTTTAGCATCTTCTGGCTCAAACCATAGCGCTAGAAACTTGCCATCTTCAGAAAACGCCTGGGCTTTTACTCGCTCAAACTGCTGCACTGCACCATTTTGATTATCCAGCAGTAACACGCCAGACTTGAGTTTTTTACGCGCTTTCGCCGTGGATTTTTCCAGCTCAAGTAATGACGGTTTAACCGTAAACAGGGTGAAACGACCATCATGACTGATGATAGGATCTGAGCCGCCCGCCGCGGTAAACAGCTGCCCGTCACTCAGGCGTTTAACAAAACCCTGACTATCACCACGATCTGGAGCGGTACTGTAAGCCAACACTTTGCCTTGAGCATCCAGCGTTTGCGCCGTGAGCGACTGGAAATGCATAATATCTTCCAGCGAGAGCGTCTTGTTGGGTTGCGCCTGTAGTGTCCCCGGCAGAATTGTCAGCAGCAGCAATGAAGCAAGAGTCGAAAACTTCAAGGTGTTCCTCTCGTTCTTGAAACGGCAATCAGTCGCAGTAATCTGCGCTGGCATGATTGCCTAATGAAAATTTTGTAACGTTTAGCCTACATAAAAAGGCGGGGCTTTGCTCACTAATTTCCTGTGAAAAGTGTTTAAAAGTGTTTAGAATAAAGGAGATCTATATCACAGAATTTTCTAACACTAACCGTGTTCACCACACGGTTGTTTATTCGCCTAAATGCTAACCCGTGGAAGGATTCTCCATGTCAAAAAGAACCATTACCGTGATCCCCGGCGACGGGATCGGTCCAAGTATTATTGAATCAGCACTACAGATTTTAGATAAAGCAGGATGTGATTTTGAGTACGAATTTGCCGATGCAGGTTTAGCGGCTCTGGAAAAACAAGGTGAGTTGTTACCGCAACGAACATTAGATCTCATCGAAAAAACCGCATCACCCTTAAAGGCCCGCTAACCACGCCTGTCGGCGAAGGCTTCACCTCCATCAACGTTACCCTGCGTAAGAAATTCAGCCTCTATGCTAATGTGCGCCCCGTCCTTTCTTTCAAAGGCACAAAAGCACGTTATCAGGATATCGATATCATCACTGTGCGTGAAAATACCGAAGGGATGTACTCAGGTTACGGCCAGAAAGTCTCTGAAGATGGTAGCACCGCCGAAGCCACCAGTATCATTACCCGCCATGGTGCCGAACAGATCACCACTTTCGCTTATGAACTGGCGCGCAAGGAAAACCGCAAAAAAGTCACTATCGTGCACAAAGCCAACATCATGAAATCTACTTCTGGGTTGTTTTTGAAAACTGCCCGCGAAGTCAGCCAGCGCTATCCAGATATCATCACCGAAGAGATGATTGTGGATGCCACTTGCATGAAGTTAGTGATGAATCCAGAAAACTTCGATGTCATTGTCACCACCAACCTGTTTGGTGACATCCTGTCGGATCTGTGTGCGGGCTTGGTTGGCGGTCTGGGGATGGCTCCCGGTGCTAATATTGGTAAAAATGCGGCCATTTTTGAAGCCGTACATGGCAGTGCGCCAGATATTGCCGGTAAGAATCTAGCCAACCCAACTTCCGTTATTCTGGCATCGGTACAGATGTTGGAATACCTGGGAATGTCAGATAAAGCGGCCCAAATCCGCAATGCCGTGGCCGCAGTGATTGCCGAAGGTGACCGAACCACTCACGATTTAGGTGGCAGTCATGGCACTACAGATTTCACCCAAGCAGTGCTAGAACGTCTGTAAATTGCCAACGGCTGAGACTGGGGCCATAAGGCCCCTTTTTTATGCAATGCTGCGGCTGACTTGATCTCGTGGACATAGACGCTCAAGATAAATACAGAGGTAATAGATCTTGGAGGCAACGTGTTTAAAGCCAGTCTTGCCAATCTCAGAGGCAGCAAACAAACAGTGCTTGAAAGGGAAATTGCCAAAGAGCAATCAACCGCACTGGGGAAAGCGGGCCGTCGTTTAAAAGCCACACTGGATGCTTATCAGACCGATAGCGCCTGCCAATTTCGCCGACATACCGAAGCATGGCACATCCAGCAACTCACGGACGCCGTCTATGCGCTGATGGTCACCCGTGAATTTCTAGGATTTGTTGATTGCAATCTGGAATGGATCTGCCAGCAATATCCTTTGCCACAAGCCGTGCTCGAAAACCTAGCACCAGCCAAGCAACTGGAATATTTGCAGCAGGAATGGCACTACCGTTAAGCCACCTGCTGCGGCAATTCTTAGGAATGACGCGGAGGACGTAAACACAGGTGTACCGTCACTTCATCACGATCATGGTACAAGTGTTTACAACGTAACTGAAACTGATGAAAACCATGTTGCTGCAGGACATCTGCCATCCGGCTAAGAATGGTAGTGACTTCTTTATAGCGACTCTTCATCGGCAGTTTCAGGTTGAAAATAGCCTCCTCAAACCAGCCGTTTACCGCCCACTGCTCCATCAACTCCGCCACTCGGGACGGTTTTTCCACCATATCACACACTAACCAGTAGATGTTCTTGCGCTTAGGTTCAAAACGAAAACCATCTTCCCGGTAATGCGTCACTTGCCCGGTTTGCATCAAGCTATCGGCCATGGGCCCATTATCAACGGCGGCCACGAACATGCCACGGCGTACGAGTTGATAAGTCCAACCGCCGGGACAAGCCCCCAGATCAACCGCATTCATACCACTGTGTAAGCGGCTTTCCTGTTCGTGTGGTGCAATAAAGTGGTTAAAGGCTTCGTCCAGCTTAAGCGTGGAACGACTCGGTGCCACTGATGGGAACTTCAGCCGCGGAATGCCCATAAAAAATGGTGAACTGTTATTGCTGTAGGAATAGCCAGCGTAGGCTTGCGTGGAGCCCAGAAAACACACATGCACAATAGGACGCCGTGCATTCTCGTTCGCCAGTAACACCCCTTGCTGCTTCAGTGCTGCGCGCAGCGGCACCGTGAATTTACGGCAGAATGTCAGCAACTCTTTGGCTTCGTTGGTATCTGGGGTTTCGACCCGCAGCTCGCCGCCATTTTCCAGAGAAGACAAGGCATCAACCACTGGCGTTACCCGATCGTCAACGGGCAAAGCACCGAGCAACTCGCCGCAGACAAACATCTGCCGGGCAAAAATCAAGGTATCCAGCGGTAGTTCACGCGCTAATTTATCCGCGTCACCTTCAGCAAAACACTGGAACACTACATAGGCATTATTTGCCGCTGCTTTCACAAAACCTGCAACACCTATCTCAGCGGCACGATCCTGAATTTCAGCGGCACACTCTTTCTCGTAACCTGCACGACAGAACAAAAACAGATTGTTCATGGATAATCCTGTAACCAGCTTTTCAGCAAAGGCGCCAAGTATATCAGAACTTAGCAGTTACAGATCGTCACTGCGATGACGCCACATTGAGGAGGCAAGTAATGCCCAACCGACCAAGAAACAGAAGCCACCAAACGGCGTGATGAGTCCCAGCATTTTGACACCGGACAAGGCGTACAGATAAAGCGAGCCAGAAAATAGAATAATCCCGATGATAAATAACCACGCAGCCCAGTTCAGCAAAGGCGACTTAACCCAATGCCCAGCCAGTGCTACCGCGATCAACGCGAAGGTGTGATAAAACTGATACTCAACCCCCACGTCAAAGATTTTAATCAAATCCGGGGTGGTCACCGCTTTCAAACCATGTGCGGCAAAAGCTCCCAGCGCCACAGCCAGAAAACCACTGATAGCGGCCAACATAAACAGGCCTTTTTTCATAACAAACTCCTGATATATAACAGTGAACCATGGATCACTGCGGTGAGGTTATCGTGCAACGTCACGCTAGCACTTTTCCTGGGCAGGAAACTGTGGTCACCATCGCTAACCCATTGCAATTGCACCGCCGCGGGCAGTGACCACTGTTGCAGTTGCTGCTGAGTACCAAAACTGTCGCGTTCACCTTGGTAAATCAGCACGGGCAAACGACAGTCCTGTAATGCGGCCAATCGCGGCGCAGTTTTTCCTTTTGGTAAAAACGGATAGCCCAGGCAGATAACGCCGCGCACCCGCGCAGGCAACACATCGGCAGCCAGCATAACAGCCATCCGACCGCCCATGGATTTGCCCATCAATATGATGTGAGCCGGCTGCAATAGTTCAATGGTCAATTGTAGTTGTTGCTGAAAATCCGCCAGCAACACCGGCGCACGATTGGGTGGTCGGCGCTTGCCGTCAAGTTGACTTTGCTGCATATAGGGAAAGTTAAAGCGGACAACGTCAACACCACCAGCAGCTAGGCCTTGGGCAATGGTCGCCATGAACGTATGTTGCATGTCGGCACCAGCACCGTGGGCAAACAACACCAAGGTGTTGCTCGCAACCTGGCTTTTATCGACGCACCAGTTATCCGGGTAACAACTCACTACGGGATTCCTCAGCAAACATATCCAGCATCCATTCGCGGAAAGCCACAATCTTGCCTAATTCTGCATGCTTTTGCTGACACACCAGATAGTAGGCATCTTTGCTGACCAGCACTTCCTGAAATGGACAAACCAGCCGTCCGGCCAGAATATCAGGACGCGCCAATACGCTGTAGCCCAGCGCCACCCCTGGCCATGCGCTGCCGCCTGCAACACCAGCGAGGAATGGCTGAATATAGGCCCCTGATTGACATTGATATCGGTCACGCCACATTGACGAAACCATGCCTGCCAATCGTGCCGGCTCATGTCATGCAGCAAGGTATGAAACTTCAGATCAGCAGGTTTTTCCAGCGGTTTGGGGCCTTTCAACAATAAAGGCGAACACACAGGAATCAACACTTCATTACGCAGCTTATCCGCACGTAACCCCGGCCAGTTGCCCTGGCCATAATAGATGGCCACATCAACATCATCCGACAGTGAATCAGTAGCACTATCAACCGCTTTGATACGGACATCGATATCCGGGTTTTTCTCACTGAATTTGGCCAAACGCGGCACCAACCATTGGATTGCAAAACTAGGTGGCATGCTGACAGTTAGCGAGCCAATGGCGCTGCGGGCCAACAACCTGTCCGTCGCATCAGCTAACTGTCCAAAAATATCTTTTATTTCAAGAAAATAACTTTGACCTTCTTCTGTCAGCAACAGCGAACGGTTCTTACGCCGAAAAAGTTTCAAGCCGAGAAAATCTTCCAGCGCCTTAATTTGATGGCTAACTGCTGCTTGCGTCACAAACAGCTCTTCTGCCGCACGGGTGAAACTGAGGTGGCGAGCAGCCGCTTCAAATGCTTTCACAGCATTGAGTGGAGGAAGTCGCTTAGACATGAGCATCCATTCCAATTTTATAATTAGTTTTTCTAATCCATATTGTTACATTTAATCATGTAACAGCGCCAGCAGTTTTATATGGCACAGGTTAAATCTGCTAGCAATAGCGGCTTTTTGCCACAACGGCGGCAAAATGGTTGGTTTGCGCCAATGTTGCAAAAATAAACGTTAATACCGAACTTGGCTGGCATGAGGTATTGGGGATATCGATTGAGGCCACCAAATGCATGTGGCATCAGCATATTCATAAAAAGCCCCGAGTATTGGCGGGTATACCATCACCAAAACTCAGGGCAATTTGCGCAATATTACACACGCTAGGCTAATTGTTCAGATGTTGCTGTAACGCCAGTTGATTTTTTTGATGTGCGCTGACATAACGACCATGCAAGAAATGGTACGACACTAGGCACATCAGCATGACTACCGCTAACAATTCATACATACCGGAAAACTGCAGCAGCGGGATCACTTTTCCCAAGAGCAATGGCCCTAATCCCACACCGAGATCCATAAAAATGAAAAAGGTTGAATTGGCTTTGCCTATGCTGTCTGCAGGTGACAGTTTAATCACTATCGCTTGTGAGCAAGACATAAAAGTACCAAAGCCCATGCCAATCAAGGCTCCGGATGCCAACACTGCGATATTGCTGTCAGAGAATCCCAACAAGCATAAGCCCGCCGCAAAAAGCACAAATGAGGGCACCATGACAATATTATCGCCTTTACGGTCGAACAATTTGCCCGTTAGAGGGCGACTGATCAGCGTAAAAATAGCATACATAATGAAGAAGAATTTACCGCCGGTCTCCAAGCCCTTACTCGCGGTATAAGGTGAAATAAAACTCAGCAATGACGCAAAACCGATAGAAACAAAAAAGGTGATAGCTGACAGCGGCAGTGCTTTCATTTCAAAGAAAGATGATAGCGAGAAGCCCATTTTTTGGTTGCTGCGGCAGTTGCTGGCAGCACACTTTTAGGGGGAACAAGCATAAAGGTCAGCACACAGCCAATCAGCAGTAATATTGATGACAACATGAGGTTAAGGCTCAAATCGCCATCTTGATACGCGTACAAACCAGCGAATGGGCCAATAGCGGTAGCCAAAGTAACAAACATCGAAAAGTAGCTGGTGCCTTCACCACGGCGTTCACTGGGAACCATCTGCGCCATGATAGTGGCGGTGGCGGTAGACGCCGCCCCAAACCCTACACCTTGAATAAATCGCACCAGGCATAGCAACACAATATTTTGTGTCCATAGGTTAGCAATCGCCGACAGTAAAAATACGAGCAACCCAACATACAAACACAGCTTGGTGCCAATTCGTTCAATAGAGCGCCCGACAAACAGCCTAGCGGCTAAAGCACCCAAAATAATAATGCCGCAAGCCAATCCCGCCACACTTAGCGAAGCATGCAATGTGTGCAGGGTGTAGTCAGTAATCACAACCATTGTCAGGTAGTAGGCCAGATTAATTAAAAAGCAGATAACACAATCAATAAGATAGTTTTTTGTCCATAGGACACTTTTGGTCGTAGTCATATTTATTACGTGATTTCGAAGAGAATAGAGGATTATTTGATGATCAGTACTGGGACTAAAGAATGCTGCACAACCGCATGGCTGACACTGCCGAGGAATTCGCGGATCCCGGTAAGGCCACGGCTGCCAAGAACGATAAGATTGCAATTGTGTTCTTCGGCAAAACGCAGCAGCACGTAGGAAACATTTTGCCCACGCAAACGATGCAGTTTTACCGTTTCCGCCGCGGCGACTTTGTCGCGTAGTTGATTGAAAATGGCATCGCGTTGGCGTTGTATATCTTCATCAACCACTTCAACCCCGGTGCGTAACGGCGCCACTTCCTCAACAAATACCACATCAACACTGATTTGCGGATTTTCCCGTAACTGCTGCAAGGCGGTATCCAGCGCTTTAGCAGAAAGCTCCGCGCCGTCATATGCCACTAAAATTCGTGTTCCTAACATAATTAATTCCAAGATTGTTGTTCTCAAGGCAACACGCCGCTCCCAGCAAAAGGCAAGCTTTACTGTATTTGTTATCGAAGGGATAGCCTTGAAAAGTGCTAAAAGAAGGTAACGCTGGGAGTTATATCATTGATATTTAATAATTAAAAATATATATTTTTAAATGTATTGATATACTTTTGGTTATTAAAAATGACGTTAACCCAATTAAGAGCATTTTTGGCTATTGCCGATATTGGCAATATGACCCGCGCCGCCGAACGCCTGCATGTCGCACAACCCGCGCTCAGTAAAACATTGGCAAATTTGGAACAAGAGTTGGGAGTAGCCTTGTTTGATCGACAAGGACGACGGCTGCAATTAAATGCCTTTGGCAAGGTATTGCTAGAGCGCAGCAAGCGGGTATTTAGCGAGTTAGAACAGGCCAAACAGCAGTTAACCGATATGGCAAGCAACAATGCGGGCCACGTCACCGTAGGGGTGACCACCTCGCAAATTCTGCCCAACATTTTTGTCGACTACCTATCGCAGCACACAGATGTAAAATTCAAACTGTTTCAGGTAGCTGGCCGCTATGAAATCGCGCGGCAGCTGCGCGATGGCGTGTTTGATCTGTGTATTACCTCCTGCCGATTACACAACTGTCGGGTAACAACACTGTCGCAGAACGAGAACTGTTCACCGAAGAGCTATTCTTAGCCGTACGCACGGATCATCCACTGGCAAAGCGGCAGCAGGTGGCACTTAGTGAGATCGCCCAAGAAAAACTCCTCAGCTATCCGCGGGAAGATGGCTTTCGTGAAATCACAGATAACTTCTGTCGGCAAGCAGGCTTTCGCGCCAATGTTGTCTTTGAAAGTTTCGATACTGCGGTTATTGCTGATTTAGTGCGTGCCGGCGCGGGAGTCGCAATTCTGCCAACGCTATGGTGGGATGTTGGCAACAGTCAGCAACTGGTCAAACTGCCGATCAGCAGCCCACACCTCAAACGCAGTATTCTGTTGTCGTGGATGGAAAATCGTTATCTGTCACCTGCTGCCCGCAATTTCGGCGACTTTGTGAGCCAATATCTGCAAGGCAAGCACAGCCAGCATTCATACAAATAAACGACTTAGCTGAGAACATCTTTTATCCGTTCCAAACAAGCAGCAAGCGGTAAGCGGCATAAAACAGTGCGGCGCCATAGCATAGACACCGCAACTGAGTATAAGAGGTTAATTGTGGCTGCTAATTTAACGGGCCACATCCACGGATGCGGCCATCAAACAACGCTTAAGGGCGATAAACCTTCACATTGTTATAGCCCTGCTCCAGCAGATACAGCGCTTGCAGTTTACTCATCACGCCGCGCTCGCAGTACAGCAGATAGGTTTTACTGTTATCAAGTTCAGCAAAGGCACTGGACAGCTTAAAGAATGGAATATGCTGCACTTCGGCCCCGGCCACTTGTAGCGGACGGCGTTCCTCTTCTTCTGGCGCACGAATATCCAGGACTACCTGTTCCGCAGTAACGCTGGAAACGGTTTCGGTTTCGGTGACTTTGATGTCCATAGCTTTTGGTATCTCCCGGATATCAATAACTTCCGCAGCCTCCAACACCTTATCCAGCAGATCCGGCGAAAACTTCAGCTCTTCGGCTTCCACTTTCGCTAATACCGCTTTAACCGTAGGACGCTGAGAGATCACTCCGCAGTACTCCGGCATTGACTTGGCAAAGTCCTCAGTACCGATTTTGCGGCTTTCATTGATGATATCTTGCTTATCCATAGTGATCAGCGGCCGTAAAATCAAGGTATCGGTACAACGATCTATCACGTTAAGATTAGTTAAGGTCTGGCTCGACACCTGTCCCAAGCTCTCGCCTGTCACCAAGGCTTGAACGCCCATGCGTTCTGCAACCCGGCTCGCCGCACGCATCATACAACGTTTAAGGATAACGCCCATCAGGCCATTGTCGATACGCTCAAGAATTTCTGTGACCACTGGCTCAAACGGGATGGTGATAAATTTCACCTTATGGGATTCACCATAGGTTTGCCATAAATGGTAAGCCACCTGCTTAACACCTATCTCGTGCTGAGCGCCACCAAGATTGAAGAAACAGTAGTGGGTACGGGCACCTTTTTTGATGAACTGGAAACTGGAAACCCCAGAATCAAACCCACCGGAAATCAGTGACAACACATCTTCTTGGGTGGCCATTGGGAAGCCACCGAGTCCAGGCACTTTTTCTCGACTAAATACAGTTTGTCATTATTGATTTCCAGATTGACGGTGATTTCCGGGTTCTTCAATTTAACCCCGGCAGCATCGGTATGCTGATTCAGTCCGCCACCCACGTATTTTTCGACATCGATAGAGGTAAAATCATGATGGCCACTACGTTTAACCCGCACACAAAAAGTCTTTCCCGCTAGCTCATCGCCAAATGCTTTCAGCGTGTGCAGGTAAATATCGTGCACTGTCTCGAACCCGTATTCATTCACCCGCGCCACCGTGGCAATGCCGGGAATACAGGTCAAGCGATCACCAACAAGATCCAGTAACTCAGGAGTATCTTGTGGCACGCCCACCATGATGCGATCCCACTGTCTTACGACCGTGACACCTTCATCAACTTTTTCAGGACATTCCGGATATTGGATTCCAACATTTTGGTGAAGCGCAACCGTACAGGTTTGCTCTTCATCATGATTTCGGGGTACAGCTTAACGATAAACTTCATGGATTTTCCGCAGCATAAAACATGGTCAAAAATGCAATCGCGGGATTATAGCAAAGTGCCGGGGTCAGTCCCAGCAAGGAGGTTAAAAACAGCAACCAGCACATTGGCTGGTTGCTTGCAGACGGGTATAGCTTAGCGGTTGGGAGTAACCTGCAGTTCGTCAGACTGTTTGGCTTTGCCCTGCTCAATGGCAATTTCTACCCGGCGGTTACGGGCGCGATGTTCGGCTGAATCATTGGCGACCAATGGATTGGTATCGGCTAGGCCAACTACTTTCATCCGTTCCGGGTCAAAACCTTTTACCCGAATAAGTTCATGTGCCACGGCAAGAGCCCGTTGTGCCGACAGATCCCAGTTTGACTGATACAGCTCATTGCTGATCTGCATATTATCGGTATTTCCAGAAACGGTGACAATACCGGGAACATCCTTAAGCAACTCGCCAATGGCGCGGATCACCGGTTTAAACTGCGGTTGCAAGAACCCTGACCCCGACGCAAATGAGCCTTTTTCGCGAATACGAATGATGATCTGCTGGCCGAGTGACTCAATCTCAATGGCACCGTCAACAATCTCTTTGTCGAGCTTCTCTGCCATTTTCTTAACTTGTTCATTAAGCTGTTGCTGGGTGGCTTCATTTTGCTGGGTGCGTTTATCTTCAGCCTGCTCCTGCGCGGTTGCCGCCGCATCACCGCCGCGCTGTTCCCCTTTTTGTTGCTGAATGCCACCCGAATTATCATCATCACCGGCTTGAAATGTCAGTGTGGGTTGCGTCATCTCATTGGTTTGCTGATTAATCACTTCAATGGGCGATGGATCGGGACGCCCCGGCCGGAACTCCAGTGCAATGACCGACGTCCCTTTCGGGATATCTTTCACTTCCACCTTGTTCTGTACCCCAAAAGCGTATTTCATCGACCCCGCGATCTGCTTGAACTTGAGTACGTCCATCTCTGAAAAAGACAGCAGTAACACAAAGAAACACATCAGCAGCGACATCAGATCAGAAAATGTCGCTAGCCATGGTGGCGCGGGTGGCGGGCAATCAGGACACTTTGGCTTGGCCATTGGCTATTCCCCACCAGTGGTGTCTATCTTGCGTTTTTTCTCAGCCAGATAGTTCTTCAAAAAGCTCTCAATCACCCGGGGATTTTGACCATCCTGAATCGCCAATACCGCATCCATGATCAGGTTACGGTTAAGCATCTCTTCGTTCATGCGTAGTGCCAGTTTGTCGGCAATCGGCAATGCCACTAGATTTGCCAGCAGTGACCCATAAAGGGTGGTTAACAATGCCACCGCCATCGCCGGGCCGATTGACTTAGGGTCATCCATGTTCGATAGCATGGCAACCAGACCGACCAGAGTCCCAATCATCCCCATGGCGGGGCCGACGTCGCCAAACGCTTTAAAAATCGCGATCCCTGATTTATGCCGTTCTTCGGTGAGCACAATATCTTTTTCCAGCGCTTCGCGTACCACGTCACCGTCGTGGCCATCCACCAGCATATCCACCGCTTTTTGCATAAAGGAATTCGAGATCTGCGCTTCTTCCAGCGCTAGAAAACCACCTTTACGGGCAGCATCCGCCATAGTGACCGACTGTTCGATGAGATCTTCTGGATTATCCAGCTTGAACATGAATGCTTTGGCGGCAATTTTCATGGCACCGAGGTATTGTTTGAGATTGAATTTCATCATCACCACAAAGAGGGAACCGATGAAAACAATCAATACTGAGGGGACGTCAACGTAGATAGAGATGCCGCCAGCACTGACCATGGCCCAGATCATCACACCAAACGCGCCAATAATGCCTATCAGGGTTGCTAAATCCACTCTTGCTCCTCAATTTTCTACAGTCGTGTCATCCATCAACGAACCGGAATGATGCGCTCTCCGGGGAACGGTTTGCGATGTTACCCTAGAAAAGGGAATGTTACGCTTTTCAACGGCTTCTATTTTGGTTTATCGGATCAAACTTAGGCAAGTTTAGAGGGATTTTAACCACGGAAGAAAATATTTTTGTGGCAAAGCGTGCTTTTGAGCAAATAACCAACGCCCACATTTGACCCATATCAACCGCTGCTATAACGTGTGTGCCAATATGGTTGCCGCCAGTCCTGCTCCGAACCCTCTGCTGACCCAGTCTCGATTCCCATTTCCGATCGCTGGTATACTCTGTCGCAGTGTAATCTCAAGGAAAACAACGTGGCTAAAAAACCTGAAAACCTCAGCTTTGAAGAGTCCCTGAACGAGTTAGAACAGATAGTAACCGAACTGGAACAGGGGGAAGTCTCTCTGGATGATGCACTGAAGCAGTTTGAACGCGGTATCGGTCTGGTACGCAGCAGCCAAAGCAAACTGGAACAGGCGCAACAAAAAGTTGCTATTTTGCTGGCAGATGATCCCCAGGCACCGCTGAGTCCATTTGATGTTGAGGAAGAATAATTGCTAACGGAAGCCATCAATCGTTGCCAGCAACGGATCAATCAGCATCTGGAGACGATTTTCGACGCCATTCCTGAAAACGAACCCAGATTAAAAGCCGCCATGCGCTATGGCGTGTTGCTTGGGGGCAAACGGGTTCGGCCATTTTTAGTGTATGCCGTGGGCGAAATGCTCGGACGCAAAGCCGAACAGCTAGATAACTGCGCGGCAGCCATTGAGTGCATTCATGCCTATTCATTGATCCACGATGATCTGCCCGCCATGGATAACGATGAATTACGCCGTGGGCAACCAACCGTACATATCGCCTTTGATGAAGCAACAGCGATTCTAGCCGGAGATGCATTGCAGACGCTGGCGTTTGAGCTGATCACTCAAAATAGTCAGGAACTGAGTGCCAAGCAACAGTTGCAAATGGTGCAGGCACTGGCAAAAGCTTCTGGTTATCAGGGCATGTGTGGTGGTCAGGCGTTGGATCTCGTGGCCACTGACAAAGAGATATCACTTACTGAGTTAACCCGGCTACACCAACTGAAAACGGGAGCGCTCATCCGTTGTGCGGTGGAGTTAGCGGTTATTGCGGCAGATATCGCTGATACCGAAAAACAACAGTTAATGACCTATGCCGAAGCCATTGGCTTAGCATTCCAGGTGCAGGACGATATTCTGGATATCACCGCCAGTACCGAAGAACTGGGGAAACCCCAAGGTTCAGATACCCGCGCCAATAAAAGTACGTATCCCAGATTACTGGGTCTAGAAGGGGCAAAAGCCACTGCCGAGAAACTGCTGCAAGAGGCACTATCGGCCATAGGTAATTTGCCCTACAATAGCCGACTAATTGCTGAATTCGCACGCTATATCATTGAGCGGCGAGTATAAAAAGAGACGAAGTAGCTCCCTATGAGTCTGGATATCACTCAATTTCCAGTATTGGCACAGGCTAATACACCCGATGAGTTGCGCCAGTTGCCACAGGCATTGTTGCCGCAACTAGCCGACGAACTCAGAGCTTTTTTGCTGCAATCTGTAGGACAGTCTAGTGGCCACTTTGCCTCTGGATTGGGCACTGTAGAGCTAACCGTAGCACTGCATTATGTGTACAACACGCCGTTTGACCGACTGGTGTGGGATGTGGGGCATCAAGCCTACCCGCATAAAATTCTGACCGGTCGCCGCGATCAGATGCACACTATCCGTCAGAAAGGTGGTTTGCACCCATTCCCTTGGCGTGGAGAAAGTGACTATGACACCTTCAGTGTCGGTCATTCCAGTACCTCCATCTCTGCCGCCTTGGGCATGGCCATTGCCGCCGACAAAGAACAAGCGGGTCGCCGGGTAGTTGCCGTGATAGGTGATGGTGCCATGACCGGTGGTATGGTGTTTGAAGCCATGAATCACGCAGGGGATTTGCACAAAGACATGTTGGTGGTACTCAACGATAACGAGATGTCTATCTCGGAAAACGTAGGTGCACTCAACAAGCATCTGGCACAGTTAATGTCTGGCCGCTTCTATTCCAGCATCCGCGAAGGCAGTAAAAAAGTGCTGCAAGGCATGCCGGTCATCAAAGAGATGGCGCGGCGTACTGAAGAACACCTTAAAGGTATGATGGTTCCCGGAACCCTGTTTGAAGAACTCGGTTTCAATTACATCGGTCCCATTGATGGCCATGACGTCAACGCTTTGGTAGAAACCCTGCGTAACATGCGCAGTCTCAGTGGTCCGCAGCTACTGCATATCATGACCAAAAAAGGCAAAGGTTATGAGCCAGCAGAAAAAGACCCTATCGGCTGGCATGCGGTACCCAAATTTGACCCCAGCCAATTCCGCAAACCCGCCACCAAGGCAGGCTTGCCTTCTTTCTCCGACGTATTCGGTAAATGGCTGTGCGACATTGCCGCCCAAGATGAAAAAGTTGTAGGTATTACTCCGGCAATGCGTGAAGGCTCAGGCATGGTGGAGTTTTCGCAGAAGTTTCCCGGACAGTATTTTGATGCGGCAATTGCCGAGCAACATGCGGTGACCTTGGGTGCTGGCCTTGCCTGTGAAGGTTATAAACCTGTAGTGGCCATTTACTCGACATTCCTGCAACGCGCTTATGATCAGGTGATCCACGATGTGGCCCTGCAAAAACTGCCGGTGCTGTTTGCTATTGATCGCGGCGGCATTGTAGGAGCCGATGGCCCGACCCACCAAGGGGCTTTCGATATGAGCTACCTGCGCTGTATCCCTAACATGGTGATCATGGCGCCTTCCGATGAGAATGAATGTCGGCAAATGCTCTACACTGGCTATTGTTATCAAGATGGCCCGGCGGCGGTACGTTACCCTCGAGGCAGTGCCACCGGCGCGCATCAGCAAGAGCAGATGACAGCCTTACCCATTGGCAAAGGGGTGTTAAAACGGCAAGGTAAAAAGCTGGCGATTATCAACTTTGGTACCACGCTGGCAACCGCGCTGGCAGTTGCAGAAACCTTGGATGCCACCGTTGCTGACATGCGCTTTGTTAAACCCTTAGATGAAGCCTTGTTACAACAACTGGCAACTTCACATGAAGTACTGGTAACACTCGAAGAAAATGCCATTATCGGTGGCGCTGGTAGCGGCGTACTGGAATATTTGGCCAGAAAACAGTTGCGCAATCCGGTGCTGCAACTGGGGTTACCCGATGAATTCATCAAACATGGCAGTCCGCAGGAGATCCTGGCAGAACTGCAATTGGATCAGCCGGGTGTACTCGCACAAATCAATAGCTTCATGACCCGTCTTGAAGGCTAGAATAGAAAAGCCAACCGACTAAAAAGGTTGGCTTTTTTATGTCCTCCGTCCACCTGTCCAGAAGCTTTAGCGCTATAGTTACACCATAAAGCATAATAATGCGTACGGCTAAGCAGGTGATGGGGAATGGCACTAAGGGAAAATTGTGCATTAATGTTAGGGGGCGGCGGTGCCCGAGCCGCTTATCAGGTGGGCGTGCTAAAAGCGCTGGTGCAGCTGTATCCCCGTAATCATGGTATTCCTTTTAACGTAATCTGCGGCACTTCTGCTGGCGCTATTAACGGCACCGCCATGGCAACGCATGCGTCCTGCTTTCACCTCGGGGTTAAAAAGCTCGAGTGGATCTGGCGTCATCTGCACACCAGCCGGATTTACAAGGCGTCCATTCCCGGAGTTCTGCAACACCTTGGCACTATGATGCTCAAAGGCATGCAAACGGATCTGGCCAATACCGATGCGGGCAGCTTGCTCGATAACGCCCCGCTGCGCGGCTTACTGAATGAACTGATCAACTTTGAACGTATCGACCGTAACATCCAGAACGGCTACCTCACGGCCATCAGCATTGATACATCCTGTTATAACACCTCGCAATCGGTGAGCTTTTTCAGGGCAGTCGTGACATGGAAAACTGGCAACGTGCACGGCGCAGTGGCCTACGTACCCGGCTGAATACCGAACACCTGATGGCCAGTGCCGCAATTCCCATGGTGTTTCCTTCAATCCGCTTAGGCAAGTGGTACTATGGCGATGGTTCCGTGCACCAGCTCGCACCTTTATCTTGCCCCATTCATCTCGGCGCAGATCGCATCATGGTGATAAATCTGGAGAGTCCACATAAGCAGCAACCCAAAGATCTGGAATATCATCCCAAGACAGCAACCATAGCGGGTCATCTGCTCGATACGATATTTTCTGACACCTTGAACAGCGACATGGAACGCCTGACCCGTGTTAACGGCACCCTGGCATTAATTCCCCCAGCAGCCGCGAGTTATTGAGTCTGCGTAACATAGATACCCTAGTGCTCAAACCCAGTGAAGATCTGAGCGAGATTGCGAAACGCTACTACATGGAAATGCCGTTTGCTATCCGTCGACTGTTGGGGTTGATTGGTATCAATAGCCAGTCAGACACCAGTATCGTGTCTTACCTGTTATTTGAAAAAGCCTATACCGGCACCTTGATTGACTTAGGCTATAAAGACGCCATGCACCAACTGCCAGAGATGAAAGCCTTTTTTAATATCGGCTAACGTGCCCGGTGGTCACAGTCAAATGACTGCACGCTGTCAAAATACTGGCACAACACTGACGACTAACGGCATCTAACGCCCGAAATCCCTTGTATTATCGATAAAAATAAAACAGGCACAGACTTTGCTTAACCACCGCTAGAATATGTCAGCAGCAGTGGAGTACTCCATTTGGCTTATATTGGTAATATCGGTGGTTATAGTGGCTCATTAGAGCAATGGCATGATGATGCGCACCATATCACCCACCAGCCTGATCCGTTACAACTGTTACAGAAGCTACATGCCAGCCTTGACCCGCGGACAGTATTTGCCTGTTATGGCAAACAACTGCAGCTATATTTGCCGCTATCAGGCATGTACTGCCAGTGTGATGAGTTGGAATTGCGTTGGGGGCGACTCAAGGGCGTTAAACTAGCACATGACGTGCAACTGGGAGATACCACAGCCAGTCTAGAATACTATCTGCCAATGCCGCTTAGCCTGGGTGAAACGCTGCATCTGCAACAAATGGAAGCCTTATTGCCGCAACCATTATTCAACGCCGTGCGCTATCAAAAGATGGCAGCACAGGCAATGTTCGATGCCTTAACCAACTTGGGAAATCGCCATTTTTTTGGTCAAGCCTTTCGCACGGTTCTGGCACGGGCACAGCGTTGCAACGACCAAGTTAGCCTCTTGCTGTTAGACCTGGATAACTTTAAGCAACTTAATGACCTGATGGGCCACCACTACGGGGATAAAGCCTTGGTACGCTTTAGCGAAATAATCCGCCGTAGCACCCGTCGCTGCGACCAGCCTTTCCGTCTTGGTGGCGATGAGTTTGCGGTGCTGGTGGAAGGTGATACCTCCGCTGCCGTCAGTATTGCCAATCGGGTATTACAGTTTTTGCAAACTGACGCCTTGTTAAGTCAGCATAATGTCGGCTGTAGTATGGGCATTGGTGGCTGGCTGCCCCACTTGAACCAAGATCAACTGTTCAACAACACCGATGCCGCCCTCTATCGAGCCAAAGCCGCTGGCCGTAATGGCTATGCGCTGGCAGAGTAGCGCTAAACATAAAGGCGCCAAAGGGCGCCTTTATCAAGCAATAAAGCCAATTACAATCCGCGCAACTGGATCCGCCGCAGGAACTCAGTCATGATACGGTCGTACAGCAGATCGCCATAAAACAGATCTTCAATACCATGATCAATACTTGGATTATCGTTGATTTCAATCACATAAGGCTGACCATCCACCTCTTTCAAATCCACGCCATAAAATCCAGAGCCAATCAGATTAGCGGATTTCAAAGCAGTATCGACTATCTGTGATGGCACACGTTTAAGATCCTGCGCATCGTAACTACCGCTACTGAATTTACCGTCTTTGTGGTGTTCATATATCTGCCAGTGACCACGGCTCATGTAGTAGCGACAAGCGTATATGGGCTGCCGATTCAGTATGCCGATACGCCAGTCAAACGGCGTTGGCAAATATTCCTGCGCCAGGATCAGGGTACTGTGTTCAAAAATCCGTTTGGCTTCGGCTCGTAAACTATCAATATCCTTAACCTTAACCACCCCGAGGGAAAATGCGCCATCCGGTACTTTGAGAACTGCCGGTAGTCCTATCTCCTCCAACAAGGTTTCTTCCCAGTGCGGATCTGATTCATTGAGGATCAAACTCTTAGGCACGGGGATCTTGTGGTTCAGCAACAATTCTGTCAAAAATACCTTGTTGGTACACTTCATGATGGATTCAGGATCATCCATCACCACTAACCCCATCTGCTCGGCATTTTTGGCAAAACGGTAGGTGAAATTACTGATGTTAGTGGTCGCACGGATAAAGAGCCCGTCAAATTCACCCAGACGACTCATATCACGACGCCCTAGTAACTGCATATCCATGCCAATACGGTTGGCAGCCCTAATGAAGCGTTTGATGGCACTATTGTTAGATGGTGGCATTTTTTCATGCTCATCTACTAGCATCGCCATCTCATACCGATAAGACTTTTTACGCTTAGGCGCACGCCACACTTTACGGGAAAAAGCTTCCAAGTAAATCGCAAACAGATCCTGCTCAGGATCCGTCAACTCTTGGAATGGAAAGGGGGCGATATGACTGACTTGCCATTTATCGCCCCCTTTAACCAACTCGACATCCAGCACTGGTACGTTAAAGCGTTCAAAAATTTTGTGTCCAATCCGTTCCAGTTCCTCACGCTCGCTGTGTCCAAAAACAGCTTAAATCGCAGACGAGTTTGTTCCGGCGACAGTCGATCCAGCCCCGACTGCGGCAAACTGAAGAATCTGTCCTGTGACAGATCATTAATCGTCATCACTGACGGGATCACTCGATGCCCACGGGCTTCCGCCATCAACGAGCAATAATACCCGGTAGTGAGGTAGTCGTAACTGCGGCACAAATTGAGTACCTGCACACTGTTGTTGTCGGTAAACGCCCCCATATTAAGATAGTCGTTTACCGTCACCATACTGTCGCTAGGCAGGTACGGTCGCCAATCACTGGCGTCGTCGGTTACGATAAGCAGTTGTGCCATAAATAATTGTTGCCTCCCATATTGGTTGGGGATTAAATATCAGAAGTTTGTCTTTTATCTAAATATCATGGAAATACGTGCCGCTACACAGGCCGAACTTTCAGCGCTCGATCAACTGGAACTCTCCGCCTTCAGCGGTGACCGCATCAGTCACCGCCAAATGAAACGTTTTATTCAATCACCTCATGCTCGGCTATTTGTCGCGATGGATGATGGCCTGCTCGCAGGTTATGCCCTGTTGCTATTTCACCGGGGAACTAACTTAGCGAGGTTATATTCCCTGGCAATTGATGCCAAATGGCGTGGTCAGGGGCTCGCTCAGCAACTGATGCACGAGTGTGAACAGGAGGCCATTCATAAAGGCTACATTACGTTACGCCTGGAGGTGCGCAATGACAATATTGGCGCTCGCCGACTGTATGAAAAATTAGGCTACAAGGTATTGAAAGCCCTGGTGCATTATTATGATGACCTGGCCGATGGGGTGCGAATGCACAAACGGCTAGATCCACCAGGCCCCAGTACCGTGCTCAAGATGCCCTTGTATGCGCAAACCACAGCATTCAGTTGCGGCCCTGCCAGCTTGTTAATGGCTTTTGCCGCGTTGAAGGTGGATGCAGTACCGAGCCGCATCGAAGAACTGCGACTGTGGCGTGAAGCCACCACTATCTTTATGACCAGTGGTCACGGCGGCTGTTCAGCACACGGCTTGGCGTTATCTGCACTAAGACGTGGTTTTGGGGTGAAGCTGTTCAGCCGTTCCGAATCTGTGCCCTTCATTGATGGGGTGCGTGATCGCAACAAAAAAGCCGTGATCCAACTGGTGCATGAAGATTTTTGTCAGCAACTGCAACAGCAAGGTGTCATCGCCCAAGCACGCGCGCCCTCCCCTGAAGAATTACGCCAATTTCTGGCGCAGGGAGCGGCAGTATTGCTGATGGTGAGTAGCTATCGCTTTAGTGGTGAAAAAGGCCCGCATTGGATTGTGCTGAGTGGCTGTAATAGTCAATTTTTCTTTTTCCACGATCCTAATGTAGAAAAGGCCCGCGATGCCATTGGTTCGACCTATGTTCCCATCAGTGATGGCGAGCTGTTACAGGTGATGCGTTATGGTCGCCAGAAACAACTGGCATGTGTGGTGGTATTTCCGTCGTTAGCGAAAGGCTAATGAACCACTGACTGACCATCGCAGTAAGTGATAACTAACTAAGCTCGAGGGTAATACCGGGCTGCTGTGCCGGTGCTAATGCCTGTTTGTCAACGAACAGGCCCGCTATCGCCAGCACAGCACCATCGGCAGCAGCCAGTGCTGGCAGCCGCGGCCGCAACCAGTAAGGTACGCGAGCTTCCTGCCAGATTTTCTTCAGTTCGCGCGCTTTGCTACGGTAATGCGGTTGGCATTTTAGGCTACCCGGCAACCCATAGCTGAGCATTAACGGCGCAGCCAATGCGGCGAGTGCCACACGGGGACCGGTATCAGTTAATTTGCCACTGAGGCTGTGCCAAGGCGCGGTTAACGGCAAGTCTAAATGACCTTGTAGCAATGCCTGCTGCTGTTCAACGGTAAGTGGGGTTGATAGTGGGAGCGCTGGCAGCTCGGTCATCGCATAGATGTAGTCATAAGCTCGGCGCAGTTCTAGCTCTGCAAACTGCAAATGCACTTTGGCATCATCATCGCTATGTAGCAGTTGCTGCAATGCTTCGTCCAACTGCACCATGGACGGTAATGGCAAATTTTGTTGCTCAATAAAAGCGCGCAATAACTGCCGCTGCCAACGCACAGGAAGTTGCCTTAAGCCTGCGATCGCCAGCATGGAAACGCCAGTAAACGGGCACGTCTGCACTAATGGTGACAGTTTTTCCTGCGTCACTTCGTCTAATAATTGCTGTTGTTCCGCACACAAAGCGGCACTGCGACTGACGGTAACGGGCAATTCCGGCCAACGCATCTTTAATTTTGGCACTATGTCTCGGCGCAGAAAATTGCGGTCATAACGGATATTGTCATTGCTCTCATCGTGCACATAGCTGAGGGCTAACGCACTTACCCGGCTGAGAATCTGTGCCCGGCTGACATGCAGCAACGGCCGTAATTGCCAGCAGTGTTCCGCAAACTGTTGGCAACTTCCCATGGCAGCTAAGCCTTTCGGCCCTTGCCCACGCTTGAGTGCCAGCAATACGGTTTCCAGTTGATCATCCTGATGGTGTGCCGTTAACAGCACATCCCCAGACGCCATCTGCGTTGCCAGCGCCTGATAACGCGCCCGACGGGCTTCGGCTTCGACACTGACCCGAGACCCGAGCTGTAATTGAATACGCAAGACCCGACATTCCAGCGCGGCTTTTTGTGCTGAATCACAGCAGTGCTGCGCCCAAAGATCGGCGTGTGGACTCAAACCATGATGCACGTGTAGCAGATGAATGCGTGCGCGCCATTGGGGAAACTGTGTGGCAAACAGGCCCAGAATATAGGCCAGATATTCGGAGTCAGCCCCACCACTGTAACCCAACCATATGTGACCGGGTAATTGTGGTAAAGCAGCTAACAGGCGCTGCAATTCAGCGATAGCGGCAGACTCCGAGAGTCTCATTGAAATAAGATCCTTACCTTATCGGTACCAAACAGAGTTTCCAGCGCCAGCATCAATTCATCAGAGGGATTCACCCGCCAATCGTCGGCAAGTCGCAACTTACCTCTGGCATCAGCCATAGTGTAGTTGATAAGCATTGGCACCGTACCATTACGCCAAGGAGCAACCGTGTCATACAACTGGCTCAGCCGTTCATCAGTTAACCCATCATGCGCTAAGGTTAGCTCCAGCGCTGAGGCAAAGTGACTACGCGCCTCGCCCATATCAATAATTTGCCGCGCCGTCATGCGGTTACCACCGGAAAAATCATCAAAGCTCACTTCCCCTTCACAGATGAGGATGCGATCTTTTTCCAGCAGGTGATGGTATTTCTCAAACGCCTCGGTAAACAACATCACTTCGAGGCGACCACTTTTATCATCCAGAGTAACCAACCCCATTTTAGAGCCGCGCTTAGTGGTCATCACCCGGCAAGCCACCACCAGCCCAGCGACTTTGACCGTTTTACCGCGCTCGGTAGGGTGAATGTCTTTCAGTCGCCCAGAAGTGTAGTGTTTCAATTCCGGCAAATATTGATTAATCGGATGACCGGTCAGGTACAAACCCAGCGTTTCGCGCTCGCCTTCGAGCCAGATTTTATCGGGCCACGGCGCACATTCAACAAACTGCTGGCGGCAATCTTGTGGGTCGTCATTGAGCAGACCAAACATATCATCCTGACCAATGGCGGCATCTTTGGCATGCTGCTCTGCGGCTTTCATCGCTTCGGGCAAAGTGGCCATCATGGAGGCGCGATGTGGCCCTAGCGTGTCGAGCGCGCCCGCGGTAATGAGTTTTTCCATTACCCGACGGTTAAGTTTCTTCAGATCCACCCGCGCACAGAAATCGAATAAGTCTTTAAATGAGCCAGATTTTCGCGCCTCAATAATCGCCTCGACTGGGCCCTCACCCACCCCTTTAATCGCGCCAATGCCATAAACGATGTTCTGCTGTTCATCTACGGTGAATTTAAACAGCCCTTTATTGACATCGGGGGCAGGATCTTACAGCCAATGCGCTCACACTCATCGACCAGCGTGACTATCTTATCGGTGTTATCCATATCCGCAGACATTACCGCCGCCATAAATTCTGACGGAAAATGCGCCTTCAGCCATAACGTGTGGTACGACACAATCGCGTAAGCGGCTGAGTGCGATTTATTAAAACCGTAACCGGCAAATTTCTCCACCAGGTCAAAGATCTTCATCGCCAGTTCAGGGTCAACCCCTGACTAATTGCGCCTTGGCGGAACACATCGCGCTGCTTGGCCATCTCTTCCGGCTTTTTCTTGCCCATGGCTCGACGCAACATGTCGGCCCCGCCGAGGGTATAGCCCGCCAGCGCCTGGGCAATCTGCATCACCTGTTCCTGGTAAACGATAACGCCATAGGTGGGTTCCAGGATCTCCTTTAGCGATTCATGTTCGAAGTCCGGATGCGGATACGCCACTTTTGCCTGACCATGTTTACGGGCGATAAAGTCATCCACCATGCCGGATTCCAGCGGCCCCGGGCGGAATAACGCCACTAACGCGATCATGTCTTCAATGTTGTCGGGTTGCAGGCGTTTGATCAGATCTTTCATACCACGGGATTCCAACTGGAACACCGCTGTCGTTTCGTAGCGTTTCAGTACCCGGAAAGATTCTGGATCATCCAATGGAATGCTAGCGGTATCGATGGGAGCTTTCCCCTCCCGCAGCATGCGTGGATTGATCATTTCCAGCGCCCACTGAATGATGGTAAGTGTTCGCAAACCCAGGAAGTCAAATTTCACCAGCCCGGCGTATTCCACATCGCCTTTATCGAACTGGGTCACTGGGTTCTTCCCTTCGGAATCACACAACAGTGGCGAAAAGTCGGTAATGGTGGTTGGTGATATCACCACCCCACCGGCATGTTTGCCCGAGTTACGGGTGACACCCTCAAGCTTGCGGCACATGTCGATAAGATCTTTTACTTCCTCATCGCTGTCGTAGGCTTCCTGCAACGCTGGTTCTGCGGCAAAAGCTTTCTCCAGCGTCATGCCGGGTTCTGCGGGCACCAGTTTGGAGATACGATCAACAAAACCGTAAGGATGGCCCAATACTCGCCCAACATCGCGGATGACCGCCTTGGCCGCCATGGTACCAAAAGTGATAATTTGCGATACCGCATCGCGACCATACATCTGCGCCACGTGTTCAATGACTTCATCCCGACGATCCATACAAATATCGACATCAAAGTCGGGCATGGACACACGTTCTGGGTTAAGAAACCGTTCAAACAGCAGGTCAAACTCCAATGGATCTAGATCGGTAATTCGAATGGAATACGCCACTAACGAACCGGCACCAGAACCTCGACCGGGGCCAATGGGAATACCGTTATCTTTAGCCCACTGGATAAATTCCATCACGATAAGAAAGTAACCCGGGAACCCCATCTGATTGATAATGCCGAGTTCATATTCAAGCCGGGCATCATAGGGCGGACGCTTGTCAGCGCGAACTTGTGGATCTGGATATAAAAACGCTAGCCTTTCCTCAAGACCCGTTTTGGCTTTGTGCACCAAAAAGTCAGCGGTGGACATATCCCCAGTGGGGAAATTAGGCAGAAAATACTCGTGCAAACGTACGGTGACATTACAGCGTTTGGCGATTTCAACGCTGTTGTCTAACGCCTCTGGAATATCAGCAAACAGCTCACACATCTCATCTTCAGATTTAAAATACTGCTGTTCGCTATATTTTTCGGGCGGCGGGGATCGGCAAGGGTAAAACCGTCATGAATAGCCACGCGGATTTCGTGCGCTTCAAAGTCGGCCTTGTTCATGAAGACCACTTGGTTGGTCGCCACCACAGGCAAAGCATTGGCAGCGGCATGGGCCACCGCCAGATGTAAATAGCGTTCTTCGTCTTGGCGCCCAGTACGGATCAATTCTAGGTAATAACGGTCAGCAAAGTTTTGCTGGTAAAACTGGGTCAGTTCTTCCACTTGCTGCTGATTGCCTTTGAGCAACGCCTTTCCCAGATCGCCTTCACGGCCACCCGATAACAACAAAATACCGGCGTTATGTTCCAGCAACCATTGCTGATCAATCGCTGGCCGATCGCGAATATAACCGCGTAAATAGGACTTACTCAGCAGTTGTGTGAGGTTCTGATAACCTTCGTTGTTCATCGCCAGAATAGTGAGATGGCAAAAATCATCTTCAAATCCTGGGACACACATCCACACATCAGCGCCGATTATCGGTTTGATGCCACTATCGTTGGCAGCGCTGTAAAACTTCACCAAACCACACATATTGCCTTGGTCAGTGATAGCGACTGCCGCCATGTTTTCGCTGACAGTTTTAGCAACAATCGGTTTGACCTTAGCCAGACCATCACTCATCGAAAAGTCAGTGTGAACACGCAGGTGTATAAAACGAGGTTCGGCCATAAGTTGGTTGTCTGTTTAACGATCGTCTGTGGAATAATTACCTTGCCGTTATGCTAAAACCTCACGGCGAGGACAACAAGTCTGTTTTATTCGAGTCCCAGTGCCTGTCGCACCGGGCGGAAGCTACGGCGGTGCTCTGGCAATACACCATATTGAGCAATTGCCGCAAAATGCGCTTTAGTCGGATAGCCTTTATGGGCCGAGAAACCATACTGTGGGAAACGACTGTCCAGCTCCACCATCTCCCGATCTCTGGTCACTTTAGCAATGATAGAGGCAGCGCTAATGGCAGCGATGAGCCCGTCACCTTTGATAACCGCATCGGCTGGGATGCCAAAATCTGGAGTGCGATTACCATCAACCAATACACGTTCGGGCCGCTTGCTCAAGCCGGCCACTGCCCGCTGCATTGCTAACATGGTGGCATGTAGAATGTTCAGTTGATCAATTTCAGCGGGGGTTGCGGCACCAATCGCGACACAGAGCGCATTGTCCATGATAAGTTCAAACAGCGCATCGCGTTTTTTCGCTGAGTTTTTTAGAGTCGTTCAGACCGACTATCGGCCGCAGAGGATCAAGGATCACCGCAGCGGTCACCACATTGCCGACTAAAGGCCCGCGGCCGACTTCATCGACCCCCGCAATGAGTCCCTGCCCCAGCGCCAAGGCGGCGTCCTTAGATAAATCACGGTAGATAGTCATCGGCCAGGTTCCTGTAATAACGCGGTCACCGCATCGGCGGCACGTTCGCTGGCATTTTGCCTGAGCATCTCATGTAATCGAGTAAATTCTGCCAGCAACGGCCGCGGATCTTGATTCAGTTGGAGGCTAACCGCATCGGCAAGTTTCTCTGGGGTGCAGTCATCCTGAATAAGTTCCGGCACCAGTGTTTTACCAGCGAGCAAATTCGGTAAGGAAAAGGTGCGGATTTTGACCAGCCATTTCGCCAATTGATAAGTCACCGGGCTCACCCGATAACCGACCACCATTGGCCGTTTCACCAGCATGGCTTCCAAAGTCGCGGTGCCTGAAGCCAGTAAGATACAATCAGCCGCGGCCATCACCTCACGGGAATGCCCCTCAACCAGGTGAATTTCCAAGTCTGGCGCGTACTGTTGCAACGCCGCCATAAACTGCTCACGGCGGTGAGCATTAACTAACGGTGTCACGAAGCGAATATCGGGAAAGCGCTGTTTGATAAGCATGGCCGCTTCAACAAACGGCTGCGCCAGCATTTTAAGCTCACCGCCACGGGAACCCGGCAAAATCGCCAGATATTCGGCTTCAGCATCCAGCCCTAATTCCAGTCGTGCGGACTGTTTATCGCTGTGCAGAGGAATCGTATCCGCCAAGGTATGGCCAACAAAGGTACAGGGCACCTGATAGCGATCGTAAAAAGCTTTCTCAAATGGCAATAACGCCAGCACCATATGGGTTGCCTTGGCAATCTTGAAGATCCGCTTAGGCCGCCAAGCCCAAACAGACGGGCTGACGTAGTGGACGGTGGTAATACCACGCTGTTTGAGTTGCAGCTCAACCCCAAGGTTAAAATCTGGCGCGTCAATGCCAATAAAGCAGTCAGGTTGCAGTTCACTGATTTGACGGATCAGTGATTTACGCAGTTTCAGTAACCGTGGCAAGTGCGCCAGCACTTCCACCAACCCCATCACCGCCAGCGCTTCCATGGCAAACAGGGATTCGAACCCCAATGCTTCCATGCGCGGCCCGCCAATGCCAATAAAACGGGCATCTGGGTAGCGCTGCTTGAGCGCAGCCACTAAACCTGCACCTAAAATATCGCCGGAGACTTCTCCGGCGACCATGGCAAAAATCCGTTGCGAGTGTTGCGTCATAGGCTCAATGGTCTCAGCGGATAATGCCCCGCTCTGAAGCAATCACAAAATCAAGGAACTGTTTTACTTTGGGCTGAGCGGCGGCATCTTCCGCGAGCGCTGCCACAGCCTCGGCAATCGTCATGCTGCTGCGATATAAGGTTTTATAGGCTCGCCGCAACGCTAACTGTTCATCTTTGGTGAAGCCTCGGCGTTTCAGCCCTTCAATGTTTAGCCCTCGCGGTGCAGCTGCTTGCCCTGAGGCCATCACAAAGGGTGGCACATCTTGCAGCACCAGTGAACAACCCGCGGTAAAGGCGTAAGCACCGATATGAACAAACTGGTGCACACCGGTCATGCCACCAAGAATGGCCCAGTCATCCACATGGCAGTGACCGGCAATAGAGGCATTGTTAGCCATAATGATGTTATCACCCAGCACACAATCGTGCGCTACATGCACATAGGCCATCAGCAGGTTGTTCGAGCCAATACGGGTGACCCCTTGATCCTGCACAGTACCGCGATGAATAGTCACCGATTCACGGATGATGTTGTTATCACCAATCTCCAGCCGGGTTGGTTCACCTGCGTATTTCTTATCCTGACAGTCTTCGCCAACAGAGGCAAACTGATAGATCTTATTGCCTTTGCCAATAACGCTTGGGCCCTTGAGCACCACATGCGAGCTGATCCAGCAGTCATCACCAATTTCGACGTTTGGGCCGACATAAGTCCATGGGCCAATGGTGACATTGTTGCCAATTTTGGCATCGGGATGAACAAAAGCTAATTTATCGATCACGAACGAATCTCTCTACGGGCACACATAATTTCTGCAGAGCAGGCCAACTCCCCATCGACCGTGGCTTCACCGTAAAACACGCCAATGCCACGGCGTTCCTTGATCATCTTGACCTCAAAGCGTAACTGATCCCCGGGGCCAACCACACGTTTAAAGCGAGCATTATCGATGCCTGCAAAAAAATACAGCACATTAGGTGAGGGAGTTTCACTCATGGTTTTAAACGCCAGTAAGCCAGTAGCTTGTGCCATAGCTTCTAGGATTAACACTCCCGGCATCACGGGTTGAATGGGGAAATGTCCCTGGAAAAAGGGTTCGTTAATCGTGACGTTTTTAATGGCTGTCAGCGTTTCACCTGGCGTAAAATCCAGTACGCGATCAACCAATAAAAATGGATATCTGTGTGGCAAAAATGCCAAAATTTCCTGGATATCCATGGTGTTCAATTCATTAGACACGGGCTCTTTTCCTCGCGCCGCTAGGCGGCGTTTATTCTTCTGTATCCAGCCGTTTCTCCAACTTTCTTACCCGTTGGAACAATTCATCCAACTGCCGGAAACGAACTGTATTTTTACGCCACAGACGATTATCCATGGCCACAGTGGCGGAAGAGTATAACCCAGGTTCCTTCACATCGTTAGTGATGTTGGTTGCACCAGACAGATGTACCCCATCAGTAATGGACAGATGTCCAGAAATTGCACAACTGCCGCCAATGATACAGTACTTACCGATAGTCACACTGCCCGCTAACACGGTACAACCGGCGATAGCGGTATGTGCCCCGATAATATCATTGTGCGCAATCTGCACTTGGTTATCGATAATCACACCATCATGGATTTCAGTATGCTCTAACGCGCCGCGATCCACAGTGGTATTGGCCCCAATTTCAACTTGGTTACCAATACGAACCCCACCGGTTTGCGGGATTTTGATCCAGTTACCACGCTCATTTGCATAACCGAAACCATCAGAGCCTAATATAACGCCAGAATGAATAATACAATTCATCCCTATGTGGACGTTATGGTACACAGTCACATTGGCCCACAGGCGGCTACCGGAACCGATAATCACATCAGGGCCAAGCACACTACCAGCGCCAATCTGGGTATTTTCACCAATCACTGTGTTGGCACCAATAACCACGTTCGCCGCGATGGCAACGCCTTCCCCAGTTTCACTGATGGATGGATCTGCGCTGAAGGATGGATCCCTTCGGCTGCATTAGGCGTACTGTCCAGCAACTGTGCGGTTCTGGCAAAACCGACATAAGGATCTTTCACAACTAAAGCATTGCCGGCATATCCTGCGGCCATTTCTGGAGTGAGGATAACGGCACTGGCAGCAGTCACATCTAACTGATGCCGCAATTTAGGATTGGACAAAAAGACACTTGTCCAGACACAGCTTTGTCGAGCGGTGCCACTGAGGAAACGACCTGTTCGGCATTTCCATGGAGTTCAGCACTCAGATGCTCGGCAAGCTGTTTAAGAGAAACACCATTCATTGATTACTGGCCTTTGCTCAGAGCGTCAACAACCTTGCTGCTGATGTCCTGCTCAGGCTTAACATAGATCACCGCGCCGCGCTGCAATACCATGTCATAGTTTTCTTTTTTGGCGATATCGTTGATAGCTTTCTGTACTTTTACTAACAGTTTGTTCTGTTCTTCACCCTGACGGCGACGTAAATCTTCATCCAGCGCCTTACCTTTTAACTGGTAGTCTGCTTTCAGTGATTCCATCTTGCGTACCAGATCAGTTTTCTGGGCATCGGTCATCAACTGGGCATCACGCTGCTGTTTTTCCAACAAACCTTTCAGCTCGTCCTGAAGTTTCTGTACTTCAGCCATACGATCACCAAATTCGCTTTTCAGCTGTTTGGTCACCTGTTCGCGCTGTGGGATCTGTTCGAACACGGCGCCCATATCAACTACAGCCAGCTTTTCCGCATAAGCAGCCATGGGTGCGCCTATTAACATCAGCGACACCAGTGCGCCGTTCATTAGCTTTTTCAAAGTAAAACTCCTTGTGTTGTGGTTCAGCAATGCTTGCCGAGTTTATGTGTTTTAGAATGTTTTGCCAATATTGAACGAGAAGATCTCAGTATCATCATCATCGAACTTCTTAATTGGCCAGGCAAGGCTGAACACCATGGGTCCCATGGGTGACAACCACTGCAAATTCAGCCCCCAAGACGATCTGATTCGTCCTGGATCACTGTAATCAGCCAGCTTAGCAAATTCCTCTGCTGGCAAAGTACGATAAGCATCGTAATTAAACTCTGTATCCCAGACGTTACCGGCATCGACAAAGAAACTGGTACGTACGGAGTTGGAATATGCTTCATCCAAGAATGGTGTTGGCACAATCAATTCCATACTGGCTGTTGCCAGCGCATTACCGCCAGAGGAACGGCCAGTACGGATATAAACTTGATTAATATCCCCTGGTAACGAACATCCATCACCGCTAGGATCTGGTGCACAGTTAGCGCTATCACGATACATGTAGAATGCTCGTGGGCCTACTGAGTTGGACTTGAAGCCACGCAGGTAAGAACTACCACCTGTGTAGTAGTTTTCCCAGAACGGCAATATCTGATCATTGTCATTGTACTTACCGTAACCGTTGCCATAAGCCAAGCGGGCACGGGTCAGGAATACAAAACTGTGTGAGCGATTCAACGGGAAATAGAAATTGGTTTCAAAATCTGTCTTGAAGAACTGCAGATCTGAACCCGGCACTGTCATACGGCCACTAAGGCGCTGTGATGAACCATCGGTTGGGAAAGTACCACGGTCCAGCGTACTACGCGACCAACCCAAGCTTATTTCAAAGTTATCAAAACTCAAGTCTGAATTCGCCGCATCCATATTGCGGTAGATATTATAAAAACGAACCGCTTGCTCAGATTCAGTGGCATCAGAAATGGTGTTATGGCGATACCCCACACCGAAATTGATACGGTTAGTTTCGTTAATGGGGAAGCCAAGGTTGGTCATGACACCGTAAGAATCATTCTTATAGCGTTCCAGATAGGCTGAGTTAGCATCGAATGCACTCCAGAACACGCTGCCACCCAGACTGATACCATCTTTAGTGAAGTAAGGATCGGTATAAGACAGGTTGATGCTCTTGGAATACTTATTGGTATTCAGGGTAATACCCGCTTGGTTACCCGTACCTAAGAAGTTGGACTGCGAGATACCAAACTGCAAGCTCAGACCAGAAGCGGTACCGTAACCAATACCAGCGTTAAATGACCCAGAAGGCTGTTCTTTCACCTTAAACAACACATCAACCAAATCGTCAGTACCGGCGACTTTTTCAGTTTCTGTGTCAACGGTTTCGAAATAACCTAGACGATTCAGACGTGTCTTGGACTGTTCTACCAAGGCGGAGTTCAGCCAAGCCCCTTCCATCTGTCGCAACTCACGTCGCATCACTTCATCTGCGGTAACGTTATTACCGGTAAAGTTAATAGAACGCACATAAACCCGCTTACCAGGATTGATATTGATGTTAAGGGTCACCTCCTTATTTGCATCATCAATCTCAGGCATGGTCTTCACTTCTGGATAAGCGTAGCCAAAGCGGCCGAGGAATTTGCTGTACATCTCCTCGGTGAACGTCACATCTGCACCGTTGTACTGCTCACCGGCTTTCAACGGCAGAATGGTTTTCAGCACATCCTCGCGACCCATCAAATCGCCGGTCAGATTTACCGCCTTCACTTTATATTGTTCACCTTCACTAACATTGATGGTGATATAAAGTCCCTTACGATCAGGGGTCATTGACACCTGGGTTGAGGTCACATCAAAGCGGATATAGCCGTGGTTGTGATAGAAGGTTTTGAGGGTTTCCAGGTCTGCTTGTAGTTTCTGTTTCTGGTAGCGGCGCTCACCAAAAGATTCCACCAAGCGACAAAGTCTTTCAATTCTAGCAGATTGGCTAACTCTTCATCACTGAAATGTGTGTTACCGACAAAGTTGATCTGGCGAATTTCCGCAGCCATCCCTTCGGTAAACTTAAACTTCAGTTCCACGCGGTTACGGGGCAAGTTAATGACCTGGGCATGCACCTTAGCGCCGTATTTACCCACGCCGTAATAGAAGTCCTGCAACGCCTTTTCGATATCAGACAGCATGGTGCGATCAAGGGACTCGCCCACTTTTACACCACTATCGTCCAGACTCTGCTTCAACTGTTCTTCTTTGATATCTTTATTACCATCAAAGGTAATGGCACTGATGGTTGGTCGCTCACGCACCTGGAGTACTAACACATCACCATCACGGGAAGCCTGAATATTTTCGAAGTTACCCGAGGCATACAGGCTCTTAATGGCCTGCTGCAATTTCAGTTCATCGACCGTATCCCCGACCTTGACCGGCAAATTCAGCAACGCGGCCCCCAAGGCGACCCGTTGTAAACCTTCGACTTGAATGTCTGTGACCTTAAAAGGTTTGAAAGTTTCGGCCCAACTATTCCCTGAAAAAGCGGCGCCGACCAGTAACATAGAGGCAAAAAGTTTATTTATTCGCATAGAGCACTTCTAATTATTTGTCAGTCCTTGCTCAGAGTCGGGCAAAATCATTGAAGAGGGCAATGCTCATCAATACCAGCAGCAACGCCGCCCCAAATCTGAATCCAATTTCCTGGATCCGTTCGGATACAGGCCTACGTGTAATAGCTTCAATCACGTAATACATCAGGTGTCCCCCATCCAGCACTGGCAACGGCACCAAATTAATGATGCCGAGGTTGACGCTGATTAACGCGAGGAACCCCAGAAAATATACCAATCCAAACGAGGCGGTATTACCTGCCCCTTGCGCAATCGAGATTGGTCCACTCAAACTCTTCAGGGAAACATCCCCGGTAAACAGTTTTCCTAACATCTTGACGCTAACAGCGGTGAGCTGCCAGGTCTTCTGTGCCGCCATAATGACAGATTCCAGCGGGCCGTACTGCAACTCCAGTTGCATATTATCTGGCCACTTAGGCGCAACAGGCGAAACGCCTAAATATCCCTCAATGGCACCATTGGCCCCTTTATGTTCAGCAGGCGTCACTGGTATTTGTAGCTGTTCACCATTACGGCGGATAGTCAGTTGTAGGGTTTTGTTAGCAGCCGCTTTTATCTGGGTCACAAAATTTTGCCAGTCTGGCAAGGTGTTGCCATCAACCGCAAGTAAAGTATCACCCACCTGTAAACCGGCCTGAGCCGCCGCGCCGCCACTGACAACTTCGGCCAGTACCGGCACCACTTTAGGGCGATAGATCTCAAGTCCAAGCGTAGTAATAGGCGATTCTTTATCAGGATCAAAATGCCAATGGCTGATATCTAATTGATAGGTTTTACCATTGAGACGACCTGCATCATCGGGGCTGCTGATATCACTCACAGGGGATAAGGTCAGAGACAAGGACTGTTCCCCGATATGGCTCACAAGGGCAAGGTTCACTTCTTCCCAGTTTCTAACGGTTTGTCCAGAAACGGCCACTATCTGCTGCGGTTGTTGCAATTGCATCACTGCGGCGGGACTAGCGGAACGAGTAGCATCGATAACGGGTTTTACCGCTGGCACGCCAATGAGATACATAAAATACAGGGCGATCACGGCAAAGATGAAATTGGCAATGGGGCCAGCGGCCACAATCGCCATACGTGCCCAAACACTCTTGCGGTTAAAGGATTCATGCAGTTGCTCTGGCGGCACCTCTTCTACGCGCTCATCCAGCATTTTAACGTAGCCACCGAGAGGGATCATCGCGACTACATATTCTGTACCGTCTTTACCAACGCGCTGCCAGATGGCTTTACCAAAGCCGATAGAAAAACGCTGCACTCGCACACCACAACGGCGGGCAACATAAAAATGGCCGAATTCATGGGCGGTGATCAAAATCCCTAGCGCAACAATAAATGCGCCGAGATTCCATAAAAAAGCTAACATCAGCCGTCAATTATCCTCAATAGCAAAGCGCCAGTCCCTTACGGGCACAGACGCGGGCTTCACTGTCTAGCGCAAGGATATCAGCAATCGAGTCAAGTGGCGATTGCACGACCTGTTCCAGACAAAATTCATTAATTTTTGCGATATCGGTAAAACGGATCGCCCCTTTCAGGAAATGCTCAACTGCCACTTCATTAGCAGCATTGAGCACTGTGGTCGCCTCTTGTCCGGCACGACATGCTGCCATCGCCAGCTTCAAACAAGGGAAACGCGTATAGTCCGGTTCGCAAAAGCTCAATTGTCCGACTTTGAAAAAGTCTAAAGGTTCCACACCGGAGACAATTCTAGCGGGATAGGCCATACAATGAGCAATAGGTGTACGCATATCAGGATTGCCTAACTGTGCGAGTACACTCCCGTCTTGATACTGCACCATTGAATGGATCACGCTTTGCGGGTGAATAACCACCTGTAACTGGTCAATGCCGGCATTGAATAACCAGCGAGCCTCCACATATTCCAAACCTTTGTTCATCATAGTGGCAGAGTCGACAGAAATCTTCGGCCCCATCGACCAATTAGGATGTTTAATCGCTTGCGCTGGAGTTACCGCGGGCAGACTGTGGAGATCGGCGTGGAGAAACGGCCCACCAGAACCGGTGAGTAATATTTTAGCAATACCGGCGGCTTGCAGGTCACAGCGACCTAACTGCTGCTGCGCTTCCCGCGGCAGGCATTGATAAATAGCGTTATGTTCACTATCAACCGGTAACAAGGTAGCGCCATATTGGGCGACGGCATCGATAAATAACCGGCCAGACATCACCAAGGCTTCTTTGTTGGCCAGCAGCACTCGCTTCCCCGCTTTAACGGCGGCTAACGTGGGTGCCATTCCAGCGGCACCAACAATGGCTGCCATCACTGAATCCACTTCTGGTCGAGACACTAAATCTGCCAGTTCAGACTCACCACTGGTAACTTCAATGTCCAAGTCAGCAATTTCTGCCTGCAATTGTTGGGCAGCATCAGCATCAACCATATGCGCGACTTTTGGGTGATGTTGGCGACATAATGCGACCATCTTGCCAACATTAGTATGGGCTACCAAGGCGAACACATTGAAGGCTTCGGGATTTTCCGCTATCACACTCAGCGTGCTGGTTCCGATTGAGCCGGTCGCGCCTAAAATAACCATATTTTGCATTTTCATTACATCCAGAAAGCAATATACAGGAGGGTAAACACTGGCAATGCCGCGGTCAGACTGTCAATACGATCGAGCACGCCACCATGGCCCGGCAGAATATTGCCAGAGTCTTTGATCTGCGCAACGCGTTTAAACATGCTTTCCGACAAGTCTCCCAGCGCAGAGGCTAACGCAGTAAATAGCACCACCCCCATCACCAGTCCTAACTCCTGCTCAGGAGAAAAATACATGACAATGCCGACAACTATGAGAGTGGTCAGCAAGCCACCGATAAAGCCTTCCAGCGTTTTGCCTGGGCTAACATGTGGCGCCAACTTTATCCGCCCCAGCGCCTTCCCGGCAAAATAAGCGCCGGAATCAGCGGCCCACACAATCAGCATCACCAGCAATACTAACACCCCGCCCCAATAGGGTTCAGTCGCGGTACTTAGCGATTTGAGCGCAATAAAGGAGGCAAATCCCGGTAACAATGTCAGTTGCCCAAACATGGATTTAAGCATGGGGCTGCCTTGCCACCAATTGGCGCTACGAGGATAGAACACGACCAACAACAATGATAGCAGCCACCAACAGGCTCCCACCAAAATCACGGCGAGTACAATAGGATGCAGATGGCCTCGGGTCCATACTGCGTCAGCGGGAACTAGCAGATTAAGCGCGATTAGCACCACGCCGAGCGTCACAGTGAAACTCCATTGGGTCACGGTACACGCTTTATCTATGATATGCCCCCACTCTTTGGCAGCAATCAAAAACACCGGGACTAGCACCCAAGAAAAATAGTTGGCAGGCAACAGAAAGATGGCGCCAAGCACCAGTGGGATCAGCCAAATTGCCGTTATTATTCGTTGTTTTAGCAAAAAAATTCCTCTTCCTGGGCTATATGTTGCGTATTTTTTCAATCTGGTTGCCAGTCAATCCAAAGCGTCGCTGACGACTGTTGAACATCTCTATCGCCTGACAAAACGCCTGTTCATCAAAATCGGGCCAGAGCGTATCCATAAACACCAACTCGGCATAGGCGGCCTGCCATAAAATAAAATTACTGATGCGATAGTCGCCGCCAGTGCGGATCATTAAATCAACTTCGCCCTGGTTTTGCATGCACAAATGCTGCGCCAAGGCAGCTTCGGTGAACTGACTGCTGGTCATTTCACCAGTTGCCACCTTTTCTGCCAGTGTTCTGGCCGCCTGCATGATGTCCCAACGGCCACCATAATTAGCCGCAACATTCAAGGTCAGCCCTTGGTTGTCGGCAGTATAGGCTTCAGCCGCACGGATCTGTTTCTGTAAACGTTCGGAAAAACGGCTGGTATCGCCAATGATGTTAAGCCGCACACCGTTGGAGTGCAGCACCTTGATCTCACGCCGGAGCACGGTAAAAAACAGCTCCATCAACAGGCTGACTTCCTGATCGGGTCGCCGCCAGTTTTCGCTAGAAAAGGCAAACAGGGTTAATGATTTGACCCCGAGTTTTCTGGCGGTACTGACCGCTCGCCGCACAGCTTTGACCCCCGCACGATGTCCCACCACCCGCGGTTTACCCTTGGCCTGAGCCCAACGCCCATTGCCATCCATGATAATAGCGACATGATTAGGGATCGACTGCTTCACCAAATCGGACAACTGCTCCGGTAAATGCTCCGATGTCTGACATTCCTTTGTTAAGTCATTAGACGGCGAAGCGGCGTCCATGTTGGATGACATCTGGTTACAACCCTTATAAATAGACAAACGCCGTGTAGTATAACGCTACACGGCGCTTCAACTCTAGTTTAACAAGCCAATATCAGACTTCCATCAATTCGGCTTCTTTTGCGGTCAGCAGCTCGTCAATCTTCTTGATGTGCAGGTCTGTCATCTTCTGGATCTCGTCTTCACTGCGACGCACATCATCTTCAGTACACGCTTTATCTTTTTCCAGCTTTTTCACTTCAGAGTTGGCATCACGGCGTACGTTACGCACGGCGACACGGCCATTTTCCGCTTCGGCACGAACGACTTTTACCAGATCTCGACGGCGCTCTTCAGTCAACGCTGGCAGAGGGATACGGATAACTGCGCCTGCTGACATAGGATTCAGGCCAAGATCAGAGGACATGATGGCCTTTTCTACCGCTTGGATCATGCTACGGTCAAAAACACTCACGGCTAACGTACGGCTGTCCTCGATAGAAATACTACCGACCTGCTTCAGTGGGGTCATAGTGCCGTAGTAAGAGACCTGAATCGAATCCAGCAAGGCGGGATGTGCACGCCCGGTACGAACCTTGGTCATCTGGGCTTTGGTCGCTTCCACACATTTTTCCATGCGGGACAGAGCATCTTTTTGAATGGTATCAATCACGTTAGAGTTCCTTTTAATGCAAATTCAGATCAAGCTTTTACCAGCGTACCTTCTGACTGATCGCCCATCACCACCCGCCGTAATGCGCCGGGTTTGTTCATGTTAAACACCATGATAGGCATATTGTAATCACGCGCCATGGTAAACGCCGCTAAGTCCATGACTTTCAGTTCTTTATCAAGTACTTCATTATAGCTGAGCGTCTCATACTTAGTAGCATCGGGATTTTTCATCGGATCATCCGAAAATATCCCGTCAACTTTAGTGCCTTTTAGCACGACTTCCGCTTCGATTTCAATCCCACGCAAGCAGGCTGCAGTATCGGTCGTAAAAAACGGATTCCCGGTTCCCGCAGATAGAATCACTACCCGGCCAGACTTCAACAAACTGATAGCTTCAGCCCAGTTGTAAGCATCACAAACACCGTTTAGCGGAATGGCTGACATCAGACGAGCATTAACATAGGCACGATGCAGCGCATCTCGCATTGCCAGACCGTTCATGACGGTCGCCAGCATACCCATGTGATCACCCACCACCCGATTCATACCGGCTTTGGCCAGACCTTCGCCACGGAACAGGTTACCACCGCCAATAACCACCCCGACCTGGATACCGAGTTCCACCAGTTCTTTGATCTCCTGGGCCATACGATCCAGTACTTTAGGGTCGATACCGAAACCTTCATCGCCCATCAGGGCTTCACCACTGAGTTTCAGCAAAATACGTCGAAATGCAGGTTTGGGATTGGTGCTCATGTTATTTATATCCTGGTCATAACAAGACCGCAGCGGTTGCTGCGGTCTTCAAGGTCACTGTGACAGTCGATTAAGCCTTTTTAGAAGCTGCAATCTGGGCAGCCACTTCAGCGGCGAAATCTTCTTCTTTCTTCTCAATACCTTCACCCACTTCAATACGGGTAAAGTTGATGACATCCGCGCCTTTCTGTTTCAGCAGATCAGCAACGTGTACAGAAGGATCTTTCACAAATGGCTGACCGGTCAGACTGACTTCACCGGTAAACTTGGCCATACGGCCAGCAACCATCTTCTCAGCAATCTCTTTCGGTTTGCCACTCTGCATCGCGATTTCGATCTGGATCTCTTTTTCCTTCTCAACAACCTCAGCAGGTACGTCTTGTGGTTTAACGTACTGAGGGTTAGAAGCCGCAACATGCATTGCCAAATCTTTAGCAAGCTCGTTGTCAGAACCAGTCAGTTCGGTGACCACACCGATACGACCGCTGTGGATGTAGACACCTAGGTTTTCGCCTTCGAAACGGAAGATACGGCGAACGTTGATGTTTTCACCGATTTTAGCAACCAGTGCAGCACGCGTATTTTCTACGGTGTCGCCGCCTAAATCAGTAGCCATCAAAGTTTCGATATCAGTGATATTGTTTGCCAGGGCCAACTCAACCACTTTGTTACCAAACGCCAGGAAGCTGGTATCACGGGCAACGAAGTCAGTTTCGCAGTTAACTTCCAGCAGTACAGTCACATTGCCAGCACTCTTTGTCAGGATCACGCCTTCAGCAGCGATACGGCCAGCTTTTTTAGCTGCTTTAACCGCGCCGTTTTTACGCATGTTCTCAATTGCCAGTTCGATGTCACCGTCAGTTTCGGTCAGCGCTTTTTGCAATCCATCATGCCAGCGCCAGTGCGTTCACGCAGTTCTTTAACTTGGGCAGCAGTAACAGCCATTGTTAAATCCTCAATTGATAATTCGACAAAAGTTACCAAGTTATCTTATAAAACAGGGGCCATATGACCCCTGTTAACCATCTGATACCTCGGTTAATAAGGGGATGTTGCCATCACGCCTTATTAATTACTCAGCTTCGATGAAACCTGCTTCTTCAGCTTGTACAGCCAGATCCTGACCGCGACCGCTGTTTACCGCTGCAGCAACTGAATCAGCGTACAGACGGATAGCACGCATAGCATCATCGTTGCCTGGGATAACATAGTTAACACCGTCAGGAGTAGAGTTGGTATCTACTACTGCAACAACTGGGATACCCAGGTTGTTGGCTTCTTTGATGGCGATGTGTTCATGGTCAGCGCCGATAACGAAGATGGCGTCAGGCAGGCCGCCCATGTTTTTGATACCGCCCAGAGATTTTTCCAGCTTGTCCAGCTCACGGCTGCGCATCAGAGCTTCTTTCTTGGTCAGTTTGTCAAAAGTACCGTCAACAGACTGAGTTTCCAGATCTTTCAGACGTTTGATTGACTGACGAACGGTTTTCCAGTTAGTCAGCATGCCGCCCAACCAACGTTTGTCGACATAAAACTGTTCACAAGAAATGGCCGCTTCCTTGATGGATTCGCTAGCAGCACGCTTAGTGCCTACGAACAGGATTTTACCTTTTTGGAAGCGATGTTGCTCACGAAAGCCAGCGCTTCGTTGAACATTGGCACGGTGTGCTCGAGGTTGATGATATGTACACCGTTGCGAGCACCAAAGATGAATGGCTTCATCTTAGGATTCCAGTAACGGGTCTGGTGACCGAAATGTACGCCGGCCTGGAGCATATCGCGCATAGAAACTGTAGTCATTTTCTCTACCTTAAGTAAAAGGGGTTATACCTCCACGAATCCCATATTCCCGACCCTGTGGGCACCCCGGGAAATGTGTCGACTCGTGTGTGATTTAGTATTTAAAAATTTGCCATGTATAATGGCCGTCAGCTTGTCTCAGGACGTGAAACACTTTCAGGCATCAGCCCGAAGTCACTGCCGCCCAAGAGTCAAACATAACGGCGCGCTTTATACCATAAAAGCCCGGAAAAGACAAACGCGAAAGGCCCTACAAACGCGGTCTTTTTAGATGAGTCAAACGAGCGTATTATTGTTCACATCCTGATGTTTTAACCTGATTTAACCGGTCGCCACTCTAGCTGGGGTCCCGGTGCTGAGAAATCGCTATGAGTATTACAATCAAAACTACTGAAGAAATTGAAAAAATGCGCGCTGCTGGCAAGCTGGCGGCAGAAGTGTTGGAAATGATTGAACCCTACGTTAAACCTGGGGTCACCACCAACGAACTGGATCGCCTTTGTGCCAAATTTACTGAAGACAATGGAGCAATTTCTGCACCACTGGATTATCACGGCTACCCCAAATCCATTTGTACCTCCATCAATGAAGTGATCTGTCATGGCATCCCCAATGATGAGCCGCTGCAAGACGGCGACATCATTAATTTAGATATCACAGTGATCAAAGATGGCTATCATGGCGACACCTCACAGATGTTTCTGGTGGGCGAAGTCAATCCCAAAGATCGCCGCCTGTGCCGCATTGCCCAGGAAAGCCTGTACGCCGCTATCCGTAAAGTACGCCCCGGCATGCAGTTAGGCGAAATTGGCACCATCATCGAAAAACTGGTGAAATCCAGTAAAAGTGGGGCAGACAAATTTTCTATCGTGCGTGACTATTGCGGTCATGGCATTGGTAAAGGCTTCCACGAAGAACCCCAGGTGGTACATTACCGCAACAATGATCGCACCATTCTCAAACCCGGGATGTGCTTTACCATCGAGCCGATGATCAACGCTGGTCGTTACCAAACCGTGCTTAATGAACAAGATGGCTGGACTGTCACCACTGTGGATGGTAAAAAATCGGCTCAGTGGGAACACACATTACTGATCACCAATACCGGCGTAGAAGTGCTGACGCTGCGCAGTAACGAAGATTTCCCACGGTTCATCAATCATGTGTGATGTCATCAACTAAGGACAATAATGGCCACTGCGCAAGCCGCCAAAGCCGCTCTTGGCGAAAACCTGCAGCACCTGCAACTCAGATTTGCCAATCGCGATAAGATTACCGAACTGGTGGCTGAGCGCAGCCGCTTTGTTGACCAACTGCTGGTACAGCACTGGCAACAGCTCGGGCTGAGTCATGCAGGAATTGCCCTGATCGCGGTGGGTGGCTACGGCCGCGCTGAGTTGCTGCCCCACTCTGATATTGATTTGCTGTTTCTGATGCCCGAGCATGCGGGCGCAGAAGCCGAAGCCAGACTCAGCGAGTTTATCGCGTTTCTGTGGGATACCGGGCTGGAGATAGGCCATAGCGTACGCACGCTGGCGCAAACACTGGAACAGGGCCGCGCCGACATCACGATTGCCACCAATCTGTTAGAAGCGCGCTTGCTAGCTGGGCCTGAAGCCGCCTTTGACTTGCTTTACGATAAGATCCGCGAGCAAGAATTCTGGCCTTCCAGTGAATTTTTCCGTGCCAAACGCGATGAGCAGCGGCTACGCCACGCCAAAGCCAACGCCTTTGATCTGGAACCCAACATCAAAACCTGTCCGGGTGGCCTACGTGACATTCAGACCATTGCCTGGGTTGCCATTCGGCACTTTAATGCGGCCAACCTGCGCGAGCTAGTCGATCATGAGTTCCTCGAACCCACGGAACTTGACGAATTACTGGAATCTCAGAATTTCCTGTGGGAACTCCGTTTTGCCTTGCATATCGCCACTGGCCGCGATGAAAACCCTGCTGTTTGATGTGCAGCGACAAGTCGCCGAGCTGATGGGCTATGAAGATGCCACGCAGCTCGCCGTTGAACAGATGATGAAGCGCTATTACCGCACGGTACGCCGGGTAATGGAGCTGAACGAAATGTTACTGCAACTGTTTAAACGTGCCACCTTGGGCGATGGTCGGGCACTGGAAATTCAACCCATTGACCAGCATTATCAACGCCGAGGCCCCTTTATCGAGGCGTTGCAGGCATCGCCGTTTCAGCATCCTGAAGAGTTGCTCAAACTGTTTCTTTACGTGGCACGCAACTCCAATATTCTCGGGATTTATGCGCCAACATTAAGAGCGCTGCGTAATGCCCGGCGCGACCTAGTGCAACCCTTAATGGAACACGAACTGTGCCGCGAAGCCTTTATGGAGATCCTGCGGCATCCCCGTGGCATAAAAGCACTGTCGCTAATGCACAAACATGGCATTTTGTCTGCTTATCTGCCAGCTTGGCGCAACATTGAAGGTCAAATGCAGTTTGACCTGTTTCATGCCTATACCGTGGATGAACATACCCATAGGTTACTGCTTAATATTGAGCACTTCTCGCAGCAGGAACAGCGTGATGAATTTCCGTTAGGTTCAATCTTAATCAACCAGTTGCCTAAAAAAGGTTTGTTGGTTCTGGCCGCGATTTTCCATGATATTGCCAAAGGCCGTGGTGGCGACCACAGTAAACTTGGCGCTACCGATGCGCTGGAATTCTGCAAACTACATGGTCTTAACAGTCATGATGGGCGGCTGGTCAGTTGGTTGGTAGAAAACCATCTGGTGATGTCTATTACGGCTCAGCGCCGCGATATCTCTGATCCAGAAGTGGTAGCCGCATTTGCGGATAAAGTCCGCGATGCCTCGCACCTTAGCTACCTTTATTGCCTGACGGTAGCTGATATCTGTGCCACCAATGAACACACCTGGAACAGTTGGAAAGGTTCATTGCTCAGGGATCTATATTTCTCGGCACAGCGGGTTCTGGCTCGGGGTAAAGAGAAACCGGTAGATATCCGCGCCAGGGTGAGAGAACACCAAGCCAAAGCTAAAAAAGAACTGTTGCGGCGGGGACTTAAAGAAAAATCCATCGAAAGTCTGTGGCAACGCTTTAAGGCCGATTATTTCCTGCGCTATCAGCCGAACCAAATAGCTTGGCATGCCGAAGCTATCCTCAAACATCGGCAGGATGAACCGCTGGTGCTGGTCTCCAAACATATGACCCGCGGTGGCACTGAGCTGTTTATCTATTGTAAAGACCGACCGCGCCTGTTCGCGACCGTTATGGCAGTGCTCGACAACAAAAATATCAACGTCCATGACGCGGGCATTATGACCACCAAAGACAACTTTGCCCTCGACAGCTTTGTGATCCTGGAACAAGATGGCACGGCGGTACAAGCCCTATCAAGGATCCAAAGTATCCGTAAAGCGTTGGAAAAAGCCTTGTCCGGCGATACCACCAAAATGCCCAAATTCCGTAAAATGGCACGCATTATGAGACCGTTTAGTGTGCCAACACAGGTCACTTTTCTGCCCAGCCAGAAGCACAGCACCAGCATGATGGAGCTGATTGCACTCGATGCGCCTGGACTGCTCGCCAAAATTGGTGACATTCTGTACCGTTGCGGCATCACGCTGCAATCCGCCAAAATTACCACCATAGGTGAACGCGCAGAAGATTTCTTTATCCTACAAACCACGGAAGGTCAGGCGCTGGACGAAGTCCGCCAACAACAGCTCAGGGAAGTGCTAATTAGTACCCTTTCCAATCAACAGACACAGTAAAGACGGGAGTAAGTTATGGAGGCTTTACGCCAACGTATTGAAGCGGCATTTGAAACCCGCGCACAGATAAGCCCAGCAACGGTAGATGCCGCCCTACGCGCGGATGTGGAACACGTCATCGATATGCTGGATCGCGGTGAAGTTCGTGTTGCCGAAAAAATCGATGGCGCTTGGCAGGTACATCAGTGGCTTAAAAAAGCCGTGTTACTGTCCTTCCGGATTTTCGATAACGGCATCATTGACGGCACTGAAACCCAATATTTTGATAAAGTGCCGATGAAGTTTGCCAGTTATGACGAGGCGCGTTTCCGCGCGGAAGGCATTCGCGTGGTACCACCAGCCGCCGCCCGTAAAGGCTCGTTTATTGCCAAAAATACCGTATTGATGCCCTCCTACGTGAATCTTGGGGCTTATGTCGATGAAGGCACTATGGTCGATACTTGGGCCACTGTGGGTTCATGTGCCCAGATTGGTAAAAATGTGCATCTCTCTGGCGGCGTAGGTATCGGTGGAGTGTTGGAACCGCTGCAAGCAGGCCCAACCATCATCGAAGATAACTGCTTTATCGGCGCGCGTTCTGAAATTGTAGAAGGAGTCGTCGTTGAAGAAGGTTCAGTGATTTCAATGGGCGTCTTTATTGGACAGAGTACCAAAATCTACGACCGTGAAACCGGAGAAATTCATTATGGCCGAGTACCTGCTGGCTCGGTCGTGGTTTCTGGCAGCTTGCCATCAAAGTGTGGCAACTATAGTTTGTATGCCGCCATTATCGTGAAAAAGTCGATGCCAAGACCCGTGGCAAAGTCGGCATCAACGAGCTGTTGCGTATTGTTGACTGAACAATAACCGCATAAAAAACTAAACCCGCTACCTGTGATATACCGTCACTTTGCAGCGGGTTTATTTTTCCGATAACACAACAACTCGGTATTATTTAAACACCAGCGTCTTGTTACCGTTGACCACCACCTGATTATTGACCACCAAAGCTAACGCCCGACTCAGCACGCTTTTTTCTACGTCACGCCCGGCCTTAGCCATATCCTCAGCACTGTAGCTGTGATCTACCGGGATCACGTCCTGTTTAATGATTGGCCCTTCATCGAGACTGTCATTCACAAAGTGCGCCGTAGCTCCGATAATTTTCACGCCACGTTCCCACGCCTGTCGATAGGGATTGGCACCGATGAACGCCGGCAGAAAGGAGTGATGAATATTGATGATCCGGCTCGGATAATGACTGACAAATCCAGGAGTCAGCACGCGCATGAATTTAGCCAAGACTACATAATCCGGCTGATAGGGTGTGAGCTGTTGTAGTAAAGCTTGCTCGTGTTCTTCGCGCGTCAAACCTTCATGCGATACGAAATGAAAAGGTACATCAAACTTGTCTGCTAATGGCGCCAACGTTTGATAATTACCAATCACCGCAGCGATATCGACCTCTAAGGCGCCGTAATAAGCCTTCATCAGTAAATCGCCAAGACAATGGGCTTCTTTGGTTACCAACACAACCACCCGCTTACGCCCAGCATCGATCAGCCGCATCTGATTTTTAGGTGGTAAAACTTGCTCAAGATCCGCAAGTAACTGCGCCTCGTGAAACTCACCTTCCAGTTCGGTTCGCATAAAAAAGCGTTGTTGCTGATTATCAACAAACTCGCTGTTTTTGATGATATTTAACTGATGTTTGAAACAGACACCAGTGATTTTAGCAATGAGGCCGTGCTCGTCGGCACAGTCCGTCATCAGGATTTTACGCTGCATTTCCTTCCCCAAAGAATATCTGGACTGAGGAATATGCCATACCAAGTCGAAAAATGCCGCACAAATCCTAATAAAAATTGATTATTATTATAAAAAATCTAACCAGTACGCTGATCCAAGTAACGTTGCATTATCTGGCGCATCGCTTCTGCCTTAGTGCCAAATACCACCTGAACGCCCAAGCCCATCACAATGACACCTTTAGCACCCAATGCTAACAGGCGAGATTTGTCCACCAGCAACGGGTCGATAACATTGAGCCGCAAGCGTGTCATGCAAGCGCCTAAATAGTGGATATTGGCAGCACCGCCCAAGGCGCTGATAAGCAGTTGCGGTGTGACATCGGTTGCTGACAGTTGCCGCGCTGACAAATTAGCGTGTGTTAACGGCTCTAGCCGCCCTGGCGTCTTCAGATTAAAAATCATGATGGCGGTACTGAAGATGGCGTAATAGAGCACTGCGGTTAATGGTCCCAGAATTAACAACCAACCCGCATTAGAGGAGTTGTGCCACATCAACACCAGATCCAAGGCCCCCTGAGAAAAACTGATACCATAATGAACCCCTAGCATCACACAGATCAGATAGGCCAGGCCACACAACAACGCGTGTAGCAGATAAAGCAAAGGAGCAACAAACAAGAAGGCAAATTCAATCGGCTCGGTGACACCGGTGAGCCAACTGGTCGCAGCGGCAGACAACATAATCCCCGCAACGCGGTTACGTTCACTTTTATCCGCGCAACGCCACATGGCAAAGGCTGCCGCTGGCAACCCCCACATTTTGATCAGATAGCCACCGGCGAGATTGCCAGCCTGAGGATCGCCTGCCAGATAACGGGCAATCTCACCCCGGATAATCTCACCGTTTGCGGGATACTGTCCGAACTCCAAAAAAACGGCGCATTCCAGATGTGATGGAGCCCGAGAGGCAACAATAGCCGTTCAACCGTGCCATACAGTGCAAACGCCCATTGCGGTTTTTGGTAAACCGCCCAATCGGAAAACTGTTGGATGTAATGTGCCAACGGGGGCCAGATATACGCAAACAACCATGCGAGTAGCAATGCTAACGGCAACATCAGCAGCGGGCCACTGCGCCGCCCTTCAAAAAATGATAAGACCGCGGGTAGCCTGACAAACTGACTCAAGTACATCGCCAAGCAGGTAGCGGCACCGAGCACCATGCCGCCGGCAATACCGGTATCGAGCGTATTTATTCCAAGGATCATGATGCCCGGCAGGTGTTTATCTGCAACCAACACCCCCAAGCCCGCCGTAAATACGCCGTAGCCAAATACCGCGCTGATAGCGGCCGCACCTTGCTCGCGGCAAAAGCCGACCGCAATCGCCACGGCAAACAGTAAGGGCATGATGGCAAAAATAAACTGTCCGACATTAGACAGCAGCTCAAAAAGCAATGCCGGCATGGCAAAAGTAAGGAGCCTGCCAGCCCGATCATCAACCCCGCGGCGGGCAAAATGGCAATAGGCGCTAATAACGCCTGACTAAGATTTTGGGCGAACTTAAACCAGTGTCTGTTGAGCCAGCTTATTGATCGACGGAAGTAGCCAGCGGTAGCCAAGTTTTGAGCCATTTTAGTGCCTCAGTTTCAGGTTCCATGGTTTCACAGGCATCAATTTCTAACCGTTCCCCAACACGCTTTGCGCCCAGTTCACTGAGCAGCGCATCCATCTGTTTACCGCCACCACAAAAGGTATCGTAGCTGGAGTCGCCAAGAACGATAACAGCGTAATGCAGTTGCGGTAAATAAGGCGCACTATCTTTCATCATCGCAAACCACGGCAAAATATTCTCGGGCAAATCACCATCGCCAGTGGTTGAAGTGACCACGAGTAACAGCTCATCTTCGGGTGGGATAAAAGCAGCTAGCTGTTCTGGTTGCCACAATTGCACTTGCCAGCCAGCTTCAGCTAACGCCGCATCCAAAGTTTCAGCAACATATTGCGCACTACCATAAACAGATCCGAACACTATATTGATTTTTTCATGCTATACTTCGCGACCGGGAAATCACCTTCCCAACATACTTTATCGACTGCCCCGCCTGCAAGTAGACCAAAGCAGCCGAACACTTTTAGTCCATAAAGGAACGCAGTAAATGCGCCAGAGTAGCCGCCAGAAATTGTTGAAACAGCACCAACGTATCACCCACACCCGCAAAATCTGTTACTTCAGAGCCGTACGCCAGCAGGATGAACATCATCATCACTTTACACTTGATGCCTACATGCCACTGCTGGACATGATGCAACAACGCAATAAGTAACTGCTTAGCACTATGTTCCGGCAAGCGTCCACGGTTTGCCGGAACATAGTTCATCATCGCCCCAGCCCAAGGCGGTAAATATTTGCTGCCATTCTGCTTCTGGTTCTGTCACAACAGATAGCTCAGCGCCAGTCACTGGATGTGTCAGTGACAGTTTTTGCGCCAGTAACCACATCCGATTTACGCCGAAATGTTCACGAAAAAAACGGTTCTGCTTACCATCACCATGGGCAGTATCGCCGATGATCGGATGTCTTAGATGATCCATATGGCGCCGTAACTGGTGTTTACGCCCGGTTAATGGCTGCAACCGCAATAAAGCAAACCGAGATGTCTGATAACGTCCTGATGGTACTGGAATTTCAGCATTGAGCAACGGTTCATAACGGGTAATAGCCGATTGGGCTTGCCGTGGCTGAGAGGCCATTTTGTCGGCCACATCATCCAGTTCTTCTTTTAATGGATAATCCAGCAGGCCAGCTTCCAACATATTGCCACGCACCAAAGCCAAATAGTATTTACGCACCTGGCGTGACTCAAACTGGACACACAATTGATGCGCAACAGCACTGCTTTTGGCAAACAACAACACGCCAGAGGTAGGCCGATCCAACCGATGCACCGGATAGACATGACACCCCACTAAATCACGGGTCATCTGCATGGCAAAATATTTTTCATGACGGGCAAGGTAGGTTTTATGCACCAATAAACCAGCCGGTTTATGGATAGCCACCAGATGCTCATCTTCAAACAACACTTGAATTTGTGGTGCAGTTTCTTCAACTAATGGCACATCATTTACCACTGAGCAGCTCATCCAACATCTCCAACACATTAATTAAGTCACGCATAACTGGCCGCTGTGCCCACACATAGTGCGCCATAGGGGCTATGGCAATTTCCGTAGGCAAAGGTAGTTGTTGTTCAACTAATACCTGCATCTTGGGCAGAAAAATAAACTGGAGCCAATGCTCAAATGGCAAGGTGTCACAGGCAAAAGGAGCTGTGCTGGCAAGCGCTACCGCCGATGGATGGGTGTCGCTCCACAGTTGCAAACGCTTAAGCTCATGTTCAATGGTTCGCAGATATTCTGCCGTCTGCCGGTAAGACATAATTTCCGCCGTTCCCTGAATAATTAAGGCCATATCATACCATCCGCAACCGCTTATCCCTATAATGCCCGGCAGTCTTAGCTGGCATCATGGATCTCTTATGCACACAATTTCTACGTTTGGCGAACTGTTAAACGCCGCCAACAGTCAATACCTGATCTACGATATGGGCCGGAGGGTTCAACCACTTGATGTTATGGCTTTTCGGCAAATTGAAGCCCTGGCCGCCCCCTACCCTTACCCGATACAGGGACATGCTTGCTTCGCACTGGTATTCTGGGAACAGCCTTCAGCACCTTTTATCTGGTTTCTGAAACTACCGTTAGATGAACAAGGCTTGCTGAATCCGGCGGGACGTAGCCAATTCATTGAAATGTTGCTTGCGGCGATGGGGAAAAACCTTCAGCAAGCGCTGACCGAAGCACAACAACAGCAACTGGCCAGCCACCCTTTCAGTTATCGGCCCGCCCAAGAGAAACTGGCATTGTTTAACGCCTTAGTGCGCCGTCAACTCGGGCAAGCCGCATCTAGCCAATATGAATATGCCTGCCAGTATCTGTCTGGAAAGGTAAACCGCGACCAATGGCAAGCCGTAGGACTTCAGGGATTGGCCGACATTTGTGCCAGAGCAGATCTACTGGATCATCCGGCGATGTTGTTAAATGCCATAGCTTCCACGGCAAAAGAAGTGCAAATCGCTTTATGTCAGTTATTGGAACACATCACCATTTCACCGCAACTGGCACAACACATTACCCAAGCGCTGCCACAGCAGGAAGACGCTGTCCAAGCCTATTTTTAAGAGCCTTAGCCTCCCAGCCACAATACTGCATCCGCGCAATAACCAGCATAGCCTCACAGCAAAAACTGAGTCAGGAGTGCTTGTTGGCAATTGCCGCACGCTGCTGGTTAGTGCTGAAACAAGCGCCATGCCGCAAAATTTTCCTAGAATCCCTGGCGCTGCAAACTCAGGACTTCTTTAACGGGATCTTTGCTGATATTGTGGCGATCCCGGCGATTCGTCCGCTGCTGTTAAGCGAGTTACGTAATCCAGATCGCAGTGTGCAACTCAGTGCCGCTATCGGCGGACTCTTCAGGAACACGCAGAAATGATGACTGATTTTCTTTTGATGGCAGGAGTGGTGGTAATTGCGGCATTTTTCTGGCAACTGCGCCAAATGGCTGAAATTTGTCGCCAATTTGCTGAACGTGAAGTACAGCGCCAACGCGTGCAGTTATTGTCTGTGGCTATGGCGTCGGCTCGTCCGAGTCTCGGCGGTGCGGGCTTAGGCTGGAAAGCCAGTTTTCAATTTGAATTCAGCACCGATGGAATTAATCAGTTTAAAGGGCATATCCACATGCTTGGGAAACGCATTCAAAAAATTGAGTGGCCGATATTTCCCGAACCAGACTGGAGCCAAGCACCAACTAATCGCGGTAAGGTCGGAGGCGGTTGCGGCGGCTGTAGTTCCGGCGGCTGCCACTAAGTAGCAACAGTTATCGCCCACACAAAAAGAATGGGCGCGACTCACCGAGTCGCGCCCTTCTATCACTTTGCTAAGCCTTCCCGCTATGCAATTGCTTCCCTGCTCCATCCTTGCGAATGAGATGCGTCCATTGCTCCCTTACCGTCCTGGTGAATCCCTGTACCCTAGTACCAGTCCCTTTCAGCCGATAGTTCCTTTTATCGGTCGTTGCTCTGTCCGTAAGCGTGTCCCATTTCATCCATGAGCATCCTGCGGCAACATCCTGTACTTTGTCCTGATAATGGCTTCGTCATGAAACCATTTTAACGTCCTTATTTACCTGACTTCATGTCAGCATACATTCCCTGTATCATCCTTGAACACTGCATCCTTTCAGTTGACCGTCATCCTGACAATCTCCTTTAAGTACCGTTCCTTGGACGCTTCAAATATTACCCTAAAGGGGTACAAAAATAGCGGCCAAACGGATTAACAACATCTGCCACATAACTGCAACACTCGAAAATAACAAGCTAATAGATTGATTTTTATTAACTTACATAAAAACAGGACGACATGTCAGCCGCAATTTTTCTGATATGTCTTACACACTTGTAAGACATATCTCACAAGCTGTCAGGCTATTATGGAAAGCCATATATAAGACACACCATATCGCTGATATGCCTTCGACTGGATATCAGTATAAAGAGTACCGCTAATTACTTTGGTGGTGGCGGGTGAACGGGCTAACAGTTGATATACTTTATTTATTGATTATCGAATGGAGCAAAATAATGGATACCAGTCTGAATACCATGGCGGCACTGTTCCAACAATTAGGGCTTGAAAGCAGCGATACCGCAATAAAAGATTTTTTAAACGCCATTATCTGCCCCAAAGCGTCCGGCTGGAGGATGCCCCATTCTGGACACCAGCACAAAGCGCCTTTTTAAGAGAGTCTTTGGATGCCGATGCCCAATGGGCGGAAGTGATCGATCACTTGGATACATCACTACGACGCTAAGCTTTAAAGCTGTTCGTACGCTTTGTCCCCCAGCCGAGCAGCTGCTGTTGCTTGAAAATGAGCGGCGTACACTCATCTTTTGTGGTCTTGCCATCACTGTGTACATGTCGAGTGCGGTAGTACAATACCTGTACTGCATCGCCATGGGCCATAAAGGCTTCGCTAAACTCTGCCGGACCCATAATCTCTTGTACTTTTTGTTGAGACATCCCGAGTGTTAATTGTGAAATCAACTGCTGATTCTTATGTTGCAGTGCTTTCCATGAACTATCATCATGCCAGTCTTCATCGCCGCCCACATTGACCACACAAGCACTTAAGCCTAAGCTGGCAAGCCCCAGCAGGGGTAATAATGCTTTATTCATTTATTCTCCTTGGTATCAGTTAATATTTCATCCACGAACCTCATAACAGGCAAATTACAGACCAATATTTTTATTGTTTATTTTCAATATGTTATATTTAATATCATTCTTGCTATGACTTTTTAGACTAATGAGTGAGGTTTTCAACCACTATGTCACATGAACTAACCCCAGTGATTGCCGCTGCAATTACCATCAGCCAAAATGGTCAAACACCTACATTAGCGCTGGTAAAAGCGAAGGTCGGCAGCAAGATGCCACTGCCAATATTGGTTGCGGGGTTGCAACGATTTAAAACCATGTCAGAGAGTGAAATCGCTAGTTTTTCAGCAATACCCAACATGACGCCGATTAATGCACCATCGTCACCATCGGCTATCGAACAACAAGTTGAAAACATGCAAAAACAGCTCATTAGCTTGCAAGAATACTGTCAACAATTGGGACAGCGACTGCAGCGACTAGAAAACGCACCGAGGGAGCAGAACTGATGTTTGTCTGTGAGTTGCGCTTTGATTGCTTTGCAGATACCACCATTTCACTGGCGGAACAGGCGATTAATCATCTGCTTGAAGCCTGGCGGGCTAACGGTCAAGTGCTGGGTAGAGAGTTCGCGGTGGCATTACATGAAGGTTCTTTTCGCGTACGATTGCTGTTACCAGAAGAACACAGTTTAGCGCATCGCCATAACAGCCCTTGGGCCAAACAGGCGCTTGCTCAGTTATCGAAGGCCAAACTACTAGCACCTCGGGAAAAAATCCTCGGTCAGGATATTAATTCAGAGATCAGTTGCAGCGAGCCACCATCCTGGCAATTGCTATACACCAGTTATGTCCATATGTGCTCGCCACTACGGAGCGGCGACTCCTTATTACCAATCCCTTTATATCAGTTACCCGCTACCTTCAATGGCGACCATAAACAACTCATCCGCTGGCAAACCGAATGGCAGGCTTGCGATGAACTGCAAATGGCGTCAGCCACCGCCGCTGAATTTGCCGCTTTACATGAGTTAAGTGATATCGACAGTGACCTATTCCGCCGGGGCTGGGATCTGCGTGGACGCATTGAATATCTTACAAAAATACCGACCTACTATTATTTATATCGGGTTGGAGGGAAAGTCGCGAACAGGAGTTACTGCGCCCCTGCCCTCGCTGCGGCAATCATCACTGGTACCAGCCCGAACCATTGCTGGAATTGTTTCACTTTCGTTGTGACAACTGCCGGATAGTCTCTAATCTTTCATGGGACTTTCAGTAAGTCTTAACGCTTACCCAACAAGTTATGCCACATACGTTTAAGGCTGTTAAAAATACCAGGATGCGCAGCATCCGATTGCGAAGCACCAAGTTCCTGATAACGTTCGGCTGGCGCCACACGCGGACTCAGTAGCGTTAAAAATACCGCCAGACTATCCGCGAGCCGCTCACTGGCCACTTCGCCAGGGCGTTCGCGCCATACAGAGCCATCCTGGTTATCTACCGTCAACATGTCATCTTGCTGATGCAATATTCCTACAAACCATGTGGGGGCCTGTTTGAGTTTCTGTTTCATCATCAGATGACCAATAATGTTCTCCTGCAGATACTCAAAGTCTTTTTCATTCCACACCTGCAGTAGTTCACCACTGCCAAACGGCGAGTCAAACTGAATTGGGCCGGCAAAAAAATGCCCATAAAAATGTTCAATATCTGGATGCAGAGGCAAGGATAACGCCTCACTGACATTGGCAAAGGATGCGGCTGGTTGCCGACTCACGGCCTGCCATTGCACAGGATCTTCTTGTTCCCCAGCTAAAATACAACGGGAGGCCTCACCTTCGGCGTAGTAACGAGGGAATTCCCCCAACACTGACTGATAACATTGCTGGTACCGCGCAAATAATTGTTCAAGAGCCTCTGTACAAGACACTTAAGACCTCGTGTAATTAAGGTATAATGTTTTAATATTTTGGCATGAAATCACCATTGATGACACAGAATCAACCCCTTATGACAACGCTGAGGCGCTGGCTAATCTGACTCTCGGCAAAGCGACCCGATATCAAGAACATTACTCACCAGCGTTGCTGCAACCTGTACCCCGCAAATTAAACCGGGATGCGCTGTCGCTATCAGAGCCTATGCCTTTTCACGGCGTAGATATCTGGAGCGCATATGAACTGTCTTGGTTAAATAGTAAAGGCAAACCTATGGTGGCCATAGCTGAAGTGCGCTTGGATGCCAACAGTCGCAATCTGGTGGAATCAAAATCGTTCAAGTTATATCTCAACAGCTTCAATCAGACCCAAATTGAATCGATTGAAAAACTCCAACAACTGTTAGAAGAAGATCTGTCCCGCTGCGCCGAGGGATCCGTCGAAGTGCATATCATAGAACCAAAACAGTTTGCTTCTTTGCGGATTAAAGAACTGCCAGGGACGTGTATTGATGATCAAGATATTGAAGTTGTTGAATATTCTTTTAATGCTGATTGGCTACGAAATAGCACTGACAGTAAACAGATGGTAGCGGAAACGCTTAATTCCAATCTGTTAAAATCCAACTGTTTGATCACCTCACAACCCGATTGGGGCAGTGTGATGATCCGTTATCAAGGGCCCAAAATAGACCGGGAAAAACTGCTGCGTTACTTGATCTCCTTTCGGCAGCACAATGAGTTCCATGAGCAGTGTGTAGAACGCATATTTACTGATCTTAAGCGCTACTGTAACTGCAGTAAACTAACGGTATATGCCCGTTATACTCGTCGTGGCGGCTTGGATATCAACCCGTTTCGCAGCGATTTTGAGCATGCTCCGGAAAGTAATCGTCTTGCTAGACAATAGCCTCTGGCACACTGGGAGCAAACTGCCACTGTTCAGGACCGAGTTGCTCCACCACAAAAATTTGCAACTCAGGCCCACTCCCGCTCGCCACAGGATGGGGCTCCCCAACCGTTAGCCCCACATGCCCGCTGCCCCAAGGGATATAAAAATGGCGCCACAAATAGTTATCATCCACCCCACGGCTATCGACCACTTCCCACTGAGGAACTGGTCGTTCGGCGGCGATGACCGGACTGAAATTGAAGGCGCTAAGAGCTTGGGTCAAACCGCGCCCAGTAGCTTTCACATATGACTCTTTCAATACCCATAAACGGTAAAAGGCAGCCGTAGCAGCTGTGCTTGCTAACGCTTGCAGCTGTGTCCATTCACTCTCAGCAAAACAGTGCCTAGCAATCTCCAGTGTATTACGTTTGGCCTTCGGCACTTCAACATCAACCCCGATTTGGGTCGAAGGCGCAGCCCTTCGGCAACCGCCAGCACTAGCCAATGCTGACTATGGCTTAAATTGAACTGTAATTTATAACGAAGCTGCTGCGCCATAATAAGTGCAGGCTTACCATAAGCGCCAACTTCAAACTGCCAATCTTGTGGTGTACCAGTGGTGTGATGAGAAAGGCACGCCCGTAAGAGTTGTTGCCTGAATGCTTTGCTAGCCGTTCCCGATGTCGTTACTCGCGCAGGGCAGCCAATTGCCACACGATAACAGTACAGGCTGATAACCATATAAAACACGCTTGAGACGATTACAGAGTAGCAAAGTGTAACACACTACCCTCGCGCAATAGGTCAGTGCATCACCATTGCCACAGCGGCAATTTACTATACTGAAAACGCATCCGCTAATGATTGTAAAACAGCCGAAGTCGCTTAGCTGCATCTAGTGTTCAGTGTTCAGTGTTCAGTGTTCAGTGTTCAGTGTTCAGTGTTCAGTGTTCAGTGTTCAGTGTTCAGTGTTCAGTGTTCAGTGGAGGTTAAGTATGTTCGACTTACGGTGTAAACCGTTTTAAATGTTTGTAAATACCTTTTTACAACACAGATGGTTTAAATGGAGAAACTCGATGACACACAGCAAACTTACAGTTCTAACGCCAGTCATTACCTCATTGATGCTGGCCGCTTGTGGTGGCAGTGATAGTCCCGCGTCCGTCAACACCGCGAAGGTGTCTTTTGCCGTATCCGATGCCCCAGTAGACAATGCCCAACAGGTAGTCATTGCCTTTGATAAAATTGAGCTGGTCAAAAATGGTCAGGATAATATCGTGCTTGATGTCACAGGCCCAAATGGCGCCAGCTATCGGCAGTTGGATCTGATGCAATATCAGGGGACTGACAGCAGTACGATCATCACAGATCAGAGCATTCCCACCGGTACTTATGACAACCTCATCTTACATATTCTTGATGAATCCACGGGCTCAGATCTGAGCTATGTCGTCGGTGAAAATGGTCAAATTCCGCTTAAACAACCCAGTCAAAAACTACAGCTAGGCAGCTTTACCGTCAGTCAAGATAGCGTGCAAAGCTTCACTATCGAGTTTGACCTCCGCCAATCCTTGGTTGAAAACCGTAATGGCGGACGTTACAACCTAAAACCCCACGGGGTGAAAATTCTCAATAATGCCGCCGTTGCAGCATTATCGGGCAATGTTGACGTGAACTTGTTCAATGCCGGCAGTTGCAACAACGACACCGGAAATTTTGTCTACCTCTACCCAGGGCACAATCTGGATCTGACCAAACTTGCAGACAACTATGATCCCGCAACCAATACCACCGTATTACCTGAGGGAATCATTGCCCCCTATGCCTCCACCGATGTCATGTGGATCTCGGGAAACTACGGTAGTTATAGCTTCGGTTATTTACCTACCGGAGATTATACGGTGGCATTTACGTGCAGCAGCGAAAATGATGATCCGGATCAGTTTGACGGCATCAGCATCCCAGATCCCACAACACAATTTCATGAAATCTCAATCACCGCAGGCCAAAACCTGCAACAGGATTTCAATGCCATCGTTCCCCAGCAATAGCCCTAGCATCTGGTAGTGACCGCAGGCGTGACAATTGTCGCGCCTGTTACTAATGTTGGCGAAAATACGACTAGCAAACATTCATCGCCCCCTTCTGAAGGGCAGTATTCCGCTATGGCTGATAGTTCTGCCACCCATTTAAATTGCTTACAATATAATTGTTCGCAATGTTATTATCTGGCTATACTTTGCTAAGACCAATAACTAGGCAACATCCATGTATAACAGCATTTATGACTTTGAAGTTACCGATATAACAGGCAATACCGTTAACCTTTCCCGCTATAAAGGCAAGGTATTGTTAATCGTCAATACCGCGAGCAAATGCGGATTTACACCTCAATATGCCGGACTGGAACAGCTATATCAAACATACGCCGCGCAGGGGCTGGTCATTCTGGGATTTCCCTGTAACCAGTTTGGCTCACAAGAACCGGGTAGCAATGAACAGATAAACCAGTTTTGCCAGTTAAACTATGGGGTTAGCTTTCCTATGTTTGCCAAAGTTGCTGTCAATGGGCCAGACACCCACCCGTTATATCAGTGGTTAAAACAGCAAGCACCCGGTTTTCTTGGGTCACAGGCAATAAAATGGAACTTCAGCAAATTTTTGATTACACGAGATGGCAAAGTTGCTGGTCGCTTTGCTCCCACCACCAAACCAGCAGCGATAGAGACACAACTCTCTGAATTATTAGCCTTAAAATAAAATTGATTTATTTTTAAATAATTTCTGGAACCTTTTCAGATTCAACGGTTCCAACTATGTGAGCAGAGATTATTTGTTCATCATTCTCCCTAGCGGGGCTTCTAGCGCAGCCCCAATTGATCCAGATGGATCAGAAGGCAATCCGATGTGATTGCCTTTTTTTATATTTTTTACTGCTTATGGAACTGACCATTAGCCCGACGGTCTTAATTACAGAACCGATAATTCCGGTGTTCCCTTTTAACCGGATGTCCCACTATCGGATTCTACTCCTTGTAAATTCCTTCTTTTTCGGCAACCGGATGGTTGCCGTTTTTTTCACTATCAACAATAACGAGAAAATTTTTATTTATACGGGAACTTTATTGCTAGCAACTTATCTTACTAAGTAAGACATGGTCTTGTGTTTCATCATCTCCCTTTTGGCAAGCATTGTTCTAGCGCACAGTGATTGTCTGTTCCAATGTGATTGAAGTTGCGGCAACCAAATGGTTGCCGTTTTTTTGGAACAGCGAAAACAAAACAAGAAATTTTTATATTAAAATCAATTAGTTAAATATTAATCGCTAAATATTCATTTTTTTATGCAAAAACACCCGATGGCGATGAACTATTTAAGATCCTGAGAGTCTTACTTTATGAAACGAATTTTCGTGTTCATCATTGTCTCCCTTGTAAGGTGTATGGTTCTAGCGCACTTTACACCTTTAGTTAAATTTTGTTGGCAACCCTTTGGGTTGCCATTTTTTTATGTGTCATTTACGAAGGATTAAAAGGCCGAAGTGCAGACTCGCGGAGCCTCTCAGCTATTTTTATAAATTAAAGTGCAGATATGGGAACTAATTTGGTAGGAAGGAATCATAACAACCGATAGGTTTTGATTTTCATCATATCCTCCCTTTTGAATAGCGCGATTTTCAGAATGTGTGTCTGAAATGTTAAGCGACCCGTTTGGGTCGCTCTTTTTTAGCTCAACTGTACATCAGCCCCAGAAGTTGTCTGAAGCCACAGCAGTGATTTTGCTAGCTTGTCCAGCAATGTGCGCACAGCCACGGGCAAACGTTGTAAATCAATAGCCAACAGTAGATTTTTCACTTCAAGGCCCAGTTCAGTATCACCTTCAATACACAAACGGCGCTGAAAAAACAACGTGTCAGGATCTTCCTTACCGGCTACAACCAGTAGCAAGTCACTGCTATTGGCACTAAAGGTCACTTTAGGGGATGTCACTGGTCGCACCGTAAAATGCTCATTAAAACTGACTTCAAATGACAGTTGCAGATCAGGGACTTCCACCGCAACCCAGTTTTCCACCAGAAAATCCAGTTCGCCATCGTTAATCTGCTCGGCCAACAGATGTTGCAATAGTTGTTGCAACACCTTGGCTTTCACGACAAAAGGAACAATACCCAGTGGCTTTGACGCTATTTTAGGTGCCATATTCAACAAGTCTTTGGCCATTTGAGACAATAGCTCACCACGCATTCTCTTTTCTCCATAAAGGGTTACCAACTTGGCATTTTAGCCAAAATTTATGATCTCAAACCTGTTTTACATCAATTCTTCAGGGATCAAACACCGATACACTTGCCCCTTTCATATTAGTTAAGGGAGCAGTTTAAGACATGGAACTTCTGTGCCCCGCAGGCAATCTAGCGTCGCTCAAAGCTGCACTGAATGCTGGGGCTGACGCGGTATATTTAGGCTTAAAAGATGATACCAATGCTCGTTCATTTGCCGGGCTCAACTTTACACCGCAAAAATTGCAAGAAGCCGCAAAACTGGTCAATAGTAGTAAACGCAAATTCTATTTAACCATTAATACCTTCCCGCAACCTGGTCAGGAAAAACGCTGGTATCAGGCCATTGATTTAGCGGCGGAAAGTGGTGCTCATGGCTTGATTGTGGCGGATATCTCATTACTGGATTACGCACACCAGCATTATCCAGAATTACCGTTACACCTTTCGGTGCAAGCCAGTGCAACTAACTTGGCAGCGCTCAGTTTTTACCGGGAGCAGTTCAATATTCGGCGTGCGGTGCTGCCCAGAGTATTATCAATCAAGCAGGTCAAAGACCTCGCAAAAGTCAGTCCGGTGGATCTTGAAGTCTTTGCCTTTGGCAGCCTCTGTATCATGGCAGAAGGCCGGTGCCAGTTATCCTCTTATGTAACAGGGGAATCCCCCAATTCTGGAGGGTCTTGTTCCCCAGCTCGCCATGTGCGTTGGCAAGAACAAGACGGCAAGCGACTGACTAGGCTCAATGACGTATTGATTGACTGCTCCGGCATTAAGGAACAGATGGGCTATCCGGTGGTCTGTAAAGGCCGATATCTCACCGAGGATACGACCAATCCGCAATTTTTGCTGGAGTCACCAACAAGCCTCAGCACGCTGGATCTTATCCCTGAACTCGCCGCTGCGGGTGTCGTGTCGCTAAAAATTGAGGGGCGGCAACGTAGCCCAGCCTATGTGGAACAAGTCACCAAAGTGTGGCGGGCCGCACTGGATAAATATCTTGCGGCACCAGAATGTTTTCAGGCACAAGCAGATTGGCAAGCAGCCTTAGCTAAAGTTTCCGAAGGGCAAACGACCACACTTGGAGCCTACGAACGTAGCTGGCAATAGGAAATATTTGATGCAAATTTCATTAGGGCCACTCATGTACTGCTGGCCTAAATCCAATGTATATGCTTTTTATGAAAAGGTCGCCGAGAGTGATATCCCTTTGGTTTATTTGGGCGAAACTGTCTGTACCCGACGCCGACAGGTAAAATGGAGTGACTATTTAGCACTCGCCAAACTGTTGCAAGCATCGGGCAAGCAGGTGATCCTCTCCACCCTTGCTCTCATTGAGAACAGCTCAGAACTCACCGAACTGCGCAAACAAATAGCGAATGGTGAGTTTATGATTGAGGCCAACGATATGGCCGCAGTCGCGATGGCCCGCGAACTGAAGTTACCTTTTGTCTGCGGCCCCAGTCTCAACAACTACAACCGCGCCACACTGGATAAAATGGCCACCTGGGGCATGCAGCGCTTTGTGATGCCGGTTGACCTATCTCGCGACTGGTTACGCCAAGTATCAACCCCAGCCACTGACTATGAAGTAGAAGTCATAGGTTATGGTCATTTACCGCTGGCGCATTCGGCTCGCTGTTTTACTGCTAGGCTAAAGGGATTAGCGAAAGATGGCTGCGACATGGCCTGTGTACAATATCCTCGCGGAGTATTGGCCCAGACCCAGGAGCATCAACCTTTGCTACGGCTAAATGGCATTCAGACGCAATCGGCGGCTTGTTGCGACTTACGCCAGCAGTTCTCAACGATGGCTACTATGGGCGTATCGTGGTTCAGAGTGTCTCCGTTCTCTGACGACTGCATTGCCGTTGCTAGCGCATTAATGGCGGGAGAAATTGGGGAGGTAACAACTGATGCATGTAACGGCTATTGGTATGGTGAGGCGGGAATGAAACTGTCTGTCCAACCCTAGTCGCTCATTCCCGCGAACGAAAACGCTCATATAGCAGTACCGCTAACCACAACAGAAAACAACCAAGACTGATCCATTGCAGCAGTGCCGGCCACCAGAGCGCCGGCCTTGTCCCTTCCAGCACCATCTCATGATAGAAAGGCCGATTGCCTTCGGTAACATCCAGTTCAAACAAAGGCAAAAACAGGAACATAGCGAAACTGATGCAGCTTAATAATGCTGGCAGGCAGCTCCAACGCATACCGCTTGGCGGTTGTGTTAACGTCTGATTCACCAAGTATACCAAGGCACTGATACAGCTGAAGATAAAGAACCATTTCAACATGAAGACATGCAAATGGTAGACATTGACCGGAAAGAGTCCGATACCGGCCAAGCTCATGCAACTCAGCGCTAGGGAAAAGAAGCTGATGGCACCAGTAAGACTGCGGGAAAGCTGCAACGAGTACAGGCTGAATAACACCAGACACAAGCTACCAAAGAACAGTCCACCGTTTAACGCAACAGCAAAAGGAGAATGGCCGTAATTACCCAACTCACTCATCGTATAATTGGTGAGATTAAAATGCTCATCACCCAAAGCATCGTATCCAATAATCGAGATTATCAGACCAAGTAATAGTCCCAGTAGTCCAATGACCCCGAACCCCAGCGCTAGTTTGATCAGACGCTGTTTTTTCCATCGTAATTATCGTCCCCACTATGCCAGTCAACAGTTTACGCCCCACACATATCACTGTTCCCGGGATATACCGGATAGCATCCACCAAAGGTACATTGTTACAAGCTGATATGCCACTTGGCAAAGTAACAATTCTTAGTGATCGTTGCATAAATGAGGACTTTTGCTCATTTATAGCAAAAAATATTGAAAACTTTTTGAATTACAAACAGCTGTCATCTCATCAATAGGAGATCTGCAGTCTATTCAACAACGCCGCCTTGGCGGCAGGTTTAATCACAATGCAACGCCTAAAATTCGCCGCCATGTGGTGAGATGTGAACGACAGCAACAGACAAATTTACATGTTCGGCAAGAGGCGGTAACCTTGTGTCTTTAATGCGAACATTTTGCATAATTTTGCAGGCCGACAGGCCAGATTTGAATAATAACAACAGGCCTTAACGTGACCGGATCCCAAACTCGTAGTCTGAAAACCGTCTTAACCTTTATCATCCCATCCCTCATCGGCGTCTTGCTGTTTATGACTCCCATGAGTTTTCAGGGGCTATTACAATCCCAGTCGCGATTCTGGCAAAGATGTTACAGCATCTGCTAAGCGACTGGTTAACGACCATCATTCTGACAATTTCACTGTTTATGGCGCTGGCCACACTACTCACTAAGCTGTTTCGGCCCAAAGTTATTCGTACCCGCCATTTTCTCAATACCTTGTTGAATATCAGTCCGTTCTGGCTGCTGGTCAGACTGACCGGAGCAGTATTTATCACCTTAACTTTTTTGGTATCGGTCCTGAAGCCATTCGCTCAGCAGATACTGGCGGACTGGTAATGAACGACCTGCTCCCCGTGTTATTTTGCGTGTTTTTCTTTGCCGGGTTGTTGCTGCCACTGTTACTGAATTTTGGCTTACTGGAATTATTCGGCACCTTGTTAACCACGGTTATGCGGCCATTATTCAATCTACCAGGGCGCAGCGCCATTGACTGTATGGCCTCCTGGTTAGGTGATGGCAGCGTTGGTATTCTCCTCACCAGCAAGCAATATGAAGACAACTTTTATACACAACGGGAAGCCGCCATTATTGGTACTACCTTCTCGGCGGTTTCAATCACATTCAGCTTGGTGGTTATCACCCAAGTGGGGTTGGAAGCGATGTTTGTGCCCTTTTATCTGACTGTGTGCCTAGCGGGTGTCGTAGCCGCTATTGTGGTACCGCGGTTGCCGCCGCTGTCGCTTAAAAAAGATCTGTATTTGAATGGAACGCCCCGAAAAAAGACGATGAAACGGTCCCTGCTGGTCACCATGCTTTGTCTTGGGGCATACATCTGGCACTCAATAAGGCGGCGCATATTGGTGGCCCCGCCAAAGTTGTGGAAGAAGGCATTAAAAATGTCATCGACATGGTTTTTGGCATCATCCCGGTCGTGATGGCTATCGGCACCATCGCGTTGATGATTGCTGAATATACCCCAGTTTTTGATTACCTCGGCATGCCATTTATTCCACTGCTAGAATGGCTACATATCCCAGAAGCTACCGCAGCATCGAAAACCATAGTGGTTGGATTTGCCGATATGTTTATTCCTTCCATTCTTGCCAGTAATGGTATTCACGCCGAAATAACTCGCTTTATTATCGCGGCGCTATCGGTCACACAACTTATTTACATGAGCGAAGTGGGCGCCTTACTTATTGGCAGTAAAATTCCAGTGAATGCCTGGGAACTATTCATTATTTTCCTATTACGCACTTTGGTTACATTACCGGTCATTGCCGGTATGGCTCATCTATTTTTCTAAACATGTCAAGGAGCAGCCAACCGTGGTTGCTCCTAAACTGCTTTAGCCTGTCATAAGACTGCCATTCCACCTTCATACGACGGTCACTATCTGTGCTTATTGTCTGACTGAATATGCCTGAGGTGTTTTTACTTCAGGGCACTCGACTCCTCAGTTTGGGACATCATCATGATATTTACTGTCGATAAAGTCATCGAAGACAATCTGCCGCAACTGAATAATGCTCCCTGGCTAGCAAAGCCGACAAAAGCGATGTTGCGGTATCTGCTCAATGAGCGACAGTGTAATGAAATAGCAACCCAGTTCAGCCACTTACAAGGTGTTGATTTCGTTGAACAGGTATTACAGACCTTCAATATCAGCTACACAGTTCCCGATGTACAACTGGAAAACATTCCCCCTCAAGGAAGAGTCGTCATTTTCGCCAACCACCCGATTGGCTCTCTTGATGCGCTAGTACTGATAAAACTATTAAGCGAAATACGTTCCGATCTGAAGGTGGTGGCGAATGAACTGCTGATGGCGTTAGAGCCATTGCACAATCTGCTGCTTCCCGTGCGCAATATGACAGGCGGAACCCCCAGACATTATCTGGAAAATATTCACGAACACCTGCTGAATGAAGGTGCGGTGTTAATTTTTCCTTCCGGTGAAGTTTCTCGATTGCGTCCAAATGGTGTGCGAGACACACGCTGGCACAGTGGCTTTCTGAGGATGGCGATCAACTGCGATGCCCCGCTACTTCCCATGTTTGTTGATGCGCGTAACTCACCGACCTTCTATGGTGCCTCCATGCTGTACAAACCTTTGGCCACACTGTTACTGGTCAAAGAGATGTTTAAGCAGACCAACCGTAATCTACCAATCCGGATTGGAGAACTGATCCCAGCTGAAGCGGTTAACGGTAACGATTTTCCACTTAAAACCAAAGTAACCTTGCTGAAAAATCACTTGTATCGCATTGGCAAGAATCGCCCTGGGCTGTTTCGTACGCAACGAGCCATTGCGCATCCAGAAGACAGATTAGCACTGCACAAGGCACTATCTGAGTGTGAGCTTTTAGGGGAAACACAAGACAACAAACAGATATATCTATATCGCCACCAAGGAAGCAATCCTATTATGCGGGAGATTGGCCGCTTGCGGGAGATTGCGTTTCGAGCCGTTGGTGAAGGTACGGGGGAGCGACGAGATACCGATCCGTATGATCCTCATTATTTGCATCTAGTATTGTGGGATCGCTCCGAAATGGAAATCGTTGGTGCCTACCGTTTTGCCAGCGCACAAGCACTTCATGATAATAATCAAACACTTTATAGTGAGTCACTGTTTCAATACCAACCGCAGTTTTCTGCATATTTCCGCGATGGTTTAGAGTTAGGCCGCAGTTTTGTACAACCTAAATATTGGGGCAAACGTAGCCTAGATTATCTGTGGTATGGCATTGGCGCATATCTCGCTAAAAATCCGCAGTACCGCTATCTGTTTGGTCCGGTGACCATCAGCAATCAGTTGCCAGCCCCCGCTAAAGAGATGCTGGTTCATTTCTATCTATCACAGTTTCCCGCGCAAGACCTCGCTGATTCGTTTCACCCTTATGTATTACCGCCAACCAGAAAGTGGGAATTAGACGAGATTTACCAAGGCATGGACTATGAACAGGCGTTTAAGCAACTAAAACAAACGCTAGCGAGCATGGGGGCTGCGGTGCCAACACTATATAAACAGTATGGTGAACTATGCCAACCTCACGGGGTACAATTCCTGGCATTTGGCATTGATGCTGATTTTGCTGACTGTATTGACGGGTTAGTATTAGTCGATCTTGAAAAATTAAAGGATAAAAAGCGTCAGCGTTATATTAATGCGCAGCAATTGTAGAGGCGGGAGCATGAGCTTACGCCTGCCACAACACTAACTCAACGCAGCGTTTGTTTATCTAACGCCTGAGCTTGTGCCGATGAAAACGCCTCGGATAAAAGTACGCATTCTTTTACATCCTTGATGTAGTATGTCTTACCTTGGTTATCTTTGCGCTTGGTCGCCACCAACGCAGCCTGTTTAGTCGGCAAGTCCGGTTCATTCCAGCGATAAAAGGCGATCTCCTCGCCTTCGGTGGTCAGCAGATAACACTTATAACTCTGCTTAGCTGCCTGCACCTGGGTACAGCCAAGAGCCAACAGCGTCCCTAAAAATATATTTATTCATTTCCAACACTCCGCAGAAGGGCCTTTTACCCCGGTATCGGTCAGCGTAATAGTAGGACATTTAGTATCTCGCGTCGCCTGAGAGCCTTGCGGGGTAGCCGTTAAGGTAAAACTGCTGGTACCAACCGAATCCACACGATATAACTTACTGTCGGTAAGATATGGATCTGCCCCTAGCCCTAATTTGGTCATATCTTCAGCATAAGTGCGATTGTCCAGATAATACTGTTCCTGCAGATTAGCTACGCGCAACAACGCCGCCTGCCCCTCTGAACGATTACTACGCGTCACATAATCAATGTATGATGGATAAGCAATTGCCGCCAAGATCCCAACAATCACCACCACTATCATCACTTCGATTAAAGTGAATCCGCTCATTTTGTTTGTACGCTTAATGCTCATTAACATGGTAATAAATCTTGTTTGTGGTTAATCCTTGGCCCAAATTCACCGTGCCGGTACACTGCCCGTCAACACAATTGCCTCTACCTATGATTAGCGATAGTGGAGGATTGTCAGTGCCGTCATTAGAAATTGGGGGAGTTATTAGCTTAGGTGGCTGCGGAATACAGTCCTCACAAATATCAATATACTCCTGGGAAGAACGTCCTCCCTTATGTAAATCAAAGATATAAAGGCGCCCTTCAGAAGAGATTTGACAAGTATTCTGCGGGTTATCTAAAGACGGTGTAAAGGAAGTGAAATACACTTTTCCTTTAAAGATTGTTGAAGGTGACAAACTTTTCTCGCCAACGCCACTGAAATTAAAATACCAGCCTAATTTGGTTCCAAAAGCCAAATTATCAGCGTCGGTTGTGGGTGATGCAGAAGTCACATCATACAAATTGGTCAACGTAATTGCGTCCGGGATCGCCGTTCCTCCAGTACCGAAGGTCTTGGTTACAACGTTACGATCTTGTAGCACAAAAAACATATCATCCGTCGAGGTACCGAGTGGTGACGCCCGATCACCACTTCCCAAAGTGACGGCGTCATATGGCACATTTTGAGAAGCAACGGTAGAGGTAGTTCCGCCGGATGCATCTGTGTAGGTAACGGTAGAAACGTTAGTAAACACCGTCTGCGCCAGTACGGGTTCATAGAAAAAACGTCTATTGTTTGTAAGTGAACCACCTAATGACGCAAATTTAAAGGCGCTCCATGAGCTAGTGTCAGTTGATGGCATATCGATACGCCAGACATTGCCACCTAAGTCAGCGGCGTACATTCTATCGGTAACACCATCACTATTACTGTCCAGCAGCGCTATCGAACCTGCAATACTATCGGTAATGCCAGGAAGAGCAGTTTGCCCACCAACACCGAAGGTGTATTGCAATGCACCAGTTGCCGCATCGACGATATAAACATTCCGTCCTATAGAGTTACTACCACTGCCTGAGTCATAGCCGATATTATATCCCCCGCCAAAGATAATAACTGGGTTGTCACTCCCTGGGACTTTAGTAACAACTGGGGTTGACCACGTCTGTCCAAGTTCAGATAAACCAGTTGAACTACTATCTATGTGCCACATAAGACTAGGAACATCTGGATTGGTAACATCTAGTGCATAATATGAACTTCCACCTCGGCGTAATCCTACAAATAACCAAGCTTTCTCTATTGTTCCATTTCCGGCTCTTTTAATATACGCCACCGGCGAACCATCGATTCCATATACATTATGACCATTAGAATAATTGTTATCTCTTAATGTTTGGATATTGGCTAGCATATTAAATGGCATAAAAGCCCAGCTTTCACTCACGGATGTGTCAGTGTCCTTAAATGCATGAAACATCCCTTCATTCGTCCCCACAAAAATATAAACACCTTTAGTGCCGCCATAATCAACCGCAAGTGGTTGAGAATGCATCGGGTCACCCATAATATCCCCACGGATACCATTATAATCGGTAGACATAGGTGCACCGTCACTATCAATATCGACATTAAACCCCTTTATCCACTCAAATGCTTTATCTAATTGAGCTGAAATAGTTGAATTAGGATTTTCACTCATATTCATTAACGAGAAGAGATTTGCATCGCCCCCGGCATAACTTGATGCTGTGGATTTATTTAATGGAGCTAATACCCCAGATGCTCCTATATTACTAAGAAGATTCCGGTGCTCGGGATCAATTTGACGCGCTGCCCCACCATCTTCAACATAAAAACCGTCAGGTTTAGGACTACAACTGCTCCAAAAACTACACGCGGTTTCTTTAATACCACCAGTTGCAGAAATGGCATTGTTACCATTTACATCAACCAAGGTGCCACTAGCATTAATTTTAAATTTCTTTAAATTACCCGCCCAACGAGGGCCATGATTAGGTTCAAACAACGCATAATATGCAGCATCTAGTGTCCGGGTTGGATCCGCATTACTATATGCAACCCCTGGAGCCGAAAATCGCTGACCTTCATAGGTAATTTGATCTAAGGCATTACTAATAGCACTTTGTAATGATGTAACATTATTGGCGGCATAATATTTACCGCCACCTCTTTTAGCAGTTTCAATTAATAATGGTTCAGCAACTGAATTATCATCTAAAGCAAATCCTATTGTATAGGTTTTCACTTGTTGAAAAGTATCTGTTGTTAAAACCTGATCATGCCAATACATATAACTGGCTAATGCTGGCATGTAGCTTTTTATTGCTTGCCCGTATTGGTTATAACTATATGTATAAGCTGAATAATCACCATTATCTGTTTTTTTATCCTGAGTTGTCTCTATACTTCGGCTACCCACAAGGCTTTGAATTCGCCTATCGGCGGACGTATCAAGCGTAGGCTCACCATCAGTGATATATATAATGTAGGCGATATCACTACAGTTACTCATGGGCGAAATATAACGGCCGCCAGATTCGACACTGGTATCGTAAGGTGGTTTATTCCCTTTATAGTTTAGGCTACTGTAATTACTATCAGCATGACCAAAGGTCACACTATTACCGCTAAAATAACTGTATGCCTCGTATAGTGTTTCACACAAGGGGGTATTGGTTTCAGCGGGCAAACCTTCAATGGTACTAATTAAACTCTGTTTTTCTGAAGCATTTCTAGGACGAATACCAGCAATAATACGTCCACCATCTCTATCCCCTTCATTGGGATAATCTAAATTAAATACCGCCAAACCAAAATCTACGGCTGACATACTGCTAATAACACCAGTAATCGCTTCTTTGGCTATATTTAATCGCGTAACATCAACCGCACCAGTATCTGTTCCATGATACCAACGTAAATAATTATCAGTGTATAAAGTGACTAATGGGCCACTGGCAAATTCGTCACTCAAATTTTGTTGGGATGGACTGCCCCAAGGATAATATGTTCGTGTTCCTCCCCATCCACCAGAACCGGTATAAACATTATCTTGGGGGAAACCATCATCATAGCCAGTTACTTCTTGATTATTACTAGAATTGTTAGCATCAATATCTTCAAAACATTCGACTGGATTATTCGTATTGGCGCCACTGTTATTTGCTAAAGGTTGCCAAGTTCCCCGGTTTCGACCAGAACTGTAATACTCTCTGACATATCCGGTAAAGCGTCCATAAGTCGCTAATGCTTCTTTAGCGGCAGCACAACCATTAAGTAATGCATTAAAACGGGTAGATTGGGATGGGCTGTCAGGGTTGGGAAGTGACATATTGTCTGTCCCTGTACCAACCGTCGCATAGATCATATTACTTTGATAGGAATGTGAACTGCCAATAGGAGGGTAAGTAATAGTTGGATCATAGCTACCTTTAATCTCGGTTTCTAAGGTTCCCATAGACGCGGAGTTATCAAAAATAATTAATACTTTTGATTTGCCATTATTAACCGGCGCTATCAAGTATAAATCGGTATCATCTGCCCAACTTGCGCCTGAAGTTACGATGAAAGCAACAAATAAAGCATAAATTACTTGCTTGAGTTTCATGATCCATTGCCCCCTAGAACTTCTTGCTCGATACCTTGAGTTACCTCAATGAACCCCATATTATCTCGGCCATAGGTAACAGAACTTTTTACTTCCGATCGCCGACACGGAAAGGTTGTGCCATTGGCAGGTTGTGTACGATGGCAGTCCACATTTACCGATGGAGCGCCTTCTGGAAGTGGGGTTAACACTTGTCGCCCACCAAATAGCGTACTGTTTTGTGCAGTCGATAGTGACCCCAAAGTTGCTGCAGTGGTTGCATTCATAACCGCCGCCAAACCGCCATCCGCAGCAGCCTTAGCTTCCATCCGTTCGGAACCCGCACCCGCCATCCGCAAAGATTGTCCGGCATTTACCGCTAGCGCGACACCTATCACCGTCATCACAACAAGTAAGATCAAAGCAAAAAAAGCACTACGCCGGATTGTCGCTTTAAACCTTTCATATCAATTCCTAATCAATACTGGGTTTTCGAGCACGATGGTGGTGGACAACACCTTGCGACGAAAATGGTCGTTAAAAGGGCCGAGTTCTTTGTCGCCAAGCTCATACTTAACGTCGTTGGTATAACTGTTATCCTGATCTACCGTACGCACTAACAAGAAAATCTTAACAGCAACAATGCGCTGAAATGATTGGTTATCCCACATCATATCTGTGACGTTTTCCACCGGTAAAAAACTATCAGCAGTATCATCACCATCATCATCGTAGCCGTACAGAATTCGCATATTTTCTATGCCTTCAACCAGTTGTTCCTCATTATTCATACCGCTTTCGGACAAGGCTTTACGGCTAAGCACCGGCACACCGTTTATATTTTGAATAAAATAAACATGGTGTTGATATTCCCAGACTCGCTCATTAATCAGTGCGGGATCCGCCGCAAGCCCAAAAACACGATCTCAGAGGAAGTGGTGGCAACACGAAAGCCCGAGGTTGCCCCAGCTGGCCCGACTAGCCGCTTTATCTGAATAACATCAGTCCCATTTACCGCATCATTCACGCAACTGACCGACTGCCCACTCACGCCCGCCTCATACCCCCAAATCCGCCGAAAATGTACTAATGGGTTGTTCGGCAGCGTAGCATTATTCAACCCGCCCCCAACACAATCTGCAGCAATGACACCAGTGACTGTAGTATTCGTGCCGGGGATGAAATCAGTCCCGGTCACATCCCCAAAAAAGGCCACTTGCTCGATATCCGGAGACATAATCGCTAACGCAATACGGCCATTTTCTTGTAATTGATTATACTGACCCGTAGTCGTGACATTGGTTGCCGACATGCTAAACATAGCAAAAACACCTAAGGTCAAAAACAAGCTGATGACCATAGCAACCATCAGCTCGACCAAAGAAAAACCAGCGACGTACCGCCCACTTATCATGGTGTATTATCCCTGCCCGACAACTGTACTTAATACGTAAAGACGCCGTTTTGCCCCAATTGCTGCACCACAGTTAGACGCCGTATTGGTCGTACCTGCGGTTCCCTGTATGCCTTTCCAGGCAATAGCAATTGAGATAATGTCGTTAACATCATCAACCGTAATACAGGCCGTAGTTGAGTCCAGTCCGCCAACATTAGCCCCTGCACTGTTGATTTCGGCACCGCCAGAAAACAACCAACGCCACTGATATATATCCCACAACGCCATTTCAGCGGGAGAACATGCAGCCCCCGCACCATCACACGAAGTTGGTGCGCTCTCGCCACCCAAAACGCCGTATTCACCAACATAACTATCTAATACTGTTCGATTTAACTTCATACGATTAAGAATATCGCTCGCCAGATAAGCCGCCTGTGTCTGCTCAAAAGATTCAAAACTGGCACGTTTGGCCACAATATGAAGATTAAATATCCCAATTAGGCCGATCACCAAAATAACCAACGCCACCATCACTTCGATGAGAGAGAGCCCTATCATCTTACTTTTCATTAACGTCAAATCTCCGGCGACTGCCAAACCCATGACAAGAATATTTATAAATATTCTTTATTTTTCTGTCAGTTATAGAGTGACACAACGATACCAGTTAATAATAGTTAATGAAATTGTGATTGGCTAGTAATAAAGATTAAGGGAAATCCAGCGATTTAGATAAAATAGAAATAACCACAGCAGCAGGTTTGTGGGCAGAAATCGGCGCTATCCAACTTCATATTAATAACTTAATGATTTTATTTGGTTAAAATCATAGTGTTTAAAGAAAATGCCGGGATATCCCGGCACCAGTACAGCTCTTTGTTATCAATGGCTAAATGCTGCGGCAGAGGAAGGCTCTACCGTCTGAATATATTGGCGTAACTCATCAAACACCTGATCATCACTGCTAAACAGTGGATCATCTATCAATTTCAAGGCGCAATTTTGCTCAATCTGCTGCCAATCGGCATCCGTCAGCTTGCGTTGTAATTTGGGGAAAATGTATTCCTCTTCATACAATAGATGCTGTTCCTGTAAGGTGACGTAGTCCCGCAGTTCTTGCACCAGCTTTTCCTTCGCGACCACAATATCATTGAGGATAAGGTTTAACGTGGACGCTAAAGCGGCTGAAGCAGCGGCAACCTTGAGGTGCTCATCGATCAGGCGTTTAGTTGATTCCTCTTTGGCAAATTTTCCTACATAGTACTCGTACACTATGTCTTCGACAGGATGATGACTGTGTTCGGCATATTCTTGCATATACTCAACCACATCGCGCACTAGGCAGAAATTGACCTGCTCCCCATCCGAAAGCTTTTGGTACTTTCCTTTAAGCAAATTGAGCAATACAGCTATATGCTTGTGATCATTCATTAATCTTTGCAGCATAGAGGCTCTCCTTCATTTTGGGGCCGTTTACTCAATAATAGCAGCAAACAATCCAACGAATTTTAATGGTAACCAGTGTTGTTTATTTAATACATGACAAAGATCAAGGAAAACCTGCTACAAATTGCATAAAGCACCGTGCAGAGTCACATAATTAATCAATTTTTTAGGCACAAATTGCTGTTTATTTAATCACTACAAAGTGTTAGCCGTGACGGATAACCAATCTCTTAAGTAAACTAACACAACATGACAGTTATGAGACAAACAAGATGCCACATTCACGATGGGTCGGGGCCCATGTCAGCGCACAGGGCGGCGTTGCTAATGCACCACTAAACGCCGCAACAATAGGGGCAACCGCTTTTGCCCTCTTTACTAAAAATCAGCGACGCTGGAATGCAGCACCATTAACGGCCGATGAAATCGCAAAATTTCGGCAAAATTGCAACGAACACCACTTCAGCCCGGCGCAGATCCTGCCTCACGATAGTTACTTGATTAATCTCGGGCATCCTGAGCCAGAAATGCTGGCTAAATCACGCGAAGCATTTTTAGACGAGATGCAGCGCTGTGAACTACTCGGGCTGGCATTGCTGAACTTTCATCCCGGCAGCCATTTACGCCAGATCAGTGAAACGCTATGCCTGCGTAACATTGCAGACTCTATCAACTGGGGACTGGAACAAACGTCTGGTGTGACAGCAGTACTGGAAAACACCGCGGGACAAGGGTCGAATCTTGGTCATCGTTTTGAACAACTAGCAGAAATAATTGCACGAGTTGAGGATAAATCACGAGTTGGCGTGTGCCTAGATACCTGCCATCTGTTTGCCGCTGGTTACGATTTGCGCACCCATGAAGCGGTAGCCAAGATGTTTACCGAATTTGAGCAGATAGTTGGCATAAAATATCTCAAAGGCATGCATCTCAATGACTGCAAAAGTGCCTTTGCCAGCCATGTTGACCGTCACGACTCCCTAGGTTATGGAACCATTGGCAAAACGGCTTTCAGCGCCATCATGGCACACCCAGCGACCATGCAGATACCACTCATATTGGAGACCATTAGGCCAGAAATCTGGCCTGACGAAATCGCATGGCTGCAGTCTCAGAGTTGCTGAAACCACATCCAGCCCCGTGACGAACGGGGCCAACCACACCCGCTAAAGACTATGACAGCTCGGCCAACATGTGCGCCTTCAGTGCCGCAAAATCTGCTGGCAATACCGCTGACAGCACAGGTTTTTCCTTCACCCGCTGCAACGCTGGTGGCAGGGGTAATGCGGTGCCCAGTTCCCGATCCACCACATCCTTGAATTTTGCAGGATGAGCTGTTGCCAGAAAAATCCCGCGTTCATCCTCTTTCAAACAAAGCTGGAGCGCTTCTGCCGCCACCGCTGCATGAGGTTCGGTCTGATACCCCAACGTTTGCAGCGATAACATAGATGCATGTGTTTGCTGCTCAGAAATCGCCAATCCGGTCAATTCGCTCAATGGCCATTTCATCTCACTGAAAATAGCTTCTACCCGCGGCCAGTTACTAGGTTCAGAAACATCCATCGCATTTGACATAGTCGCCATCGTTTGTCTCGGCGCCCAATCGCCAAAAGTGAGATAACGCGGCACCGTATCATTGCTGTTGGTCGCCGCAATAAAACGCTTCACAGGTAACCCCATGGCCTTTGCCAGCAAGCCTGCCGTCAAGTTACCAAAATTACCACTGGGTACGGCAATCACCGGAGAGTCGTGATATTGCTGGCGATAGCGCGTCACCGCTTCAAAGTAATAACAGATTTGCGCAAGTAGCCGGCTGATATTAATCGAGTTGGCAGAATTCAAACGTAGGCCATCACGAATGTCATGGTCTTCAAATGCTTGTTTCACTAATGTCTGGCAGTCATCAAAATCCGACTCAACAGCAACTGTGTGAATATTACCACCGAGAGTAGTGAACATTTTTTCCTGCAATTCACTGATCTTGCCTTTCGGGTATAACACCATCACCTGTACGTTATCTAACCCGTAAAAAGCATCGGCCACCGCTGCACCAGTATCCCCAGAAGTTGCGGTTAAAATAGTTAAGGGTTGATTGCCACCCAAGGCATTAAGGCATTGCGCCATAAAACGTGCGCCGAAATCCTTAAAAGCCAGCGTTGGGCCATGAAACAGTTCAAGACTGCTACGCTGCGCATCAACGGTAACTAGCGGCAACGGGAAGTTGAATGCTTTTTCAACCAAGTCATCCACCAGCGGCTGCCCCAATTCATCCGCCAACCAAGCCCCCAATACCCGTTTGCTACGCTCGATAAACGGCAGCGCCAGCAAAGCGTCAACATTTGCCAAACGGGGAATTCGAGCAGGGAAAAATAACCCGCGATCAAGCCCCAGACCTAACTTAAGTGCCTCTGAAAAATTCACCCTTTGCGCAGGATGTTTGAGATTGTACAGTTCCATATCAATTTGCCCTTGCTCTTAATCAGTATTGACCTTGTGGCAATACTCGCCCCCAAATTATCCAAGCGACAGATGTGACTAAAGCCACCCGCTTCCGTCAAATAGTGTTGTTCCAGCCAGTTTTTCGCCCGTTCAGCCGTTGGCAGATCCCGACACACCGAAAATAACGTTGGTCCGCTGCCAGAAATCCCCGTGGTCATCATGCCCAATTCTGCCAAGGTTGACCGAGCCTGTTCGTAACCAGGAATAGCAGGTGCGCGATAGGGTTCGGCCAGCACATCTTTAAGCACCGCTATCGCTAACGCTTCATCCTGACGATAGCTGGCATGCACAAATGCACTGAGATTGCGACCAAAATCGATGACCACAGGTCGCTCGTATTGCACTGGCATAAGTGCCCGCATTTTGGCAGTTGATAGTGAAATACCGGGATAAGCCACCACCCAATACCATTGTTCAAACGCAGGAATGGGTTCGCAGATCCGTTGTGGCAAATCCAACATCAACTGTATGCCACCCAAGTAACAAGGGGCGACATTGTCATAGTGTACAGCACCGCTGATACGGCCTTCGAATTCGCCCATCAATGCCAGCAACTGTTGAGGATTACAGGGCTTACCGAAAAATTCGTTAAGTGCCAACAGCGCTGCCACCACGGAACTGGCACTAGAACCAAGACCACTCCCCACGGGCAAGTTTTTGCTAAGCGTTAGTGAAACGCCACCTTTAATGGCAAAGCGTTGCAGAAAAATTCAGCACACTGAAAAACGATATTCTGTTGCGGTGAATCGGGCAACTTATGCGCCCAAACACCCTGCTGCTGTAAATGCACACCGGTATCAGCGTGGGTAATCGTGACCGTATCGCCCAACAAGCTACCATCAATAGGCGTTAATGCAGCGCCTAATAAATCAAAACCTACGCCAACATTGCCCATTGATGCCGGGGCATAAACGGTTAAAGACTCAGCCTGACTCATAGATCCACCTCACGAGTCCAGTTCAAGGTACGCAACAGATCAGCAAAAACACCGGCTGCCGTCACTTCCGTACCCGCGCCATAGCCTCGCAACACAAAGGGAATCGGCTGATAATAACGGCTATAAAATGCCAAGGCGTTTTCGCCCTCTTTAACCCGGTACAATGGATCATGCTCATCTACCGCGCGGATCCCGACCCGGCAACCTTCGGTGGTAATTTCACCAACGTAACGCAGCACTTTGCCTTGCGCCTGTGCCGCAGCAACTTTTGCTGCCATCCAGGCATCCGCACTACTCAAGCGCTGCATAAATGCGGCAACGTCACCGCTACTGTCAAACTCAGGAGGCAACACGGGTTCTACTACAATGTCTTGCAATTCCAGTGGCATTCCGGCCTCACGCGCCAAAATCAACACCTTACGCGCAACATCCATCCCATTCAAATCCTCTCGGGGATCGGGCTCAGTAAAATGCTTTTCTCGGGCATGGGTGGTTGCTTCTGATAGGCTCATTCCCTCTTCAAGTTTACCGAAGATATAGGACAACGAACCTGACAGAATTCCTTTAAAATGCAGTAACTTATCGCCAGCAAACATCAATTTTTTGAGATTATCTATCACGGGCAAACCAGCGCCGACATTCGTTTCATACAAAAACTGCCGGCGTTGCGCCAATGCACTTTGGCGTAACTGCCGATAAAAGGCCATATCACGGGTATTGGCTTTTTTGTTGGGAGTCACCACATGGAAACCAGCAGCCATCACTTCGGGATACTGTGAAGCAATCTCGTCCGAAGACGTACAGTCAACAAATACTGGCGTCAGTAACTGCTGCTCTTTGGCCCAAGCCAGCAGTTTTGGCAAATCAAATGCTTCACCAGCGCTCTCCAGCAAGGCTTGCCATTGATCCAACCCAATGCCAGCGGCTTGCAGCAGCATACGGTTAGAGTTGGCAATGCCACACACCCGGATGCTGATGTTCTGGCTGTACAATAGTTGCTGCTGATGGGCTATTTGTGCCAACAGCCCTGCACCTATGTTGCCAGCCCCCACCAGAAATACATCCAGATATTGCTGCACATCAAAGAATCCCTGATGACAGGCTTTGATAGCATGTGGCGTTTTACGTTGCTCAATAACGGCAGAGATAGAACGTTCAGAAGACCCTTGGGCGATAGCGATAATATTCACGCTCGCCTGTGCCAATGCTTGAAAGAACTTGGCCGCCACGCCTTTGTGTGTGCGCATACCATCGCCGATAAGAGACACAATGGCCAGTTGATGCCGCATCACCAAAGGCTCCAGCAGTTCACTTTTAAGCTCTAGCTCAAACTCCTGCTCTAACGCCCGTTTTACCCGTTTGGCTTCAACCGTTGGCACACAAAAACTGATGGAGTATTCACTGGAACTTTGGGTTATCAATGTCACCGAGACGCCACTGCGGGCGATAGAGGCCAGAATCCGAGAAGCCATGCCCACCATGCCTTTCATCCCTGGGCCAGAAACATCCACCATTGTCTGATTATCCAGGTTTGAAATTGCTTTTACCTGTAAGCCAGTTTGATCGGGATGGCTGGACACCAAAGTGCCCGGCGCCGCGGGATTAAAACTGTTTTTGATATAGCAGGGGATCTGGAACTGGGCGATTGGAGAAATAGTACGAGGATGCAATACCTTGGCACCAAAATAAGAAAGCTCCATTGCTTCCTGATAGCTTAATTGAGACAAGAGTTTCGCATCAGGCACCACTCGCGGATCGGTATTATAAATGCCGTCCACATCGGTCCAGATCTCGCAGCTTGACGCATCTAAACAGGCTGCCAATACCGCCGCGGAATAATCGGAACCATTACGGCCGAGAGTCACTACTTTCCCCTGCTCATCTGCGGCAGTAAACCCAGGCATTACCCATACCCGTTTTTCATCAAGCCCCAACAAGCGAAAACGCGGTTTGCTGACACCGATATCGACAGTGGACTCCATAGGCGTCCCGTGTGCCAGAAATAACGCTTTGGGATCCAAAAGCCCGGCACTAAGCCCTTTAGCTTCCATAACGTTGACCATGAGTGCCGCAGATAACTTTTCCCCGGCAACCACAATGTCGGCTCTGACACTGTCAGGACATTCGCCAAGCAGCATGATGCCTTGCAGTTTCTCAGACCAATAGCTTAACTGTGCATCCAGTAACTGCGTCAATGACTGTTGTGTTTCTTGGTGATTTAACACTGCAAATGCCGCCCCGTAAAGGCTACGAAAAACAGTTTCGACTTTACCTAGGGCGGCGGCCACATCACCTTTTTCCAGTGCGGTATCCACCATAGCTAACAGCCCGTTGGTCACTGTGGCTGGCGCCGATAATACGGTTGCAACGCTTTCTTCCTTGGCCGCATCCGCAATAATGCAAGCTGCCATATCAAACCGTTGCCAGTTTGCCAAAGATGTACCACCAAACTTCATCACCTTCATTGTCTATCTCCTGTACCCCGCCGCCCCAGAAACAAAAAAGCCCGCTCCTGGGTGGGAGCGGGCCTGATTTCTACACTTCCTTAAGGATGCGTCAGCCCGCCCCCACACCGGTAATGGTGGTGGTTGTAATAATGGTGGTAATCACAACGCTGACGTACATCATAAGGATTCTGTGTTTAGTGTTAATTGAATGTGTAAATAAGTATGTCGCACAGAATTGCTTTTTTCCTGCAACCTTGTCAAGCGCTTTTTGACATCTATATCAACAAAGCCGTCATTCACTTAAGAGAACATCATAAAATAGCCGACTTTATTAGATAATTATTAATGTCCGCCGCTCGTCATTTACGCAGCAATCGTTTTTATTCTTCAAAAAACCATCCACTCGCTGATGATGACAAGAGGAATTGAATGCCCTGAGTGCAAACAATGTGCAGCAGCTAGCATTCGCTAATAACAATGGTCGCCAGCCTTGCATTTACACGCTATCATGCGCCGACACGATTAACGGGAGGCGATATGCAAATCACCCAAAACCATGCGGTAACGATTCACTACCGCTTGACTGACGCCAAAGGCCAACTGCTTGAGAGCTCCTTTGACGCCGATCCACTAGTTTATCTTCATGGCATGGGCAACCTGATCCCAGGTCTTGAAAAAGCGCTGGAAGGCAAAACTCAGGGCGAACAGTTTGAAGTCACAATTGATTGCGAAGATGCTTACGGTCCTTACCATGATGGTCTGCGTCAAGAAGTACCTTTAGAAGCTTTTGGTGATATTCAGGATATCGTTCCCGGCATGCGCTTTATTGCTGAAACTGAAATGGGTCAGCGTCCGGTACAAGTAACCGAAGTACTGGAAAATGCTGTTATTGTTGATGGTAACCACCCACTGGCTGGCCAGTCATTGACATTTGCCGTAGAAATTCTCGACGTCCGTGAAGCGACTGCGGAAGAGTTGGCTCATGGCCATATTCACGCCGGTGGCCATGACCATGAAGGCGGCTGCTGTGGCGGGCATGATCATGAAGGCGGTTGCTGTGGTGGTGAACACCAGCACGGTGACGGCTGTTGTGGTGGTCACGACCACAAGGAAGAAGGTTGCTGCGGTGGTGGCGGTAACGGCGGCTGCGGTTGCCACGGCTAATCATAAGCCACTATCAATAATAAGAGCCCATTATGGGCTCTTATTATTTGGAGGCGGATAAAATCAGTTGTCTTATCTGTTCCCGTCGTTCTGGCGGCATATTTTTCAAGTAATTAGAACATCGGGTAATGGTCGCGATACTCACGCCATAGTCTGCGGCAATCTGACGTTGGCTCAATGAGCCATCAAGCAATAACTGAAACACCTTTAACCGTCCGGCAATCGCCTGACGTTCATCTTCCGTCAGTAACAATTCAAATAAGCAGTCCAATTGCTGTGGATTTTGCAGTACCAATTGCTGTACATCATGCCAAAGAGGCCGCATAAATAACCGTCTTCATGTAATGCTACGTGACGACAGTATATCCTGCACTGAAAGCGAAAAAAGCAGGTGAACCAAGTCGTTGCTGAAATACGCTAACAGGCTACTGATAACGCCTCCAATGTGTTGTCTCAGCAAAATTAATCGTTGGCAGACAGCGCCATCACAGATACCCAGCAACAAGTTCGCCCTATTTTCTTGCGGGACAACAGCACGGTGAGCCCGTGATACGGCGACTTAGGAATGGTCAATACTCACACTTTCGGCAGCAGATGCTTCTCTCAATTTATGCCACAAATTTGCCATTAGCCCACAGTGCTAACGACAAAGTATTCGCCTACGCTTAACTAACGGCAGAAGTAACTGACAAACGGACGTGGATCTGCAATCGCGGGAGTAATGTGGGGTAGCAACACCGGAGCCATTCCATCAAATATGACCAGTTGCGCGCTATGATTCAAGCTTTTTAACGCTTCCGTTGTTGATCTTGCATGGAGGATCAAACTTCTACCGTGAGGTTATTTTAGTAAAGATAATTATTGATCCAGGTCACATTTCAGCCTGGTGCAATTGGTAATCTGAAACCACGGAAATGAAAGAGGGTTAGACAATATGCTAAAAATTACCAGCAAAGAATTCAATGTCACCGACGCTATCCGCAACCGTATCGAAAGTCGGCTTGAGAAACTTGATCGTTACGATGTGCAATTAATTAACCCCCATGTCATCATCCTTACCGAAGGGCCTTTGTTTAAAATCGAAACTTCAATCAAATTAGGTAACGGCCAGTTATTTGCCCAGGCCAAGCACCAAAATCTCTACGCGGCCATCAACGCTATGGGGCAGAAACTGGAAAAGCAGCTGAATCGACTGACACACAAACCCGCCAAACGCACCCTGTTAAATGGGGAACCGGCAGAAGAATATGCCACTGAATATGCGGCCTAAAGTGAGTCAGCGTTCGAGCGCCCCTGCGGGGGCGCTTTTTTATGTTTGAAACAATGAGCGGATTTTTTCGTTGACAGGGTACGCCCTTCGTTTTAGTTTTAAGCCCATGCATACAGTAGACTCATTCTTTTTCACTTTCTTTTTTACACCTCAGCTCCGGAGGCGGTGTTAGCGTGTAACTATGATAGTGAAAAACACCAAGCCTCCCAAACGGGAGGCTTTTTTGTCTTTAGCCGCGACGACCATAAACAGAGGTTGGAATGAAAAAAGCGCCGCAACTTAACCAAATCCGCGAACAAATCACCAGCGTAGATAAATCGCTGTTGGAATTACTGTCGAAGCGGCGTCAACTCAGCTTAGAAGTGGCTCGCAGTAAAGAGATAGATGTGCGCCCTATCCGCGATACCCAACGTGAAAAAGAACTGTTATCGAGGTTAGTGAAACAAGGACGGGAACAAGGCCTTGATGCTCATTATGTGCTCAGTCTGTATCAAACCATTATTGAAGACTCGGTGCTCAACCAACAAGCCTACTTGCAGTTACGTGCCGATCAAGCAGGACGAAAACCAAACTACACCATCGCTTATCTAGGGGCTCGCGGTTCATATTCCTATCTTGCCGCCCACCGTTATTGCGAACGGCGGGAGATGGAGATGCAGGACATGGGTTGCCATAGCTTTGACGAAATAGCGAAAGCGGTGGAGTCTGGTCACGCCGATTATGGTTTTTTGCCAATTGAAAACACCTCGTCGGGCTCCATCAATGAAGTGTATGACCTGCTACAACACACCAATCTGTCGATTGTGGGTGAAACCACCATCGACGTTAGTCACTGCCTGCTGGTAAAACCGGGTACCAGCGCTGAGCAAATCACAGCTATTTATGCGCATCCTCAACCTATAAGTCAGTGCAGTCGTTACCTCGCTCGCCATCCCCAGGTAAAGCTACACTATTGCGCCAGCAGTGCCGAAGCAATGGAACTGGTCAGCCGAGGCAATAATACCATGGCTGCTATCGGTAGTGCCGAAGGTGGAACGCTCTACCAGTTGGAGCCGTTAGAGCAGGATCTAGCCAACCAAAAAATTAATCAAAGCCGTTTCATTGTTGTGGCGCGTAAAACGGTTGTTGTTCCAGAACAACTTCCCGCCAAAACCACTTTGATTATGGCCACAGCCCAAAAGCCTGGCGCACTGGTTGAAGCGCTCTTAGTGCTGAAAGCACATAATCTCAACATGAGTAAACTCGAATCTCGGCCGATTCCCGGCACGCCATGGGAGGAGATGTTTTACCTTGATATTGACGGTAATGTCAGTCATGAAGACGTGCAACAAGCCTTGCAGCAATTGGAACGGATCACCCGCTTTATCAAAGTTTTGGGCTGTTATGCATCGGAAAACGTTAAGCCTACTCGTCTGGAAAACAGCCAGTTAATGATTGAGCCCAACAGTTCCCGGCAAGCGCTAGTCAACGACTGTGACCAAGCTCGTTACTCCCGAGAATTTAAGACCAGTGTGACAGAAGTGCTCAGTGGCGAATTACATCTCGGTAATGGCAGCCTGACCGCTATTACGGCGATAAACGCTGAAACCTTATTGCCAAATCCCGGTCAACATGCGCACGCGCTACGTGAAGCCGGATTCCAAGCGGTGCTCATCAACTGCTTAGAACCGCTCGCTACAGATGAATTAATGCAACTCAAACAGCAGCTTAATAATGCGGGCTTACAATGTATTTTCAGCATACAGCAACCGGCAGACTTAACCATCTTACCAGCGTATGCCGATCTGTTATTGCTTTCAGGCAAACAGATGTTCAATAAAGAGTTACTCACCAAGATGGGGGCGTTGAATATACCGATTATTCTTGAGCGTAACACGATGGCGAGCGAACAAGACTGGTTGAATGCAGCAGACCTCCTCCTTGCCGGAGGTAACCAGCAACTGGTGCTGTGTGAAGCTGGGGTTCGCAGCTTCAGTCATCCAGAGGAGTTAACGCTCGATCTTGCCGCATTGGTCAATATTAAAGCCCGCAGTCATCTGCCGATAATGGTCAATCTGTGTAACATCGACGTGCAACAGCAAGCGCAACTCGCCTGTGCCGCCAATCAGTTACACACGGATGGGCTCGTGCTACCCGCAGCCGATCTTACGGCACAAAGACAACAACTGGCACAACTCTATCAGCAGCGCTGTCAATAGCATTGCCTAACACTTGTCTATGTCCCGTCCTAAGATAGGTTGACAGTTTTTCAGGACGGGACACTATTAAACAATAAAGCCCTGAAAGTTCAGGGCTTTAATTTACTTAAAAACAAGTTTTACATGGCTACACCATCTGTTAGGTTCAACCATCCTTTAAAAATCCGGTAGCTAAACCAGATAACCCCTAAGGCAAAAAAACTGAGGCTTAACCACAGTGCATTACTCCAGTATCCCAGCGCCATCAATAGCAATAATCCAAAAATACTGCGGCGCTGCCACCGCAAGTGGCTCCCCAATAACGATGTTGACACAATATGCCGTTGACTGAAATTGATCAGCAGACTCAATACGACTGGCAATAAAAACAGCGGAAAGGCACACATCAGCCCATACAGCAGATGTCCGAGGCTGCGGTCTTCAGCAAGTATCAATTGCGAGGGGGATCCGGTCATAGTTTTTCTCCAGCCAACGTCTGTGAAGAGAGGGCCACCAGTAGCCCCGTACCTTAACCATACTTTGTGATCACAGATTGTGCAATGCCCTAGGTTAAATCTTAGCGAACCGTTAGCTCACAATAGCAATTTAACATCGGACAATGGCCTACTGGAGCACGCCAGTACCATGCCCGCGGCAATTTCTTCCGCCGTCAGTGTCTGTTGGCTACTGGAAACCACCTCACCTTCCACCACCCGACATTTACAGGCACCACATACGCCACTGCGGCAAGCGGCAATAATAGGCAACTGCATCGCCTCAATGCCCTCAAGTAAGCTCTGCTCTGCTCGCAACTGGGTGGACTGCTCAGCCACGCTCAGAGAATAGAGTGCTGTTGTCGCATCAGCGGATGGCGCGGGCGTGACCATTCCAAAGTTTTCTTGATGATAACGCGCCATATCAAACCCAAGTGAATCAAACAGGCTTTTACAGGCTTTCATGAAACGTTCTGAGCCACACACATACACGGTGCGGTCATGGAAATCCGGGGCTAATTGTCGCAGCAATGGCTCATCCAGATAACCTTGAAACCAGCCATCAGCGGCCAATAATGAGGGTGTTGATTCATGTTGCAGTAAGATGCCCAGCGAAAGTCCGCCATAATGCTTTGCCATCGCTTGTAAACTGTCACGATAAATCACATCGTCCTGCGTTTTTGCACTGTGAATAAAACAGATATCCGCCTCTGGCCCAAGCGTATCGGTGAGATAACGCGTCATCGAATACATAGGTGTTATGCCACAGCCGGCGCTGAGGAACAGATAGCGCGGTGCTGGAATATCTACCAGGTTGAACTCACCAAACGGCCCCATAGCTAGCAGACTGTGGCCGGGTTGTAGGTTATCCAGCAGATAATTAGAGACCTTGCCCCCGCTAACCCGTTTAATGGTCACCATCAATGAATGCGGCCGAGAGGGCGAAGAAGATATTGTATATGAGCGATGCAATATCTCATCACCAATCGCCAACTGGAAGGTGATAAACTGGCCGGGTTTAAAACGAAATTTCAACGGCTCGGCCGCCCGGAAACGGAAGCTCACAACGTCTGGAGTTTCTTGCCAACGCGCAGTACAGATCAGCCGAAGCTGGCCTGACTGCCAGTCTTCAGCCACAAAGCGTGCGGTCGCGGCATCAAGCGTCTGGGCAGAAATAGTCATCAGACTCCTCCTTATCAAAAATGGGCGCCGCTAACCGCCACGCCCACATACGACAATTAAGCCGCGCCAAGAATACAATCGAGGTCTTCAGCGACTGTGCTGACGTTACGCAAACCAAATTTATCTTCGAGGATTTTCAGCAGGTTCGGCGTCAGGAACGCGGGAGGAGTTGGGCCTGTACGAATATTTTTGACCCCAAAGAAAGCAGTGTCAGCAAAATGACGATGGCTTTCTGCTCAAACCAAGATAACACCAGACTCAGCGGTAATTCATTTACGCTGCACTCAAATACTTCAGACAGCGCCAACGCCAACTGAATAGCTGAGTACGCATCGTTACACTGCCCAATATCTAACAGCCGGGGAATGCCATTGATATCACCGAACTCCAGCTTGTTAAACTTGTACTTACCGCACCCTAAGGTAAGGATCACGCTGTCTTTCGGCGCCGCCTTAGCAAAATCGGTAAAATAACTACGTTCCGCCTTATCACCATCGCAACCACCCACTAGGAAGAAATGACGAATACTGCCATTTTTCACGTTTTCAACCACAGCAGGCGCCGCATTCATCAAGGCGTTACGGGCAAAGCCTATGGTGATCAGATGAGGAATTTCATCGTACTTAAAGCCATCTAGCGCTAATGCTTTCGCTATCACCGGGCTGAAATCATCACCTTCCAGATGACACACGCCAGGCCAACCAACAATACTGCGGGTAAAGATACGGTCGGCATAATGGCCAACATTGGGGTTAATGATGCAGTTGGAGGTCATTACCACTGCGCCAGGGAAATTGGCAAACTCTTGCTGTTGGTTTTGCCAGGCACTGCCATAGTTGCCCACAAGATGTGGATATTTCTTTAACTGCGGATAAGCCAATGCTGGCAGCATCTCACCGTGGGTATAAACATTGATGCCTTTATCCTGTGTCTGTTGCAGGATGAGCTCTAGGTCTTTCATATCATGACCAGACACCAGAATCGCTTTGCCTTTCACGGGCTTGGTATTTACCTGAGTCGGCTCAGGATGACCAAATGCGGCAGTTTCACCGCTATCCAGCATGGCCATTACTTGATAGTTAAGCTGACCAATATCCATCGCCGTGGCAAATAGCTTGTCAGCATCTTCACTATCGGTTGCCAAAAAGCCCATGATTTCGTGGAATTTTCCCGCAATTTCGTGACTGGTTTGCCCCAGTACGCGTGCATGTTCCATATAAGCCGCCGCGCCTTTCAGGCCATAGAGGCATAACAGCCGCAAACCTAAAATGTCTTCATTAACTTCACCACGGTTAGGCAGCGCCTGTTTGGCTTGCGCCAATAATTCAGGCTTGGAAGTGGCCAATAACAAGCTAGCCGCGGCGGGAAACGCCTCGAAGGCGATGCCATTTTCGTGACACAGGGATTGATACTGCGCCTGTAATCGATCCCGTAACACTGCTGCAGTACGAGCGTATTCAACAATTCGCTCATCATCAAAGTTTACATTGGTCAACGTGGAGAAAAACGCTTTCGGTACAAAGGTATCCACTTCCGCATCGATAATGCCAAAAGGCCTTAAACGCGCGGCGTACAGGGAAACCCCTTGCAACATGTAAATCAATAAATCCTGTAAATCTGAAGTCGAAGCCAACTTGCCACACATTCCTTGGGAATAACTGCAGCCGTTACCCGCTGGCGTTCTGATAGTTTGCTCACACTGAATACAAAACACGGTTGTTCTCCTTATTTCATGTATTTATTTTACATGTTTTAATTTAGTGTACTGAACTCAGCCATCAGGCCAACAAAAGCTTTGTAAAAGGGAGAGGCAGATCACTTTACTTTTTCAACCACCCTCGATAAAAAAGTAATTAAGATTATGAAATTAAATAAAAAAATGTCCTTAATATCGGAATATTAAGGACAACTAAAGAACCAGGAAGGTTGGAAGAAATAAATTGTTTGTTCAGTGACTCTTCATATCGTTAACAGATTGCAGCATCGCTCGGCTCTCATGCTGAAACTGTGGTGCCAGATCGCCAAACCATTGGGCGACTTCGCGGAAACGTCGAATGAATTCATCGCGATTGCCGGACTCCAGTACCGTGAGTGCCTCAGCATAATTTGCCAGATAATCCGAGATGGCTTTGAGACTGTCTTTTTGCGCAAAGATAATGTCGGCATACAGCTCTGGACTCTGGGCAAACAACCGCCCGACCATAGCGAGTTCCAGCCGATAAATAGGCGAACTGAACTGCAACAGGCTCTGCATATCTGCCTGTTCCCGACATAGATTGAGGCCATAAACAAAAGTGGAGAAATGGCGCATCGCCTGTACCAGTTGCATCGCCTTGTCGTGTTTTATCGCTTCGGCTTCAACCAACCTGGCACCCCAGATTTTTATCTGTTCCAGCAACCAGTCATAGGCCGGCGCTTCCCGGCCATGGCACACTACCACCACCTGTTTGGCAAAACTGCCGACATCTGGACCAAACATGGGATGCAGTCCCACCACTGGCCCCCGGTGCGTCTCTAACATAGCCGTCATCGGTGCGGTTTTAATTGAAGTTAAATCAGCCAGAATGCAGGTCGCCGGCAATTGCGCCAGCTTCTCGCGAATAAGCTCGCAGGTGACGGCAATTGGCACTGTGACCAACACCAGTCCAGCCCCCACAAACATGGTGCTAGCCCGATGCCAATCGTCTTTATCTAACAGATGCACTTCATAGCCAGATAAGCTGAACATTTGGGCAAACAGTTGCCCTAACTGCCCCTTACCACCCACAATGACAATTTTGCCAAGATCTTCTTTAACTTGCTTAAATCCAACGTCTTTTTCATTGAGATAGGATTCGCGCATCAAACGCCGCAGCACATCTTCAATCAGTTGTGGCTGGATCCCCATGGTTTCAGCTTCTGCCCGGCGTTTAGCCAGCATGGCAGCTTCACGTTCCGGGGCATATATTGGCAAGCCAGCACTGTGCTTAACCGCCCCCACCTGCGCCACTAAATCTAGCCGTTTGCGTAGCAACAACAACAGTTGCTGATCCACACCATCAATAAGATCCCGGAGTTTTTCTAACTCGGCGGTGGTCTTCTCATTCATATCAAATCTTCCATCAGGCATTGGCAGCTCTGAGCATATCAAATCGGCCCGGCAGGATCGAAGCCAGTTGTGCTGCGCCCTGACATAACAATGACTCAGTTGCCGCCCAATCAATGCAGGCATCGGTCACGGAAACACCGTATTGCAGTTCAGCCAATGGCTTGTCACATTGCTGATTACCTTCAAACAGATGGCTTTCCAGCATGACGCCGATAATCGATTTATTGCCGTCAGTGATTTGCTGGAAAATATCCCGGCACACCAGCGGTTGACGTCGATGATCTTTACTGGAATTGCCATGACTGCAATCGATGATCAAACGCGCGGTCAATCCCGCTTTGTGCAAAGCCGCAGCACTTTGAGCCACACTGTCAGCGTCATAGTTGGGTTGAGCGCCACCGCGCAGGATCACGTGTCCATCGGGATTACCACGGGTTTGCAACAACGCCACTTGTCCCTGTTGGTTAATGCCCATGAACCTATGTTTACTTGCTGCTGATTTGAGCGCGTTAATGGCAACATCCAGATTGCCATCGGTGCCGTTCTTGAAACCGACGGGCATAGACAAACCTGATGCCATTTCACGATGCGTTTGCGACTCGGTGGTACGCGCACCAATCGCTGACCAGCTGATAAGTTCCGAAATATATTGTGGACTGATAGGATCCAGCGCTTCGGTTGCTACTGGCAGTTCCAACTCAGCCAAAAACAGCATCAACTCGCGAGCCTGGCGCAGACCTTTTTCCAAATCAAAAGACTCGTCCATGTCTGGGTCGTTGATCATGCCTTTCCAGCCCACTGTGGTACGCGGTTTTTCGAAGTACACCCTCATCAAAATGTAAAACTGATCCTGGAGTTCATCCCTTAATTTTTTGAGTTTTAACGCATATTCTTTCGCTGAGGCGAGATCATGGATAGAACAAGGCCCGGTAATCACCAGTAACCGACTGTCACGTTTATGGACAATATCGGCAACCGTCTTGCGGGCATTGAGGATGAACTGATGGGCCTTTTCTGAAAGCGGTAATTCCTGCTTCAGTTGTTCAGGAGTAAACAACACTTTTTCAGCATGGATCCGCACATTTTCCAGCGGATTGACTTGTACTAATTGCTCTGACACTGACTTCACCTAAGATCATTTATTCACAACGATAACTGTACCGCTGTAACGTTACACCATTACAATGACTGTCAGTTTGCCCGGTTCCAATTAAAGGATCAAGCTTTGTTTTTAATTTCCGCCAATAAAACAAAAACCCGCCATATAGGCGGGCTTCTGTGCGAACACTTGCGTTAACGGGGTAACTGGCTTATTTAGTGGCCAGTTTTTCACGGATACGTGCAGCTTTACCTGACAGATCACGCAGGTAGTACAGCTTAGCACGACGCACGCGACCACGGCGTTTAACTTCGATGCTGGCAACCAGAGGGCTGTGAGTCTGGAACACACGTTCAACGCCTTCACCGTTAGAGATCTTACGCACAGTGAATGCTGAGTGCAGGCCACGGTTACGCTTAGCGATAACCAAACCTTCGAACGCCTGCAAACGTTCTTTGTCACCTTCTTTAACACGTACCTGAACGACTACGGTATCACCGGCGCCAAAAGCTGGTACGTCTTGTTTCATTTGCTCATCGTTGAGCATTTTGATGATTTTGTTCATTTGTATCTCCGTTCTAGAATTAACTGAGCTTGACCACGCTTAGTCCATTTGCTCAACGAACTGCGCTAACAGAGTCTTTTGTTCGTCAGTCAGAGCTAGAGTTTCAAACAATTCCGGTCGTCGCTTAAGAGTTCTAATAAGACTCTGCTGCAAACGCCAGCGTCTAATTTGTTCGTGGTTGCCACTGAGCAACACTGTCGGAACATCATAACCTTCCAGCACTTCTGGCCGGGTGAAATGAGGACAATCGAGCAATCCGTCAGAGAAGGAGTCCTGCTCTGCCGAGGCTTGTTTTCCCAGCACACCGGGCACTAACCTAGAAACCGCATCGATTAAGGTCATAGCAGGTAACTCACCGCCCGAAAGCACGTAGTCTCCGACTGACCATTCCTCGTCAACTTCTGTTTTGATGATGCGCTCATCGATACCTTCGTAGCGACCACACACCAAAATCAATTTAGAAGCCTGAGCCAACTCAGCGACGCCTTGCTGTGTCAGTTTGCGTCCCTGAGGTGACAGATATATCACCTTAGCACCTTCGCCCGCTGCTGCCTTGGCGGCATGAATAGCTTCACGAAGTGGCTGTACCATCATCAACATTCCGGGGCCACCGCCATAAGGACGGTCATCCACAGTGTTGTGGCGGTCATACGTAAAATCACGAGGATTCCACGTGTTGAGTTCCAACAGGCCGTTTCTAACGGCGCGACCCGTAACACCAAAATCGGTTACTGCTCGAAACATCTCCGGGAACAGGGTGATGACCCCTAACCACATAAGCTGTTTCCTCGATTTAAAAGTCCGGATCCCAATCCACGGTTATCTGTTTTGCCGTCAGGTCCACCTGTTTGATGAACTGTTCGGTGACAAAGGGAACCATACGTTCCTCTTTGCCAAAGGCATCTTTGGCATTGGCCTTGATCAACAACACATCGTTGGATCCTGTTTCCACGATCTGATCAACTATGCCCATGTTGTAGCCTTGAGTGTTTATCACTTCACAGCCGATAAGATCACGCCAGTAGAATTCATCTTCCGGCAGCGACTTCATCTGCTGCGGCAGAATGCCGATGTCACAGTTAGTAAGCATCTGCGCCTGCTCGCGGGTTTCCACACCTTCCAGTAATGCAATCACTGTATTGCCATGAAAACGCCAGCGGTCAATCTTCACTTCACGCCATTCACCCTGTTGCTGGATCAGCCAGGGAGAATATTCAAAAATACCTTCAACAGCATCGGTATAGGCGGTGATTCTCAGCCAACCTTTTACACCATAACTGGAGCCAATTTTGCCCAGCACGACTGGTTCGGGGTTACTGCTCATCAATCTATACCTTTATTATGATCAAGCTGCTTTAGTTGCGTCTTTGATCAGTTTTGCAACACGTTCGCTAGTAGCTGCACCGTTAGCCAGCCAATGCTGAACACGGTCCATATCCAGACGCAGTGCTTCTTCCTGGCCACGAGCCAGTGGGTTGAAGAAGCCAACACGCTCGATGAAACGACCGTTGCGTGCGTTGCGGCTGTCTGCCACTACGATGTTGTAGAATGGACGCTTCTTAGCGCCACCACGAGATAAACGAATGGTAACCATGCGTTCTAGTTCCTCTGTTTGATTTGCTTGCCAGCAAAATAAAAACTGGAACCCTGTGTTCGCCAAGAGTCCCAGCATAGAAAGCCGGGGAATTTTACCTGACTTTTAGCCAATTGCAACCGCATCAAGCCAAAATAACCCCGTCAAAACCGTTATCCGCTGCGTGTTTAGCGCCCGGGAAAACGCATTCCTGGTGGCACCATTCCACCCAGGCCGCGCATCATCTTGCTGATGCCACCTTTACCCGACATTTTCTTCATCATTTTCTGCATTTGGGTAAACTGTTTCAGCAGGCGGTTAACATCTTGGATTTGGGTGCCGGAACCCACGGCAATACGGCGTTTGCGTGAGCCTTTGATAATATCGGGGTTGCGGCGTTCGCCCGGTGTCATGGAGTTAATAATAGCTTCCATTTGCCCGGTCAGCTTACCGCCTTGCAGTTGTGCCATGGCATCTGGCGGCAATTTCCCCACTCCGGGCATCTTTTCAATCATGCTCATCATGCCGCCCATGTTTTTCATCTGCTGTAGCTGCTCGCGGAAATCCTCGAGATCAAAACCACCGCCAGATTTCACTTTCTGCGCCAGTTTCAGCGCCTTTTCTTTATCAACTCCACGCTCAACTTGTTCAATCAGCGACAGCACATCGCCCATACCCAGAATGCGTGATGCGATACGATCGGGATAGAATGGCTCTAAAGCGTCAGTCTTTTCACCAACACCTAAAAATTTAATGGGCTTGCCAGTAATATGGCGAATGGATAGTGCAGCACCGCCACGGGCATCGCCATCGACTTTGGTGAGGATCACCCCGGTAAGCGGTAAGGCATCATTAAACGCTTTAGCCGTATTGGCCGCGTCCTGCCCGGTCATCGCATCCACAACAAACAGGGTTTCAATGGGATTGATGGTCGCATGCAGCGCTTTGATCTCGTCCATCATCGCTTCATCAACATGCAGACGACCCGCGGTATCCACGATGACCACATCGATAAATTTACGTTTGGCATGTGCGATCGCGGCACTGGCGATATCAACCGGCTTTTGGCTGACATCTGACGGGAAGAATTCTACTTCGACTTCCTGAGCCAAGGTTTCCAACTGTTTGATAGCGGCGGGACGATAAACGTCGGCACTAACGACCAACACCGATTTTTTCTGGCGGGTTCGCAGGAATTTCGCCAGTTTAGCCACACTGGTGGTTTTACCTGCCCCTTGCAGACCGGCCATCATCAACACGGCTGGCGGTTGTGTTGCCAGATTCAGTGCTTCATTGGCTTCGCCCATGGCTTTTTCAAGTTCGTTCTGGACGATCTTGATAAATACCTGCCCTGGGGTCAGGCTCTTAGTGACTTCCTGACCAACAGCGCGTTCTTTAACGCTATTAACAAACTCCCGCACCACAGGCAAAGCAACGTCGGCTTCCAGCAGTGCCATACGCACTTCGCGCAGGGTATCCTTGACGTTATCTTCGGTGAGACGACCACGGCCACTGATGTTTTTCAGCGTTCGGGAAAGGCGGTCAGAAAGATTCTCAAACATGGTGTGATCTGTTCCGTTTTTCAATTTCTGCAGTTGGGGCGTATTATAACTATGTCGAGGCAAGATGCCACCAAGCAAGCTGATCGCGATAGAAGTGTTAGCTAAAGATGGAACTTCTCGCGCTAATCCACTACTAAAGGTTGCGAGCAACTTAATTTTTGTTGTCTGTGTCACTGCCCAAGCATGTATCACTCATGTTATTCTTACGGCAACAATTTCTTGCGGTTTACCGCAGTAATTTTCATCAATAAAGGAATAGGTTAACGTCTGATGGTCATTCTTCCTGCTGTTGCAATGGTGTTTTACGCCGTGGCACTGATTCTGGTGACTAGTCGCCTTTTTCACCCCGAAGGCCCGAACAGGAAACTGGTGACAATTTTTGCAGCCATTGCGGTGGTGTTGCATGCCTTTGCCCTGTATCCCGCCATTTTCACCGATAACGGCCAGAACTTCAGTTTAACCAATGTGATTTCTATGGTGTGCTGGATAATTGCACTGACGTTTACCATAGTGATGTCGCACATTAAGGTGATAGTGCTGGTGCCGGTGGTGTTTGCCTGTTCCATTATTGGCGTAGCATTGTTATGGCTGGTACCACCACAATACATTTTGCACTTTGACCAACACCCGGAAGTGCTGGTGCATGTGGTGTTATCACTGATGGCCTATAGTGCGTTGCTAATTGCGGCGCTGTACGCTGTGCAGTTAATGTTCATCCAGAACAAACTGAAAAAGAAACAACCGCTGATGGCTCATGCCATTCCACCCTTGCTGACGGTTGAGAAGCAACTGTATCACTTGGTAATCATAGGCTTGATCCTGCTCAGCTTGTCGCTGGCGACAGGGTTTATCTTTATGGATAGCATGTTCTCTAGTGGTCAGGGACACAAAGCCGTACTGTCAATCATGGCTTGGTTTGTCTATATCGCCATGTTGTGGCAGCAGTACACTGTGGGTTGCCGCATCAAAACTGCGGTGATCTACACTATTTCAGGTGCGGTGCTGTTATCACTCGCCTATTTTGGCGCCCGTGCGGTAAAAGAGCTCATCCTCAACTGATTGAAAATGACCGGTGACAGTCAATCTGTTACCGGTTTTCTTGACACCTCAAATAAATCCCAGTATTTACTAGGCTTATTATTCCTTACGGAGCCCATTTTTGGACGCTATATCGACCGGCGCGCTGCTACTGATCCTGCTAGTCCTGATCCTAATTTCAGCTTATTTCTCCGGTTCAGAAACCGCTATGATGACCCTAAACCGTTACCGACTGCGCCATCTCGCCGGCAATGGTCACAGGGGAGCCCAACGGGCCTTAAAACTGCTGGAACGCCCTGACCGCCTGATTGGTCTGATCCTGATTGGTAACAATCTGGTCAACATTCTTGCTTCTGCTGTCGCCACCGTTTTAGGTATGCGCTTGTATGGTGATGCTGGCATTGCCATCGCTACCGGGGTACTAACCTTTGTTGTACTGGTATTTGCGGAAGTGACTCCAAAAACGCTCGCCGCCCTGCGCCCTGAGCCAGTGGCATTTCCTTCCAGCATTGTGCTGAAGGGGCTGTTGTGGATCATGCTGCCGTTAGTCAAGGTGATGAACTGGATCACCTCGTTCATTTTGAAGTTGATGGGCGTGAAGTCGGTCAAGCACAGTGATGCACTGAGTCAAGAAGAACTGGCAACTGTAGTGCATGAAGCTGGAGCACTGATCCCCCGCCGCAACCGCGATATGCTGTTATCGGTGTTGGATCTGGGCAATGTCTCAGTAGAAGATATTATGGTGCCGCGTAACGAGTTATACGCCATCAACATCAACGACGATTTTAAGAGCATCAATAAACAGATTATTCAAAGTCCGCATACTCGGGTTTTGCTCTACCGCGATAATATTGACGATACTGTGGGTTTTGTACATTTGCGAGACGCCCTACGGTTACAATCCAAAGGACAATTCAGCAAATCCTCTTTGCTGCGGGCAGTAAAAGAGATCTATTACGTCCCGGAAGGCACGCCGTTAAGTGTGCAATTGGCTAATTTCCAGAAAAACAAAGAACGTATTGGACTGGTGGTTGATGAATATGGCGACATCCAAGGATTGGTGACACTGGAAGATATTCTGGAAGAGATCGTTGGCGATTTCACTACCTCCATGATCCCAACGGCCAGCGAGGAAATTACCCCGCAGCAGGATGGCACTTTCTTAATAGATGCCACCATCAATATCCGCGATTTGAACAAAGAGAAACATTGGAATTTCCCCACCGATGGCCCCAAAACCCTTAATGGGCTGATCCTAGAGTATCTGGAAGATATTCCAGAAGCCAACACCGGACTGCGACTGGCGGGTTATCCGATGGAAATCATTGAAGTAGCTGATAATATGATAAAAACAGTCAGAGTCATGCCACAGTATTATCGGCCTCAATAAGCTATCAACACATAAACAAGTAAGGCATCTTAGGATGCTTTACTTGCCATAATTTTCAATCTATCACCCGCCTAGTTTTTATCTGTTCTAGCAGTAAACGCTTGTCTCTGGCTAACGGTGTAATACAGCGCTCCAAACTGCTCGCCCAACCTAACATGAAGTAGATTTCAGCCATCAGGAAAAATGGGCCAATAAATAACTGATTGATATCATCCAGAAAAGCAGGTTTAGCTTGCTCATAATGATGGCCAATAAACTGAAAAATCCACCCCACAATAAAGACCAGCAACGCTAGCCAAACAGATGCCGCTCCCATCTGCGAAAGCCATTCGGTACTGGCAACAACAGGCACCATAAAAACGGCCATGCCAATAGCCAGGCGCCAGTGCAATAACAGGTAATACAGCATGACTGGAACCAACAACAGCACACTGCCACCGATCTCAATGCCGACAACATCTATGCGCAGCAGCGACAACAACAGAAATATCGACCAGATAATCAACGGGATCCCCACAAAGTGGGTTTTTAGATTCGTGGAGTTAAGATGGACGCTTTTGTAGTTTGCAAGCTGTTCAATTGCGGATTTCATCCATTACCTGCCCATAAATTATTCATCCTTGATATATACCATAGCGCTATTTCAGCAGCACAGCCAAAATGAGAAATGAAATAATCTGCATAAGCTTTACCGGGCTGGACTGCATGTTAAACTGGCGGGCTGAACGATAGTTAGAGGTAATAGCAATGTGTGGTTCGCATTCCCACATTTTTTCACAATCGCCCGTCGCCGCAGTCAGTATTCACCTGCCAGATTGGGTAAATGAGTGGGTTGACTGGCAACATCCGTTATTAACGGATCAGGATAAGATGGCGCTAGCATTGGCACTGGCGCAAGAAAATGTTCAACGCAAAACCGGCGGCCCATTCGCCAGTATTATCGTACACCGGCAATCAGGGCTGTTACTGAGTGTTGGCGTGAATCAGGTGGTGCCACAAAATAATTCTACACTGCATGGTGAAGTCATGGCCATTATGCTGGGAGAACAACGTTTGCAGCAATTCAGCTTGGGGCTGGCAGATGAGTATGAATTATTTACCTCTTGTGAGCCCTGTGCCATGTGTATGGGCGCCGTATTGTGGTCAGGCGTAAAACGCTTAGTGTGCGCCGCCACTGGCGATGATGCCAGAGCCATAGGTTTTGATGAAGGGCCAGTTTTTGAAGCCTCATATGACTACTTGCAACAAGCGGGTATTCAAGTACAACGCCAAGTGTTACAACCACAAGGGCAAGCCGTACTCGCTGCATATATCGCGAACGGTGGGCAACTGTATAACGGCGCAGATTGATAGTGCCACCAAAGCGCTTTGTACTCTTTGGTGGTAAACGCTAACTCAATACCACAGTGGCAACAGCGTAATGCCGCTCATCAGCAATAGACAGCAATGCAGAGGTCGCACCGAGTGATTGCAACTGCGCCAGTGCCCCGTCAGATAAACTGAGCTGCGGCGCGCCAGCGTCATTGTTGGACACCTGCAGATGCTGAAATGAAACTCCGCGCCCAATACCAGTGCCCAACGCTTTAGCCGCCGCCTCTTTGGCGGCAAAACGTTTAGCAAGGAAACGCGCGGGTTGTTTGTGAGCACTGAATTGTTGCAACTCGACAGGCGTCAGCACCCGTGCAGCCAAACGCTGCAAAGCCGCTTCTGACATATCGCTGAAGCGGCTAATCTCGACGATATCTGTGCCTAACCCCAAGATGGCCATTACTCGCCCCGGCGCCCTTCCAACATCAGTTGTTTCATATCGGCAACAGCCTTAGCCAAACCATCGATTACGGCTCGGGCAATAATGGCATGGCCGATATTCAGCTCATACAATTCGGGGATAGCGGCAATTGGCTTCACATTGTGATAATGCAAGCCATGTCCGGCATTTACCAGTAAGCCTTTACTATGGGCATAAGCCGCCATGTCTCGGATCCGCTGTAGCTCGCTTTGGGCTTCTGCGGCTGTTTTCGCGTCAGCGTAATGCCCGGTATGGATCTCAATCACGGGGGCACCTACGGCAACCGCGGCATCTATCTGCCGTTGATCAGCATCGATAAACAGCGACACGCAGATCCCGGCATCCGTTAAACGCCGCACCGCATCAGTCATCTTGTGCTGTTGTCCAGCAACATCCAAACCACCTTCAGTCGTCAGTTCTTCACGTTTTTCTGGCACCAAGCAACAATGCGGCGGTTTAATATCACAAGCAATGGTCAGCATCTCTTCCGTCACCGCCATTTCAAGGTTCATGCGTGTTTGTAGCGTCTTTGCCAGCAAGTAGATATCACGATCTTTGATATGGCGGCGATCTTCCCGCAAATGTACCGTAATACCTTCAGCGCCAGCGTGTTCGGCAACAGCTGCGGCATGCACCGGATCGGGGAAATCTGTGCCACGAGCATTACGCAGTGTAGCGATATGATCGATATTGACGCCTAACAAAATTCTTCCCATAACCTCTTCACTCCAGCTGACGATGCTGTGCCATCAGCATCCTTTATTCTTGATTCTTTGGTGCTTCTCGGTTGCGAAACAGTTGCCGACTGAGCAATGGTCGCTCACCAACGACAGGTTGTAACAGTATGCGGGTAAGCCGTTTGGCGTGTGGCCAGTCAGCTTCCTCAAGCTCTCTAACCGCAAGCGCCAGCAATACTCGCCCAGGGAACACGCCATCGCCCGGCAAAAAACCCGCTTCGGGCAACCAACGATAGAGCTGTGTGGCATCTAATGCTGACCCATTGGCATCGTGCGTCAGTGATGGCATACAGCCAAGTTCTTCCAGTAAACTCAACTCAAAAAAACGTAGTGGTGTTTGGCTAAATTCGCGCGCCAGCGTCATCAGCGTCTGATGATAAGGCACAAATAGGGATTCACCGCTTTGTATCTGCGCCAACGCTCTCACTAGCAATTCGTTGAGATAGATAGCCGAATATAACGCGTCCCCGGTCAGCGGTACTGCCGGGGACGCACTTTCAATCTGGCTCAGGCTCCGGAGTTCACCGCGCCCGGATAGTTCAAACAATAAGGGTTGAAACGGCTGCACTATGCTCTTGAGTGAACGTTTGCCACTGCCGAGTCTAGCAACGGCATCGACGCGTCCCAAGCCATCTACCAACAGCTTTAACAATACGCTGTTTTCACGGTAGGGTTTAGCATGCAGCACATATCCCCGGTACATAACAGGTTAATCGTCACCATATCCCAAACTGCGCAGAGCCCGTTCATCATCCGCCCAACCGGACTTCACTTTCACCCACACTTCGAGAAACACTTTATTGTCGAAAAGTTTTTCCATATCTAAACGGGATTCGGTGGCAATAGTGCGGATACGTTCACCGTTTTTACCAATCACCATGCGCTTTTGCCCTTCCCGCTCGACCAAGATCAAGGCGTTAATCTGGTAGACCCCGTTTTCCATCATCTTGAACTGTTCGATTTCAACCGTAGCATCATAAGGCAGTTCATCCCCCAGATAACGCATCAGTTTCTCGCGCACAATCTCTGACGCCATAAACCGCTGGGAACGGTCGGTAATATAGTCTTCGGGGAAAAAGTGTACGCTTTCAGGCAAACTCTGGCGCGCCAGCGACATCAACTTGCCAACATTGGTACCTGACTTGGCAGAAATAGGCACTATGTCATCAAACGGGAATTTTTGTGCCAGTTCCTGCAAATGCGGGAACAGCGCTTCTTTGTCTTTAATGTGATCGACTTTGTTAACGGCCAGAATGGTTTTGCGCTCATTGGCACCACGCCGCAGTTTGTTCAGCACCATGTCATCATCGGCCGTCCAACTCAAACCATCGACGACAAAGATCACCATGCACACATCGGCAATCGAGCTAGCCGCCGCACGGTTCATCAAGCGGTTGATAGCCCGTTTCTCTTCCATATGCAGCCCAGGGGTATCGATAAACACCACCTGCGAATCGCCGTCGGTATAGATCCCCATAATCCGATGCCGCGTGGTTTGTGGTTTACGGGAAGTGATACTGACCTTCTGCCCCAGCAGCCGATTCAATAATGTTGATTTACCCACATTGGGACGGCCCACAATCGCCACCATACCGCAGTAGGTTTTGTCATAGTGCTGCGCCTGAGGCTGATTTAACTTGGCCAGTAAATCATCCAGACTCGGTTCCTGCGGTGGCATCTGTGGGGTTTTACTCATGTTTTATCAACTCCAGCACTTGTGCGGCAGCTTGTTGCTCAGCCTTGCGCCGTGAACTGCCCGTTCCGGTAACGACAGCAGCCAACTCAGCCACCCGACACTCCACGGTAAAGGTCTGATCGTGAGCTTCACCCTCAACCTTCAGCACCTGATATTCCGGTAACGGTTTTTTGTGGCCTTGCAACAATTCCTGCAACTGGGTTTTGGCATCCTTCTGCCCTTCGCCAGGTTTAATCATCTGTAAGCGCTGTTCGTACCAGTGCAGCAATAATCCTCGCACGACTTCGAGGTCTGAATCCAGATAGATGGCACCAATAATCGCCTCAACCGCGTCTGCCAGAATGGATTCGCGTCGGAAACCACCGCTTTTCAGTTCACCTGGCCCTAAGGTCAAATAATCGCCCAATTTGAACTCTTTCGCCATTTTGGCCAGCGTATCACCACGTACTAATGTGGCGCGCATACGGCTGAGATCACCTTCGGTTACTTTTGGAAACTGATGAAACAGCTTATCGGAAATAATCACGGACAGAATAGAATCACCTAAAAACTCTAGCCGTTCATTGTGCTTATTGGCAGCACTGCGATGTGTCAGTGCCTGCTCCAATAACGCCAGATCTTTAAATTCATAGCCAAGTGTCCGACATAACCTTGGAAGATTCTTAATAGGTTCCATCAATGTAACCCCCAACACGGTTGAAACGCACACCGGTCGGGATCCAGCTTGGCAAAAAGTCATCTGGTTTACGATCGAATTCAAAACTGATCCAGATACAAACAGCCCGGCCCACCAGATTTTTCTCAGGAACAAAGCCCCAAAAGCGGCTGTCGGTGCTGTTATCGCGATTATCGCCCATGGCAAAATATTCACCTTGAGGCACCACAAATTCACCTGCGGGCAAATCGTCCTGACGGAAGTAAAATGCCGTAGGTTCGCCGCGCGCCGGATCGATAAGAATATCATGGGTGACGTTTCCTAACAGTTCGCGGTAACGGATCTGCGGCACGCCATCAAGACTGAACTCCCCGGTTTACCTCGGCGCGGTCAACCAACCTCGGTTCAGGACACGGACTCTGCCCACGGCAGGCTTCCTGAATATACAGCTGTTTGTTGCGATAAATAATGCGGTCGCCAGGTAAACCAACGACCCGTTTGATGTAGTCAACAGCTTCATCTTTGGGATATTTGAAGACAATAATATCGCCGCGTTTTGGCTCGCCAGTGCTGATCATCTTGCTGCGAAAAACCGGATCTTTAAGACCATAGGCAAATTTCTCGACCAGAATAAAATCGCCCACCAGCAGTGTCGGCATCATGGAACCAGAGGGAATTTGGAAAGGCTCATACAGAAAAGAGCGCAAGATCATCACAAATGCGATCACCGGGAAAATCGATTTAGCGGTTTCAACAAATGCGGGTTCCTGCAGCATCTGTGCTTTAGCCGGTTCGGTCAGATCTCCCTGACCTTCGGCTAAGGCTAAACGTGCTCGGCGTTTGGGAGCCAGTAACCAAGCATCCAGCGCCCAAATAATACCAGTAACCAAAGTCACCAAAACCAGGAAAATCGAAAAGTAGGCTGCCATGGGTCAGTTATACTCCTGCCTTGAATTCAATAAATACACACTCTTCCTGTCAACTTTGGTTAGTGTACCCAGGTTAGGCATACTAACCAAAGCGCCGCAGATTGCGGCGCCAGGACAAATGCTACTATCAGCGCAACAACACTCAGATCACTCGTTGAGTTTTAATACCGCCAGGAAAGCTTCCTGAGGCACTTCAACGTTGCCCAACTGTTTCATCCGCTTTTTACCTTCTTTCTGCTTTTGCAGCAGTTTTTTCTTACGGGAAACGTCACCACCGTAACACTTGGCGGTCACATCTTTACGCAATGCTTTCACGGTTGAGCGAGCAACCACCTGACTCCCAACAGCGGCTTGAATGGCAATATCAAACATCTGCCGCGGGATCAGCTCTTTCATCTTGTCCACCAGCGCAATACCACGGTGACGAATGTTGGAGCGGTGCAGGATCATCGCCAATGCATCCACCCGGTCACCATTGATCAACACATCCAAGCGCACCATGTCCGCTGGCTGGAAATAGACAAAATTATATTCCAACGATGCATAACCACGACTGGTAGACTTCAGTTTATCAAAGAAATCCATCACCACTTCTGCCGCAGGGAGATGATAGGTCAACGCCACCTGATTACCGTGATAAACCATGTTTTTCTGCACCCCGCGTTTTTCCACACAGAGGGTGATCACATTGCCTAGGTAATCTTTTGGTACCAGAATATTAGCTTCGACAATAGGTTCGTGAATTTCTTCAATATTATTAATTGGTGGCAGCTCAGATGGGTTATCTACATAGACAGTTTCGCCATTGGTCAGCACCACTTCATACTCTACCGTTGGTGCAGTAGTGATCAGATCCAGATTATATTCACGTTCCAGACGTTCCTGGATGATCTCCATATGCAGCAGACCGAGATAACCGATACGGAAACCAAAGCCAAGGGCCGATGAGGTTTCTGGTTCAAACTGCAGTGACGCATCGTTAAGACTCAGTTTGTTTAACGCATCGCGGAAACTTTCATAGTCATCAGTCGATACGGTAAATACCCCGGCATACACTTGGGGTTTGACTTTTTTAAAGCCTGGCAATGGTTTGTCGGCGCCATTCTTGGCGTGAGTGAGGGTATCCCCCACCGGAGCGCCGTGGATCTCTTTAATACCCGCGACCACAAAACCTACTTCACCGGTTTGCAACTGATCTTTATCTGTCTGCTTGGGCGTAAAGATCCCAACCCGCTCAGCAATGTGATTTTGCCCCGTGGACATCACCTTGAACTTGTCGCCTTTCTTCAAGCTGCCGTTCTTGATACGTACCAAGGACACCACCCCGAGGTAGGAGTCAAACCAGGAGTCTATGATCAACGCCTGCAACGGTGCATCAGGATCGCCCTTAGGCGAAGGGATCTGCGCGACAATGGTTTCCAGCACTTCGTCTACGCCGACACCGGTTTTAGCCGAACAGCGCACGGCATTTTTGGCTTCGATACCGACAATATCTTCAATTTCAGCGGCAACACGCTCAGGATCGGCCTGCGGCAAATCGATTTTATTCAGCACGGGCACGACATCCAGATTCATATCCAGTGCGGTATAACAGTTTGCCAATGTCTGCGCTTCAACGCCTTGACCGGCGTCTACCACCAAGAGCGCGCCTTCACAGGCAGCCAAGGAGCGTGAAACTTCATAGGAAAAGTCCACGTGCCCGGGAGTATCAATGAAGTTGAGCTGGTAGGTTTCACCGTCTTTAGCCTTATATTCCAGCGTCACGCTCTGGGCTTTGATGGTGATCCCGCGTTCCCGCTCAAGATCCATTGAGTCCAAGACCTGTTCCGCCATTTCGCGGTCGGTCAGGCCGCCGCAAACTTGGATCAAACGGTCGGAAAGTGTGGACTTACCATGGTCAATGTGGGCAATAATCGAGAAGTTTCTGATGTGATTCATCATGCTGCAGTGACTAAGCTCTAGGTTAAATGTGTCAGTTAAAGGTGCGAAATTGTAACTGATCGCGGAGCTAATACCAATCAGAATCGGCGATGTCGCCTAGGGATATCAGGGATGACAACAGCCATTAGAGTCAACGTCTTCGGTGGTCAGCGAGCGGCCAAGATTGGCCAAGATCACCGGCTGGGCTGAAGCTTCCAGTAACCGCGCCTGACGCTTACCCAAAAACCAAGCACACAGAGCTACCAGCACGGCTAGCAACAAGCTTGTCGCATCGCTATTAACGTTGAGCACGCCCGCCAAGATATTGCCTAAAGTACCGCCCACAAACATACCGATCAGCGGTAACAAATAGACCAGTGCGGCAGCTTTCAGCACCACGCTCTCAGGTAACCCTAAGCGCAGCAAGGTACCTTTTGGGTAAGTTTCCGTCGCGGGTAATGAAAATTGCTGAAATTTACTGCTAAATGCTTTAGCAACCGCCGAGGTGCCACAACTTTCACCCTGTGAGCAATGGCTACAGGCGCTTTTCATCTCCACCTGCACAGTTACCCAACCGTCAGTGTCGGCACCAATGACTTTAGCAACCTGCTCCATCATAAGCGGATCCTCAATCGAGTCGTAATCCAGAAGCGATACGCACCAACGTCTGTGTTGGCACTTTACCCACGGCAACCACTTCCAAGTTTCCCACCCGTTCTGAGGCCATCGAGATACCATCACGAGTCATCAGCTCTTCTGGTATGGGGGCATCACCTGAGCGGGCAACGTATATCGAAATATTACTCAAGCCGTCAGTCAGTGCAATATATTCAACCGGTTCATGGGTTCCTATCAAACGGTGGTGATCTCGTACAATGACCTTGAACCCAGCAGGGAGCCAGTTAAATTGCCAGTTTTGCCCATCTTCACGCTCAGATGGACTCATCACCGGTGGCCATTCCTGTTTATAGGCTTCTTCCAGAATGGGCGCTGGCGTTTTACTTTCCACTAACTCAATAACCAGCAATTGCTCCAGCAACTGCTTGTCCTGCGACAACATGTCATAACGTAACGGCAAATAAGTGTCTGTATCGACCCACACTTGGAAGGCATAACGATATTCATCGTTCGGTACCAGACGGATCATCTGCCCGGTACGCCCAGCAATACGGGCACGGCCACCTAATACCAGGTTATATCCCTTTTCCAGTTCGGAGACATCATCGGCAAACGCCGCAGGAATAACCCCTTGAATACGGTTGGCCGTCATACTGTAAGCGGGTTGATCGTGTTCAATAAAGGTCACGGTATTACCAACACGCACAGCATTTTTGACCGGGCCGTTTAGGTGTTCAAGAAAGGCAACCTCTTTCCCTTCCACTTTGCCATGGATATAGATCAGCGGCCGAATACTATCGACCTGTAACTGGATAAGCGAAATTTTGAACTGTTTTTCGCGCAAAGCCTGACTCATATTTTCGAGCCAGGCCTTGGCAGAGAGTTGCTCCTGCGCAAACGCAGGCAGAGCAAAGGCCAGGAAAGCCAACAGGATGAGACGCAAAAGACTTCCTTATTGATTCAGCGGAACAGTAACGACCTCGTTATTGTTATCCATAACCACACCAGCATTCAATCTCTGTTGCAACATATGATCTTGGATATAACTGTTGATGCGGCGACGCTGTTCATTTAACTGCTCATTCGTGTAGCCAGGACGCTGTTGCTGAAACTCGCCTTCCTGATAACTGACAGGCGATGCGCCCCCAACCAATGGCCGAGTCATCAGCACTGGTGAAGCTGCACCATCACCGCTACCAGAATTTGAATAGTTCTGCACCCCAACAACAGCAACTAAGGCAACCGTAGCGGCAATCGCATACTGACCAAACTGCTTAAAGAAGGGGATCACATTCACGGGATGTGATACTGACTTCTGAGGCTGCTCAACTGGGGCCAAAATGGTGGGTTCCTGTTCCAGCGCTGCCGCAATACTGTCAGACAGGTCCAGTTGCAGTGTCTGCGGTAACTCGCCCCGCATGGCGTCACCAATAAGATGGTAGTTACGCCACTTATCATGAGAAGATTTATCACTGGCCAAATCTGCCAGAGCCTGAGGGCCGGCTTCACCGTCCACTGCAGCGGAAACCCACTCCTGACCTAATTTATCCATTACTCAACTCACCTGTTAGTTTAAGGGTCATCTTTCCAGCAACGGCTGGAGCTTTTTGTCGATGGCTTCACGAGCCCGGAAAATCCGCGATCTCACCGTACCGACCGGACAATCCATCACGTTCGCAATATCCTCATAACTCATACCATCGAGTTCCCGCAGAGAAATTGCCATCTTCAATTCTTCAGGTAGCGATTCCAATGTCTCGAATACGACCTTTTTGATCTCATCCGACAACATCAGCCGTTCCGGAGACGCAAACTCCTTTAACGCATCACTGCCATCATAATATTCTGCTTCATCGGCATCGACATCATTGGCTGGCGCTCTACGCCCTTGCGATACCAGATGATTCTTCGCCGTATTCACTGCTATGCGGTACAACCAAGTATAAAACGCACTTTCACCGCGGAAATTCGGTAACGCTCGATAGGCTTTAATAAAAGCTTCTTGCGCTACGTCTGCTACATCGGCCTGATTTCTCACATAGCGGGAAATCAGATTTATCACTTTCCCTTGGTACTTCTGCACCAAAAGGTTAAATGCGTTTTTATCGCCCCGTTGTACGCGCTCAACTAATTGTTGATCACTAGTCTGTCCACTCATCCGAGCCGACTTCTCCCAACTCTTATAATGCTGATTTTTAAGTCGCTCGAATCATATTCACGTATGTAGACCAGCGCCTTTATGAAAAGTTCTTAATGAAATTTTAAAATTTCACCATAAATGTGTTTTGGGTCAAAATTTATACCCAACATAGTGCAGTTGGTTTAGGATAAGCCCTCTACCAATCGGCCCATGATACCCTATGAAACAAGCAGTTGAACACCAAGCCGACATACTGATTATCGGCAGTGGTGCCGCAGGTCTGACATTGGCACTACATCTGGCCGCGCATAGCAATATTATCGTACTGTCTAAGGGCGCGCTCAGCGAAGGCTCAACCTATTATGCTCAGGGCGGCATTGCCTCTGTTTTCGATGCAGAGGATACCATAGAATCCCATGTCGCTGACACGCTGGTTGCCGGGGCGGGTCTTTGTGATGAAACCGCCGTCACCTTTACCGCCAAAAATGCCAAAGCGGCCATGAAATGGCTTATCGAATGCGGAGTTGCTTTTGATAAGGATGAGCTACCGGATGGCAGCATTGATGAATCCAGTTATCACCTGACCCGAGAAGGCGGTCATAGCCACCGCCGCATACTGCATGCCGCAGATGCGACGGGCAAAGAGGTGCAGACCACATTACAGCAGCAAGTGCTGGCGCATCCCAATATCACAGTGTTAGAGCGTTATAACGCGGTTGATCTGATCACCACCAGAAAACTCGGTCGGCCAGGGAATAGAGTGCTAGGCGCGTATGTCTGGAACCGCGCCCAGGAACAGGTGGAAACCATCAAAGCCCGCTTTGTTGCACTGGCAACCGGTGGCAGTTCCAAAGTATATCAATATACGTCTAATCCAGATGTGTCATCGGGTGATGGTATTGCCATGGCTTGGCGCGCCGGTTGCCGGGTTGCCAACATGGAATTCAATCAGTTTCATCCCACCTGTCTCTATCATGCCGAAGCCCGTAACTTTCTGCTGACCGAAGCACTTCGCGGCGAAGGCGCATTACTGAAACGGCCTGATGGCAGCCGATTTATGCCGGAATATGACGAACGCGCCGAACTGGCACCGCGAGATATTGTTGCTAGAGCTATCGACCATGAGATGAAAAAACTTGGGGCCGACTGTGTATTTCTGGATATTTCCCATAAAGCGCCAGAATTCATTATCAAACACTTCCCAACGATTTACCGCCGTTGCCTAGAACTGTCGATTGATATTACCAAGCAAGCGATACCCGTGGTGCCAGCTGCGCATTATACCTGTGGCGGCGTGATGACAGACTTGCACGGACAGACCGACCTCAACGGTTTGTACGCTATTGGCGAGGTAGCCTATACCGGTTTGCATGGTGCCAACCGTCTAGCATCAAATTCGCTGTTGGAATGTCTGGTGTTTGCCCGCGCAGCGGCCAGCGATATCGTCAGTCAACTGCATAAATTACAGCAGCCGGGCAGCATTCCTACGTGGGATGAAAGCCAGGTGTCTAATTCAGATGAAGAGGTCGTCATTGCCCATAACTGGCATGAACTCAGATTATTTATGTGGGACTATGTGGGCATTGTCCGCTCCGACAAACGTTTACAACGTGCGTTACGGCGCGTCTCAATGTTACAACAGGAAATTGAAGAGTATTACAGCAACTTCCGTGTCAGCAATAATCTGCTGGAGCTGCGTAATCTGGTACAGGTAGCTGAGTTGATCATTCGTTGTGCCATCAACCGTAAAGAGAGTCGCGGCTTACATTACAATATCGATTATCCCAATAAATTGCCGCAGCCTAAGCCCACCATTCTTCAGCCAGAATAAGGGCTGTCACGATGAAGTAACAGACGGCACAGATGGCGATAATCTGTGTCGTCAAACATATCGCGAAACAGATATAAACGGTGAAAGCCGTCCGTCTGTATGCAACTGAAGCTCACCAACCATGGGGTTACCAGTACAGGCGCGCCGACAGTAAACATCTGCTCAGCGCCAAACTGACCCTGACCATTATCACTGAGCCAGAAGCGTATCTTCCAAGTGCGTAAACGCCATAGTTGATAGCAAAAATAACAGGCCAGAACCCCGAATAAGCCCCAGCGGATAAACGGATAATAGCGATAATCCAGCGCTGGCCAAAAGCGGAAACTCAGTAAGCAGATAACAGCCAGCACCAATAACGCGAGGTACTGGCCAAAAGAGGATGTAACGGTAAAGCTATGGTGCCGCACGCCCACGAACCTTGGCAACCATGTCCGCTAACAACGGATCGGGACATTTCTCGTGCCCCATAAACCAAGCAAATAGCTGAGGGTCTTCACATTCCAACAAACGTACAAAGCAAGCTTTGTCTGTATCACTCAGATCTTGATAATACTTATCAACAAACAGCTGAAACAACACATCAAGTTCTAACATACCACGACGGCACGCCCATTTTACCCGGGCAAAATTCATTAAATCAGCCACCAGTTAACTCCCCAATAATAAATGCTGCGGCAAGTTTACCGCGTGCGCCAGTGGCTGTCGAATCACTAAAGTTTCTGAAGTCGCACATCCATTCCAGAAAAAAGCTCTTCAAAATCAGTATCCAGTAAACTCTTCACCGCGGGATGCTGGATCATCCGCTCCGCAAACATCACGTGATACTCTTCACGCACATCCAGCGTAGTTCCCAGCAAGCGCACATCATGGTTGAGAATATCCTGCTGATAAATGGAAGGGGCCACAAAAATACCACGGCCAAAGTAGCCAAACGCTTTCATCATGGCGGCATCATCAAATTCACCAAGAATGGTGACATTGAGATTTTTTCATCAAACCAGCGGTACAGCTGTTGTCCTAACGACGAACGCTTGCTTGGCAATAAGATGGGCGCTTCTGCCAAACATTCTGGAAACGCCTGTTGCAGCGGCATGGCCGAAAAAACGCTACCCCACATTCGCCGAGTTTTTTGAGAGGATTTCGGGATATTTCAGCGATTCACCGGCACAATCAGACAGGATCATGTCGAGTTTATGTTCCCGCAGCCGCGCCATTAAACTCTCGTGAGTCGCCTCATAACACGCAAGCTGCATCGTGCCATCACGAGGGATCACCGACATCAACACCCGGCTGGCCAGTGTTTTAGACAATGCATCGGCAATTCCCACTTCAAACAGCAGGCTGTTATCCTTGGTGTAATTGAGCACGTCCAACATTTCATACGATAAAGTAAACATCTTGTCGGCGTAACGAAAAACCAGTTCGCCTAATTCCGTGGCTTCCAAACGCCGACCATTACGTTTGAACAAATTGCCTTTTAGCCGTTCTTCAAAAGCCCGGATCTGGCCAGTGACCGTCTGCGGCGTTAAACACAAGGTTTCAGCCGCTTTGGTCACCGACCCTTTTTCTGTACCATCCAGAAATAATACAGGTGGTTATAGTTGAGATGGGACATGCGCGACAGGTTCTCCTATTGTAGGCGCTGGCAATCCAGTAAGCTAAATACTGCCTCCTGTAGACTGGCACTGTCGGTGACTTCGCCGCTACCAAACGCCTCGGTCAGGCCGTTCACCAGATGGCCTCTGTCTGGCAAGCGCTCTAAGCAATATTGACGATTAGCTTCTTGAAAACGTTTGCCACCACGGTATTTCAGCGCTCGCGACTGGTAATCGTTGCTTTCCAATCGCGCCCCGACCGCCCGAGGCTTATACATCAAAGCGCCATCAACAACACCTTCAAGGTAACTCTGACACATCGCATTTTCACTGGCTGCCCTACAGCTTTCAATTTGTGACGCATGTGCCACCGGCAGCAAACTCGCTAACAGAAAACTGGTTAAATACAGTGCCTTCATGCTTTTTCTCCTGTTTCCGGTAAAACCTTTGACAGCCACAAATACCCCAAGGTTGCTGCCATCATTGAGCCGAGCAAAATACCGAGCCGAGCCAAATCGCCATACAACACGCCACCGTGTTCAAACGCCAGCGATGCAATAAACATCGACATGGTGAAACCAATACCGCACATCACGGCGACCGGGGCGATATGACGCCAGCCTATGCCCGCCGGTAATTCCGCCAGACGAAGTTTGACCGCCATGTAGCTAAACAGCATCACCCCCAATGGTTTTCCCAGCAGCAGACCTAATGCGATGCCCATAGGTACTGGCGATACCAAGCTCTGTAACGACATTCCGCCGAGAGAAACACCCGCATTGGCGAAAGCAAATACCGGTAAGATCAGAAAGGTACTCCAAGGATGCAAGGCATGTTCAAGATGTCGGGAAGGCGAAGCGCCATCGGCAGCACGCAGCGGAATAGCAAAAGCAATAATCACCCCGGCTAATGTGGCATGTACGCCTGATTTAAGTACGGCCACCCACAAAATGGCCCCCACCACACCATAAGCACCTAGCGCAGTGACACCTTTACGGTTAAGCAGGATTAACCCTAATACCGCAAAAGCGGCCACCATCAGGCTGATAACAGACAAATCACTGCTATAAAACAGCGCGATGATGACGATAACCCCAAGGTCATCGATGATGGCCAACGCCAACAGAAAGACTTTTAACGCCACTGGCACTCGGCTGCCGAGCAACGCCATGATCCCCAGTGCGAACGCAATATCAGTTGCGGCGGGAATCGCCCAGCCACCAGATGTAATGGGATCGTGATAATTAAACAGTAAATAGATTGCCGCTGGCGCGATCATGCCGCCGATTGCCGCAAAAGTAGGGAGTGATGCTTTAGCGACGCTGGACAGCGCGCCTTCTACCAGTTCGCGTTTAACTTCCAAGCCAATAAGCAGAAAAAACAGCGCCATCAGGCCATCGTTAATCCAAAGTAATAACGGCTTATGGATATCCAGCGCCCCCACTCGTAACTGTAGCGGCATATCCAATAATCCCTGATAAATACCCAGCAATGGTGAATTGGCCAATACCATCGCCAACACCACAGCCACCAGCAGCAAAATACCACCGGCAGATTCCTGGCTCAGGAAATCCCGAATCACTTTCTCCATGACAAACTCCCAAAATCAGTAATTCGTCAAAGTGTAGGCGATGGTTTTAAGTAAGGAAAATCGAAAGTATCTGCCATCAAACTCGGAAATTCCGAATTTAATGGCAAAAACTAATCACATTAGATGGCAACAGGGGCCTTGATATGGGGATGAGGGTCATAGCCCGACAGTTCGAAATCTTCGAACTGATAATCCAATATGGATGCGGGTTTTCGGGTTATGGTCATGGTTGGCAACGGGCGTGGCTCACGCGTAAGCTGCAAACGGGCCTGTTCTAGGTGATTGGAATAGAGATGAGTATCGCCACCTGTCCAGACAAAATCGCCCAGTTCCAGCTCACATTGCTGTGCCACCATCATAGTCAACAATGCATAGCTGGCAATGTTGAATGGTAAGCCGAGAAAAATATCACAACTGCGCTGATACAATTGACAGGACAACTTACCATCAGCGACATAAAACTGGAAAAACGCATGGCAAGGCGCTAATGCCATTTTATCCAGTTCCGCAACATTCCAAGCCGAGACGATCAATCGCCGCGAATCTGGTTGCTGTTTGATCTGATTGATAACCTGACTGATCTGATCGATATGCTGCCCATCAGGCGTTGGCCAACTACGCCACTGCGCGCCATAAACAGGCCCAAGATTACCCTGTTCATCGGCCCATTCATCCCAAATAGAGACCTTGTTTTCCCGCAGGTAGGCCACATTGGTATCGCCTTTTAAAAACCACAATAACTCATGGATAATCGAGCGAAGATGACATTTCTTAGTGGTCACCAACGGGAAGCCCTTACTCAGGTCAAAGCGCATCTGGTAACCAAAGACCGACAAGGTGCCAGTACCCGTACGATCGGTTTTTTCTGTGCCGTTTTCCAACACATAGCGCATAAGGTCTAAATATTGCTGCATTACTGCTTTCCTTTCACCGGAGTATTCGCCGGCGCTTTACGAACCAGCAGGTAAATCCCAAAAACAATCATCGGAATCGATAAGATTTGCCCCATAGTAATATCACCGAGGAAAAATCCCAACTGCGGATCTGGCTGTCGTACCAGTTCCGCAACACAGCGGAAAATGCCATACCCCAGCAGGAACATACCTGACACAGCGCCACGTTTATCTGTTTTACGGCTATACCACTGCAATAGGATAAACAAGGCCACGCCTTCGAGTGCAAATTGATACAGCTGTGATGGATGACGCGGTAACGGCCCGCCGCTGGGGAACACCATGCCCCAAGGTAAATCGGTCACTCGGCCCCACAACTCCCCATTGATAAAGTTGCCGATACGCCCGGCACCAAGCCCGATAGGCACGACCGGAGCCACAATGTCGGCCACTGCAAAAAGCGTCGTTTTTGCTTATGAGCAATATAAAACATGGCCAAGATCACCCCAATAAGACCGCCGTGGAATGACATGCCGCCTTCAGTGATTTTAAACAGATATAAGGGATCGGCGAGGAAATAATCCAAGTGATACACCAACACATAGCCGATACGGCCGCCGAGGATCACCCCGAGAAAACCATAAAAAAGTAAGTCAGAAACCTGTTCACGGCTCCACAGCCCGTGAGATCTGTCGGCTTTGCGGTTAAGCAAAAACATCGCCGCCATAAAACCGAGTAAATACATAAAACCATACCAGCGCAGTGCTGGGTTGAATGTCTGGCCGAAAAGTTCAAATGGGCCGAAAGAAACGATTACCGGATCAATATCGGGGAATTGCAACGCCATAACAGAAGATTACATCCTGGAAATTATGATTATTGTTAGCTCAACATCAGCTTGAGACCCACCACAAGCAGCAGAGCCGCGAAAATTTTCTTTAATACGGGAGTCGGCCAAGTGCTAGCCGCCTTGGCGCCTACTGGAGCCAACAACATGGAAGTCACCACGATGCCGACCAGAGCAGGAAGATAGACATATCCAAGTGAACCCAAAGGCATTCCTTGAATGTTCCAACCGGCGATAACATACCCTAAACTGCCCCAAAGTGCGATGATCAGGCCATTAGCTGAAGAGAAACCGACCGCCTGTCGCATCTGCAACCCACACCAACATAAAAAAGGCACAGTCAAAGTGCCGCCACCGATTCCCATCAACCCTGAAATCACGGCAATCAATGCAGACACCAGAAACAGCAACGCCGCTGAAGGCAACTTTTTCTCTACCGCCGTGGGTTTGTAAGGGAAAGCCATGTTAACTGACATCAGTATCACAAATACGGCAAAACCACGTTTCAGATCTGCGCCAGGGATCAGTTCCGCAATAAAACCTGCGGCTAAGGCACCCAAGATAGTGCCTGGCAACATTGGCTTGAACAGCGACCAATCAATATTGCCGCGCTGATGATGCGCCCTAGCGGAAGAAAAAGAGGTCAGAATAATGGCCGCCAACGAGGTGGCAATGGCAACATGAGGCAAATAACCAACCGGAACATTCACCATAGGTAACAGATAAATCAATGCTGGCACGGCAATCAAGCCACCACCTATGCCCAATAATCCTGCCGAAAAGCCCACCACAATCCCTAATAACAAGCAGGCACCAAGCAACAGTAATAGGCTTTCCACTCTCGCCTCTCTTTAAATTGGTCTGGAAATACCGGCAGCTAGCCCTAGTTAAGGATGGCCGCCAGCTCTTTTTCTGCAAGATAGCTGCGTAACAGCTCTCGGACTTCGGCGCCACAACGCAAATTCAGCGCCTGTTGCAGCAATGCCTGCAGTTCGTCCATACGAACACGCCGCATCAGATAGTTGATCCGAGCCAACGCGCCCTGATTCATACTGAGCTCTCGGTATCCCATGGCGGACAACAACAAGGCTCCGGTGGGCTCACCAGCCATTTCACCACAGACACTGATCCCCAAGTCATACTGCTGGCAAAGCTCCAGAGCCGACTTTAAGTAACGCAGCACCCCGGGGTGATAGCTGTCAAACAACGAGCTAACTCTTGGATTATTGCGATCAACTGCTAGCAGATATTGAGTTAAATCATTAGAACCTACCGACACAAAATCCACCCGTTTGGCGACTTCATCCAACTGATAGAGCAAGGCCGGCACTTCTAACATCACCCCTAGCTGAGGCCGGGATAAATTTGGATTAACATCTGATTTCAGCTCATTATAGGCCTGTTCAAAGTACTCCAACGCATGGTCAATCTCTTCGATATTACTGACCATTGGCAGCAGGATCTTCAGTTGTTCACTATTACCATTCGCCTGCAACATTGCGCGAATTTGTACCAGAAACAGCTCAGGATGATCCAGCGACAACCGAATGCCACGCCATCCCAAGAAAGGGTTATCTTCTTTAATCGGGAAATAGGGCAAGGGTTTGTCGCCACCGACATCCAGCGTCCGCATCACCACCGGACGGCCAGCCACCAGATTGAAAACTTGTGCATAAACTTTGATCTGCTCGGATTCACTGGGAAAACGCTGCTGCAACATAAACGGGATTTCAGTACGATAAAGACCGACACCGTCAGCACCCTCCGCCAGCTCTGAAGCAAGGCCACTGAGCAACCCTGCATTGATAAACAGGTTGACCCGCTCACCATCCAGTGTTTGCGCCGGTAGTTGCACTTCCTGCATGTATTGTCGCTGTAGTGCTTTTTCGGCGTTAAGCAAACTGCGATATTCACTGATCACCGCCCCCGATGGCGACACCATCAGTTGTCCCCGGGTAGCGTTGAGTACCACCATTTTTTTATCAATGTTAGAAGCGAGTACTTGCTGTACCCCGGTCAATGCGGGTAATCCCAGCGCTCGAGCCAAAATTGCCGCATGGGAATTGACCCCACCCAATTCGGTCACTATCCCGGCCAGCTTAGCGCGCGGAAACTCGGCCAGTAAGGTGGTATCGGCTTCTCTTGTCACCAGGATCACTGGTTTGTCAGAATCCAGCACCCATTTATCAGGTTCAATTAGCTGGCGCAGCACTTTCTGTCCAAGATCCCGGATATCACTGGCGCGTTCTTTAATGTAGGGATCGTCCATCGACTGAAACTGTTCGATGTAACGTAGCGATACTCGGCTGATAGCGGATTCAGCACTCCAGCCCTGCTCGACTTCTCGCACATATTCACCACCGAGGCTGGAATCATCCAACAGCAGGGTTAACGCGGAAAAGATCGCGACAACTTCCTGATCCTGCTCCCGGTCAAAACGTTGTGACAGGTTGCCAAGATTATTGCGGCAGCGGCTGACCGCGGTGCTTAGACGTTCCAGTTCCACCTTAACATCGGCAGCCTTGCGATTAGGTTGCTGCAATGAAATCTCGCCACCGAGCACCAGCACATGGGCAATAGCAATACCGTTAGAAGTCGGTGTTCCCTGAAACAGGATCTGTTTTTCTCGCCCTTTTACACTGGCTTTTTGCTTCAAGCCCCGCACCGCCATTGCCAACTGGGCGGCCAGCGTCATCAAAAAGGCTTCTTCACCTTCACTGAACTGGCGAGCACTGGCCTGCTGCACCACAATGACGCCTAACAGTTGCTTTTGATAGATGATGGGAACGGCGAGAAAGGCACGATATTCTTCTTCTGCCGCTTCGGGGAACAGTTTGAAACGAGGGTGCTGACGGGCATCGGCCAAGTTGATAGCCTCTTCCCGCTGTGCCACCAGCCCAACTAACCCTTCGGTAATTGACATCCGCACATTACCGACAGCCGAGGGCTTTAGCCCATCGGTTGCAGACAAGATCAGTTCATCTTTATCCAGAATGTAAATGGAACAACACTCGGTTGCGATGGCAGTTTTGATCTGCTTAACCAGTAATTCCAGCGCTGTATCCAAATCTCCGGCACTGGCGACTGCCTGAGTAATATCCCTGAGAGTGTTTAACAACGCTTTCCTCCCACTTTATTCCTGTCAGCGAGACGGCCGATTACGGCCTTTACGGCGATAGGGTTCCCGTTGCTGCTGCAATGCCAACGTTGTTGCCGCAAATTCTTTCATTACCTTACGGTAGACATCACGTTTGAACGACACCACCTGCCGCACCGGATACCAATAACTGACCCAGCGCCAATCATCAAACTCAGGGTGGCCTGATGCGTTCAGATTTACCGCGCTATCTTGACTCTTCAACTGTAGCAGAAACCACTTTTGCTTCTGCCCGATACACACAGGTTGACTGTCCTGCCGTACCAACCTTTTGGGTAAGCGATACCTGAGCCAGGAGCGAGTAGAAATCAGGATCTGCACATGTTCAGGTTTCAGACCGACTTCTTCATAGAGTTCCCGGTACATGGCCTCTTCTACCGATTCGCCTTCATCCACGCCACCTTGTGGAAATTGCCATGAATGCTGGCCGAAACGACGGGCCCACATCACTTGCCCAATTTTATTACAGATGATTATGCCCACATTTGCGCGAAAGCCATCGCTGTCAATCACATGGACTCCGAAAACTTGAGAAATTTCAATGCATCGATTGTTTCACAAAGCTCGCGTGGCAGCAATTAGCAGTTATCAATGCTTATGTTATCTGTCGCCACTTTATGCACATTATTTTGCCCACTTTCGGTATCCGCCACACTGTCCACAATATCTGTGGACAAGTTTGTTAACTACCGGGAGAAAACGTTGGACAGTTGCTCGATACCAATTTTATTGCGCTGACACCATGCCAACTTAAAACTCTAACATATTAAAATTATTAAGATTAGTTTTATGACTGCTGGCTAATTAGGGAGTCTTAATACGACAGGTGAAAATTTCACCAGGCGTAACTTCGCGTATATTTCCAAGTGCTCTCAGCATAGTTACCGGACAATAAAATCAAAAACAAGATTAGAATTAAAAATATAACTATAAATACCGATTATAGCCATCCCAGAGAAATCGCTAGCTGAATTTATCCCATAAACCTGTGGATAAAGATGTTGGCAACTATGGAAAATCCAGCGGGTAAGTGGGGAAAAATCATTACCCACTTTAGTGCAAATCATAAAAATTGATATAAATTAATATGATAGATAAAAAACTCTGATATCTTGCTGCGGTTTTAACAACGCTGAACAGTTTTTGAACGCCATTGTCTCTAAGGCAAATTCAGGTAGAATTCGTCCAATGAACAGCATAATTCCCCCGCCAGAATCCATTGAGCAGCTACTGCAACGTGCCGAATCCCTTGCTGGACTGACACTTGGGCAAGTGGCGCTGTCGCTTGGACAGAAAGCACCGCCAAACCTGCGCCGAGATAAAGGCTGGCCAGGGCAATTGTTAGAAATAGCATTGGGGGCCAATGCCGGTTCCAAACCTCAGCAGGATTTTCTGCATTTGGGGTGGAACTCAAAAGCATTCCGGTGGATGCTCAGGGACTACCGCTGGAAACCACCTATGTTTGCGTGGCGCCACTCACGAATATTGCCGGGTTACGCTGGCAGCAGAGTCTGGTTTATCACAAGTTACAACAGGTGCTGTGGATACCAGTTCAAGGTGACAGAACGCTTGCGCCAGCAGACAGACGCATCGGCATGCCGATCCTCTGGCGCCCGGATGCTGAACAGCAACGCCTGTTGCAACAGGACTGGGAAGAGATCATGGAGTTGATCAGCCTCGGTAAAGTCGCCAGTATCAGTGCGCGTCATGGCGAAGTGTTGCAGTTACGCCCCAAAGCCGCCAACAGTCGGGCATTGACGGAAAGCATTGCGGCAGATGGCAGTCTGCAACTGACTAATCCGCGTGGCTTTTATCTGAAAACCGCCTTTACTCGCCAAATACTGCGACAATATTTTGGCTAACCACACAAAAGATGTGAGTTTGATTTGATATAGATCACATTTATCACTGGAATCGCCCTGTTGATATCGATAAACTACCGCCTCTTGTATAAGCCAATGTCATTGTAGGATCTGTCCCATTCTGTGAGAGCACGTGTACAGGCAAAAAAACTTCTGTTCGCCATTCTGGCTTGGACCGGAGCAATGTCAGCCTTCGTATTTTTCCGCTATTCCCAATCAACTGAATTGCCTCAGTGGGCTGTCGGTTCTGGGGATTTGGCTACGCTCGCAATCTATATGGGGATTATTTTCGGCAGCTTGCACTGGATGTCGAACCTGATTGCAGATTTCAGTGCCATCAACCGCCTGCCTTATATCTTTTCAGTCATCTTTAAAGGCTTATTCTTGCTGTTAGGTGCCACCACGTTGGCATACATGACCCAGTATCTGAATATGTGGGCGATTGAAAACCATATTGCCACCTTACGGCAGATGCTGACCATACATATTCTTTACAGTCCCTCCTTCCAGGCGTTAATGATTTACCTGGTGGTGGTGCGGGTTGGGCTGGCATTCATTGAACAGATGGCGCTGCTGGTTGGGCCACGCATTCTGTTGAATATTGGCATGGGGAAATACCATCGCCCCCGTTACGAACAGCGGTTGTTTTTGTATATCGATATGGTGGCATCCACCACCCATGCAGAATCGCTGGGTGATTATCGCTTCAGCCGCTTAATCCAAGACTGTTTCAGTTTATTGTCAGAAACCATCACCAATAACGATGCTGAAATTTATCGTTATATGGGCGATGCAGTACTGATCCATTGGCCCTTGCCACAAGGGATCATCAATGACCGCTGCATGAATGTATATTTTGAATTTAGCCAACAGCTCAACTGGCAGCGCCGCTATTTTGAAGAACAGTACGGTTTTGTGCCTAAGTTCAAGGCCGCAGCGCATTGCGGGCAAGTAGTTGCCGCCGTGGTTGGCGTTCAGAAACAAGAGATTAGCTTCTTTAGTGATGTGATCAACACGCTGGCCCGCTTGCAGGATCAATGTAATCCATTAGGACAGCGTATGTTGTTGTCTGGTGCGTTAGTGGCACGGCTGGAAAATGACCACAGCGAGTACCAACTCACCAATCTTGGCCCGGTAAAACTCAAGGGCAAACAACACTCTATCGAAGTTTTCGGGGTCAAACCCAAGCAAGGCTAGTGAGAAAAACGCTACATTTTCTGTTGCAGTAATTTCTGAACTTCCAGCCCCAGGGTTCTAAAGGTACGAATGCGGCTGGTTGTCTGTCGCCACACCAGACCAATTTCCCGAAACGGTGAGTCGCCTGGCGGTGCCAACACAGTCAAATCCGTATCATTGAGAATGCCAGCATCGATAGCCATTTGTGGTAAAAAAGTTGTCCCTAATTTGCTGTTTACCATCTGTACCAGCGTATGCAGGCTAGTGGCAGCAAACGGATTAACCTTACGGCTATCGCCCAACTGGCAGGCACTGATGGCATGGCCGGTAATACAGTGCTCAGTTTGCAGCAAAAAGATACTTTCATCAGGCAAGGTCTGATAATCCACAGGTTCATGCACTGTGTTGGCCAGATCCTTGTGGATCACCATCTTAAACGGATCTATCCCAACCTTCATGCTGTGGTAGCCCGTCACATCAGCAGGCAGCGCCAGCAATAACAGATCCAACTCGCCTTTCCCCAGAGAAGCGAGCAATCTTTCGGTCGTATCTTCTTTCAGCAACAAACTGAGTTGGGGATAATTTTCATGGCATTGCTTGAGCAAACGGCTCAACAAGAACGGCGCAATGGTAGGAATACATCCAAGGCGAATTTCACCGGTCATCGGCTCACCTTGATTTTTGACCAGTTCCACCAAGTCATCAACATCGGTAAGAATTTTCAGCGCTCGCTGCACAACTTCTTCACCAATGGCGGTAAACATGAATGATTTATGATCACGTTCAATCAGTTGATAACCGAGTTGTTCTTCCAAATTCTGGATGCCACTAGAGAGGGTCGATTGACTAACATGACAGATACCAGCGGCACGATTGAAATTCTGTTCCTGATGCAGATTTACCAAGTAATAAAGGTTTTTCAGACTAGGCAAAGGTTTCATCAATCCGTTTCCGACGAGTAATTTCTGAAGGAGATGTGTCCAAATTACCACAAAAGCACTGACGGGCAGTAGTCAATCTCAATGACCAAGGCTCAGAAACAGGCACCATCACACAACTGCACAAGCGGAATTGTCTATGATGCCCAGAGCTGCAACTAACTGTGTTAGGCTTTAGCTTCCAGAAATGCTTTCAGTTGTTGTAAATCCGCAGCCACGAGGGACAAGATCTGCTCAAGCCAGCCTTGATGCTGCCCATCCCATTCAGGATCTTCACCATGCTGTAATAACTCAGCGAAATGATGAATACGCTTCAGTCCCACTGAACCCGCCGCGCCTTTGAATTTATGAGCCTCAGAGCAAAGCAGTTCTTTATTGTTTGCTTCAGCGGCCTGCCGCAGATTACCCAGATACTCAGGTAACAACTGTTCGAACAACACCACACTTTTCAGCAGAGTCCCTGCGCCAATAGCGCTGCAATATTGTTCCAGCGTGTTAAGGTCCAGTATCGTTTCCAAATCCGGGGTAGCCATACAGGCGCTCCTTGACGTCTAAATTTACCACATCATACCCAGTAAAAAGCTGAGTGCAACTTAAAAGCCAGCAATTCCTGTTGAACAAACAGCTGTTAACAATATGCCGACAAAATCCATAAAAAATTTTAAAATCAGCGAGATAATGCAGTTCCTTGGCCACCCAAGCGTGCCAGATTATTGACCACTGCATTCAACCCTTTCCAGCGACTGCTACACCAGTCTGGCGCAAGTAGCACCGGCGGCTTAGCGTACGCCGTAACACGATGAAATATGACATCTTTAGGCGTATGACGGATTAATTCACCGGCACTGGCGGCGTACTGTTCCATGGTTGGCGGCAATAAGCGCCCACAGCGCCATGCCTTTGCCATGGTACTGCCATCTACAATATGTAACGGGTGCAGTTTTAGGCCATCAACCCCCACCGCCAGCACGCGCTGTAATGTCTGCAAGTGCATGGTGTTATCTTCACCAGGTAAACCGAGGATCAGATGGGTACACACTTTCAGCCCTCGCTGACGGGCACGCTCGACAGCATCTACATACGTAGCAAAATCGTGACCACGATTAATCCGTTTTAAAGTAGCATCGTGGGCACTTTGCAATCCCAGTTCTAGCCATACTTCGTGTCCCTGCTGCTGATACGTCAGCAATAGATCCAGCACCTTGTCGGGTAAACAATCCGGGCGACTCCCAACACATAGGCCGACCAGATCTGTGCTGGCTAACGCTTCATCATAGCGCTGTTGCAATATGGCGTACTCTTCATAGGTACTGGTATATGCTTGAAAATAAGCCAGAAATTTCGAGGCCTTAGCGCGGAGTCGCTGTTTCCCCTCAGACAACTGGGTTGCAATCGATTGCTCGCTACCGAGCACATAAGTAAACGATGCCACATTACAAAAAGTACAACCGCCACGACCTAATGTGCCATCACGGTTTGGACAGGTGAAATTGGCGTCTAGCGTCAGTTTCTGTACACCTTGACCAAAGCGCCGCTGACAATACATCGCAAATGTTGAGACAAAATCATCCAGTCCCATAAATTACTGTACTACTCTAAAAAGGCGGCAGCATAACAACCGTTGCCAAACCGCGCATTGCCCCACATCAAACTTCGCTGATATACGTTATGTATGCTACGCCTTAGCTCTTTTTGCATAGTTACTCACACAAATTGACTAATTAGTTATTATTTTTTTGACTAAAAAATCAGCAAACGCGTCTACAATTCCGCTACAATAGCGTGTTAACTTAACGTATCTATTTTTTTAATCATTTTATAAATTTCTTTTTATTCATAATGTTATACACGCAAAAATACAGTTGACGTTAACGGCATATGATTAGAAATTCTTTATAAAATACCGTTATTTTAATTCTATATATGCAATTTTTTGGTTTGACCTTTGAAGAGTCTCAGGATAATTTGGTTCGTTCGGGTGCATATCTATAGAATTTTGTTGCTATAGCGCAGTATGTGGACGTTTAGTTGGGGGTTTGTATGAGTTTGTATCATCCCAGTTTCGAGCGGGAAAACTGTGGATTTGGTCTGATTGCGCAGATGGATGGTGAAGCCAGCCATCGTATCGTGCGTACAGCCATTCATGGTCTTGACCGGATGAAACATCGAGGAGGGATCGCTGCTGATGGGCGCACCGGTGATGGGTGTGGTTTGCTTATGCAAATGCCTGTCAGTTTTTTGAAGCCGTTGCCGCAGAAGAAGGCTGGCATCTCAGCCGCAAATTTGCGGTGGGAATGTTATTTCTAAGTCAAGACGAAGAGCGGGCAGCAACCGCCAAATATCTGACCGAACGGGAACTGGAAAGAGAAACCCTCAGTATTGCAGGCTGGCGTAAAGTCCCAGTGAATAGTGATATTCTTGGGGAAATAGGAAAAGCCAGCATGCCACAGATCTGGCAGGTGCTGGTGAATGCTCCCGTCGGCTGGCGTATTGAAGATGTGGAACGTCGCCTGTATATGGCTCGGCGCCGTCTTGAGCAACAACTGCTTGATGACAAAGACTTCTATGTTGCCAGCTTGTCCGGTCAGGTGATGGTTTATAAAGGTCTGATGATGCCGGCCGACTTGCCGGCATTTTATTCGGATCTGGCAGATATGCGCTTACAAAGTGCCATCTGTTTATTTCACCAACGGTTCTCCACCAATACTTCCCCCAAATGGCCGTTGGCACAGCCCTTTCGTTTTCTTGCCCACAATGGTGAAATCAACACCATTACTGGTAACCGCCAATGGGCACGCGCCCGCGCTTACAAATTCAATTCCCCGTTATTGCCGGATCTACAACAAGCAGCGCCATTTGTGAATGAAACCGGCTCTGACTCATCGTCCCTCGACAATATGCTGGAAATGCTGCTCGCTGGCGGCATGGACTTGTATCGCGCCATGCGCCTATTGATCCCACCTGCCTGGCAAAGCAATCCAGAAATGGATGAAGAGTTAAAAGCGTTCTACGACTTTAACTCCATGCATATGGAGCCGTGGGATGGCCCTGCTGGTATTGTCATGACCGACGGCCGCCATGCCGCCTGTGCGGTAGACCGGAATGGCCTGCGTCCATCCCGATACGTCATCACCAAAGACCGCATCATTACCCTCTCTTCTGAAGTGGGGATCTGGGACTATGCGCCCGATGAAGTGGTTGAAAAAGGTCGAGTCGGCCCTGGTGAGTTACTGGTGTTGGACACGGTTCGCGGTCGTCTTTATCAGTCTTTTGAGATTGATAATGACCTTAAACGTCGCCACCCCTATAAAGAGTGGATGGCCAAAAACAGCCGGACCTTGATCCCCGCTGAAGACTTACCAGTTGAACAACTTGGCGTCAGTGAATTTGATGAAGCCACCCTGCTCAAGTACCAGAAGATGTTTGGCTACACACGGGAAGAGATGGAGCAGATCATTTGGGTTCTCGCCAGCAAGGGGAGGAAGCCCTTGGCTCCATGGGCGATGACACGCCAATGGCGGTGCTGTCACGCAAGCAGCGTACGCTCTATGATTACTTCCGGCAGAAATTTGCGCAGGTGACCAACCCGCCCATTGACCCGTTGCGTGAAAAGCACGTGATGTCTCTGGCAACCTGTATTGGTAAAGAGCAGAACCTGTTTAATGAAACCACTGGGCATGCCTATCGGGTAATGTTTAACTCGCCAGTGCTGCTTTACAGTGATTTCAATCAATTACTAGGGCTCGACAGTACCTACTATCGCGCCAATATCATTGATTTGGCTTACAGCCCGGATGAAGGGCTGCAAAATGCAACCAAACGTATCACTGATGAGGCAGAAAAACTGGCTCGCAGTGGCACAACACTGGTGGTGCTGTCTGACCGCAACATCAGTAAAGAAACGCTGATTATCCCTATGGTCATGGCGGTAGGCTCGGTCCAGCAGATGCTGGTCAACAAAAGCCTGCGTTGTGATACCAACATTATTGTTGAAACCGGCAGCGTACGTGATCCACACCATTTTGCGGTATTGCTTGGGTTTGGTGCCACCGCAATTTATCCATATCTGGTATATGAAACCATTGCTCAGCTAGCGAAACAGCACCAGCAGGACGAAATCATTACGGCCATGCTCAACTACCGCTATGGTATCGAGAAAGGACTGCGCAAAATCATCTCTAAAATGGGCATTTCGACAGTGGCATCATACCGTTGCAGCCAACTGTTCGAAGCCATAGGCCTAGCCGATGAAGTGATTGAACAGTGCTTTAAAGGCGTGGTCAGCCGTATCCAAGGGGTGGGTTTTGCCGGCATTGAGGCTGATGTCAAACAGCGCACCCAAGCGGCCTTCCGGGCTCATCAACCTGTAGCTCAAGGCGGCTTGCTGAAATATGTGGAAGGTGGTGAATACCATGCCTTCAACCCAGACGTGGTAAATACGCTGCAAACGGCGTTAAATCAGCAAGATTACGGACTGTACAAGCAGTTTGCCAAATTGGTAGATGAGCGGCCCGTAACCACTTTCCGCGATCTGATGCGCATTGAAGGCCAACAATCACCGCTAGCATTAGCGGAAGTTGAACCGGATAAAAATCTTTATCCTCGATTTGACACCGCAGCCATGAGTATCGGCGCACTGAGCCCAGAAGCTCACGAGGCATTGGCCATTGCCATGAACCGCCTCGGAGGCCGTTCCAACTCAGGAGAAGGTGGCGAAGACCCACGCCGTTTTAATACCGAGCGTAATTCCGCCATTAAACAGATTGCCTCAGGTCGTTTTGGGGTCACAGCTCACTATCTGATCAATGCTGACGTCTTGCAGATCAAAGTCGCGCAAGGTGCCAAGCCTGGCGAAGGCGGTCAGCTCCCCGGCCATAAAGTCAGTGTGGAAATTGCCACATTGCGCTATTCACGCCCTGGGGTAACGCTGATTTCACCGCCACCACATCATGATATCTACTCCATTGAAGATTTGGCGCAGTTGATTTTCGATCTGAAACAGATCAATCCCAAAGCAATGATCTCGGTAAAACTGGTCTCCGAACCCGGTATCGGCACCATTGCCACCGGGGTTGCCAAAGCCTACGCCGATATGATCACTGTTGCCGGATACGATGGTGGCACAGGTGCCAGCCCGCTGACGTCAGTGAAATATGCTGGCAGCCCGTGGGAATTGGGATTGTCAGAGGTTCATCAATCGTTAGTGCAAAATGGTCTACGCCACAAAATCCGCTTGCAAGTAGATGGCGGCCTTAAAACCGGTACTGACGTGATTAAAGCGGCGCTGCTGGGTGCCGAAAGCTTCGGTTTTGGGACTGTGCCAATGATTGCACTTGGCTGCCGTTATCTGCGGATCTGCCACCTCAATAACTGTGCGACTGGGGTCGCCACACAAGATCAGAAGTTGCGAGACAAACATTTCCACGGCTTGCCGGAACGCGTCATGACATATTTCCAGTTTGTCGCTGAGGAAGTTCGAGAATGGATGGCCAAACTGGGCGTCTCCCGCTTTGAAGATCTGGTAGGTCATACCGAATGGCTACAGCTGCTACCGGGTGACACAGATAAACAACGAGGCCTGGATTTATCACCGATTCTGTACCGGCCAGAAGTCCGTGCAACAACCGCCCTCACCTGGCAAGAACTGAATGAACCTGCGGATAAAGGCCTGCTGAATCAAGAGTTACTGGCTAAATGCAGCGAACTGGTAGATAACGGCGAAGGCTTTGATGCCTGCTTTACCATCAACAATACCGACCGTTCTGTGGGAGCCGCGCTGTCTGGCTATATTGCCAGCAAGTGGGGGCTGAAAGGCTGCCCACAACCGCTGCAAATCCGTTTTAATGGTAGTGCTGGCCAGAGTTTTGGCGTCTGGAACAGTCCAGGATTGGAACTATCACTGTGCGGCGATGCCAACGACTATGTGGGCAAAGGGATGTCAGGCGGCAAGCTAAGCATCTATCCACCTCACGGTAGCCCGTTTAAATCTGAACGCAGCGCAATTATTGGTAACACCTGTTTATATGGTGCTACTGGCGGTAAGTTATACGCCGCTGGTCGCGCGGGTGAACGTTTTGCGGTGCGCAATTCTGGTGCATTAGCTGTAGTTGAAGGCGTGGGTGACAACGGTTGCGAATACATGACAGGCGGTATCGTTGTGGTTTTAGGCACCACGGGGGTCAACTTCGGCGCCGGCATGACCGGTGGTTTTGCCTATGTCTTTGACCAGTTCGGCCGTTTTGGTCGGCGCGTCAACAAAGAGATGGTTGAATTATTGAAAGTGGATGCGCCTATCCATCAACAGCATCTTAAGAGCCTGATTGAAGAACATGTGGCAGAAACCGGCAGCGAGCATGCCAAAGCCATTTTGCATGACTTTGAAAACTGGCTGGATTGTTTTGTGCTGGTCAAACCCAAAAATATTGCAGCGGCAGATCTGCTTAAAGCAAATTCGCCCAGCCCTGAACTGGCAGTAAAAGCGGGGTAATGAGTCAAATGAGTAACAACTTTCAGTTTATTGAAGTAGACCGTGTCGACCCTGACAAGCAGCCAGTGGCACTGCGAAAGACACAGTTTATCGAGATTTACCAGCCATTTAGCCAGCAACAAGTGAGCCAACAGGCTGACCGCTGTCTGGATTGTGGTAATCCATACTGTGAATGGCGCTGCCCTTTGCATAATTACATTCCTAACTGGCTGGATCTCGCCAAACAGGGACGGATTATGGAAGCGGCTGAGCTGGTGCATGAAACCAATACCTTGCCGGAAGTCTGTGGCCGCGTCTGCCCACAAGATCGCCTCTGTGAAGGTTCTTGCACGCTCAATGCTGAATATGGCGCAGTGACCATAGGTAACGTTGAAAAATACATCACAGATACCGCACTGGCTCAAGGATGGCGCCCAGACATGAGCAAAGTAACGGCACGCAAGGAGCGTGTGGCCATTATTGGTGCGGGTCCGGCTGGCCTTGGCTGTGCCGATATTCTGGCACGTAACGGCGTAAAAGCCGTGGTTTATGACCGCTACCAGCAGATTGGCGGCTTGCTCACTTATGGTATTCCAGCCTTCAAACTGGACAAATCGGTCATGGATACCCGCCGCAAAGTGATGGAAGGCATGGGAATTGAATTCCAGCTTGGCACTGAAGTGGGCAAAGATGTGGCATTCAACGAGTTGCTGGATGAGTACGATGCAGTATTCCTTGGAATGGGCACCTACAGCGCCATGACCGCGGGGCTGCCGGGCGAAGACGCGCAAGGCGTTATTCAAGCGCTGCCCTACCTTATTGCCAACACTAAACAGTTGTTAGGTGAAACCGATCCACAGCAACCATACATCAGTCTGCAAGGGCAGAAAGTCGTGGTGCTCGGTGGTGGTGATACCGCTATGGACTGTGTGCGTACCGCTATCCGTCAGGGTGCCGAGTCTGTCACCTGTGCCTATCGCCGTGATGAAGCCAATATGCCAGGCTCTCGCCGTGAGGTGAAAAATGCCCGCGAAGAAGGGGTAGAGTTTCTGTTTAATCGGCAGCCCACCGCGATTAAAACTGTGGAGGGTAAAGTGGTTGGGATTGAATGCGTAGAAACCCGTATGGGCGATGCCGACAGCAGTGGTCGCCGCCGCGCCGAACCTATTCCCGGCAGTGAACAGTTGTTAGCAGCCGATGCCGTGATCATCGCCTTTGGGTTTCAACCTAGCCCAGCCAGCTGGTTTGCCGATTACGGCATCGAAGTCGATCAATGGCAACGAGTGAAAGCGCCAAAAGATAGCGATACGCCGTTTCAGACCAGCAACCCGAAAGTGTTTGCCGGTGGTGACATGGTACGCGGCTCAGATCTGGTGGTCACCGCCATCGCCGAAGGCCGTGAAGCCGCTCGCGGTATTCTCAACTTCTTCGATTAGTGATAAAGCCTATTTTTATACGCTGCTGCGCATCCGGGTTACCGCGATGCGCATTTTTTTGTGGGCGCCATTCACTATGGTATATTGAGCCGTTTTCTCTCTGAATTAATAAAGGTTTATCCATGAAAATTGGGATCATCGGCGCGATGGAGCCGGAAGTTGCACACCTAATTGCCGAACTGCAAAGCCGCCACTCAGTCACTATTGGTGCCGTGGAATTTATGAGTGGCCGTCTGGCAGACAAAGAAGTGGTTATCACCCGTTCGGGGATTGGCAAAGTAGCGGCAGCGATGGCAACTAGCCTGCTTATCGAAAAATTTGCCGTCGATGCCGTGATCAACACCGGCTCAGCCGGGGGCTTCGTGGATGAACTGCATATCGGCGACATCGTCATTTCCAGTGAGCTGCGGTATCACGATGTGGATGTCACTGCTTTCGGTTATGAGATTGGTCAAATGGCGCAGCAACCAGCGGCCTTCATTGCCGATGACAAACTGGTTAATGCCGCAAAACAAGCGATTGCGGGGTTAGGAGAAGTAAAAGCCGTCACAGGGCAGATCTGTACGGGGGATAGTTTTATCTGTGATCCTGAACGCACCGCCACCATGCGCCGCCATTTTCCCAAGATGGCCGCCTGTGAAATGGAAGGTGCCGCCGTTGCCCAAGTGTGCCATCAGTTTCAGGTGCCATTTGTGGTGATCCGTTCACTGTCTGACAACGCCAACAATGATTCTCCCGTCGATTTTGACGCTTATCTGGTGAAAGCCGGTAAGCATTCAGCATTGATGGTGCTCGGCATGTTGCACCACCTCTGAGCCATATCCATGCTGGCGACCTTTATCGACAAACTGCTGACCGAAGATGGCGAATTACTGCGGTATTTTGCCACTATGCTGCTGCCGCTACTGGCAGTAAAACTGTTACCACTCCCAGTACATTTACAACCACTGCTATGGCTGGGCGAGCTAGCAAATGCGCTTACAGCAAAAGTGCTGCACACCAATCGCGCCGCCAACCAGCAGGCGTTGGCGGGAATATTGGCGCTATTGCTACTGGTATTGCCATTTTGGGTCATTAGTTCGCTGCTGTTGTATCTGGCGGTGTATCCCTGGTTCTTTGAAATGTTGATCTTGTACTTTTGCCTGCAAGATCTGCGTTTTATCCGTATCGCCTCAGAGATAAGCCACACATTACAGGCTCAGGACAAAGCGCTTGCCAGACGCCGCTTATCATCCTGGGTCATCCGCGATACCCAAGAGTTGTCTGAGACCGGGATTGCCAAAACCACCATTGAGTTATTAGTAACTCTGCCCGCTTATCGACTGTTGGCCAATTTACTGGCTTATGTGTTATTAGGAGCCCCGCCTGCCTACTGCTTGCCATGCTGTGGCAGCTACAACAATGTTGGTGGTCTCAGGCGCCCAAATACCGTTATTTTAGCCAGGCATTGAGCTGGGCGAACCAACTCCTGTTTTGGCTACCTTTGTGGTTATGGCGGCTATCCTTAGCGATTAATGGTGGCTTCCTTGGTTGTTTAAGCGCTTTGTAATAGTGCAATATCCTGAGCTGACAGGTTATCAGCAACTGTGCGCCTTGAGTGCCGCCATGTTGCATATTGAGTTAGGTGGGCCACAGAAGTATGCCGGAAATAAGATCAACAGCAATCGCTATTGTTTTGGTAATTTGCCGTCGGCACCGGATATTGATCGGGCACTCAGTTTGGTAAAAGCTGCTATGGCATTTTGGTTGATCCTGCTCAGTGCAATTCCGGTGATTTGGATTGCATTACGCTGGTTTTACGCGCATTAAAAGCTTTTTATAATGCAAATTCGTGGCGCATGACTTGGGGAGCATATCGTGCTGGAACAAATGGCTATATCACTAACCACACCGGCGCTGTTATTCCCGGCCATCTCGCTGCTATTGTTGGCTTATACCAACCGTTTTTTCTCACTGGCAGCATTGATCCGTAGTCTGAGTGCCGCAGAAAAACCCGTTGCCAGTGAACAACTTAAAAATCTGCGCCGGCGGATTGTGATCATCAAACGCATGCAGGAAGCGGGAGTTTCTAGCTTTGCTTTATGCGTATTATGTATGATATTGATTTACCTTGGTTTCAATCAGACTGGCTCACTGGTGTTTGGCGGCAGTCTGCTATTGTTGCTGTACTCGTTGATCTTATCTGTGCTCGAAATTCGTATTTCGGTGGATGCGCTTAACATCCATTTACAGCAAATGGACGATCTTTAAACATCACAGATACAGTATTGTGGCAGTTTTCTCAGGATTGACCATTGGTTACATTTCCACGCGTACAGAGGCTTGATTAGCTTCGGAGCAAGAGGCATTATGCCAAAGCTCTCCGGGTTTTTCTGCTGACAGTATTTTTTATACAGCCCGGACGACACCACCCACAATGGCAGCTATGCCACAGCGTTTTGTATCATCAACATTTTATCTGGAAGAGATTATAGTTTGCGTTATCTGTGGTTGATTTTAGTCCTGATAGCTTACCCTTTGTTGGCGGATAATAGCGAAATGCCGCGAGAACAACAGATGGCAATGAGTTATATCGACGCCTATACCAGCCACGACTACCAGCAACTCGAAACCTTTTACAACCGAGACAGCGTATTTGTTGACGTTACCGCAGGGCGCAGCTACACCGGCGGCAGACATATCATAGAATTTTTGGAACGGGCCCACCGCGGCGTCCTGGAATACGAATTCAATATTGAACATATGTTCAACTCTGGCTCACTAGTCGTCATGATAGGTAACTATCACTTCAAAGGCCCCGGCGAACAGTTCGGGAAACCGGGGAAAATTATCGATATTGCGATTCCTGGAGTCACAACCCTCAATCTGGATTTGTTAAATCATCGGGTCACCAAACACCAGGATTTCATCGACTACCAGACCATGGCTGACCAATTAGCCGCACAGTAATGCCATTACCACGGAAGGAACTCCCACCCGCAACAACTGTCCCATTAAACAAAGGCCATAGCTCCCGCGTAGTATGCAAGAGGTGTTCATGGGGCGTTTTCTTACCATAGCAAGTATAGGCTGGTCGCTGCTTTATTGTGGCAGTGCGGCCGCCACATTAGAGACGGTTGCCAATCCTGCCCTGCCAGAGCCACCCATGGTACTTTCCTATGCCACGCAGCCGGTCAGTCATTTCAATAAAACGTTAGCGCAAGCCCAGCAACAGCAAAAAGCCTGGAGCCATGATCCTGAACTCATCAGCCAGCGATATGCTGGCGCTAGTTTTGAGCTGGTTAAATCAAAGAAATATCAGGGACAACTCATTACCTACAGTGTCCGTCCACCCAAACTTGGGCATCCGCAGATGTTACTGATCTTGGCTCTCGACAGAAAAAATGGGCGTTGGGAACTGCATAAAGCCCGCTTGAGTTGGCGCTGTGCTAAAGATGATTTCTTTAGCACCAACCACTGCAAAACCAGTGACATTCCTACCACCGGAGCCGCTGAATGAGGCAAATAACATCACTTTGAGTGGTTGCCAAAACGTCCGACTGACAGCACATTCACCGGCTAATGCTGACTTGAATGGTAACTCACCGGTTAGATGACATTGACAATTCACACTTGTGATTCATGGAGGTGAGCTTAAATGCTGGGACAGTTAAACCGGTTTTCTCATCCAGCGTAGTGCAAATGCCACCGGCGTTAACCATTGACGCTGCCATCAAGAACTTTCGGCCAGAGTGCCTATATAACACAACTCTGGCCGGGAGATACGTCATTACAATGGCAGGCTGAAACCTATACTGATAGTACGGCCCATCCCCTTGAAATACCGACTATTGCTTGGAACTGTTTGGGAATAGTAAGTGTAATAGTCTTTGTTCAGCAGGTTTTGCAGCCCCAACGACATTTCCCCCGAACAAGGGCAAAGCAAGGCTAGCGTCGACCGTTGTATAACCATCAAATTCGGCGTATCGGTCGCCATTTTTATCGGTAAAGTGACGATCCATAAAGTAGTTGGCCTGAATTCGGCTGCTCATCTCGTCTGAAAATCTGTGTTCCCAGTATAGGTTCAGTCGATTAGGCGCGATGTTTGAACCATCCAGATCGGTATCAGTACTACCATCTTTATCTGCATCATACTCGCCGCGCTGGAGCGCCAGTGAGCTACCAAGATCATCATCCTGCCCAAGGAAAATCCGCAGACTAGCTTCCAGTCCCTCAATGGCACTTTTTTCCCGGGCCACCGTATAAAATCCATCCGCATTGCGCGACAAACGAGCACCGTTATCTGAGGTGGAACGATAAAGTGCCAGTTTGCTGGCAAATAGGCTGCCTTGATAATCGACCCCAAACTCATAGTTGTCGGTCACTACTGGTGTCAACGTCAGCGAGCGATTAACCGAAGGAGCATCGCCGGGGAAACTATTACCATCACGCAGGATCCTACCAATATCGGCCATACTGAAACCTTGGTTAAAACTGCTATACAGTCGCAGTTCTTCGGTAAAGTTGTAGCTGATACCAATATTAAACAACGTCTTATTAAAATCAGGTTTGCCACCCGTAACCTGTTTATTACCTGAGGCCCAGAGAGTTGCAAAATCATTGATATCCAATTGCGCATATTCATAACGTAGCCCGCTAGAGAGATTCAGTGCTTTTATCGGCGAGTAACTCAGTTGCAGGTAAGGTGCAATATTGTTGTATTTGGTTTCTGGTACCCAGGATCTTCCAGTCTGCAGCAGATCCTGCTCGGTGGTATCACGAAAGAGATCTAATCCGTACGCCACATCTACCGCAGAATCCGCAATATTATTGGCAATGAGTGATGTCTTCAGCCCCCATTTGTTTGACTTGTTACGGGACTGCTCATAAAACAGCTGCTCACCATCGTTCCCCGCACCACAGCGGGTCAGATTGCTATCATTTGCATATGCCGGATCGTAAAAACTGGCAAAACAACCCCCGCCATAAACGCCTTTAAAATTCTGATTAAATAGCTGGATTTCTAATTGCTGTCCGGCAACAGCCAGATTTTTGTAACTCAAACTACTGGTGGTAACCTTATTGTTCGCGGCGTCCCACGGTTGTTTTTGTTTTACGGCGGCGGTAGGGATGTTATTGGTATAGTCGCCATTGACTGGCATCCAGTCACCATTATTAGCCATGTCATAATGGTTAATCATCAGTTGCAATTGCGAGCCGCCTAAGTCATACGCCAACTTGAGGAAGAAGTCTTTGCTCTGACTATCCATTGACTCACCCTGGGTGGTATCAACCCCTATCACTTTGCCGTCAGCATCGTAATAAACACCCGAACTCTGATATCCAACCGACCCCAACATGTCCAGCTTATCTGCGTGACCAGAAAAAGCGTAATTGGCACCATAGCTCAGTCCATCGGATTCATAATCGGTCGGCGCACTGACATTGAAACTCACCCTATGTTCATTGCTACCTTGAGGCTTTTTGGTGATGTAATTAATAATCCCGCCTTGAGCACCAAGACCGTGAAGCGCATTCGCGCCATGAATAATCTCAATCCGCTCAATCATCGCCGGATCTATGGTTTGCCCCGCGCGACCACCACTGCGTAATGGATTAGACTGGGGAACGCCATCAATCATGATAAGCGGCGTGCGGCCTCGCAAGGTTTCACCGGTATTGCTCATTTTCTGCCGACTAGGTGAAAAGCTGGGGGCGAGATTTCCCAGTATTGACGATAGATCCCGACTGGCAGCCAGTTGCTGTTTAAGCTGCTCTTGGTCAATAACTGTCACCGTATTGGGGATGGCACTTAAGGGTTTATCCATCCGGCTTGAGGTGATGATCAGTTTCTCAATCGGCTCATTCGCAGTGCTATTAGCAGTTTCGGCATGAAGCATGGGTGACACAAGTAACTGGACAACGGCGACAGCAGCATATGTGTAAACGGTATTCATGAGTTCTCTCTGGGGCAGATGGGAAATTAGGAGGGTTCGCGTGGCGATAAAATAGCTAAATGAATAGAGAATGTAAATTATTATTATTTACATAAACTAAAAATAACAGACAGGATAACAATATGAATACACCCAAAGTGGTGCTTATTACCGGTGGTGGCCGAGGTATTGGTGCAGCAACGGCACGACTCTTTGCTCGTCATCACTATGCCGAGTGTATTAACTATAAAACCAATTCAGAAACAGCAACTAAACTCGCTGATGACATCATCGCCAACGGCGGTAAATGCATTACGGTTAAAGCGGATGTTGCTCAGGAAACGAACGTTAGGCGTTTGTTTGACACCATTGACCAAACATTGGGCAGGTTATCTGTGCTGGTAAATAATGCCGGGATTATCAAGAAGCAGATGCGCTTAGAAGAGATGAATGCAGAGAGGATCAATACCATCTTCATCAACAATGTTACGAGTTACTTTCTTTGTTGCCGTGAGGCCATCAAACACATGTCCACCCGTCATGGCGGCGTAGGTGGTGTTATTGTCAATGTTTCATCTGGCGCTGCTCGTTCTGGTTCACCTAATGAGTACATCGATTATGCTGCATCAAAAGGCGCCATAGATACTCTGACTAAAGGCCTATCGTTGGAAGTTGCCGCAGAGGGTATTCGAGTAAACTGCGTGCGCCCTGGGCTCATTTATACCGACATGCATGCTGATGGTGGCGAACCGGGAAGAATTGAAAGGCTTAAAGATAAAATTCCGCTACAACGAGGAGGTTTAGCGGAAGAAGTTGCTGAAGCCATCTATTGGCTAGCAACGGAAAAATCCTCATTTTCGACAGGTAACTATATCGATGTTACCGGCGGCTTATAGAGCGTGATTCTTGTCTGCGGGGTTAAAGTAAAGAGTGTATTTTGGGTAGGCCACAATGCACCACTGCGGCGCTGCTAGAGATTCAAAGTCAATTGCTGCTCTTGCACTGATACACCAATTGTGGTGCTAGTATTCAGCCCTGCTGCAACACCCACTAAGCGAATGCCTCGCCCTTCCGCACGTTGCAGGGCTTGCACCAACAAGTTGTCTAACATCTGTACTGACAATGTTGAGGTGCGGCTTTCAATGGTGGTCTGACGAAAATCGGCAAACTTAAGCTTTACCACCAGTTTTCCTATTTGCCGTTCATGGGCATGCCGCTGCAACCTGGTCGCCAGTTCTTTTATCAGCCCCTGCATCACTTGTCGGCATTGTTCTAGGTTAAAGATGTCTCGAGCCAACGTTGTTTCAACCCCTACCGACTTACGGATACGATGAGGATTTAATTCCCGTTCATCAATACCAAACGCCCGTTGATACAAGATGTGACCAAATTTGCCAAATAATTCCACTAACTTATATTCAGGGAAACGCTGCACATCGGCACAAGTATGTAATTGCATCTGTGCCAAGCGGCTGGCGGTCACATGACCAACACCTGGAATTTTTGCTAATGGTAATTGAGCAATAAACACTGGCAACTGTGCCGGAGTAACAACAAACTGACCATTGGGCTTGTTCACTTCTGATGCCACTTTAGCCAGAAACTTCACTGGTGCAACCCCGCCGAAGCGGTCAGCCCGGTTTCCGCCAAAATGTCTCGCCGAATAGCGTCGGCAATCAGCGTTGCAGACCCTTGATACAGAAGCGATTCGGAAACGTCCAGAAAAGCCTCATCCAGCGACAATGGTTCAATTTTATCGGTATAACGCTGGAAAATAGCCCGGATCTGTTGCGAAATAGCTTTATACAATTCCATCCGCCCCGGCAGCAAAATCAGTTGAGGGCATAGCTTTAAGGCGTAACCCGTTGCCATAGCAGAATGTACACCAAATTTTCGGGCTTCGTAGTTACAGGTACTGATCACCCCTCGGCGCTCACGACTGCCACCTACCGCCAGCGGTTTCCCCCGATATTCAGGAAAATCACGCATTTCAACGGCTGCGTAATAGCAATCCATATCCACATGAATGATTTTCTTCATCGCGTTTTTACCTGAAGCTTACCGTCAAATAACTGTACAAATAAACAGTATATTTGTAAAGAAAGGCGGTAAAAAAGGAGCCGCAGCTCCTTTAATATTGTCAGTCAGGCGTCAACTAGTACGAAAACGACCGATATTGTCAGTCAATGCGTTACTGACAGAACGAAATGCCTTCATCTGTTCAACTAACTCCTCGCTGGCCGTGAGTGATTCATCCGAATGCTCACGCACCTCTTCAATATTGCGCGCCACTTCATCAGCCACTACCGCTTGTTGCCCAATTGCGGATGTCATTTCTGCAGTTTGCTGTTGGATCTCGTCAATTGCAGCCGTAATTTCAGCCAGTACGGCTTCGACCTTGACGGTCAGTTCTCTACCGTTATTAGCTTCTTCGACCCCGCTTTCCATCACCTGCTCAGCTTGCAATGCCTGAGATTGTAGCGTCTGAATAATATCCTGAATATTGCTGGTAGAATCCTGGGTTCTTGAGGCTAACGTGCGAACTTCATCGGCAACCACAGCGAAACCACGACCTTGTTCACCGGCTCTAGCCGCTTCAATTGCCGCATTAAGTGCCAACAGATTAGTCTGTTCTGCTATGGCACGGATCACGCTGAGAACCTCACCAATTTCTTCAGAGCTGTGCTTAAGCTCACGAATAACCGCCGCTGCGGAGTTAACTTGATTAGACAGGGTGTACATGCCACTAGCCGCTTTCTGTACTGTTTGGGCACCCGCTAAGGATTGCTTCTGCGCCGCATCGGCAGAATCGGCAGTACGCTGAGCACCTACCGCCATTTCCTGGCTGGTATGGGCCATTTCTGTTGCAGCGGTGGCAACTGATGCAATCTGCTGTTTCTGTGCCCGTACTGAGCTGAGGGCTTGCTCACAAACGGCTACCGAACCATCAACGCCACGATCAACCTCTTCAGTTAACTGACGGGTCTCTTTCAACATATCTTCAACTTTGGCGGCAAATTTATTGAAAGCCCCACTTAAGCGCCCTAGTTCATCTTCGCGTTTCATCTGGATCCGCCGAGACAAGTCTCCCTCGCCTTCTGCAATATCTTCTAAGGCGTGCAACAGCTCTTTCAGATGATGGCGGAATGGTTGTAATACCAGACTGATGACTAAACCCACGAGTAAAATAATGCCGATTGAGATCAAACTGGTCTGCCAGAATTTATGTTTAACGGGTGCCTGAAACACCGCATCTGGCAACATAAATCCTAAATACCAACGAACCTGCGGATAATCGCCACTGATATTGACATAGCTGACATGCTGTAACTGCCCTTGATAAGTCACCTCGGCCACACCAGTGCCTTGTGCTTGCATGGTCTGCTTTAGTGCCGAAAACCCATGATTGTCAGGGGAAAGTGCATCAACCTGTAGCAAATCTGTGCCCGGCGTAAAGGATTTATTAAAACCAGGGAAATACACCAGCTTCCCCTGTTCAGTCATCAAGAATGCTTGCCCTTCACCTTGGTATTTAATGGGTGACAACAAGTTTTTTCCAATGGTATCGATAAGAATATCCATGCCACCGATACCAATCAGCCGACCTGAACTATCTTTGACGACCGTTTTTACCGTGGCCGAGACAGTGCCATCGTTAGCATCAACAGCGGGATCGGCCACAAACAAGCCATTTTTATCAATAGCTTCCTGCCACCAGGGGCGCTTATTGGTGTAATAATCAGGATCACCATCATAACGGCCGTTCAAATCAAAGTATTCGAAGGTATTCGCCGACCCCAGAAATACAGATTTGATGTCCTTATCGCGTTCTGAGAAAAAATGGAAGTATTTGATCAATTCATGGTATTGGCTATCGTTCGTCAGATCTGCACCGCGTGCTTGGTAGTTCGAGAACCAATCAACCACCCATGGATTGGAAAAAATCGTATGGATGATCTGCCCTTTGGCATAAAAATAACTGCCGATTTCCTGGGCTTTTAGATCCAACATGGATGAAATATCGCTATCGATACGAGTACGGGTTTCATCACTGTCGGTCTTAACAATAAGAGCAGCAACTAAAGTCAGCAATATCGCCAAAGCGCCGGCGATTGTCATGACTAACTGTAGGCTTAATGAACGTCTAATTTGCAACATCAGGGCTCCTGCTTTTGCTTTTTTTATAGCGGAAGCCTCAATGTATCAAAAGCTGTAGCACACTTTTAGTTAAAATTTACGTAACAATGTATTTATATGTTAAATAAATGGTGTTTATCAGAATAAAGAAAAGATATAAGCCAGTTCTTCTTGGCTCACAATCGGCGGCTGAGGGGCGGGAGCTGTTGCCGTTTTTTTACAACAACTTTGCTGGCAACGGCATCATCCCGATGTCGATATTTAGCAGTATGCGCAGAGGAATGTCGGCGGCTTCGCAGTGCGTTCATAAGCAATTTCCTTCTGTTATTGGTTAAACAATATACAGAAACAACTGAATATGAACTGAACACCCACGTAAAACACCGGTCTAGCAATGTAAAGCCACAGCCAACATTCCGCTCATTAAAATTACATCTTCGACTGCAAGTAATTATGTAAACCAATTTTCTGGATCAAGCCCAGCTGTTTTTCCAACCAGTACATATGGTCATCTTCCGTATCTTCCAACAATACTTCCAATAATTCACGAGTCTGGTAATCGGCTAACTGCTCACATAATGCAATACCTTGGCGCAAAGATGCCGCAACCTTATATTCGTACTGCAGATCGTTATGCAGCATCTCTTCAACGTTGGCGCCAATAGTGAGCGCGTCCCGGCTTGCTATATCAGGTTTTCCTTCAAGGAATAGAATTCTGGAAATTAACTTAGCGGCGTGCCCTCTCGTCTAGCGATTCATGATTGATCCGTTCGTATAGTTCATGTAGCCCCCAATCCTCGTACATATGGGCATGAACAAAATACTGATCCATTGAAGAGAGCTCGCCAGTCAACTGTTTATTCAGCATCTCGATGATCTGTGGATGTCCTTTCATAGTGTCCTCTTAAGCTTCTTCTAGTTGAGATTGCAGATAATTCTGAATGCCGGTTAAGCGTATAAGTTCAAATTGAGATTCTAACCAGTCCAGGTGTTCTTCCTCGTCTTCCAAAAGATCTTCCAGAAGATCTCGGCTTACGTAGTCATGCTCAGCTTCACATAAGTGAATAGAATCGCGCAATAGCTGCAACTGAGCTTCGAGCATCAGTTTGTCACAAGACAACATCTCTTCGCTATGCTCGCCAATTCGCAATTTATCAAGCTGTTGCAAATTGGGCAGGCCTTCAAGAAACAACACCCGCTCAATCAGCTTATCGGCATGCTTCATATCCTGAATGGATTTTTTATAACTGCGATGATTCAGGCCTTCAAGCCCCCAGTTTTTAAACATTCTGGCGTGAAGAAAGTACTGATTTATAGCGGTAAGCTCACAAGTCAGCACTTTATTAAGTTGTGCGACTACTTTGGGTTGACCTTTCATAACACAGTTCCTTGTAGAAGATTGTTTGATCTATATCAATTTTTAAGAGTAACCTCAGCACTAAAAAATAGCAAATTACACTGTAATTTCATACAGTTAATAACAATAATTACTATTTACAATTAGATGAGCAATAACCGTTGCAACATTAGTCTTCAAAAACAAAAAAACGGCCACAAGGGCCGCCTTCGCAAACGATATCAACATCAGATGATACGGTGCTTAGCCAGATATTCCTGCCGTTTGGCTTCTTTTGCGTCTCTGGCCTTACGCCGATCGCAAGGTTCATCACAATCACAGGCTTTGGCAATGCCTAACGCCCCAAGTCCGCCACAACTTCCTTGCACAGTCTTACGCTTAAGCAAGTAGCCGATGGACATCAGCAGAAAAAACACCAGCAAAAATAGAAATGCAGCTATGAATGTACTCATCATGATTCCTCTTGCTTTAGGTATGATTAATTAAGCACACTGGCATTATACCTCAAAGCGACACATCATTTCATTGTCAGCGACAACGGCTAAAGCCACTTGTACCAACACACCCCACAAAAACGCTGAGTAAGCAGACCCATGACAACAGTAAAAAAGGCACAGCTAATGCTGTGCCCCATAACGATTTACTTAACCGCCGAAGTCATCCAGCAGAATATTATCGTCTTCAACACCAAGATCTTTCAACATGGCAATGACGGCAGCATTCATTACTGGAGGGCCACACATGTAGAACTCACAGTCCTCTGGCGCTTCATGACTTTTTAAATAGTTTTCATAAAGCACATTATGAATAAAGCCAGTGTAGCCATCCCAATCATCTTCCGGTTGCGGGTCTGACAGCGCGACATACCAGTTAAAGTTATCGTTTTCTTTCGCCAGCATATCGAAATCTTCCACATAGAACATTTCGCGTTTAGAGCGAGCGCCATACCAGAAACTCATCTTACGCTTGGTCTTGAGACGTTTGAGCTGATCAAAGATATGTGAACGCATTGGCGCCATACCAGCACCACCACCGATAAACACCATCTCAGCATCCGTTTTCTTAGCGAAGAACTCACCAAACGGACCAGAAATAGTCACTTTATCACCGGGTTTGAGACTCCAGATATAAGATGACATTTTGCCGCAAGGCAAACTCAGATTACGTGGTGGTGGCGTTGCGATACGGACGTTCAGCATGATAATGCCAAACTCTTCTGGGTAGTTCGCCATTGAATATGCACGGATTACCGGCTCATCAACTTTAGACTCCAGTTTGAAGAAGCCAAAATGATCCCAGTCCTTGCGGTACTTCTCTGGGATATCATAGTCCTTGTAGTAGACGTGATGGGCAGGAGCCTCAATCTGGATATAACCACCGGCACGGAACGGTACAGTTTCGCCGTCTGGGATCCCCAGTTTCAACTCTTTAATAAAGGTGGCTTTGTTGTCATTGGAGATAACCGTACATTCCCACTTCTTGACACCGAAGATAGATTCGTCCAGTTCAATGTCCATGTCAGATTTTACGTTGACCTGACATGACAGACGACAGCCCTCGCGAGCCTCACCTTTATTAATATGGTTGAGTTCTGTTGGCAGAATATCGCCGCCACCAGACTTCACCTTCACCCGGCACTGGCCACAGGAGCCACCGCCACCACACGCTGACGAAACGAAAATGCCATTATCCGCCAAAACGCCAAGCAACTTACCACCTGCCGCAGTCTTGATGGCTTTTTCCGGATCGCCATTGATAGAAATTGTAATATCACCGCTGGAGACCAGTCTGGATTTGGCGAATAGGATCACCAATACCAGCACCAGTACAATGGCGGTGAACATACTCACACCGAGGTAAACCTCAAGTGGAGTGGACTTAAAAATACCAAGAATATCCATTAACTTATCCTTAGAAGGTCCAATTCAGGAAGCCACTGGCCGCATCAGAGCGACACACCAGAGAACGACATGAAACCCAACGCCATCAGACCAGCGGTCAGGAAGGTGATCCCCAACCCGCGCAGCCCTGCTGGCACATCTGCATATTTGAGTTTCTCACGGATACCAGCCATCAACACAATAGCCAATGCCCAGCCTGCACCTGAACCGAAACCAAATACTGCACTTTCACCTAAGGTGTAATCACGCTCCACCATGAAGGATACCGCACCAAAAATTGCACAGTTCACGGTAATCAACGGCAGGAAGATACCCAAGGCGTTGTAAAGTGGCGGGAAGTATTTATCCAATGCCATTTCCAGGATCTGCACTAACGCCGCAATCACCCCAATAAAGGTAATGAACTTAAGGAAGCTCAGATCGGCATCAGGAAAACCGGCCCACGCCAAAGCGCCTGGAGCCAGCAGTCCCTGATAGATAACCTGGTTGGCGGGTACTGAAATGGTCATTACCACAATAACCGCAATTCCCAACCCCATGGCCGTTTTTACTTTTTAGACACCGCCAGGAAAGTACACATTCCCAAGAAAAAGGACAGCGCCATGTTTTCGATAAAGATCGAACGGATCAATAAACTCAGATAGTGTTCCATCATGCTTATCCTTTCGCTTCAACCTGTTCGGGTTTCTTAGTACGAATGACCCAAATCAGCATACCAATCAAGAAGAAGGCGCTGGGCGGTAACAGCAGCAAGCCATTGGGCTGATACCAACCGCCATCAGAAATCTTCTGCAGGATCTGTATACCAAACAGGGAACCACTACCGAAAAGCTCACGGAAGAAGCCTACGGTTAACAGCACGGCACCATAACCTAAGCCATTACCAATCCCATCCATAAAACTCATCAATGGTGGGGATTTCATAGCATAGGCTTCAGCGCGCCCCATAACGATACAGTTTGTGATAATGAGCCCCACAAATACTGATAACTGTTTGGAGACGTTATAGGCATAAGCTTGCAGTAATTGATCAACCACAATTACCAGCGAAGCGATAATCGTCATCTGTACGATAATACGAACACTGCTAGGGATATGATTACGGATCAACGAGATAAACAAGTTAGAAAACGCAGTTACCGCAGTGAGCGCCAGCGCCATCACTAATGCAGTTTCCAGCTTACTGGTGACCGCCAAGGCACTACAAACCCCCAACACCTGCAACGCGATTGGGTTATTATTGAGGATAGGTCCAGTCAGAACCTGTCTCAGTTCTTTGGTATCAGCCATTAGCTCAATCCTCCATTGCGTACTTTTTCAATGAAGTGGGCGAAACCTTCATTACCCAACCAGAATGTCAAGGTGTGTTGCACACCGTTACTGGTCAAGGTCGCGCCTGACAGCGCATCCACGCCATATTCAGATGCTGCCACGGTAGGGTTCTTGGTCACTTTAATCGCAATATTGCCATTTTCATCAAACAGCTTTTTGCCATCCCACTTCGCTTTCCATTTCGGATTCTGTACCTCGCCCCTAACCCTGGGGTTTCCCCTTGGTTGTAATAAACCAGATTTTGTACTGTGTTCATATCGGGTTTTACCGCGAGGAAAGCATACATAGTCGACCACAGGCCATAACCGTGTACTGGCAAGATAACCGTTGTGAGTTTTCCGGCTTCATCGTGCACCAGATATACCACCGCGTTATCAGCAACACGTTTAACAGAAGCGATATCGTGCTCCGGTACAAAAGATGTTGCAGGGTCACGCGAGGCTTTCTGCTGGTCATAAGTGTCGCCATCAATACCGGCTACCACATCACCCGTTTTCAGGTCTACGACCTTGGCTTCTACATACTTTTTATAGGTATTGAGGATCTCTTTCTTGCTCAGTTTAGCCTGAGAATCAATCAGTCCTGCTGCCTCAAGAATATACTTTTGTTTATCCAGCAACCTGTTTTCTTGTTGGGTCGGTTTCAGCAATACCGCCGCTGTCGATACAAAGATAGAGCAGATCAGACACAAACCGACAACGATAAACAGCGTCCTGGCAAATGAATCTTTGTTCTTAGCCACGAGCAATCCTCCGCTTGATATTCGCCTGTACCACAAAATGGTCAAATAACGGTGCAAACAGGTTGGCGAACAAGATTGCCAACATCATTCCTTCTGGGAACGCCGGATTGATAACCCGGATAAATACCGCCATGGCACCAATCAAGATACCGTATGCCCATTTGGCTTTATTGGTGAAGGAAGCCGATACCGGATCCGTGGCCATAAACATCATGCCGAAAGCAAAACCACCCAACACTAAATGCCAGTACCAAGGCATGGCAAACATAGGATTGGTGTCAGAGCCCACCGCATTCAACAACAGTGACACGGCAATCATACCGACCATCACGCCGCCCACAATGCGCCAAGACGCGATACGGGTGTAAATGATAATCAAGCCACCGATAAGAATTGCCAGTGTGGAAACTTCACCTGTGGAGCCGGGAATAAAGCCAAGAAATGCGTTCCACCAGCTCTGATCAAAGGCATAACTCAACTTACCTGCCGCCGCCTGACTCAACGCAGTCGCACCTGAATAACCATCAGCCACAACCCAAGAGGTATCACCAGACATATTGAGCGGATAGGCAAAGAACAGAAATGCACGGCCAGCCAACGCTGGGTTAAGGAAATTACGGCCAGTACCGCCGAAGACTTCTTTAGCCACCACAACACCGAAAGTGATACCTAACGCAACCATCCACAACGGAATAGTGGGCGGCAGGATCAGCGCAAACAGGATAGAAGTAACAAAGAAACCTTCGTTCACTTCATGTCCACGCACCATGGCAAATAACACTTCCCATATACCGCCGATGGCAAAAGTCACAGCATAGATAGGTAGGAAGAAACAGGCGCCATACCACATCAGTGTGGTCCAGCCCGCATTAGCGGTGAGTTGGGCACCAAACAACTGAAACAAACCAACCTGCCATACGTCTGGAGTCCCATGATCCGCAACTAAAGCCAGCTGTGCCTGCAAGCCGATATTGTACATGCCCACAAACATTGCCGGGAACGTACACGCCCACACGGTAATCATCATGCGCTTCAGATCCAGATTGTCGCGCACATGGGTTCGCCCAGTGTTCACCTTACCTGGCGTGTAAAGAATGGTCGCTGCGGCTTCATAGAGCGCATACCATTTTTCGTATTTACCGCCCTTTTCAAACTGCGGTTCAATACGCTCAAGAAAATCTTTCAAGCTCATAGGCCTTCCCTCTCAATGGTATCCAAGCAGTCACGCAGGTAGGAACCATAGTCATACTTACCAGGGCAAACGAAAGTGCAGAGCGCCAAGTCTTCTTCATCCAGTTCCAGCGCACCGAGCGCCATGGCGCTGTCAGTATCGCCAGACAGCAGATCCCGCAACAGCATGGTGGGCAGAATATCCAGCGGCATTACTCGTTCGTAGTTACCGATAGGCACCATTGCTCGTTCAGAACCGCCTGTACTGGTGGTCATATTGAATAAACGAGAAGGTGTTAAATGACTAAGGAAAGCACGAGTAATAGAGAACTTATCGGCACCAGGCATTACCCAGCCAAAAAACTCCTTCTCGGTTCCTTCTTCCACCAATGACAGTTGAGAGGTATAGCGTCCAAGATAAGCGTGAGGACCCGTTGCTGTTTCCCCGTACAACACAGATCCAGCAATGACACGTACCTGACCATCGGCTTTTTCATTAACCACCAGCTCATCAGTACTTGCCCCCAACAGAGTACGGATAAGACGGGGAGATTTAGCTTTAGGCCCGCCAATGGCGATAACACGCTGGCTGTTCAATTCACCGGTAGTGAATAACTGGCCAATGGCAATGACATCCTGATAACCAATATGCCAAACCGTACGTTTAGCAGAGGCTGGCATTAGGAAATGAATATGAGTCCCTGGTAACCCTGCGGGGTGAGGACCGGCAAACTCTTCTACCTGCGCATTAGCTGCAGGAATATCCGCCCCGGGCGCTTTACACAAAAACACCTTGTCGGTAAGTCTGGAGAGCACTTTCAAACCATTGGCAAAATCGTCTTTATGTTCAGCAATAATAACTTGAGGATCCGCCGCCAATGGCTGAGTATCAATGGCCGTAACGAAAATAGCGGAGGTGGAGGAATCTACTGCAGGAACCTTACTGAAAGGTCGAGTGCGAAATGCCGTCCATAAACCGGACTCAATCAGGTTTTCCCTAACTTGGGCAGGTTCCAGCGAGTCAATAGTCGTGGGATCATACTGAGCAAAAGAGACAGCTTCGTTCCCTTCTACTTCAATCACCACCGACTGTAACACTCGTCGGGCGCCGCGGTTGATATCTGCAACAGTGCCACTGGCAAAAGCGGTATATTTAACGCCGGGGTTCCTTTTATCCTCAAAAAGAACTTGGCCCTTCGCTACTTTGTCGCCCACCTTGATCTTCATCGTTGGACGTAAGCCAATATACTCTTCACCCAATGTAGCAACGTGTTTAATGGCTGGGCCATCATGGATAACTTGCTTTGGTTTACCTGCAAGAGGTAAGTCCAATCCTTTCTTGATTGTAATCATATCCACATGCACTACGGTTGAAGGAAAGACAATGCGCCGCGTTCCTGCCAATCCAGGGCATCACACAACAACTATGCCAAGCATTGAGTTAGCGCAGATTTATCTCAGAAATGCGATCGCAATCACGTTGTTCGGCGGGCATTCTACCCCAATTAAAATGCTATAGCCACGAAAATTGTAGTATTTTTGTGCCTGTAAGCATCACTAAAAAACCAATTTAAACAATAAATTCGCAACAAGTTACTTACAAACAAACACAACAGCCCGTCATTGCTGCATTTATGAGCTAACTCATTCTTTTAAAAATAGATAATTTTGTGATTTTAACCACTACAAAAAATTAAATTTGCCTTAGATCACAGTTAACAGATTTGAATACTCACCCACATCACAGCAAAAGAGCTTATAGACGAATAACGCAGCTTGAGCTGATACCGTACACCTTAGTGCAATTGGTATTACCATTACTATTACACTTTAGTAAGTAGGCGCTAAATTGGCAGAAAAAAACGGCATGAATTTACATCCATGCCGTTTCCCAAAATTTTATATTGATGTCGCTTATAGCGTCTTCAAAATAGTATCGCTTAGTTTCAGCTCTTCGTTGTGATTAACCCGAACACCGGCGGCAATCACATCCTTTGCTATCTGTTGCGCCTGCTCCAGTGAATGCATGGTATAGGTACCACACTGATATTGATTAAGTTCTGGGATAGCGGATTGATCTTTTACTTGCAACACATCCTGCATTGCCGCCAGCCAAGCATCTGCAACACGTTTTTCATCCGGAGTCCCGATCAGACTCATATAAAAACCGGTACGGCACCCCATGGGCGAAATATCAATAATCTCGACGCCGTTGCCATTCAAATGGTCACGCATAAAACCGGCAAATAAGTGTTCCAGCGTATGAATACCACGCTCGCTCAATATCGCTTTATTTGGCACGCAGAAACGTAAATCAAACACGGTGATCTTATCACCCTTGGGTGTGGTCATCTGTTTAGCGACCCGCACCGCTGGTGCCTGCATCCGGGTATGATCCACAGTAAAACTATCTAATAGTGGCATAACAGCCTCCCTCAATTCATGCTTTGATGACAAACCTCAATGTTGCCACCCAAAACGTTCAAACTAATCAATATCAACCGCGGCATTTAGGCGATGTGGGCACCTCTGCCAATGCCGCCCATTCTTCAGGGGTGTAAGTGTGCATAGATAACGCATGAACACCGTTGGCTAACTCATGGGCTAATGTTTCATTAACCTTTCGATGACGCGCCAACAACCGCAAGCCAGCAAATGCCTGACTAACCAGAACCACCTTGAAATGTGTCTCAGAATTTGGCGGTACATGATGATTATGACTTTCATTGAGCACTTCGATATGCTCTGGTAGCAAAGCTGCCTGTAATTTCTGTTGAATGATTTCAGCAACTGACATAAATAACGTCCCCTACGGGTGATAACTGCCGGCAGGTTACTTGCTCAGCATATAAAGATCAATCAACAAGCAATACGCTATTGGGGATCAATCACCGTGAAAGAAAGGGATTAACTGCCTGAAGGTAAAATTTAACCTAGGCTGACGCAATGTCAGTCGCTTTGGCACAGAATGCTGCCAAAACTGTTGCATTGGCCAGCGCATGATTAATAAATCACCGCTAGACAGTACCAGTCTTATTTTCTCCCCACTATGTCGATGACGAATATCAAAATCCCTCGCGGCGCCGATTGTCACTGATGCGATGTCACTTCCAGGTTGCAGTTCCGGTTCATCATCACTGTGCCAGCCCATACAATCGCGCCCATCTGCATAGTGATTAACCAGCACGCCATTGCTTGGCAACTGAAACTCACGCAACAATTTATGCCGTAGCCGTTCACAGTATTTGGGCCAAGGCAACGCCTTTACCATCAAGCCCGAATACAGATAATCGCACCCTGGATCGCCAAACCATACTTGCGTTCGAGGAATCGGGTGAGATTTACCAAAGACCTCCACTGTAGGCTTTTGCAGCGGATATTGCTGTGCTTCTGCCCACAGCGCCTGTTGCTGAGCTTGATTGAGGAATGCTCGAACCAACAACATCGGCGGTTGCAGATAAGAAGTTTTGCCCTGAGCAGGGTTACAGTCATGAGCAAGTAGTTCAGCTTGTGACGAAATATTCTGCATAAAAAATCAAACAGCCATTGGTGAAAGTCGCTATTACTGAAGGCTTCTGCGATAATCCGCCGCAGATTTTTCAGTTGACGCAACGCTATCATGACCCAGTTTGCCTTTGGAAACCATGTCCTCGAATTACATCGTTATCCTTCAGCACAGCAGACAAACCTGCAAGCATGGGATGCTGCTGACGAGTATCTGCTACAAGTATTGGAAGAAAAAACCATTCTTGGCAATGTACAAGTGATAAACGATAGCTTCGGCGCCTTATTATGTGCGTTAAAAGCTATACATCCACAGCTATGTTGTTTTTGGGTCTCAGATGCTGCTACGTCACATTTCGGTGCTCAACAAAATCTTAATCTAAACCAGCTCACCACCACTGATATTCATTGGTGCCAACAGCCATCAGCAGACGCGTCATCGGTGCAGTTAACCTTGATGAAACTGCCTAAAAACCTGAATTATTTTGCCTGGCAATTAACCCAGTTATCTGGATTGCTCCCCGCAGGTAGTGAATTACTTATCGGTGCCAAAGCAAAATCGATCAACGCATCGTTACTGCAATTAATTGCGCAACACTTTGGCCCAGCCAGTGCCAGCCTAGCTTGGAAGAAAACCCGAGTTATTAGCGCTACCGCCGATGGACACATAAGGCCTGAACCACAAGTTGAACAATGGGCAGTACCTGAATATCGCCTGCAACTAAGTAACCTGAGCAATGTGTTTGCCGCCAGCAAATTAGATATCGGTGCCCGCTTGATGCTGCAACATCTGCCCCAAGGCGAGTTTCATGATGTTATCGATTTGGGCTGTGGCAACGGCATTTTAGGTCTCAGAGCAGCACAACTGTACCCCAGCGCCGATATCCATTTTGTGGATGACTCCGCCCAGGCGATCACATCTGCCAAACAAAACTGGCAACAAAATACGGGTAACGACACCCAAGGACATTTTTACTGGGATGATTGCCTGAGCCATCTTCCCGCCGATATTGAAGCCGATTTAATTCTCTGTAACCCGCCATTTCACCAAGGTGAAGCGATTACCGATCATATTGCCTGGCAGATGTTTGTCGATGCCCGCCGCCGATTACAAGCTGCCGGTAAATTGCAGGTAGTAGGCAACCGCCATCTTGGCTACCACACCAAACTAAAACGTCTTTTTGGCAACTGTCACACGGTGGCGAGCAATCAGAAATTTGTCGTCCTACAGGCGATTAAATAATCCGCAGAACTATTAATGATGCTTTAATTGACGATATACACCACTAAAACAGATACAGCAGAGACAGAAATAATAAAACAACGGCTTGGTAATCCAGACCGTTGTTTTAGCAAAGGTTAACGTCGCCGCCAAGCCAACATCGCTAAGGCTAACACGCCAAACATAGACAAGCTGCCAGCGCTGACGGTTACGATTGCCCCGCCATTATCGTAATTATCGCGGTCACGGCTCTGCAACGGCAGTGCATAAAGGCTGTTAAGTTCATCGCTGCTGATGGTAGCCACAATATCACTGTAGCCAACTTCATAGAGATCGATTAATACATCATAGTGATCGCTGGGATAACCGGTTTCTAATGCGGTAGAAACCTGATAACTGTCATAAGAACTGTTACCTTGCAAATAAAACACATCCGTGGTGTATAAATGCAGCCAATCACCACCGTTGCGGCTCAGATATATCTCAGCGTACACCGGCACACTTTCTGTAGGTTCTGCGCCGTACACATCCGCATCAATATCCAGTGAAAAACTATGGAAAAAGCCATCATAGTTATCATCATCCAATAAATAAGTGGCCACATCGTAAAAGCTAAATTGATGATAGTAACTGTGAGCTGCAAACGATGAAACATTTTGCACCGCTTTGCTACCTGTCACCGTAGCCGCTTTAGTGGCTATTACCTGATCCCGAGTTTTCACAGGTAGCGTGAGGATATCGGCCCGTTGTAAGCGTTCACTTGCTTGCTGACGTAACTGTAGCTCATCTGTCGCTTGCGGCATTTGGTAATCAACAGATCGAGTGGTTGCAGCAAAACTGTGACTGTTCCATAGCAGTATCACCGCCCCGAAGGTAATGAAACTCAGCTTGTTCATAGAAGTTACCTCTTCATATCAATGCTGTTAGTCATTAAAACGATATATGGATGAATACAACATGAACGAAAATGGTCAGCCAACGTTCATCTTAACTTGCTGATAATGACGCTCTCGAAGAGGTGTTACTTTTTATCTGAAGCACAGGTTTGCACACCGAACAGGATCTTTTAAACTGGTCGCATTCATCCAGACAGGATTGCAGCATGAGTTTTAGCAAACGTCACCATCCCAGCAAAAAACGCCTAATAGCAAGTTTAATGGTGCTGTTGGGGTTGGCGTTATCAAGCCCCACGTTACTGGCCAAGCAACCACAGAATAATCGTCAGGACAAGCAACAGACGCAGTTAGTCGTGCGCAGTGGCAACCAAGCGGCGCAAATGGTGAAAAGCCGCTACGGTGGGAAAGTGTTGAAAGTCGACAACACCAGAGTCAATGGCGCGCCGGGTTATCGGGTGAAATTGCTGACTGAAAATGGCCGAATTATTTATGTTTCAGTCAACGCCAGCAACGGCCAGATTAACCACTGACAGGGAGAACTTTATGCGCTTATTATTGGTGGAAGATGACAGCGCGCTGCAAGCTAACCTGAAACAACATCTGGAAGAAGCGAATTTTGGTGTTGATTGTGCGGCCGATGGTGAAGAAGGTCTATTTTTAGCCAGTGAATATCCCTATGATGCGGCAATCATCGATGTGGGGCTACCTAAGCTCAATGGCATTGAATTGATTGAAGCGATGCGCAAACAGCAGTTTGATTATCCAGTATTAATTCTCACTGCGCGCGATAGCTGGCAGGACAAGGTTGAAGGGCTTGATGCCGGTGCCGACGATTACCTAACCAAACCTTTTCATCCTCAAGAACTCTTGGCTCGGGTTAAAGCATTGATCCGCCGCGCTGCCGGCAAGGCCAGCCCCTTACTCGAAAACGGTCCGCTGACGATAAATACCAGTGCGGCCGAAGTCCGGCTCGGCAATCAGCTAGTCAATCTAAGTGCTTCCGAATACCGTTTGCTTGAATACCTGATGCTACATCAGGGCGCAGTGCAAGCCAAAACTGTGCTGATAGAGCACCTTTACGATCAGGATTTCGATCTTGACTCTAATGTTATCGAAGTATTTATCCGCCGCCTGCGCCGCAAACTAGATCCTGATAACACCTTAGGATTAATAGAAACGCTTAGGGGTCAGGGATATCGCATGAATAGTGTTGGTAATAAGGCCAAAGCATGAATGATTCTGGCGTGGCCCGAAAGCATTGGTTATGGTTAACGGGCTCGCTAAAAGCGCGCCTCATAGCCAGTGCTATCTTGTTGAATCTAGTGTTACTGCCGTTAATCGGCATTACCCTGACAGATGCCTTTCGCGTACAACTCACCGAAGCGGTCAAAGACGAACTCAGCGCTACTTTGTATGGCATTCTGGCGTTAGCTGAAGTCGAGCAGGGAAAGTTGGCATTACCCCAGTTGCTACAGGACAGCCAGTTTAACGTGGATCAGTCCGGACTCTATGCCATTATCACCGATGATGATCAAGATGATGTGCTATGGCATTCCCAGTCGTTCATCGGCTTGCCGCTGCCCAAAAATCTGCCAGCTCCGCCGTTGGGCGAGAGTCAGTTCAGCCAGATAGTCATCAACGGTAAACCCCATTTTATCTACAGCTTCAGTGCCAGTTTTGCCTCAGCCTCACCGGGAGGCAGCGACCTGCCTTTTTGTGTTCATATCCTAAAATCTACTGACAGCTTTGAGGCAACATTACAGGAGTTTCGCCATCAGTTGTGGCAATGGTTGGCGCTGCTGATGCTGGCACTGCTACTGATCCAAGGTGGCTGGCTATGGTGGACACTAAAGCCTTTAGCGCGTTTTCGCAGTGAATTAGCCGCAGTACAGCTTGGCAAACAGCAACGTCTTGGAAGCCACTATCCTGCCGAACTAGAACAGGTGGCGTTGCAACTCAACACGTTGATAAGTAACGAACTCCGCCAGCGTCAGCGTTATCGTAATGCACTGGCAGACTTAGCGCATAGTCTGAAAACACCGCTGGCAGTATTGAGCAGTATCAAAGCTCTGCCGCCAGAAGCTCAGGAGCCGATCAACAGCATCAATAGCAGTATCAGTCGGCAATTGAAACGGGCGCAAGCCGCTGGCGATAGCGCTTGGCATCAAGGGCGAAAAGTACAACCCATCGCCGAAAAGCTGTTGCGAACGCTCAGAAAAATATACCAACAGAAAGCGTTGCAACTCACCGAACAGTTGGACGACCAAGCCATGTTTTTTGGGGATGAAGCCGACTTCAGTGAAATTCTTGGTAACCTGCTGGACAACGCTTTTAAGGCCGCAACACACAAGATTATAGTCAGCATCAGTAGTGATCATCAGCGTCTGCTGTTACAAATTGAAGATGATGGCCCCGGTGTAAATGACCAGCAACGCGAGCAGATTTTCCAGCGAGGGATCCGTGCTGATACTTATGAACAAGGCCACGGTATCGGCTTGGCGATAGTCAAAGACTTACTACAAAGTTATCAGGGTAGCTGGCAAATCGACACATCCCCAACCTTGGGTGGCGCCCGTTTTAGCATCACCCTACCCCATTATCGTCAGCCGCTGTAAATTAAAAAAACGCTTTCAGCTTATGTTCATCTTGTGTTCTATAAGCTGTACCTCAATAAATGGAGAAACCGGCAATACTTGCTGGTATCCGGCTTGAAAGCGGAGGCAGATATGAACACTCTCAGCCAACATGCAAAACGCATGGCAGCCCAGGGCATGTTACTGTTGTTATTGGTTTTGACCACCATTGGCTTTAGTGGTCGAGCATTTAGCGCCGAAGCGGGTAACGACAGATATTATACCGATGCCCAACTGGCACAAATGCTAGCCCCCATCGCCCTGTATCCAGATTCATTGTTAACACATGTTCTGATCGCCAGCACCTATCCGCTAGAAGTGGTAGAAGCCCAGCGCTGGCGTAAACAACATCAGGAGTGGAGTAGTAATCGGCTAACCAGTGAAGGGGCCAAACAAGGCTGGGATCCAAGCGTAGTGGCCCTGCTGGCGTTTCCCAATATCCTCGACAAAATGAGCCAGGATCTCAACTGGATCTCAGATTTAGGGGAAGCATTCGTGGCCGATGAAGGGCGAGTGATGGATAGCATCCAAGATCTTCGCCAGGCCGCTTATGATGCTGACAGTTTGCAGAATGTCAGTCAGATCCAAGCCAAACGGGAAAATGACCGCATCATCATAGTTCCGGCAGATCCTCAGGTGATCTGGGTGCCTTATTATGATCCACGTGTGGTATATGGCACTTGGCGCTGGAGCGCTTACCCACCCTTTTATTGGGATCCGTTTCCTGGCTACGTAGTTGCACCGCATTCACTGTTCTACTGGCATAACGGTGGCGTCCATATCTCATTTAACTTCTTTTTCAGTACGTTCCGCTGGCACGAACGCACGGTATGGGTCGATTATCGCCACAACCACTATCGTTATGTGCCTTATCGCCATTCAATTAGCAGTGGTGGACAACGCTGGATACATCGGCCGGAGCATCGCCGTGGTGCACATTATCGCCACGAAAGCTTGCAGCAACGCTATGAACCCAGCTATCGCCGTGACAATAACCGTTACCAGCAAGTGCAACACTCGCTGCAAAATCGCCCGCAACCACGCGATAACACTAAGATGAAACATCCGCAGGATTATCGGCAACATGGGCTAACCCGCGACAACAGAACACACAACAATGTACGGCCAACAGATGCTAAAAAATGGAACACTATCAACCACGGCCACAGCAGCAAGCGCTGAACAGTCAACATTTACCACAGCGCCATGAGATTCACCCTAGCAAGGGCTATGATACTCATAACCGCCAACTGCCTGCGGTCAATAGTGCTGATAGACGGCGCACAGAACCCTTGCCGACACGGCATCAGGGGACACCGGCAGTAAAACTGGCACCGCAGGTAAAAACTCAGCCGACAAGGATAGAACCACCCAAAAACCAAAATTTTTCGCATCAGCAACCACAGCGATCAACGCCGAGTTATTCGCATAACCCACCGCGGCAACGGATAGAACGTCAGGCACCAACCCGTTCATTGCAACACTCGGCCCCCGCCTCTCGCAGTAATAATGGTGTGAGACAGCGAGAAAAGTAACACTAAAAAAGCCGCCATTCGCTCAAAAACGAATGGCGGCTTTTTCGTCGTCGGTTACACCCTTATACGGCAATATCGTCATATAAGCGCACACGGGTTAGCGCGGCCACTTCATCAATATAGCGGCGAATATGGGGGCTAAATTCAATTCCCTTCACCATGGTTAGATTACGTAATCCAGGAAATAGCAGTACATCATCATAACTTAACTGGTTTCCAGCTGATGATGGCAGACGAATCGATTCCAACAACGGCCAACATTTATATAAACCTTCAAGATATGTCTTGGTATTGGCAAATGCTTCCTCAAAACTGATACCAATAATGGCCGATTTACTTTGAGTGAACCAATCAATTGCGGCCGCTGACGCAAATTCAGGTAATCCCAAACGCACATCTCGCGGAAAAAGTAAGCGGCTACTAGTGTAGGAAGATTCCGTCAGATAATCTTGAATGACTTGCTGCTGGGTCGCAGGCTGTAGTACGGGCTTAGCATCGACATGATCCAGATAAGCGACGATGTCCAGGCTTTCCGCCATATAGCTAGCATCATCTTTCTGTAAAATCGGCACCAAATTAGCACCGACTTTATCGACTCTTGACTGCACATCATCATTCTGCAAATAGACCCATTGCACATCCAGTTGTTTGAGTCCAATGAGCATCATGGCTCTGACACAAAAAGGACAATGATCGAAAAGAAACAGCTTCATTGGCGACTCCATGACGTCCAATTACGCACAAAAGGGAACCAGCTTAACCGAGTTTTTCGACAAGATCACCGTCTCGAAGGCTCACCAAACAGCAAAAAAGTCTTCTGCAATACCTGGTTGTTGCTTTACGGGTTGCTGTTGGCCCGCGCCATCACGTACCCAGCCATCAAACATACCGCGATAATGCCGCCTTAATATCCGATGGCGAATACCCCGCTGATACCACTGGAAATTACCGGTTGGGGTAAACCACAAATCCAGTTCTTCACGTTCTGACCAGATACGCCAGCGACCTTCATTCCCGTCATGATGATCGACATTGAAATGTACTGGGGTCAATAGATGCCGAGCACCAGCCTGCCACAATACATTCTGGCATGAACCGGTATCATTAATGCCACTCGCCAGATTTAACGCTATCGGTGCCGTGGCATAATCACCATTAACACAGATCCAGCGCCAACGACTTTGACCCGCGGTATAACCGGCCCAAAAACCATAACCACCACGAGCCCGTGCTAATGGCTGGGGTTCATGATTGATTGACAAATGACCTGAAAGTTTCAAGCCGCTATGTTGCTGCGCATAACTCCAGCCATTGTAACCACTGGGACAACATAAGCTCATAGGCAGGCTAAGTGCACCCGGTGTTAAAGTCAGTTCAGCGTCAATATCTAAGCCTTGTAGCGATAACGCCAGTATTAACTGCCATTGTCCCTGTTCGCGTTTAACGACAACGCCCTTTCCTTCACTACGGCCCTGCCAAGGCGAATGTGCCAAATGCGCTTTAAATGCGAACGGATGATGCCAATGCTGCTGGAACAGCTTGCCGGAAACCTGATCAAACAGGTAACAGTAACCGCTGTTGCTATAGCCGACATCCGTTAAACCTATTCCAAGCAGGTAGCGACTGCTGTGTATTGAGATAAATTCCTGTTGCTTGAAATGCAGACGCTGTTGCCAGCGTGGCAATGGTTTGTCCCGCTCATTAGTCAGATGAAACTGCTCCAGCCCAAGCGTTTTTACCACACCATCGAAGTGGCCAAACACAGGCATGCCCCCCATAACTAGCGACGTCGGGGCTTGCCGGGTAAACACGCCACTGGCAGGGTTCTTAACCGGAGTAATATCTTTAGACCACATGGGCAATACTCTTGCTTACTGCCATACACTTAGCGCCACTCTACCCTGCGGTTGCCAACATTAAAAGCAGTTGCCGTTTAGCAGACTTTTGCATCGCCGGAAATCTGTTATGCTGTTCGCCTGCGTCGATACAGATGAGTCTTGATATGAAAAGTATTATTGCTGCGCTGACCATCGGCATAATGTTGTCAGCATGTGCCAGTCAAGGACCGGATAAAATCGCCCTCGGGCCTGAGTCACCTCAAGTACAGGTACAAACCCAGCAGCCAACACCATTAGCGCTCAGTGCAAGCGATCTGCGCACGGTCAATTATGTGGTGCGCTTTGATGACGAAAAGTCACCCCGAGTCATTGGCACCATGCAGAATATGCGCGACCTGACTGAACAACTTTTTCGTAAAGGGTTCAGCAATGCTGGCTACCAGATAGATCCCGCCAGTGGCACCACGTTGGAGATGCGTTTAGAACAACTACAAACCGATGTGGACGAATCCATGTTGGGATTCGAAGCCGTCACCAACCTTGCCTTCAGCGTCCAGGCCAGTAATAGCCAACAGACGTTCAGCAAGCGTTATTCGGCAATCAGCCGGCTCAAGGGGCCACTCAATGCCGACTTTGCTACCCTGGAGTTAGACATCAACAAACTGATGACTAAACTATCGGCACAAATTATCAGTGATCCGGAACTGAACCAATTTCTGCAACAACATTAATCACTGCCCGACAAGGAATATGTAATGATCCGTTGGCTTATTGCTCTGCTATTGCTCGCCAGTTCCACCTCGGTACTGGCGCTGAATATTCAAAAAGACAACCTGTACCCCAAAGTAGAACTGGATACCAGTATGGGCAAAATCGTTGTAGAACTGGATCGCAGCCGGGCACCAATTACAGTGGACAACTTTCTGACTTACGTGGTCAGAGGGGATTATGACAATACAATTTTCCACCGTATTATCAAAGACTTTGTTGTCCAAGGTGGCGGTTATGACCCGCAACTCAAGCCACTGCCAGAAGACAAACCGATTTTTAATGAATCCGGTAATGGCCTGTCAAACGCGCTCGGCACCATAGGCATGGCGCGTGAGACAGACCCATATACAGCGACACGCCAGTTCTACTTTAACGTAGCGGACAATACCAAACTGGATCCCTCCCTAAACGTTGGGGCTATGCCGTTTTTGGTGAAGTCACTGAAGGGCTGGAGGTGTTGCAGAAGATGGCCCAAGTGCCAACCGGCGCCAATGCCGCCCTGCAATGGGAAGATGTGCCATTAAGCCCGATTATTCTCAAAAAAGCGACGCTGCTCCCAGCACCATAATCTGCGACGACCATGAGCAATAGCGGTGACTATACTCATAATAAAGATGATTATCAGGATAAGGATTGATGACAACGGATGACTTCATCCAGCTAAAGGCGCCCCAGCTTGCCGCCTACGGCGAAGGATTTTATCAGCAACAAATTTCCCTAACCGAGTTACGTTTGTATCTATGGGACACCTTAGAGGAATGGTTTGTACTCGGCAAAAATGGTGAAGCCCAATCAGATATTGAGCGGGTCTTTTGGTTTTTGCTGTACAGTTTTGAAAAATGGCCAGAGTGGGCGCTGCTGGGTAATCAATATTTAAGCCAACAGTTACGCCAATGCTGCGCCTTTCTTGCGGGCAATGGCGATTTGCCCGACGGCTGCGCCGGTGTGCGCCCCACGGCCAAAGTCAGCTAGCTTGTAGCGATTTCAAGTCCAAAAACCAATAATTGTGCGGCACCGGCTTGCAGTCACTGATGCAGGCTTTTAAGCTAGGGCCTTCATCTCCCAGCCGTATCATCATGCCCATTAGCCGCTTATCAACGCTCAAAAAGACGTTTGCCATCTATCTGCACCGCCGGGTGTTGGTTTTGCTGTTGCTAGGATTTTCCTCCGGGCTGCCGCTAATGCTGGTGTTTTCTACCCTATCTTTTTGGCTCAGAGAAGCGGGCGTCGATCGCGCCGAAATCGGCTATTTCAGCTGGATAGCGCTGATGTATGCCTTTAAATGGGCCTGGGCCCCCTGGTGGATCGGTTGCAATTACCGCTGCTTAGCCGTTGGTTTGGCCGCCGTCGCGGTTGGATGATGTTATCGCAACTGTTGCTGATTTTAGCCATTCTGGGGATGGCCAGCAGCGACCCGCGCAGCGACCTAACACACTTGGCAATATGTGCATTGGCGGTGGCCTTTGCCTCGGCAACACAGGATATTGTCATCGATGCATTTCGCATTGAATCGGCACCAGAAGGCATGCAGGCCGCCTTAGCTGCCGCTTATCAAGTGGGTTATCGCAGTGCCATGATCATCGCCACTGCTGGCGCGCTCACCATTGCGGCATGGGTGTCACCCACACCTGAGAGTTATGATCTCCAGAGCTGGCAAACGTCCTATTTAGTTATGGCGGGACTGATAGCGATTGGCTTAGTGACCAGTTTTTTTGCCAGTGAACCGCAAGTCGATGTGCGTCAAGCCTGTGGCGATGAAATCCGCATGAAACAGCATTTGCGCCAACAACATTCACGGCCAGTTGCCGGGCTGCTGGCCTGGTTATATGCCGCAGTAGCACTACCGTTTATTGACTTTTTCAACCGCTATGGCCGCCATGCCATTATTATTTTGCTGTTGATCGCCTGCTACCGTATCTCCGATATTGTAATGGGGATTATGGCCAATGTCTTTTATGTCGATATGGGGTTTTCCAAAGAAGAAATCGCCACGTTGAGCAAGGTGTATGGGCTGATCATGACATTGGTGGGTTCAGGGGTGGGCGGCTTATTGGTGGCGCGTTACGGCACCATGAAAATCCTCTATATCGGCGCATTTCTGGTGGCGATCACCAACCTGCTATTCGCCCTGCAAGCTTATGTCGGTTATAACGTGCCGTTGCTGACAGTGGCGATCTCTGCCGATAATTTCAGTGGTGGGCTAGCCACCGCCGCCTTTATTGCCTATCTGTCGAGCCTGACCGGCACCGGCTACAGTGCCACACAATATGCCTTACTATCGTCAATTATGCTGTTATTTCCGAAATTTGTGGCGGGCTTTTCCGGAGAGTGGGTCAATGCTTTCGGCTATGTAAATTTCTTTATCAGTGCCAGCATTATCGGCTTACCTGTGCTGTTACTGGTGAAACTGGCAGATCGCCAGCCTCCAGCCACAGCAAAGGCTGAGGCCACACCAGAGCAACAACCCGATGATTAATCGCGAAAATTGTTAAACTGAAACGGCTGACCAAGCTCAGCATTACGCGCCAGCGCCATCACCGCCTGTAAGTCATCGCGTTTTTTCCCGGTAACTCGCACCGAATCGCCTTGGATCTGCGCTTGTACTTTCAGCTTGCTGTCTTTAATCAACTTCACCAGTTTTTTAGCGGTTTCTGTCTCAATGCCCTGCTTGAAGCGTACTTTCATGGCAAAGCTTTTACCGGTGTGGACGATTTTTTCATCTACTTCCATCGCTTTAGGATCCACATTGCGTTTACTCAACTGTGTGCGCAAAATGTCGACCATCTGCTTGCACTGAAAATCTGATTCTGATGACAGAGTCACCACAAAATCTTTTAATTCAACGTCATATTCCACGCCACGGAAATCAAAGCGGGTATCCAGTTCTCGCCGACTGTTATCGGTGGCATTGCGCAGTTCCACGGCGTTAACTTCTGACACAATATCAAATGAAGGCATAATCTCGTCTTATTCCTGTCCCAATTTGGCCCTTAGTTTACTGCATGTTGAAGATCAGCTGAACTGATGTGCGTTTACGGATGACAGCTTGCGTGGCTTTTGCATATTATGAATAGCAGATTTCTCTGACATCGATGTGAACGTGATTAAACGACAGTTAGTTTTCCGCATAGCTTTACTGGCCGCAGTGTTGCTGATCAGCTATCTGGTATTCTCCAAACCCAGTTATCCGCAAAATATTCCTAACCTTGACAAGGTCGGCCATATTGGCAGTTTTTTCATACTGTCATGGTTGGCGTATCTGGCTTATCGGCCGCGCTGGTACTGGATTGTATTAGAGTTGGCGTTTTACGGCATAATGATTGAATTCATCCAGTCGTTTCTGCCCTATCGCAGCGCCGATGTGAAAGACTTTATGGCCGACATGGTAGGCGTAGCACTGTTTTATTTACTGCTGGGTATTTGGCATCTGGTGCGCCGCAAACCGAGTGGACACCGCGCATGAGCATTGCCATTCTCGGCGCAGGTGCTATTGGGCAATTGCTGGCACAGCAACTGGCAAATGGCGGCTGCCAGCCTGAATTCATCGTACGTCCAGACAAGAGCCTGCCACCACAGCAGCTCTTCACGCTGGAAACCACCACAGGTAGCTACAGCCGCCCCTTCTCATGTTTATCTACCGAAGCAGCGGCCGCTGAGTTCAGTCATCTCAGCTTAGTTATCGTCACCTTAAAAGCGTATCAGGTGGTGGCCGCCTTATCGGCATTGCTCCCGAAACTATCGTCTCACTGCCAGTTGCTATTGTTGCACAATGGTCTTGGCCCTCACCGCCAGATAATTCCACTGTTGGCTGGACGAGGATTATCCTTAGGCAGCACCAGCCAAGGCGCGCTGCGCTTAGGTGAACGTCAGATACGCCACACCGGCAGCGGTATTACCCAATTTGGTCATATAGCCGGGCCAACCATGCCTGATGAGTTGAAGTTATTGTTATTGCGGGCAATTCCTCACAGTGAATGGTGCGATGATATTATGCTGGCGCTATGGGGCAAACTTGCCGTAAACGCAGCAATTAACCCGCTGACAGCTATCGATAATATACCCAATGGCGCGCTGGCTGACGCACATTACCAACAACATATCCAGGCAGTGATTGCCGAACTGGTCGAAGTTGCCCAATGTGAAGGCTTAACCTTAGAGAACGAGGCTCTGCTACAGCGGGTAAACCAGGTGATTAAGCTTACCGCTAACAATTACTCGTCAATGCAACAGGATGTGCTATACCATCGTCCCACTGAAATCGATGCAATTAACGGCTATCTGCTGCAATTAGCGCAGCAGCATGATATTGAACTGCCCGTCAATCAAGCGCTAGTCACGCAGGTGAAACGCTTATAGATTCACCCAATCCTTTGTAGCCACTGGCCGCATGCCCAGGCGACAAAATTCGCCCAAGCATAGCCAAAAACCGCAATCAACACGGCCAATGGTACTAAAGCTTTGTTGTAGGCACTGGCAACTACGGGCGCAGAAGCCGCCCCACCAAGGTTACACTGGCTGGCTATTGCCATATAACTAAATGGCAACCGGAAATACCAAGTAGCCAATAACATTAACGCAATATGGATCAGTAGCCAGACCGCGCCTATCACAAAAAACCAAGGCAATAGCAGCAACATGGCAATATTCATTTTCAATCCCATGATGGCCAACATCAGATACAAGCAGACCGAGCCTAATTTATCTGCCCCATAAACGGCCAGTTTTCTGGCAGGGCTCAGCGATAACAGTACACTGCCGGTCGTAAGAATGACCACTCGCCACAAGAAAGGCGAATGCAGTTGATACTGACCAGCCGCCGGCCAGGCTACGACACACCACTGCGCTAGCGCCCCGGAAATCGCATGGGCCAAACCACCGAGACACAGAGGCAAGCACAGCAACAACATCAGATGGCGTAAATCGGCGATACGCTCGGGTTCATTAACGGTTGTGGTCACTGGTGTGACAGAAGCGCTTCGCAGCCAGCGATTGAGCTGTGCTTCATGGGGAGACAACAGCAGCAGTAACGACATCCAGATCCCCGACAGCAGCACATTGACCGTCACGAACACGCCAAAAATATCATCGCCGACATGAAATAACTGCTTGATAGCCATCTGATTAGCGGTGCCACCCACCCAGTTTCCCGCAAGTGTTGCCATACCGCGCCATAAACTGTTATCGCCTTGTTCCAGTAACATTTCTGGCCGAAAATAGGTCACCGACAGCAATGCCAATGGCCCACCGATGAAAACCCCAAAGCTGCCAACAAGGAATAACAGCAGTAGTTTACCGCCACTGCTAAATACCGCGCGGAGATCTAATCCCAATAGCAATAAGCAAAGACAGGCGGGCATCAGATAATCCCGCGCCAGGAAGGTCAAATGTGAATTGGAGATCTGGATAAGGTGGAAGGTATTCAGTAATGAAGGCAAAAAGTAACAAGCCACCATCACCGGCATGAGCTTGTATAACCCAACAAAAAGCGGTTCTTAAGCCCTGCGGTATAAAAGATGATGCCAAGGAAGAGACATATAATGCCAAACAACTGAAAGTCGGTGGTGATCTTTAGCATAGGTGCTGCAGCGTGCCGCAGTTGTCGCTGGCAAACTCCCTGAAATTACAACATGCAGGAGATAAGGTTTCATCCGCTCGACAGATCATCCAGTAATTACGTTCAAAATCCCAACCGGGTACGGATAACTCCACTAGGTCAGCACGCGCTAACTCCGCATCAATCGCCATATATGGTAATACGCTCACGCCATAGCCGGTGGCGGTAGCACGCTTAATGGCACCAAGCGTGGTCATCGTAATATTCTGGGATGGCACAATTCCACAACCGTGCAACAACTGAATAGCGCGCACTCGCGAGACGGTGGCAGACTCATCGAGATACCACACCTGCTGTGATAGAAGCGCTGTGGAAATAGGCTGTTGCGCCAACAGGTTATCGGCACCACACACGATACAGATGCGATCGCGCAACCACAGTTCACTGCAGACAGAGGCTAAACTGGGTTTGGCATCAACAAATGCCAAATCCACTTCCCGCTCCACCAGCATCCGTTCAATGCTATTAGAATCTTTGATGACCAGCCGCAGTTGTGTGGCAGGGAAGCGCATATGAAACAACGGCAACATCCGTGATAACACATAGTTGCCAGCCGTCTTACACGCGCCTATCGTCACACTGCCAACCACACCAGAAGCCGCGGCAGAAAAACCTGTTCCAGTTGCTCACCAGTTGTCAGCATCTCATTCGCATAAGGTAACAATAACTCGCCTTGCTGATTCAACAACAAGCCACTGCCGGTCCGTTCAAATAAGCGACTTTCCAAAATACTTTCCAGTTCTTTGAGTGCCATACTGACCGCAGGTACCGACATATGCAGCTGCTTTGCAGCCTTAGAGATCTGTCCCTCCTGATAGATAGTTTTAAAAACCAGCAACTGTTTTAAGGTGACTTTCATTAGCCAATTCCACATCGGTTTATTGGCAAATACTAACAACTAGGCAACCAACAAACCTTGATCAGTGCGACGAATACCCTTATACCCAAACTGCTGTTTTCTAAAAAATCTGTTTCAGGTAAACAGTAAACTGGCTGTCGTCATAATCCTGATAACCATTTTTATCAGTCACATCGCCATTGAGATAGCTGGCAATAATCCCTATGGTAGTCGCTTTGGATGGTGCATAATCCAACCCCAAGGACACCAAATAACTGCTGGCATCAGTTACGCTCTTCTTATCTGCCACATTGCTGGTGATCTTGCCTAGCCCTGATTGATCATACAGGTACTGCAATTTCAGTTGATACTGTTCAAATGGCCATGCCGCGCTCAACAAATAACTGTTACCACTGAGGTTTTCATACTTATCTGATTCAGCATGTTGGAACAATGCCCCCAATGTATGCCGGCTAATTTCACGCCACCCACAACACGATAAGCATCCATTTGGTTTAAACCATCAGCATATGCCAATGCCATATAATAGTTATTTTTCTTAAAGCGACTATCACCCAGCGTTGCACTCAACGCATAATTGCCAGAACTATTATCTACGTTGTCAGCAAATTGATAGCTGGAACCGAACTGAATACCTGACAATTTAGGAGAATAATAGGTAACAGAATCACCTAGACGATCATTACCTGCAATTAATTTAGCCATATCCGCAGAGGTAACATTAAATAGATCGACTCGCCCTTCTGTTTTCTTAAATACGGTATCATTGCGACCAAAGACTATTGAACCATAGGTTCCAGCCACACCAATATAAGTATTTCTTGGTTTAAATAGTTCTGATGTTTCATAATAACCTTCAGTACCCGCTTCAGCTACATAAATAATTTTTAAATTATCATTTAATTTCTCTTCTCCTCTTAGCCCGATGAAAGAAGCAAAATTTTCAAGCTGCGTGCCATTCTCTTTACGGTTAGAAAGTAACCCGTTATCTGAGTATGTTAGCCCCAGCCATGCTCGACCATAAAACTGTGCCTCACTGGCAAAAGCATGAGTAACTGGGGAAATCGCAGAGATAAGGCTAAGCGCTAGAATTGTTTTTTTCATTGAAAATCATTCCTGTAATGACTATAAAAATCGCGGCAAAGAATAGAGAAAATAGTCAAAAAAAGAATTACAACTTGATCACAATTAATTAGTCGAACCACCATGTTAACAATTTCAAAAACATTATTAAAAAATATTTAAAACCCGAATTAAGTTTTATTTAAACCTTGTTAAATATTAAATAAACCAAAAATAAAATAGATCTATTTCAACTTTTCAACAGGAAATATTCTGCACGCTATATAGCAAATTTTATCTGTACAATAAAAAAGGAACATCATGAAATTTGCAGTGTTAAGTGGGCTAATTCTGGCATGTCTGGCAAACGTGAGTATTGCCGAAGCTAAAGTAAACGATTTAGCTTCATTTCATAATGATAAAGGCAATGGCTGTAAAACTTGCCATAAAGTCGCGGGGAAAGTCGCTGACGATAGTGAGAGCTATATTAATCAACAGTGTAAAAGCTGTCATGGGGGGTATGACAAGCTCAAAAATCCACAATTAGCCATCGACCCACACAATTCACATCTGGGTGATATCAATTGCACCAGTTGCCATAAAGGCCATGAAAAACCAGTGTTCTATTGCAATGAGTGTCACTCATTTGATATCGGTGCAAAAATTCCTTTTGCCGATGCCAAAGCCAAGGAACCTTGGGACGCGAAATGGGATCAGGAAAAATCCAGCAAGCTATCGCCGCCGGTCCCAAAGAGCAGACGGATGTCATCGTTATCGGTGCCGGTAGCGCCGGCTATAACGCCGCCATTACCGCCAAACAAGCGGGCGCCAAAGTGATTCTGTTAGAAAAAGCGCCATTTTCCGGCGGCAATTCAATGCTAGCGGCGGGCGGAATGAATGCGGCGGGCACCGCTCAGCAAAAAGCACATCATATCAATGACTCGGTTCAATCATTTATCAATGACGCCATGAAAGGCGGCCGCTACGCCAATGACCCCAAGCTGGTAGAAATTCTGGCAAAACAGTCAGCTGATGGCATTAAATGGCTGGAATCCATGGGAGTAAACATGGATGACCTTAAGCGCTCAGGCGGAGCCAGTGTTGATAGAACTCACAGACCTCATGGCGGGCTAAGTGTTGGCCCCACCATTATTCAGCATTTACGCAAAGCCGCTGATAAATTTGGCGTTGAAACACGCCTCAATTCCCGTGCAGAAAAACTAGTTGTTGATGATAACCAGCAGATAGTCGGTGTTGTAGTGCACGGCAAACATTCCGGTTACTACCTGCTCGCAGCCAAATCAGTAGTGCTGTCAACTGGTGGCTACGGCTACAACAAACAGATGATTGCCTACTACCGTCCTACCTTCCAAGGCATGACCAGCTCCAACAATATTACCGCCACTGGCGATGGCATCACGCTGGCAAAAGCAATAGGCGCTAGCATGACAGATATTGACTGGATCCAAGCTCATCCAACCATCGGGGTCGACAGCCGCATCCTTATCTCTGAAACCGTCAGGGGTGTGGGTGCCATCATGGTGAACCAACAAGGCAGCCGTTTTATTAATGAGCTGACCACCCGTGACCGTGCATCCGATGCCATCCTTAAACAACCGGGACGATTTGCTTGGTTGGTGTTTGATAACCAACTGTATAAGAAAGCAAAAATGGTAAGAGGCTACGATCATCTGAAGATGCTGAAAAAAGCGGATTCAGTAGCGGAACTCGCCAAACTTACCGGTATGGTTCCCAACACATTGGAACAAACCGTAAGCAACTACAACAGCTATCAAAAGAGTGGCGATGACCAGGCATTCCACCGCGATAACATGCCGCTGAACCTAACACAGCCCCTTATTACGCGGTGAAGGTTGCCCCAGGGATCCATCACACAATGGGTGGCGTTGCCATTGATACCAAAGCCGAAGTGCTCAACTTACAGAGCTGGCCAATCAAGGGGCTTTATGCCGCCGGAGAAGTCACTGGCGGGGTACATGGCTATAACCGTCTTGGCGGTAACGCGATTGCCGACACTGTAGTGTTCGGTCGTATCGCGGGTGAAAACGCTGCCGCAAACGCGTTGAAAAAATAACGTCCCTAAGGCACTTAAGTGCCTACTCTCGCAGTCCGCTTTGGCGGACTGCACCTTGAACAACTAAGGATGACACTATGAAAGGTATTTTTTATCGTTTAGGGCCAGTATTGTTGGCTGCGATATTAAGCTTAGGTAGCTATGCTGCTGAAGCCGCAGTAAAACTTAAGGTCATCACCTCTGGTGGCTTTGCTGCCACACTCACGGCGATGGAACCACAACTGGAAAAAGATACAGGGCTAGATATCGATATTTCCTATGGTTCCTCTTCTGGTGGCGCCGTAGACTCAATTCCTGAGCGCCTCAAGCGTGGTGAACAATTTGATGTGTTAATCCTGTCCCGGAGTTCGCTGGATAAGCTGACCAATAAAGGCTTTGTCACCCCAGATAGCCGCACTGATCTGGTGCGTTCACGCATCGGCATGTGTGTTAAAAAAGGGGCTGCCAAACCCGATATCAGCACCCCAGAGTCATTTATCAAAGTGCTGCATGAGGCGAAGAGTATTGGCTATTCCGCGAGTGCCAGCGGTACTTATCTGTCCAACAAGCTCTGGCCTAAAATGGGTCTGTGGCAAATGATTGAACCTAAAAGTACCCGGGTATTAAGTAAACGCGTAGCCAGCTTAGTCGCTGATGGACAACTGGAAATTGGCTTTCAGCAGATCAGCGAAATCCTGCCCATTCAAGGTGCCGAGCTGGTTGGGCCGATTCCAGATAAATTTCAAAAAGTGACTACCTTCTCACTGGGTGTAACCAAGAGTAGCCTGCACCCGCAAGAAGCAGCGGCGTTGATCCACTATCTGGCATCTGATACACCTTACGTCATCAATAGTATTCGCCATGCGGGCCTAGACCCTGTCGTGGCTGAATAACTAATTCCACAGCACCAAAATGGCGGCCAATGCAATCAACAGCAGGCCGCCAATCTCCTTAACTCTGACTTTTTCCTTAAGCCAGAAGTAAGAGATAAACAACATGAAAAACACTTCCACCTGACCGAGCGTCTTAACATAAGGCACGGCGGTTAATGACATGGCGCTGAACCAGCCCAGAGACCCCATAAAACTGCTGACACTCGTCGCAAGGGTCAGCTTGGGTCGCTGCCAGAGCGCGTGTAAGGTATGGCGATCCGTCAACCACAACCACAGTAGCAATAGCAGCGTTTGCGTCAGGATCACCAGCAGTAACACCCAAGCCGCCCGATGAGGGAAAGGCAAGCCCAGCACCAGGCTGGCTTCGCGCACCCACAAGGAGGTCAACGCCAGGCCACTGCCACACGCCAGCCCCAGCAACACAGTGGACCAAGATATGCTGCGCCAACTGTCACCGACACTCAGCAGAAATACCGCCAGTGCCCCGATAAAGACACCAACCCACCCCAGAAAACTCAGGTGAGTACCGAAAATTAACGTTCCGAGGATAGCGGCAACCAACGCTTCGCTTTTTGCCAGTCCAGCACCGACCGCAAAGTTGTTAAGTTTGAACAGCTTTACCATCAGCGCGGTGGCAAGAATTTGCATCAAGGCCGCGCCCAAGATATATAGCCCCCGCTCCCCCAGAGTTTTGGCCAAGGCGCGGGGTGCCACAGATACAACATGCCCAGATAAAGTGCCGCTAGCGGACTGGCATATAGAAATCTTGCCAGCGTTACCCCGACAACTTTAACCTCACGACTTAGCCGACTTTGAAAAGCGTTGCGCCAAGCCTGCATAAACGCCGCCATCAGGGTAAACAGAATCCACATGATTTGATCCAGACAAGAATTTGAAAACTGACACAAAAATGCCCAGCAACTGCCGGGCATTTGAGCATATCACAGGTGGTGGTGACTGGCAGTTATTTACTGGTATCCAATACCGGGAAAGACTTCACTAAATCATCAACTGCTTTCATTTGGCTAAGATAGGCTTGCAACAGATGCAGTGGCAATGCACATGGGCCATCACATTTAGCGTTATCCGGATCTGGGTGCGCTTCAATAAACAAGCCAGCCAGCCCTAATGCCATACCACTACGCGCCAATTCGGTAGCCTGCGCCCGGCGGCCGCCTGCTGAATCGGCCCGTCCGCCTGGCCGTTGTAATGCGTGGGTAGCATCGAAGATAACCGGATAACCCGTTTGCTTCATCTCATCCATCCCCAGCATGTCCACCACCAGGTTATTGTAACCGAAGCAACTACCACGTTCGCACAACATGATTTCATCATTGCCAGCTTCATTAAACTTCTTGATGATGTGGCGCATTTCGTGCGGTGCAAGGAACTGTGGCTTCTTGACGTTGATAATCGCCCCAGTCTTGGCCATGGCGACCACCAGGTCAGTTTGCCGAGCCAGAAATGCTGGCAACTGAATAATATCCACCACTTCCGCCACTGGCGCACACTGATAAGGCTCATGCACATCGGTGATCAATGGCAAGTTAAAGGTATCTTTAATCTCCTGAAAGATCTTCAAGCCCGCTTCCATACCCGGGCCACGATAAGAGTTGATAGAGGAGCGATTTGCCTTGTCAAATGACGCCTTGAATACGTAGGGGATCCCCAGTTTCTGAGTGATTTCGGCATAGGTTTCCGCAATCTGCATGGCCAGATCCCGCGATTCCAGCACGTTCATGCCACCGAATAAGACAAACGGCTTATCGTTAGCTATCTCAATCTTACCGAGCTTGATGTTTTTAATGGTCATCACCGCATCTCTCTCAATGGCTGCCCTTGCAGCACATGAATGTTGATAAATTCTTCTATCAGTTCGCTACCACTTGTAACAGCTGACCACAGAGCCAAGCCATATACGTTCCCACGGCATAACCTAAGACCGCGAGTAATACCCCCACGGGGGCCAGGGCCGGATGAAAGGCCGCAGCGACCACAGGTGCCGAAGCCGCACCGCCCACATTGGCCTGACTGCCCACCGCCATGTAAAACAGTGGCGCTTTGATAAGCTTGGCGACCAGCAACATCAGCGCTGCGTGGACTATCATCCAGATGATGCCCAAGAGGAAATACTCCGGTGTATCCATTATCTTAGTCACATCCATATGCAGGCCAATGGTTGCCACCAACACATACAGAAATGCGGAGCCCACTTTGGAAGCGCCCGCGGCCTCATAATGCCTTAATGGCGTGAATGACAGCGCTAGGCCAATCGTTGTCACTATCACCACCAACCAGAAAAATGACGAGGTCAGGCTGTATTTTTCCGTCCAAGGGTAGTGTTCACTGAAGAAAGGCGCTAACCAGTCGGCGCACATGTGGGCAATGCCCGTTACCCCAAAGCCGATAGCGACTATCAGCATGAGATCCCGCAGGCTGGGGATCCGAGCATTTTCAGCATGGTACTGCTCCACTTTATGGCGCAAGGCATCAATCGCCCGAGTATCCGCCCCGGTCTTGCTATCGATTTGTTTGGCGTTGGAGGCCAAAAACAGTAGTACCGCCATCCAGATATTGGCAACAATGACGTCCACCGTCACCATCACCGAAAAGATATTGCCGCCCACTTCATAAACTTCTTTCATCGCCGCTTGGTTAGCGCCACCACCAATCCAGCTCCCCGCCAGGGTGGTCATGCCGCGCCATACCGCATCCGGGCCATGACCGCCAGTCAAAGACGGGTCTATCAGCGACATCAGCAGCAAGGCGACCGGCCCGCCAATGACAATCCCCAGCGTGCCCGTGAGAAACATCACTAAGGCTTTTGGGCCAAGGCTGAGAATCGCTTTCAGATCCACACTCAAGATCAGCAGCACCAGACACGCTGGTAACAGATAGCGAGAGGCGACGAAATAAAGTTTGGAGCTGTGACCATCGACAATACCAAAGGTATTCAGTAAGGACGGCAAAAAGTAGCAAAGGAGCAGCGCCGGGACAAAACGGTAAAATTTTTGCCAGAACGGATGTTCACTGCTGTTGGTGTAAAAAACAAACCCCAGTATGGCGGCCAAAATTCCCAGCGCGGTTGCGTCGTTGGTAACCAGAGCGGTCGTCATAAGGCAGAGCCTCTCCCTAAATTGTGATTATGTTCCGTGTAGATATCATAGTGTAATCGGCACAGTTGCCTTTGGATATCAGTGAAATACCTGGGTTTCTTCCCCAGTTCCTGTAACTGCATCTTCACCAGTTCAACAATCGGATCGTGCGGGTTGTTATCAATAAAATATTGCAGATCCGCCGTTGCCACTTGGATAGCGCCCAACTGCTGCGCAATAAAGGCGCGTTCACGGTGCAGGTTGAGATCATCGGGATACCAGTCCAAGATCAGGTTACAGCACTCCAACGCCGACTCAAATTTACGCTCAACAATACAACCGGCTTTCAGTTCATGCAGCATCCGGGTCAGTACCTGTTTCGCCGTAGCGGGCTTGAGGTAGTTATCCCGCATCGGAGCCGAGTTGCCCAGTTCGCCACGCACCAGCGCATGCAGTTGCTCGCGGTTAAGACGCTTACCGCTTAATGGGTCAATATAGTGGAGTTCACCGGCTAGCTGACAAGACATGACGGTCGTTCCCGGCAGCAAGATCAGTGCGGTTTTCAGATCCAGTTCTCGCCCGAGCAGCATCAGCGCCGTTGCAAGCGTGGTGCTGTTACCTTGACGGCTTTGCAGACAACGCCCTAGATCCGCTGCATCGCGGGAAAAGTATTCGGTTTTCTCACAGAAGCCTAAATCCTGGTAGAACCATTTCAGCAACGCAGCAAACCGCTGTTCTTCATCAAACAGATAATGGCTCAACACCGCCCCAGAAAGCTCATACCACGCCCACTGTACCTGTTTGAGGTCACTGAACCCCAGATACTGACACATCTCAAATGCGGTTTCCGGTAGGGAAAGCGCTTTGTCGTCTGAAGGAAATCTTTGCATTACCCAAAAATACCGCTTGTTTGATGTAAGCCACTTTGGCCGCAAATACCAGCCAACCTAAGGCACCAAGGAAAGCAAAGATGCGGAATAATTTACCGCGGAGCTTTTCATGGCAGCGGTGGCCAACACGATATATGCCACGACTGCCGCCAGTTTTTCAGTCATCCAGCTATCAACAAATGGATATTGCTTGATCATAAAGCACAGGATTACACCGGACAGTAGCAACAGGGTATCGATCACATGCGGAGCAATCCTTAACAGCTTTTTCTCCATCCATGCAGACTGCCCAAGCTTGAGCACAAAGCGCACACTGAGAAAGGTGACGCTAAGGCCAATCATCAGCAAGTGAAAGTACTTAATTCCCGAGTAAACACTGTAAAAATTATCCATTTGTAAACTGCCGTTACGAAAAGAAGGCGCCAGTTTACCCTATGGATGTCCCGCATCCAAACCGATTGTCTGGTTACGGGTTCCACAATCAAGTAGATGGTGGCTAAGTAGGCAGTTTTCAAGGGGCTACCGCTTAGCCCGGCCAAAAACCTAAGGTACAACGTTCATTGGAACCGAAGTCGCGCACGGTGGCCACTTGCAGATAACCCAGTTCATTGAGTTTTTCACGCAGGTGTCGCCCTTGGGTAAAACCATGCTCTAACAGCAGATAACCGCCCGGCAGTAAAAATTCGCGGGCGTGTTCGGCGATATGGAACAAGGCGGCAAACCCTTGCTGACCCGCGGTCAGCGCACTACGGGGTTCAAACCGCACATCGCCCTGCGCCAGATGTTCGTCGTTTTCTTCAATATAAGGGGGATTTGATACGATCAGCTGAAATTTACGCCCGCTCAGCTCGGCAAACCAGTCACTTTTAAGGATCTCAACCTGAGGCAACGCCAGATTCTCACGGTTAGCCTTCGCCAGCTCAACAGCAGCACCGACATTGTCTACCGCACACACCTGCCACTGAGGACGTTCATGCGCCAAGGCCAGCGCAATCGCGCCCGTACCAGTTCCCAAATCCAGTACTGCCGCGCTGTCAGCCAGTGGTAGATTTAAAGCCGTCTCCACCAAGATTTCGGTATCTGGTCGCGGGATTAAGGTAGACTCATTCACAATAAAGGGTAAAGACCAGAACTCGCGCTCACCCACAATATGCGCCACTGGCACACCTTGCGCCCGGCGCTCCACCATCTGTTGCAGTTGTTTGTACTGCTCGTCGGTTAACTGGCGTTCTGGCCAGGTATAGATAAAGCTGCGGTTTTTACCGAGGCAGTGCAGCAACAAGGCTTCAGCATCCACATGGGCGGATTCTGAACTGGCTAACAATACCGAGGAAGCCCATTGCAGGGCTTCTGCGATTGTGGTTCTGGTCACGACATCAGTCCTTATTCTTCGGAGAGTGCGGCCAACTGATCGGCTTGATATTCCTGAAGTAACGGGTCAATCAGTTGATCCAGATCGCCTTCCATTACTTCATTCAACCGGTACAACGTCAGGTTTATGCGGTGTTCACTGACACGCCCCTGAGGGAAATTATAGGTGCGAATACGTTCAGAACGATCACCGCTACCCACTAATGAACGGCGGGTCGAGGCTTCTTCGCTAGCACGCTTCTCATCTTCTCTCGCTTGCAGACGCGCCGCCAGTACACTCATGGCCCTCGCTTTGTTTTTATGCTGCGAACGTTCATCCTGACATTCCACCACTAACCCGGTCGGCAAGTGAGTAATGCGGATGGCAGAGTCGGTTTTGTTTACGTGCTGACCACCAGCACCGGAGGAGCGGAAAGTATCGATACGCAGATCAGCCGGATTGATTTCCACCGCTTCGGCTTCTGGTACTTCATGCATTACAGCGACCGTGCAGGCCGAAGTATGTACCCGCCCCTGCGACTCGGTTTCTGGTACCCGTTGTACCCGATGACCACCGGATTCAAACTTCAAGCGGCCATACACACCATCACCGCTGACTCGGGCAATCACTTCTTTAAAGCCACCGTGCTCGCCTTCATTAGCGCTGACCACTTCCACCTGCCAACGCTGGGCTTCGGCATAGCGGCTGTACATACGGAACAGATCGCCAGCAAACAACGCGGCTTCATCACCGCCAGTACCGGCGCGCACTTCTAAAAAGGCATTGGTGTCATCGTTGGGATCTTTGGGTAACAGCAGGATCTGCAATTCACCTTCAAGCTGTTCCAAACGGGCTTTGGCAGCTTTTAGTTCATCCTGCGCCATTTCGCGCATATCAGGATCGTCTTCCTGCAGCATATCTTCAGCAGTTTGCAGATCGGCCTGCGCCTGCTGAAAATCACGGAATCCCTTTACCACATCTTCGAGTTGCGAGTACTCGCGGGACAGGGTACGAAACCGCTCCTGATCGCTGATAACATCTGCTTCGCTGAGCAGTGCCTGCACTTCTTCATAACGCTCCTGCAAGCCTTCCAGCTTGCGGATAACGGAATCCTTCATTCAGTTGCTAACCTTAGTCTTTATCTAAACCGAGCGCGGTTCTTAACTGACCAAGTGCATTGAGATCACCGTGACGACTGGCGACAGTTAACGCCTGGGTCGGTGCATGAATAAGCCGGTTAGTGAGGCGGTTAGCCAGCTCGCGCATGACCTCTTCAGCATCCGCGCCCTGCCCCAACCGATTCATTGCTCTCTCTAACAGCTCGTCCTTAATATCCATGCAGTGGGTTCGATATTCTCGAATGCTGTCAACGGACTCTAGCGAGCGCACCCACTCCATAAACTGCAGTGATTGCTCTTCGGCGATAAGTTCCGCTTGCTCGGCGGCCTCACGTCGAGAGGCCATATTCTGTTCCACTATGCTTTGCAGATCGTCAACCGTGTACAGATAAGCCGCATCAAGATCGGCGACTTCTGCTTCAATATCACGGGGAACCGCAATATCAACCAGTAACATAGGTTGATGGCGGCGCTGCTTCAGCGCTTTTTCCACCAAGCCTTTCCCCAGTATAGGTAACGGGCTGGCGGTAGAGGATATCACGATATCGGCTTTAGGGAGAAAATCTGGGATCTGTTCTAAGGTGATAGCTTGGGCACCAAACTCTTCACACATGGCTTCGGCACGTGACAAGGTACGGTTTGCCACCACCATACTGGCAACCCCATTTTCTTTGAGATGGCGCGCCACCAGCTCGATGGTTTCACCGGCACCAATAAGCAAGGCTTTAGTGGTCGCCAATGACGAGAAAATATGTTTTGCCATGCTGACCGCAGCAAATGCGACAGACACAGCTGCAGTGCCGATTTCGGTTTCAGTGCGAACTTTCTTGGCGACCGAGAAGGTGTTCTGGAATAGGCGATCCATGGTCATGGCCACGGTACCAGACTCTTTAGCTTTGACAAAAGCCTGTTTCACCTGTCCGAGGATCTGGGGTTCACCCAACACCAGTGAATCTAGGCCAGAAGCAACCCGCATCAGGTGCTGAACTGCTTTCTGCCCTTCAAATTCGTAAAGACACGGTGCCACTTCGTCGTGGCTCAGAGCATGATACTGCTCCAACCAAGAAACCACCCGCGCCACATCCTGAGTGTTGCAGTAAAGCTCAGTACGGTTGCATGTGGACACTATCACCGCTTCACTCGAAGCCGTCTCTTGGGCGAGGCTTCTCATGGCTTCATGGATCTTGTCCGGGGCAAAGGCTACTTTTTCACGCAGGTCGACAGTGGCAGTTTTGTGGTTAATACCAATTGCTACAAGGCTCATCTGACTCGTTCTGGACTCTTGGCGTCTTGTTAAGATGCGGCCATTCTACTGAATTGCCCCAGCTAAAAACAGAATACGCTTAACAAAACCGAATAAAGGTTTATTAGTGAATAAAGGGTTAGTTTTATCAGACAATTACCACCGATAGCCCGGCAAACCGCGCTATAACAGCGATTGCTGATGAAAAGGCCATCACACACAGGTTGTGTCTGACCGCTAAGCCCCCGTATCATAGGCCATCATTTATGGTCGATGAGTGGCGAATATTTTGACCCACATCACAAATTGCACATCCTACCGCCTAACAGTACCGCTATTACTCTGGATTATCGTGAGCGTATTCATCAGCGGTTGCAGTAGTCTGGCCGATAACAACTGGGTCGCCACCCAAGTCAGTACCCCTGCTGCGGCCAGTGCCTGGGAACTGCAAGGGAAGCTGGCGGTAAAATCTCCCCAAGAAAGTTTCAGTACCAATTTATACTGGTTACATACGCCCGTTAACGACGAGCTAAAACTGACCACTATGCTTGGAACCAGTGTGCTAACACTCAGCAACCGTGAGGGTTATGCCAAACTGGAAGTCGATGGTCATAGCTACGAAGGTGATGATCCACAAACCTTGCTGAACCAACTCAGCAATTGGCAATTTCCGCTAACCCAACTGCCCCAATGGATCTTGGGAATCATCAGTGATGATTACCACGTCAGCCGCGATATTAAAGGCCGCCCGCTGCAACTCACCGATACCAGTGTTATGCCGCCCTGGCGTATTCAATATCAGGGCTGGCAGCCGCAAAGTGGCACCATGGTGCCTCGACTATTACGCCTTGACCGCGGCAATCTACAGTTAAAAATCCAACTGAATCAATGGCAGGCACTCACCAATGTGCAAGTGCCCATGGACAATCAGCGTTTATGACTCAAACACTTTCTTTAGGCTGGCCAGCACCCGCCAAACTCAACCTGTTTTTGCACATCAATGGCCGCAGAGATGATGGCTATCACGAATTACAAACGTTATTTCAATTTTTAGAATATGGCGATCTACTGGATTTTAAGATCACCACCGATGGCAAAATCGCTCTGCACTCCAACCTTAACAGCAGTATTGCAGATGCCGATAATCTGATAGTGAAAGCCGCCAGATTATTGCAGCAACACACAGCAACCAACCTAGGTGCAGAAATCTGGCTAGATAAAAAATTGCCGATGGGCGGTGGTGTTGGCGGCGGCTCCTCGGATGCGGCCACCACCATAGTGGCACTCAATGCGCTGTGGCAAACCGGGCTCGACCAGCAGCAATTAGCGGCATTGGGACTCAAGCTTGGGGCTGATGTGCCAATCTTTATTTACGGCAATAGCGCATTTGCCGAAGGGGTGGGTGAAAAACTTCAGGCCGTTGATATTCCGGAACACTGGTATCTGGTATTGGCACCAGATGCCCATGTTTCTACAGCAGAAATCTTCCAGCATCCTGATTTACCAAGAGATACACCGAAGGTTTCGCTGACAGAACTATTGTCCGCAAACTGGAAAAATGACTGTCAAGCACTGGTGTGCCACGCCTTTCCTCAAGTTGCCAAGGCGTTAGCGTGGCTGCTAGAATATGCCCCGTCAAGAATGACCGGAACAGGTGCTTGTGTGTTCGGGGAGTTCGAAACGCAGCAACAAGCGCTGGAATGTCTGGCAAAAATGCCAACATCATTCCGCGGATTTGTGGCAAAAGGAACAAATATTTCGCCGTTACAGCACCGCCTGATGCAGTGCTGAACAGTTTCTTCAGGGGCACAGCTTGTCACTTGTCCCTCCAGATCACAATAATGCAAACGCCTGAGGTTCATTAAAGTGCCCGACATAAAGCTCTTTGCTGGGAACGCTACCCCCAGTCTCGCTAAAAAGATAGCAGACCGTCTGTTTTGTAAATTAGGAGACGCCACGGTAGGCCGTTTCAGCGATGGAGAAATCAGTGTCCAGATCAACGAAAACGTTCGTGGTGCTGATGTCTTTATCATTCAATCCACCTGTGCCCCAACTAACGACAACCTGATGGAACTGGTTGTGATGGTGGATGCGTTGCGCCGTGCTTCTGCCGGTCGTATCACCGCAGTGGTTCCTTATTTCGGTTACGCCCGTCAGGACCGCCGAGTTCGCAGTGCCCGTGTGCCGATTACCGCCAAAGTCGTGGCTGACTTTTTGTCAAGCGTTGGTGTTGACCGCGTGTTGACCTGTGACCTTCACGCTGAACAGATCCAGGGCTTCTTCGATGTCCCAGTGGATAACGTGTTTGGTAGCCCAGTATTGTTAGAAGATATGCTCGACAAGAACCTGGAAACACCCGTGGTGGTATCACCAGACATTGGTGGTGTTGTGCGTGCCCGCGCGATTGCCAAACTGTTGGATGATACCGATCTGGCCATCATCGACAAACGCCGCCCACAGGCAAACGTTGCCCAGGTAATGCATATTATTGGTGATGTTCAAGGCCGTGATTGCATCATCGTTGACGACATGATCGATACTGGCGGCACCTTGTGTAAAGCGGCTGAAGCGCTGAAAGAACATGGCGCTAACCGGGTATTTGCTTATGCCACTCACCCAGTATTCTCCGGTTCTGCACTGCAAAACATCACCAGTTCCGTGATTGATGAAATCATCGTGACCGACACCATCCCACTACGGCCGGAAATTGCCGCAAGTGGCAAGGTAAAACAACTGACCATGTCCGGTATCCTCGCCGAAGCGATCCGCCGCGTCAGCAACGAAGAATCTATCTCCGCAATGTTCCACCAATAATTGCCTTGAGATAACAAAAAACGCACCTTGACTAAGGTGCGTTTTTTTATGGGCGAAATTAATTAACAATACTGCCGTTCAGAAAGCAAAAAGCCCGTCTTTATAGACGGGCTCATTGAACTGGCTGGGGTACCAGGATTCGAACCTGGGTGTGCCGGAATCAGAATCCGGTGCCTTACCGCTTGGCGATACCCCAAAAATCGGGTCATAAATATGGCTGGGGTACCAGGATTCGAACCTGGGGATGCCGAGATCAAAACCCGGTGCCTTACCGCTTGGCGATACCCCAAAAATCAGCGTAACACGTTTAAGTACCTAAACTTCACTGTAGGCACAATACAGTACAACATGGTGGCTATGGCGGGACTTGAACCTGCGACCCCAGCATTATGAGTGCTGTGCTCTAACCAGCTGAGCTACATAGCCATATTGGCTGGGGTACCAGGATTCGAACCTGGGTGTGCCGGAATCAGAATCCGGTGCCTTACCGCTTGGCGATACCCCAAGGTAATACAAAGAAAAATGGCTGGGGTACCAGGATTCGAACCTGGGAATGCCGAGATCAAAACCCGGTGCCTTACCGCTTGGCGATACCCCAACTGCAAGTTATCTCAATGGTTGCTTTCCATTAACTGGAAAGATGGTACGGGAGGAGAGACTTGAACTCTCACACCTTACGGCACCAGAACCTAAATCTGGCGTGTCTACCAATTTCACCACTCCCGCATTTTTCTCTTTTGACATCCGAGAAGGATGGTGGCTATGGCGGGACTTGAACCTGCGACCCCAGCATTATGAGTGCTGTGCTCTAACCAGCTGAGCTACATAGCCACGATAACTTTATGCCCCTCCACCGAGAGGACGGGGCGTATTATGCTTATTCAGCTATTACAGGTCAACAGCTTTTTCGGGCTGAAGCCCGGCACTACCGCCGTTCGCTTAGAATCTCACCAAACTGCACAGCAGATACGCAAATATCGGCAGTTTGGCGAATTTTTATGCATCTTAAACGTTGAACAGGAAATGCATCACATCACCATCTTGAACGATGTAGGTCTTACCTTCAACCCGCAATTTACCCGCTTCTTTCGCACCATTTTCGCCTTTAAACTGCACAAAGTCGTTGTAAGAAACCACCTGCGCACGAATGAAGCCACGTTCAAAATCGGTATGAATTTTCCCGGCGGCCTGAGGAGCTGATGCCCCCACGGGAATGGTCCAGGCCCGCACCTCTTTCACCCCAGCGGTGAAATAGGTTTGCAAATCCAGCAGCTCATAACCGGCGCGGATCACCCGATCAAGACCGGGTTCTTCTAGCCCCATATCGGTCATGAATTCCTGACGGTCTTCGTCATCCATTTCTGCCAATTCAGATTCGATAGCCGCACAGACAGGCACCACAACGGCTTTTTCCTTGGCGGCGATGGCGCGCACCACATCCAGATGCGGATTGTTTTCAAAACCATCTTCTGCCACGTTGGCGATGTACATGGTGGGTTTTAATGTCAGGAAATTTAGGTAAGCCACGGCTTCGAGCTCTTCTTTTGAGAGATCGAGAGTACGCAACATGTGGCCTTCATCCAATACTGGTTTGAGCTTTTCCAGCACTTCTACTTCAAACTTGGCTTCTTTATCGCCGCCTTTCGCGCGTTTTTGCTGCCGCAGTATGGCGCGTTCGCAACTGTCGAGATCCGCCAGTGCCAGTTCCGTATTGATCACCTCAATATCATGCGCAGGGTTCACCTTATTGGCAACGTGCACTATGTTGTCATTTTCAAAACAGCGCACCACATGACCAATGGCATCCGTTTCACGAATGTTAGCCAAGAATTTATTGCCAAGCCCTTCGCCTTTAGAGGCACCAGCGACCAGACCGGCAATATCCACAAACTCCATGGTAGTTGGCAGGACACGCTCTGGATGTACTATGTCAGCAAGCACTTGCAAGCGGGCGTCCGGTACCGGTACAACCCCAGTGTTTGGTTCAATGGTACAAAAGGGAAATTCGCCGCTTCGATACCGGCTTTGGTTAACGCATTAAACAGAGTCGACTTACCGACATTGGGCAAACCAACGATGCCGCATTTAAAACCCATGATAGTTACCTTATCTCACTGTAATTTCCGACATTGTTGCGCCGGACAGCCACTGGTGTGCCAGCGGCCTTATGTCATTGATCCGTTATTCGGCCTTGAATGCATGTAAGCGATTCATGGCTTTGGTTATATCTTCTGTGTACACAATATCGGTGGCACGTAAGGCTTCGTCAATGGCGGCATCAATGCGTTGTTGCTCTGCCTGAGGCGGCTTACCAAGTACGTAGCCACTGACCTTATTCTTGTCGCCTGGATGGCCGATGCCGATACGCAAGCGATAGAAATTTTTGTCGTTCCCGAGGCTGGCAATAATATCTTTCAGACCATTATGGCCGCCATGACCACCACCGAGTTTGAACTTAGCCACGCCGGGTGGCATATCTAATTCATCATGCGCGACTAAAATCTCGTCAGGCGCAATCCGGAAAAAACTGGCGAGAGCGCCCACCGCCTTACCACTGAGGTTCATATAAGTAGTGGGCACTAACAGCCGTACATCCCGGCCTTTGATGGTAATGCGGGCGGTAAGCCCAAAATATTTACTCTCTGGCACTAAGCTAGCGCCATAATTATGCGCCAGTTGTGCCACAAACCAAGCGCCGGCATTATGCCGGGTCTGGGCATACTCTGCACCAGGATTACCAAGCCCGACAATCAGTTTTATGGTGGTCATTTTTCCTGTTGTTCTCATTTAGCTATCGCGGAAAATAACAATGCCGCGACTCAAGCGCGGCATTTTAGCACTGCAATTACGCTGGCAACAAATTATCAGGACAAACCAAGGGCGTATCTGAGTACCTGCTGTTTCACTGGGGTATTGATATCGGCCAGTTTCAAGCCGAGATTACGCACCAGTTTTAGCGGTAGAATGTCATTGCTAAAACCGGCATAAAACAGATCCATACCCGTCATCATCAATTGGTTATCATACCAGCGCCGCCGCTGATAGCGCGCTAACACCACGCTGTCCCACCACGGGCAATTGCTGTCACTCAATGCCGAAGATACTTCCTCTAACAGCGTATCTACGTCTTTAAATCCGAGGTTAACCCCTTGTCCTGCCAGTGGATTAATGGTGTGAGCGGCATCGCCGAGCAGCACCAGATTGTCACGATAATACTGTTTGGCATGGCGTCTGGTTAATGGAAAGCTACCGCGATCCAGTACCTCAAAATCACGATTGAGCCGTTCGGGGAAATGGTTATCAATCGCCTGTTTCAACTGCTTGGGTGATAACTGCATCAATCCTTTAATGGTCTGAGCGTCATCATACCAAACCAGCGACGCGTGATGTCCCGGCAGTGGCAGTAATGAGCGCGGCCCATTGGGAGTAAATTGTTGCCAGGTGATATCTTGTTCTGCCTCGGCAGTTGCAATATTGATGAGCATGCAGGACTGGCTGTAATCCCAGCCAGCGACCCCAATCCCAGCCCACTGCCGCACCAGTGAATTAGCACCATCGGCGCCCACCAGCAGATGACTATCCAGCACCCGCCCATCATCCAGGCTGACTTCAATACCACTGCAACTGCGCACCATGCGGGTTACCCGCGCCGGACAACAAACAGTAAGATTGTCGTATTGCGCAAACTGTTGCCATAACGCCAGTTGCACCAAGCGGTTTTCGACAATATGACCAAGATGCGACAGTTTCAGTTGCTCGGCATGAAAACGGGTGATGCAACCTTCCATCTCCCAGGTTTCCAGGCCACGATAGGCCACCTGTCGCATCTGCAACAAACCTTCAAGTGCCCCCAGCCGCGCCAGCAGATTTTCTGATGCCAGCGACACTGCCGATACCCGCACATCCAGAGCTTGTTCTGGGTCATAAGCTTCCGGGGCAGATGCTTCCACCACGGCGACGTTCAATCCAAGTTGTGCCAGTCCCACAGCTGCGGCGGCACCCACCATGCCGCCACCGATAATGACAATATCCTGCTGCTGATGTTGTTTTGTCACTGTTGCATTCCTGCTGTTGTAATTTTGTTTGCTGCGACCACCGACTCGAATAGCGTCGACCGTTCCCCGAAAACGAAATAATTCACAATTTAATTCCAACCTAATGATGGCAATCAAGCGTCTTATTTTAGTAACGCCTGAGCAGTGCGGTACAGGTTCATCCCATGAATAACCCAGGAGAAAACTATGGCAATCGCATCCTTTGGCCGCTTTGCCGCAAGCGCCCTGATAGCTGTCGGCGCATGGTTACCACTGCCTAGCACAGCCGCAACAGCGCCGCAAAAATGGAAGTCATCACTGTAACCTACATAGGTTCGGTTAATTATGCCTTATATCAACAATTCGCGGAAACCATGAGTGAATTGCATTTTGCCTTAGTGGCAGATATTCATGACACCGCCAAAAACCATAACCAGCAGATGGCACAGCAATTTATGACCAACCATGCCACCTTGCTGGCAAAACGTGAAGCCACAATAGAAACAACAGCTTATGCCAACAACCAACGCTGGCGCGCCAGGTAATGCAGTTTTGCACCAGCAAACGTTGGCAAGCAGCGGTAACTGTAGGTAAAATAGCGCGCTATTTTCCTAGAGGTACGAGAGAGCGGCACAAAACTGATGAGTAAGAAACTCCATATCAAAACCTGGGGCTGTCAGATGAATGAGTATGACTCAGCCAAGATGGCCGATCTGTTGAACGAATTTCAGGGCTATACCCTGACAGAAGCAGCAGAAGATGCCGATGTGCTGCTGCTCAATACCTGTTCAATTCGTGAAAAAGCACAGGAGAAGGTGTTCCATCAGTTAGGTCGTTGGAAAGGTCTCAAGGATAAAAATCCCGATTTGATCATCGGCGTGGGTGGCTGTGTGGCGTCGCAAGAAGGCAAAGCCATCAAAGAACGAGCACCATGTGTTGATATTGTTTTTGGCCCGCAAACCTTGCATCGCTTGCCAGAGATGATCAATGAAGTGCATGGTGGCAGTCATGCGGTTATTGATGTTAGCTTCCCGGAAATCGAAAAATTTGACCGACTGCCCGAACCCCGTGCCGAAGGCCCCACCGCGTTCGTGTCTATCATGGAAGGTTGCAGCAAGTATTGTTCTTTCTGTGTTGTGCCTTATACCCGCGGTGAAGAAGTCAGTCGCCCAATGGATGATGTCATTCTGGAAGTGGCACAACTGGCACAGCAAGGGGTACGCGAAGTCAATTTGCTGGGGCAAAACGTTAATGCCTATCGCGGTGCCAAATTTGATGGCGACATCTGCTCCTTTGCCGAACTGTTGCGCTATGTTGCCGCCATTGATGGCATAGATCGCCTCCGCTTTACCACCAGCCACCCGATTGAATTCACACAAGATATTATTGATGTCTATGCCGATACACCGGAACTGGTGAGTTTCCTGCATCTGCCAGTACAGTCAGGCTCAGACCGCATTCTGACGCAAATGAAACGCGGGCATATGGCGCTTGAGTACAAGTCGATTATTCGCCGCCTGCGTAAAGCTCGGCCAGAGATCCAGATCAGCTCCGACTTTATTGTTGGTTTCCCCGGTGAAACCGCCGCAGATTTTGAAGACACCATGAAGCTGATTGAAGAAGTGAATTTCGACCATAGCTTCAGCTTTATTTACAGCGCCCGTCCCGGCACACCAGCGGCTGACTTGCCAGACGATGTGGATCTGGAAGAGAAGAAGCAACGTCTCGCCAGATTGCAAGACACCATCACCCATCAGGCGATGCGCTACAGCCGGCAGATGTTAGGCACAGTGCAGCGCATTTTGGTCGAAGGCCCATCGGTGAAAAATCCGCTGGAACTGCGTGGCCGCACGGAAAACAACCGCGTGGTTAACTTTGAAGGTCAACCACAACACATAGGTACCTTTGTCGATGTGGAGATCACCGATGTTTATCCTAACTCGCTGCGTGGCAAGTTCATTCGTGGTGAAGATCAGATGGATCTGCGGCGCAATCTGCGACCAGTGGATATTCTGGCTAAACACCAGAGTGCCGATGAACTTGGGGTAAAACGCTACCAACCATAGTGATGATAAAAAGGCGGCCACGGTCGCCTTTTAGCTTGCTGACCTATGACATTTTTCTCATGGCATTTCGCCAATGAGGCTCGTAAACTGAGCAATGTAGCGCAATTAGTATCGGAGTTTTATTTGTCCCATAAATTAACCGCCATGGATCTGTATCTGGAGCCAGCGGACAGTCGCCGACTGGCGTCCCTGTGTGGCCCATTTGATGACAACATCAAACAGCTCGAACGCCGTATTGGTGTCGAGATCAGTTACCGCAACAACCATTTCAAGATTGTCGGCCAACCACAAGGCTGTCTGACCGCCAGTAATCTGTTGCGTACTCTGTATGTGGAAACCGCCCCGCTCAAAGGCAGCACGCCAGATTTAGAACCAGAAAAAGTGCATATTGCCATTCAGGAAGCTATTTCGATAGAAGCCGACCATGACAGTGAGCAGCCACAAGAGCACTTTATCAAAACCCGCAAGGGCGTGATTAAACCGCGCAATCCGAACCAGAGTCAGTATGTGGTTAACATCGTCCGTCACGATATTGCATTTGGTATCGGCCCGGCGGGCACAGGCAAAACCTATCTGGCGGTGGCCGCAGCAGTAGATGCACTGGAACGCCAAGAAGTACGACGTATTCTGTTGACCCGCCCGGCAGTAGAAGCGGGCGAGAAACTCGGGTTTCTGCCCGGCGATCTGAGCCAGAAAGTCGACCCTTACTTGCGGCCTTTATATGATGCGTTATTTGAGATGTTAGGCTTTGAAAAAGTCGAACGTCTGATAGAACGCAGCGTGATTGAAATCGCCCCGCTGGCCTACATGCGTGGTCGTACCTTGAATGACGCCTTTATCATCCTTGATGAAAGCCAAAACACCACAGTAGAGCAGATGAAGATGTTCCTGACCCGTATCGGCTTTAATTCCAAGGCGGTCATTACCGGTGATATCACCCAAATTGACCTGCCGCGCCATGTGAAATCAGGCTTGCGCCACGCCATTGAAGTGCTTGGCGATGTGGATGAAATCAGCTTTAACTTCTTCCAGTCAAAAGATGTGGTGCGCCACCCGGTCGTGGCAAGAATCGTAGAAGCTTACGAGTCTTTTGAACAACGGCAACAAGCCGCCAGCGGCCGTCACGATAACCAGTACAAACTGGCCGAACCTTCTGATATTACGGAACCTTCCGAACATGAGTCTTGAGTTGACACTGGATTTACAGATTGCCTCTGAATCCACCCAATTACCGGCTGAAGCCGACTTTTTACGCTGGGCTACAACCGCCCTTGATGGCCGTCTGGATGAAGCCGAAATGACGATTCGGCTCGTAGATGAAGCCGAAAGTCACCAGCTGAATATGGATTATCGTGGCAAAGACAAGCCCACTAATGTGCTGTCTTTTCCCTTTGAAGCACCACCCGGCATTGAACTGCCACTGATCGGGGATCTTGTTATTTGTGCCCCGGTCGTTGAGAATGAAGCGCAGGAACAACATAAACCATTAGAAGCTCACTGGGCGCATATGGTTGTGCATGGGTGCCTGCATCTGCTAGGTTATGATCATATCGACGACGCCGAAGCTGAAGAAATGGAAGCCATTGAGACAGAACTCATTGAAAGCTTAGGTTTTTCTGACCCTTACAAGGAGCAATAAAAGTTCGTCTTCCACGAACTGTGACAGCACTATGAGTGATGATATCCCCCGAGTACAAGCGCCCACAAGAAGGGCTGGTTTGATCGTGTCAGCCAGTTGTTCATGGGCGAACCCCAGAATCGCGACGAATTAGTTGAGGTGATCCAGGACGCAGAGCAACGTGACCTTATCACCGAGGATACCCGCGAAATGATCAAGGGTGTGCTAGAAGTATCAGATCTGCGAGTCCGCGATATTATGATCCCACGGGCGCAGATTGTTGCCATTCAGTATAACGATTCTGTCGAAGATGTACTCAACACCGTTATCTCGTCAGCCCACTCCCGCTTCCCTGTGGTTAATGAAGACAAAGACCATATCGAAGGCATCTTGTTAGCTAAAGACCTAATTAAATACGGTTTTGATAACAGCGATGAACCGTTTTCGTTAGAAAAGGTCATCCGTCCTGCGGTAGTGGTGCCCGAAAGTAAACGTGTCGATGTGCTGCTCAAAGAGTTCCGTAGCCAGCGTTACCACATGGCGATTGTGGTTGACGAATACGGCGGCGTCTCTGGGCTTGTGACCATTGAAGATATTCTGGAAGAGATTGTCGGCGACATTGAAGACGAGTTTGACCATGATGCGGCCGAAGAACCGGATATTCGGAAAGTCGGCAGCAAGGTCTACATGGTCAAAGCACTGACGCATATTGAAGACTTCAACGAAAACTTCAACACCCACTTCAGTGATGAAGAGTTTGACACTGTTGGTGGCTTGGTCAGCCATGCGTTCGGCCATCTGCCGGAACGCAATGAGAAAGTCACCATCGAAGGGATTGAATTTAAGGTGATTAACGCAGATACTCGGCGCTTGCTGCAGTTACGCGTAAAACTGCCCGACGACAGTAACAACACTGAAGAAAACAACCCATAGTGATCTTATCTGCCAGCCGTATTCGGCAATCTCCTTGGCTTAATGCCGTACTTGCCTTTGTTGCTGGTGCGGCCACCAGCCTTTCCTTTGCGCCTTATGATCTGTGGCCTATTTATCCACTAGCATTGGCGTTAGTCCTGTGGTTAAGCTGCCGTGAGCAGCCCAAACGTGCTTTTTATCTGTGGCTCAGTTTTGGCTTTGGCAGCTTTGCCTTTGGCATCAGTTGGGTACATGTCAGCATCTATCAATATGGTGGCATGCCACTACCAGTATCTATGTTGTTGATGGCACTGCTGGCGTTGTACCTCGCGTTGTATCCAGCGCTGGCAGGAGCACTATGGGCTAAGTTAGCTTCCCGCTGGGCGTGGCACTGGAATGCGCTGGCATTGTTTCCGGCGCTGTGGGTACTCACCGAGTGGCTGCGTGGCTGGATGCTCACCGGGTTTCCTTGGTTGTGGGCGGGGTATAGTCAGAGTAGTGGCCCACTGCAACCGCTGGCAGCGTATATTGGCACCTTGGGCATCAGCCTGCTGTTGGCGATGTTCGCAGGCAGCTTGGTGTTGCTCTTGCGTAGACGTTGGATAAGTCTGCCAATACTCATGGCTCTGATGGCCTTAGCCGTGTGGCAAGCACCACGTCATAACGGCATTGAACGCACAGGCCAAACGGTCAGTGTTGCGCTGGTACAAGGCAATATTCCGCAAAGCATGAAGTGGGATCCCAATGCGCTGTGGCCTACGTTGCTGAAATATATGGATTTGTCGCGGCCACATTTTGATAAAGATATTATCATCTGGCCAGAAGCGGCAATCCCAGCGCCTGAATCTATGGTCGAACCATTTCTGGACAATGCCAATAAAGTTGCCAATCTTAACGACACCGCCATTATCTCCGGGATCGTGAGCCTTGACCAATCGGATTTCTATAACTCCTTGATAGTGCTCGGCAATGCCCATCAACATCAACAAACTGCTGGTGATTATCAAGTCAATGGCAGCAATCAGTACCGCAAACACCACCTGTTGCCTATCGGCGAATTTGTGCCGTTTGAGTCCCTGTTGCGGCCGCTAGCCCCTTTATTCAATCTGCCCATGTCCTCCTTCAGTCGCGGTGCCTATGTGCAGCCCAATTTACAAGCTGGAGGGTTCCGTTTAGCACCAGCTATCTGTTACGAAATCGCCTTTCCCGAACAACTGCGAGATAACGTAACCGCTGACACCCAACTGCTGCTGACGGTCTCCAATGATGCCTGGTTTGGTGCCTCTAACGGGCCATTGCAACATCTGGAAATTGCGCAAATGCGTGCAGCAGAACTGGGGCGTCCGTTACTGCGGGATACGAACAATGGCGTGACGGCAATTGTCGATGAACATGGCAATATCAGCGCTAAGCTGCCGCAGTTTCAAGACGGCGTGTTAACCGCTAACGTAGCCTTAGTCAGTGGGATTACCCCTTTCGCTAAATGGGGGCAATGGCCAGTATTAATATTCAGTCTGCTGCTGTTACTGTTCAGCCTTTTATTGATTGTTAACAGAAAACACAAATAAATTCATATAATTAATAAAATAGCGATCATTAATTAAATCTGAATTTCATAAGTATTCCTTAAGCTGACTCCGCTAGGGTGAATCATGAGATATCACCAGCGGAGTTCTCTTTATGTTCCAGCAATTGCCGCAAGTACCGTCGGTAGCCATAAATTCTGGCGCGCACTCCATACCCAACATAGGGCTGATTACCATCGCGCATCAACAGCGCCCAGCGGTAGAGCAATTTATTGCATCCAAATTCCAACAGGTGCATCACGCACAGCTCAACAGTTTTCTCCCCTGGCTCATAGACATCAGTTACCACGGCCGCACTGTCGGCGCCTACGGTTTGCGTCCCGGGCAATATCAACCATTATTTATTGAACAATATCTGCCTGCTGCAATCGAACAACTAGTGGCTGAAGTCGCCAAACGTCCGGTTGTGCGCGACAGCTTGATCGAGATAGGTAATCTGGCTTTAGAGACAAAAGCCTTCGGGCCGATGTTAATGGTTACCCTGGCGCAAATGCTGGCAAGTGCCGGTTATGAATGGATGGTATTTACCGCAACCGAACAGGTACAACATTTAATGCAACGTCTTGGGTTTGAACCTCACAGCCTGTGCTCTGCGGATCCAGCCAAACTTGCCAGGCGACTACAGTATCTGGGGCAGTTATTACCGCAATAATCCGAGCGTCATGATAGGAAATCTGCAGCGGGCAAGTGAAATCATCAATACTGACCCGCGCTTAGCAAAAATTGCTGCAACCTATAGTAACCAAACCGCCACTGTCGCTACTGCCATCCGTCGTAAATAAGAGGCAACATGAATAATATTGTAGAGTTTATGCGGCAAACGGCGCAGGGTTCGCCTGCCCAGATTGCGCTTGAAGACAGTCAACAACAGCTCAGCTATCAACAACTGGCGCAACGTGTTGAGGTTTTGGCAAATTGGCTGCAACAGCGACAGGTCTCCTGTGTCGCGCTGCACGGGGGCAACAGTGCCGATTGGGTCATCGTCGATTTAGCCTGCCATGTCGCCAATATCGTCTGCCTGCCATTACCGTTATTTTTTACCCCTCAGCAAATTCGTAACTGCCTTGAACAAGCGGGAGCGGAGCTGCTGCTCAGCGAAGAACTGCTACTGCCAGGACAATGTAAACTGGATCTGGAAGAGGCCTTACCTGGTGTCGCCGCCTGGGCGCTACCGGAACGTTTCCATTGCTGGGAGTTGCCCTTCAACAGCAGCAACCAGCTACCGGAAGGCACCCAAAAAATTACCTTTACCTCAGGTTCCACCGGTCATCCTAAAGGTGTTTGTCTCAGTCGCGATCACCAATGGCGCGTGGCACAGTCACTGGCTGATGAGATCGCGATTAAACAGCCAAGGCACCTGTGTCTGCTGCCACTAAGCACACTGTTAGAAAATATTGCAGGCGTCTACAGCCCGCTATTGTGCGGGGGAACCGTTGTGATACCGAGCGATGCACAGCGAGGCATGCTGGGCAGTTCCAATCTGGATAGCTGGCGGCTGTTGCAATGTATTAGCGAAATAAAACCGGATTCAATGATCCTGATCCCGCAACTGCTGCGCTTACTGTTAGCGGCCAGCCAACAGGGATGGCAAGCGCCCACCTCACTCAAATTCGTGGCAGTGGGCGGTGGCAGAGTCGATCCGCAGTTACTGAGCAAGGCCCGGCAACTGGGCTTACCGGTATACGAAGGCTATGGCTTGTCAGAATGTGGCTCGGTGGTTGCCCTCAACACACCTGCCAATCAACGCATTGGTGCAGCGGGGAAAATTCTGGCGCATTGTCAGGTTCGGATTGAAAAACAAGAAGTGGTCGTAAGTGGAGCCTGCCATCTTGGTTATGCGGGGATGCCCGACAGCTGGTATCCCCACGAAGTTTATACCGGCGATCTCGGCCATTGCGAAGAGGATTGGTTATTCATTGATGGTCGCAGTAAGAACCTGCTGATCTCCTCCTTTGGCCGCAACATCAGCCCCGAGTGGGTAGAGTCAGTGCTGATGTCTGAACCCTTGCTAAATCAATGTATGGTGGTCGGTGACGACAAACCTTATTTGTGCGCCTTGCTCAGCGCCTCATCCGCCGTGAATGAGCAACAAATTACCAATTGGATAAAAACGGCCAATGCCCAACTCCCAGACTATGCCCAGATCCGCCAATGGCTAAGGCTGGAAGATAAACAGTTATTACCCTATATAACCGCCAATGGGCGCCTGCAACGTCTAGCGCTGTTGCAAGCGTTTGATACACAGATTGATTCGCTGTATCAGTCCCATCCACAGACCAACTGAGACGAGATAGCTTATGGCTTTTTACGATGACTTACAGTTACACACCGCAGCCGGACGCCAATACCTGTTGGAGACGCCAATTATCAATCATTGTCTGGCAGGCAATGTCACCTTACCTGAGTATGTGGCATTTTTGCAGCAGGCCTATCACCACGTGAAGCATACCTCCCCGTTATTGATGGCGGTTGGCTCACGCTTACCGGAAAGCAAAGAGTGGCTGCGAGAGGCGGTAGCCGAATACATTGATGAAGAAAAAGGCCATCAAGAATGGGTGTTAAATGATATTGCCGCCTGTGGTTTTGACAAAGAAAAAGCTCGCCACAGTACCCCCAATTTTGCCACTGAGCTGATGGTAGCTTACGCCTGGGATATGGTCAGCCGTGTTAATCCGCTGGGATTTTTCGGGATGGTCAATGTCCTCGAAGGCACAAGCATCAATATGGCGTTGATGGCGGCCGACAAGATCCAGGCAAGTCTGGGTCTCCCCGAGAGTGCGTTCAGTTATCTGAAATCCCACGGTGAACTGGACAAAAAACATATGCAATTTTTTGAAGGTCTGATGAACCGCATCACAGATAGTGCCGAACAGCAGTTGATCATCCATGCGGCTAACAACTTTTACCGTTTGTACGGCAACGTATTCCGCGAACTCGATGCCAAACAAGCGGCAATGCTCGACAACAACACACTAGTCAGCAAAGCGGGATGAGGTGACACATGACATTACCTCGTAGACGAGTCGTCATTTCCGGTGCCAGTGGTGGCATCGGCAGTGCCATCGCCAAAGCCCTTGCCGTGCAAGGGCATGAACTGCTGCTCTGTGGTCGCAACAGCAGCAAACTCAACCAGCTCAAAGAAGAACTTGAGGGAACTGGCCATCAGTTGCTGACAGCCGATCTTACCACGGCGGCAGGGCTCAAAACCCTGTTGGCCGCGGCACAGGCATTTGATGCTGATACACTGATCAACTGCCTGGGTGTCAATCAGTTGCAAACGCTCAGCGCCACGAGTGCCGCCGATAGTGAGCGGATACTCAATACCAATCTGCTAGCGCCCATTAATATCTGCCGTACCTTGCTGCCGCTGTTTCAGCTGAAACCATCCACCATAGTAAATGTGGGGTCGATTCTTGGCAGTATCGGTTATGCGGGCTCGACCCTGTATTGCGCCAGCAAAGCTGGATTACATGGCTTTACCGAGGCGCTACGGCGAGAACTTGCGGACACCAAGATTTCCGTACTGTATTTGGCCCCACGCGCAACCGATACCGAACTCAATAACCAAGAAATGCAGCAAATGAATCAGCAACTTGGTAATAAAACCGACAGTCCAGAGTGGGTTGCCGAGCAATTGTGTCAAGCACTGGCACAGCGCCGCCAAGGGGATCTGTATCTTGGCTGGCCAGAATCGCTCTTTGTACGAATCAATGCCCTGTTACCACGTGTGGTAGACAAGTCACTGTTAAAACAATTGCCCATCATCAAACGTTTCTGCCAGGGAACAACCCCGGCACCGCAAACCGCAGGAGAACGCCATGAAGTATCTTAATCTGTTGTTAACGGCCTGCGTGGTGTTTGCCACCAGCGCCAATGCCAGCGAGGCCAGTGACCAAGCATTACAGCAGCTGCAACAGCAGTGGGCGGTCAATAATTACACGTTAAAAGGTGATGACCAAGAGAAAGCCTTTGATGAGCTACTGAAGCAAGCGGATAACGCGGTAAACACCTACCCAGACGACACTGCTATCGTCATCTGGCACGGTATCATCAACTCCACTTATGCCGGCGTCAGTGGCGGACTCGGGGCACTAAAATACGCCAAAATTGCCAAAGCCGATTTTGAAAAAGCAATTGCCAAAGACCCCGATACACTGCAAGGTTCGGCGTACACCAGCCTTGGCGTGCTTTATTTCAAAGTGCCTGGCTGGCCCATCGGTTTTGGTGACGATGACAAGGCTGAGGAACTGCTAAAGAAAGCCCTCACCATCAATCCCGATGGTATTGACGCCAACTATTTTTATGGCGAATTTCTGCTGGATGATGACCGTTACGCTGAAGCCGAAAAATACCTGCAAAAAGCGCTACAGGCAGCTCCGCGCCCAGGCCGGGAACTGGCAGATAGCGGCCGTAAGCAGGAGATAATCGCAGCACTAGATAAATTGAAAAAACAACAGAGTTAACCACAGCTAACAAACGCAGCCTTGGCTGCGTTTGTGTTATTGGTAAGTGGCGGCACTCAAGGCATCAGCGGTTCACGGGTAAACTCTGCGTGGTCGCACTCAGGGCAATCTGGGATCACATCAGTAAATTCAATGTCCATTTTATAACCGCAATGAGTACACGTCAGCGTGCCTTGGGTCACAATGTCACCACTGTGGTAAAGCCCTTTTTGACTGAACTGCTGCGCTAATTCATGCCACTCCACTTGGCTACGGTCACTGATCTCACCCAGCCAATGCCAAAGGGTATTTTCCAAGGTAATGGCAGTTGGGCTATAACTCAGATCATCTTCGGTTTGCGCCGCGATAAAACTGGCAATATCCCGCTGTAAAAACTCTTCCACCAGTTGCAGTTGTTCTTCATCAGCATGGCGCTTTAATGCCAAATACTCTTTACCTCGCTTAATGGTGCTGAGCAGGCTTTTAACAGTGAGAGAGCTATCCTGCTGATAGATTTCCTTCACTTTCTGAAACAAATCCCGATACAGCTGCAGCAATTCCTTACTTTTATCACTCATGGCGCTACTCCTTTAAGACGAGTCTTGGTGAATGACTCACTTCTGGTTTATTCTATGCGGATTTAAAATGCGCCGCATAGCGCGTATCTCTCAAATTTATGGGCGGCAATGCCGAAAAACCTGATGCAAGAGCAATACAATCCCTCAGAAATTGAGGCCCGGGTTCAACAGCACTGGGCAGACAACAAAACTTTTGAAGTCACCGAAGATAACAGCAAAGAGAAGTTTTACTGCCTCTCCATGTTTCCCTACCCTTCTGGTCGCCTACACATGGGCCATGTACGCAACTACACCATAGGTGATGTTGTCGCACGTTTCCAGCGTCTGCAAGGTAAGAATGTCCTGCAACCTATCGGTTGGGACGCCTTTGGTCTGCCAGCAGAAAATGCCGCCATCAAGAATAAATCAGCGCCAGCCCCTTGGACTTACGCCAACATTGATTACATGAAAAACCAGCTGAAAATGCTGGGATTTGGCTATGACTGGAGCCGTGAAATTGCCACTTGCACCCCGGAATATTATCGCTGGGAACAGTGGTTTTTCACCAAGCTGTATGACAAAGGCTTAGTTTACAAAAAGACCTCTTCCGTCAACTGGTGCCCGAACGACCAGACCGTACTGGCCAACGAACAGGTGGTAGACGGTTGCTGCTGGCGTTGCGATACCAAGGTTGAGCAGAAAGAGATCCCGCAGTGGTTCATCAAAATCACCGCGTATGCCGAAGAACTGCTCAACGAAATCGATAACCTGGACGGCTGGCCGGAACAGGTTAAAGCAATGCAGCGTAACTGGATTGGCCGCTCCGAAGGGGTGGAAATGACCTTCCAGGTCGCCGACAGTGACGACACCTTTGATATTTACACCACCCGTCCCGACACCGTCATGGGCGTTACCTATGTGGCAATTGCGGCAACGCATCCGCTGGCACTGCAAGCGGCAGCTAACAATCCCGCGCTGGCAGCATTTATTGAAGAATGTAAACAAAGCACTGCGTCTGAAGCTGACTTAGCCACCATGGAGAAAAAGGGGTGGCGACTGGCCTGTATGCCATCCATCCGCTGACCGGTGACAAAGTGCCGGTATGGGCAGCTAACTTTGTGCTGATGAACTATGGCACCGGGGCGGTGATGTCTGTGCCAGGACATGATCAACGCGACTACGAGTTTGCCACAAAGTATGGTCTACCTATCAAGGCAGTGATCAAAGCCGTTGATAGTGAACCAGATTTGAGCCAAGCCGCGTTTACCGATAAAGGCATTCTGTTTAATTCTGGTGAGTTTGACGGTTTGGCGTTTGACGCAGCCTTTAATGCGATTGCCGACACGCTTGTAAGCCAAGGCAAAGGCAAACGTCAGGTGAATTTCCGTTTGCGTGACTGGGGCGTAAGCCGTCAGCGCTACTGGGGTGCACCGATCCCTATGGTTACCATGCCTGATGGTAGCGTGATCCCAACCCCCGCCGAGCAATTGCCGGTCATTCTGCCAGAAGATGTGGTGATGGATGGCGTGCAGAGCCCGATTAAAGCTGACAAAGCGTGGGCCAAAACTACAGTGAACGGCCAGCCAGCACTGCGGGAAACCGATACCTTCGATACCTTCATGGAATCTAGCTGGTATTACGCCCGCTACTGTTCACCAAAAGCCATGCAGATGCTGGATACTGACAAGGCCAACTATTGGCTGCCGGTAGATCAGTACGTTGGCGGCATTGAACACGCCTGTATGCACCTGCTGTACTTCCGCTTTTTCCACAAATTACTACGGGATGCCGGACTGGTTAACAGCAACGAGCCCGCCAAACGGCTGCTGACCCAAGGCATGGTACTGGCCGATGCCTTCTACTACACCGATGAGAAAGGCGCGCGCGTCTGGGTATCACCACTGGATGCCGAAGTGCTGGAACGTGACGACAAAGGCCGTATCAGCAAGGCGGTGGACAAAGAAGGTCATGAACTGGTGTATACCGGCATGAGCAAGATGTCCAAATCCAAAAACAACGGCATCGATCCGCAGTTGATGGTGGAAAAATACGGTGCCGATACCGTGCGCTTGTTTATGATGTTTGCCGCGCCACCAGAAATGACCCTGGAATGGCAGGAATCTGGCGTTGAAGGCGCGCATCGTTTTATCAAACGTTTGTGGAAACTGGCCTCAGACCATATCAATGCTGGTGCAGCCGAAGCACTGGATGTCAGCCGTCTCAATGCCGAGCAGAAAACGCTGCGCCGTGAACTGCACAAAACCATCGCCAAAGTCACCGATGATATCGGCCGGCGGCAGATGTTTAATACCGCAGTTGCCGCGGTGATGGAGCTGATGAACAATCTGCAAAAAGCATCACTGGAAAGCGCTCAAGACCGTGCGCTGATGGCTGAAGCGCTGTCTGCCGTTGTGCGTTTACTGTACCCCATCACCCCACACCTGAGCTTCAGTTTGTGGCAAGCACTGGGTCACACCAGCGATATCGAAACGGCGGCTTGGCCAGAAGTAGATACTGCGGCGTTGGTTGAAGACAGTAAACTAGTCGTAGTGCAAGTTAACGGTAAACTGCGCGCTAAAATCACCGTTGCCGCCGATGCCGAACAGGCACAGGTGGAAGCACTGGCGCTGGCAGATGAACAGGTACAGAAACACACCGAAGGCAAGAGCGTTCGCAAGGTGATTTATGTACCTGGAAAACTGTTGAATATTGTAGCGAACTAACATAACTCATTGATGCACAGGACATTCATGCTGACACTTACTAAGTCTATGCGGCAATTGATGTTCTCGGCGCTGGCACTGGTGCTCATGACCAGTGCCGGTTGCGGATTTCATCTGCAAGGCAGTTACTCAATTCCGCCTGAGCTCAGAACGCTCAGCCTTACCACGCCAGACCAGTACAGTGAATTAAGCCGGCTGGTGCAAGATCGCCTACGGCTGCACAACATCAGCATCAAACCTGCGAGTGCCAAGTTACCGCGACTGACACTGATGAAAGACTCGCTGGAACGTTCTACCCTGTCAATTTACTCCACAGGTAATGTGGCAGAGTACGAACTGATCTACCGGGTGTTTTTCAGTGTCGCTATGCCAGATAAAGAAGCGCAGAGTTTCACGGCTGAAGTGCGCCGTGACTACCAAGACGATCCACGTACCGCGCTTGCCAAAAGCCGCGAAATGGATCTACTGGTAAAAGAGATGCGCATCCAGGCTGCGGATTACATTATTCAGACGCTGGCCGCCACCGAGGTGAAGTGATGCGGGTGTATCCGGATCAGTTTGCCCGGCAAATAACAGTGCTTAAGCCCTGTTATCTGCTATTTGGCGACGATCCTTGGCTACTGGATACCACTAAATCACAACTGTTGGCAGCAGCTCGTGCGCAAGGGTTTGAAGAGCGCGTTCAACTCGAGCAGGAAAACAGCTTCAACTGGCAGGATCTCTACAATGAGTGGCATGCCATGAGTCTGTTTGCCAGCCGCCGGATCATTGAGTTACAACTGCCGCAGGCTAAACCAGGAAGCGATGGCAGTGCCATGCTGCAAGCGCTATTGGCACAGCCTAATCCCGATACTGTGTTGCTACTCACTGGCCCCAAATTGGCACAAGAACAACAGCATAGCAAATGGTTTAAACTGCTGGATAGTAAAGGCATTTTCGTTCCCTGCACCACACCGGAAGGGCCGCAGTTTCAGCGCTGGTTAGATAGCCAAATCCAACACTACCAATTGCAGCTACAAGCCGATGCGCGGGCGATGCTCGCCAATCTGTATGAAGGCAACCTTTTGGCAGCAGACCAGGCACTGCAACTGCTACAACTACTGGCGGGACAGCGTCAGGTCAACGCAGCGGAGCTATCACACTATTTCGAAGATCAATCACGCTTCAGTGTGTTTCAGCTCACCGATGCCTTGCTCGCCAACCAACAGGACAAAGCCCAGCACATGCTGGTGCAACTGAAAGCAGAAGATACCGCGCTGCCAATCGTCCACTGGGCGCTACAAAAAGAGCTGACACAATTATGGCAGCTACAGTCAGCACTTTCGGCTGGACATAACCTTAATCAACTGTTTGGACAATACCGGATCTGGGATAAGCGTAAACCCCTTTATCAACAGGCACTAAAACGCTTATCACTGGCCGCGATAGAAAATATGCTTGGCGTCAGTTCTCAGCTGGAACTGGCACTTAAACAACAAGGGCGTGAGGACTGGATCGGCATCAGCCACCTGTGTCTGATGTTTGATGCTGAGGCTCATCGGCAGTTACAGCAATTTGAGTTAAGCTGATGCGAATAGGGATTTTAGGCGGGACATTCGATCCAGTACATTATGGTCACCTGCGACCAGCAGCGGAAGTATGGCAACAGCTCCAGCTCGATCAGCTGTGGCTGATGCCCAACAACATTCCCCCACACAAGCAGCAGGCCAGTGCCAGTGCAGAGCAGCGCTTAACAATGTTGCAACTAGCCGCGGCTCACTTCCCGCAATTGACCATCAATGCGGTGGAGCTGGAACGTACCACCTTGTCTTACAGCGTCACCACCTTACAACAGCTGCGGCAAAAACATCCGCAAGATATGTTTTATTTCGTCATGGGCACAGATTCACTGGTGTCGTTAACCAGTTGGCAAAGCTGGCATGAGCTGTTTAACTTATGCCACTTGGTGGTGTGCTATCGCGATGGTTGGCAACTGCAAGCCGACAACCCGCTTTATGGTGAATGGCAACAGCGACAACTAAGCCCGGCGCAGCATCTGGCCAATATCCGTCAAGGTCGCGGCAAAAACAGCGGCGACATCATTATGGTGGATGTGGCACCACAGCCCTACTCGTCAACCGCCTTGCGTAAAGCCATTGCCACCGATGACTGGCAACTATGCAAAGAAGCGGTTCCCACCGAAGTGCTGGATTACATCTTGGCGCAACAGCTTTACCGTAACTGAGGCTGATCCTGCCAGCAGTTTAGGTATATACTACGGCGCTTGAACATTTACCCCATGAGGAATAACAGCTTGCAGAGTGCGGAGTTGAAACAATTCGTTGTTGATAAGGTCGAAGACATCAAAGCCAAAGATATTGTGGTGCTTGATGTACAGCAAAAATCCAATATTACCGATTACATGGTGATATGTACCGGAACCTCAAATACCCATATCAGTGCCATTGCCCAACATGTGGTCAGCGAAGCCAAGCAAGCGGGTATGTTGCCATTGGGGGTCGAAGGCCGCGATGGCAGCGAATGGGTGTTGGTCGATCTTGGCGACGTGATTCTGCACGTTATGCTAGAGCAGGCTCGCGAGCATTATCAGCTGGAAAAACTCTGGACTGAAGTGTAGCGCTGATGAAGTTACAACTCATCGCGGTCGGCACCAAAATGCCAGACTGGGTCAGTAAAGGGTTTACCGAATACCAACGCCGTTTCCCGCGGGATATGGCGTTGGAACTGCTGGAAATCCCGGCGGGGAAACGCGGCAAAAATGCCGACATTGCGCGCATTTTGCAAAAAGAAGGTGAAGCCATGCTTGCCGCCGTAGCCAAGGGGAATCACATCGTTACGCTAGATCTACCGGGCAAGAACTGGACCACACCAGAGTTAGCTGAAAATCTGGCGAAATGGCAACTGGATGGTCGCGATGTCAGCCTGTTGGTGGGTGGGCCCGAAGGGTTAGCGCCAGCATGTAAGCAGGCGGCGGCACAAAGCTGGTGTCTGTCGGCACTGACATTACCACATCCACTGGTACGGGTCGTGGTTGCTGAAAGCCTGTACCGCGCCTGGAGCATTAACAACAACCATCCCTATCACCGGGAATAACCGCTGACGGAGATCCGCGAGTGCAGCAACGAAAGCGAATTACCATGCACGACCATGCCGCCGAGGCCGCTTTATTTCGGCGCCGTGCAATGTTCACTTTCATCTGTGTGGCAATTCTACTGCTGATCTTGGTAGGTAACCTTTATCACCTACAGATCACCTCATATAAAGACTATGCCACCCGCTCTAACGACAACCGCATCCGAGTGGTACCACTGCCGCCTAGCCGCGGGTTGATCTATGATCGTCATGGTAAACTTCTGGCAGAAAATCAACCGTTTTACTCGTTGGAAGTGATCCCGGAAAAAGTCAAAAACATGGACGCCATGCTGGATGAGCTCAGCAAGGTGGTGCCATTGTCAGATGACGAACGGCAAAGTTTTACTGATGCGCTGAAATTTCATCGCCGCTTTAAGCCATTAACACTGAAAAGCCATTTAACTGAGCCAGAGTTAGCCGCGTTCAGCGTCAATCAATATCGTTTTGAAGGCGTATCGGTAGAAGCGGGGCTGAACCGCTATTATCCTTATGGTGAGCTGCTGACCCATGTACTGGGTTACGTTGGTCGCATCAATAACCGCGATCAAAAGGCATTGGAGCTTTCCGGTGACTGGCCCGACTATGCCGCCACCAATGACATCGGCAAACAAGGCGTAGAAAAATTTTATGAGAGCCTGCTGCACGGCAAACCTGGGCACCTGGAGGAAGAGGTCAATAACCTAGGGCGCCACATCCGTACCCTGAAAGTTGAAGCCCCAGAACCCGGCCAGGATATCTACCTCACCATCGACCTGGCATTACAACAAAAAGCGATGGAACTGCTGGCGGGACGACGCGGCTCTATCGTCGCCATTGATCCACGCGATGGCGGGATTTTGGCAATGGCCTCCAGCCCCAGCTACGACCCCAATCAGTTTGTCCATGGTATCACGGCCAAAGCCTACAGCGATTTGCTAAATTCCCGTTCGCGGCCGTTGATCAACCGCGCCACCCAAGGGCAATATGCGCCAGCATCAACAGTTAAACCGTTCCTAGCCTTGATGGGGCTGGAAGATGGCATAGTCAATGAAAAGACCCGAGTATGGGATCCAGGTTTCTGGCAAATTCCCGGGGTAGAACGCAAATATCGTGACTGGAAACGTTGGGGACACGGTTGGGTCGATGTCTATGGCGCCATTATTAACTCCTGTGATACCTATTTTTACGATCTGGCCTACAAGAGCGGTGTTGACCGCATCTCTAATTTCATGACCCAGTTTGGTTTTGGTGAAAACACGGGTGTTGATATCTATGAAGAATCGGCCGGGAATATGCCCTCCCGCGATTGGAAACGGCTGCGCTATAACCAGCCGTGGTATATCGGCGACACTATTTCCGTGGGGATTGGCCAGGGTTACTGGACCACAACGCCACTCCAGTTAGCCACTGCCGTCACCATTCTCGCCAATAAAGGTCGGCGTTTACCGCCGCATCTGCTGAAATCCATCAAAGACAGCACATCGATGATCGATTCGCCCGTAGAAGAACGGCCACCACTAGAGCTGAAAAATCCCCATCATTGGGAAGTGATTGCCGATGCCATGCGCCAGACTGCACACAAGAGTCGTTTCAGCGATGCCAGTTATACTGCTGCGATGAAAACGGGTACGGGTCAGGTATTCAGTGTGGCCGAAGACGCCAAATACGATGCGGATACCATCGACGAACACCTGCGGGATAACGCCTTGATTGTGGCCTATGCGCCATTTGAAAATCCGAAAATCGTCCTGACGGTGATTCTCGAAAATGCCGGTTGGGGTGGGCAGAATGCGGGGCCGGTCGCCAGAGCGATGATGGATGAATATCTGCTGCGGGATAAATGGGAGTTGACTCATGCACAGCCATAAACCTACCTTCTGGCAGCGACTGCATCTGGATTTGCCACTATTGCTTGGCTTGCTGGCTCTGATGTGTTTTGGTCTTTTTATCATCTACTCGGCCAGTGGTGAAGACCCCGGGATGTTAGAGCGGCAGATGATCCGCATGGTACTGTCACTCGGGTTGATGTTCGTGCTGGCCCAAATAAACCCCGAAGTCTACCGCCGCTGGGCCTTGCCTATTTACCTCACGGGTGTGGTGTTTTTGGTCGCGGTACACTTTTTTGGTGAGATAAACAAAGGGGCACAACGCTGGTTAAATCTAGGGTTTATGGAATTTCAGCCATCGGAACTAATGAAGCTAGCATTTCCTATCACCATGGCTTGGTACATCAGTAAATTCCCCTTGCCGCCCAAGAAGCGTTATCTGGCAGGTGCCGCAGTGTTACTGGCAGTACCCACCTTATTGATTGCCAAACAACCAGATCTTGGCACCTCGATTCTGGTGGCCGCTTCTGGGGTATTTGTGCTATTTCTGTCGGGCATGAGCTGGACCATAGTCGGTGGCGTCATTGCCGCACTTCTGGCGTTTTTGCCAGTGTTATGGTTTTTTTGATGCACGATTATCAACGCAATCGGGTGCTGACACTGCTCAATCCAGAAGCCGATCCCCTCGGTACGGGTTACCACATTATCCAGTCAAAGATCGCGATTGGCTCTGGCGGACTCTGGGGCAAGGGCTGGCTAGACGGCACCCAATCACAGCTGGAATTTCTGCCAGAACGGCATACCGATTTTATCTTTGCGGTCATAGGTGAAGAGTTTGGCCTTATCGGCAGCCTGTTTTTATTAGCATTATATCTGTATGTGATTGGCCGCGGACTGGTGATTGCCTCTCGCGCCCAGACCAGTTTTGCCCGTTTGCTGGCAGGTTCAATCACCCTCACCTTCTTCGTATATGTGTTTGTTAATATCGGCATGGTGTCCGGTATTCTACCCGTGGTGGGAGTTCCTTTACCTTTAATCAGCTATGGCGGCACCTCCATGCTGACTTTGCTAGCGGGTTTTGGCATTCTAATGAGCATTCATACTCACCGACGCTTCATCGACAGATAGGAATACCTAGTTCATGCCGATATCAAAACAGTTGCTCGCGTTGCTACTGCTGGCAATAACGCCCCTGGCCAGCGCGGCTACCACGCCCACTTATGAGCAACTGCAACAACAGTTTATTGAAAAACAACAGCAGCAGGGCTTTACGGCTAAAGAAGTCACACAGTTTTTGGCGAACGCTCATAAAAACCAGCAGGTACTGGATGCGATAGCCAAACCTTGGGAAGCTAAACCTTGGTACCAGTATTATCCGCTGTTTTTGACCGACGAACGCTTACAGGCCGGGCTCAACTTCTGGCAACAGCATCAAGAAGCGATAAACCGCGCGGCCAAACAATATCAGATTGAACCCGAGATCATCGTTGCCATCATTGGCATAGAAACCTTCTACGGCAAGTTTCTGGGCAACTATCCGGTCGTGGATGCCCTTTACACGCTGGGGTTTTATTACCCGCCTCGCGCCGATTTCTTCCGTAGTGAACTGGGCAAACTGATGGTGTTATTGCGCCAAGAACAACTCGATGGCAGTAGCCTTAATGGCTCTTACGCCGGCGCCATGGGTTTTGGTCAGTTTATTCCCTCCAGTTACCTAGCCTATGCGGTGGATTTTGACCACGATGGTAAACGTGATCTGGTAGGCAGTGCGGTTGACGCCATTGGCAGTGTTGCCAATTATTTTCATCAGCACGGTTGGCAACAGGGGCAAGCGGTTGCGGTGCCACTCAATGTCACAGGCCAGCCCGCAGCGCATATCTGGCAACCGCAGGACAAACTGACACAAACTGCCGCCGATATTCTGGCACCAAATGTTGCCTTGGCCCAGTCGATGGATTTAGACATCTCGCAACCGGCCATGCTCATTCAGTTGCAACAGGCAGAAGCCAACGAATACTGGTTAGGGTTGAACAATTTCTATGTGATCACCCGCTATAACCGCAGCCCACTGTACGCCATGGTGGTATATCAGTTCAGTCAACAGTTGAGACAGCATCATGCTACGCATTAATTGGTTGCTTCCTTTGTGTGTGTTGCTATTACTGGGGGCTGTGCCAGCGAGCCAGCAAACCGCAATGATGGCCGCTACAGCATGAAACACGACCGACCGCCGGAAAATCCGCCAGACTTGTCGCAAGTTAAAGACGCGACGCCGCGTTATGAGCCCTATAGCAAACAAGGCAATAAAGACTATGAAGTGCTGGGGAAATCCTACGAGGTAATGCCTTCCGGCAAAGGCTTTGTGCAGGAAGGTTTAGCCTCTTGGTATGCGTCGAAATTTCATGGGCATAGCACCTCTAATGGCGAGATTTATGACATGTATTCCATGTCCGGTGCCCACAAGACCTTGCCCATTCCAAGTTACGTGCGAGTCACTAATCTAAATAATAATAAGAGTGTGATTGTACGTATCAATGATCGTGGCCCATTTCATTCCAACCGGATTATTGATGTGTCTTATGCCGCCGCCTATAAGCTGGATATGCTGAAAACCGGCACGGCGCCAGTGCGGTTGGAGGTTATCTATAACGATAGCCCCGAACATCAAGCCGTTGCGGCGATTAACAGTGGCAAAGCGGTTTATTACGTGCAGATTGTGGCGGCCAGTTCCAAAGAGAAACTCCAAGCGTTAGCCGTTGAACTGGAACAGAAATTTAAGATACAGAGCCGTATCACAGCGGCTGAAAACCTGTACCGTTTACAATTAGGGCCGATGGCCAATGAAGATCTCGCCAACCGCATGCTGGACACTATCCGCAGTGACGGGTACCCACAGAGCTATCTGGTGCGCGACGCGGCCACACAAGGCGGTTGATATTTGAGCGGTTCTTGTAAGATTAAGGAACCTTCACTGATATCGCTGGTCGACAAATGATATACTGGCTGTCTTTAGGCAGTTTCACTCCAACCATTAAAACGTATCCAGTCAATGATGAATTTCGCAAAAAAACCGCAACCGCACTATTCATGTTCACTGGCGTTGTCTGTGCAGGCGCGCTGGCTGACCCGGTTTCTCCAACGCCGATCCCCAATAATCCATCACCATCGTTAACCGCGCCCAGGCCAATGGTGATCCCTGATGCCCCCGAAGTGGCGGCGAAAGCCTACGTTTTAATGGATTACAACTCTGGTCAGATCATTGCAGAGAATAATGCCCATGAGCAACTGGACCCCGCCAGTCTCACCAAAATGATGACCAGTTATGTGATTGGACAAGAGATAAAACGTGGCAATGTCTCGCCCGATGACGAAGTCACCATCTCGCAAAATGCCTGGTCAAAGAATTTTCCAGATTCATCCAAGATGTTCATTGAAGTCGGGAAAAAGGTCAAAGTCTCCGACTTGAACCGCGGCATTATTATTCAGTCAGGTAATGATGCCTGCGTGGCAATGGCAGAACATATTGCCGGTACTGAAGGCGCATTTGTGGATCTGATGAACAGCTGGGCTAAACAGCTGGGCATGAAAGACAGCCACTTCGAAAATGCCCATGGCCTGCATGGCGAAAATCATAAAAGCACCGCCTATGATTTGGCATTGCTAGGCGCCGCGCTGATCCGTGACGTCCCCCATGAATACAAGATTTATGATGAGAAATCATTTACTTACAATGGCATAAAACAATACAACCGCAATGGCCTGTTATGGGATAACAGCCTCAATGTGGACGGGATCAAAACCGGTCATACCTCAGAAGCAGGCTACAACTTGGTAGCTTCGGCGACCAAAGACGGTATGCGCCTGATTTCCGTGGTATTGGGCACCAAGAGTGAATCAGCCCGTAAAGCAGAAAGTAAAAAACTGCTGGAATTTGGTTTCCGTTTCTTCGAAACCGTAACGCCATATAAAGCTGGCGACAGCTTTGTCACTCAGAAAATCTGGTACGGTGACAAACCAACCGTCAATTTGGGGGTGGTAACAGATACACCGCTTACCATTGCGCGTGGTCAGGCTAAAAACCTTAAAGCCAATTTCGAGCTGACGAAAGAGTTGACCGCTCCGATAGCCAAAGGTGAAACCGTGGGTCGGCTCTACTTCCAGTTAAACGGCAAAGACATTGCACAGTATCCACTGGTATCACTGGAAGAGGTCAAGGAAGGCAGTTGGTTCAGCAAGCTGATTGACTACTTTAAGCAGATGTTTTCCGGATGGTTTAACTAATCCGCTAAAAAGCCGCCTCCGGGCGGTTTTTTAATGCAGTAAGCCGTAGTTAGCGAACCTCATCCCCGGCTTGGTTACGGTTAACATTCCCTGGCCGCTGGATTTTTGCTATACTCCGCGGCCGCCTTGGTTCTGTAGCGCTAAAAGGCATTGGGCATCACGGCTTGAACACAGGAAACGTCACATGAAATTTGAATCTTACAGTTTTGCTCCCGAGATCATTCGCGCCGTCAGCGAATGCGGTTATGAGGAGATGACCCCGATTCAAAAACTGGCAATACCGCCGATCCGTCGCGGTCAAGATGTGTTAGCCAGTGCCCAGACCGGCACCGGGAAAACCGCCGCGTTCGTGTTACCGCTGCTACAGCGCATATTCGATAAACCCTGTGAATTACCCGCCAGCGTCATCCGCGTCTTGATCCTCGCCCCGACCCGTGAACTGGTGGCGCAAGTCGCCGACAATGCCAAGGCGTACAGCCGTTACCTTGATACCCGTGTGGTGTCGCTGTTTGGTGGGGTAAAGACCGCTGGCCAAGCCAATAAATTAAAAGCGGGCGTGGAACTGGTGGTGGCAACGCCAGGACGGCTACTGGAACATCTGCAAGCAGGTAACGTCAATCTATCGCAGGTTGAAGTGCTGGTACTGGATGAAGCCGATCGCATGCTAGATATGGGTTTTATCAAAGATATCCAGAAGATCCTGCAAGCCACCAACAAAGAACGGCAAACACTGATGTTTTCTGCCACCTTTTCTGGTGGGGTTAGGCAGCTTGCCGAACAGATCTTGCGACGACCGAAAGTGCTTGCCGCCGATCGCCAGAACACCACCGCATCTACCGTCAGCCAAGTGGTCTACCCGGTAGAACAGCGACGAAAACGGGAATTACTGGCCGAACTCATTGGCCGTAAAAACTGGCACCAGGTGCTGGTCTTCTCTGCTACCCGTGAAGACGCCGATCAACTGGCCGATGAACTGAATCAAGACGGCATCCCAACGGCGGCTGTACACAGTGAAAAAGCTCACGGCAAACGCCGCCGCTCACTCAAAGAGTTCACTGAAGGTAAAATTCGGGTACTGGTATCGACAGAAGTCGCCGCCCGTGGTCTGGATATCCCTGACCTCGATTACGTAGTGAATTATGACATGCCGTTTCTGGCGGAAGATTATGTACACCGCATAGGTCGTACCGGGCGAGCAGGCAAAACTGGCGTAGCGATTTCTTTCGTCAGCCGTGAAGAGGAACGGATCCTGGCCGATATCGAAAAACTCATTGGTCAACGCCTGAAACGCATCATGATGCCGGGTTATGAAGTGAGCAACCGCGATGTATTGCTCAAACAGTTGCAACGTCGCCGCTTTGGTAAACATAAACCAGACGCCAGCAGTGCCAGTGAACAAGTGGCGGCAGAAAAATCGATGTCAGGACGCCGCGTAAAGGTCAAAGTGGGCGGCAACCAGCAACACAAAAAACTCAAGTAATTCGTTATCCAGCACTGGCGCGCTCAGGATTCAAAACGAATGGCGCGCCAGATCATGCCCTCACGTTGCAACAACAACACGCGAGTGCCAGCTTCAAACGCCGTATTGTCTTCCTGAGGTTCCACCAGCACATAATGAATACGGTGTTGGTCATCGTGTACCAGCGCCTCTGCCGGACAGCCTTTAATCGCTTTGCCTAACGTCAAAATACCAATATTACCGCACAGATTGTCGTCCTCATCAGGTTCGACCACGGGCCAAGCAAGCCGTCGTCCCAGTAAGTGACAACTCAGCGCCGTGAGCGCAAATGCGGGCCACACAGAAATTTCCTGCGGCAACAGCGTGTCGGCCGAAAACCACACCAACAGATTCATCAGAAAACCACCGATGGCAAATGAAACCAGCGCCAGAATAAACCACAGTAAGACGGGAAGACGATCTAGCGCTAACCACGAAGCTAGGGACGGCTCTTCAGTAAACTCAGCCTCCTGGCGCTGTAACGCCAACGGCTCATCCATCAAGACACCAAGACTCCCACCTGCCACCCGCGCCATCGCTTCAACAACACCCAGCATAACCACCACGGTTGAACATACCACATATGGCAAGTTGTCATTGGCCAGAATGAAATCCAGCACTTTGCTCCTCCTTGAGGCAATCTGCATCCTGCAGTTGTCTCTATCCTTAATCCATTAACAACTGACTCTGTAAAATTTTAGACGGGGAGCCATCAACCCGCCAGCAGGGTTGTACGACATTCATGACCAATGGCAGTTGAGAACGCCAGGCAACCCCGCCAGCATGATAACAATATTGTGATTGCACAGGTCAAGTAATGAGCAGTAAATCCCTTGCCGCCTAGCGGTAACTCACTGACCATTTTCAGAAAATATCTCGTTTTTTAACTTGTTGCCGTCTTAGACGATTGGGCTCAGGCAACTATGATGCCGTCAGGCGGCAGTGATAACCGCGCTGCGCGCGGGCAACACTGGCCCGCCATATTTATACGCTGAAAAGCATTCTGGAACTAGCCGATGGGTTTTAATGAAGCACACATGGCACTGGCACCTTAGTACCCCAGGCAAGCCGTGTGCTCCTTATCCCTTTAATCCTGAACATCTGTCCCCACGCAACAGCGTTATCTGAGTTAATCCCGCCGAGAAACTGGTATACTGGTGGCACTCATCTCTCAGGTTGTGAATCATGCTTATTCGTGCCATCAAGACCGGTGACTGGCCGGCAATTGCGACAGTACAGCAACAAAGCTACCACGATATAGCACCGGAACCACTGGCAGTACTGCAAAACAAATGGCAACTGTCACCCGACAGTTGTTTTGTGATGGAACTGCGTGATCAAGTGCAGGGATATTGTCTCGCCCATCCATGGATTGAAGGCGATCCGCCAGCACTTTACAGCATGCTCGAACCCTGTCTCCATGCCGATACACTGTATCTGCACGATATAGCAGTAAGCCCGGCGGCGCGCGGTCATGGCTTTGCGACTCAGGCTTTTCGGCGCTTGGTACAGTTTGCCCTGCAACAACAGCTGGCCACCTTATCTTTGGTCGCAGTACAAGGCGCGGCTGATTACTGGCAAATGCTTGGATTTCGGCCCTGTGCCATCGAAAAATCCCTAGCCAGTTACACCGATGATGCCTGTTATATGCGTTACTCCTTGTCGCGGAATGTCTGAATGCAACCAACGCTTATCACTATTGGCCTGCTATGCCTGAGCAATATTTTTATGACGTTTGCTTGGTATGGTCATTTACGAATGCTCGGCAGCAAACCCTGGATCATTGCCGCACTCGTCAGTTGGGGCATTGCTCTGTTTGAGTATCTGTTGCAAGTACCAGCCAATCGTATTGGCTATAGCGTAATGAATGTGGGTCAGTTGAAGATCCTGCAAGAGGTGATCACACTCAGTATTTTCGTGCCCTTTTCTGTGTTTTTTTTGCGAGAGCCACTGAAACTCGATTATCTCTGGGCCGGGCTGTGCCGCTTGGCGCGGTATACTTTATTTTTCGCAGTAAGTTCTGACCGTTACAGGAGTCATTATGGCCAGATTGGTGAGCTACGAGTTTCGTGGCCAACAGAAAACCATCAATTTCGCTTTCGATAAATATCGCGATATTTTTGAAGCGGCCGCCGCTGCTGAAGGGGTTGATATCAGTGCGTTTCTGAAAATGGAACAACAAGTCGCACTGACCGCCAAAGGTGGTGGGGCGCTAAAAAGCTTTCGACTGCACGAGTTTGCCCGTATGGGTTTTAGCAATGTCCGCCTGTTAAAAACTGAAGACTGAATGACTGAAAAACACACGCCTAATTACCAGCTAGCAAACCTGCCGCGTGCCAGTTTAGGCAGGCGTCTAGGGGCGGCGCTTTATGATTTACTGTTAGCGCTGGCAATCTATAGCTTTGCCGGCATCATAGGTTTTGCACTATTTGCGTTGTGCCATAAGGTAGGCTTGTTCGTTATCCCAGAAGGAACACTGCTGGCAGACAATCTGCGCCAAAATGTGCTTTACCACGGTTTATATCAATGCTGGCTACTGTTGGCGGTTGTGGCGTTTTATAGCTATTTCTGGAGTCACGCTGGCCAAACCCTCGGGATGCAGGCATGGCGCTTAAGAGTACAACACCTCAATGGGCAAAACCTCAGCCTCATTACCGCCATCGCTAGGCTCTGCTGGTCATTGTTTGGCATTGGCAATCTATGGTTACTTGTCAGTAAGCAGCAATTGGCCTTACAAGATAGAGTTACCCACTCCGAAGTAGTGGTATTGCCAACGCATCGCCATAAAAGCTAACTGCCCTGCTAACAGGGCAGATTCACTTGCGAATATAGTAGATGGCCGCGCCCGTAAACAACAGACTCGGCATAATGGCCCCGACAACGGCAGGCATGTTGTAGACGATGCTCATCGGCCCAAAAATCTCGTTGCTGATATGAAATACAAAACCGGCAACCACCCCAAGCAGCACCCTCGCCCCCATGGTGACATTGCGTAGCGGCCCAAAAACAAACGATAGAGCCACCAGCATCATCACCGCCACGGTGACGGGCTGCATCAATTTGTGCCACAGTGCCAATTCATAGCGGCTGGCATCCTGGTTGTTGCCTTTCAGATATTCCATATATCCGGCCAACCCCTTGATTGGTAAAGAGTCAGGATCAACCGATACCACACTGAGTTTGTCCGGCGTGAGGCTGGAAGGCCAACGATCTTCGGCCAGATCATTAACGACTACCTGTTCATTTTTGATGCTGGTACGACGCACATTCTGTAACTGCCAGTAATCGTGTGCATAAAAGGCTGCGGCCGCATGCACCACACTTTGCAGACGTTGATTATCATCAAATTCATATAGCGTGACATCACTGAGATGTTCAATGGTTTCTATCTGGCCGATATTAACAAACAGATTGCCATCTTTGGCCCAAACACCACGGTGCGACTTGATAAGGTTACCACCAGAAATTTTAGTGGCCTTGAGTTCACTGGCTTTCATCTGTGCCACCGGGGCGCCCCATTCCCCCAGAGCCATCACCAGCAACATCAGCGGTACGGCGGTTTTCATCACTGATAAGGTAATTTGCAGCCTGGATAATCCTGACGCCTGCATCACTACCAATTCTGAATTGGACGCCAGCATTCCCATACCGATGAGGGCGCCTAACAGCACGGCCATCGGGAAAAAGGTTTCAATATCACGCGGCACTAGATACAGCACATAAACAGCGGCGTCCATCATGCTGTAGCTGCCGCGGCCCACTAAACGCAGTTGGTCAACCCATTTTATGATACCGGACAAGCCCGTCAGAATTAGCAAACACAGCGCCGAGGAACTCAGCAACGCACGGGCAATGTACCAATCGAGGATTTTCATCATGCTGCGGCTCCCCGACGTCTAAATAGCCCGGCGATGCGCGCGCCAATAGGACGTTCTTTACTTAACAACAAAATTCCCAATAACAATGCCGAGCCGTGGATCCACCACATCCCCAGCGACAACGGAATGATATTATCCTGCAATGCTTTGCGCCCAGCGACCAACAACCCAAAATAGCCCAGATAGAGCAGCACCGCGGGGAACAATTTGCCGAATTTGCCCTGGCGGACATTAACTCTGGCTAAAGGCACCGCAATCAGCGTCATCAACGGGATGGCAATAGGGATCGCCAAACGCCACTGCAATTCAGCAACCGCAGTGCTGTTATCCTGTTTTAGCAGCTCCTCGGTAGACAACGCCGACATACGCCGATCTGTCTCATCGATCTCCCGTTCCTTAATCTGTGTCTGATAGCTGCCAAATTCAATTATCTGTACATCCTTGCGATTAGCCGCGCCCTGATAACGCACGCCATTGTCGAGTTTCAGGCTTTCCGCACCACTGGCATCTTCGGTCACCCGACCATTTTTTGCTACCACCAGATTCGCCTGTCCTGACTCTTTTCCGGCCTCAGGCATTTGTGCTACAAACACTTTTTCCAGTTCGTTGTCTTTACTTATTTTTTCTACAAAAATAACCGCGCGGCCATTGGGACTGGTTTGAAAACGGCCTTGTACCAACGCCGCCAATCCGGCTTCAGATTTAGCCTTTTCCAGCACCAGTCGCTGTTGCTCCTCGGCCCAAGGTTTGCCATACATGGACAACCAGAAAGTGAACAGGCAGTTCACCAGCGCCAGCAACAAGACCACGCGCGTCACGTACCATTCACTAATGCCCACACCATGCAGAACCACCATCTCATTTTCGGCATACATACGGCCATGAGCCAGCAGGATGCCGAGAAATAAACTCAACGGCAAAATCAATACAATCAAACCGGGCAAGTTAAGCCCGATTAAGGTCATCACTAACGAAGAGGGAAATTCACCGTCGGAGGCATCGGCCAGAATTCGTACAAATTGTTGACTGACAAAAATGGCAAGCAGCACAGTCAACACGGCAATCTGCGTTTTGAGCACTTCACGGATTAAGTATCTGAATACAATCACAGGCTGGGTCCTGTATCTAAACTTATCTTTTTGCTGATATCAGAGTATCTTTTATGTAAACTGTCCACTTTTGACAGTTTTCTGTCCAAACTGGCGATGTCAACACTCATTAAGGTAGCCCATCGCTGCGGATAGGTGTTTCAGCACCCTCTGCTGCCGGATAAAAATCCGCCCCAAATGCAGACGGGCACGAGCTGGCATTATCCAATAAATCAAAAAGTTTGTCTTTAAAAGAATCTAGGAGAGCTCATGGAGTTTAGCGTAAAGAGCGGTAGTCCTGAGAAGCAGCGTTCCGCCTGTATCGTGGTTGGCGTATATGAACCGCGCCGCCTATCAGGTATTGCTGAACAGCTGGACAAAATTAGCGGTGGCTATATCAGTAACCTGTTAAGACGCGGTGATCTCGAAGGCAAAACCGGCCAAATGTTACTGTTGCACCACGTTGATAATGTTCTGAGTGAGCGGATACTGCTGGTCGGTTGTGGCAAAGAACGAGAGCTTGATGAACGCCAATACAAACAAATCATCGCCAAAACCATCAATACACTCAACGAAACTGGCTCAATGGAAGCAGTATGTTTCCTCACCGAGCTTCACGTAAAAGGCCGCGATACTTATTGGAAAGTGCGTCAAGCCGTGGAGACCACCAATGCCGCACTTTACTGCTTTGATGCGCTAAAGAGCCGTAAAGGCGAGGCTCGCCGGCCATTGCGTAAGTTAGTGTTTAATGTGCCAACCCGTCGCGAACTCACCTTAGGGGAACGGGCGATCACCCACGGTTTGGGCGTTTCAGCGGGCATAGAACTGTGCCGCAATGTGGCTAACATGCCGCCTAACATTTGTAATGCTGCCTATCTTGCGTCCCAGGCAAAACAGCTTGCTGAAGTGCACCACAATTTAAAAGTCTCCACTATTGGCGAAGAACAGATGGCACAGTTAGGCATGAATGCCTACCTGGCGGTGGGTCGTGGTAGTGCGAATGAATCGATCATGACCATCATGGAATATCGGGGCGCCGTTGATAATACGGCCAAACCTGTGGTGTTGGTTGGCAAAGGACTGACGTTTGACTCTGGTGGTATCTCCCTCAAACCTGGCGAAGCCATGGATGAGATGAAATACGACATGGGAGGCGCTGCCGGGGTTTTGGGTACCATGAAGGCCATTTGCGAACTGCAATTACCGATTAATGTCATCGGTGTTCTAGCAGGTTGCGAGAATATGCCATCAGGTAACGCCTATCGTCCTGGCGATATTCTCACAACCATGAGTGGTCAGACAGTAGAAGTGCTCAATACCGATGCCGAGGGCCGTTTAGTATTGTGTGATGCACTCACCTATGTGGAACGTTTTGATCCTGAGCTGGTTATCGATACCGCAACACTGACAGGTGCCTGTGTTATCGCCCTGGGTAAACACGCCTCAGGCCTATTCTCTAGCCATAATCCTTTGGCCCATGAAATATTGAATGCCGGAGAGCAAGCGGGCGATCGCGCTTGGCGTTTACCATTGTGGGAAGAGTATCAGGAACAACTGGAAAGCCCATTTGCCGATATGGCCAACATTGGCGGTCGTCCAGCAGGCTCAATCACCGCCGCCTGTTTTCTGTCACGTTTCACTAAGAAATATAACTGGGCCCATCTGGATATCGCGGGCACCGCCTGGACCAGTGGGGCGAACAAAGGCGCTACCGGACGCCCGGTGCCAATGTTGACACAGTTTATTATCAACCGTTCTGGCGTAGAACAGGGCGAGTAATCTAGTTGATAACCACCTCAAAAGCGAAGCTTAAAGCTTCGCTTTTTGTTTTTAGCGGGTTATGGCGGTGATACATCGTAAATGGTGATAAAGCTGCAATGTTCCGGCAGCAACGAAGATGTTTGCGCCGTAACGGTTAGCTTATCCGCTTGCCGCTCACCGGCCCACGTAGACACTGGCACGCGCACCAGTTTAAAACGCATCTGCGTGTTCTGGGTTGATAGCGTGCCGTTACCTTGTGCATTTAGACTGTAATTGCCTTTGAGCAAGGGATATTCATCCCCTCTATCGAGGGTGAAACTGTGAGTATCGGCATCGGTTTGCAACACCATATATTGACCAGCACAATTATCAGTCTGCATGACTACGGGCATATTGATACTAAATGATGAAGGCAGATACAGCCCCACATTATAGCCATTATAAAAGTGTTGTGCCGTCTGCATCGATATCACATCAACCGTAGCGTATCCCTGCTGCTGTATAGCACGCACAATGCCATTGATATAAGCGTCATCAAACAGCAATGGACTCTTAATCAGCAATGGCTGCGTTAATTTATAGGGTGGTGCCACATTGATGACAGTAACGTCATAGCCCTGCTGTTGTAATTGCTGTTGGAGCGCATCGATCTTGGCGGGAATGACCTGAGCACGTGACAAAAACACCTGCTGACTGCTGCATCCGCATAGCAGGCAAAGCCATAATGCCTGCCGCATTTTCTTCAAAATCACTAGGGTGCAACGAGGCATAAACATGCAAAATTCCATCGATTTTCGTATCTTAACAAACCAGATACAGCGTTAATTGACCTTGATGAGTAACATCCATCTAAAAATGTAATTTAAGTAAAAACAATAAATTAATCAAAAATCAAGGAAGCTCATGCCCCCAACCTCATACTTTGTTACTAAATCTTCACTGGACGCCGCCGAGTGAAACAAGTAACGTGCTGCCGTTATAACAGATTGTCCTGAATCGAGATGTTACGTCGAATATTACCGCAAAACAAAAAGTGGCTGTGGTTGCTGCTGGGCGTTTGGCTGACTGTATTGCAGTCGGTTGCGGTCGTGCATTCTGCGGAACATGGGTTGGTTCATGAACATTCCCACTGTCTACTCTGTAACTTCAGTAACCATCCGAGTAGCGGCCCCACAGCAGTATTGCCAGTTGCCGCGATTCAAGCCTTAGTCATTAAAGTCGCCGGGCCGTTATACATTCAACCCGCACTACCTTGGTTACGTACCCTTTCAACCCGTGCACCGCCCTATCTGTCCTGATAATTCTTTAAAAATTTATCTATTTTAATGCTTATCAAAAAGGACAGGCATAATGAAACTTAGCGCTTTATTTGTAGCACTGGCGTCCGTCGGTGTGAGCACTACGGCTTTGGCCGCACAATTACAGGGGAAAGTAACTGACAATCGAGGCAATCCTGTAGCGAATGCCTTGGTCAGTGTTGATGGTGGTAACCAAGTGACAACCGATGCCCAAGGGCAATATCGCTTACAGATCGCCGACAACAGCCATCTGCATCTGCATATCAGCAGTGACAAGTTCAAACACAGTGAACAGGATCTAAAAATCAGTCACGGCACTATTACTCAGGACTTTACCTTGAGCAGTAGCCAGATAGAGAACATTGTGGTGACCGCCTCACCTTTAGGCCGTTCTGCGCTGGAAAGTACAACGCCAGTTACCGTGCTTAGCGATGACCAACTGAAGCTCAATACCGAACCAACATTAGGCGATACGCTAGATAAACTACCCGGGGTGCAAGCCTCTCACTTTGGGGCTGGCGCCAGTCGTCCAATCATCCGCGGTATGGATGGTCCCCGAGTCAAGATCCTTGAAAATGGCTTATCTGTCGGTGACGCGTCTACAGTATCAGCAGATCATGCGGTAACTGCCGAAGCCGCTTCTGCCCAACAGATTGAAATTCTGCGCGGTCCAGGCACGCTACTCTATGGTAATGGCGCCATCGGTGGTGTGGTCAACGTGGTAGATAAACGCCTGCACGAACAACCTGTAGATAGCTTCAACGGTGAAGTAGGCGCGCGTTACGATAGTGCTAATGATGGCAAAACCCTAAATGCCGATTTGAATGGCGGTAACGGCCAGTATAACTGGCACCTTGATGGCACCCGCCGCCGCACCAATTCTTATGATATTCCGGGTAATGCCATTGCCGATGACACAACCACTCATGGCACGGTCGATAACAGCCAGCTACAACTGGATGAATATGCCGCTGGTGTAGGATATACCGGAGATAACGGTTTTATCGGTGTATCTGGCGCCCGCACAGAATCCAATTACGGCATTCCTGGCCGTGGTGAAGAAGGCGCGCCGGATATTACGATTGACCTAAAGAAAACCGCTTGGCAGTTGCATGGTGGCCTGTTAGATCCTTTTGCGGGTTTCTCCAAAGTGCGCCTGGATGCTGGATATACTGATTATCAGCATGCTGAAGAGGAAGATGGCGATGCCGATACTTTCTTCTATAACAAGCAGACAGAAGCCCGGCTGACGCTGAATAATAACCCTTGGGGTGAATGGCAAGGCGCTATGGGGCTGCACTTCATTCACCGTGATTTTTCGGTAGAGGGCGCTGAACAGCTAACCCCTAATAGCAATACCGATACCATTGCAGCGTTTATTATGCAGGAGCGCAAAGTGGATGATTTCCGCTTTGAACTGGGTGGGCGCATTGAGAGTTATCGCCTCAAACCTGAGGCCATGACGCTAGATACGCTGGCCGGAGAAGAAGCGTATCAACCGCAGAAACTGAGCGACGTGAATGGCACCCTATCAGCAGGTGTAGTATGGGACTTCGACCCGTCCTACAACTTGAGTGTGGCGTTAACTAGAGCAGAACGCTCAGCCACCGCCGAAGAACTTTACAGCTATGGCCCCCACGATGCGACCCAGAGCTTTGAGCTGGGTTCTGAATTCCGGGTAGAAAACGGCCAGATTATGGTCAATGCCGGGGATGCTGATAAAGAGATTGCCAATAACCTCGACCTGACCTTACGTAAGATAGAAGGTAGCTGGACGGGCTCATTGAGCATGGCCTATAACCGCGTTAATAACTTCTTCTACGAGGGTAATACTGGCCTTATCGCTTCTGACTTGGTTAACAGTGATGAAGAAGGCGATCTACCGGTTTATCAGTATGCTCAAGCAGATGCTGAGCTTTATTCGGTAGAGGCTCAGGCCAATATTCCGTTCAACGATCTTTGGTCATTGGCGCTGTTCAGTGATTATACTCGTGGCAAATTGGTGGATGGTGGCAATCTGCCGCGGATCTCGCCACTGCGCTTCGGCTCAACCCTGAATTTCGATCTGGATCAGTGGCATGCGGATGTCGGCATGATCGCCTACTCTCGGCAGAGCGATGTGGCTGACAATGAAACAGAAACCGCCGGATACACCCTCGTCAACGCTTCTGTCACCTATCGTCTGTTCAGTGATAATGGCGACATGCTAGTGTATCTGAAAGGTAGCAACCTGACCGATCAGCAAGCGCGCCCACACACCTCATTATTGAAAGATTATGCGCCTTTGATGGGACGTAATCTGATGCTAGGCGTCAGCTATTCATTCTAAAGTCAATTGTTTGATTTAGTATGGGATCAGCAAAAAGCGAAGCCAAATGGCTTCGCTTTTTTATTAAATGACTCGAATCATTGCACCTTTTAGGGACTCACTAGGGAAAACTATTGCATTATGGTGCAGGATTTGGCTCACTGTGATGCACCATAATACAACATAAAATTACATTGTTATAACATTCAATCAGTTAACGACTGGCATAGTTAATGCTCATGCAAACTGATAACAACTACCACAAGGAGCAAATTCAATGGCAGACAGCGACATAACTAACGTGCAGCGGCGCCAATTTTTAAAATTTTCTGGAGTGCTGATGGGTGGCGCAGCCGTAAGTGGTCTGAGTCAACCGGTACTGGCAAAAACCGAACTTAGCCCAACGTTCACCCCGCCCAGTGCTGATAACCCCATCCGTATCAACTTCAATGAAAACCCGCTGGGGATGTCACCAAAAGCTCAGGCTGTTGCCAAAGAAACCGTTGCCATCTCCAATCGTTACCCGATGGGAGAGATGTTTGAACTGCGTAAACAGCTGGCAGATCAATATGGCATGCCAGAAAAAGCGGTCATTCTTACCCTCGGGGCAACCGAAGGCATCCGCGTGGTAATAGAAGCACTGGCCGCAGCCAATGTACAGTTAGTTGCACCAGAACTGACCTTCAGCGCCGCTGAAGATTACGCCCGCAGCAATGGCATGAAAATTACTCGTGTACCCATGACCAAAACATGGGATATCGATTTAGCCGCCATGAAAAAGGCCGTTGCCGACTATAAAGGGCCGTCAGTGGTATATCTGGTCAACCCGAATAACCCGACGGGAGCCATTTGTAAAGCGGCAGAAGTAGAAGCCTGGATCAACAGTAAACCCGCGGATACGCTTTTCATGATGGATGAGGCTTATGCCGAATTTGCTGACGATCCAAATTTCCGCTCGGTTGCTCCATTGCTCAAAGCGGGTGCCGAAAATGTGATTCTGCTGAAAACCTTTTCCAAATTATTCGCCATGGCCGGGATGCGTGTAGGTTATGCGGTGGCCACACCGTCATTGATTGCCAAACTACAACCAAAAATCGGCGATAACCTGCTGAACTACTGTGGGATTAAGGCTGCCATGGTGTCATTGAAAGATGAAGCCTTCATCAAGTACAGCCGGGCAAGTAACGATACCTCGCGCAAAATTCTGCTACAGGCATTGAATGCACTGAAAATTTCCTATGTGCCCTCCAACACCAATTTCATTTTCCACAAACTCAACGTGCCGTTGGCAGAGTATCAGGAACATATGAAACAGGCGGGGATCTTGGTAGGCCGGGCATTTCCACCAGCAGATGATTATTGCCGGGTGTCCTTAGGAACACCGGAAGAGATGACTTACGTTGCCAAGGTCATGCTGGAATTTGGCAAAAAAGGCTGGATTTAAGCGGTCATAGAGAGACAAAAGCCAGTGCACTGCACTGGCTTTTCTTTAGGCATCAGCTATTAAGGTCTTGGAAGAATTTCTTCACACCGTCAAACCAGCCTTCGGCCTTGGGACTGTGCTTACCGCCACCACTGAGGGTGTCTTCAAATTCACGCAACAGCTCTTTCTGACGCTCAGACAGGTTTACCGGAGTTTCCATGACGACCTTACATAACAGGTCACCCACGGCATGGCTACGCACGGACTTCACCCCTTTGCCGCGTAAACGGAACATGCGCCCGGTCTGCGTTTCCGGTGGGATCTTCAGACTGACCTTGCCTTCGAGCGTTGGTACTTCGACTTCACCGCCCAATGCTGCTTTGGCAAAGGAGATCGGCACTTCGCAGTACAAGTTATTGCCATCACGCACAAAAATCGGATGCTCGCGCACCGTTACCTGGACATACAGGTCGCCCGCTGGCGCGCCGAATTCGCCGGCTTCGCCCTCGCCCGCCAGACGGATGCGGTCGCCGGTATCCACCCCGGCCGGGATTTTGACCGACAGGGTTTTGCTTTTCTCCATGCGGCCGTCGCCATGACATTTGCTGCAAGGCTCCTTGATAATCTTACCGCGACCATGACATGTCGGGCAGGTTTGCTGAACCGCAAAGAAACCCTGACGCATCTGTACCTGACCACTGCCATGACAAGTGCCACAAGTCGTAGCAGAGGTACCCTTTTTAGCACCTGAGCCACCACAAAGATCACACGTTGCCAGGGTGGGGATGCGCAATTCTCGGTTGATGCCGCGAACCGCTTCTTCCAGTGACAATTCGAGGTTATAGCGCAGGTCAGAACCGCGGGCCGGTTGTCTGTGTCCACCACGACGACCTCCGCCGAAGATATCCCCGAAGACATCACCGAAAATATCGCTGAAGTCTGCGCCATTCCCCCACCAAAACCTCCGGCACCACGGCTGGGATCGACCCCAGCATGACCGAACTGGTCATACGCGGCACGCTTGTCGGCATCGGTCAGGATTTCATAGGCTTCTTTGACTTCTTTGAATTTGGCTTCGGCTTCTTTATCGCCGGGATTGCGGTCCGGATGGTATTTCATCGCTAGGCGTTTATAGGCCTTTTTGATGTCCCGTTCACTGGCGTCCCGGGCGACGTCTAATACTTCGTAATAATCTCGCTTTGACATAATCTCTCACGCGTTCTTGGCTGGAGCAGAACGAGCGGGCGTTAGGGTCACCCCATAACGCCCGCCTAATTAATCAGGGAAGATAGCCTGATTATTTCTTGTCGTCTTTAACCTCTTCAAACTCAGCATCAACGACATCATCGGCAGTGGCGTTACTGTTGTTACCCTGATGGGCTGATTCAGCACCACCCTGAGCCTGTTGCGCCTGCGTTTGAGCCATTTCTACCAATTTACCAGAGGCTTCAATCAGTTCCTGAGTGGCTTTTTCGATAGCTTCTTTATCGCTGCCTTTTACCGCAGCTTCTACCTTGCTGATGGCAGCATCAATTTTCGCTTTATCGTCACTGCTCAGGGCTTCACCCGCTTCGGCTACCTGTTTCTTGGTAGCGTGCACCAGACCATCAGCCTGGTTACGGGCACTGACCAGTTCTTCAAACTTCTTGTCATCTTCTGCGTGAGCTTCAGCATCACGTACCATTTTTTCTACTTCATCGTCAGACAGACCAGAAGAAGCTTTAATGGTGATGGCCTGTTTCTTACCGGTTTTCTTATCGGTAGCAGACACATTCAGAATACCGTCAGCGTCGATATCAAAAGTCACTTCAATCTGTGGCATGCCGCGTGGTGACGGTTCAATACCTTCCAAGTTGAACTGACCTAGAGACTTGTTGGCACTGGCCTGTTTACGTTCACCCTGCAACACATGGATAGTCACAGCGTTCTGGTTATCTTCGGCTGTTGAGAACACCTGCTGCGCCTTGGTAGGAATAGTGGTGTTTTTCTCAATCAGCTTGGTCATTACCTGACCCATGGTTTCGATACCCAGAGACAGTGGTGTTACGTCCAGCAGCAGCACGTCTTTCACGTCGCCAGCCAACACCCCACCCTGAATTGCCGCACCAACCGCAACCGCTTCGTCAGGGTTCACGTCTTTACGTGGTTCCTTACCGAAGAAGTCAGCCACGGCTTGTTGTACTTTAGGCATACGAGTCTGACCACCCACCAAGATCACTTCGTTGATCTCAGAGACTGACAAACCTGCATCAGACAAGGCGACTTTCACAGGCTCCAGTGAGCGGGTGATCAGGTCTTCTACCAGCGATTCCAGTTTGGCACGGGTGATTTTCACCACTAAGTGCTTAGGACCGGTAGCATCTGCGGTGATATACGGCAGATTAACTTCAGTCTGAGTAGTACTAGACAGTTCAATCTTGGCTTTTTCAGCCGCTTCTTTCAGACGTTGCATCGCCAGCGGATCATTGCGCAAGTCGATGCCCTGTTCTTTCTTGAATTCGTCAGCCAGATAGTTGATCAAACGGTTATCGAAGTCTTCACCACCTAAGTGAGTATCACCGTTGGTTGCCAGCACTTCAAAAGTCTGATCGCCGTCATTGCTGTCAATTTCAATGACAGAGATATCGAAAGTACCACCACCAAGGTCGAACACGGCAATCACATTATCGCCCTGTTTCTTGTCGATACCGTACGCCAGTGCCGCAGCAGTAGGTTCGTTGATAATACGTTTTACTTCCAGACCGGCGATACGGCCAGCATCTTTAGTCGCCTGACGCTGAGAATCGTTGAAGTATGCAGGCACGGTAATAACCGCTTCGGTCACTGGTTCACCGAGGAAGTCTTCTGCAGTTTTCTTCATTTTCTTCAGCACTTCGGCTGACACCTGAGGAGGGGCCATTTTCTTGCCACGGCTTTCTACCCAGGCATCACCGTTGTCGGCTTTGATAATTTTGAACGGCATGATGCTTACATCACGCTGTACTTCATCGTCAGTAAAACGACGACCAATCAAACGCTTAATTGCGAAGAAGGTGTTGGCCGGGTTGGTCACTGCCTGACGTTTGGCCGGCTGACCTACCAGGGTCTCATCTTCGGTATAAGCAATGATTGAAGGAGTGGTGCGATCGCCTTCAGCATTTTCCAAAACCCGCGGTTTGCCACCTTCAAGAACGGCAACACAAGAGTTAGTTGTGCCTAAGTCGATACCAATAATTTTACCCATGAGGTCCTCCGAAAAATCTTTTCTTTCGAACTAAAATAATCATCTGCTATGGATCTGGGGGCAAAGTTGTTGATTTCAAGGCCTTTGCCAAACTACCCAAATCGCGCCTTAACCCCTATATAGGGGCGCGATTTTGCTTTACAAGGGCTCGGTTAAAAAAATTGATCTTAAACGCAACCTTTTTCATAAAGTGCCGCTAAAATACGCGCAACTTACCGCTAGCACTACAACCGTAGTGCGGCTTTTATCCCTGTGTTACTGAGTTGAGTAGACATCGTTGAAAACATCCTCCCTGGCTTTTGCCTATGGTCTAGGGGCAGTGCTGCTGTGGTCCACAGTTGCCACTGCGTTTAAAATTGCCCTGACTTTTTTACGCCACTGCAGTTGGTGTTTGTGGCCACCATTGTGTCCTCACTCTGCCTGTTATTAATTCTGGGACTGCAGCATAAACTGCCGCTGTTGTGGCAACAGTTTCGAGCCAGACCATTACTTTATTTACAGACAGGCATGCTCAGTCCGTTTCTTTACTATCTGGTACTGTTCAAAGCCTATGATATCTTGCCGGCACAACAGGCGCTGTCGCTGAACTACACCTGGGGCATTTTACTGCCGCTATTGTCGGTGCCCATGCTGAGTCAGAAACTGCGTGCCGCTGATATCATCGCCGCGCTCATTGCTTACTTTGGGGTACTGGTGATAGCGACTGAAGGCAATATCGCCACCATGCACTTTGAAAATCCGCTAGGGATTGGGCTGTGTTTTACTGGCACTTTGCTGTGGTGTCTGTATTGGATTGTTAACACTAAGGATAAAGGCGATCCTGTAGTCAGCCTGTTACTGAGTTTTCTGGTAGCATTGCCTTGTATCACCTTGATGCTGGTATCCACCCAGTCACTGCCACATTTAAGTGTAAAAGCACTTTTGGCAGGCACCTACGTGGGGTTGTTTGAAATGGGCATAACCTTTGTGCTGTGGTTAATGGCACTAAAAACGGCTACCCGTACCGCCAGCATCAGTAATCTGGTGTTTTTGTCACCGGTATTGTCGATGTGTTTTATTGCCGTGATCTTGGGTGAAACTATTCTGCCATCAACCCTTGCTGGACTCGGGCTGATTATCCTGGCGTTATTGCTGCAGCAGTTATTACCGCATCTGGGCAATCACCGTAAACCGCGGATCCGGCGTACCTTGTGACAAGCACCCTCTGTGTTAATTGGTTTAGGAGGTCTGTGTGACACCTGCAATCGATCTTGCCAATAAAGCCAAGATTAGCTTCAGCGTGCACGAATATCATCACGATAAAAATGCCGCATCTTATGGGGAAGAAGCTGCCAGCGCGCTTGGATTAAATCCGCAGCAAGTGTTTAAGACGCTACTGGTCAGCAGTGATGAAAAAGGCGCGCCATTAGCAGTAGCCTTGGTGCCAGTAAACCACCATTTGAGTCTGAAAGCCGCCGCTAAGGCACTGAAACAGAAAAAATTGGTGATGGCCGATCCACAACTGGCGCAAAAATCCTCGGGTTATCTGGTCGGCGGGATCAGCCCGTTAGCCCAGAAAAAACAGCTGCCAACCCTTATCGATAGTAGCGCCAAGGATTTTGCTGAAATCTATGTCAGCGCCGGACGTCGTGGTCTGGAAATCTGTCTGGCACCAGAAGCACTAGCGGCGTTATGTCGCGGCAGTTTTGCTGAGATCAAGAGCGAATAAACGGTTGTATTCATATATGATAAAGGCCCTTTTGCGGGCCTTTATCATAGTGTAATAGCAGTTACAGCATTAACTGCGGGAGGTGTAATCCCCGACCGCCAACCATTTGTAGGTGGTTAATGCTTCGAGCCCCATTGGACCACGCGCATGTAACTTCTGGGTGCTGACGGCAACCTCTGCCCCTAAACCAAACTGACCGCCATCAGTAAAGCGGGTGCTGGCATTAAGGTACACCGCCGCCGAATTCACTTCATTCATAAAGCGCGTCGCAGCGGTAATGTCATTGGTAAGAATCGCTTCGGAGTGACCACTGGAATACTGCCGGATATGGGCAATTGCTGCGTCCAAATTAGCCACCACTTTTATGCCAAGTGTTAAAGACAACCACTCGGTGTTGTAGGTTTCGTCACTCGCCGGACGCACCTCATAAGCCAGGCAGCAAACGTTGGGTGGTTTCACAGCCCACCAAACTCACCCCTTCGGCGGACAAAGCCGCAGCCAGTTGTGGCAGATAATGCTCGGCAATGGCTTCATGTACCAGCAAAGTATCCAGTGCATTACACACAGTTGGCCGCTGCACTTTAGCATTGATGATCACCGACGTTGAACGCGACAGATCAGCCGCTTTATCCAGATACAGATGGCAAATTCCTATGCCCCCAGAATAACGGGGATGGTTGCTTGCTCAGCACATAAACGCTGCAGTTTACTGCCGCCACGCGGCACTATCATGTCCACGTATTGATCCAGTTTTAGCAACCCGGTCACCAAAGTCCGATCTGGATTATCGATGAGCTGCACCGCATCTTCAGGCAAACCAAACTTTGCAATTCCAGCCCGGATAGCTTTTGCCAGTGCCAGATTAGAATTAACAGTCTCCTTACCACCTCGCAGGATCACTGCATTACCGGTTTTTAGCGCCAGCACGGCAATATCCACCGTGACATTGGGCCGAGCTTCGTAGATCACCCCGATAACGCCCAGAGGAACAGTGCGGCGACACAAGCGGATACCATTGTCGAGCAAGCGCGAATCGAACTCGCGGCCGATAGGATCTGGCAATGCGACCACGTTACTAATATCGGCAATCACGGCCGCCAGACGTTTATGATCCAGCAGTAAACGGTCAATCATCGCGGCATCTAAACCCGCAGCTTGAGCGGCGGCAACATCTTTGGCATTAGCCGCAACAATATCATTGCTCGCCAATTGCAGTGCATCAGCAATCGCTTGAAGTAACTTTCGTTTATCAGCAGCGGTGAGATTTGCCAAAGCGAAACTTGCCTCTTTCGCCCGCTGCCCTAGCTGTTGCAGGTATGTATCGCTCATAAAACCACCATATCGTTGCGGTGTACGATTGCGTCACCATGATCATAGCCCAGCAGCGGCTCAATATCGTCAGAATGTTTACCGGCAATAATACGCAGAGCCACCGCACTGTAGCGGCTGATACCCCGCGCAATTTTATGGCCGTTTTGATCCATGAGTTCCACGGTTGCCCCACGTTCAAAATTACCTTCGACAGCGGTAATGCCTTTAGACAGCAGACTACGGCCTTTTTCTGATACCGCCTTGACCGCGCCAGCATCCAGCAGCAAGCGTCCTTTAGTCTTAGGCCCGGCAAGGATCCATTGTTTGCGGCTTTCTAGCGGGTTTTCGGTGGGGCTGAAATGAGTCCCAACCGCTTGATGACTACTCACTTTGATAATAACGTCAGGATGATGACCCGACGCTATCACTACCTCGATCCCCGCACGTCTGGCGATATCCGCCGCCTGTAGCTTGGTTGCCATGCCGCCAGTACCGAGACCAGATACCGAGTCGCCCGCAATTTCTCGCAGATTGTCATCAATATTAGCCACTTCACTGATCAGGTGTGCCCCGGGATGCGTACGCGGATCGGCATCAAACAAGCCTTTCTGATCGGTCAATAACAGCAGCAAATCGGCATCGCACAGCAATGCCACCCGCGCTGACAGGTTGTCATTGTCGCCCACTTTGATCTCATTAGTGGCAACCGCATCGTTTTCATTAATGATGGGAATAATGTTCTGTGCCAGCAGTGCCGTTAGCGCATCCCGAGCATTCAGATAGCGCTCGCGATCGTGCAAGTCGGCACGGGTCAACAACAGTTGCCCAACATGCAGCCCGTAAATGCTGAAGAGTTGCGCCCACGCCAAGATCAACTGACTTTGCCCTACCGCAGCCAGCAACTGTTTATTAGCAATGGTATCGGGCAGATCTGGATAAAGCAGATGTTCACGTCCGGCCGCAATAGCCCCGGAAGTACATAACACCACTTCGACACCGCTACGCATTAAGGTCGCCATCTGTCGGGCTAATTCCACCATATGTGCTTTATCGAGCTTTTTACTGCCAGATGTCAGCACGCTGGTGCCCAGTTTTATCACTACCCGTTTGTAGCGGCAGTTTGAAAGGTCCATCGTCTACTGTAAAAAAATGTTTCAGGGACTCATCTTATACCCAATCCCCGCCAAGATTCCTAGCGGCTAAGGGCAGGAAATCGCTGAAATCCCCATAAAAAAAGCCGCCAGAGCGGCGGCTTTAGTGATTATGCAGTTCAGGCCCAGATAAATTTGCCAATAAATAACAACGCCAGCACGACTACCCCAACGTTGAGATCCTTGAAACGGCCACAGAGAATTTTGATTGCAGCGTAAGTGATAAAACCGCAAGCAATGCCGTTAGCAATCGAATAGGTAAACGGCATGATCAGCGCAGCCACTACCACAGGCGCAGCTTCTGTTAAATCTTCCCACTCCACATGCAGCAAGCTGGAGGTCATCAGGATCGCCACATAAAACAGCGTGCCCGCAGTGGCATATGCTGGAACCATGCCCGCCAACGGTGAAATAAACAACGCAGCCACAAACAGCAACCCCACCACGACCGCCGTCAATCCGGTACGGCCCCGGCACTGACACCCGCAGTACTTTCAATGTAACTAGTGGTGGTTGAGGTACCTAACGCCGCCCCCGCAATAGTGGCCAAACTGTCGGCGGTCAACGCCCGATTAAGCCGGGGTAAACGACCATTTTGGTCAAGAAAGCCGCCACGATGTGCCACCGCTACCAGAGTACCTGAGGTATCAAACAAATCCACAAACAGAAATGCAAAGACAATGGAGATCATACTGATGTCCAGTACGCCCGCCAGATCCATCTTCATAAAGGTAGGGGCAATCGATGGTGGCATAGAGACAATACCGGAATACTTCACATCACCAAACAGCAGCCCGAGTACGGTAATCGCCAGAATACTCATGATCACCGCCGCTTTATAACCACGGTGCACAAAAGCAATAATCAGCAGAAACCCGAGAACGGCCATCACAGCATGAAAAGAGGTCAAATCGCCTAAGCCAACTAAGGTGGCTGGATTATCCACAACAATCCCGGCACCGCGCAGACCTATCAACGCCAGAAACAAACCAATGCCCGCAGCAATCCCCATCCGCAATGACATAGGAATTGAATTCACCACCCACTCACGAATACGTACCAGTGATAAAATCAGGAAACAACAGCCCGACAGAAATACTGCGCCTAGCGCCGTTTCCCAGCTGTAGCCCATGTCGCCAACTACTGTGTAAGTGAAAAAAGCATTCAGGCCCATTCCCGGCGCCAAGGCAATTGGGTAATTCGCCAGTAAGCCCATCACCAAGCAGCCAACAGCCGCGGCAAGACAGGTGGCAACAAAAACCGCGCCCTGATCCATACCGGCATTTGCCAGCATGCTAGGGTTGACGAAAATAATGTAAGCCATAGTCAGAAAGGTGGTGATCCCCGCCAGCACTTCCTGCTTAAGCGATGTCTGATGTTGTTTAAGTTTGAATAGTTTTTCCAGCATGGAACCAGGTTCCTTGAATATTATGTTATGTAGGGTAAGGGTTAGTAACAGTTATTTAACAAAACTGTGTGGCAGCCGCCGATTATAAAAACTTTGCCCAAAGCACACCAGACAAAATAGCGGAAGAATTGACGATGTTATGCAATTGCCTGGCTGATCACAAAACCACCAGCCGAGATTTTGGGCAAAAAAACCTGCTCATAGGAGCAAAAAAAATGTTTTAAACGCCCATAGACTTGGGGACTATTTGCACAAACAGACTAGCTAGACAGAGGAATTCCCCTGCTATGAAATCTGTATCAACAAGCAACCACTAACGTGGCCAAATAGCGATGGGGATGATTTCAGAAAGATGGAGTGCTTTCTGAGCCCAGTCATATGCTTAGTCGAAAAGGTTTAACAGCATGCTGTTAACACGGTGGATTTTACGCTACCAGCCCAAGAATTGATTGGGGACGCTTCAAGAGTTGGAGCAATACACCGTGGACGACCACTCGGCCAACCAACAATGACATCATCGCTAACAGCTAAAAATAATACGCTTATGAAATTTAATTACAAGTTTACGCGCAAAATAATTTCATTTTGAAAGTTTTTTGTATTTTAGTTACAAATAATATTGTTTTTATGGTGTTAACATGCTGCCAATAAATCTAAATTTATTGAAATACTACTGATTTTAATCAATTTTCTATAATTCATAGCATTCAACGCGAATTGGAAAAAATCAACAAATAGAAGTCTTACGCTTAAACAATCCATCTCGGCCACAACATGCAGCAAGAATTGCCCCGAAGAAAATCAAATGCCGCAGACGTTGAGCCTCAACGCCGATTGAGATAACGCCACAGCGCCAGCAGCTGGGTTGCCGTAGGCTTACCATAATCGGGGTTGCCACTGATGGCTGCCCCGGCAATATCAAGATGGCTATAAGGTAATGGTATGTCAGCGTTGCCACCATGCGCCGCCAAACCTGAGGCTCGCAACATAAAGGCAGTCGCCAGTTGATGCCCGCGCACCACTTGCGAAGAAGCCACAGGTTTAGCCGAGCTCACATCCGCAGCGGCAGAGACATCTGCCACGTTGGCAAAATCCTCTTGTTGTCATGGTGATATTGCTGCCGCATCGGTCACCGCTACAAACGTTAACTGCACGGCTCCTTCGCGTTATTTTTCTAGCGTTATTGTCCTTGCTGATAGCATTTACCATGACAATTCCGTGCAACATTGCCGTGGTCAGAACAGGCACCCAGCAACAGATTATGGTAAACTCGCCCACAATCGTTACGCTGGTAATCCAGTGTCATTGTTCAGAAACATTTAAGTTCAGGAGTCTCACGTGTCCGATCTCAGCCAGTTAGCCCCCAGCCTCTGTGGCAATGGTTTGAAAAGATTTGTAGCTTCCCGCGTCCGTCTGGACATGAAGCCGCGCTCAGCCAGTTCATCCAAAACTGGGCCAGAGACAAACAGCTAGAAGTGATTGAAGAAAAAGTCGGTAATCTGATTATCCGCAAACCTGCCACCCCTGGTATGGAAAACCGTAAACCCGTTGTGCTCCAAGCGCATATGGATATGGTGCCACAAAAGAATGCTGATAAAGTACATGATTTTACTAAAGATCCTATTGAACCTTGGATCGATGGGGATTGGGTCAAAGCCCGCGGCACAACCCTAGGTGCCGACAACGGTATTGGGATGTGCTCAGCGCTGGCAATCTTACAAAGTGACGATATTGCGCATGGCCCGTTGGAAGTCTTGCTAACCGTGGATGAAGAATCTGGCATGACTGGAGCCTTTGGTTTGCAAGCAGGCGTATTACGTGGGCAAATTCTGATCAATACCGACTCAGAACAGGAAGGCGAAATCTACATGGGCTGCGCCGGTGGTGTAGATGCAGCATTAACCCTGCCGTTATCCCATCAACCTGCCAGTAAAGACAGCCACAGTTTCCGGCTGATGCTTGCCGGCCTCAAGGGCGGGCATTCCGGCGTAAATATCCATCTTGGACGAGGCAATGCCAATAAACTGCTGGCGCGCTTCCTGTTCGAACAGTCTGCTACACTCGGGCTGCAATTGATTGACTTCCAAGGTGGCACGCTGCGCAATGCCATTCCACGCGAAGCCGATGCCAGCTTCAATGTCGCGGCGTCCCAGATAGCCGCATTGCAGCAAGCCGTCAGTGAATATCAAGCCTTGTTACGCAGTGAATTGGCGATTGCGGATGCCGATGTCAAACTCACCCTCACCGAAATTCCTGCTGCTAATGAAGTGATGACCGCAGCCACGCAACATCAGTTGTTAGCACTGCTTAACGCCTGTCCTAACGGCGTTATCCGCATGAGTGACGAGGTTGAAGGCGTGACCGAAACCTCACTGAACCTTGGGGTTGTCTCCATGACGGAGCAGCAGATCACCGTACTGTGTCTGGTGCGTTCCCTCATTGATTCTGGCCGTGATTATGTGTGTGGCCAGTTATCAGCACTGGCTTCGTTAGCTGGCGCAGAAGTGAAATTCAGCGGCGCTTATCCTGGCTGGAAACCTGATAACAACTCACCAGTGATGGCCATTGTGCGTGACACCTATCAGGCGATTTACCATAAAGAACCGGTGATCATGGTGATCCACGCAGGTCTAGAGTGTGGACTGTTTAAAAAGCCTTATCCTGAAATGGATATGGTTTCCATCGGCCCCACTATTCGCTTCCCCCATAGCCCAGATGAAATGGTCAATATCACCACCGTAGGCCAATATTGGCAGTTATTGCTGGCAGTGTTGCAGCGCATTCCAGAAAACGTCTAAAAATCTCCATAACAATATAAAGCCATCGTCTGGTGGCTTTATATTGCTTTTTCAAAATCCTGCTACAATGATCTGGTCGTGATTTTTGAAACATCAAAAATGACACAATAGCTGCATGGATGCCTGCGACAGCCTAAATGCCGTATACCGTTGCAGCCATCAGATAACCGCCTTGCTGTTATCTCTCAGGCAACGGTTAATGGAAAAGGCCTAGACTCTTAATCATCAATCACCCGGAACGTTGCCAATGACATTTACTCTATTCAAGAAGTCACCAGACAACAAAGCAGTAAAACTCCAGCAAGAACAGCAAAAGCAGCTTGCCATTCTTGGTTCCATTAAGCAGCACATGGCCTGTATCTTTTTTGCCCTGGATGGCACCATCATCGAAGCCAACGCACTGTTTGCTGATGTTTCTGGCTATGACATCGACAAACTGCTGAATATGAAACATAAAGACTTATGTTTTCCTGAATATGTTGCTTCCCGTGAATACAGTACATTTTGGGAAAAGTTACGGCAGGGGAAAGTGTTCCGTGGCGTAGTGCCTCGGCGTAACGCTGCCGGGCAGCAAATATGGTTACAAAGCACTTACTTCCCGATTATTGAAAACAACCAATTAGTGGCGGTGATGAAAATCGCCGCCGATGTCACGGCCGATCACGACAGTAACCTCAACCAACGGGCGGTGACCGAAGCGCTCGGAAAATCTCAGGCGATTATTGAATTTGACCCGCAGGGGAAAATACTATATGCCAATGAGAATTTTCTTAGTGTCATGGGCTATAGCGCCAAAGAGATTGAAGGTAAGCATCATCGGATTTTCTGTGAAGATGCGTTCTACCGTGAAAACCCGAGTTTCTGGAATGATCTGGCTAAAGGTCAGTATAAGTCTGGGCTGTTTAAACGACTGGATAAATTTGGTCACGTGATCTGGTTGGAGGCATCGTACAATCCGGTACGGGATGCTTCCGGCAATATCTATAAAGTCATTAAATTTGCTAGCAATATTACGGAACGAATTCAAAAGTCTGAAGCTACCCGCGAAGCCGCCAGTATTGCGTTAGACTCCGCGATTAGTACTACTGACAAAGTGCAGCAGGCATCCGGTCTGCTAGAAACCGTTACACGCACCTCCAATGCCAATTTTGAACAGGTACAGAAAGCCACTAAAGCGATTGAAAAGCTGAACGAGCAATCCCGCAACATTGAGGCCATAGTGTCCACCATCAGCGGTATTGCGGATCAGACCAACCTGCTGGCACTGAATGCCGCCATTGAAGCGGCCCGCGCCGGTGAGCAGGGGCGCGGCTTTGCTGTGGTAGCGGATGAAGTTCGGCAACTGGCAGCGCGCACCAGTACATCGACCAAAGAGATTTCTGAGGTGGTAAAACAGAACGGCTTATTTACTGATGAAGCAACTAAAAGTATCTCATCCGTCGCCACGGCCACCCAGCAAGGTAAGGAACAGTTAGTTTTAGTCGAAGACGTCATGCAAGGGATTCTACAGGGCTCTCGCAATGTAGCGGATACCGTGTCTGCACTGACCACAGATAACCGCCGTTAATATCGGCGCTGTCGCCAAAGGGAGCATTGCTCCCTTTTTTGTTAGGCCACCCGCACACTTATACCGAGATACACAGGTATTTCAATTCCAGATATTCTTCGATGCCATATTTAGAACCTTCGCGCCCGAGTCCAGAGGCTTTTATACCGCCAAAAGGTGCTACTTCGTTGGAAATCAGACCGGTGTTAATGCCCACCATCCCGTATTCCAGTGCCTCAGCAACCCGCCAAACCCGAGATAAATTATTGGCATAGAAATATGCGGCCAGACCAAATTCGGTATCGTTCGCCATGGCGATAACTTCCGCTTCATCATGGAAACGAAATAGCGGCGCAATGGGGCCAAAGGTCTCCTCGCGGGCAACTTTCATCTGGCTGGTAACTTCGGTCAGCACTGCTGGCGTCATGAAATTGCCGGCTAACAGTTGCCCACCACACAGCAATTTTGCGCCCTTATCCAGCGCATCATGCAAGTGCGACTGCACTTTTTCCAAGGCTTTGCCATCAATCAACGGGCCGATAACTACGCCATCATTAATGCCGGCCCCCACTTTAAGCGCGGTAACTTTAGCGGCAAGTTTTTCAGCAAACGCCTGGTAAACCTTGTCGTGAACATAAAGGCGATTAGCACACACGCAGGTTTGACCAGCATTGCGGTATTTGGCAATGATGGCTCCGTCTACGGCCGCATCCAAATCTGCATCATCAAACACAATAAACGGAGCATTTCCGCCCAACTCCAGCGAGAGCTTTTTCAGGGTTGGAGCGCACTGCGCCATCAACTGTTTACCCACGGCGGTAGAGCCGGTAAACGACAGCTTACGCACTATCGGGCTGTCACATAACACCTGGCCGATGGCGATAGCATCGCCGGGAACCACACTGAATACGCCCGCCGGAATGCCCGCTTCTTCAGCCAGTTGTGCCAGCGCTAATGCCGTTAACGGCGTTTGTGGGGCGGGTTTGAGGATCATGGTGCAGCCGGCAGCTAATGCTGGAGCGGCTTTGCGAGTGATCATCGCTGCCGGGAAATTCCACGGCGTAATGGCAGCGGTAACCCCAACGGCTTGCTTTAATACTAACAGCCGCTTATCGGCGAGATGCCCAGGAATGGTATCACCATAAATTCGCTTAGCCTCTTCCGCAAACCACTCGATAAATGACGCGGCATAAGCGACTTCTCCACGCGCTTCGGCTAATGGTTTACCCTGTTCGCTGGTCATCAACAGTGCGAGATCGTCGGTATGCTGAATAATCAATTCAAACCAGCGCCGTAAAATGCTAGCACGCGCTTTCGCTGTCAGCGCCTGCCACTTAGGCAAGGCGGCTTGAGCGGCATCAATCGCGCGTTGGGTTTCGGCCGCCCCGAGTACCGCTACTTGGGCTAAGGCTTCACCGTTAGCCGGATTTGTCACAACTTGGCATTGACCATTATCAGCGTCACACCAACGGCCATTAATGTAAGCCTGTTGTCGCAACAACTGGGGATATTGCAGTTCCATGTTAACTCCTCGCCATTGGCAATACACAATTCAGCGGCATCTGAAATGGCAACCGATACGCTTGGTATCGCCTTATTTGAGATGGGTGCACGTTAACATAAACCGCCGTTTTTCCCCAAGCTAACCGCAGCTAAATAGATGTGATACGGATGTGATGTAAGCAGCAGTAAGCAGCGAGTTCTGTCGTTATATTCATCAAAGATTTCACTGAGTCACTGCATGCAAGGAGTCCAGTCATGGCCTATGCGCTGAAGATCCTGTTTATTGTCATTGCGCTGTTTATTATCTACAAACTGGTTTTTGCCGGGCGTCGAGGTTCGCGCACACTGTTTGAAATGAAGTTTAAGCAGGGGCGCTTGGTATCGCATTACGGCAAGATCCCAGAAAAATTTGCGCGGGAATGCCGTAACCTGGCGAAGTCATCCAAACTCACCTGTGTTATCCGCGCCGAACAAGTCAGTGATAAGGTGCAATTGCATGTATCTGCCAATGCTGGCGATCAGCATATTCAACGGCTGCAAGCCCTGTTTCCGCAGCAGTATTACACCCAAAATGCCCAATAGTGATGAGTGACGAAATACCGCGACCAAGATGACAATGGTCGCGGTTCCATCAGCCTTTTTCAGTACGGCTAACGCGGTTAAAGCGCGTACGCGCGCCGCGCTATGTTCCACTATTGGTGCCGGATAATGCTTGCCAACCAGGCGGTTGCCAGCCTGGGGCCGATGCAATTCTGCTAGCGGTACCGCGGCAAGTTCAGGGAGCCAGTGCCGAATAAAGCTGCCATCCGCATCAAACTTTTCACTCTGGCTGATGGGGTTAAAAATACGAAACCAGGGCTGAGCATCACACCCAGTGCCAGCCGACCACTGCCAGCCGCCATTATTTGCTGCCAGATCGCCGTCGAGCAATTGCTGACGAAAGTATTGCTCTCCCCAACGCCAATCAATCAGCAAGTGTTTACTGAGGAAACTGGCGACTATCATCCGCAAGCGATTATGCATCCAGCCGCTAGTGTTCAACTGCCTCATGGCGGCATCGACTATCGGGTAACCGGTTTTTCCGGCGCACCATGCTGCAAACTCGGCTGGGTGGTTACGCCAGACAATGGCATCTGCGAGCGGGTTAAAATTGCCACCTTTACTCAATTGTGGAAACGCCACCAGCAAATGCCGATAGAATTCCCGCCATATCAGTTCTGCTAACCAACAGCGTCCAGGGCTGGTATCATCATTAAGGACTTCCGGGAAGCGAGCCAATAATGCGGCAAAACATTGTCTTGGGCTAAGCACGCCCAAGGTCAGATATGGTGACAAACTGCTGGTCGCCGCCAAGGCGGGAAAATCCCTTTGCTGTTGGTAATCACTCACATCGTCCCGCATAAACTGCTGCAACCGCCGTTTAGCCTCACCTTCGCCAGCAGCCCAGGCGCGAGTGTCGGCCTCATTGGTAAGCGGTTGAAATAACTGTTCTATCCGCGCCAGAGTGGTCTCAAGCTGGGCATCATTCAATGCCGTAGCGATAGGCGTGGGTGCAGGTAATGGCACAATAGCAAAACGCCTCGCCTGTTCACGCCAGCGCCGCGAAAAAGGCGTGAATACACGATACATTTCACCGGTTTGATTCAGCACATGCAAAGGCGCTAACAAACAGTGCTCGTCAGTCAAATAGAGTGGCAGCCCCTGTTCCAACAACTGCTGATCGCGGCAGATTTCATTGAACTCCGGCTCTTTACCCGCATGGATTGCCACGCCATGTTGTTGCTGCAGTTGCTGCTGCCACAATGAGGCGACATCACGATAGCGAGCACAGTGCCAGAGTTCAAACTCCACCCCAAGCAGCGCTAAAGAACGCGCCAATAGATGAAGATGACGCCGGATAAAGTCCAGTTGTCTAACCCCAACATCATGCAAACGCCATTGTTCGGGTGTTACCAGATACACAGCTTTGACTTTGGCATTAAGGGCGCGGGCCTGCTCACAGGCAGCCGTTAATGCTTGGTTATCAGTTAGCCGCAAGTCGTTGCGAAACCACATGAAAACCGTAGTATCTGACCGGGAATTACCCATGACTCACTCCGCTAAGTTGTTGGAGTACCGTGCAAACATCGTCGTCAGCTTGCAGCAGATGAAATACGGCGGAGCTTGTTGACACCAAAGGTGCAAACTCGCCACCAAGCAATAGCGGACACGCGATTTCCTGCGCCAATTGGTTAAGTTGCGCTACAGTTTTGGCGCTACTGGATGCGGCAGGCAACAGCAATACCGCACAGAATGGTTGCCGTTCTCCCAGCAGTTGCAACGTTTCAACATTCACAATTTCCCCCAGCACATGCGGATAATAGCCTCCCAGCACCAAAGACAGCGTAAGCAACCACTCACTCCACTGAGGCTGCCCGCCCAATTGACACAGCAATACGCTAGGGGCTTTCTGGGTTAACAGTTTGGCGGCGCGCCACCACAGCCATTGCTGTAACTGATGGTGTAGCCAAGAGCTCAGCAGTTGCCCGTCAATCCGTGCAGCCAGCTGCTGGCGCAAAAGTGACAGCCATTGTTCAAGATGCTGCAGCAGCACCGCTTGTGGATACAGACTACTGGCTTCATCAAGACGCTGCTGCAATGCCGCGGCCTGCAGTTGCAGAGTTGCTTGGGTGAGTGCCTGTGCCAGTTTAGCCCAGTCGCTGTCAACTTCAGCAACAGGCGCTGCCTCAGCGTATGCGCTGCCTTCCAACAGCGGTTTCACCTTGCTAATGGCTACACCGCGTTCAAGCCAGTGGCGGATCTCCACTATCTGCTGCACTTGGGCCTCGCTGTATAACCTGTGTCCTTTGGGGGTACGCGCTGGCACTACCAGTCCAAACCGCCGCTGCCAAGCTCGCAGCGTAATAGGATTTACCCCGGTACGTCTGGCCACTTCACCAATAGAGAGATACGACATTTCATCAGTAGGCATAGCGTAACTTCAGCTCCTGCGGGTGAGGCTTAAGATAAACCTGTTTTGAGATGTAAGGACTGGGGAATTCCAGCAAGTAATGGTTAATCAAGGTCAAAGGAGCCAATAATGGCTGTAACCCCTTGCGATAATCCATAATCACCCGGCTCAATTCTGCTTTTTGTTGTTTATTCAGGAATTTTTTAAAGTAGCCTTGAATGTGCTGCAAAGCACTGGTGTGATTATTACGGCTGGCCTGATGACTTAACGCCGCCATGAAGGTTACGAAGTAACGCTCAGACACCAATGCCAACGGCAAGCTGGTATCGGCTAATAACGGCCCAAGCGCTCGGTACAGTTTTGGGCAATGAGCCAACAGCAGATATTTATAGCGCGCATGAAAGTCGGTGAGTTTATGGCGGCTAACACCTGACTGCTGCAGTATTTGCCAATCGTGATAAGCATAAACCCGGGTGAAAAAATTTTCCCGAATAAGCAGATCATTTAATCGCCCTTCTTCCTCTATTGGCAATTGCGGCCAGCGTTGCTGTAAAGCAGCAGCCAGCACGCCGACGCCAGATTTACTGCCGTTGTTAGTCCCATCCTTATAAACAGTGACCCGTTCCATGCCACAGGTGGGCGATTTGGCACAAAGAATATAACCACTCAAAAAATCTAGTGTGGCCACTTTCTGCTGGCAGTAACGCTGTAGCTCATCGGTAACATCCAGTTCCCCTTTCACATTCTGGATGCGGATCTGCTCGGCAACTTGTACTTGCCGGATGCTAGGTCTAGGAGCGCCGAGACCTATCGCCATTTCAGGGCAAACGGGGACAAACTCAAAATGACGCGTTAACTCACGACAATATAGCGAGCGTTTATGACCGCCATCAAAACGTACCTTTTCACCTAACAGGCAAGCACTGATGCCAAGTCGTATAGAATGAGGCTCAAACTTATACATATCTCTTGCTCCTGTATAACTTTATACAGCAAGTAAGACACAAACTTATACAGAATTCAAATATTGTATAAGTATATTTTGGCATAAACCTTCATGCCACATCCCCGACATCTATGGCCTTGGATGAATACATATATGAGACATGGGCTTATGTTCTGCCGCGGCCAGTATAGTGGCTCTTAAGGCCTGTAGGCCTTTCCTGTTAAAACCACATTAAAAGATCAACAAATCAACAATAGCAGTCAGCTCAAGTTGCTACAGAATTTGGCTTAGGGATATGAGACAAACCAACGCAGCAACTCCAAGCTCCCGTTTCTCCGCCAAAAGAGCAATTACTGGGACTCGACGAAAGCGCTAATGCCTGAGCACCCCTTTACATCCATTGATGTAGCAGTGAGATGAGCCGGCCTGGTGGTGGTGATTTGCTGGCGGATGTTTCCACCTCAATACTGCCGGTCATGCCCGCTGCCAACACTAGGTTTTGCGGGAGTTGCTCAAACGCAATCCGCACCGGAATTCGCTGCGCCAAACGCACCCAACTAAAGCTAGGCTCCACGCTCGGCAGTCCTTGGGCATCGACTTGCTGGTTGGCGTCAGTGATGCCGCGTCCGATACTGACCACTCGCCCCGGCAGCATCTGCTCAACGCCCATTAATCGGATCTGCGCAGCAGCCCCAGGGTGAATACTATGCAGTTTAGTTTCTTCAAAATAGCCGGTAATCCAGAAACTATTAGCGTCTATCAGTGCAATATTTGGCTCGCCGGCCACGGCATAATCCCCTTTATTTAAGCGCAGGCGTGTAATGTATCCATCAACAGGGGCATGCAAGACAGTATGTTCCATATCCAGTTTTGCCATCGCCACTGCGACCTGGGCGCTGCGTTGTTGAGCTTGGGCGATGGCCATGTCCTGCGTGGCACGCTGAATATCCTCTGCAGACACAAAACCTTCCATGCGACGGCGTCGCCTAGCATCCTCGGTTTTTTGGCGTAACGACGCGTTAGCGGCAGCTAACTGCGCTTCCGCTTGAGCCAACGATAGTTGAAAATGGGCGGGATCTATACGGTAGAGTACGTCGCCCTTTTTGACGAACTGATTATCAGAGACCGAAACATTCAATACCGTGCCAGACACTTCTGGCGCAATCCGCACAATCTGCGCACTCACGCGGCCATCGCGCGTCCAAGGGCTGAGGACGTATGCATCCCAAAGAGCGTTCAACAAAACGCCAGAGACAATAACCACTATCAATGTAACACCTGCGCGGACCACAGACTTTAATGGCAATAAGCGAGCAACCATAATGAATCAACACCTAAACATAAAGAACCAATATCGAGACTAAGCAAAGGGAAAGCGCAAACTCGAACAATCCCGGATGCCAGACCCAGCGAAACACACCAGCGCGCGCGAGCAGGAAACGCATGCCTAAGAAAATCGGCAACGCCACACACGCATAGACGAAAAAGGGTGGCAAGTAGATGCCAGCGATAGCAAACTCACTCAGCATTAGCGTGAACTCCGGGTCGTTGAGTAAAGTAATTTGCATGTTTTTCAAGTAATGTCGCAATATTGAGAAACACAATGACGAGGCGCTTTCCCTCATCTAGAGCGGAGTTCTCTTGCGACAGTAAACGTGACAACGACTTTGCCGCTCGGCGGGCATGCTTTGCGGCTAGCGCATACTCAGCAGCACGGCGACTGATGTAACGCCAAGCGGTGGTAATCAAGTGACGCGACTCCGACTCTAGGGCTGTTTGCCGCAACCAATGCCGTAAGCGCAATAGCTCCCGTCCCAAATGGATGCTGCCCATAGCATTCGCCACATCCCGCGCCATCAGCTCAGGTTGCGTTTTGAGCAGTGCCCCCAGTTGCGCTGTACGATGCTGTTGACGCCATTGCCAAGCACTGGCACCGATGGTTCGCTTACCTTTCAAGATGGCGAGGGTGTCATCGCGAATCGTAAGGCGCAAACGCGCTACATCGCGTGAAAAATTACGTGGCAGAATGATCTGAAACCCAAGCAGCGTAAAAGATGTCGCCAGAATCCAGGTCACTGCACCATTCAGAAATAGTGGAAAGTCATAGTGCATCGGGTTATCAGTTGCAGCCAGCGTCGTAAAGGCAACCAAATAAGTTACCCCAGCCAAGCCATAACGGGGCAAGGTCGTGGCGTAAATTCCTGGCAACCAAAACAGTCCCATGATCACCAACAGTAACGGCAACCCAGAGACATAAGGCAATACCAAAAAAGTACAGATAAATGCCATCACCACCGCAATCACGGTGCCTTTGATGAACTCAACAGCACCAAGCGCCGGATTGGGTGCCGTGGACAACAATGCGCAGGACGCCGCTAATCCGGCCAACATCAGATTACCGTACGACCAGCCAGTGACTATCCAGAATGCCCCGCCCAGCACTACCGTCAACAACGCACGCAGGCCATTTTGTAAGGCTGCCGACTTGTCACGACTGAACGGTACCGAAACTGATGTGGCTATCGGCCGCCATTGATGGAATCGGCTGATACCTTTAAGTGCTCCAAGATAGTCATCGAGCTGTTCAAGCAGTTGCTCGCCAACAATCACTAATGCGGCATACTCAGACTCATCATTGGGGATATGCTCAGTGAAGATGGTGCGCAGTTGCACCCGCAGTTCAGACAATAACTGCACAGCACGTTCTACGCCAGCAGCATCGGCGGGGTCTTTAAGGACATGGCTGACATGCTGCCAGGTCTGTTCCCATGTTGGCTGAAACGCCCTCAATGCCCATAAATTAGCAGTGTATTGCCACATTGGCGCACCACCAACCAAGGCGGAAAATAAAGACACCATCGCATGGCGAACGGTCGCGGCCCGTTGCGCCAAATCGGCGGATTCAGCTTTACCCTGCGCCAGCAGATCATCCACCCCATAGATTTCAACAATAAGCCGCAACCTGCCAGCATCTAGGGGTTGTTCCCTCCATCGCCTTTACAATGAAGTACGCTAAGATTGGTCGCTAGGATCTCGGCTGTGGCCGATGCCAACCGATGCAACTGAGTCTGCAGACGAGCGCGTATGCTACGAGCACTGAAGAGCGTGGAGACAACAGCAAGACTCATCACACCTATCAGCACGGAAGTACCGCGCCCCATGATTTGATCGAACGCCAATTCTGGATGTTGCATCGCGCCATAAGTCGCCAGCCCCACGGTGTATCCCGCGAGGGTTGCGCCGTAAGCTCGAAAATGACGTAACAGCGTCATTCCCATGACGCAGAGACCGAGCCAAAAACCAAAACCCAGCATAAACAACCACGGCATCTGACCAAATTCTGCAATCAGAATAAATGCTGCCAGCATGCCGATAAGGGTGCCGATGACCCGCCACACGCCCTTACCGATAACGGCACCTTGAACCGGGTTGATCACCAAAAGTACACTGGATGCCGCAGAATATGGTGCATCGATATCCAACCAATAGGCCAATACCAACGCCAGACAGGCAGCAAGAAGCGAGCGCATTACGTAAGTCGCACGCGGCGTTGTCAGATCTAGATATGGTAGACAACGAATGGCCTTTTCCCAACATCGACAAAGACTAGCGGAAGAAAAGCGGGTAACTGTGGATAACAGATTCACAGAACGCACATTTGCGGCCCTCTACAGTGAATTATTTCCACCACTGTAGATGAGGCAAATAGTTTCGAAAAGTGAACTTATCGCATCATTATGATTGCGTTTTACGCACTTATTGAAAAGCAAAATCTGTCATGGTGTTATCAACTTCTTCGCCGAAGTTTCATACTCGTTGCACAAAGAGTGAATGGTATTTCGCAGCCATTGATGGGCGGGATCGCTATCTAGGCGTGGATGCCATGCCTGCGTCAGCAACACAGTTTCCAGAGGCGTCGGTAGTTCAAACAAACGAATGTGCAGCCCTGCAGCAAGCGCGCTGCTGGCTAGGTGTTTTGGCAACGGCAGCAATAAGTCTGAATCCTGCAGTGCAAACAATGCGGTATAAGGGTTTGGTACAATCAAAGAGACATGTCGATGCACACCATATTTTTCTAACGCTGTATCGATTGGGCCTATGGATTTCCCGCGCCGTGACACATTGATATGCTCCCAACGAGTGATACGTTCAAGGGTAACGTCACCGTCGAAAATCGGATGATCCACTCGGGCGACACCAACAAAGGTGGTAGTGAACAGCGGCTGGACACGGATTTCCTGACCGAGTTTACGCGAACCGCTGATAAACAGATCGATACGTCCACTGCGCAACGCCTCTTCATCTACGTCATCTTCCTCTGGAGAAAAACGCAACATCGCTCGGGGCATATCTGTCGCCATAGCGCCCAAAAGCTGGCCCAGATAGATACTCAAGAACTCATCAGTCGCTCGAACATTAAAACGTCTATCCAGCGATTTCAGGTCAATCTCGCTATCAGACGCAAATACCTGTGTAGCCTGGGCCACTGCCTGTCGCACCTGTTCGCGAAGCGCTAAAGCCTTGGGGGTTGGCATCAGTTTGCGACCAACTTGTTCAAATACCGGGTCACCCAAAGCCTCCCGAATACGACTTAGCGTGCGACTCATTGCCGGAGGACTCAGATTCATCCGCCGCGCTGCGCCTATCACACTCCCTTCATCAAGCAGTACATCTAACGCCAACAGTAAATTAAGATCTGGACGCGCCATAATTGGTTCTCATCATTAATTAAAACGCAATCATATTTCACTATAAATAACATAAAAAGCATTAATTACTGGAGAACTGTAATACTGTCAGCTCCTCAACCAAAAACGAAACGGTTGTTTGGCTAGGTGCCAGGTTGAATCAGTGCTGATACTCAATGGTAACGACTTACTATGGTGGTAACGTGCGATCTTCGGTTTTGAGGTTGTCACTGGTTTTCCACGTCATCAAGCACAGCGCCTGTGTGCTGGCATAATGCCAGTAATGTTGTTATGTTTTACCTATAAAGCAGACCCCAAATCCCAGGTTGCCACGCTATCTTGCGTTGTTGGCTTACCACTCAAGTGCGCAGTGCGTCCAGTTGCTAATGGAGGTGGGTTAACCGGATTTGACCAACCTAGACTTAGAAACCTGTTGGAGCCCAGCGAATGGCGGTAATACGTTGTGTCGCAAAACGGCAGAAATTGACACCTCGGCACTTATCGCGAACAGTTTGCCCACTCGCTCGGGTGTCATCTAACGAAATCCAACAGAACCATATCGCATAAAAACGCCCGCAAGCGCTTTTAACACCCGCCAGATCATTTATGACGATTGCGACTGCCCAGATAATCCAAGGCTAATACCAACACAATAGCGGCAATGGCACAAACCAACGCCAATGCCAGTTGATGGGAATGACCCGTAAGCTGTTCATAAGTAAATGGCGACAGATCCTGTTGTTGCAATGCCACCTGTTCACCATGCGAGTTAGTACGCCAACTAAGCGTTTGTTTCCAAGGCCAGATTTTACCCAAAGTTCCTAGCATCAGACCGGTGAGAAATATCAGCGTGGCATCCCGGCAGCGCTTCAGTAACATCGACAATAGATGACTGAAACAGAGGATCCCCAACACTGCGCCCACCGCAAAACAGCCAAGAATATCCAACTGCAAGTTTTTGGCGGCACCAAGCACCGCAGGATAAAGCCCCAGTAACAACAGGATAAAGCTGCCAGAAATCCCCGGCAAAATCATGGCGCAGATAGCAATCGCACCACCCAAGAAGATATTCAGGTAACTGGCTTCCACCTGCCCAGGATTAATCACGGTAATCGCCCAGGCAATCACTACGCCGACGGCAAATAAACCGATGCGCGATAAGGAAAAACCGCCCCGCACCTGCCGCAGCATATGGTACACAGAAACCAAAATCAGCCCGAAAAAAATGACCATACCGGAATGGGATGTATTGCCAACAACCAGGAAATAAGTTTTGCCAGTGTAAAAATGCTGGTCAAAATACCGGCCAACAAGCTCACCAGAAAACCGCCATTGATGTGTGCGATAACCCCTGGTAATCCCTGCTGCCGAAACACTGACCACAGAGAGGGATTAATACGGCGGATACTTTCCAGCAGTTTGTCGTAAATCCCGGTAATAAAGGCAATGGTGCCGCCAGATACGCCGGGAACAACATCAGCCGCCCCCATGGCGAGCCCTTTTAGATAGGTCAACAGATAGTTCACACAATGTTCCTGATAACGTGAGTCTGAGGCGGATTATACGTAACTCAGTCAACAAAGCTAAGTGAAGCTTTCACTGCGAGCGCAATACTGCTATGGCGGGTCAAATTGCAACAAGTCATGTCATTTAGTCACAGAGTTTATATTTACGGCCATTCATCAAAAAACTTAAAATATTGAATAAATTTAATTTTATTAAAATTTACTGTTTTACACTGCGCCACAGAAGCATCCATGACATTTCCAGCAACAAGTCACAGGGTTTCACCTGCTGAGGATCTTTGTTACAACGAAACCACCTGTAATACCAAAACAATCATTGCAACGGAGTATTCCATGCGTCAATTACCTCTGGCCTCACTGTTGTGTGCCAGCTTATTGATGGCCGCCCCTTTATATTCCTATGAAGCGCTGGCAGCTGATCAAGCACAACCCACCCCATCGACTCAGAAAGCCGAACAACCGCAAGATAAAGCGGTCACGACTGAACACAGGATCAAAGTCAACGGTGACACACTGAAATATCAGGCGACCACCGGCAATATGATTATCAAAAATGATAAAAATCAACCGTCTGCCAGCGTGTTTTATGTTGCCTACACCATGGAGTCGAAGAAAGACCAACCACGGCCCATCACTTTTGTATTTAATGGTGGCCCGGGTTCATCTTCACTGTGGCTGCATATGGGCTCATTTGGCCCGGTACGCGTTGAAACCACCAATGCAGCACCGACACCACCCGCACCTTATAAATTGCTGGATAATCAGTACACCTTGCTAGACAGTACCGACTTAGTATTTATTGATGCGTTTGACACCGGATTCAGCCGCGGTATTGCCACTGCCGATGCCAAAGACAAGGCAGGCAAAGATGAAAACCCAGCGAAGAAATTTTTTGGCGTTGACGAAGATGCAGACGGTTTCGCGCGTTTTATCACCCGTTATGTAACCTCCAATAACCGCTGGAATTCACCTAAATATCTGCTGGGAGAATCCTACGGTACCGTGCGCGCACCTGTATTGGCAAATCAGTTACAACAGGACGGCATGGCATTCAATGGGGTGATTTTAGTGTCCAGCATTCTAAACTATGGTGCCAATGCGCCAGGTCTGGATCGTCAATATGTTGGCCTGCTGCCAACATTTGCTGCCGTGGCTTATTACCATAATAAACTACCGAATAAACCCGCCGAGCTGGCCCCTTTTCTACAGCAGGTACGCACCTTTGCCGAAGGTGATTTTGCCAAGGCGCTAGCTGCTGGTCACACTCTTCCAGCCGCTGAACTGGATAAGATTGCCGAGCAGTTACACCAGTACACCGGCTTGAGTACTGAATATTTGAAACATGCCAACTTACGCGTTGGCCAAGCACAGTTCCGCAAAGAATTACTGCGTGATGAAGAGCGAACCATGGGGCGTTATGATGGCCGATTCACCGGTATGGACAAAGACGCCATCGGTGAAACCCCAGATACCGATCCATCTGATACCGCGCCGTCTGCCGCATTTGTGGCGACCTTCAATGACTATCTGGCTAACCAGCTAAACTATCATCCCGATGATACTTACCGGGTCTTTAGCTTTGATGCATTCCGCAACTGGGATTGGCAACATCAAATCGGCCGAGGTTATAAGACTCGTTCCCCTTATGTGGTCGATGATCTCGGTAATGCCATACGCACCAACCCTAGCCTGGCAGGTATTTTCAGCCAATGGTTACTTCGATATGGCAACCCCTTCCATGCCACTGAATACGATTTGGCACATATGGAGTTAGACCCATCACTGATTGGCAATGTGCATTTTGGCTATTACCCGTCAGGCCACATGATTTATCTGAATCCAGAAGCGCTGCAATCACTGCATCAGGATTTGGAAAACTTTTATAAAAACACTCAGCACCAATAACTGATGCAGTGTCGTGTAAGCCCTGAACGCTAGCGATAGTATCAGGGCTTATTTATTGCGCTCATGCGCGAGTGCCAACGCGGGTTTGCGCCTTAATAACCACGCCATATAGCCAACAATCAACAGATTGACAGCCAAGGTCGCAATGCTCAGCCAGTTATGATGCACCACCACTTCATAAGCCTCAAACGGCAAGTAAATACCGCCGCTGACCAACGCAAACCATTCGGTCCACACCATGCTGTGCCACAATCCGTAAGCTTCAATAAAACGGATACAGGAATAGAGCAATGCGCCAACGGCAATGAGCGTCAGATTGATATTTCCCAGCGACTCGGCTGCATGCAGAAAAATCCCCGGGAGGTGACTGGCTGGATTCAGGTGCAGATGTGTCAATAACTGCTCACAAGCGTGTTTAAGATCTTTACCCGCTAAGGTATGGATCCCCAGTCCAACAATCAATGACAATACACCTTTTGTGGCTTCGAGTAGTGCCACTGCCCGTAACCCTTTGGCGGCTTTAACCATTGTCACCTCTTGAACCGTATTTTCTCACACAAGGACGCTAATACTGCCGTCAACACTAGCGGCTTTTCAAGTGTCGCTCGGTGATATTTTCTTCATCATGCGAGAGTCCGCAGGCTGACACGCCATTGCGAAAGGCAGTGACCCATACCAACGTAGAAACGTCAGCGAGTCATGCCCCGCAACCGATAGCAATAATTCGCCGCGGTGGATACCATTGGCACAGCGCATTTTTTCTAAGAACAGGACCCCATGCTAACAGCAACCGGCAGTGCCATAACCCCGCAGCCGCATCAAGCGGTTGCCAGAATCGCCAACATAGATGCCGTGCGAGGCCTGGCGGTGCTGGGCATTTTCTTTCTGAATATTTTTAGTATGGGTATTAGCAGCTATGAGTATGTGCCAACTGTGACGGCAACTGTGGGCGATAGCTTCGGTCAGGCCCTGTATTACCTGCTGCTAAGAGACCGTTTTATCACGCTGTTTTCAATACTGTTTGGCGCGGGGCTATACATTCAGTGGCAGAATTTCAGCGCCCAAGGCTTGGACGCAAGAGCCAAGGTGAAGTCACGCTTGTACTGGTTGATGCTGTTCGGCTTACTACATGGGCTTTTACTTTGGCCCGGTGACATCCTGCTAAGTTACGGTCTGTGTGGCCTGTTGCTATGGCGTTATCGGCAACTCCCGGTTGCTGAATTGCTACGTAAAGCACAACTGTTTATTGCCATTGGCCTGTTGGTCATGTTGCTGATGGCGTTAATTCCCATTGAGGTGTCGCCAATGGTGCGCGGTTCACCTGAGTATATGGCGGAATATCGGTTGTGGACGGGTGACTACGGTGTGCAATTGCAACAACAATTGCACACCGTTGTTATCAGCTTACTGGTATTTCCGATGACTTATCTGTGGATCCTCAGCGGGCTGATGTTGTTAGGCATCTATTTGCTACGCCAAGGTTGGTTCAACGGCCCGGTTTCCAGAGTTGGCTATTTATTCTGGGGATCATTGCTGCTGTCATTACTGGCCTATAGCTGCAGTTATGGTCACAGCCAACTACTGCAGAATCTAGCACTGGTGATCGTTGTCATAGCCGCCATTCCTATGGCATTGTGGTTTTTACAGTTGATAGTACGTTATTGTGGCAACCAACCACAGCGACTTAAATCACTACAGGCCGTAGGCCGAGTCGCCTTAACACTATACATATTACAGTCAGTAGTGGGCGTCAGCTTGTTTCGCCATATTGCACCAGAACTACTGCTGACCATGGATTTTATGGATTATCTGCTGCTGGCGGTTATCTGGTCAGCTATACAGTTGGCACTTGCCCGCTGCTATCTGCATTTTTTAAGCAAGGCCCGTTAGAATGGCTTTGGCGCAAGCTGGCCTACAACCAAGAAGGAAGCTAATTTTGCCACCAAAATCCGGCAAGCCTCGACGCATGTTGTACTGGCGACGATCACTATTTTGGCAAATTCCCAATGCTTATAAAGTAACGCTAGTATTTGCCGTGTATTTGCTGTTATTGGTCAGCAACCAAGTCTTATCTTGGTGGTTTATCATCTGGTATCTGTTACTGAGTTTGACGACTTACTGGCTATACGCCAATGATAAGCAGGCGGCGATTAAACACCTGCCGCGTACCTCCGAACGCAAATTACAGTTATTTGGGTTACTTGGCGGTTGGCCCGGTGCCTTGATAGCGCGTCATAGATTGCGTCACAAGACTATTAAGCTAAGTTTCCGAGTACTGTTTTGGAGTGGTGTGGTGATAAATCTGCTACTACTGCTCACCATAGCTCAGTATGCAAGGCCACTGTCTTTGGCTTATTGGTAATCGCTGTGAAGCCGCGGCGCAAACTGCTAATATACCGCGGCATCTGCAATTGCAGACGGAGATACAGGAAGGGTGAATGAAGACAATTATTGGCGTAATACTGGCATCAGCAGTGGCAATTGCCATGTACTTTTATCTGAACTCGTTGGCAAATCGTGGTATTGCAGAAGTTGCGGCTCAGGGAGATGCCTTTCTGGCGGCAAACAAGACTAAGCCAGGCGTGTTCACCACTGCCAGTGGTCTGCAATATGAATATCTCACCCACGGTAAGGAAGCGTACATCCCAGTGCCGAAGATACGGTTAAAGTCCATTATGAAGGTCGGCTCTTGGACGGCACGGTATTTGACAGTTCATTCAAGCGTGGCGAGCCTTTAAAGTTTCCGCTGAATCGGGTCATCAAAGGCTGGACTGAAGGTGTACAACTGATGGTGGAAGGCGACAAGGTGCGCTTTTTTATTCCCAATAATCTGGCCTATGGCAATCGTTCTGCGGGCCCAATTCCTCCCGGTGCGGCACTGATCTTTGATATTGAGTTGCTGCAAATCAATCCGTAGTCAGCATTTAATCTGCGCCAGTTAACATCGCCAGCAAGCCTCGGCATACCAGGGTTTCAGAATCATCGACCCGACTGATCTGACACAAACCAGACATTGCTGGCGAGACCATCTCCCGGATATTGGCAACACAACCTTTGTAATAATCGGCATTGGCTATGGTACTGCCTGCCAGCCATAAATGCTGCGGGTTGAACAGGTTGATTGCCCAGGCGATGCCCATTCCCAAATAAGCGCCAGAGCGATAAAGCTCCACCGGGTTACGCATACGCCGCTGGCGAATCGACTCACCGCTAGCCATCTGCTCTAGGGTAAATTCACCAGATTCGGTCATCACCCAACAATTGCCTAAATCGCCCGCTAACCCATTAGCACCAGTAAATACCTTGCCGTGACTGGCAAGTGCCAACCCCATGCCTTCAGAACACATGACTAATAGTTCACAGGCATATTTATCACTTGCCACAGCATGCATTGCCGCTTGTACATCATTGCTGACCACCGCCAGTTGACCACGGGTTTGTAACTTTTGCAGATTCTGCCCGGCCAGCCCCGGCAGATGCTTACAGGAAACCAAGGAATGATCTCGCACCATGCCGGGAAACGCTAAGGCTAGCTGGTAGTCCCGCAATTGGTAGTCATTCTCTAAATCAGCGATTTGCTGGTTTAGTTCTTCTAAGGAAAAGCCTTCTCCGGTAGGGATTTTGTACTGTTCAGTACTCCCCGCATCACTGAACAGAAACAGCGCCGTTTCCGAACCGACTTCAATTGTTAACTCTGCCATGCAATCCCCCGAAAGCTTTACCGCAGCACGCTATTCGCGGCAATAGTAGCACAGGCGCTAACCATGCGGCACTGTCAATAACTTAACATATTGCTTTTACGACAGTTCTAGTTGAATTATTGCACTCAAACAGCGGCAGCTTAGCGGCTAATCCGCTGAATTCGCCACAGCAAATGCTGCACCTGGCAAAGCTATTTACCGCTGTGAATAAGACTGACGCTTGCGGATCCGCTAAGCAGCTTGCGATAATCCAATCATCAATATTGCATAGCACCAGCACGCCATTCTGATAATGCTGGTATATAATGGAGTCCCTATGTCCAGTAACATTGCTGCCCGCCTTACCGCCGTCCGCGGTGAGATGGCTAAGCTTAATCTCGATGCTTTTATCCAACCCCGCGCCGATGAATATCTCGGTGAATACGTCCCGGCCCATAATGAGCGTCTGTTATGGCTCACGGGATTTACCGGTTCCGCGGGCATGGCCATTGTGATGAAAGATAGCGCCGCAGTGTTTGTTGATGGACGTTACGTCGTTCAGGTGCGTCAACAGGTGGACGCCAAGCTTTACCGCTATGAAAGCCTTACCGATATGCCACAGTATCAATGGCTGGCAGAACATCTGCCCAGCGGCAGCCGAGTTGGGGTTGACCCACGTTGCCATACACTCGCGTGGTTCAACGAGGCAGCAGCCACTTTAGATAAAGCGGGCATCGAACTTATCGCCTTGGACAACAATCCCGTCGATATTTGCTGGCACCCACGCCCAGCGCCCACCAAAGATCTGGCGCAGTTATTCAGTGATGCCGCAGCAGGTAAAACCAGCCTGCAAAAACGTAGCGAAATTGGTGAGCGGGTGCAAAAGGCCGGAGCCGATGTCGCACTGATCACTGCCCTTGATTCTTTCTGCTGGCTGCTCAATATCCGCGGCCAGGATATTCCCCGCATTCCGGTGATCCTTGGCACCGCGCTGCTATATGCCGATGGCGCGATGGTGCTATTTACTGACCTGGATAAACTGCCACCAGATATTGCAGCCCATGTAGGTGCCAATGTGAGTTTTAAGGCAGAAGCCGAACTCAATGGCGCGCTGGCATCACTGAAAGGCAAAAAATTACTGGCGGACCCCAACAGCGCCAACGCCGCCTGCCAGCTGCAAGCTAAAGCTGCTGGTGCCAAACTGATTGCTGGCGCTGATCCAGTCGCGATCCCCAAAGCCTGTAAAAATCCGGCAGAAATGCAGGGGATGATCGACAGTCATATCCGCGATGGGGTAGCCGTTAGTCGTTTCCTCGCTTGGTTAGATAACGAAGTTGCCAATGGCCGACTGTATGATGAAGCAGCGCTGGCTGAGAAACTGGAAGGTTTTCGCAAACAACATGCCCTGTACCGCGAACCCAGTTTTGACACCATTTCGGCCGCGGGTTCCAATGCCGCCATGTGCCATTACAACCATCTGAACGGTACCCCTAAAATGCTGGAAATGAACAGTATCTATCTAGTGGATTCCGGCGCGCAGTACCTTGATGGCACCACAGATGTTACCCGCACCATTGCCATTGGCGCGGTAACTGACGAGCAGAAAAAGCTAGTAACACTGGTACTTAAAGGTCACATTGCACTGGATCAGGCTCGGTTCCCCAAAGGAACCACCGGCCAACAACTGGATATTCTGGCGCGCCAATACCTGTGGCAGCAGGGCTTTGACTATGACCACGGCACAGGTCACGGCGTTGGCCATTATCTGAGCGTACACGAAGGCCCGCAACGCATTGGTAAAAACCATAATGCCGTACCGTTGGAGCCTGGCATGGTGCTGTCTAACGAACCCGGTTATTACCGTGAAAACGCCTTTGGTATCCGCTTGGAAAATTTGCTGACAGTAAAACCTTGTGCAGAACTCGCTGGGGCAGAACGGGAAAGCTATTGCTTTGAAGCCCTGACCCTCATCCCAATGGATAAGCGTTTGTTTGATAAAAAGCTCATGACCGATGCTGAAATCGACTGGGTAAACCGTTATCACCAACGCGTTTACACCACCTTGTCACCCATGCTGGCTGGCGCCGATTTAACCTGGCTACAGCAAGCCACATCGGCACTATAATCTAGGTATTACACGTCTTAAGGGGGAACAGATATTCCCCCTTCGTTTGTTCGCTACAGATCCTGCCCTTGAATTCAGTTATACTTGCCGCCATATAAGCGGCAGTAGCGTTTTTAGAGAGTCATGCAGATGTTAAATACTGAATTTGATAAATATCTGGAATTTCCTACGTCATTTCCGTTTAAAGTGGTAGGTGATTACAGTGAAGAACTGGCCGAGCAAGTTGTCATGGTGGTACAGAAACATGCCCCCGGTGATTACACAACGTCCTCCAAAACGTCCAGTAAAGGTAGTTACCTGTCGGTAACCATCAGGGTACAGGTAACCAGCAAAGAGCACATTGAAACCCTGTACACTGAACTTGCCGCCATCGAAGGGGTTCGACGGGTGTTATAACCCGTCAAGAAATGTGATCTAGATTACATTTTTACCAACTCTGGGTATAATGCCCAGCAGATCCACAGGGAGAGATGTTGCCCTTGTCTGAGAAAACCTTACACGTGTTCCATCTGGGTAAGATGGATTATGAAACGGTATGGCACGCCATGCAGCACTATACCGATATCCGTGACGATAATAGCCGTGACGAGCTATGGCTGGTGGAACATCCACCCGTTTTTACCCAAGGTCAGGCGGGTAAAGCCGAACATATTCTGGCGCCAGGAGATATCCCGGTGGTGCAAGTAGACCGCGGTGGTCAGGTGACCTATCACGGGCCAGGACAGATGGTTGCCTACCCACTGCTCAACGTGCGTAATCTAAAAATTGGCGTACGGCAGTTGGTTACCGATATTGAGCAATCCGTCGTTGGGGTACTGGCGCGTTTCCAAATAGAGGCTTACCCCAAAGCCGATGCACCTGGCGTCTACGTTGACGGTAAAAAGATTGCATCTTTAGGGCTGCGCATCCGCCGAGGCTGTTCCTTCCACGGCGTGGCATTTAATGTCGATATGGACTTGGAGCCGTTTCACCGTATCAACCCCTGTGGCTACGCCGGACTGGAGATGACACAGTGTAAAGATCTGGGTGGTCCCACCACGGTTGAGCAAGCCGCCAAACTCTTCAGCGAAATTTTCAGCCAGCGACTTGGCTATCAGCAATTACAGCATTACCAAGGATTACCAGAGTCATGAACAGGCCAGAAAGATTACAACCCGGCGTAAAATTGCGTGACGCCGACAAAGTTGCCCGCATTCCCGTAAAGGTTGTCCCGTCTGAACGTGACACTATGCTGCGTAAACCTGACTGGCTGCGAGTAAAACTGCCAGCGTCCAATCAGCGTATTCTGGATATCAAGCAGGCGTTGCGTAGCCACGGTTTACATTCGGTTTGTGAAGAAGCGTCCTGCCCAAACCTAGCGGAATGCTTTAACCACGGCACAGCCACCTTTATGATCCTCGGCGCTATCTGCACCCGCCGTTGCCCGTTTTGTGATGTTGCCCATGGTCGGCCACTGAAACCCGATCCCGAAGAGCCATTACAGCTAGCCCGTACCATTCGTGATATGAAGCTGAAATACGTGGTGATCACCTCAGTGGACCGCGATGATTTACGCGATGGCGGAGCGCAGCACTTTGCTGACTGTATCCGTGAAATTCGTAAACTCAGCCCTCATATCAAGATAGAGATTCTGGTACCGGATTTCCGCGGTCGTATTGAACAGGCGCTGGATATTCTGGCAACTGAGCCGCCGGATGTGTTCAACCATAATCTGGAAACAGCGCCAGCACATTACCGTAAGGCTCGTCCGGGAGCTAACTATCAATGGTCCTTGAACCTGTTACAACAGTTCAAGCAACGCCACCCAGATATCCCCACTAAATCCGGCTTGATGATGGGACTTGGCGAAACCAATGAAGAGATAGTCCAAGTATTAAAAGATCTGCGTAGCCATGGCGTGAACATGCTGACATTAGGACAATACCTGCAACCTTCCCGCTTCCATCTGCCGGTAGAACGCTATGTAACACCGCAGGAATTTGATGAACTACATGACATCGCCGTAGAGCTGGGATTCACGCATGCCGCATGCGGGCCACTGGTACGCTCCAGCTATCATGCTGATCTGCAAGCCCAGGGGAAAGAAGTGAAATAAGCTTGCTTAAATTAACAAAGCCGCCTGAGGGCGGCTTTGTTGTCTCAGGCGATCATGCCTGAATATCGCAATGTAGTCTTAGCTCCATCAAGATGGCATCTTCTCGCCCATTCGCCGTGTGATAATAATTTCTACGGCCGCCAGTTTCGATAAACCCCAGATGACGGTAAAGGCCGATGGCAGCGGTGTTACTGACTCTCACTTCTAACAATAACACCTCAACATTTTGCGCTTTTAACACTGCAATTGTCTGCTCCAACAACAGCTTGCCAAAACCCTTGCCTTGATGGCTAGGCATTACACAGATATTCATCAAGGTTGCTTCTTCAAACAAACATTGCAGAATGCTGAAACCTATTAGTTGTCCATCATCATCAAACAATCCGAGCTGCTGATAAAAACGACCGAAACAACTTTTTAGCGTCGCCGCATCCCACGGATAAGGATGCGCCTGCTGTTCTACTGCCAGCATTTGTGGCAATTGTTCTAGCGAAAGAGGTAGTACCTGAGCCATTACTGCACACCATCCAAATGAGGCCACAACTGCTGCCACAAGGCTCGTTTTGCCTGACTGCTTTGCTGTAACTCTGCCAGTGTTGGTGTCGATATCATCGCTTCAGCTGGCATCGCATTACCAAAGCACCATAACACCGGAGTAGCAGCGCTGGCATGAGCCGTCACTTGGCAAGTGTCTGGCGCAATCCCCAGTTGTGCTAACACAGTCGCCACGATTGGATGTTGTAGTAGCGTCTGATCATCATCAGCCAGCAATAACAACGTGGGAGCATCAGCCCTCGCCTTAAGACGCCATTGGCTAATCCCCATGGCATACAGAAATTTATTCATAAAAACACCTGATTATACCGTCACCACAGGATATCAGTTCTCAATTTTGCTGTCCCAACAACTATCAAATACCCATACTTTTTCAGTGTATATCGATTAAGGGTATCTGTTTTATCGACTTTCATCCTGCTATTAAGGCGCTATCATGGACCGGTAGCCAAAAAGGAGGGTTATATTATGAGTACAGTAATCAATATCGGTATCAATCAGGCAGATCGTGTGGAAATAGCCAACGGCTTGAATAACCTGTTGGCAGACACTTATAGCCTCTACCTCAAAACCCACAGTTTTCACTGGAACGTTACAGGCCCCATGTTCAACACCCTACACCTGATGTTTGAAACTCAATATACAGAGTTAGCCACAGCGGTAGATGTCATCGCTGAACGGGTGCGTGCACTAGGCGAGCGGGCACTGGGTTCTTATAGCGCCTACGCGAAAGTCACTGGCATCAAAGAAGATAATGGTGTCACCGATGCCAATCAGATGTTACAGGAGCTGCTGGAAGGCCAGGAAGTCGTTATTCGTCGTGCCAGAGCACTCTATCCATTGGTCAATCAAGCGGATGACGAAGCCACCGCAGACCTACTGACACAACGTATCCAACTGCACGAAAAAACTGCATGGATGCTCCGCAGTATGTTAGCAAAATAACCTTGTTGATATCTGAAAGCCGCCACTCAAGGCGGCTTTTATTTACCTGCTACAAAAAACCACGCTGTATTTTTAAATTATGCCGTCATTAATTTATTGAATCGAACTTAACGTGACAGACCTCTTGTTCATTCATATTTTAAATAACAGTTTTTTGACAAAGATTGTGAAAGTTATAACATCAATTTGTTAACACATTGATCTGGGGCATAAAATGGAATTTATCGAAAAACTGGAGCAAATCGCAAAGCGGATACCGGCAATTTCTGCAAATCTAACCACCGAAGAAGCCACTAAGAACGCGTTGATTATGCCGTTTCTTAATCAAGTTCTTGGATACGACATATTTAACCCGTTAGAAGTGGTGCCAGAGTTTACCGCAGACACACCAAACAAACGCAACGAAAAAGTAGATTATGCACTGATGATTGATGGCAAGGTGCAAGTACTTATCGAATGTAAGCGCTTTGATGAGCAATTAGCGATTAAGCACGCCGGGCAATTGTTCCGTTACTTCTCAACCACCAATGCCAGGATAGCTATCCTAACAAATGGTGTTGAATATCAATTTTTTACTGATATAGACGCACCTAACAAAATGGATGAAAAGCCATTTTTAAAGTTGGATTTGCTGAATATTGATAAACACGTCATAAGCGGCATAGCAAAACTCACCAAGGAAGCGTTTGACCTTGATTCAATAGTTAATACCGCTGGGGACTATAAGTATCTAAGTCAGATAAAGAAGCTCATTGAGGAACAAGTTAAAAATCCTGATGATGATTTTGTTCGCTTCTTTGCTGCAAGAGTATACGATGGCGCCATAACAGCAAAAGTAAAACAGCAATTCTCTGAGCTTACGATAAAAGCCTTCAGCCAATTCATCAATGACAGCATTAACGCCAGACTAAAAACAGCACTTCATAATGATGAAGCAAAACCAGATAGCGCCACTGCCGAAATAGATGACGATGAAAACAAGATCATCACCACTGAGGAAGAAATTGAAGGTTTCAACATCGTCAAAGCCATACTACGGCAAAAACTCGATGTAACCCGTATTGTGTCAAGAGATCAGCAAAGCTACTTCGGTATATTGCTAGATGACAATAACCGCAAACCTCTATGTCGACTCCACTTCAACACCAAACAAAAATACATTGGTACGTTTGATGAAAACAAAAAGGAAACACGCCACCCAATCGAATCGCTCGATGATCTCTTCAAATTTGCAGATCAATTATTGGCAACAGCTGCGCATTATTTAGCTTAGACTCGCGAAGAACGTGGAAGCATTTTCTGGAGGTATTACCAATAATCTTTGTGAGCAACAAGTCAGGCCGCGGCATGTTAACAGTTGTTGGCGTAGGGCTACGGATAGGATGACGGTTGAATACCCTGACATTGAACGCACATTTACGCTTCATGATATCAAGGCTAAAGGCATTTCGGATTTTGAAGGGACACTAAGTGAAAAACAGCAATTCAGTGGTCACAAAACGCTAGCGCAAGTTAACGATTATGACCGTCGCACAGCGGTGGTGCCCACCATTGGTAGCCGTAAGAAATGAATAGTTATTCAAAAAGATGTTTAGTCTTTTCTAACAACATTTCTAACCGAAACGAAAACGGCTCGCACATGATATGCAAGCCGTTGAAATTATTGGCAGGGGTGACAGGACTCGAACCCGTAACCGTCGGTTTTGGAGACCGCTGTTCTACCAATTGGAACTACACCCCTACGGAACGACGGGCATTATGCTAAAACCCTGGTAAAAGGTAAAGGACTTTTTGCCATAACAAGCGCTGACTGCAGTTTTTTCAGGCAAAGATTAGCTATTTTGCCATTCTAGCTAATGATCTACAGCGAAACGTCCATTTATCTATAAATAGACAGAAAAACTGTACGGATTTTATTAGAACAGAGTCATGATAATAAGCAGCAATCACCAAATAAATCATGCTGTTATTTAAAAAACTAGAAATTATAACTGAAAAGCAAAAAGGCCTCAGTATTCACTGAGGCCTTCGCTTTAAATAGGCGCTTGGCGATGACCTACTCTCACATGGGGAGACCCCACACTACCATCGGCGCGATTGTGTTTCACTTCTGAGTTCGGGATGGAGTCAGGTGGGACCACAATGCTATTGTCACCAAGCAAATTCTTACTGGTTAATTGTTCGTCTTACGGTATTGTTTCCTCGCTCCAGTACTCATGTACATCTGTACACTCTGTCCTTCACTCGTCACGGCTTTGTCAGCCAAACAATTCCCTGCGTCATTAACACGTTCATTTGGAAAGCTGTTGCTTCGATATTGGTGGTCGCTACTGGGTTCGAACCAGTGACCCCCTGCTTGTAAGGCAGGTGCTCTCCCAGCTGAGCTAAGCGACCTTATCTTGTCTGTAGTAGACAGTTCTCTTACTTCAATCAAGCCTTGTCATTCATTCAAGGTCCTTCGAAACCCATCTGGGTTGTATGGTTAAGCCTCTCGAGTCATTAGTACAGGTTAGCTAAACGCCTCACAACGCTTACACACCCTGCCTATCTACGTCCTGGTCTCGAACGGCTCTTTAGTGGACTTATGTCCAAGGGAAGACTCATCTCGGGGCTCGCTTCACGCTTAGATGCTTTCAGCGTTTATCAATTCCGAACATAGCTACCGGGCAATGCCATTGGCATGACAACCCGAACACCAGCGGTTCGTTCACTCCGGTCCTCTCGTACTAGGAGCAACCCCCTCAATCTTCCAACGCCCACGGCAGATAGGGACCGAACTGTCTCACGACGTTCTGAACCCAGCTCGCGTACCACTTTAAATGGCGAACAGCCATACCCTTGGGACCGACTTCAGCCCCAGGATGTGATGAGCCGACATCGAGGTGCCAAACACCGCCGTCGATATGAACTCTTGGGCGGTATCAGCCTGTTATCCCCGGAGTACCTTTTATCCGTTGAGCGATGGCCCTTCCATTCAGAACCACCGGATCACTATGACCTGCTTTCGCACCTGCTCGACGTGTCTGTCTCGCAGTTAAGCTGGCTTGTGCCATTACACTAACCGTACGATGTCCGACCGTACTTAGCCAACCTTCGTGCTCCTCCGTTACGCTTTAGGAGGAGACCGCCCCAGTCAAACTACCCACCAGGCACTGTCCCTAATCCCGTTCAGGGACCCAGGTTAGAACATCAACACTGCAAGGGTGGTATTTCAAGGTCGACTCCATCAGGACTGGCGTCCCAATTTCATAGTCTCCCACCTATCCTACACATGCAGGGTCAATGTTCAGTGCCAAGCTATAGTAAAGGTTCACGGGGTCTTTCCGTCTAGCCGCGGGTATACGGCATCTTCACCGCAATTTCAACTTCACTGAGTCTCGGCTGGAGACAGCCTGGCCATCATTACGCCATTCGTGCAGGTCGGAACTTACCCGACAAGGAATTTCGCTACCTTAGGACCGTTATAGTTACGGCCGCCGTTTACCGGGGCTTCGATCATGAGCTTCTCCTAAGATGACCCAATCAATTAACCTTCCGGCACCGGGGGCGTCACACCGTATACTTCCTCTTGCGAGTTCGCACAGTGCTGTGTTTTTGATAAACAGTTGCAGCCAGCTGGTATCTGCGACTGCCGTCAGCTCGGGGAGCAAGTCCCTCCACCAACAGCAGCGTACCTTCTCCCGAAGTTACGGTACCATTTTGCCTAGTTCCTTCAGCCGAGTTCTCTCAAGCGCCTTGGTATTCTCTACCCGACCACCTGTGTCGGTTTGGGGTACGATTCCTGCTAACCTGAAGCTTAGAAGATTTTCCTGGAAGCTTGGCATTAACCACTTCATCACCTTAGTGACTCGTCATCAGCCCTCAGTATTATGTGCCCGGATTTGCCTAAGCACACTACCTACAGCCTTAAACGCGGACGACCGACGCCGCGCTGGCCTAGCCTTCTCCGTCTCTCCATCGCAGTTAGCAGCAGTACGGGAATATTAACCCGTTTCCCATCGACTACGCCTTTCGGCCTCGCCTTAGGGGTCGACTCACCCTGCCCCGATTAACGTTGGACAGGAACCCTTGGTCTTTCGGCGTGGAGGTTTTTCACCCCCATTATCGTTACTCATGTCAGCATTCGCACTTCTGATACGTCCAGTGTGGGTTACCCCTTCACCTTCATCCGCTTACAGAACGCTCCTCTACCGCTCATCCATAGGATGAACCCGTAGCTTCGGTGAATTGCTTAGCCCCGTTACATCTTCCGCGCAGGCCGACTCGACTAGTGAGCTATTACGCTTTCTTTAAATGATGGCTGCTTCTAAGCCAACATCCTAGCTGTCTAAGCCTTCCCACATCGTTTCCCACTTAGCAATTACTTTGGGACCTTAGCTGACGGTCTGGGTTGTTTCCCTTTTGACGACGGACGTTAGCACCCGCCGTCTGTCTCCCGAGTAGTACTCATTGGTATTCGGAGTTTGCAAAGAGTTGGTAAGTCGGGATGACCCCTAGTCTTAACAGTGCTCTACCCCCAATGGTATTCGCTCGAGGCGCTACCTAAATAGCTTTCGAGGAGAACCAGATATCTCCCGGTTTGATTGGCCTTTCACCCCCAGCCACAGGTCATCACCGTCTTTTTCAACAGACGTGTGTTCGGTCCTCCAATTGATGTTACTCAATCTTCAACCTGCCCATGGCTAGATCACCGGGGTTCGGGTCTACACCTAGCAACTATTCGCGCAGTTAACACTCGGTTTCCCTACGGCTCCGCTATTCGCTTAACCTCGCTACTAAATGTAAGTCGCTGACCCATTATACAAAAGGTACGCAGTCACGGTCTCAAGAACCGCTCCCACTGCTTGTACGTATACGGTTTCAGGTTCTATTTCACTCCCCTCACTGGGGTTCTTTTCGCCTTTCCCTCACGGTACTGGTTCGCTATCGGTCAGTCAGGAGTATTTAGCCTTGGAGGATGGTCCCCCCATCTTCAGACAACATACCACGTGTGTCGCCTTACTCGTTTTCATCATCGGTTAGCTGTCGTGTACGGGACTATCACCCTGTACCGTGGTGCTTTCCAACACCTTCCACTAACACCCCAATGACTTAAGGGCTACTCCCCGTTCGCTCGCCGCTACTAGGGGAATCTCGGTTGATTTCTTTTCCTCGGGGTACTTAGATGTTTCAGTTCTCCCGGTTCGCCTCTGCATGCTATGTATTCACATACAGATAGTTGCTTATGCAACTGGGTTGCCCCATTCGGATATCTGTGGCTCAACGGGTTTTATCACCTCACCACAGCTTTTCGCAGATTAACACGTCCTTCATCGCCTCTGACTGCCAAGGCATCCACCGTATACGCTTAGTCGCTTAACCATACAACCCGGATGAGTTTCCTCTACCGAATCGTATCAACGACCCATATTGGTTTTTCTTTCGCCTTGATGTGTTTCATCGCTGAAACACTAGAATCACAAAACACTTGATTGAAGTATTTTGAGAACTCATTTCGATTAAATATCGCTATTTAATCTCTACTATCAGCTTTCCAAATTGTTAAAGAACAAACATCACTTCCGTAATGCCGGTTTGAGACAAACCTATCTGTGTGAACACTCACAACAAATTTCATCGTTTAGGTAAGGAGGTGATCCAGCCCCAGGTTCCCCTAGGGCTACCTTGTTACGACTTCACCCCAGTCATGATCCACAAAGTGGTAACCGCCCCCTAAGGTTAAGCTAGCTACTTCTTTTGCAAACCACTCCCATGGTGTGACGGGCGGTGTGTACAAGGCCCGGGAACGTATTCACCGTGGCATTCTGATCCACGATTACTAGCGATTCCGACTTCATGGAGTCGAGTTGCAGACTCCAATCCGGACTACGAACAGCTTTTTGGGTTCCGCTCCACGTCGCCGCTTTGCTTCCCTCTGTACTGTCCATTGTAGCACGTGTGTAGCCCTACTCGTAAGGGCCATGATGACTTGACGTCGTCCCCACCTTCCTCCGGTTTATCACCGGCAGTCTCCCTACAGTTCCCGGCATTACCCGCTGGCAAGTAAGGATAAGGGTTGCGCTCGTTGCGGGACTTAACCCAACATTTCACAACACGAGCTGACGACAGCCATGCAGCACCTGTCTCAGAGTTCCCGAAGGCACCAATCCATCTCTGGAAAGTTCTCTGGATGTCAAGAGTAGGTAAGGTTCTTCGCGTTGCATCGAATTAAACCACATGCTCCACCGCTTGTGCGGGCCCCCGTCAATTCATTTGAGTTTTAACCTTGCGGCCGTACTCCCCAGGCGGTCTACTTAATGCGTTAGCTTGAGAGCCCAGCGTTCTAGACGCCAAACTCCGAGTAGACATCGTTTACGGCGTGGACTACCAGGGTATCTAATCCTGTTTGCTCCCCACGCTTTCGTGCCTGAGCGTCAGTCTTCGTCCAGGGGCCGCCTTCGCCACCGGTATTCCTCCAGATCTCTACGCATTTCACCGCTACACCTGGAATTCTACCCCCTCTACGAGACTCTAGCTTGCCAGTTCGAAATGCGATTCCCAGGTTGAGCCCGGGGCTTTCACATCTCGCTTAACAAACCGCCTGCGCACGCTTTACGCCCAGTAATTCCGATTAACGCTCGCACCCTCCGTATTACCGCGGCTGCTGGCACGGAGTTAGCCGGTGCTTCTTCTGCAGTAACGTCAATTCGGTTACGTATTAAACCACCTTCCTCCTGCTGAAAGTGCTTTACAACCCGAAGGCCTTCTTCACACACGCGGCATGGCTGCATCAGGGTTTCCCCATTGTGCAATATTCCCCACTGCTGCCTCCCGTAGGAGTCTGGACCGTGTCTCAGTTCCAGTGTGGCTGATCATCCTCTCAGACCAGCTAGAGATCGTCGCCTTGGTGAGCCCTTACCTCACCAACTAGCTAATCCCACCTGGGCTTATCCATTCGCGCAAGGACCTAAGTTCCCCTGCTTTCCCCCTTAGGGCGTATGCGGTATTAGCAGTCGTTTCCAACTGTTACCCCCTCGAATGGGCAAATTCCCAGGCATTACTCACCCGTCCGCCGCTCGTCATCAAACTAGCAAGCTAGTTCATGTTACCGCTCGACTTGCATGTGTTATGCCGCCAGCGTTCAATCTGAGCCATGATCAAACTCTTCAATTAAAAGTTTTTGACTCTAATGAATGACTGTTCTATTTCGAACACTCTTCAGTGAGTTTTAAATCGTTTTGCGATTTCATTCACTGCGAGTGCCCACACAGATTTGCTTGTCTCATCAATTGTTAAAGAGCGTTGCTCGGGGTTCTCTCCGAGCAGGGAGGTGCATTCTACACCACCCCAACTTGGCGTCAAGTGGCTTGCGCCAATCTTTTTCGCCCAGACAAATCAGCGTCTCCGCCTTGCCTGCCGCACCGCCAGCGTGTCGCTGTTGCCGTGTCAGTGGGTGCGCATTATAGGGAGCTTAATCTTTTGTGCAAGAGGGAATTTCTATTTATTTTTTAATAGTTGGTTTTGCGAGCAAAACCATATAAAAAGCAACCATCCATATACACATTGATCACATTTGACCGGGTGTTAGCAGTAAAAGACCATAAAACGGTCTTTTACTGTTTCGCTTTTGGCAATTTACTTCTTCTGCGGCTCATCAGTAGCAGATGGGTGCTTATCCGCCTCGGCATCGGGGATGTCACTCTGAAATAGTTCAACTTCTTTGTCACCCACGACATCGGAAACTTTGAGCTGTTTAATATTACGCATGGTCATCACCGGGCCAGAGCAAGCATAGATGTAAAACAAACAGCAAAGGATTAAGGCGGGATCGACAGATACCACCACAAATACCGCAACGACTAGCAGAATGACCAGAAAATTGACTTTACCGCTCCAGTCTACTTGCTTAAACGAATGGTAGCGGAAATTACTAACCATCAATAAACCGGAACCGGCGGTAATTAACGCAAATAGCCAAGATACGCTGTTACCTGCAATGCCGTAGTCCTGCCCAAGCCAGACACTCCCCGCAATGATGGCCGCTGCGGGGCTTGCTAATCCTTGGAAATAGCGCTTATCGGCAACGCCAACTTGGGTATTGAAGCGCGCCAAGCGTAAGGCCGCCCCGGCACAATAGATAAAAGCCGCCAGCCAGCCAATTTTGCCGATATCGGCCAGCCCCCAATTGTAAGCAATCAGTGCGGGAGCCATTCCGAATGACACCATATCGGCCATCGAATCATATTCCGCACCAAAACTACTTTGGGTGTTAGTCAGCCTTGCTAATCGTCCATCCAGTCCATCGAAAATCATCGCGACAAAAACTGCGATGGCGGACGCCTCAAAGCGGCCATTCATTGATGCGATCACTGCATAGAAACCGGCAAACAACCCAGCAGTGGTCAATAGGTTAGGTAACAGGTAGATCCCTTTGGATTTAACTGTTGGCTTAGTGATATTTTGCATACACTTAACGAGTCCACATGTTTGCTTTAATGTGTTCAAAGATAACACAGTTGTGATAACCCTGAACCTCTGGCAGCAACGGAATTTGATTATGATACGGATTGGCCTGATATCTGCGATATTGGTAATACTTTACAGCCCGCTAGGGTTTGCCACCGACATCTATACATGGGTAGATGATAACGGCGTCACCCACTACAGCCAGCAACCACCTGCGGGTGAGCAGGCGAAGACGCTCAACAGTCAGGCTATTGAACCTGGGAAGATAGGCACAGTTGCGCCGGTACAGAGAGAAGAAAAACCGGAACTCAGCAACGCGGAACAAGATGCCGCCGCCATAAAGGCGCGGGATCAGGCTCAAGCACAGAAGCTATGTGACAGTGCCAAGTTTAACCTTGATGTGTTGCAAACCCATACCCGACTGCAACGTAACGATGACAAAACCGGAGAGCCAGTGCGCATGACGGAAGAGGAACGGCAAACCGCGATTAAAGAACAACAAGAACGCATTCGCTTGTTCTGCACTAAAAAATAACAGATATAAGAAAGGAGCGTTGGTACGCTCCTTTCTTTACTCAACCCATCTTAAGACGAGACAACCGTTACTGATGAAACGAGAGTTCATCCCCCTGTAAATCCACCTTGATAGGTTGCCCTGGCAGTAATTTACCTTGCAACAAGCGTTGGGCTAACGGATTTTCCACTTCCTGCTGAATAGTACGCTTCAACGGCCGCGCACCATAGACTGGGTCGAAACCAGCTCTGGCAATGTATTCCAGCGCTGCTTCACTGACCTGCAAGTCATATTCTTTTTCCAGCAAGCGCTTACGCAGCAGCTCAACCTGGATCCGCGCAATATTCTTGATATGCTCGGCACCCAACGGATGGAACACCACGGTTTCGTCAATTCGGTTAAGAAACTCCGGCCGGAAGTGATGCTGTACCACGCCCAAAACCAAGGCTTTCATTTCACTATAGCTGTGTTCAGCAAAGCCTTCCTGGATTAAATCAGACCCTAGATTAGAGGTCATGATCACCACAGTATTGCGGAAATCCACCGTACGCCCCTGACCATCAGTCAGTCGCCCATCGTCCAATACCTGCAACAGGATATTGAACACATCAGGATGCGCCTTTTCCACTTCATCCAGCAGGATGACAGAGTAAGGTTTACGGCGCACGGCCTCAGTCAGATAACCCCTTCTTCATAACCGACATATCCTGGAGGCGCACCGACCAACCGTGACACTGAGTGTTTTTCCATAAATTCTGACATATCGATACGCACCATGGCGCTTTCAGTGTCAAACAGGAATTTTGCCAGTGATTTACACAGTTCAGTTTTACCCACCCCGGTTGGCCCCAAGAACAGGAAAGAACCAATCGGCCGATTAGGATCAGCAAGGCCCGCGCGGCTACGACGAATGGCATTAGCGACCGCATCGACCGCTTCATTCTGGCCGATCACCCGTTCATGCAGCGCTTCTTCCATATGCAGCAGTTTTTCACGTTCACCTTCCAGCATCTTAGAAACCGGAATACCGGTAGCCTTTGACAACACTTCGGCAATTTCAACATCGGTAACCTTGTTACGCAGCAGTTTCATATCCTGCATTTCGGCCTGCGATGCTAGATCCAACTGTTTTTCCAGTTCGGGGATCCGCCCATATTGCAGCTCAGACATACGTGTTAGATCGCCAGCACGCCGTGCCACTTCCAAATCCAGTCGCGCCTGTTCCAGGTCAGCCTTAATATGTTGCGTACCCGCCAGCGCGGCTTTTTCGGTGTGCCAAACTTCGTTTAGCTCTGCCGCTTTTTCTTCCACCTCGCGCAACTCGCTGCGCAAGTGTTCCAAGCGTTTGCGACTGGCTTCATCGTTTTCTTTCGACAGCGCCTGTTCTTCCAGTTTCAACTGAATAGCTCGGCGTTCCAAGCGATCCAGTGGCTCAGGTTTTGAGTCAATCTGCAATCGGATGCTGGACGCCGCTTCATCGATCAGGTCGATAGCTTTATCTGGCAACTTACGGTCAGAAATATAACGGTGCGACAGCGTAGCCGCTGCCACAATGGCTGGGTCAGTAATTTCCACATGATGATGCAGTTCATAGCGTTCTTTCAGCCCACGCAGGATAGCAATGGTATCTTCAACGCTCGGTTCATCCACCAGCACTTTCTGGAAACGCCGTTCCAACGCGGCATCTTTTTCAATGTACTGCCGGTATTCATCCAAGGTTGTTGCACCAACGCAATGCAGTTCGCCACGTGCCAATGCCGGTTTAAGCATATTGCCCGCATCCATGGAACCTTCAGATTTACCCGCGCCAACCATAGTGTGCAGTTCGTCGATAAACAGGATCACCTGCCCTTCTTCCTGCGACAGCTCGTTCAGCACTGCTTTTAGCCGTTCTTCGAACTCACCACGATATTTGGCACCCGCAACCAGTGCGCCCATATCCAGTGACAATACCCGTTTGTTTTTAATGCCTTCCGGCACTTCACCATTAATGATACGTTGTGCCAAACCTTCAACGATGGCGGTTTTACCAACACCAGGCTCACCGATCAACACCGGGTTATTTTTACTGCGGCGCTGTAGCACCTGAATGGTACGGCGAATTTCATCGTCACGACCAATCACAGGGTCTAGCTTGCCTTGTTCGGCACGCTCCGTCAGATCAACGGTGTATTTCTTCAATGCTTGGCGCTGATCTTCAGCGTTTGGGTCATCCACGTTCTGCCCACCACGCATCTGCTCAATGGTTTTTTCCATCAATTCTTTAGTGGCACCGGCCTGTTTTAAACAGTTAGCCAGAGTGTCACTGCCTTCCAACGCTGCCAGAATAAACAGCTCGCTGGAGATATATTTGTCTTTACGCTTCTGCGCCAGTTTGTCGCAAAGGTTCAACAGCCGGATCAACGCCTGTGATAACTGCACGTCACCGCCAGTGCCTTCCACCTGTGGCAAACGTTCCAGCTCTTTGGTTAGCAACGAACGCAAGCTACTGACTTGGATCCCGGCCTGGGTCAATAAGGGATGAATCGAGCCAGAATCCTGATTCAACAAAGCCATCATCAGATGGATAGGTTCAATGAACTGATGATCACGTCCGAGCGCCAGTGATTGAGCATCTGAGATAGCAAGCTGAAATTTATTGGTCATACGATCAAGTCGCATACAGCCTCCTGAAAATCTCAAAATAAGGGGGAATAACTTTGTTACCTTAAAGATGGGGATAGCTGGCGCCAATTCAAGTAAAAACCACAGAAAAAGTGGTTAAAATTCACGCCAGATAAGTGAGGCCATACGCCCGGTGTCGCGCTCGCGACGATAAGAGAAAAACGTTGCGGCTGACTGTAGGTACAGGCAGATGCCGCATAAATCTGTGAGACACCCGCCGCCTGCAAACGCAAGCTTGCCAGCGCTTCCAACGAGGCCATAAATTTATCGCCATGTGGGGTAAAACAACTGGCGGCACCTGGCGTAGAAGCAATAAACGCCTCGCGCACTTCCTTCCCCACTTCAAATGCCTGTGGACCGATTGCGGGCCCGAGATAAGCCAGCAGTTGTGAGCCTTGGCGGAAATGGGCGATGCCCGCTTCTAACACCCCGGCATTCAAGCCGCGCCATCCAGCATGTAAAGCAGCAACTTGCGTCCCCTCACGGTCACATAGCAGCACCGGCAAACAATCAGCCGTCATGACAACGGCAACTTGTCCGGCAGAATCGGCATAACTGCCATCAGCAATACGGTTATCGTCCTGCCCCAGATGCACCACACGGGTGCCATGCACCTGCTCCAACCAAGCGGGTTCACTTGGTAATTGCAGTTGCTGCTGCAACAAGTGGCGATTGTGTTTTACTGCCACAGAATCATCACCGACATGCGTTCCCAGATTCAGGCTGTCGAAAGGCGGCAGACTGACGCCATCGAGCCGGTCAGTCATCGCTATTCTGATATTTGGGGGAAGTGGCCAGTGATGTTCCAATATCACAACATATCCTCGGGATGCTCTTCAGTATCTTTACGCAAGGCTTTGGTTAGTTGCACCATATCATCGGGGATCGGCGCTTGCCAGCTCATCACTTCACAGGTTAACGGATGCGCCAGTTCCAAACGCACCGCATGCAACGCCTGACGCTTGAAGTTTTTCAGAACTTCAATAAATTCGGCACTGGCCGCTTTTGGCGGACGTGGACGCCCACCATAAACCGGATCGCCCACCAGCACATGCCCAATATAAGCCATATGTACACGGATTTGGTGTGTCCGGCCAGTTTCCAAACGCAAACGTAACCGTGTATGCGCGCGGAATTTTTCTGCCACACGATAATGAGTCACCGCTGGCCGCCCAGAGTGCGTTACTGCCATATGCGTGCGTTTGGTGGCGTGACGGCCAATGGGTTCATCCACCGTGCCGCCCGCCGTCATGGTGCCTATGACAATAGCTTCATATTCACGGGTAATTTCACGCGCTTGCAAGGCAGTGACCAGATGCGTTTGCGCTTCAACGGTCTTGGCTACCACCATCAAGCCAGTGGTATCTTTATCCAAGCGATGCACAATGCCTGCACGTGGCACATGTTCAATCGCAGGGCAATGATGCAGCAAAGCATTCATCAATGTGCCATCGCTGTTACCTGCACCGGGATGAACGACCAGTCCGGCCTGTTTGTTGATGACGATGATAGAGTCGTCTTCATAGACAATATCTAAATCGATCGCTTGCGCTTCTGCTTGGGTTTCTTCTTCAATAGTGGCGTTTACTTCCACTAATTGAGACTCCAATACCTTCTCCCGGGGACGCGTAATCGCCACCCCATCAATAAAAACATTTCCCCCAAGATCCAGTCTTTGATGCGGGTTCTAGAGTAGTCAGGGAATAATTCTGCCACTGCTTGATCCAATCTCTGACCAGTTTGGGTTGCTGATATCTCGCTTTTTAGATTAATCTCTTGCGTCATAGGAACCGTCCCCAATTATTGGGGTCATAGAACTGTGTTATCGGTTTAACACGGAAATTTGCTAGTTTATCGTGAATTGGCGGATTTCTTAACTACAACTTTCAAAAAAGAACCTGATTCAAGTATGCATAAATTTGTCAAAGGCGCTGCAATAGCCTTTTTTCGCTGGCCATTGTAGCCTGTAGCAGCAAACCCGACGAAGAGGAATTACTTGCCGGCAAGCAGACTCCGGAAGAACTCTATTCTCAGGCCCGTAACTCCATGGAACTGGGAAACTTCGCGAAAGCCGTGAAGACCCTTGAGGCGCTGGATTCTAAGTATCCTTTTGGCCCTTACAAAACCCAGGTTCAATTAGATCTGATATACGCATACTACAAGCAGGACGATACCGCGAATGCGATTGCCAATATCGACCGATTTTTGAAGCTGAACCCCACGCATCCAGATGCGGATTATGTCACTTACATGCGTGGTCTGGTAAATATGCAAGCCGACAGTTATATGCTGCATTCGCTGCTGCATATTGACCGCACCGATCGTGATCCGCAGAACGCTAAAGACGCTTTCAAAGATTTCGCAAAATTACTGAAAGCCTATCCTGACAGCAAATATGCCGCCGATGCCCGGCAGCGGATGCAGTATCTGAAAAATCGTTTGGCCAGTTATGCCATCAAAGTTGCCGAGTATTATGTCAAAATGGATGCTTGGAGCGCTGCGGCAGTACGTGCCCAAACCGTGCTAGAAAGCTACTCCGATACGCCGTATGTGGAAAAGGCGCTGGAAATCATGGCGGAAGCTTACGGCAAATTAGGCCAAAATGAGCTGAAACAGCATGTGCTGATGGTGATGAAAACCAATTACCCAGATAACGACATGTTGAAACAGGATTGATTTTTTGACACGAAGCCCCGTATTGGGGCTTCATTGTTTTGGCCTTTCGAAGTGTTTTTCCGTTAAGCCGCAGATTCTGTCGTGACTCCCACCGTTGAACTGCCTGTCTGCCACAATTTAGCTGCAAGGACATTAGCGCTAACCCCTGTAATAGTGCGGTTTTCGAGCGATTGCTGCTCAATATCTGAGGTTACGAATAAAACTTGCACAAACGCGCGATGTTTTGAAATATTTAATAGAAAACTGTTGACTCAAATCAGCAAAAGCCGTTTAATGCACGCCGTTGCCCGAATAGCTCAGTCGGTAGAGCAGCGGATTGAAAATCCGCGTGTCCCTGGTTCGATTCCGGGTTCGGGCACCACCTTGATTTGTAAGGTGTTCAGCTAACAAAAATACGTAGCAGTACAGTGCAGGTGTGGTGGAATTGGTAGACACGCCAGCTTCAGGTGCTGGTGCCCTTACGGGCGTGGAAGTTCAAGTCTTCTCACCTGTACCAACTACGTAAATTGGGTTATGCTGAAATTCACTCTGTTATGTGCAGGTGTGGTGGAATTGGTAGACACGCCAGCTTCAGGTGCTGGTGCCCTTACGGGCGTGGAAGTTCAAGTCTTCTCACCTGTACCAATTCAGAGTGAACAATAAAATATATCGTGCAGGTGTGGTGGAATTGGTAGACACGCCAGCTTCAGGTGCTGGTGCCCTTACGGGCGTGGAAGTTCAAGTCTTCTCACCTGTACCAATCTTTAAAACCTCGTTTAAGCGAGGTTTTTTGTGCCCCAAATTGGCCGTCCACTGGCCAGTAAGCTCCCATCACTGGGGCTTAAACACGAAACTGTCCAACCACTTGTTGTAGCTCGTTGACTTTTTCTCGCACCTCTTCCGAAGCCGTGGCATTGGCCGCAGCGGCCTGAGCTGACAGCTCGGCAATATCCCGGATAGCAATCACATTGCGATTAACCTCGGCAGCCACAGTACTCTGTTCCTCAATTGCTGCGGCTATTTGGGTATTCATATCCATAATATCAGTGACATCGTGAGTAATTTTACCTAACAAGCCACCGGCGTTAGCGGCCTGCTGCGCGCTATCCCCACCCTGCCGCTGACTGAGTTCCATCGCCTTGACAATACTTTGAGTACGATTTTGTAATGTGGTGATAATGCCAGCAATCTCTTCGGTAGATTCTTGGGTACGCATGGCGAGACTGCGCACTTCATCCGCCACAACCGCAAAGCCTCGGCCTTGATCCCCGGCCCTTGCGGCTTCAATGGCAGCATTCAGCGCCAACAGGTTGGTTTGCTCCGCAATGCCCCGAATAACCGATAGCACATTACCTATGGTCTGACTGTCGGCTTCCAGTTGCTGCACCACCTCAGCGGATTGATTAAGCTGACCGGCCAAGGCTTGGATCTGGCGAATACTTTCTTCAACTTCCTGCTGACCTTTTTCAGCATTGAGGTGAGTGGACTCTGCCTTTGTGGCCGCCTCCTCGGTATTTTTGGCGATGCCGTCAATAGTTGTGCCCATTTCGGTGACCGCCGTTGCCACCTGATCAGTTTCTTCAAGTTGGCGACTCACACCATCAGATGCTTGTCTGGTGTTTTCGGCCAGCTCATGACAGGCACCGCTCATAGTATTAGTGGCGGCCATCACCTGCTTGATCACCTGCTGGAAACTTCCGACCATGTTGTTAAATGACTTACCAATCAATGCCAGTTCATCATCACTGAGCGTACTGCAACGAAGTGCCAAATCTTTGTGCTGGGCTATCTCGGTAATGGTATTGGTGATGTTTTCCACCGGGCGCATAATGCTGCGAATAATTAACCAAGTCGCCCAAGATACTGCGACAATGATGAGCGCAAAACATATCACCCCCACCAGAAGGTTGAGCGTTTTTCGGCATCAATACGGGCTTGGGTCTGAGCTAAAAGTTGCGCTGAGGCATCTTCGGTTGCAGCAACCGCGTTGCGCAATTCCGCCATATGGCCCGAGGTTTCATCCAGTCCCAGTTGCTGTTCGGCATCGACCAGCGCCAGAAATGAACCACGATATTCATCCATCAATTTGCTTATCTGTGACTGAACATCTGCGTTTAACCCCGACTGCGCCAACTCTTGCTGAAAAGCCTGAAAATTTTTCTGGTAGGTATCAACGTATTTGATTTCTCGTCGCAACATGAAATCCTTCTCGTTGCGCCGCAACTGCAACATGATCACCAGTAATGGGGCATTGTTATGTTGCTTCACTAGGCTTTCCACATTATGAACGGCATCACGCAACTTACCGTAAAGCCCCGACGTTGGTGTCAGTCCTATCTGTTGTTGTAGCGTCACCACCTTATGGAACAGTTGGCCGTAACTGTTCACCGCGCTATTCAGTGTGGCCACTGCGGTGCTGTCTATATCGTAATGGTTGAAAATACCTTTTAGCTGGTCAGCAACAGGCGACAAACTTTGTTCTGTTTGTTGATGCTGTTCGACATATTTCATGTCCAAACGGCTAAAAAATCCTTTTCATGTTTACGCAGGATCAGCACTTTATTTTCCAACTGCAGCACCAATTGTTGTCCTTGAGAAAGCTGTTCCTGCGCCGCAGCGGAATATTCCTTTAATATGAAGATGATAATCAGTGAGCCCACAGACACCGCTGCACTTAACAACAATTTATGACGGATCAGCATAGTGAGAAAATCTCCCCAAACAGGTTGACGCGGAGTAATTCAAAAATAGTGCATCAGCACTCACTGTGCTAGGCAATACCGACAATCTTATGCTCTGACACCACAAATCTATGGCAGATGTGATAACAGCGCGCTTTTTGCCATTTTTGATCTTTTACTCAAAAAGTTTACGCCGTCATTCAAACCTTTTGCTAACGTGGCTCTGTCATATAAGTAACTTTTAACAATAACGAGCAAGGAAGTGCCGTGGACGCCAGAAGCAATGGGGAACTGACAGCAGTTTCCACTGTGGATGAGACAGAAATGCAGTTGATCCAGCGTGCGCGTATCGGGGACAAACTGGCGTTTGCCGAAATCTATCGTCTGCATCACCAACGGGTATATGCACTATGTCTGCGTTTGGCTGGGCAATCTTCGCTGGCAGAAGAGATGACGCAAGACTGTTTTATCCGCCTTTGGGAAAAGCTCGATCAGTTTCGCGGTGAAAGTAAATTCAGTACCTGGCTGCATAGCCTTAGCGTTAATCAGGCGCTGACCAGTCTGAAGAAACATCGCAGCTTCTGGGCGCGCTTTCTGCCGCTATCGGACAGCAGCGCCGAGACATGCAGTGGCGGCACTGAAATCCCAGACACCTCGTTACTGGACAAGAAAATTATGCTGTTACCGGAAAGAGCAAGAATCGTCTTTGTGCTGTTTGCCATAGAAGGATACAGCCACGAAGAGATAGCCGCGCTGATGCATACCACCGAAGGCACCAGCAAAGCTCAGTACCACAGGGCGAAAGCGTTGCTTAAGGAGATGTTGTCATGAGCAAGCCATCACTTGATGAAATGATTGAACAGTTACCAAAAGAACTCACACCTCAACGCGATTTGTGGCCGACAATTGCCCGCCGGATTGAACAGGCACAGCCGCAGCGTAGCAGTTGGCAAGGCTCGTGGAAGCAGTTTGCCGTTGCCTGCAGTTTATTGCTGTTGGGTGGCTTTGGTTATCGTATGTGGTTTGCTGAGCCCCAAGCGGTCAATGACCCACAAATGTTGGCAATGATGGCGCAATTGCGGCAGCAACACGAGCAACAGGTAAATCTCATCGAAAAAAACAGTCATTTTAACCAATGGCAACATGCCAGTTTGACCGAGCCGTTAAGCCGTGGTGTTGATGAACTGCGCACCGCATCAGAACAGATATATCAAGCACTACAGAAAGATCCCAAAGATCAACAGTTGTGGCAGCTATGGCTTTGGGCTCAGCAACGAGAAATCGAATTATTGACCCAAGGGCAGCAACTGCCAGAAAAAATTTACGCTGATAAAAAAGGAACCCGCATATGAAACCGTCTTACTTAGCCATCACGCTACTTACGTTAGCCCTCACCAGCCCTTGGACAATAGCCGCGGAGCAAGTGGACAAGAGTGCGCAGTTGGCCCCTGGCAGTAAACTGGATATCCGTATTCAGCGTGGAGAGGTCAAGGTCCAGGGTTGGGATAAAGCCGAGGTAGCCATCAAAGGTACGCTGGATGAACTGAGCCAAGGGCTGGTATTTGCCCAGGATGGTGGCAGTTTTGTGATTGAAGATAAACTGCCGCGCAGTTACTCCAGCCACGATGAGAAAGGCTCAGAGCTACAGATTTATCTTCCCACCAAAGTAATTGTGAAAATGAAGGGGATCTCAGCCAATTACGCCTTAAACGGCATCAATGGTGAGGTAACCACTGGCATCATCAGCGGTGATGTTGACAGCGACGCGCTGCGGGGAGAACTGACGATAAAAACAGTGTCAGGCAACATCAACGCCCGTAACAACAGCGGTAATATCCGGCTGGAAACCGTCTCTGGCGATATTCATGATGAAGGCAGCAGCGGCACAGTCAGTTATCAGTTGGTCAGTGGCGATCTAACCGCCGACAGTCAGGCCACAAAAGTTGCCGCAGATTTGGTGTCTGGTTCTGCTGAATTGCAGTTACAGCAAGTGGACAGTCTCAGTCTGCGCAGCGTGAGTGGCGATTTAAAAGTGATGCTGAAATCGCTGGACACCAAAGCACAGTTGGACAGCGTCAATTCCGATATCGACCTGGTATTTGATGTGATGCCAGATGCCGAATTCAATATTAACGGTGGCCCTGGTGGCAAAATCTTTAACGCACTGACTGATGCCAAACCGGTGACCACCAAATATATGCGCAGTGAAATACTGAAATTTCAAACTGGCTCTGGCAAGGCCGATGTGAATATCACCACCATCAGCGGCGATATCAACATCAAGAAACATTAATGTTATCCACGGACAGAGGCGATCTCCGCCTCTGTCAATGCGCGCCACTCCCCCAATGCCAAGCTTGGGTCCAGCTCAATGTCACCCACAGCTTCCCGATGCAGCCCCACCACTTTATTGCCAAGCGCCGCAAACATACGTTTCACTTGGTGATATTTGCCTTCGCTAATGGTCAGTAACACTTCGGTTGCCGACAATCGTTGCAACAGCGCTGGCTGCGTTAGCTCGCGCTCGCCATGCAGTTGCACCCCGGCGGCAAACTGAGCCTCAGCCGTATCAATCAGCGGCTCGGCCAACTGTACCCGGTAACGTTTACCACAGATTTTTTAGGTGATGTTACACAGTGTGACCACTGGCCATCATCGGTCAGCAGCACCAGCCCCGTAGTATCGGCATCCAGACGCCCGGCGATATGCAACAACTCAGCGCGAGGAATATCCAGCAAGCTAAGCACGGACGGGTAATACTCATCGATAGTGGAGCATAAGGTATCTTGCGGTTTGTTCAGCATCAGATAACGAGTGCCGGGCAACGCCAATGGCTCCCCGCCAACGTCACCTGCATGCCGTCAGTCACTTTAAAGCCAGGGTCTTTTATAGAAATTGCATCGACTGCAATATCACCACGATGTAACGCCTTCTTTGCCAGAGACCGGGTTAATCCGGTGGCGTCACAAATGAATTTATCAAGCCGCACGATTGCTATCCTTACTACTGCTAAAAACGCCGCCATTATCGGTGATTGCCAGTGAGCAACCAAGCAATATTAGGTTACAGCAGCCGCACTATGTAAATTTTGCTTACACATCACTACCACATTAGACTGTGCTCCGGCTTGAGCGTATGTGTAAACAAGCTTTAACATAATCCGTCACGCTGCCACCATCAGCCTTGCAATGGTGAGTGGTAATAACAATGTCGGCATACCGACACCTATTAAGCACTCCAACAAATGAGAGTGAAAGGAATCCATATGAGAAAAATCCTCATTGGCGGCTTATGTGCCACCATGATCGCCGGTCTGGCCGCTTGTAACGACAAGCAGACTGAGACTAAGGCTGCCGCCGCCACAACACCACAAACCACCCAAACCGCCACTGCCGCAGCCGTTTCTAAAGCGCTGGGCTCCGGCATTGATTTTGCCAACTTCGATAAGTCTGTACGTCCACAGGACGATTTTTACAGCTACGTCAACGGCACCTGGATCAAGAATACTGAAATTCCAGCTGACCGCACCAGCACTGGCGCCTTCTATGATCTGCGCGAAAAATCCCGCGATGATATCAAAGCCATTATTGAAGAAGTTGCCGCACAGAAAGATCTGAAAGCGGGCACAGACGAACAAAAGGTTGCCGACCTGTATCGCGCCTTTATGGACACCACCACGCTGAATAAACTCGGCATTGAGCCACTGAAACCAGAGCTGGCAAAAATTGAAGCGCTCAGCAACAAAGAGCAGCTGATGGCTTATTTTGGTAGCAGCCAGATCATCGGTGGCGGCACACCTATGGCGTTTTATGTGGATGTTGACGCCAAGGATTCCACCCGTTATGCCACCCATCTCTGGCAATACGGTTTGAGTCTGCCAGAAAAAGATTACTACTTTAACGATGCCGAACGTTTCGTGAAAATCCGTGAAGCGTTTGTAGAGCACATGCGCAAGATGTTCAAACTGGCCGGTTTTGAACAGCCACGTAAGAGCGCTGAAGCGATCATGAAGTTGGAAACCGCTATCGCTAAAGATCACTGGGATGTAGTGGCGAGCCGCGACAGCACCAAAACCTATAATAAGTACGCCTTGAAAGACTTGGCTGAACTGGCCCCAGGCGTTGACTGGAATGCCTATCTGGCAGCTTTAGGCGCCGATAAACAAGCGGACATCATCATCAACCAGCCTAGCTATATCACAGGTCTGGCAAAAATCATCAATGACACAGATCTTGCCACTTGGAAGACCTACCTGCGTTGGCATCTGCTGACCAGCTATGCCGGTGATCTGGGTGAAACATTTGATCAAGAAAACTTCGATTTCTACTCTCGTATTCTTAACGGTCAGGAAGAGCAACAACCTCGCTGGAAACGTGGTGTGAGCAAGGTTAACGGCCTGCTGGGCGAAGTGGTTGGTAAAGTTTATGTGAAACGTCACTTTACCCCAGAAGCCAAAGCGCGCATGGAACAGCTGGTGGAAAATCTGCGCCAGGCATATGCCGATAGCGTAGACGAACTGGACTGGATGACCCCAGAAACCAAAACCGCTGCCAAAGCCAAACTGGCGAAGTTCAACCCAAAAATTGGTTACCCTAACAAGTGGGAAGATTACAGCCAACTGACAATTAGCGCTACCGACCTTGTGGGCGATGAAATGCGTGCTGGCGAAGTTGAGCACCAGAAAGATCTGAAAAAACTGACCAGCCCAATCGATCGCGACGAGTGGCATATGACCCCACAAACCGTGAACGCCTACTATAACCCGACCATGAACGAAATCGTGTTCCCGGCCGCAATCTTGCAACCGCCATTCTTCAACATGGAAGCTGACGACGCAGTTAACTACGGCGGTATCGGTGCAGTGATTGGTCATGAAATGGGACATGGCTTTGATGACCAGGGTGCCAAATTTGATGGCGATGGCAATATGCGTGACTGGTGGACTCAGAAAGATTTGGATGCCTTCCACGCTAAGACTAAGGCACTGGTAGCCCAATACAATGGTTACTATGTGTTCCCAGATCTGCACGTTAATGGCGAGCTGACCTTGGGTGAAAACATTGGCGACCTGTCAGGCGTTACCATCGCTTATAAAGCCTATAAGAAATCGCTGGAAGGCAAAGAAGCACCAGTGATTGATGGCCTGAGTGGCGATCAACGTTTCTTCATCGGTTTTGCGCAGATCTGGCGCGCCAAGGTGAAAGAGGAAGCGCTGCGTAACCGTGTTGCCACAGATCCACATTCACCGGCCAAGTTCCGCGCCATCGGTTCACTGGAAAACATGCCACAGTTCTACGCCACCTTTGATGTAAAACCGGGCGATGCTATGTATCTGGAACCCGCTAACCGCGTAAAAATCTGGTAAGTTTGCCAAGTCAATAGCTTAGGGCACCATGAGGTGCCCTATTTTTTAACTCATCCGCCCTTGTGCCAGCACGGTAAGCCGCTATACTCTCGCAGCATTGCCGCCTCGGTTTTATATCGCTTCGGAGATATGCCATGCATGACATTATTGAACAACTTCAGCAACTGAACCAGCCGGTGCCCGTGCCTTTAGAGCTGCCTGAATTTGATGATATTGTCGATGTGGAAGAACAACTGCTGTTACCACTACCTGCTGAACTCAAAGAATACCTGCTGGAAGCCAGCAATGTTGTTGTTGGCAGTCTGGAACCGGTTACTGCGGTAGATCCCAACTCCTATACCTATCTGCCAGAAGTTGCCGCCTACGCGTGGTCCATCGGCTTACCGCGCTATTTGGTGCCTATCTGCCAGCTAGGCGACAGTTTTTACTGCATGGATGAAGAAGGCTTAGTGTATTTCTGGGAAGACGGTCACCTAGATGAAGATGACTACTGGGAATCATTCTGGCAGTGGGTCGAAGAAGTATGGCTGCCAAGCTAATCCCCAGTTACCAAACCTGTTAATCCTACTCACGGAACCTATTTATGTCTGCTCACCCGTTAAATCCCACCGAATTTCGCGCTTTGCGCTGGTCGCTTGGTCTGAGTGAAGAACTGGCGGCACAACTGCTGAAAGTTAGCGTTGAAACCCTCAAACAATGGGAAGACGGTAGCTTGCCCGCCCCTGAATTAGCGCAAAAACAGCTGCTGGATATTGATGACATCATTGAAATGCAGGTACTCAATACCTGTGATGGCATTGAAGCGATGTTCAAGAAGGAACCCAAACGAAGACTAGCCTTTGTGGTATATCCTTCGCAAGCGATATACACCCAATACAACCCAGAATTTCTCAGCTCATTACCACTGACTGAGCTCTACACCACCGCCGCCTGGCGCATCAAAAAGAGTGTAAGCTGGTGCTAGAAGTTGAAATCGCGCTGGTGCCACTGGATGTTGAGTCCTACAAAGCTTTCCGCGAACAGGCTGGACTTGGCGAGAGCCGCGAAAGCCGTGCAAAATGGGCCGCCAGCCAACTGTCATAACCGAAAACAAAGCCGCAGTCGCTGTCCACGCCGTTATGATGTGTTGTTGCTGATAGCATTGTTGGCAGAAGTCCTGCTTTGGTGCATCGGCCTGGCTGCCAGGCATCAGGGATGGCGATAGCGGTTTCAAGCCAATATGATACGTGGCAAAAACCGGCTATCTGTGCTCAGATTTCTTAAATGGGTTGGTAATCATCCCATTCTTAATGGACGTTAGAAGTAGCCGGTTGCGTTATTAAAGCTTGTTTGCATATTTGAAAACTAATGCCCCTACTGCCATCGTTGAGCCACATGCAAACATATACCCTATTTGCTTAAAGACCATATCAAGCGTAGCTCCGTTTAGCTCCTTACTCATTTTCAATGTGACTCTCTACAATCAACACTTTGCAAAGGTGCGACTAACTATCACAAAACCCGAGAAAAACCATCGTAATCCCTAAAGTCAACCAAACCCAAAATGTCAAAGGTTAGCCGTCACTCTTAAGCAATTTGGTAGTAGCAAATCGCGCACGAAGCTCAAAGCCAAACAAAATTAGTGCACCAAAGCTAAAACTGAGGATATGCCCAAGCTTAGGAAGGTGGTGTTCACTAAAAATCAGATCCAAAGCAAATACAGGCAAAATAGTTAAGACCAAGACTAAAAGCGTAATTCGACCGACAACCTCCCCTTTCAGGAACTTAACTAACCCTGCTGCGGCCAAGCCCAAAACAGCTTGAGAACCACCTGTCCCCAAATTCCAAGGCTCTGGCACAGTGAACGTACTAGCAAATGTACCGATGGAGCCTGCCACCAACCAAATTGAGATAAAAGCCGCAGATCCTATTTTACGTTCGAATATAAACCCGATAGCAACGAGAGATAATACGTTGTAAATCATATGAGGCTGCTTTACATGAATTAACTGTGAAACAATTAATCTCCAAAACTCGTAGTTCAATACGTGCTCAAGCGTATAGCCACCATATGGTTCCAATTCGGGTACTTTGACTTTTCCAAAGAATGAGCCCGAGATCAAATAGTTCACGGCCAGTGATACTATAACCGTAGCGAGTGCCAATAGAATAGCCATGTACGGTAAACGACGGAATGTCACATTTGCCTCCCGCTCAAAGCAAGCGCGCGGTACGTGTCGCTTGCCTTTACTTGTTATAAACCACTTTTCTCACTTACTGTCGCCGACATCTTTTTTAAGCACCAGCACCGCCAGATAAACTAGACCAAACAGTGGAACAACAGAAAGCAACACTCCGAGCAAACCAGCCAAAATCGGAGTTTGTGTTTTACGACACCCCAGGTAGTAACAGACGGCGCCCATGATTATGGCGAACAATTGCGATGCCCAACTTACCGCAATGTGCCGTAAACACAAAACCGTTTGGAATTGGAAATGCCACGCGTTGGCTGTCTGCTTGAACCGATTGTTAACTGCCTGATCTATTTAGTAATGATAACGACATGACAGGATTGTTATTGCTTGATCGTCTACGGCGTAAACTAAGCGATTTTTATCGTCTATTCGCCGTGACCAAAAACCAGCTAAGTTCTCCTTTAGAGCCTCCGGTTTACCGATACCCTCAAAAGGAGCACGTTTAACATTTGTGATTAATTTATTGATCCGTTTTAAGGTTTTCTTATCTTGTGGTTGCCAATACTCATAGTCGTTCCAAGCTTCATCTGTCCAGGACAGTAAACGACTATTCATCAATCAAGTCCCGTAGTGTTGTTTGACCAGCTTTGTATTGGGCAATTGAACGATTCAAATGCTCGGCATTGGCTGGAGAACGCAACAAATGAACAGTTTCCATTAGGCTGTTGTAATAATCTAAGGACATAACTACAGCATCTTCAGCATCTCGGCGGGTAATAACTGTTGTGTCGACATCATTAACCACACCATCTAAGACACTTTTCAAACTATTACGAGCTTCAGTAAAAGATACGATTCTCATAATAACCTCCACATGTACAATTAACAGAACAAGTATATAGGTTCCATCTAAACATGTACAGATAACTGGACATATGAACGCTACCGCAGTTAACGCTTTCCTAAGGGGCTGCACCAAGCGCAGCTTAGGCTGTCTGTCGGAGAGTACTTGAGCAACCCTCGACGGCGTTAAGCGATATCAACTCGCGTCCCTAGACAGAGGCAAGGCTCCAACGGCGTAAACAAGTCATGCGGATAACCAAACCCGCGACTTTTATTGGCAATGAAGAGAGCAAGGTCAACCGCCGAAACTGATTTGCCAAAGATCACTCATTCAGGTTCTTTCTGGCCAGACAAGGCTTCTGGACAAGAAAGCTATGTGCCTATTGACTAAGGGAATCATATCAACGCCGCCATATGAGGCGCGAAAAAGCTTGGCTATAATTAGCGACGAAGGAGCGCAGCCAAGCTTTTTTGCGTCCCTTTATGATGGATTTATTAGGTATTTTGTATTTTACGATTAATTTCTAATAATTTGGATAGACAATCATTTACCAATTGATTAGTTTTATTAACAGGAGTAAACCCCGAACTAGTTGGTGTAAGTAAAACTGTATGCTCAATTGAGTCTATCGTGTAAACAATTTTAATAAAATTCAACTTAAAAGGTTTAGCTATGCGTGAGTAGTTAGACATCTCAATGTTTTTTATTTCATTATAGTTAATTGAATAATTAGATTTTGAGCCTACAAATTTTAAACCATCATCTGTGAGTGAAAGCTGACCTTTATCTGTGTATATATAAATATACTTACCGTAAAAAGTACTCTGATGCTCTGGCGTAGAAACATAGCAAAATTGATTTTTAAATTCCGAACTCACGTAATACTCCTTTACTTGTGAAAAGACCTAACAGTATTAGACGACAAAATGTCGGAATTTATCACGACATTTTGTCGTTTTTCATGATGAGTTATTGACCAATTTATGCGTTTATCTCTTTGAACACAATAGGGTAATAACTTAAAGGCAAGGTTTATGCTCCGCATGAAAAACGACATTAGAGGTAGAAATATGGGCAAAAAGCGACATTGATAAAATTCGGGGGCCGCCGTGAATTGAGGGCACGTTAATCATTGATACAGATGCTTAACCACTGACAGACTATGGTGCCCAAATGCCTGCATACTGCCATAACACAGCAGGCTAAACACGGCACATTCCAAGACGGCGCTGCCACTATCTGAAAGTTTTATGAGTTGGTCATACGACCAGCAAAGCCAACTGCCTAGTTTTGAAACTAAAAACTCACCAGCACCCACACTAAAACCTAACAAAGGTCACATTTCGTGCTACTCTATGGCGACCTGGATCACAGAATTCCAGCTAATCAAACAAGACGCCAATCGAAGGTTCGCTATGGACGATAAAAAACGCCCGCTGTATTTGCCATTTGCGGGTCCTGCACTTCTTGAAGCTCCACTCATTAACAAGGGCAGCGCTTTCACCGAAGAGGAACGGATGTTCTTCAATCTGGATGGATTGCTGCCCTACTACATTGAAACCATTGAGGAACAGGCATCTCGTGCCTACGACCAATTCCGCAGTTTCAATAACGATCTGGATAAGCACATTTATCTGCGCAATATTCAGGATACCAACGAAACCCTGTTCTATCGTCTGGTACAGAACCACATCAGTGAAATGATGCCGGTGATCTACACACCAACGGTGGGGCTGGCTTGTGAACGCTTTTCTAAGAACTGGCGCCGCAACCGTGGGTTGTTCCTGTCTTATCCTTATAAAGATCGTATCGACGATATCCTCAACAATTCCACCCGCCATAAGGTAAAAGTAATTGTAATGACCGATGGCGAACGGATCCTGGGTCTTGGGGACCAAGGGATTGGTGGCATGGGGATACCTATCGGTAAATTGTCGCTGTATACCAGTTGTGGCGGTATCAGCCCGGCTTATACCTTGCCAATTACACTGGATGTGGGTACAGACAATCCACATCTGCTGGAAGACCCAATGTATATGGGTTGGCGCCATAAACGTATTGGTGGCGACGAATACTACGAATTTGTTGAAGCCGTTATGCAGGCCATTCACCGCCGTTGGCCTGACACCTTGATCCAGTTTGAGGATTTTGCCCAGAAAAACGCAATGCCAATTCTGGAGCGCTACAAGGATAAGTACTGCTGTTTCAACGATGATATTCAGGGCACCGCCGCCGTGACAGTGGGTTCCCTGCTGGCCGCTTGTAAAGCCGCCCACAGTAAACTCAGCGAACAACGCATTGCCTTCTTAGGTGCAGGCAGTGCGGGTTGCGGTATTGCCGAAGCGATTGTGGCGCAGATGGTGTCGGAAGGCATCAGCGATGAACAAGCGCGGCAGCAGGTATTTATGGTGGATCGTTGGGGTCTGTTGCAGGATAACATGCCAAACCTGTTGTCGTTCCAGCAAAAACTGGCACAGAAACGGGATGACATTGAACACTGGCAGAATTTCTGTGACAACATCTCCTTGCTGGATGTGGTTAACAATGCCAAACCGACCGTGCTGATTGGGGTATCCGGTGCGCCAGGGTTGTTCACCGAAGAAATTATTCGCGCCATGCACAGCCACTGCGCGCGGCCGATTATCTTCCCGCTGTCCAACCCCACCAGCCGGGTTGAAGCAACACCAAAAGATATTCTGCATTGGACTTCGGGCCAGGCATTGGTTGCCACTGGCAGCCCGTTTGAACCAGTGGTAATTGACGGCCAAACCTATGAAATTGCCCAGTGTAACAACAGCTATATTTTCCCCGGTATTGGCCTAGGGGTGTTGGCAACGGGTGCCAGAAGAGTCACTAATGAGATGTTGATGGCATCCAGCCGAGCACTGGCGGCATGTTCACCACTGGCCATTAATGGCGAAGGCTCACTGTTGCCACGGCTGGAAGATATTCATAAAGTCAGTAAGCATATCGCCTTTATCGTTGGTAAAACCGCTATAGAACAAGGTTATGCCTTGCCAACCACCGATGAGTTATTGTTGCAATCCATCGACAATAACTTCTGGCGGCCAGAATATCGTCGCTACCATCGCACCTCATTCTGATCCCGCGTTATTGTAAGGGCAGAACATCCGTCACTTTTGACCGATGTTCTGCCTTTTTATTTTCACAACACCGCTAAATTAATTACCTGTTACTTAGAACTATAGTTGCAGGAAGTAAAATCAACGCTTTCAAACTGTTATATTAATTTTAACATTTAGCCGCTTCATAGTTATTGTTTTAAATATAGATAAGCTATTATTTAATTTACTTAAAATATTGTTTTTATTAAAAATAAATAAGAACAATCTCTTTTAGCCATTTAATTATTGGTTAGTTTATATGTAAATAATTTTGCAATATTTTCACAACATATCCTTGCTAGAGTCATTTACCATCCATAACATGCTTGGTTGCTTAATAAGCAAAATCAAATAAGGAGCAAGGATGAAACTCAACCCCTCAATTTCGGCCATTGTCTGGTCGTTGGTCAGTCTTTATACCGTAACGGCACACGCAGAAGTCCCCACGCTGTTTATTTCCGAATATCTCGAAGGTGCCAGTAATAACAAGGCGCTAGAACTTTATAACAATACCGACAGCAATCTGATACTGGATAACTACCGTATTGAAATCTATTTCAACGGTAATACATCGGCGGGTGCCACCATCAAATTAAGTGGTACGCTCGCCGCCGGGAAAACCTATGTTATTGCCCATTCATCTGCATCATTTGCCGATACTGCGGATAAAACTTCTGGGTCACTCAGCTTTAATGGTAATGACGCAGTAGTTCTGAAAAACGGTGACAGCATTCTTGATAGTATCGGGCAGATTGGCAGCAGTGATTACTGGAGCAACGGCAGCGGTACAGTAAGCACCCAGAATATGGATCTGCGCCGGTCAGCCACAGTTACAGACATAGATCCAACCGATGTGTTCGACCCAGGTGCCCAATGGACCGACTACTCGCTGGATGATTTTTCCGATCTTGGTATCTATGGTGCTGATGATGGCAGTAATGGCGACGACGGGGGTGATAATCCCCCATCACGGAACTCAGCTGTGATGATGCCACGCTTGCCATTGGCAGTGTGCAAGGTAATGGCTTAGCCACACCGCTAGCCGGGCAGCAAGTAGAGATTGGGGGAGTGGTAACTGCGGTATTCCCAGGCTTGAGTGGATTTTATGTGCAGGATGCTGGGGATGCGGATGACACAACCTCGGATGGTATTTTTATCTATGCGGGGGCAAAAACACTAGATAACGTTACCGTAGGCGATACATATGTAGTCAGCGGTATCGCCGCCGAGTATTACGATAATACCCAGCTGACCAACCCGGACTGGAAACAATGTGGTGTTGGGAGTTTGCCTGCGGCGGTGAACGTTACACTGCCTGTCAGTGACTTATCGACCCTAGAAGCACTGGAAGGCATGCTGGTGCATTTTGACAATCTCACCATTAATGATGTTGATGATCTGGCTAACTATGGCGAGATGACATTAAGCAACGGTCGGCGGATGACTCCGACTCAGGTTGCCGAATCCGGTGAGGCTGCTGCCGCAATTTACGATGAAAACCGCCGTAATGCAATTGTGTTGGATGAAGGGGTATCAGGCAAAATCAATGGCACAACACCGCCTTATCCATACCCTGGTTTCTCTGCCAATAACTCATTACGAGTTGGCGACACCGTCAGCAACATCACCGGGCCACTGTATTACTCGTTCAACCAGTATCATGTCTCACCGATTACACCAGTAACATTTGATAGCAGTGTTAACCCTCGCAGCGATTACCCCGAACTGCTGAATGAAGGCAATATACGGGTTGCCTCGTTTAACGTATTGAACTTCTTTAACGGTGATGGAGCAGGCGCCGGGTTTCCAACCTCGCGCGGCGCATCCACCTATGAAGATTTCCTGAAACAGAAAGCTAAAATTGTCGCCGCACTCAGCAATATGCAAGCCGATGTCATCGGCCTGCTAGAAATCGAAAATGATGGCTATGGTGCACAATCTGCTATTGCCGAACTGACCGAAGCGTTATCAGAAGCCAGTGGTCAGCATTGGGCATACATCAATCCGGGGTTGATCAGCTAGGTACCGATGTGATTACCAGTGCCTTTATCTATCGCCCTGATGTGGTCACGCCTATCGGTGCGGCTAAATATCTGGATAAAACCAACTCAATAGTGGACGAAAACGGTGTACCGCTGTTTAACAGTGACAAAATGCGCCCTACGCTGGGACAGACCTTCAAGCTCAACAATGAAAAGGCCATCTTGACCACAGTAATTAACCACCTGCGATCTAAAGGCGGTAGCTGTGGTGCTGGTGATGATGACAATAGTCTTGGCGGCTCCGGTGCCTGTAACGGCACGCGTAATCGTGCGGCAACAGCCATTGCCCAATGGGTGTCCGATAACTACGCTGATCAACCAGTGCTATTGATGGGTGACTTTAACGCTTACGCTAAGGAAGACCCGATCCTGACACTGGGAAATGCTGGTTTTGAACGCGTGAACGATATTGTGGGCAACAGCGATAGCTACAGTTATGTGTATGACGGGTTAAGCGGTCAACTGGATCATGCCCTTGCCAACGATGAACTAGCCTGTGCCGTGGTTGCAGTAACTGAATGGCACATCAATGCCGATGAAACCTCATCATTGGAATATGATAACAGCTACGCCGATGACAGCCTGTTCCGTTCCTCTGATCATGATCCTGTGGTGCTGGAACTGGCGCTACATAAACTCCACGGTGTAGGTCATTACCTGCGTGGTAATCACCATGGTCACGGCTATGGTTATGGTCATTTGAAAGGGAAAGGCAAAGGCCATCAGCAACGCGGTCATAGATTCTGAATCTAAACCAGCGATAGTGCATAATAAAATCAAGCCCCGTCATTGATGGGGCTTGTTATTACTGCGGCAAACCTACCACTTGTCGCATGCTATTGAGTAAGCGTCTGTCGGTTCGCGCTTTTTAAGTTTGCGCACGCTTTCCCGCAGTGCTTCTTTGGCAATCCGTGCATAAACTCCTGCGTATTCTTGCTCATCAATGCTTCGTTCACCTTCGGCCTGCTCGGCTAGCCGCTGTCCAATCATGCTCAGTTGTAGCCAGGCAGCCGCGATATAAAAGCCGTGGAAACAAGATTTGGGTAGCAGTTTGCTGGCACTCGCTGGCAGATTTACCCAAGCCTCAGCAAACTGGGCATCCTTATCTACCAGTAGTTCTTCAAACAGACTGTCATAGGCGTCTTTCAATCCTGCGGGTAACTTATCCATTGGTAGTACAGCAGCGCAGATATTGATGGCGGCGGTGTGGGCCTGTTCACGATACGCGGTATCGACTTGACTCATAAAAAACTCCGAAAACCAGAAAATGGGCGGCAGTATAGCACTCAAGTATCAGACAAAGCAGCGTTGCCGATTAGGCAGTCACTGCGAGTATTGGTATGATCATGCTCAGTCTTTTATCGCTGTCCAAATACCATGTCTGCCACCGCTATAGATCCTCACTGGTTAAATCAGCTGGCCCGGGATATCAAAACCTGGGGCCAACAGCTGGGTTTTGCCAAAGTGGGGATCTGTGATATCGATTTAAGCGCCGAAGAGCCCAAACTACAACAGTGGCTAGCTGCCGGATTTCACGGTGAAATGCAGTATATGGAGCAACATGGCATGATGCGGGCAAGGCCAGAGGAACTGCATCCCGGTACTGTCAGAGTGATCTCAGTACGTATGGATTACCTGCCGCCAGAGGCCGGGTTTGCCAGTAACCTGAGCAATCCAGAAATGGCCTATATCTCGCGCTACGCAGGTGGACGCGACTACCATAAATTATTGCGCAACCGCTTGAAAAAACTTGGAGAACGGATTGATGAAGCGCTGACAGCAGCCAATCTTGGCGACTGTGGTTTTCGGCCTTTTGTGGATTCTGCGCCAATATTAGAACGGCCACTGGCAGCCAAAGCCGGTATTGGTTGGACCGGCAAACATTCGCTATTACTGAGTCATGAAGCTGGCAGTTGGTTTTTCTGGGAGAGCTGCTCATCAACCTGCCCTTGCCGGTAGATATTCCGCTGGCAGAAGGCTGTGGCAGTTGTGTTGCCTGTATGACCAGTTGCCCAACCGGAGCCATCGTTGCCCCTTATACGGTAGATGCGCGCCGCTGTATTTCCTACCTGACCATTGAACTGGCAGGCGCGATCCCCGAAGAACTGCGCCCGTTGCTGGGCAACCGTATCTATGGCTGTGACGATTGTCAGTTAGTGTGTCCGGTAAATCGCCAAGCCCAGCTGACCCAAGAAACCGATTTTTATACGCGCACGCCGCTACAGCAACCACAATTACTGACGTTACTGGGTTGGGATGAAGCGACTTTTCTGAAAAATACTGAAGGCAGCGCTATCCGCCGTATCGGTTATGAGCGTTGGCAGCGCAATATTGCGGTGGCACTGGGCAATGCCCCGGCCAGTGAGCAGATTATTCAGGGGTTGCAACAGCGCTTGCAAGGGGCGAGCGAACTGCTGGCAGAACACCTGCTCTGGGCGTTGCAGCAACAGCAAGGGGTAAACGCCACAGACACCACGCAGCAACGCAAAACTCAGCGCTTGATACGCACTGTTCGCAAAGGGTTGCCACGAGACGCTTGAGCCAAGGGGTTAGTCATCAGCATCCAGAGTAAAGCCAATCTTTATGGTCACCTGCCAGTGTGCAATCACGCCGGCTTCCAGATGTCCTCGGGTTTCAGTCACTTCAAACCAACGCAGGTTGTGCAGCGATTGAGCCGCTGCCGCTATCGCATTTTTAACAGCCTCATCAGAGCTGATAGGTGACGTGCCCGTGAGTTCAATAATCTTGTAAACATGACTCATAACATCCTCCTGAACGTAAGCCGCTAGCAATGGCCTGACTTGAGTATAGCCACAAAAAAACCGTGACAGCGGTGGTTAGCCTTTTGTATATTTCTCAATAGGATAAATATGAAATGCAGGGAACAGGCATGACTCGACAACACTCTGGTTTAGGGATAAGTTCTTTCATCGTCAGTTTGGTGGCAGCCATCTTAATTTTTGTCACGCTGGTGATTGCCGGGAATCTGGCTAATACAACCCCGGAGGGCTGAATGAAGACAGCCGTGCCGCCATGGCCATCGGCTTTGCCATTATCGGTCTAGTGTTGTTGTCACTGGTAGCCTTAGGGCTGGGGATTGCCGGTTTGTTTCAGAACGATCGCCAGAAAGTATTTCCGATTCTGGGCACGATTTTTTCCAGTTTCACCATCCTTGGGACTATCGGCTTGATCCTGCTGGGCTTGTCGATGACCTAAACCGGCCATCGACAAAACATTTGTTAACCCAATTGCCGTCTGAGTTCTCTGGCGGCGGCCACCATATTCTGCAACGCGGGTTCTACTTCATCCCAACTGCGGGTTTTGAGACCACAATCTGGGTTCACCCATAACTGCCGCACGGGGATCCGCTTGGCCGCTTGCTGCATCAGTGCCACCATCTCAGCCACCGTTGGAATGTTCGGGGAATGAATATCATAAACCCCAGGGCCGATTTCGTTGGGATATTCAAATGCCTCGAATACGTCCAGCAGCTCCATATGGGAGCGAGATGTCTCGATGGTGATCACATCAGCATCCATCGCCGCAATGGCTTCAATGGTGTCGTTGAACTCGCTGTAGCACATATGGGTGTGGATCTGGGTGTCATCCTTAGCCACCGAGGCGCTGAGCCGAAACGCCGCTACCGCCCAACGTAAATACTCTTGCCAATCACACTGTTGCAGCGGCAAACCTTCACGGAACGCGGGTTCATCAATCTGGATAATAGTAATGCCCGCCTGTTGCAAATCGGCCACTTCATCGCGGATAGCCAACCCTAGTTGATAGGCAATGGTTTCTCTGGGTAAGTCTTCCCGCACAAACGACCAATGCAGAATCGTGACAGGCCCGGTCAGCATGCCTTTAACCGGTTTATCGGTGAGACTTTGCGCATACTCGGCCCATGCCAAGGTCATCGGTTGTGGCCGGCTGACATCCCCATAGATCAATGGCGGTTTAACACAACGCGAACCGTAACTTTGCACCCAGCCAAAGCGGGTAAACCCAACGCCATTGAGCTGTTCGCCAAAGTATTCCACCATATCGTTGCGCTCGGCTTCCCCATGCACCAGCACATCCAGCCCCAGTTTCAGTTGGCGCTCAATGGTGTCGCGGGTGATCTGTTGCAGTAAACGAGTGTATTCTGCTGCGGCCAGCTCACCACTGCGCCAACGGTTACGCAACTGCCGAATCGCCGCGGTCTGAGGGAAAGAACCGATAGTAGTGGTTGGCAATAAAGGCAAGCGGAACTTAGCCTGCTGTTGCACCTGCCGCTGAGGGAACTCACTGTGCCGTTTAAAGTCAGCGTCATTCAGTGCCGCCACTCGTGCGGCCACCTTAATATCTGCCGCGGCTGCCTGCTGTGCTCGCCGCTGCTGGCAACGGGTGGCAATCGCAAGTGCATCGGCACTGGTTGGATGTTGCAGCAACAGTTGCAACTGCTGTAGCTCCGCCAGCTTCTGCCGCGCAAACGCCAAACGGGATTTCAATTCAGGTGCTAGCTCGGTTTCCAGCGCTAAGTCCACCGGGCTATGCAGCAAAGAGCAAGACGGTGCTAACCACAAGCGCTCGCCTAATTGCTGGGCATAGGGTGCTAACGTTTGTGCCAGCAGATCCAGCTCTGCCGCCCAGACATTACGGCCATTGATCACCCCGGCCGACAACACCTGCTCGTCCCGTAACGCAGCAACAAACAGCGGCAATTGCTCAGGTGCTGTCACCAGATCCAAGTGCAAGCCCGCAACCGGTAATGCCGAGATCAGTGATTGATGATGTGCCACACTGCCATAGTAGCTCGCCAATAATAGTTTCACCGGAGCGGCTTGCAGCGTGGCATAGGCGGTTGCATAGGCCTGTTGCCAATCAGGCGCTAACGCCAGAGCCAAGGCTGGTTCATCCAGTTGCACCCACTCAACACCCAGTTCAGCAAACTGCGCCAGTAACTGTTGATAAGCCTGCAGTAACTGCGGCAACAGTTGTAGCTTATCAAACGCATTTCCTACGGTTTTGGCTAAGTGCAGAAAAGTGATTGGCCCAAGCAGCACGGGTTTTACCCGATGCCCCAGCGCCTGAGCTTCTTTCACTTCATCAAACAATTGTGGCCAACTGATGCTGAACTGCTGTTCACTGCTCAATTCCGGCACCAAATAATGGTAATTAGTATTGAAGTATTTCGTCATTTCCGCAGCGGCAGCAGGCTGACCACTTGGCGCACGGCCTCGTGCCACACGGAACAAAGTATCCAAATCGATGGCGCCTTGCTGATGCCGCGGCGGGATCACGCCTAAGGTTGCACTTAACGTCAGCACCTGGTCGTAATAAGCAAAGTCGCCCACTGGCAACAAATCAATTCCGGCATCTGCCTGCCACTGCCAGTGAGTGCGCCGCAGCTCGGCGGCCTGAGCCAGTAACTGCGGCTGCGTCAGTTCACCACGCCAATACTGCTCCAGGGCAAATTTCAATTCGCGGCGACGGCCGATACGGGGAAACCCCAGATTATGTAATGTCATGCTTAAACCTCATTGCTTGCGATAGACAAACGACGCCAGATTAAGCAAATCAATCTAGGCGTCTAGACGTCCAGAAGTTTATTGTGATAGTCTCTGGTTAAGCAAACGAATTGGCTTCAACACCAACATGAGCGGGATTCATACGGGATGAGCATGATAGAACTCAGACATTTGTGGACACTGTTAGCACTAAAAGAGAGCGGTAGCCTAGCGGCGGCGGCCAAAAAGCGCTTTGTGACACAATCAGCATTGTCTCATCAGATTAAAGAACTGGAGACCCGCATTAACTCTTCGGTATTCATCCGCAAGAGTAAACCGCTGGCGTTTACTGAAGAAGGCACCCGGCTATTGTTACTGGCGGAAGAGATCCTGCCAAAAGTACAAGAAACCGAAAACCTGCTAAGACAGGGTACTAATAGCATTCAAGGGCCATTGCGAGTAGGCATTGAGTGCCACTCCTGCTTTCGCTGGTTGATGCCCGCAATGGAAGCCTTTAAGCATAAATATCCAGAGTCACGACTGGATCTTTCCAGTCGTTATCTATTTGATTCATTAGAAGCTTTGGAAAACGATGAGTTAGATCTGGTGCTAACCTCAGATCCGGTTGCCAGCCATACCCTCGCCTATCAGCATCTGTTTGAATTTGAAGTTAAATTGGTGGTCAGCAAGGAACACCCACTGGCAAAATTTGACTATGTATTGCCGCAGCAATTGCTCAAACAACCCATTCTCAGCTATCCGGTGCCCTTAGAGCGGCTGGATCTGTTCCGCTATTTCCTGGAACCCGCAGGCATTGCCCCTGGGCCACAAAAAACCAGCGATTTGACCAATGTATTATTACAGCGGCTAGCTTGTAATGAAGGGGTGGCAGCATTGCCCAACTGGTCAATGCGCGAGGCACACGGACTGAGCCTAAAAGCACTACGACTTGGCAAAGATGGCCTGAAACGGCCACTGTTCGGCGCTTATCGGCGCAACGCCAGCAACAGTAAATTGATCCAGCATTGGCTGACACTGGTAGCGGCAGAAGCCGTCACCCCGCAAGATAGCCATTGACCACTCAGAGTGAATTTAGCAGCAGACCACGTTGTGCCAGAATGCGCCGTAACACCAGCCCCGGCGAGTTAGCATCGCGGGTCTGACGCAAATTATGGGCAATCATAAACTCATGCTGTAATTCATCATCCAGACCAAGCGCCTCAAAAGCACCTAGCGTCAGCGATTTCTGTTGGGTATCAATCAAACTCTTGATGATACTTAACGGAAAACACTGCTCCTGCTCGGCATTCAGGTAAGCAAACGCGGTCAGCGCAATAATCTGTCCAAACACGCTGAACAACGCCAGCGTCTGTACTTCATCGGCATCAATACTCACACCCTGCATCTGATGCAGACTGTCGACCGCGTCGGTCGCAATCGCCTCCGTCAACCGCCAGTAACCTTGTACCAGCTTCCGATAAGGCTGTGGCAGCTCATCCAGCTTTTCTTTGAGATAAAAGGTAAATGCGTAGCGGTAAATATTGACCTGTCCCAGACGTACCAACGCATCTTTGAGACTGCGATTAGGGTGCAGCGATGGCGCCATAGCACAGTTACTGCGCCACAGCAGATGTGCAGCTAATGCAGGATCAGTAGAAACGATATCAATGACATTGCGAATATCACCGTCAGCAATAATGGCTTTCTTTAGCGGCACCAAGGTAGCACGCCGACCAATCACCTGCTCCTCATTGGCAATAATTGCACGGACCTCTGAGAAAACCTGCTGCTCAAGATCTGTCATAGAAAATTAATCCGTTGTTATTAGGACGATCAGTCCATTTTTTACAAAAGATTTACCCACAAATGCCACCCAAGGGTCAAGCCCATTTCGATGATTTTAGACATGACTTCGCGGATCAGAAAGCGCCAGCCTCTTTAAGCTTGTGGTAGATCGCAGTTGCTAACTGCTGATAGCCTGGCGGCGTTTAGGTGCACAGCGTCAGATTTCAACGCTGGCGAAGACAATAACCCACGCAGCACATCGTCCATCAACAAGCTGTCATGCTGCTTTGCCAACGTCTTATAAAACGGTGCCGATTGCAGCAACACCTGCTTTTGCGGCACCGCAATCAACAGCACTGGCACCGCCATACTTTGAGCATCCAACAACATCTGCTGCAAATTATCCTGGATCTGCTGCGACGGCACGCCACGTAAAATATCGTTACCACCTTCCAGCAGGATCAGCAGATCTGGCTGCATTTCATCTAAAAGCGCCGGTAATCTTTTGCGACCCTCGGCCGTCTGTTCCCCCGAGATCCCGGCATTCACCACTTCGCACCCACACAGTTTAGCCAATTGTGCAGGATAATCCTCATCTCTGGCCGCCCCTTCCCTACGGTCAGACTGTCACCAAAAGCCAAAATGCGCCCATCAGGGCCAAGATAGGGTAATGATGGATCTGAGCAGGCGCTCAAGCCCAACAGCAAGAGAAAGGATAAGGCAACACGCGGTAACATAAGCATCTCCATTGCAACGATTGCCAGCATAACGTCATCATGCGCATAAAAAAACGGACAAGCAAGCCCATTTAGCCATCGGCATCAGCCATAGGCTTTAACGCATTTTGCTGTATGGATGCATTTCGGAGTTGGATTCGCGGTCGAATCGAGATAAATTATTGACATAATTGGGTGGCGAACAATATTATCCATAAAAATTAAATTGCTGGGATCAGTGGTTTTCTCAACGAGCTAACAGTATTTTTGCTGAGGATATATCCTCAGTAGCTCAACACGTTGCAGTATTTAGTCTATTTCCTTACATATTCAAAAGACATGAATAGCGTTGAGAAGATAGTGTCCACTTCCCATTAATGATGAAATTTAGTAGGTATTAATCCAATAAAAAGAGTTATAGTATGAAACCGTTAAGATTTTTGCACATACCGAAAACTGCAGGTACTACATTTACTGACGTTCTTAAACTTCAGTATTTTAGACAAAAGAAGTTTGAATTCTCTGGTAATAGAGTATTGGACATCAAGAAATTTGAGTCGTTACCGGAAAGTGATAGAGAAAAAATCGTATTGTTTTACGGACATGCACCAATTGTAACGGGGGTAAATCACGCTGATAATGCTACTATCATCACGTTCATTCGGGAACCTATAAATCGTGTAAAATCTTTTTGTCAACATGTTTCTGAAGGCAAAAGCTCATGTCTAATTGATGATTTTCCTCCAAAGACTTTTAATTTAGACACCTTTTTAGAAAGCGGATATGGAGAGCTATCCAACCTACAAACCCAGATGCTGATCAATCACTGGGGAAAATCTGAATCTTCGATCTCGATTAATAACATGCCAGCTTCGGAAGCAATAGATATGGCATTATATAATTTATTTAATAGAGTATCGTATTTTGGTCTTCAAGAGTATTTTGATGAAAGTTTAATAATGTTCAGTTCAGCTATGAATTGGAGACTACCCTTGTATAGTGCTGGGAACAAGAAAGATAGTAGAAAATTAATTCAATTTGAAAGTCGTCATATAGAAAGGATCGCAGAGTTGAACGCAATAGATATAGAAGTATATAAAATTGCTAAAGAGAGATTCTTATCTAACATTAATAGTGCTACATTCGATAATAAAAAATTGAAATCGTTTCAACTTATGAATATTCCCGCATCAGTTTTTATAAAAAGTGGGATAAAGATTATGCGACTAAGAAAAGATTTAAATCGTTCTTAAACATGAATTTATCTATTTTCCCTAAACTGACAAAAATATAAATGGATTGGGGGTGTTCAATATTCTGTGTCAGCTTAGTCACAGATCGATATGGGCGTCTAAGCGCGCCTCGAAGTGTATCGACAACCGTGACAGTGTTAGATTCCTGTTTTGCACTGGGTGCGTCCAACGCTCAGATGCCCGCAATATACCGGCATAAAGCAGCTTAAGCAAACTGTTTTCATTGGCAAATCCGCCCTTAGTTTTGGTCAGCTTACGGAACTGGCGATGCACAGCTTCTACCGCGTTGGTGGTGTAGATAGCGGTTCTAACGTAGTCCGGGTATTTAAAATAGGCTGACAGCGTCGGCCATTTATTACGCCAGGAGTTAATCACCTCTGGGTATTCCTCACCCCATTTGGCTTCAAGCTCGTCCAGCGCCAACTCTGCGGCGTTTAACGTCGTTGCATTGTACACGCACTTTAAATCGGCCATAAAGGCTTTCTGGTGCTTGCTAGCCACGTGCTTAAGTGAGTTACGTACTTGGTAGATAATGCAGTGCTGTATTTCAGTCTTGGGGGTAAATGTTCTCAATTGCTTCAGGAAAACCCTTGAGGCCGTCAACACAGGCTATCAAGATGTCTTTCACGCCACGGTTGTGCAGGTCTGTCAGCAAGCTTAGCCAATGATGGGCGCCTTCGTGTTCAGACAGCTACAGCCCCAGTAATTCCTTTTTACCTTCGACATTTACCGCCAGAATGCTGTAAATAGCTTTGCTGATGTAGCGGCCATTTTCTTTGATTTTGTAGTGAATAGCATCGAGCCACACGATGGGATAAATCGGGTCTAATTCCCGCTCACGCCACGCCTGCGACTCAGGTAGCAGCTTGTCGGTTACCGCATTAATGGTTCCGTTAGAGACGCTGATACCGTACATCTCTTCGATGTGTGCCCGAATATCCTGATAGCTGGTGCCAAGGGCAAACAAGCCGATGATATTACGCTCCAGCTCGTCGGTGAGTTGGGTCTGGTGCTTTTTGACAATTTGCGGCTCAAAGCTACCGGCACGGTCTCTGGGAGTATTTAATTCAAAGTTGCCAGAGGTGCTTTTCATGGTTTTGGCAGAGCTGCCATTTTTACGATTAGGGGTTCACCTCGCTCAAGGTGCTGCTCTAACTCAGCCTGCATTGCGGCTTCAATCAATTGTTTAATTAACGGAGTTAAGATACCGTCTTTGCCAGACAGGCCCTTGCCATCACGTAGCGCTTGAATGGCCGCTTGCATATCGCAAATAGGATTGGTCATGTGTCATCTTGTTTTCGTTTAGTTTAATGAAATGACACAGAATTTTGAACACTACCGATAATATCTAGAAGGTCTCTCGTTTTGGAGTATACAGTAAAAATCATGTCTATTTTCGTGTGAGTGAGTGACGAACCTTTACTAGCAATGCCTTCTTGAGAAAGCTATAAACCTCGCAGTGATCGACATTGACTCTAAGCCAAAACCATAGCAAGTACGCTCACCCTGCTATAAAATCTAAATTTAAACATATTGTTATGCAACCTACCAATACAAACCGGGCAATCAAGCCCGGTTTTTTATGGGTTACCGTTACTCAGTTTAGAAGCGGTAGCTGATGCTGGCTTTGATGTTGCGGCCGTCACCGACATAGTAGCCATTGCCCCAACTGCTGTAATAGCCGGAGCTGACGTAATCCTTGTCAAACAGATTGTCGATACGCAGGCTGGCTAGCCAGGCGTTACGGCGGTAGTTCAGCGCCAGATTACCCAGCCAGTAGCTGTCAATCTGTTTCCCTTCGTTGGCATCATCACCTTCCATATAACGTTTACCAAGATATTGCGCTTCTAGGTACAACTGCCAGTTACGGGTCATATCAACACTGGTGTAAGCACGGCCAGCATGTTTGGCAACCCAGGATAGCTGTTTACCATCGTTAGCCCCAGCGGTGAACTCAGCATCCACATAATGGTATTCGGCGCCCAGTTGCCACAGGCTGAACGGTTGCCAGTTCCATGACACATCGGCACCATAGCGGCGGGATTTATCGGCATTAACATTGGCACCATCGAACAGACCACCCACAGGTTTTTGGGCACTCATGTCATAGACAATTTCATCTTCCAACTTGAGCCGATACAGTTTCACCCCTAACTGTTGGGTACTTGCCTGCCAATCCCAACCTGCTTCAATAGAATTACCCGTTTGAGGTTTCAGGCCATTGACCCCTGGTGAGGTATAAGCCTGTTCATCCACTTTAGCGAAGCGGAAATTCTGATCCGCGCGCAGATAAAAACGCTGGCTGGTGGTGGGGCGGTAGTTGACCCCCAACTCCAGCGCATGAGCATGTTCATCCAGCACTGTGCCATTGGCATATACGGCGGCATCACGCAGTTCATCCTTCACCTTGGCATAGCGACCACCCACCACATATTCCAGTGTGGAAGTTAACGGAACTGTGGCTTGAGCATAAGCGCTGGTCATGGTCTGGGTGTTACTGCGGTTGGTGCTTGTGAGATCAAAATCGGCTTCGCCACGATGTAGATCGGCGCCTAACACCCATTTCAGATTGCCCGCATTAACCGCGTAATTTGCCAGGAATTTAGGGTTGAATTCCAGCAATGAGCGGCTGTTTTGGCCACGATTGCCATAGCTGACACTACTTACCTGCGAGTCACTGTAGTTGAGATCGGCGACCATCTGCCAATGTGTGTCCAACTGCTGTTGCAACTGGGCACGCCAAGCATCGGTCATTTCATGGATATAATCATCAGGCTGGTAGATTGACGCCTGCCGCGGGTTACGGTGCAATTGCTCTTCGGTCAGCGCACCGGGATTTTCACGTTTATTGTCGTAATAACTGCCTTCAACAAAAAATTGCCGTTCATCGGTACGGTATTGCAGCCGTCCTAACACTGAACCTGTGTTGTTGGTGTTGTGATCACGGTAATTATCACTGCGGTTATAGGCCGCAGCCAGATAGTAACGCCAGTTATCATTGATGCTGCCCGCCACATCGCCACGGCCTTCAGCTTTATGGAAACTACCTGCCGCTAATGTTACATTAGCGCCGCTCGCTTGTGGGGCTTTGGTGATGATATTAATCACCCCGCCCACGGCTTGGTCGCCATATAACACCCCGGCACTACCAGAGAGGATCTCGACCCTTTCTATCTGGTTGAGCGGAATGGCGCTGAGGCTGGCAGCCGCGATATCCATATTGTTGAGGCGACGCCCGTCCAGCAGGATCAAGGTATTATTTGCCGCTTGTGTACCGCTAAAACCACGCATTGCCAGCGTTGGCCCAGTATTGCTGTCTGATACCTGAATGCCACTGCGACCCCGCAGCAGTTCAGTCAGGGATGTCACACCGCTTTGCTCAATTTCGGCGGCATCAATCACAGTAACATTGGCGGCAATATCCAAAGGGGTTTCCGCCTGGCGGCCAATCACCACTATGGTGTCATCGACTTTCTGGGGTTCGGCATAGACGGTGCCGCAAATGGCGATGCTACAAAACATCGCCAGAGAAGAAGGTTTGAATCCCATTTCCTTAGCTCCTTAAGGGAACGGGGCAAGATGCCACGGCGAGTGCAATAGCCACTGCCGCATTTCGCGATATGCCCACCGAAATCAGCGAAATCCCTTCTGGGCCGGTCTCCGGACTTTGGCTATGCAGCAATGCTGCGCGACAAGCGACTTTAAACGTTTCCATTCAGCGGAAACGCGCCTTTGTCTCACCATTTACCGTTGCGGGGGCAGTGCCGGAATTACACCGGCTTCCCGATTATCCCAACCAGTAGTTGTTGGGCACCACAGAAAGTTGACGAGTATGTTATCCCTCAGTTGAGGGGACGGGCATTATAGACATCTAGGCGTATAAAAGTCTAACTAACCACCGTTTTCGCCCACAAAAAAGCAGACGCTGGTCTGCTTTCCTTTGGGTTTACTGTGGGCAGGAGACGTTATTCAAGCACCGCATCCATGGCTTTAGGGTTGCTGCCATATTCGTTATCACCGGCATCACTGTCTTGACACAGAAAAACGACCACTACAATCCAGCCAACAATCGGGATCAACCAGAGCAACTGCCACCAACCGCTGCGGCCCGTGTCATGCAGACGGCGCGCCGTTACCGCCAGAGATGGCAGCAGTAACACCAAGCCGTAAACGATACCCAACCAGTTGGAATTACTGGCGACATCGATGGCAGAAAGGATCAGCGAAATGATGTTGTAGATCAGCACATACATCCAGAAATTCCGGCGGCGAGTGCGCCCGGTAAAATCTGCATAACGCCGGATCGGCTCTAAAAAGTACTCCATAGTAACTCCTGTTTTAATGAAGACCTGACTCAGGCAAGTATTGCTCGGTTAAGCAATAAATATTAGCTAATTCAAATGGATATTTTTATTAGTGCAACCACTTTACCACAAGCAAAAATGTTTAAAATCTGTTAGCGGCAATTTTTTAATGAGCATAACACGCTGTACAGTAAAAAAGCCGCAACGGCGGCTTTAGTGCTAAAAGATGGTGAACCGTGGCTCAGTTGGAGGGTGAGCCCTGCTCATGGCGTTTTTCTTTGAGTTTTTCAGCAAACTCTTTTTGCAATTCGGTCATCTTAGGCAAAATGGCCCCCATAAACGACTGGGATACCGTCATGCTTTCCTGCATTACCTGCGGCATTTTAGCCACCATGGAGCGACCGCTTTCGCTGGCATAAAATGCCGCCATATCGGCGATTTCCTTGTCGGTGTAATGCTTAACATAGATATCCACCAGCGGCTGTTTCATCTTGTCCCAACTGAGTTCCTCGCGCATCATTTTGGTATATTTATGCGCAAACTCTTCAAACAAGGGCTTTTCATCTTCGCTGATATTGAGTTGCTGCTGCATATTCAGCAGCACCTGTTCCATCTGGTCATATAAACTGTTGAGCGTGGCATCCATGTGCATTTCCAGCAGCAACTGCTCTACCTGCGCCCGGCGATTATTCTCATCAGCGTGCGTCAGTGGTGCTAACAGCAAAGATGCCCCAAACAGCAGCACCGCCAAACTTTGATACGATTTCATCTTGCCTCCATGGCATATCTAAACTGCAAGCAATCTAGCACAATTTTACCGGTGTGAGCCAATCGGCAATACGCATTACCTGCGCCCAGCATTGGCATGATAAGAATTGAGTACCAACCAGTAAAAACGGAAACCACTGAGCACCAGTTGATTGGAGAAAATAGAAGGCGGGCCGCCGCTCCACAAATCTTCCAACATAGTGGGTTCCACATAAGCAGCCTGGCGCAGTTGCTCCAAATCAACCCGTTGCGGCTCGGCCGACAAGTTGGCAATCACCACCACTTTGTCGGACGGATTGGTGTAGTTGTAACGGACATACCCAAACACTGCATCGTTACCGAGTTCCAGTAAGTCACGATTGTTGAAATCAGCAAACGCATCGGTTTGCTGACGCAGACGGATCAGCCGCTGCATATCGCTGAAAATCTGGTTTTCCAGCGTGCCCGCTTGCTGGCGCCGCGCCATTTTCTGCCAGTCCAGTGTGGGGCGATGTAACCAGCGGCTGTCACTGGATTTATCGGTATCGCGTTCATAGTTGTAATCATTGAGGGTTGCCACTTCATCGCCGTAATACAGCAAGGGAATGCCCCCAAATGACATAATCAGACTGTGCAACATAATGATGTGTTTATGGCTGTTGCGAATGAGCTGTTCATCGCCCGTTTCAATCCCGGCCTGTAGCCCCACCAGCGACGCCAGCGAACCGGAGATCCGTGCATCACCCGTCTTGTCGTTTTTCCCAAACGGCCGACCGCGCGCCGAACTGTGATCAAAGTCGCCAGTAAAGTAATCCACCAGAAACTTGCGGTGCAATGCCGGGTTATAGCCAACACTGGCGATATCCCGGTCATCGAAGCCAAAGCCGATGTCATCATGGCAACGCAGATAGTTGAGCCAAGTGGCGCGCTCCAGTTTCATCGGCAGGCTCTTGAGTCCTTGATTCAGCAGTTTGGCATTTTTGGTGGCAACGGTTTCCCACAGCAGTGCCATAAATGTCGCGTTATAGGCAATGTCGCACTCTTTGGCGACCACCGCATCTTCACCGAAATATTTGATTATCTCCGAGGGCGACACAATGGCTTCGGCAATGAAAATCACCCCTGGAGCCACCACCTGACAACAATCTTTGAATAGCTGCAAGACCTTGTGGGCTTCGGCTTCATTCTGGCAGGCGCTGCCAATTTTCTTCCACAGAAACGCCACCGCATCCAAGCGCAGGATATCCACGCCTTGATTGGCCCAGTACAGGATCACATCCAGCATCTCGATAAATACTTCGGGATTGCTGTAATTCAGATCCCATTGGTAGTTATGAAACACCGTCATCACCCATTTCTGTGCCTGCTCATTCCAGCTAAAATTTCCTGGGTCGGTTTCTGGAAAGATCTCCGGCATGGTTTGCTCAAACATATCGGGAATGGTGCGGTCATCGAACATATAGAAATAGTTTTGGTAACGCGCATCACCAGCCATCGCCTGTTTCGCCCAGGCGTGTTGATCTGAGGTGTGATTGACCACAATATCCAGTGCAATCAAGGAAGATTGCCGATGCAGGCCATCGATTATTTGTTGTAATTGGGCATTAGTGCCCATGCGAGAATCCACTTTGCGAAAATTGCTGACCGCGTAACCTCCATCACTTTTGCCCAGTGGGCATTCACAGATAGGCAGAATGTGCACTAGGTTGACGCCCAGTTCGGCAAAATAGTCCACTTTGCCAACTAAATCGCTGAGATTTTTGGCAAAACCATTGGCATATAAGGCCATGCCCACCCAACGCTGATGCAAAAACCAGTTATGATCGGCTTCACGTTGGCGATCGACCTGTTTCAGCGCACTACTGCGCGCGATGTAGTTGCGCGCCATCACCGCCACCAGCGTGCCCAACTGTTGTTCAAAGTCGCGACGGTTGCCATACAAACGCTGAAATAACTTATAGATACCGTAAAAGTTGGCACCGAGACGACTGTAAAAGAACCGCAGATCTTTGGGTTCAATCGCGGGTTTGAGTTCATCCAATATCCGGTTCAGCAGGGTATGAGATACCTCTTCATACATAATCTTGCCCTCGTTGCTGGATTAAATCAGGCCCCACAGGCGTTTGAAATCGCAATAAATGGCGGGATTATCCGATAGCGCCCCCTGCTGCCCCACAATGAAACCGGCAAATTGCTGTGCCCGCTCAAGCGTGGTACGCCAATCCCACTGGTGCAACATGCCCAGCAACAATACCGCCGAAAAAGCATCGCCAGCACCCACGGTATCCACAATATTGCTGGTTTGTGGCGGCAGTTCTGGCGTTACCACATTGCCCGTTTCATCCACTAAAAGGCCCCTTCGGCCCCAAGCGTCACAATCAGGTGAGTGATGTTATTGGTCAGCCGGTAATTGAGTGCAAGTTCTTCAAGGGCGTGGCGTTCGCTGGGCGTATCATCAAGTTCAGCCAGTTGCGCCAGTTCATGTTGATTCAGTTTTACGCAGTAGGCACCATGCACTATCGAGCGTAGCCAGGCATGTTCCCACCAAGGTGCCCGCAGATTAACGTCGATAAACGTCTTTTGCCCCGGCGGCATGCAGGCTCTCTAGGGCTGCACGACTGCTGGGACAACGAGCCGCCAGAGAACCGTGATATAACAGGTGTTCACCGCTAATCTGTGGCAATTGTTGCTGCTGGATATGATCATAAGCCGCATTAAGCACAATATCGTAACTAGGTTCAGCCCCAATAATGGTGACATTCACCATCCCGGTTTGATGCTGCGGATCTTGCTGGATCTGCGCCGTATCCATGCCCCATTGCTGCATTTTCTGGCAAATATTTTTGCCCAAGGCATCATCACCAACCGCGCTGATCATCACTGGCGCGACACCAAAGGCTTGTAGATGCCAAGCCACATTGAAAGGCGCACCGCCTAACAGGGTTCGTTTTCAGGGAAGCAGTCGTATAACACTTCCCCGAACACATACACAGGTAATAATTCATCCATTGCCTTGCCTCTTCGCCGCCAACCAAGTTTTCAATTCAGGGAAAAAATGCCACAACCCTTCAACAATACCCGCACTGTAATTGCCATTAAGTCCTAGCTCCGGCAGCCCTTGTGCCAAATACAAACAGTGCTGAGTGCCCTGCGCCTGACTGCCTTGCAACGCGCTAGCCACCACATCAGTTGTCGCATTTTTTACCAGTGCAGTACGATAAGGGCTGATCAACACATCTAGATCATTACCGCTATCGCCACTAAAAAGATCTGCGATGCGGCCAATGAAAGCGACTGCACCAAAAAATCAATCGCCTGCCGCTTACCTGCGCGCTGAGGCAGTAAATCTACCAGCCCCATATTACTGGTTTCATCAATACTGCTAATCAGCCGCACATTGATTGCCATCGCTAACAGTTGCTGTTGCAGCAGCGCAATATCTTCTGCCATCGCGGTAGCCGGAACAATTTGATAACTCAACTTATATTGTTGCTGCTGTTGTGCTGGCTGCAATTTAAGGTGCGGCAGTTCTCCAATAGTGTGAGCTAAGCTCTGGCTGTTATGGCTACCCCAGTCTGCCGCAATATAATGCTGCCAGCCTGGTAGCGGCCGATAATGTTTGCCTTCTCGTCGATAAATCAGGCTGCCAACATCCGTAATAGCAAAGTCCGGCAAGGGTAAGTTGTATTCAACGATTGCCTGTTGCATCAACGCCAAGCTGCGACCACTGACATACGCCAGTTGCAACCCAGGATAATTGACCGCCTCAACAAACCACTGCCGAGCATTAGGCGATTCCGCCTGTAAGCCGTTCGGCAGTAAAGTGCGGTCAAGATCGGTACACAGCAATATTTCAGGCATCTGGCGCGGCTACCTCGACCCCGGGAATTTCATCAAAAAAATGGTAATGCTCAATCGCTTCCAGTATGCCCAAGGCATTCGGCTGGGTTGCAAAAACACATTATGCCCTTCTACTTGGTTTTCTAACGTTTCATGCTGGCGATTGTGCACCACCACAGATAAGGTGTTGCCAGTGATCATATCTTCGTCGGTACCCGCCCCGGCCGCCACCAACACCCGTTCTAACGGAATGCCCCAGATTTGTGCCACATAGCGCAAGGCTAACCCTTTGGAGACTCGCGCGGGGGTGATATCCAAATTTTGTCCAGCAGAAACAAACACATTGACGCTCTGTTCTTCCTGGCGCAGCAGTGACACGATTTTTTCCTTGGTGAGTATGCCCTGCTGTGAGGGATCAATATGAAAGGAGATTTTTAACTTACTTTGTTCCGAATCTTCCTGTAGCTCTAGCCCAGGGATATCACGCAAAATACGGCGGATAGCACGTGGATTCCAATCATGATCCACATGGGTTTCCCAGTCCGTGCTTACCTCCAGTTCGCGGCCATAATGAATTTGAGAGCCAAGACTGGAGATCAAGATATCCGGTTTGGGGATCCGATATTTTTTCAGCAGTTTCAGCACCGCATCTAGCCTTCTCGCGGTGGCAATCCCAAACGCCACCTGTTTGCGACGCTCCCGCAACATCTGGCAAAACTCCCGTAATCCGGTGGGATTACTCAGCAAGGTTTTATCCAGATCCGACACAATCAAACGGTCAGCAAAGCGGGAGGCGCGCAAAATAGCCGGCGAGTATTGCTGCGGTTTATGGGCGGCCACCAAGGGCCTTATCTGTTTCAGATAACTGCGCGCATGAGCATCCCATGAATATTTCAGGGCCACATTTTTGATGCCATTGGCTGAAAATTTGCGCCAGAGTTCACCGTCCAGCAGCAGCGTTTTCATGGCTTTACCAAGATCGTTAGCACTGAGCGGATCCACCAAAATGCCCGCTTCACAGTTTTCGACAATATCCTGTGGGCCGCCGTTTTCCGTGGCAATAAAGGGTAATCCGGTTGCCGCCGATTCCAGCAACGTCAGACCAAAAGGTTCGGTTAACGCCGGATTAATGAAAATGCCGCAAGCGCGCGCCGCCATCCGATAGATGGCAGGCACTTCACTGGGCAGATGTTTTTTCGGCAACGCCAATTTGCCATACAGATCGTAGTAATCGAGCAAGACCAAAAGCTCGGTCAATACTTCCTGAGCGCCGTCATTCATTTCCCGAATATCGTCACGATTCCCCGCCACAATAACCAGATTCGCCATCTCCCGCAGCTCAGGCGATTCGCCATAGGCTTGTACCAGGGTAGCAATATTCTTGCGTGGATCGGGCCGCGACAACGCCAGGATCATCGGTTTATCTGGCTCATCCAAAAACGGCGAATGGCACTGGCAATCTGGGTCGGCGCTTCACCCAACTGTGGCGGATGGAACTGGCTTAAATCGGTACCGGGTGGAATGACCCGCATACTCTCCGGGCAATAGTAATCGTATAACTCGTACTGGGATTCAATCTCCTGGCGAGTACTGGTGATCACCAGATTGGCATTTGCCAGCACCTGCTCTTCTGCTTCAATGCGGCGCTGCATATTGTATTTCTGTTCGACTTCAAAAGATGGCATTCCAGAGGCCATTAGGCGTTTACGTTTGTCGCGTCCTAAAGAGTGGCCAGTGTGCACCAGCGGCATGCCCGAAATATGACTGATTTGCGTGGCAACATAACCGGCATCCGCATAATGGCTGTGAAGCAGATCCGGCATCCGCTGTTGTTGCTGAAAGAACCGCAGCAGGTTGTCAGAAAAAGCATCGAGGTGTTCCCACAGTTTCTCTTTGGCAACGTATTGTTTGGGGCCACAATCAATACGGATGATCTGCGCGCCCGCTGCCTCTAATGGTTCGCGCTCTTCGCTGTAACTGCTATCGAGACGCTCATCGATGACCCGCCGGGTGATCAGATCGACCCGAGAAATCCCCGGTTGCCGCGCCAATGCATTCGCTAGATCCACTACATATTTGGTTTGCCCGCCAGTATCCGCATCACGGCCAAGTTCCAAATCGCGCCCCCGGATCAGCCCATGAATACTGATGAGTGCTATGTATAAACCATCAGCGGCGCTGTTGTTCAGATTTTGCTGCATAGACGTCTTCTCCGTAAGATTAGTCAATATGCGCTGCCTGGGCAGAAAGGAGCTTCGACTCCCCGAGAATGAAACAGGCATGCAGCCCGTTGTGACATCTGTTCCAAAAATAATGGCCGTGTTGAACGCTTTGATGGCGTTCGATTATCACCAAGAAAACAACTGAGGTAGCGCTGGTTAGCCACAGTCCGCCGTTAGCAGTCATGGCTGACAGATATGGTGAAAAAACCACCATAACTGTGGCTTTTTTCACCCTAACATAAACAATCTGGATTACCAAATAGCCTAGCGCCACTCGATGAGCCGCACGCAGAGACACAAATCAGGGAGCAACGGGAGAAGATTTAGAGCCGATAATGATATGAAATTTAATCAGTTATCATGATTAAATGGTGGCTGAGCAGCAGAGACAATCGCCGTTGCCTCTGCTACAGCTAGCGTTACTTGTTCGTTTCAAAAAATGGCAGAGTGCTGTTAGGCAACATGGTGCTTGGCAATTTGCCGTCCCAATTTTCCGCTTTTGTCAGTTCGATCAGATCTTTATTTTTTGCCAGCGCATCGGCACGGCTCTTGATGGCAGACGCTTCTGCCTCACCCTTAATACGAATGGCTTCGGCTTCAGCTTTTGCCCGTGCCAGTTGTGAATCAGCTTCCGCCTGGGCTTTGGTGACGGCAATCTGAGCACTTACCCGTTCTTTTTCCAGATTTTGTTTCTGAGTCTGAACTTCCACTTCAGCACGCATACGATCTTCAACTGACTTTTCGTAAGCAGATGAAAAATCAATATTTTCAACTTGTACTGACGTGATATCTATCGGGCCATGCACCGAATTTTTCAGTGCTTGGTTAACATCCATAACAAATTTTACGCGCTCTTGTACCGCAGAAATAGCCGTGTATTGCCCAAAGATATTCTCAATCTGTGTTGGCACTTGACGGTCAACGAGCCTATCGACCATACCGTCGATACTTTTAAAATCAGCATACACTTGTGTCACTTTATCTTCCGGCACGCGGAAAGTGACAGACACCCGAATGGTTGCGGGTTGCTGATCACGGCTATAGGCCTGTAACTTGGGATAACTGACGGTATGGGTCTGAGTGGAAATTTTAACTATCTTATCAAACAGAGGCAGCTTAAACCCCATGCCCGGCTCGGCAGTGCCGATCACTTTACCATTACGCAAGTGTACTCCGCGCTCCCCTTGGTCGACGGTAAACCAACTGCCAAACGCGGTGATAACCAGCAGAATAATCACCAATAATGGCACCAGCTTGGCCACACTAAAACTTGCAGGAGTATTATATTGAATCGCCATTACAGCTTCCTTTTTCTCTCGCAAGGCTTAGTCCCTGCGCCGATTATTAGATTGAATGCTTTAGCATATTCAGCCAACATAAATGTTAACCATATGAAATGAATTAACTATTTAACCACAACCCGGTTAACTTTGCGCTGCCTGTTTCACTTTTTCAGCACTATGGTGCGCTGCCCTAAGCGCCGCTTACGCAAGTGCGCAGTCTCAATCAAGAACCGCTCGGCAACTGCTGGCAAACTTAGCGCAGTTTCTGCAAAGGGAAAGACCATGAAAGCACTCAGTGAACGACATCAGCAAAGCATTCTGCGGGTATGTGAGTATATCCAACAGCATCTGGATGATGCGCTGGACGCCGAACAGCTGAGCGATGTTGCCGCCTGTTCCAGGTTTCACTTTCATCGGGTATTTATGGCGTTTATGGGCTTGAGTACCACCCGCTACATCCAGTTAGCTAAACTGCGCCGGGCGTCTTTTAGATTGGCGTTTGAACAACACAAGATCATCGATATTGCGTTGGAAGCAGGTTTCAGTAGTAGTGAAGCCTTCACGCGGGCGTTTAAAAACTGTTTTGTACAGACTCCTCCCAATTCAGGAACCAACCTAACTGGCAACACTGGCATAGCGTGTTGCAGTTACCGTCCATCCCTAGAGAGGAAATTATTTTGAACGTAAAAATTGTGGATTTTCCCACGAAGCAGATCGCGTATGTGCAACACTGTGGCGCACCGCAACAGGTACTGGACAGTGCCGCCAAGTTTATTGCCTGGCGTAAACAGACTGGCTTGTCTCCCATTGAAAGCAGTGAAACCTTTGGCATTCCCTACAGTGACCCCGATACTGTTGCCCCAGAAGCATTCCGATTGGATATCTGTGGCACCATCAGTCAAACCGCCATACCAAGCAACCCGTTTGGTGTTATAGCAGGCACGATTCCAGGTGGTCGCTGCGCGGTAGCACGGCATTATGGCAGCCATGACAATATCAGGGATACTGTCTATCAGCTGTATCGAGAATGGCTCCCGAACAGTGGTGAGGAGTTACGGGATTACCCTTGTTTCTTCCACTGGATAAACTTCATCCATGATGTGGATGAACGCGAGTTATTGACCGATGTCTATTTGCCCATTAAGTAATATACCGGAGGGGCCGCGAGCCCCTCTGACAATCACCAGCCGCGTTTCATTTTCTAGCGCGCAAGTGACGATAAGTTAACACCAACAAATGCAGCAGTAATAACCCAGAAAAAGCACAACAGAAAAACAGCAATGCAATGGAATTAACCGTACGCGGAGTTGTGTGATACAGCCAGTACCATAAGGGCCAGCAAGTAGCTGACAACCCGGCGAGCTGCCACATACAGGCCTTATAGCGCCCAAGCTTACGTCTAAAAATGGTGCCGAAGCATTCTTCACATGCCATATTGGGATATCCGTTGCCAAGCCAATCTTGCAACATATTACCCGCTGACAAGCCATAAATCTGTTAATCACCAGCACAATTATCTGCAACAACACCGCTAGTGTGCTCACAACTTTTAGCGGTTACCAGATGACGGCTGATGGCCAGTTTGTTACCAAAAAGCCTCACAAAACGCCAACTTAAAAGTGGATAACTTGGCAGGATCGGAGAATTTTTCCTAGACTGCAAAATGACGTTTAACCTGGATATGGATATCAAGTAGGCCAAGATGCGAATTCATTCAATCAGATTTAAAGTAATTCTGCCGATTGCGTTTCTGGCAGTGATTCTGGTGGGACTCTTCAGTTTTATGCTGTTGATGACCAAGCTACAGAACGAGGCAATCCGCAAACAAGCTGAGCACTATTTCGAAGCAGTGTCTGTGGTACTCAATGCCGACCGGGATCTGTATCAGGCGCGTATTGCCAGAGAAAAATTGCTGCACGGCGAAGGCAAAGCTGAAGACAACCTCAATGACTTTAACGAAAATGCACAGCAAGTACATGATCGTTTTAATAAATTCCGCGAATATTTGGCTGATGAACCAGAGGTCTTTCAACCGTTCCAACGCTTTGATGCCCTTTATGACAAATGGCTGAGTGCCAGTAAAACCCTATTACAATCCAGCCAGTTACAAATAGAACAAAACAATGGTTTGCAGCAACTGGAACAACAGTTTCAGGCTATCAGGGTCATGCTCAGTGATGCCGGGGATGCGCTCAGACAGCACACGCGCGATGCCCAAGTGCAACAGCAGCAGGATCTCAATCTCTATGTGGAAGCCATTTCAGAGGTACTCAATGCCGATCGCGATGCCTATCAAGCCCGGCTAGCGCTGCTAAAGCTGCTTAATGGCACCGGTTCTGCCAACGAAAATACCCAAGATTTTGAAGAAAATGCCGCGCAAGTCCTGCAACGTTTTCACAATTATCGCAGTTACCTTATCCGCGAACCGCAGTTAGTAGCACCGTATGAAAAATTCGACACTTTGCTGGATAACTGGTTGAACAATTGCCGCCAGTTGCTCAAAACCACCCATCACCAGCAGCAACAACTGAGCAATGAACAGCGGGAGGCTGATGTAAGTTTTGCCGATATCCGCCAAGTACTAGATGAGGCGGGTGAAGCGATACGCCAACATGCTAGAACCGCCAAAGAAGATGTGAAGCATACCATCGACAATTATCAGAAACTTGCCATGGTAATTATTGGTATTGCCTTCATTATTGCCTTGCTGTTTGGCTATTTTGTCCCGCTACGCCTGACCCAACAGGTTAATAACATGACGCTGCGGATCCGGGAAATTGCCGATGGTGATGGCGATTTGACCCAAAGGATCAACTCCACCGCCAAAGATGAACTGGGTGATTTGGCCAAAGAGTTTGATGGGTTTGTCGAACACCTGCGGAACATTATTCTCAATATTCAAACGCAATCTGCGGCACTGGGGAATACCACACAACTCTTGAATCAGGTGGCAGATCAGGCGGGCAATATCACCTCGGCGCTGGTAAATGCTTCCGACTCTATCGTCAGTGCTAGCAGTGAAATGAGCATGTCAAACCAGCAGATGGCAGAACTTGCCAAAGGCACTGCCGCTGAATCCGATAACTCCAGCCAACTGACAAATGACGGTATTAACGTGGTCAGCCAGGCGAACAATGCGATTGAAGCACTGGTCACCGATATTGAAACCGCTCAGCGCAGTGCTGCCGAACTGGAACAGAGTTCCGATGCCATTGCCTCAGTGCTGGAAGTGATCCGCAAGATTGCCGAGCAAACCAATTTGTTAGCTCTCAATGCCGCGATTGAAGCAGCCAGAGCGGGAGAACAGGGGCGCGGCTTTGCGGTCGTTTCTGACGAAGTTCGGGTACTCGCCACCCGAACCCAAGCCAGTACCGACGAGATTGAAAGCATGATTGAACGCCTGCGGCGCAGTGTCCAGCAATCGTCGCATACCATTCATAACAGCCGTGGCAATGCTGACAACACGGTTGAAAACTTCAGCGCGGTGATCCGCATTTTCAACACATTAAAATCCTCTTTTGACGAGGTTCAAGGCATGGCTGAGCAAACAGCACAGGCCACAGAAGAACAGTTCACCGTAGCCAACCATATCAACCAAAATCTGGTGTCACTGAAAGAACAAACCGACAGTGTTCGCACTATGTCAGCACAAGTGCAGCAGCAATCGAATCATCTTTCAGAGCTTTATCAACAACTTAGCAAGCAGGTAGAAAGTTTCCGAGTATAATATTGCCATAATGTGTACCATGGACGACTTGGGGAATAAAAAAGGGACAGTTATGAAAATCACAGTGATTGGTGCTGGCGGTGTTGGTGGTTACTTTGGCGGCAAGCTAGCGGCAGCAGCGAAGACGTCACCTTTGTTGCCAGAGGTGCACACCTGCAAGCAATGCAACAACATGGATTGAAAATTAACAGCCCATTGGGCAATGTCTGGTTACCTGAGGTTAATGCTGTCGATCATCCGGCCAAAGCGGCGGCCGCAGATCTCTACATTGTAGCGGTCAAATTGTGGGATACGGCTGATGTGGCAGCGCAGCTACAACCCCTGATAACAGGGGATACCGCTGTACTTTCGTTACAAAACGGGGTGCAGAAAGATGACATATTGCAACGCTACCTGCCGCAACAAAATATCATTGGTGGCGTTAGCTATATCGCGGCCGCCATCGCCGAGCCCGGAGTGATCCATCACGGTGGCAAACTGCAAAAACTGGCATTTGGCGAATATGGTCAGCCAACATCTGCACGTTGTGAAGCCTTCCAGCAAAGTTGCCAAAAAGCGGGCATTGAAACCGACTTCAGTGACGATATCGCCCTGCGGATCTGGGAAAAATTTATATTTCTGGTGGGATTTTCCGGCACGACTACGCTGTTTCGCAGTAACATCGGTCCGATCCGCAGTGACCCGGCTAAAAGGCAATTATTCCGGGACGCTATGCAGGAAGTCGCCGATGTGGCACAAGCCAAAGGTATCTCGGTTCGCCCTGATTTTGCTGAACAACTCTTACAATTTACCGATACCCTACCCGCTGATATGCCATCTTCCATGAAAACAGATCTGCAACGTGGCAAACGCCTAGAATTGCCGTGGCTCAGTGGCGCGGTGGTGGATATGGCAAAACAGCTGGGATTAGCAGTGCCAGCTAATCAACATATCGTGGAGCAACTGTTACCTTGGGCGATGGGGCCTGCCTCGCACTAACAAGCCAGCGGCCTCAACCAGAGGCCGCCGCTAATAGCACTTAATCGAGCCCAGCCGCCAACAATGCTGCGCCATAAGCGCCAATAAACTGTGGCTGAGGCGGCACCAATACTTGACGTTGCAGCGTTTCCGAAAGGAAATGCACCATGCAAGCATTGTTAGCAACACCGCCAGTGAACACAATATCGCCATCGTTTGAAACCCGATTGAGCATGGTTTTCACCCGTCGAATCACGCTCTGGTGCAAACCTCTAGCAATGGCCTGACGGTCTTGTCCACGGCCAATTAACGAGGTGACTTCCGACTCAGCAAACACAGTACACATGCTGGAAATATTGATATCACTGGTGGCCGCCAGAGCTTGTGCACTGAACTCCGCTAAACTGAACCCCAGTGCTTTTGCCATAATCTCCAGGAATTTCCCCGTCCCCGCCGCACAGCGATCATTCATTTCAAACTTTTTCACCCGACCGTTGGCAAACAGGGCTATTGCCTTACTGTCCTGCCCGCCAATATCCAGTACCGTTTCCGCCGTCGGGAAACAGGCCCTGGCCCCACGCGCATGAGCTTTTATTTCAGTCACTGTTGTCGCGTCAAACGAGATCTCAAACAGATTACGCCCGTAACCCGTCGCCATAATCTGCTGATACGACAACTGCGCCAACATGCGTTTAGCCTCGGCCATAGGGTCAAACCCGGTATCGGCCTGCAACTGTTGCAAGACCTCACCGTTGGCGTCCACCAGCACCAGTTCTATCGAACGCGAACCAATATCAATTCCGGCAAAACCACTCACGGCAGCCTCCGTTATTTCAGCTGTTCGATAAAGGCTTCAACGCGGGTTTTTAACTGGCCCATGTCCTCCATACTGTAATCGGTTTCAATGCGCAGACAGGGAATATGCTTTTGCTCCAACGCTTTCTGCACTGGTATGGACTCCATCAGATAGGGCGTACAGAACTGTAAACCGTAGTGGATAACGCCGTCAGCATGGTAGTCTTTTGCCATCTGTTCAATATGTTGCAAACGGTCACAGTTAGGCGTGAAGATGGCGCAGTCCACTTTGAAATAGCGCTCAACAATGGCGTCTAGCATTTCATCAAGGGTTGTGCCAGATTCATCCACCAGATTGCGCACCCCGCGTTCGCCCACGCAGGATTCTTCACCGACAATCACCGCACCAGAAGTTTCAATGATGGCGGGCAGTTTCCAATTAGGCATTGCCTGTGGGCAGCCAGAGACCAAAATCCGTGGCATTTTTGCCGGAAAGGCACCAGTGTTGTCCTTGATACGCTGTTCCAGCTCGTCACAGATCTTGTTCACCGATGCCGTGAAACGTTCAGGGTTATCGTAGAAAAACACCTGATTTGCCAGTAAGGCATCAAGACCAGAGATCGGCGCCGGATCGGCTGCCCGCAGTTGGTATAAGCGCAACATGGCGGCCCGTTTGGCATTCACTAACTTGATGGCGGCTTTCAGTGAGTCCACTGTAACACTCACACCGGTCAGTTGTTCCACCGCTGCCTTAAAGCGTACATATTCGGCTTTGAGCAATGCCTTGCCGTTAGCCGACTTCACCTGCGGCAAATCCATTACATACAGATTATTGATAATCTCGCTGAATGATTCATAAGCTTTCTTTTTCCATCACAGGTGTTTTCCCCAACGACCATGTCGGTGGTTTCCAGGTATGGGCACACCCGGCCGAGTTTAAAACCAAAGGCCGATTTAATCAGCGCGCAGGTATTACGCGGCAAGTATTTCTCTACTTCTTCCGTTGCGAAATCAGCACCAGTACACAAGCCAATCAAGGTGGCGTTAGCAGCCAGCGCAATCTCTTCTGGCACAAACACACAATAGGAGCCAATGATCTTGCGCCCAGCCGCTTTCTCATCCAAGAGTTCCTTGATACGCAGCCCATGAACTTCACTCATCACAAAATCAAAGTAACTCATGGCCTGTGGACGCTGATCCTGAGCCATAAAGATATTCTGGTAGGCTTCAGACAATACCCCCAACAAGGCGTCATGTGCCTTGAGGTCGAGGCCAAGTTCAGTCCACATCTGTTGATAGTTTTCGCTCATGACACACTCCAGTTATTGTTTTCATCCATTAATTACCGTGGCGCGACACCAACCTTAGCGTTGGCAGCGCCCAGCCGCATGACTGCAAAATCATCGGCGTACGCCTGGCAAAAGCGGATTAACGGAATGGAAAACTTGCGGATATGGGAAATCACCATGAGGCTTGCAAAATACTCAGACCAATACCCTAGCACCATCGGTTAACCGTTGGTTTGCCATCAGCTTGGTCCGGCATGTTCTGCTTTTGCTGTTTTACTGACGCATGCTGCCACTGAATTAAATAGGACAGAGATGCCATGCTGTTATCAACACGGATAACAAAAGTGCCAGTGCAAAAGAAGAACGAGTTCTCACAGACACAAAACTTCTGTCACAGAAGCTGCACCAGTCTACGCAGTTACCGTGATGGGATAATTGATATAGATAAAGGTTTTGTCCGATAACACTCACCGCAGCGATATGCTGTCCGACAGGGGCTATCACTAACGCTTGTAAAAATAACGTGAGCCCACAGAAGGACAGATAACAGCATAAATATTTCAAATATCACTTACAAATTGAAAATATTTTCTATCGCATCGCCATTATCCCTAATAAATAGCAAGGTTATTCTCCAGCGTTCCCGCTATCTTGATAGCAGTTGATTTTATGAGGTCATAGTGGATGCGCACTGATTTGTGGGAGCTGTTTATCAATACGGTTAAGGCTGAAGTGATCCCGGCCTTGGGGTGTACCGAGCCGGTTGCGGTAGGACTGGCAGCCGCCATTGCCCGTAGTAAATTGCAGGCATTACCGGAATCGATTCAAGTCGAAGTGTCACCGAACCTGATGAAAAATGGCATGGGTGTCAAAGTACCTGGCACCGGCATGACAGGTCTGGCAATTGCCGCGGCCGTGGGAGCCATTGGTGGTGATGCGACTGCGGGCCTGGAAGTGTTCCATAGCCTCAACGATGCCAAAGTCACCACAGCTAAACAGTTGTTAGAAACCGGCAAGGTAAAAGTTACCGTAGCCGACACCCAGCGGGTACTGTTAGCCAAAGTGGCCGTGTTTGCCCAGCAGCGTTGGGTACAGGTGACGATTGCCGATGAACACACTAACGTGGTGGCGGTGGAAGAAAATGGCGTCACAACCTTCATGCAGCAACCAGCCGTAGCCGGGAACCCTATAGCCAAACTGCCATCGCACACAACCGTGCAGGACATCTATCAATTTATTACCGAAGTGCCCGTTGCCCGATTGGCATTTATCGAACAGGCCAAACAGCTTAATGAGGCCCTGTCCCAAGAAGGACTCAGCGCTGACTACGGTTTACAAGTGGGCGCGACCTTGCAACGCCATGTCGCCCGAGGGCTTATCAGTGGCGGTTTGCTGACCGATGTGATCAGCCGTTCAGCCGCAGCATCGGATGCCCGTATGGGGGAGCCATGTTGCCCGCCATGAGCAACTCAGGCTCTGGCAATCAGGGCATTGCCGCCACTATGCCGGTGGTAGTCGCAGCGGAGTATCTGAAGTCTTCTCACGAACAGTTGTTACGGGCATTAATGTTGTCGCATCTGCTGGCAATTTACATCAAACACCAGCAACACAAGTTGTCAGCCTTGTGTACGGTAACCACTGCCGCCATGGGCTCGGCAGCCGGGATCACCTATCTGCTTGGTGGTGATTATCAGCAGATAAGCTACGCCGTCAGCAGCATGATTGGGGATGTGGCCGGGGTGATTTGTGATGGTGCTAAAAATGCCTGTGCTATGAAGGTGTCATCCTCTGCGGGAGCTGCGGTCAAGTCGAGCCTGATGGCGATTGATAATATTCATGTCACCGGCCAGGAAGGGATAGTGGCCGATGATGTAGACAGCTCCATTCGTAATCTGTCTGCTTTAGCTAACGGCGCTATGAGCCACACCGACCAGCAGATCCTCGACATCATGGTGCAAAAAGCGCTGTAACCTTATAACGGTAACGCTGTGGTGTATTTCAACGATTCCATGGCAAAAGTCGAGGTGACTTTCGAAATGCCCGCAACACTGTTGACGAGTTTTTTATAAAACTCGTCAAAGCTCTTCATATCCGCCACCTGCACTTTCATCATGTAATCGTATTCGCCCGCCATACGATAGAACTCCATGACCTCCGGAAATTCGGCGACCGCATTGACGAAGCGGACATACCATTCATGGGAATGATCGTTAATTTTCACCATCACAAAGGCGGTCAGCTCTAAGCCGATTTTTTCCGGATGCAGCAACACCACACGTTTATTGATAACGCCCGCATCTTCCAAGCGCTTCAAGCGTTTCCAGCAAGGGGTCGTCGTCAGATTGACGGCTTCAGCTAGCACGTTCAACGAGATAGTGGCATCCTGTTGCAGCATCTGTAGCAAGGTTTTGTCGGTTTTATCCAGTTCCATCTTGTCGGCCAACGCAGTACACATTGCTGCATCATAAGAATTTCATTTATCAGCGGCAATCTATAACGTTATTTTTATCACTCACATTTCTAGAGTGTAATTTTCTCTGTTATTTGCTTATCGACAAAAGATATAACTCTTAGCCATTTTCTTTAAGCACCACCACTTGAAAATACATGCAACAAATCTCATATAAGTAACAGCATGATTGGCAGCGTTTCGGGAGCAGACAGATGACGCAGACAGGCACAGTACAACTGGTATGCCCACATTGTGGCGTAATCAACCGTATACCTACCGACAGACTTAATCAGCAGCCTTTGTGTGGCAAATGCCACGATGCGCTGCTCAATGGTCATCCGGTTATGGTGAATGACAGTAACTTCCAGCGTTTTATTGATAAAAACGAGCTGCCGCTCGTCGTCGATTTTTGGGCACCTTGGTGTGCGCCATGCCGCCAATTTGCGCCGATATTCAGTGAAGTTGCTGCCGAAATGACATCACAGGCGACGTTCGCCAAACTGGATACTCAAGATAATCAGCTGACGGCCTCCCGGTTGCAGATCCGCTCGATCCCAACCTTGGCGGTGTATCATCATGGCCGGGAAATTGCCCGAATTTCTGGCGCCTTGCCCAAAGGTCAATTCAAACAATGGCTACAGCAGTATTTATAACGAACCTCGAGCAATAACGAGAAGTGTTGCAGGAGGCAAGTGTTTGGCAGCAAACACCACGCTTGCAGCCAAACATAGGCAAAACGACGCAGTCGCCCGCATGCTTCATATATTCATTCATGCGGGCAAACATTTCCCGTCATCCCCTCACGGTATAGCGCGAACTGACATTTATGCCTAAGCCGCAATATGGGGGTTGGAATGGTTTAGATGCCATCACCATCCCAAGCGCATAATGCCTGCCGGACAATGCTTTCCAGTTCGTCACGATTGGCTCCATCTCGCGCCTGTAGTGATATCCCCCTGAACCGCCAGGATAAAGCGTGCTAGCCCTGTTGCTTTTGCGGCAGGTAACTCACCTTCTGATACCGCACGTGCTAATCGCTCGTCCAAATGTTGTAAGGTCTGCGCCCGAGCATCCCGCACTATCTTACCGAGGATTGCATTACCTTCTTCGCCAACCGCTGACAAGGCCAACATACATCCGGCGGGATAATCCGCCGCTGCCGCACCACCAAAGAGCCTAACGGCATTCATAAGATACGCGGTAATCGCCTCACGGGCCGTTGCGGCCTCATCAAATCCAGCCCATAGTTTGTTGCCAAAACTTTGCCGATAGTGCGCTAACGCCTCAGCATAAAGCGTTTCTTTTGAACCGAAAGCGGCATAAAGACTGGGCGGAGAGATGCCCATTGAGGACGTCAGATCACTCAGTGATGTCGCAGAAAACCCTTTGCGCCAAAACAGTCGCATCGCCTGATCCAACGCCGCCTCTCGATCAAACAAGCGCGGTCTTCCCCTAACAGCCCCCGCCGCAACTGACTTTTCTGGCTGGTGAGTATTTTTCATCACATAAATCCTTTGATCTTTCAATCTAATCTGATTATATAGTGATTATGTAATGATCACTATATAATAAATACCAATAGCAAACACCCGTAATTGAAAAGGAAAATAACATATGAATCAACAAACCACGATCACCCATCATAGCGCGTATGTGAATGGTATCAGACTACGCTACGCCATTTGTGGTGCAGGCCCTGTAGTGGTGCTTATCCATGGTTTTCCCCAAAGTAGTCACGCTTGGCACAAATTGATGCCGTTACTGGCATCCCATTACACTGTTATCGCGCCCGATATGCGCGGTGCCGGTAATTCCGATAAACCCGGCTACGGTTATGATAAATGTACCATGGCCAAGGATATTAACGAGCTGGTACACCAGTTGGGGTTTGAAAAAGTACGTATTGTTGGTCATGACATCGGCATGATGGTGGCTTATGCCTACGCAGCAAACTATCCAGACGAAGTGGAGCAACTGGTGGTAATGGAGGCCAGCTTGCCGGGTCTTGGGCTGGAAATGTTATGGGACAATGCGGCCTTTCCTAAATTGTGGCATTTTGGCTTTTTCCGCGCGTCTGGTGTTGCCGAGGCGCTTATCACTGGCCGGGAACATATTTTCTTCAGCTATGCCATGAAAGAATTGGCGTACGATCCAAGTGCTATTAGTGAGAGTGATATTGCAATCTACAGCCAAATCATGGCTGCACCAGGCGCGCTTCAGGGAGGTTTTGGTTACTATCGCGCGATGGATCTCGATGCTCAGCATAACCAAGAGTTAGCCAAAACCAAGCTACGGATGCCGGTCTTGGCCATCGGCGGTAAATTCTCTACGGGCACTGAAGTGGGGCGAGTCATGGAACAAGTGGCTGAAAATGTACAAACCGTGGTGATGGAACGCTGTGGGCACTGGATTGTTGAGGAACAGCTTGAAGCGGCTACCGAGCTGCTCAGCAAATTTTTCCAGCGCTAGTTTATCCGCAACGAGGTGACTAAAAGGCCAGCTGTACCAGCCACTTAGTCACCTTGCTAGGTTTAGTTACCGCTACCAGCGAAATCGCCTGTTACGACTGACCACGCCAGCAAAACCAACTGAACAGTAACACCCAAATGGGCTGCTCACGAAGAGTGTGATCGCGCCTATACCCGCGGGATCTTACTTCTGCTATGCTTTGACTCGTTAATTTTGGCACTGAAAGGAGATATTGATGATTGTATTACTGACCCACCCGGCAAAGGTGTCCGAGTAGATATCGTTTAGTATTATCCTGCTGCTTGCCCCATTTGCCCGGTGTATTCTCAACCGGGAACAACAACCTGTCTTATTGCGGTTATTCAACAACCGCTAGCTTATAGTTCCCGCAACATTCGCTGATGTGCGCTCATCATTATGATGTGCGTAAGGAATGCATATGAGTTCAGCAATTTCAATTAACCGACTGGGATGGCAAGCTTTTTTCAACAACAGCTCAACCTAGAAGAACTGGAATACACAAACATTGCCAGAGTCTGTGGTCACCACAGAAATGGCTATCTGTTACACACAATACAAGGCACGTTGACGCTCCACGCTAATCCGGCATTGCCAGAAATGACACTAGGAGACTGGTTACTGCTTGATCAGCAACAGCATTTTGTACGTCTGCTGGAGCGTAAATCACTGTTCAAGCGCAAAGCAGCTGGCACGAAAGTCACCGAGCAGCTAATTGCCGCTAATGTCGATACCTTATTCATTGTCTGCTCGCTCAACCAAGATTTTAATCTGAGCAGAATTGAACGCTATCTAGCATTGGCACATGAGGCAGCCGTCACGCCGGTAGTGGTATTAACCAAAGCGGATTTATGTGCCGCTGCGGCGGAGAAATGCCAGGCGGTACAGGCACTCGACCCATTCTTAGCGGTAGCATCCGTCAATGCGCTTGATCAAGACAACTGTGCCGCGTTACTGAGTTGGTGTGGCACAGGGCAAACCCTGTCATTATTAGGTTCATCTGGTGTTGGTAAATCCACCTTGGTCAATAGCCTGTTGGGGCACGATATCCAGAAAACTGCGGCCATCCGCGAAGATGACAGCAAGGGCCGTCACACCACCACAGCGAGAACCATGCACTTTCTGCCAAGTGGCGCCGTGCTTATCGACACACCTGGGATGCGCGAGTTACAACTGGCTGAATGTGAAACAGGCGTCAGACGGACATTTGCCGATATCGAACAACTGGCGCAACAGTGCCGTTTTAGCGACTGTCAGCATCAAAGTGAACCTGGCTGTGCCATTCAACAGGCCATTAGCTCGGGAGCGCTGGAACCGAGACGATTGAGCAACTATCAGAAACTGCTTGCTGAGCAGGCGCGAAATAGTGCGTCGTTGCAACAACTGCATGCTCAGGATCGACAGTTTGGCCGCATGGTAAAAACGCTTAGCGCGGCATCGCGTAAATTGAAAAAAGGTTATTAACCTGTCATGCCGTCCCGGCAGCGTCTGCTGGGGCGGTATCATCTACGGTTCCAGTGACGGCTAACTGAACAAGCTCTTCATCCTTCAACCGAGTCGTTACTCGACCTTTCTGAATCAGGCTGTTAGCTGCGGTATAAAACATATCCATATGAAATTATTATCATTAAGTAGCAAAGCGTTATCCATACACAAAATTGGCTATGCTTAAAGCGCGAGATAACGAGGATGAAAGGAGGTTTTTATGCTCGCCACAGAGATACAACTTAAAATTGATGCCAATAGTGCCCAGATCAAAACTATTGCTAACCGCATTCAGCTGCTAGAAGAGGAGCATCTGGCCGAACCCGGTAATGCCGATTATGTCGAGTTAAGAACCCAGCATAAAAAACTGGTAGATGAAAATCGCCGGCTCATGGACAGCGCCACGTCAAAGTAATAGTTGGCACAATGATTTTATTCCGTAACCAACGTTAATGGCCGCTGTCTCACAGCAGCAAGCAACAATGTGGTTTATCCTATTGCAAGTGTGGTAAGGATAAATTGCTTGTTGCTTATCAGCGGCGCTTACTCTCCACCTCAAAACAGCATGTTAAAATGTTACAAAACGGTTTCATTAATTGCATGCTTACTTGAGAGTGTTTATCCTTCTCAGTCCTGTGAAAATCCGAGCGCGGCAGCCACAGGGAAACCCTAACGCCCATCACGCAATGAAAAGGTAATGTCTTATGCAGTTTGCGCGCACTTATCCTCTGCGCTTAGTCATAATATTGCCTTTTTCCTTTTTGTTCTTTGTCGCGGCGGTGGTCTTTTCTTTTATTTCTTATGAGAACAGCCAAGCACTCGCCCGCGCTATGGGGCAGAATTTTGCCCATGAACTAGCACACCGCATCAGTCAATATGTGCAACATCTGACCAAAGTGATGCCTGACATCACCGAAACCAATGCGAACCAACTGTTAAACGGCAATCTTTCGTCTACACAACTGGCACAAAATACTCCCTGGTTACTTGCACAGTTAAGGCAAAACCAGCAGTTAAGCTTTGTCAGTATGGCCTTTCCGGATGGGCGTTATATTGCTGCGGCGCGCCCGCCCAACAACCCTGAGCAGATTGAAATTGCGAGCAATGCGTTCAATCAACAACATCACCTTATTGGCTATCTGCCAGACGGTAGCGATCATCCCGGCAAAGCGATTGAACAGATAAAAATTGCCTACGATCCGCGGCAACGCCCTTTTATGCAGTGCGCTTTACAGCAACCACAACAGCCCTGCTGGGGCGAAGTTTATCGTTACGTAGAAAGCCAGATATACGGCATTAGCTTGTCAAAAGCGGTATTCGATCCACAAGGAAACATGATTGCGGTAGTGGCTGCAGATATTGCACTAAACCGGCTCAGTCACTTTATGACCCAACTCAACATTGGCTATGGTGGTGTGGCATTTTTAGTGGAGCAGCACAGTGGTAAGTTAATTGCGTCTTCCAACACTCAGCATATTCCAGTGAGCGCTGCTGACGGCAATCGTTATACCTTAAAAAATCATCCCTTAACCTGGTTACGAGATCTGCCCACTACACCGCCAGATAATCTGAACCAAGCGCCATTCCGGGCTGCTGGCGCCGCTTACTTATTGCAAACCAAGCAAATCCCCTGAGCGAACAACAAAGTTGGCAACTGATAGTGATACTGCCAACGCAGGAGATTGCCGCCCCAATTATTGCCCAAGTTTGGGATACCTTACTCATCACCCTATTGTTATTACTGCTGCTGATTTTTATTGGTGCCAAGTTGGCGAAGGAAATAGCCAGACCGATTGAAAAAATGGCGAAAAATGCCAGTAATAATTCATTAGAGCAGTTGGCTCAACAGGTTGAAAATCATCATCAATGTGTGGAAGTCGCTCATCTGTCACACAGTATGGCAACGCTTGCCAAAGCACAATTAGACTCAATTCATACGCTGGAACAACAAGTTCATCATCGTACGCTGGAGTTGCAAAAGGCCAACCAACGGCTGACCACATTGTCGGAACAAGATGCCTTAACAGGCATTGCCAACCGCCGGGCATTTGATAAACGGCTGCAATCAGCCTGGCAACAGGCGATCACCACAAACACGCCGTTAACCGTCATTATCTGTGATATCGACCATTTCAAATCGTTTAACGATTATTATGGCCATCAGGCGGGTGATAAAGCCCTGAAAACAGTAGCCCAGCACTTGCAAACGCATGTCCGCCAAGGCAGTGATTTACTGGCTCGGTATGGTGGGGAAGAGTTTGCACTGATCCTGCCAAATACTGACTTAATTCAAGCAGGAAAAGCTGCTGAACACCTACGCCAAAGCCTGTTTGCCACAGCGATTCCGCGAGAAGACATGGCCCCTTGGGTGATTTCGTTGAGTCTTGGCTACGCCAGCCTCTATCCGCAACACAACCAGCAAGTAGCAGAGTTAGTACAACAGGCAGATAAACAGCTGTATATGGCTAAAGCCAACGGCAGGAATCAGGTACAACCGCCAAGCGCCGCCAGCATATAAGTAACAGCGCTTGCCGTGATAACAGCACTCTATAACGTTGAGCCGCTATCAATACCCTTGTTGTTTGACAATATTCACAACTCTTAGGCTTTTTTCACAAACTCAGATTTAAGCTGCATTGCCCCAATGCCATCAATTTTGCAATCGATATTATGGTCGCCATCCACCAAACGGATGTTTTTCACTTTAGTGCCCACTTTAACCACCAATGAGCTGCCCTTCACTTTCAGATCCTTAATCACGGTGACCGCATCGCCATCACTTAACAGAGCACCATTGGCATCCTTAACCACAAGTCCATCGTCTGCTTCAACGACTTCGCCGGCTATCCATTCATGGCCACATTCTGGGCACACCAAGGTGCTGCCGTCTTCATAGGTATAGTTGGAGTTACAACTTGGACAATTGGGTAAATCACTCATCAATCAGTTCTCTATGTCTTTGGTAGCTAACAAAAAATAGACACCAAGCGACTGCTAAAATGGCTACCATTGCAGTTTTTTATTTTTGGAGTCATATAGTTAAGGCCGCATTTTACAAAATGTGTGGATGATTTACAAAAAACAATGGATAAGTACGATTTAATACAAATAAATGACAGATTACGGAGCAAGTTTACCGATATTAGTGTGATGAAAAGACAGTGATTACCTCACTTAACGAACTTACTCAACATCAGACAAGTTAACCGTTCAAACAAGCCTAGGTGTTGGCACTAAGGTTTAATTTTGTCATGCTCTGGTTTCAGTAAAAATAGATAGTTCGGAGAAACTAATGATCCCTAAATCTACCAAACTCAGAGTTGCCCGCCCAACCGATAACCTGGCAAAAATTACTGAAATGTATATCAACGGCCTGGGATTCAAATTACTTGGTGCTTTCGAAGGCCACAATGGTTTTGATGGCTCTATCATCGGTCATGAGAACCATAATTATCATCTGGAATTTACTCATCACAAAGGGACAACTGTTGGGAAGGCCCCGACTCAAGACAATTTGCTGGTTTTCTATTTACCGGAACATGATGAGTGGAGTCAGTGCTGTAAACAAATGGAGCAAGCAGGATTTGTTGTTGTCCCCTCCTACAATGACTACTGGGATGTTGTAGGCAAAACCTTTGAAGATATAGATGGTTATCGAGTAGTGCTGCAAAACCGTGAGTGGCTAGCTTGAGCTAGCGCCTGTCATTGCCGAACCCCAGAGGTCGTAGATTTCGACCTCTTTATTGCGCACCAGCCCAGTAGCCATTCTCACTCGGCTAGTTTTCAACATATCAACGGCAGTAACAACGCTAGTCAATGTCGTGATAACCACTCATTAACACCTGTAGTGATAAACTCAACATGGGCCACTAAAAACGAGAATCGCACCTCGAAAACCTTGTTTATCGGCCAGAATAGTCGCTATTCTTCCCTCCTCGCTTAACTGGATATTTTATGGATAGTAGATTGATCAATAAATATTTTTTAGCCTCGTTGCTTCTTGGCATAGGGTATCACTTCCCCGCTTGGGGTAAAACAATGCCCTTCCCTGCACCTCTTGCACAACAGTTGGCGACTATCGAGCAAAATAGCAACGGGCGCTTAGGCGTTGCATTGTTAGACACCAAAGATCATACGCTGTATCAGTACCGTGGCACCGAGCGGTTTCCGATGTGCAGCACCAGTAAGGTGATGGTGGCTGCCAATCTATTGCAGCGCAATGAACAACAACCGACCCTATTGCAACAGGCCATATTTATCCAACCAACCGATATTGTCAGCTACAGCCCAATAACAGAGAAACATCTGGGTAGCACTATGACGATTGCCGAACTCAGCGCCGCAGCATTGCAATACAGCGACAATACCGCCATGAACAAACTGCTACAGCAACTGGGTGGCCCAGCAAATGTAACTCAGTTTGCCAGAAGTATTGATGATAAGGATTTTCAGCTGAACAGAATGGAGCCCGAGCTGAATACGGCAATCCCCGATGATAAGCGGGATACAAGCACCCCGCAGGCAATGGCAACCAGCCTATATCGGCTAACCTTGGGTGATGTGTTGGCAAAAGAACAGCGAGCACAACTGGTGCAGTGGATGAAAGGCAATACCACCGGCAACGCCAGTATTAAAGCCGGTACACCCAGCAACTGGGTGGTTGCAGACAAAACCGGTAGCGGCAGTTATGGCACCACCAATGATATTGCAGTGCTATGGCCCGACAATCGCGCGCCATTAGTCTTAGTGGTCTATTTCACCCAGCGGCAGCAAACCGCAACCCCGAGAAAAGATATCCTGGCCGCAGCCACTAAAGCCGTGCTCCCGCTTAAATAATCATAGAGTTTTATTGGGTATAAATAGCAACTCGAGCAGCCTTGCTTGGCAACAGACATTAGCCATTATTGGCTGCTCGATGATTGGAAACTGCCAGATCTGCTCTAAGCTAGTACATATTATTACAATACACAAAATGAAAAGTTAGTTTTAAACTATATCACCTCGTAGACGTCTAAAACTAACTTTAAAATATCATTTCTTACTAATTATCAGCAAGCTGTTGGGTCTACCCTACAGATCTGACATATTCCATTATATAAAGCACAGGCTGATGAGTCAGGATCTTCAGCACAGATTTTTCCTAATGTTTCGCATGAACCTGCATCTGGGGCTGAGATTGCGTTATTAATACCGAAACCTAATGTAAGGCCAAATATAACTAAGAAAGCTTTTAATTTACTATTCATATAAAAATTCCTTTTTTGTAGTTACTTCAGTTTTGAGGTGATAACTCATTTAATTCAGAGCCGAGTAATTTTTCATCAAACCCGATAAGAACTTTTCCTTTAAGTACTATTACTGGTATTGCTTCCTTATTAATCGATGCATATAGTCTATCTATTTTTTCATCATGAATTTCAATATCTCTGTCTTCATAGGCAATCTTTTCACGATTGAGATATGCTCTAAGTTGCTTACAATACGGACACCATTGAGTAGTATATATAACAATTTTTTTATCCGTACCTAAAAAATGGGCGTCAGTATTTTTCTCAAAAACTTTGCTCGGTGTGTTATACCAAGCATAAGCTTGCTTTACACCATAACCAGAAAATATAGCTGCAATTAGAATTAAAAAATATAGCAAAAATTCCTTTATTAATTTGGTGTTCATATTATTACTGTCCTTAGCATTTGAACTTTACAGATTAATAAAAACAATCGTTCTAACTTCACATCTGTTTTGCTATGACACAAGTTTACGTTTGTAACATTTTGTAAATAATTTACACTATTAATTACACCATAAATGTAACAACAATACATATAAGACTATGAAGGAGAAAACGTTTCCCTCTCTGACTTAAGATTAAATGACAATAGGAGCAGCCATAACGAACCTATGAACCACTCATAAAATTTTGTGGTTGTCCTGATTTTCAACATTCCAAAGCCCATCCGGCAGTTGCTGTTGAATATAACTCGATTTGGCACGATAGTGCGTCACGTTAACCGTAGCAGTGACATCGTTTGCTCAAACGCGTATGTTACTCAATTCCACCATCAACATATTTCGTTGCTATCCGAACTTATGCCGAAGCAAACCTGTGTCAATATAGTTTTGTGTTCTCTCTTGCTGCTCACTGCGGGCTGTGTTGCTGCGCCCGATAGTGTGCCGTTATCCGATCGTGATTATTGCGCAGTGCAGCAAACTAGCACCACTCAGACGCTCTCTGAGTTTACCGCACCCTATGCCACTGAGATGCAGCAGAAGACCGGTGTTTATGTCTTGGAACAAGGCACAGAGGCGATGATGTCGCGGGCTTGGCTAGCCGAGCGGGCGGAGAAAAGCATCGACGTACAATACTTTATCTTTTCAATCGATAACGTGGGTTTGATAGCTACCGACTATTTAGTACGGGCGGCTGAGCGCGGCATAAAAGTGCGGGTGTTGGTGGACGACATCATGTTGGAAGCACGCGGCGACGAGCTGTTAATGTTAGATGCCCACAAGAATATTGAGATTAAAATCTACAACCCAAACGTCAACTTGGGTAAGAATATCGTACAAAAGGTTACCGCACTGCTGACCGATTTCCACGGCATCAACCAACGGATGCACAACAAAGTATTTCTGGTTGATCAGCAAATCGCCATTACCGGCGGCCGCAATATCGCCGATGAATATTTTGGTTTCGACCACGAATATAACTTTAGGGACCGCGATGTTTTTCTGGCCGGTAAAGCGGTTCAGTCAGTGGAAAACTCTTTTGAGCAGTATTGGCAAAGCAAGCTCAGTGTTTCTATCACCGATCTGTTCGATAAACTGCCATCCCCAGCCAATCCCGAATTTTCACGGCTACATTCCTACGCCTGCAACCCCGCCAATTTCAGCCCAGAGATTAGGGCAGAGATTGAAGACGTACCTGCCACCTTCAAACAGCTTGCAGATGAAGGTAAGTTTTTATTTATCAATAACGTGGAATATGTGGCCGACATGCCGGGCAAGAACGATCGCAGCCATTTCCTCGGCGGCGGCAGCATCACCCACGATAAATTGGTAGCACTGGCTGAAAGCGCCAGCGACAGCATAGTGATTCAAACGCCCTATTTGATTACCACCAAAAGCGACCGAGCATTCCTGCGTAAATTGGTTAAGCAAGGTATCAGCATTAAAATTCTCACCAACAGTCTGGCCTCCAACGACAACCTAGAAGCGTTTAGCGGTTATCAACGCAACCGAGCCGCATTGCTAGATACCGGCGTAGAAGTGTATGAATTCAGACCGGACGCCAAAATCAGGCAAAGGGTGATGTCGGAGCACATGTACAAACGCTCGCCAACCGTGCCGATATTCGGCCTGCATGCCAAAACCATGACCATTGATAACCACATCACCGTAATTGGCACCTACAACTTTGACCCGCGCAGCACCAACCTGAATACTGAAAGTATCACAGTGATCGACTCGCCAGCGATCACCCAAGAGGTAAAAGCCTCCATGCTAAAAGAGATGGAAGCCGACAACGCCTGGCAGATCACCAAAGACTTTAACCCCGACAGCGAGGAGAGTTTATCCAAGCGCATCGGAGTGAAATTACGCAGAATTGTACCGAAGAATATTTTGTAGATTTGGGGTTAGGCTGAGGTAGATAGCAACGGCAGGCAAAGTAAATCAACATCGGCTTCCGCTGATTTGTACCAGCCCAATTCGGTACGCACTGCGTCCCAATTGGGAAGATGAGATAAAAACTGCGCGTATTTCGCCCGAGCTTGTCGGTGCCGCTCATCTTCCACAATAAGGCGGAAAATTTTCCCAGTAGGTTTGCATCATGGCGCTATTAACTGCTTACACAGCCTTTTTGCGCCCTTGGGTAAGTAGAACACGGATTTAATGAGCAACGCGTTGAACGCTTGCGGTAAATCGTTACTCATTACGCTTCCTTCATTTCGCTATCAAATTCAAAACAGCCACGAATTAGCGACTTTTCAAACCTGTACTAACACATGTAAAGATCTCAATGCAAATATTCGCTAGAATCTCACACCAAAATCACGGCAAATACTTACAAAGTCATTCTTGAATGAATCAGATAGAATTCGACCATTAGCATTGGCACTATAATCAATGGCTGTAATGGCTCCATGCGTTTCATATTTGTCACTCGTATATTCTTCTTTTTTAAGAGTCGCAGATATAATAACCTGATTATCTAATGACTCAAAAGCGTCAATCATTTTCATTTCTTTTAGACTAGACAGTTCACGATCTCTAAATGAATCAATAACTATTGGAAACTCGTGTTTCATAACTAAAAGCAATGCGTAAACCCTTGAAAAATAGAACTCTTGCTCTTCACTACCAGAATAATTAACTGATCTTTTGGTAAACAAATCATGAAATGTTTGCAAACCATCCTCATCAATCACTCTATAAATTTTATTCATTACTTTAACTATTTCATCAATTAGTTTTCTTTGCTTTTCTGAAACCCCTTCTTTTTTGACATTTGATTCATTTATCTGCCTAGTAACTAACTCTATTTCCCTCTGTTTTTCTTGAAGTTCTTTATCTAACTTCCCAGTACCATTAAGCTCATCTCTAAACAAAATAACATCTCTTAATGTAGGAGAGACCTTACCTAAATTATCCGACATTTTTTCTTGTAAACTTGACAAATCATAATCTATTCTAGAAATAGCTTCCTTTTTATAATCTATAGTTCCTTTCAGAGATTTTAGAATGGATTTCCTAACCTCTAAATTGCTGATATCAAAAGTGATATCTTTTGACTTATATGTAATATTCTCACTACCACAATCCTCGCATGAAACACGCCCAAAAGAAATGGCTCGATTCAGAGAGTTAAGTTCCAACTCTAAATTAATATAGTTATTCAACCTAGAAACTTCAGAATATCTCTTCTTTCTGATTTCTGAAATTCTTCCATGCAGTTCTTTAAGGAATTTCTCTTGCTCTTGGAACTCTTTAAAACTTGCTGATTTTTTAACATTTTCAAGAACAGCTTTATTAATGTTAAAACGATCAATCTCTTTTACAAGTTTTCTCTCACTTATTCTTAACTGCTTCAATCTATCCTTAAGTTCAGTTATCTGTTCATTAGATAATTCACCGCCGTAAACCCCTTTCAAAGAAAATAACATATCTATGAAGTCTGATTTGTTATAATACCCACTATTAAAAATACTAGAAGTATCCCGCTTATCCTGACCGACAAAAAACATTTGTATGAAAAGACTTAAGTCAACTAACTTTGGTAATTCTCTATGAACAATTTCTGGCAGTTTATAAATATTTTCATCAAAAAAATATTTGAATTCAGATGTGGATTCAAAAATACTCAAACCATTCTCACTAATTATTGAGAATGTATTATTTTTCCTTAATATCCTAAATAAATTCCCATCATGAATAAATTCAATATAAAAATAGTAGTCTTTATAATCAAATCCAGCAGGGAATATTGGTTCATTCCCTAATGAAAACATCATCCCTTGCAATACCAATGTCTTACCTTTGTTATTGTCATCACTAAAGATAATATTTACGCGTTCGCTAAGCCTTGTTTCAATAAACGCTTCAATTTCATTTCCGAATGCAAACTTTTTAATTTTCAATTATCAAACCATCCCTTACTATTGCAACTAGAAACCTAGTTGAATCCATATCCATGTGCTCTGTACGTTCAATTAATTTTTCATCTAACTCATTAATTACCTGAGAAACTTTCTTCCGTGAATCTTCAGAAAATGATAGAAAAATACTTTCAAATAGTTTCCAAAAATTTTTCTGATTACTTTTATCAAAAAAAGCTTTGCTCAAAGATGCATTTTGTTTAAAAATATGATCCTCAATTTCCTCATCATCTAGCCCATTAACAAAGGAGCTATAACTTAATGGGATTGAGTTCCTTTTGAAAAAATATCACCACCAACCAACCTATTTAAAACAAAAACCTGTAAATCCTGACTAGTTAAATGCCTAGCTAATTTTAGAACTTCTTTCGGTCTAGCCACTTGGGTATTTTCAATATACGAATTCTTAAGAACTGTCTGTTTATCCCTTATTTCTTTGAACATTTCAGAGTAAAAGTTTTGATCATTTAATTTAGATGATTTAAATTTCATAATCCCTTTTATATATGTGCTTTCATTTGTTCTATCTTCAACAAAAAGCACTTTTTTAAAAAATCATCCATAACATGCTGTTTGGAAGAACAAACGGACAAAAGTCCTTGAGTAATTTTATCCTGATACTCATCCTTAAAATTATCAAAACCGTAACTCGACAAGGAGGAATCGAACAAATATCTCTCTTCAAGTTTAGGCATAAAGAAAATAAATTCCTTATAGAACTCGCTGAATTCTGACATGTGATTTTCATAGAGAGTAATTAAGTATTTACCAATTTTCATTGGTGTAAGATTCTTCTCTCCTTTAGCTTGTACATCCCACAATTCTTCAGTATCACTCATACCTGCCACATCATTAAAACAATCGATAGTCAATACGCTAATATCTTTGTATTTCTTATTAGATGATGCCAAAAACAAAAGAGACTTAGTCTCAAAGGTTGAAGCTTTTAAATTATTTCTCTCTGTTTTTGTAAAAGTATATACCATACCAAGTTCCAATTATCCAAGATGACACCTTGTATCATTATCTATGCTTAAACTAATGTTAACATTAAAATTATTCAACCTTATTTCTGTTTTGTAGCTATTCAGCAACGCAATCTATATCACATATTTGCCAATTGATAAAAAAGGCGAACCTTTCGGTTCGCCTTCAAAATATCCAATCTATGCAACCAAGCTAAATGCCGTGACTGCCGATGCAAACGCCATGTTAGCAAGGCTAAGTCGCCATGAACAGGCTACTTATAGTCTTCCATCGGCACACAGCTACAGAACAGGTTGCGGTCGCCGTACACGTCATCGATACGATTCACGGTCGGCCAGAACTTGTTGGCACGCACGGCATCGCATGGGAACACAGCCAATTCACGACTGTAAGGCCGTTCGTCAAACGCTGGGTCCATGATGTCAGCCATGGTGTGCGGTGCGTTGTGCAGCGGGTTATTGTCCGCTGGCCATTCACCGGCTGCAACTTTAGCGATTTCGCTACGGATAGACACCATGGCGTCGATGAAGCGATCCAGTTCCACTTTTGATTCAGATTCAGTTGGCTCAATCATCAGCGTACCCGCGACTGGGAAGCTCATGGTTGGCGCATGGAAACCGTAGTCGTTCAAGCGCTTAGCAATATCCATTTCAGTGACACCGGAAGCTTCCTTGAGCGGACGCAAATCGATGATACATTCGTGTGCCACGCGGTCGTTACGGCCACGGTACAATACGGGATAGTGCTCAGACAGCTTCTTCGCCAGATAGTTAGCGTTGAGCATGGCATTCTGAGTGGATAACCGCAGTCCTTTGGCGCCCAGCAGTTTGATGTACATCCAACTGATGGGCAGGATGCCAGCGCTACCGTACTGCGCCGCCGCAACCGCGCCATTGTTATCACAGGCTTTACCCAGTTTTACCACGCTGTGACCAGCAACGAACGGTGCCAGATGTGCTTTGACACCGATAGGGCCCATGCCTGGGCCGCCACCGCCGTGCGGGATAGCAAAGGTTTTATGCAGGTTGAGGTGTGACACGTCAGCGCCGATAAATCCGGGTGAGGTAATGCCCACCTGCGCGTTCATGTTGGCACCGTCGAGATACACCTGACCACCGTGCTGATGGATCACTTGGCAGATATCGCGGATGGTTTCTTCATACACACCGTGCGTTGAAGGGTAAGTGATCATGATGCAGGACAGATTGGCGGCCATATCACTCGCCTTGGCACGAAGGTCGTCCATGTCCACGTTACCCTGCTTGTCACACTCCACCACTACCACCTGCATGCCCGCCATGTGAGCGGATGCGGGGTTAGTGCCGTGGGCAGACTGCGGGATCAGACACACGTTACGGTGTGCTTCACCACGGGATTGATGGTATCGACGAATTGCCAGCAAGCCAGAGTACTCGCCTTGGGCGCCAGAGTTTGGCTGCATACATACGGCATCGTAACCGGTGATTTCCACCAGCCAGTCACTCAGGTTCTGTACCAGCTCGTGATAACCTTCAGCCTGAACCTGTGGGCAGAATGGATGCAGATTAGCAAATTCTGGCCAGCTGATCGGTTGCATTTCCACCGCGGCGTTGAGCTTCATGGTGCAAGAACCGAGGGAAATCATTGAATGGTTCAGCGCCAGATCTTTGTTTTCCAGGTGCTTGATGTAACGCATCATCTCGGTTTCGCTGTGATAGCGGTTAAACACCGGATGGGTAAGGATGGCGTCATCACGCAGTAGTGCAGCAGGAATCGAATTGCTGCCCGTCGCCACAATTGCGGTATCCAGCGCGGTGATATCCAGCCCGTGACCAGTACCGAGGATGATATCAAACAGCGTAGCAACATCGGCGCGAGTGGTGGTTTCATCCAGGCTCACACCCAGGGCACCATCGGCATCAATACGCAGGTTGCTTTGTGCCGCCAGCGCGCGGGCGATAACCGCGTCTTTGTCTGCCACCTTGAATGTTAAGGTATCGAACCAAGTGCTATTTAGCAGTGTTACGCCTTTGGCTTGCAGTCCGGCAGCCAAAATATCGGTCAGCCGATGAATGCGATTAGCGATGGTTTTCAGACCATCGGGGCCATGGTACACGGCGTAGAAAGATGCCATGTTGGCCAGCAGGATCTGCGCCGTACAGATATTGGAGTTAGCTTTTTCACGGCGGATATGCTGTTCACGGGTCTGCATTGCCATACGCAGTGCCACGTTACCGCGGGTATCTTTAGATACGCCAATGATGCGGCCAGGCATAGAGCGTTTATGTTCGTCTTTAGTGACGAAATACGCCGCGTGTGGGCCACCGTAACCCATAGGCACACCAAAGCGCTGGGTGTTACCAAAGGCGATATCTGCGCCCATGCTGCCAGGAGACTTCAACAGCACCAGCGACATGATGTCAGCAGCGACGGCAACAACGGCTTTCTGTTGGTGCAGTTGGGCAAACAGTGAGGTGTAATCACGGATAGCGCCCTGCTTATTGCTGTACTGGAACAGCGCGCCAAAAATTTCGTGGTTAACGGCTTCGTCAGCCGGGCCGACCAGCACCTCAAAACCAAAACATTCGGCACGGGTTTTCACCACGTCGAGTGTTTGTGGGAATACATCATCCGCCACATAAAAGATATTGGCTTTTTTGGCTTTGGAAATACGCTTAGCCATGGCCATAGCTTCGGCAGCGGCGGTGGCTTCATCCAGCAGTGAGGCGGAGGCCAGATCCAAACCGGTCAAATCCATCGACAGTTGCTGGAAGTTAAGAATGGCTTCCAAACGGCCTTGGGCAATTTCGGGTTGATACGGTGTGTAAGCGGTGTACCAACCGGGGTTTTCCAGCACGTTGCGCTGAATAACCGCTGGCACTTCAGTACCGTAGTAGCCCATACCGATATAACTTTTGAACACTTTGTTCTTAGCAGCAATCAGCTTGATTGACTCAGTACCGGCGGCTTCGCCACAAGCGTCATCCAGTGCCAGTTCCCGGTTCAGACGAATCGATCCTGGGACTATCTGCGCGGTCAAATCGTCCAAAGACTCGGCACCGACATAATCCAGCATCTGCTGTTGCTGGGTCTCATCGGAGCCAATATGGCGGCGGATAAAGAGATCGTGCTGCTCTAGCTGAGTGAGGGTTTGCTTGGTCATGATTAACCTTAGTTTCTGTAATCGCCGATATGTTGCCGTAGGGCGGCGCTGTATCGGTCTCTTTTTAAGCGCACGAAGCCCTTAAAAGGGCTTCGTTGACAGCAACGATTATTCTTCGTCGATGACAGCCTGATAGGCTTCTGCGTCCAGCAGGTTGTCCAGCTCAGACGCATCGGAAGGCTTGATGCGGAAGAACCAGCCATCACCGTAAGCATCACTGTTGACCAGCTCAGGGCTGTCTTCCAGTGCTTCGTTAACCGCAATCACTTCGCCAGACAATGGCGCATAGATGTCGGATGCGGCTTTTACAGATTCAGCCACGGCGCAATCATCACCGGCATCAATGGTATCGCCCACTTCTGGCAGCTCTACAAATACCATGTCGCCCAGCAGTTCCTGTGCGTGTTCAGTGATACCGATGGTGTAGCTGCCATCAGCTTCCTGGCGTACCCACTCGTGCGAAGATGTGTACAGTAATTCGTTAGGAATATCGCTCATTCTTATTGTTCCTTTCCCGTGTTTCAGAATGCTTGTTTGCCGTTGCGCACAAAGCTGGGCGCAATCACTTTAACTGCTACGCGTTTTTTACGCATTTCCACCTCGGCCGAATCCCCGATTGATGCAGGAACCCGTGCCATGGCAATAGAATAGCCTAATGTGGGCGAGAAGGAACCACTGGTGATCACGCCCTGCTGCTCGTTACCTGCCGCATCAGTGAAGAATACTGGCATGTCGTGGCGCAATACGCCTTTTTCTTCCATCACTAGACCCACTAATTTATCGCTGCCCTGCGCTTTAATGGCAGTCAGCGCGGCGCGGCCGATAAAGTCACGGTCGGCAGGTTCCCAAGCAATGGTCCAGCCCATATTGGCCGCCAGCGGATTGATGGTTTCGTCCATATCCTGACCGTAAAGATTCATCCCGGCTTCCAGACGCAGAGTATCACGCGCGCCTAAACCACAAGGTGCTACGCCAGCATCTTTCAGTGCTTGCCACAGTGCGGCGGCTTCGTTTTCTGGCACCATGATTTCGTAACCGGCTTCACCGGTGTAACCTGTGGTGGCAATAAACAGGTTCTCTGCCTGTACGCCAAAGAAAGGTTTCATGCCAGCAACGGCGGCTTTTTGGGCATCACTGAAAACCGTGGCCGCTTTGGCCTTGGCATTCGGGCCCTGCACGGCAATCATCGCCAACTGTGGCTGTTCGGTGATGGCAACGGCAAAAGCTTTGGCCTGAGCATTGATCCATGCCAGGTCTTTTTCACGAGTAGCGGAGTTCACCACCACCCGATAATAGGTGTCGCTCAGGTAATAAGTGATCAGGTCATCAATCACCCCGGCCTGTTGGTTCAGCATGCCGCTGTACAAGGCTTTACCAGGCTGTTGCAGTTTGGCCACATCATTGGCCAGCAAATAACGCAAAAAGTCACGGGCACCATTGCCAGTTACGTCTACCACTGTCATGTGGGAAACATCGAACATACCGGCGTCATTACGGACAGCGTGGTGTTCCTCAATCTGGGAACCATAATGCAGAGGCATGTCCCAACCGTGAAAATCAACCATCTTGGCATTGCTTTCAAGATGCTTGTTAAAGAGTACAGTTTTATTAGCCATTGTTATCCCTTTCTGTCGGGGCCTTCAGGTATTTAGCACACCTGACATCGGTTTGAAGTGCTGGAAAAGTATACCTTGCGTGATAAAGATGTATACATGGGAAATTTCTAATCCGAAAGTTTCGGATTAGTTTTTTTAATCAATAGCCTGAATATAATTCACCTAGATGCGCGGTTATAAACGAAAACAGCCCGGAAACTGTGATTTTCCGGGCTGTTTTTAAGGGGTTACTGAAATTTATTCAACTCTCTTGATCGACGCGACACAGCGGCGGTAAGTTGAATTTTTGTCCCATGGCCTGTTGCATGAACACTGTTTTCACAGGAGCAGTATTATTCACCAGATTGAGGCCGATATCGCGTAACGCTTTTTTCAGCGGATGACTACCACTGAACAACTGCTTCAGGCCTTCCATCGCACCAATCATCTGCATCGCATCGGCTTTACGCCAGCGCTCCAGTGATCGTAGGTTTTCATAGGCGCCGATATCTTTACCTGCATCGTGCAATTTGGCGACTGTGTCGATAATCGCCGCCGCATCCAAAAAGCCCAGATTCACGCCCTGTCCGGCCAGCGGGTGAATGGTATGCGCGGCATCTCCCGCCAGCAGCAATCGATGCCGGGCGAAATGGCGGGCATAACGCATCCGTAGCGGAAAACTCTGACGTTCACTAACCAGTTCACATAACCCCAGTTTGCCATCAAATGCGGCCGTTAGCTGTTGGCTGAACTGCGGTGGTGTTAACGCCAGTAGTTCATTGACCTGCTCCGGCGGCAGTGACCAAACGATAGAGCACAAATGCGCATCATATAACGGCAGAAATGCCAGCGGGCCTGCGGCTGAAAATACCTGACGGGCACAATTGCCATGCGGTAACTGGGTGCGGATAGTGGCCACTATGGCGTGGTGATCATAATCCCAGAACGTCAGCGGGATCTGACATTGCTGCCGCACCCAGGAATTGGCACCATCGGCGGCAACCACCAGTGTCGCTGACAGATTGTCGCCATTTTCTAACGTCAACCAGGCTTCGCGCTCGCCAAACGCCAACCGTTGCAGGCGCGTATTTTCCAGCAGTGTCAGACTGTCTAGCTCAGCGGCGCGCTGTGCCAAAGCATAATGGATAGCATCATTCTCGATAATGGCACCGAGACTATCGGCACTTAACTGTTCAGCATCAAACTGAATACTGCCCATGCCATCCTTGTCCCACACAGCTATCTTGCTATAGGGTGCCAATCGCGCCGTTGGCAGGTAACTCCAAGCGCCAAGATGCTCTAATAACGTGCGGCTAGCCGCGTTGATAGCGCTGACCCGCAGCTTAGGTTCACCGCTGACGGCTGTGGCTGCCGAGGCATCAATCACTAATACAGATAATCCGGCATCGGCCAAACCACAAGCGGTCGCCAGCCCCACCATGCCACCACCCACAATGGCCACATCATAGCTTTGCGATTTAAACATCATCGACTCCTTGCTGAGGCAATACAGGCTTCGCGGCCGTGCCAACCCATCGCCCGATGTGCCACGGGAACCTTTAATGGCGGCAACCAAGATAACAACCGCAAACCGAGATTACGACCAGCCACTAACGGCCAGTACTGGTTGGAAAAACCACGTACCAGAAATTCAATACTGTTAATGGTCTGCCGCCGATCATTTTCACGACAGGCCAGATATTGATGGATCACTGTCACCGCCCCCACATCACCGCCCTGTTGCAGCACGGGCGCCAGCACCGCCAGCAAGCCGCTGATATCTCTGAGTCCTAAGTTAAAACCCTGACCCGCAATGGGATGCAGCGTCTGCGCCGCATTACCAACATACAAGGTGCGATGAAACGCTGGCCGCGGCATATAACTTAATGCCAGCGGATAGCTATGACGGCTGCCAACGGCAGTAAACTGTCCGGCGCGATTGCCAAAAGCCTGCTGTAATGCGTCAAGAAAGTCGTTATCGGCTAATGCCAAGCGCTCCGCCACCGCCTGTTCCGGCATAGCCCACACTAGAGACAGTCGCGGCTGACCATTACTATCGGCCATCGGCAATAGTGCAATCGGGCCGTGTTCGGTAAAACGTTCCCAGGCCATGCCCTGATGTGGACGCTTGCTGGCAACATTGGCAATGATGGCACTCTGGCCAAACGCACTGATTTGCTGCGGCTGTTGTTGCAGTTGCCGTACCTTGGAATTAGCGCCATCGGCAGCCACCAGCAATTTACAGCGCAGTTGCTGACCATCGCTCAAGGTCAGGATATGCCCTTGTGTTTCGCTAGCGATGCTAGTGAGTTCCGCAGGACAAAAAACCGCAATATCTGTTTTTGCCAACGCAGCAAATAGCGTTTGCCCCACCCGTTCCAGCTCTACCACTGCGCCTAAGGCATCGAGGTTAAAACTGCGGCAGTTGATTTCGGTCATGCCGAAATGACCACGATCAGACACGTGGATATCATGAATTGGGGTAGCAAGATGTGCCAGTTTCGGCCAGATCCCCAGTTGTTGCAGGGTATGACGCGAGCCATGTGCCACCGCAATGGCGCGGGCATCAAATCCAGACTCGCCAGTGCCGGGTTGATGGCGTTCAATCAGTGCCAGTTTTAATGGTCGTTGTAGCTGACGGCCAAGATTATCCAACGCCAGTGCCAGCGAAGCGCCCACCATAGCGCCGCCAACAATGGCAATATCAACGTCAGTGGATTGCGGATTCATTCATCCTCACTGGGCCGCACAAGCGACCAGTATTAATGCAGTATGCCCTGCTCCTGAGACTCGGTATCTGTTTGTTGATGCAGTACAAATTCGGAATAACACAAAATAGCGGACATACGCACAAACTCCAGCAACTCCTGGAATGCCTGCTCACACTCATCGTCTTCAGTGACATTAAGATCGACCTGAGTGATCTCTGCCAGATCCTTGATCACTTCGCGCACATCTTCTGATGCCTGATTCAGTCCCGGCTGCGCGATGGCGATTCCGGTCAGAAAACTCTGGGTCCACAAAGACAAGGCTTCCAAACGCGTTGCTAAGGCTTCTTCCTCTTCTGGTAACAGCAGGGCAAAGCCAAATTCAGCATCTTGCAAGCGATTAACGGTATCTTGCGCCAACTCTTGGATCAGTCCAGCCAAATCCTGGGGCAACGGTTGCCCGTCATTCATTAATTCCAGCAATGGTTGATGCCAGTCCTGCGACTTTACCGCGCCGCCACAGATGATACCTACCAGCGCCCCATGCACCTCTACCGGATGCTGGCCGATTTCGGCGTTATCCAGTGCTGACTGGAGATTGTCAATGCGTAGTGAAGGAGGAGTTGCCATAACCAAATTGTCCAATAGGTAAATACCTTGCCATGCTATCAGAACTGTGACTTTGCACCAAGGGCAGCAAGGAAAACTGCGGTTATTAGCATGATTCTCAGCGACTGCTCAGGGAATCGGCAATCACGCGGCAACAGTGACAAACTGAGCCCAGGCAACTTGCACTTTAGCAGCGAGGCTTATATAGTCCGCCCCAAGAGCCTGACAAAAGGAAAGCCCCGCAACAATGAGTAACTGTGCCGTAGATATCACCCTAATGGGGCGCACATACTCGATTGCCTGTCCGAAAGGACAAGAGCAGGCCTTGCAGAGTGTTGCCCGACAATTAGAGCAGCAACTGGAACAGATTAAAGCCCGCACACCTAACCTTAGCCGTGAAGATATGGTGTTGATGGCGGCGCTCAATATTGGTCATGAACTCTATGTTGAGCAGCGTAAAAATCAGGATTATATGCAGCAGATGGATGACCGTATCCGTTTGTTACAACACACTCTGGAGCAAGCGCTAGTTGAGCGCAGCCACAGAGAAGACTAAACTGAGATTAAGGGTTAACCCCAACCGAATTTGCTCCCTGGGGTGTACGATAGTCGGTAATGTCCCTGTGCCGATATTTTTGAAAAAGGGCTACTTTCTTACTGACATTGCGCATGCTCGGCTTGACCGAGAAGCCTTAGGAGGTAACCAGCAGCCCGCCTTGAACTGTTAGGTTCAAGGGCTTACACCGACACCGGCATCGCCGGGGAGCATCCTAACTACAGCGCCTATGACTTCTTTGCCTACGGCCATCAGCCATCATGCCCAACATCAGGATTTATGGCCTGAGCGTGATGAGGCGTGTCTGCAACTCCGGCGTAATATCCGCAAACAACGGCGCGCGCTGAGCCATGAGTTTCAGCAACAGGCGGCCGCACAAGCACAGCAGCGGTTGTTGCAGTTGCTGGATGAACTGGCGCTGAGTGGACGAGCCGTCAGTACCATGTCGCTGTATTTCAGCTGTGATGGCGAACTGGATACCAGCGCATTATTTACCGCGCTGTGGCAACGCCAGATTCAAACCTATCTGCCAGTGCTGCATCCTTTCTCTCCTGGTAATTTGCTGTTTCTGCGTTATCAAGCTGACACCCCAATGTTCCGCAACCGTTTTGGTATTCCAGAACCCCGCTTGGATGTACGGCAACTCCTGTTACCGTCACAACTGGAGCTGCTACTCACGCCGTTAGTTGCCTTTGATAGCAAGGGCAATCGTATAGGCATGGGCGGTGGCTACTATGACCGCACCTTAGCCAATCCACAGCTGCAAGCATTGGCCGTGGGTTATGCGCACGATTGTCAGCAAGTTGCAACGCTACCATTAGCACCTTGGGATCAACAATTACCAATCATTGTTACGCCGACCCGCCTACTGGATAACCGCACTCCACTTTTGGTTGATTGCTGAACCTGTTATTTAAGGATAAGCTGAAAAGGTGTCATAGATCACACTTTTACGTATTATTTCACTGTGATTACATCGTTAACCAATGGAGAGGTTTATATGATCAGAAAATCAATTGTTACCCTCGGTTTGGCATCACTGCTGTGTTCTACTGCGACCATGGCCGCGGAGGCAGAAGTCAGTGTGTCCCTGCTCTCCGATAAAGGTAATACTCCTGTGGGTACCGTGACCTTGAGCGATTCTGCCTATGGGCTGGTACTGACACCCAATCTGCATGAGCTGACCCCGGGGTACATGGCTTCCATATTCATGCCAATGGCAGCTGTGATGCTTCAACTAAAGATGGCAAAACCGTGCTGGGTGGTGCGGCTGGCGGCCACTTTGATCCCGATAAAACTGGGAAACATGGTTACCCATGGACCGATGGCAATCACAAAGGTGATCTGCCACCGTTAGTCGTCACTGAAGATGGCAATGCCACAGTGCCTGTATTAGCGCCCCGATTGAAAGTGGCCGATGTCAAAGGGCATGCACTGATGATCCATGCTGGCGGTGATAATTTCTCCGACAATCCAAAACCATTGGGTGGTGGTGGTGCTCGCATGGCGTGTGGTGTCATCGAGTAAATTTGACCGTTCATAACAAACGCTGCTACGGCAGCGTTTGTTAGCCAAAATCTGACAAGTTATTTAGCGCTAAATTTGGCGCGTAACCCGCCCAGCACTGTCATCACGATTAACACTAAAGCTCCGGCTATCAGGCCATAGATAATTTGCAGCAGTAATGGCAATAGATGGGATAACAGCCCGCCATAGGTAGCCACTGCGGCTACGGCGTCTGTTAGGTGATGTTCCAATGCCGCCAATGGTGCAATGCCGTGAGCCAGGATACCGCCGCCGACCAGAAACATGGCAATAGTGCCAATCACCGTCAGAAACTTCATCAGCTTGGGTGCCGCGCTCACTAACGTCAATCCCAAACGTCGCAACAACGACATCAAAACCGAATGCCCTTTACGGCGACTGAGATAAAGCCCAACGTCATCCAGCTTCACAATGGCAGCAACGACGCCATAGACTCCGGCTGTCATCACCACGGCAATAATCACCAGCGTTGCCAATTGGGTAAAAACACTTGGTCGGCCACAATGCCGAGCGTCAGTACAATGATCTCCGCCGACAGGACAAAATCAGTCCTGATGGCACCTGTTACTTTTCGCGCTTCCCACGCTTGCAGATCTTTCACTTGTTCCAGAGCCTTTTCGGCTTTGGCTGCTTCGTCAGCACTGTTTTCTGTGGGGTGCGTCAACTTATGCCAGACCTTTTCAAACCCCTCGAAGCTCAGAAATAAGCCCCCTAACATCAACAACGGCAAAATTAACCAAGGCACCTCCGCGCTGATCAACAATGCCGCAGGCACCAAAATCGCTTTATTACGCAATGAACCTTTGGCCACAGCCCATACCACGGGTAATTCGCGGTCAGCGCTAAAGCCGGTCACCTGTTGTGCGTTCAGCGCTAAGTCATCACTCAGCATCCCGGCGGTTTTCTTGGCAGCCACTTTACTCATCACGGCCACATCGTCCAGAAGGGTAGCAATATCATCCAGCAACATCAGCAGACTTGCTCCTGCCATTAAAAACTCCCCGTTATTATTCAGTTTTATGCAATCTTGGCTCATGTTACCCAAGCGCCAAGATCCGCGCAGTATAAATCCACATTTATCGGTAAAAGCTGCCGCAATCTGTGCCCGGACAGTTTATAATGGCGGCAGCGAATTTCCTTCTCTAATGGATTGCAAACATGACCCAAGATGAACTGAAAAAAGCGGTCGGCTGGGCTGCCCTGAAATATGTAGAATCCGACAGTATTGTGGGTGTAGGTACCGGTTCCACCGTTAACCATTTCATTGATGCGCTGGCCACTATCAAGGCTGACATTGAAGGTGCGGTATCGAGCTCAGAAGCCTCTGCTGCCCGCCTGAAGGCCGCCGGCATTCCGGTATTTGACCTGAACAGTGTCGATTCACTGTCGGTTTATGTCGACGGTGCAGATGAGATCAATCATCACAAAGAGATGATCAAAGGTGGTGGTGCGGCGCTGACCCGCGAAAAAATCGTGGCAGCGGTTGCCAAAAAGTTTGTTTGTATCGTCGATGAAAGCAAACAGGTGGATATTCTTGGCGCATTTCCATTACCGGTGGAAGTGATCCCGATGGCACGTTCTTACGTGGCACGAGAACTGGTGAAACTGGGTGGCGATCCGGTATATCGTGAAGGTGTTATCACCGATAACGGCAACGTGATCCTGGATGTGTACAATCTGAAGATCCTTGATCCTAAAACGCTGGAAAAACAGATCAATAATATCGTGGGTGTGGTAACCGTTGGCCTGTTTGCAGCCCGTGGCGCCGATACCGTACTGGTCGGCACCCAGACTGGGGTCAATACCATAGAATAAGTGCAGCGCCTTGTTCATTAGCAAAACAGCCACAAATGTGGCTGTTTTTGTTGGATGAGCATAATGGTTGGCGCGTATTTATCGATAAAACACCGCCAGCCAGATGGTCAGTTGCTGCGGTGCCGTCCAACTAACCCGATGCCGACAATGCGCTGGTATATCGACACTATCACCCACATTAAGAATAACTTCGCTGCCATCTTGATACTGGATACGGCCCGCACCTTGTAGCACCAACACCCATTCGTGTTCAACTTGATCGTACCACTGCTCAGCGGGTGTCACTTGCCCGTAAGACAGAATACGTTCAACCCGGACGTTGGCTCTCGACAACAGCTCATCAAATTGCTCAGCCATCAGTTGTGCTGGCAATGATGCAAACAGATTCAACGTAACATCTCTGAGTTGCCCGCGGCTAAATCCGCTTTGCCGATATCCATCTCCCGATTATCAATCATGGTGATATAGCCGTTATCGGGATCCAGCATCAACTTCACTGTGTATTTGAAAGGCTGCGGCGGCGTATGTTTATCAAACACTACGTTGACATCGCAGTTATATTTTTGCCCTTTCAGCAGCGCCCTGCAACTTGACAAAATTCTGCTGGGCCTGAGGAGACAGCTCATACTGGTAGCGGGCACGCACCTGTGTGGTAAAAATCCAGCTTTTACGTACCGGCAGGATCTCTTTGGAAATCAGTTTTAGTGGGAATTCTAACTGCTGCACACCTTCGCTGGCGTTAATTTGCGCCTTCAAGGTAATGTCCTTGAGTTTAACAAAATCATCCACCACCAACCGCGCGCGGATCTGCCCGGGATCCAATGCAGCAAAGTCCTGCTCGTCAAAAGTGGCAAAATGCGTCAGTGTTGACAAGGGTACGGCAGAACAGCCAGATAACAACAGTAATACCACAAACAAATACTTCATTTAACTTTCATCTCCTCGCACCGATCCACCGCAGGATCGCACGGTCAACTCGCCCCTGAGACAATACACAGGATCTTGTGAGTGTTGTAAAGACGTAAACAAATTATTTACATCTTTTCTATTCTGTGAGGAATTATTGATGAAAATTGTGGTCTGAGTTCGGTTATAACCCCGAAAAAACGCGCTTTTTTGATCTTGATTAACTTTTAAGCGGTTCCAATTGCTCCACTAACAATTGCAAGCTGCTGTTGCCGCGAAATTCATTGACGTCCAGCTTGTACAACAATCTAACGCGCTCAATGCTAGCATCTGGCCAGATGTTTAAATCAACATTGAAAGCAATCGCATCCGCCATCACTGTGCCGCACTCGGTTTCTAAGACTAATTTCAGATGTTTCTCACCCACCAGTCGCTGTTGCAGTATTCGAAATGTGCCATCAAAACTTGGTTCGGGAAACGCTTGGCCCCAAGGCCCAGCATCACGCAATAGCTGGGCGGTATCCAAGGTGAAATATTCGGTTGCCAGTTCACCGTCTGACCACAGTTGCCCTTGCAGGTCTTCTTCCGCTAACAGCTCGCGTACCGTGTCGTCAAAAGCCCGCGCAAAGTCGCTGAATGCTGCTTTGGCTAAAGTGAGCCCGGCCGCCATAGCGTGTCCGCCAAATTTGATGATCATCCCCGGATGACGGCTGTTGATCAGTTCCAGCAAGTCACGCATGTGTAACCCGCTGATGGAACGCGCTGAACCTTTGATCTCGCTGTCAGAGGCTTCAGCAAAGGCAATCACCGGACGGTGGTAACGATCTTTGATACGCGATGCCAGAATACCAATTACGCCCTGATGCCAATCTGGCTGATATAAAGCGATGCCCCACGGCAGTTGCTGCTCAGCAAAATCCATCGCGCGAAGGAACTTCAACGCCTCTTGCTGCATTCCGGCTTCCAGCTCACGGCGCTCACTGTTCAGACCATCCAGTTCTGCCGCCATCCGCCGGGCTTGGTAAAGCTCATCACACAGTAAAGTGGCCACACCTAAGGCCATATCATCCAGTCGACCTGCGGCATTAAGCCGTGGCCCCACGGCAAAACCAAAATCTGCCGCAACCAGCCGTTGCGGTTCGCGCCGGGCCACTTCCAGCAGGGCGGTAATCCCCGGACGACACTGCCCGCTCCGTACCCGTTTAATCCCTGCTTCTACCATAATCCGGTTGTTGGTATCCAAAGCGACCACATCAGCTACCGTGCCCAAGGCCACTAAATCCAGCAATTGCCCAAGGTTAGGCATCTCTATGCCGTGGCTGGCAAAATACCCCCGGCCACGTAATTCAGCCCGTAACGCTGTCATCAGATAAAATGCGACGCCAACGCCCGCGATGGATTTCGACGCAAATTGGCACCCCGGCTGATTGGGATTAACGATGGCATCGGCGACCGGCAGTTGCTGCCCCGGCAGATGATGGTCAGTAATGATCACCGTCATACCCGCCGCTTTAGCCGCAGCGACACCTTCAATAGAGGAGATACCGTTATCTACGGTGACCAGCACTTCAGCCGCTTGCGCCGCAGCAACGGCAACTATCTCGGGGCTGAGTCCATAACCATAATCAAACCGGTTGGGGATCAGAAAATCACAGTGGCGAGCCCCCATCGCCCTTAATGCCAACAGGCAGACACTGGTGGACGTGGCACCATCAGCATCAAAATCCCCCACAATCACAATCCGCTGTTGTTGTATCAGGGCATCAGCCAACAGTTGCGCCGCATGGGTTAATCCCAGCATGGTCTCTGGCCGTAACAGCCGAGACAGCAGCAGTTCGCAATCCTCGGAACAAAGACCGCGACTCGCGTAAATCTGTTTCAAAAGTGGCGGCAAATAGGCGGGTAAATGACTGTCATCCACATGGGGACGGCGCACAATTTTCTGGTTCAAGGCGATTTCATTGGCTTACAAATGCTGTAGGCAAGATAGCAAAAAGGCGAGCATTTTGCTCGCCTTTTTGACCCGCCACTTTATTGCTTAGTGTGCACTCAAGCTTTGCAGTAACTGCTGCGGCGGCAGATATCCCGGAACCATTGAACCATCTTCCAAAATCATCGATGGAGTGCCAGTGATGCCCATTTTCTCGCCTAACTGATATTGCCCAGCAATATCGGCATCGCATTTGGCAACAGTAATGTTTTTACCCGCTTTGGCTTCATCCATGGCCTTTTTGGGATCTTTGGAGCACCAAACGGCTTCCATTTCATCGGCCACGGCGGATGGAACCCCCTGCCGCGGATAAGCTAAGTAACGAATGGTGATGCCCAAATCGTTATACTGCTGCATCTGACTGTGCAGTTTGCGGCAATAGCCACAGGTAACATCGGTAAACACGGTCACCACATGCTTCTGATCTTTGGCTTTATACACCAGCATCTTGTCTTCAAATGGCTTAAGCATTTGCAAACGCGGCCCGGCCATTGCTGCCTCGGTAAGGTTTGCCATGCCATTGTTCAGGTCATAGATATTGCCATGAAACAATTTGCTACCATCTTCACTGACATACAATACGCCATGGCTGGTAAGCACCTGCAATAGCCCAGGGATTGGCGCGGCAGTGAGCGATTGCACTTCAACCCCTAGCGCGCTAGTTAACTTTTGTTTCAGTTGCTCGGTCTGGCCCGAAGATTCAGCATGCACCAGAGGTGCCACCGCCAGCGCCAAACACAGAGAAAGTGTACGGGAAAACTTCATGATAATTCCTTGGTTATGGTCTGCAGTACACCTGTTATCACTTCAGACCGATTCATTGTGGGAAAGTTACAGCCAAGTGTGCAATAAAGCAACTCACTTAACCTCGCGGATGATGTGCCGTATGCAAAGCCTGTAAGCGTGCATTAGCAACATGGGTGTAAATTTGGGTAGTCGATAACGAACTGTGTCCCAGCAGCAACTGCACAACCCGTAAATCGGCACCGTGATTCAGCAGATGCGTAGCAAAAGCATGGCGCAGAGTGTGTGGTGATAACGCTTTGCTTATCCCGGCTCGCTGGGCATATAACTTGATGCGGTACCAAAAAGTCTGGCGGGTCATCATGCGGGCGCGATTAGAAGGAAAGACCACATCACTCTGACCATATGCCAGCAGTGCGGGGCGATTCTGTTGCAGATAACGCTCCAGTTCGCTAATAGCCATTTCCCCCATGGGCACCAAGCGCTCCTTGCCCCCTTTACCGGTAATTCGTACCAGCCCCTGTCGCAGACTTATCTGCTCCAAGGTTAATGCCACCAACTCACTCACACGTAAACCGGTGGCATACAGCAGCTCCAACATCGCTTTATCGCGCCCTTCCACTGTGTCTTCGTTGTTTGGTTCGGCCAGCAACGCTTCCACATCCGCTTCACTTAGGGTATCCGGCAGCTTGCGCGGCAGTTTAGGAGAGGCTATCAGCGCTAGCGGATCATCCGTAATCATCTGCTTGGTGAGCAAAAAGCCGTAAAAACGTCGCAGACTGGAGAGCAAACGGGCACTGGACGTACTGGCGGCACCTTGGTCAAAGCGCCAGCCAAGGTAATCTTGGATCACCTCGCGTCCCGCATCACGTAATGACACCTGACGTTGTTGCAGAAATTCATCAAAATGCTGCAAATCGCTGCGGTAAGCACTGAGAGTATTATCACTGAGCCCTCTGGCAGACCAGAGTTCATCAAGAAAACCCTCAATTAATGGATCAGGATAGTAAGATGGCTGTGCCATAAAATCAGAAACCTTCGCTGCGATAACGGCCAACAGCATAGCGCCGTCAACGCAGCGATACTATATCAGTGGTTAACGGCCGTTTTTTACCGAAGAAGAAACAGACTAGGATCACCAGCAGTGTCGGCACCAGCCAAGCCATCCCTTGATCATACAATGGCATCTTCGACATCACGGGTGAAACCGTTTCGACAAAATGCACCAGTGCGGTGGCAACTGAACTTTCTGATTTTACATCAAAGGACTGCAAGGATGCGGCCGCCACTTTAAGCCCATCAAAAATCCCAAAAATCAATGCCACAGTGAGTGCCACCCGGTGCGCCAACTGTGGGTTGCGGAACCAGTTGTTAACAAAGGTGACCAGCACTAAGGCAATGGCCACGGGATAAACCATCATCAATACCGGAATACTGATAGAGATCAACTGACTCAAACCAACGTTTGCCACAATGGCACAGACAACACTTAACAGTACCACTAACATGCGATACGTCAGTCCGGGGATCAAGGTGCTGAAAAAATCGGAACAGGCACTGACCAGCCCTACTGCCGTGGTCAAACAAGCTAGGCTGACCACCACAGACAAGGCAATCGTTCCAGCAAAGCCGAATTGATGGGTCACATAATTAGTTAAGATCTGACCGCCATTTTCTGTTCCCTTGGCCAAGTCACCGGCGGTAGCGCCCAGAATAAACAGCGACACGTAAACAAACGCTAGACCTGCGGCGGCAATAAATGCAGCGCGGATCAGATAGCGGGTTTGCAACTGGGTATCATGAATATCTTTTTGCCGCAGTAGGTCAATAATCAACACCCCAAACATCAGCGATGCCAATGTATCCATGGTGTTATACCCTTCCACAATCCCTTTACTCAGAGGATGTAACACATAATCTCCGGTGGCCGCAGGCATGGGATTGCCAATAAAGCCCACCACAGATAACGCTAACGCGACCAACAGCAGCAACAACACAGGCGTTAACACCTTGCCCACACTATCCATCAACCTGCCAGGAAAAGCGGCTAACAGCATTACCACCACAAAAAAGCCGCAGTGAAGTACAACTGTGCTTCATTGAGCACTAGCCCCCCAGCGTGAGCGTGCTTGCCACATCCGACAAAAAAGGCCGGGCACCGATTTCAAAAGCGACCAAGCTGGTACGTGGTGCAGCAAAAGCGGGGCCAATAATAATGTAGATGGCCGCCGCAAACAGCGTCGCAGCAGTGGCAGGCAACATGCGCATCACCCGCCCCTTAGCTTTGGCAACCGCAATCAATCCTGCCAGTGGCAATCCCACGGCGGTAGTCAGAAATCCCAGCATAGCGGTATAGCTGTGATCACCTGCCTGATAGCCAGCGAAAGGCGGAAAAATCAGATTACCTGCGCCCAGAAAAAGGCGAACGTCATGAATCCCAGGCCCAGGATGTCACCGACCGTCAATTGTTTATCTTGCAAAAGATGCCTCTGTCTTTTTATGTTCTTATATAAAGTTATGGTTATAAACGGCATGAATGTCAGCAGTTTGCCATCTGAAATCGGCTGAAAACATCATCAGCGAATTAACCTTCAGACAACAGACAAGCCTCAGAAAACTGACGGCCCCACAGCTGCTGACGCTGTTTTGTTTCATATATGTGTCTTTGCGGCTTTCACTATTACCAAAGCCAATCGACAGGGGCAAGAGCACCCAGATAAAAAAATCTGCTGTCGCGACTATGGCCGCTAGCGTTAGCCGCCGCATCAAACAGCAAAACATAGCCGTTGCGACTATCGCCGCAGGACAAAAATGTCATCACCGATTACAATGCGCTGCCGAAATTTTTGTGTTTCAGGATGTTAATCGTGGGCTTCAGTTTCAAACAATTCCATGTCGATGACAGCGGTTGTGGTATGCCAGTGAGTACCGATGGTGTACTACTGGGTGCTTGGGCACCACTGCAACACGCCCAAAAAGTGCTGGATATTGGTGCTGGCAGTGGTTTGCTGAGTCTGATGGCAGCGCAGCGCAGCCAAGCGCAGATTGACGCGGTAGAAATTGATCCTCAAGCCGCAAGCGTCTGCCTGAAAAATTTTGCGGCTAGCCCCTGGCATCATCGGCTACAACTGCATCTGTGTGGTATCCAGCAATTCACCGCATCGGCCTATGATCATATTTTGTGTAATCCGCCCTATTTCGAAAACGGCCCACAGGCGACAGCCGCCAGCCGCGCCAGTGCCCGCCACACCGATTATCTGAGTTATGCGGATCTGGCCGCCGCCCTAGCAAGGTTGTTACTACCGCTGGGGCAAGCCAGCCTGATCCTGCCCTGGGATCAAGTCGCGTCACTGAACCGCCAGTTACAACTCGTTGGTCTGCATCTAGCGCAACGACAAGATGTGAGCGGTCGCCCCGACAAAGCGCCTAATCGCAGCCTATTGCTGGTCAGCAAGCAAGCGGTTATTGAGCCACAGGCAATGCCAGTCATCTCGATCCGCGCTAGTGATGGCCGCTATTCCACCGCCATGCAGCAGCTCACCCGCGATTTTTATCTTAAGCTCTGACGTTAAACTGCACGGCTAAGCTATAAAGATCACTGGCGAGCAGGTATACTGCCGCGCGATATTCACAGAGAGTTCCTGCATGCAATTTGAAGAGTTCGAACTGGAGCCAGAACTGCTGGCATCCTTGAAAAACATGGGGCATAACACCCCGACAACGATTCAGCAACTGACCATTCCGTTGGCAATGGAGCAGCGTGATCTATTAGCCCATGCCCCTACAGGTACGGGTAAGACCGCCAGCTACTTGTTGCCAGCGTTACAACATCTGCTGGACTTTCCAAGACGGCATCCAGGTCAAGCGCGGGTATTGGTATTGACACCAACGCGGGAACTCGCCAGTCAGGTGCACCGTTATGCCAGCCATCTGGCAACCCATGTTGAGCTCACAATGGGCATAGTGACCGGAGGCGTTCCCTACGGGCCACAGGAACAGGCTTTGCGCGGTAATATCGATCTGATGGTCGCTACCCCTGGCCGCTTGCTGGATTACATGGATAAAGGGCTATTCAGCGCCACCGAAGTCGAAATACTGGTGATTGATGAAGCCGACCGCATGCTCGATATGGGCTTTGCTCAAGTGGTGAAATCCATTGTGATTGAAGCGCAAAAACGTAAGCAAACGTTACTGTTTTCTGCCACCTTGGAAGGAAATGGTGTCCGCAGTTTTGCTAACGAATTGCTGGAAGATCCCGTTTTTGTCGAAGCCGAACCGCCGCGCAGTGAAAAAGCTAAGATTCATCAGTGGGTGCACTTGGCCGATGACAAAGAGCATAAATTTGCGCTGCTGTGCCATATTCTCAAACAGGAAGACGTAAGCCGCGCCATTGTCTTTGCCAAAACCCGCGAAATAGTGGCAAGTCTTGAAGGCCAACTGCTACAGGCTGGTATTCCCACCGCCTTTATGCGCGGCGATATGGAACAGAAAAAACGCTTTCAAGCGCTGGGACGTTTTACCAAAGGTGAAGTCAAGGTATTGCTTGCCACCGATGTTGCCGCCCGCGGCATTGATGTGGACGATATCACCCATGTAATCAATTTTGATATGCCGCGTACCGCCGATATTTACGTGCACCGCATTGGTCGTACTGGCCGCGCGGGCAAGAAAGGCACGGCAATATCACTGGTCGAAGCCCACGATATGTTAGTGCTGAGTAAAATCGAGCGCTATACCGAGCAGAAACTGAAACGTCGCGTCATTGAAGCGCTGCGCCCCAAGCATAAAGAAGCGCGAGTGCCAGTGAAAAAGAAAGTGAACAAGGCTAATACAAAAAAACTAAATAAAAACAAAGCAAAAATTAGCAAGTCTTAATATATAAGTGAAAAAGGAACCTCTGGGTTCCTTTTTTCCAGGATGGTCATTATCCCACCAATGCGCCGTTAGTTTTTGATACATTTACTTTACAAAAACTCGTTTATCGGCCGTGGTGTCTCTGGTAATTTAGGCCGCAGATTCGCTGCCAATATGGACAGAAAAAGCGTATGAATATCTTTTTGAGACGAGTGCTCCCTCCTATTGCAATTATCCTAGTGGCGATTGTTGTAGTCGGTGTGTTGTTTGCCACTAAAAAACACCACCGCAAAAGCCGGAAGAAACCCCAATCCCGGTGGTGGATGTGTTAACGGTGAAGCCACAAACCGTATCACTGTCATTGCCATCCTATGGCACTGTTAATCCCAAGTTCAAAACGCAACTGGTCAGTGAAGTAAAAGGCCGTATCGTCACTATTGCGCCAAGCTTTGTTGCCGGTGGTATGGTCAAAGCTGGTGATGAACTAGCAGTGATCGAACCTTTTGATTATCAGGCCGACCTGCGTCAGGCAGAAGCCACGCTGGCACAAAACAAAGCGGCACTGGATGAAGAGATCGCCCGCGGTAAAGTGGCCAAAGTGGATTTTTCTGGCTTTAAAGGCGTCCCGCCGGAACTCGGCTTACGGGTACCGCAATTGAAAGAAGCCCAGGCGAATGTCAAATATGCGGAAGCCGCCCTGGATCGTGCCAAACGTAATCTGGAACGTACCGTTATCCGCGCGCCGTTTGATGGCTTGGTTCACAGCCGCAATGTGGATTTAGGCCAGTATGTCAGTGTGGGTAATGAACTGGGTGAACTGTATGACACCGCCATCGCCGAAGTGCGCTTGCCACTGGCGAACAAAGATCTGGCATATCTGGAATCCATCGATCATCCATTTACCGAAGTCACACTCAGCACTCAGCTTGGTGGCAAAACCCTCAACTGGCGCGCTACCGTGGTACGGAGTGAAGGGGTCATAGATCCAGACAATCGCATGGTGTATCTGGTTGCTGAAGTAAAAGATCCCTATCTGCGCCAATACCGTGAACCCGGACAACTGCCGCTGAAGTTTGGCAGTTTCGTCGATGCGGCAATTCAAGGGCGCTCCGTAGATGATGTTGTCAAACTGCCTAGCTATCTGGTGCGTAACAATCAAGTGGCCGTTATTGGCGCAGACAGCAAGGTGGAGATGCGTAAGGTCAATGTTGTCCGTACCGATCTGGACTCCGTCTATGTAAAAGACAGCTTGAAAGACGGTGAACGGGTATCGCTGACAACGCTCAACAATATGAGTACAGGTCAGTTGGTAAAGGTGGCGGGTCAAGATAAAGGCTCCTCCCATTCACCACAGGACGCACCGGATGAGCAGCGTCTAGCTAATGCCGGGGAACGCTGATGGAAAAGGAAACCGGAATTATTGCCTGGTTTGCCCGCAACAACGTTGCGGCCAACCTGTTGATGTGGATCCTCATTATTGGTGGTCTGGTATCAGCATTTACCATCAATAAAGAGGTGTTTCCCACTTTTGATCTCAACTATCTGCGGATTTCAGTAGCCTACCCAGGTGCCGCACCACAGGAGATTGAAGAAGGGATCACCATTAAGATTGAAGAAGCCTTGCGGGATGTGCCTGGCATCAAAAAAATCACCTCGGTTGCTGGTGATGGTGTAGGTAACGTCACCCTTGAAGTGCAGGATGGTTATGATCCCAAAGATGTTCTGGATGAAGCCAAACTGCGAGTGGATGCGATTTCCACCTTCCCGGCTGCCATTGAAAAACCCAACATCTATCGCATTCGGCCGGAAAATAACGTTATCTGGGTCTCTGTATATGGCGACTTAGCACCGCATGAGATGAAAGAGCTGGCCAAGACCATTCGTGATGAACTCACCAGTCTACCAGCGGTAACCCAGGCGAAAGTCACCGGGGTACGGGATTACGAAATCGGCATTGAAGTTTCTGAAGACAAGATGCGCGAATACGGGCTGACCTTTACTGAAGTGGCCCAGGCAGTACAGAACTCCTCTCTAGATTTACCCGGTGGCGCGATTCGTGCCGAAGATGGTGACATTCTGCTGCGTACCAAAGGGCAAGCTTATACCGCCGACGATTTTGCTAAAATCGTGGTAAAGACTCGGCCTGACGGCAGCCGCATCATGCTGCCCATGGTGGCAGAGATTAAAGATGGCTTTGAAGAACGGCTGGACTACACTCGTTTTGACCAGAAACCTGCGGCCATCATTGAAGTCACCAGCATTGACGATCAGAACGCGCTGACGATTGCTGATCAGGTGAAAGCCTACATTGCCAAACGCAAAGCCACCCTGCTGCTGGCGCGCAACTGGACTATTGGGGTGATTTAACCCATTACCTCAAAGGTCGCCTCAGCATGATGTTGTCCAATATGGCCTATGGGGCACTGTTGGTATTCATCATTTTGGCCTTGTTCCTCGATATCAAACTGGCCTTCTGGGTGATGATGGGATTGCCAGTCTGTTTCCTCGGGTCGCTGGCATTGATGCCGCTGGAGCCGTTTAATCTGTCGATTAACATGTTGACGCTATTTGCCTTTATTCTGGTGTTGGGGATTGTGGTAGACGATGCCATTGTTATCGGTGAAAGCGCCCATACCGAAGTGGAAGAGAAAGGTTTCTCAGTTGACAATGTTATCCGCGGCGCTAAAAAGTGGCGATGCCAGCAACCTTTGGGGTACTGACCACGATTGCGGCGTTTATCCCGATGCTGATGGTGCCAGGGCCGATGGGCATCATCTGGATCTCTATTGGCTTGATTGTCACCTTGTGTCTTAGCTTCTCGTTGATTGAGTCGAAATTCATTCTGCCAGCGCATCTGGCACACATGAAACAGAACCACGCCAAGCCAGGCTGGATGGGGCGCTTCCGCCAGGCATTCAATTCCAGAGTGCAGCACTTTATCAACCACAGTTACCGCAACTTTATGGAGCGGATGATCCCGCATCGCTACAGTGTGGTTGCGGTATTTATTGGTATTTTGCTGATCTCCATTGCCTTAGTGCAAACCGGCCATGTGCGCTGGGTGTTTTTTCCGGATATTCCTTCTGATTTCATTCAAGTACAGCTAGAAATGGATGAAGGCAGCTCCGAAACCAATACTCTGAAAGTGACGCAACAGGTAGAAGATGCGCTGTATGCCATGAATGACAAGATGGAAAAAGAGCTGGGCTACCCAGTGGTCAACCATAGTTTCATCAACATGGATAGCCGTACCTCTGCCTTCATTTTTGCCGAACTCACCAAGGCTGAAGACCGTGCCGTAGACGGTGTGGCGATTGCTGATGCTTGGCGAGCGCAACTGCCAGAAATGGTGGCGGTGAAAAACCTCAATATCAATGCCAGCACCAATGGTGGCGGTGGTGATATCTCTTTCCGGCTGATTTCAGCCAATCTGGAAGAGTTGTCAGCGGCGGCAGCGGAACTGAAACAGAAGCTCGCAACTTACGATGGTGTGTACGATATTGCCGATAATTTCTCTTCTGGCAGTCATGAAATCCGCTTGAAAATCCGCCCTGAAGCGGAAGCGCTGGGATTGACCTTGTCAGACCTTGCCCGCCAAGTACGTTACGGCTTTTATGGTTACGAAGCCCAACGTATTCTGCGCAACAAGGAAGAAGTGAAAGTGATGGTGCGCTATCCGCAGGAACAGCGCCGCACTGTGGGTTATCTGGAAAACATGTTGATCCGCACCGCCAATGGCAAATCTGTGCCGTTCAGCAGTGTGGCCGCCATTGAAATAGGTGACTCCTACAACTCGATTACCCGGGTGAATGGTCGCCGTGCAATCACCATTACCGCCAATGCTAACAAGCAAAAGGCTGAACCAGCCAAGATAGTCAGTGAGATCCAAGAGCAATTTATTCCGCAACTACAGAAAAAGTATCCCGATCTCGCTACTACCCTAGACGGTGCCAGCCAGGATGAACAGGACGCAGTTGTCGGTCTGGCCAAGGGCTTTATCTTCGCCATCTTCACCATTTATGCTCTGATGGCAATTCCGCTGCGCTCATACAGCCAACCGCTGATCATCATGTCAGTTATTCCGTTCGGCATGATTGGTGCGCTGTTTGGTCACCTGATACTTGGACTGTCGATGAGCGTGCTGAGTCTGTGTGGTATTGTGGCGCTGGCCGGGGTGGTGGTAAACGACTCACTGATTTTGGTGGACTTTGTCAACCGAGCAAGGGAAGAGGGCCACTCCACGCTGAAAGCGGCGATTAACTCAGGCTGTGAGCGGTTCCGGGCCATTATCCTGACGTCATTGACCACCTTTGTCGGGCTGGTTCCTATCATTATGGAAAAAAGCTTGCAGGCAAAAATCGTCATCCCCATGGCGGTGTCGCTGGCCTTCGGGATCCTGTTTTCTACCGTGGTAACACTGATCTTGGTGCCCATGCTCTATATTATTCTAGAGGACATTAAACGGGGGTTCCGCCGTTTCTATACTTGGTGGTGGAAACCCGCAGCCAAAGTCACAACACCTGTGACGGAAGAGCAATCCTAATGTAAATGCCGGTCCTTTGACCGGCATTTTTATCACCGCCTAGGAGAAACGCCATGCCAGCTCATGAGAAACTGAATTATCTGGAATTTCCAGCGGTTGCCCCCGAAGCCACCAAAGCCTTTTTTGCGGAAGTCTTTGGTTGGCGCTTTGTGGATTATGGGCCGGACTACTGCGCTTTTGACGGTGCCGGTATTGATGGCGGCTTTTACCGGGCACCAATGGCAGCCACCACCAGTAATGGCAGTATGCTACTGGTGTTTTATAGCCAAGATATTCTGGCAACACAGGCGAAAATTACTGAACATGGCGGCCGCATCATCAAACCGTTATTCAATTTTCCCGGTGGCTGCCGCTTTCATTTTCTGGAACCAAGCGGCAATGAGTTTGCGGTCTGGTCTGAAACCGTGGCTGAGTCCTGATTTTCTGATCCGGGTGACATTCACATCCAGCGAGAGGCACTACACTGCTGGCATCCATTTTTATTGCCGTTAACTATGAACACTCAAGCAAACAGTACCTTGGTCTATGATATCCGCCAAAGCCGTTATCTGAATATTACTGGCCGCTGCACCCTGCGCTGCACTTTCTGCCCGAAAAATAACGGCAGCAAGCAGCTCCACCAGTACCAACTGGCGTTAGACCATCAGCCATCGGCCAACGAAATCACGCCACTATTAGGTGATGTTAGCCAGTTCATTGAATATGTTTTCTGTGGCTATGGCGAACCAACACTCAATTTGCCAACCTTGTTGGCGGTCGCCAAGGAGATCAAACAACGCGGCGGTAGAGTGCGCGTCAACACCGATGGCTTGGGCAATCTGTTTCATCGACGCAATATTCTGCCGGAACTGAGCGAGTGGGTAGATGCCTTATCCATATCGCTCAATGCCCAGAACGAAGCCTTATACCAACTGCATTGCCAGCCAAAACTTAAAGGCAGTTGGCAAGCAGTGAATGCTTTTATGCAGCAAGCGCCACACTATATTGCCGACGTTCAAGTATCTGCCATTGATGGTCTGGAAGGGGTAGATATTCACGCTTGTCAGGCATTGGTAGAAGCTGCGGGCTGCCGTTTTAAATACCGCAAGTTAGGCGCGCTCGGTTGAGAGTATAAGCAGCACTGGCTGTTCGCCTTTTTCGTGTTAACATAACTGCCATCTCTGGTCGCCGTTCAAGCAGTTTGATGTTGAAAAAGAATCCCACTTCAGCGGACTCGCGATTGTTGTACCACCTTCGCGGTGTTCACTGGTCCCGTCAAAGGTTATTGGCTATTGCCAGTCAGCTGAGCATGCTGATCATCACCGTTTTTTTGATCACCAATGTGCTGATCACGCTAGGTGAACGCCGTTTGCAGGAAGAATGGGCGGTACAACGTTACAGTGAACTACAGACGGTTGGCACCCTGCTGGCTGACAAAATCTCCTTTCAGCAGTTTCGTACCCAGATGTTTTCACGCGCGGAGCCACTCAAACATTATCTCGATAATCCTGGCCATCAGGAAGAACAGCGGTTGCAGCAGAGCTGGCAGAGCCTAAAAAACAATATTCCAGAATTGATAGATATTGCCGTGTATGACGCCAACGGCAAATTGCGCCTTGCCAGCAGCGGTAATTTTAGCAACACCCCGTTATCAAAGACCTTGCTGGACAGTATCCGCAGTATGGGTGGCAATGATATTTACACCTCAACAGTGGAATTTGCGCCAGTTGAAGACAGATTAGAAGCCTATCAGATGCAGATGGCTTGGCTGGAAAATGCCGATCAGAGCATTCGCGGTTATCTGGTGACTTATAACTCTGTCAGCCAGATGCTACAGTCCATCAAGCCGGCATTTTCCAGCAACGACTCCCCGCTTTTATTGCTGGATGAACAGGGGCAGCTCTATGCTGGCGCCTCTAACCTCGACCCGTTGACAGGGATCCCAGATACACTCGGCAGTAGTCTGCGCCAGAGTTACCCACAGTTATGGCGGGATTTAGCCACCAATAATTTTGGTGAGTTTCATGGTGAACAAGCCACTTTTGTCTATCTGAAAATCCCTTTGGCATCCGCCAGCCAAAAAGACAGCGAATATATGTTGCTGTCTTATATTCGCAATGAAGATATCAGCGCCCGTTTTGCGCAGTGGCGCAACATTCTGCTAGTGACCGCAGTGGTCGTCACATTGCTGGCGGCGCTGGCGATGATCTTTATGCATCTGTTCCGCTTGGAGCAACGAGCCCGCCTCGGCAGTATTTTGCTGGCTGATGGACTGTTTCGTGCCGATTTTGGCTGTCTGCTGGTCAACGAAGGTGGCCGAATTATCTGTGCTAACGACCGGGCGACCGAGATCCTCAAACAGCGCCAGCAAGAGATTGAAAATCGCAGTCTGCAAAAATTATTAGAGCAAGATCAGCAGTGGTATGAGTCTGTGCGACAACAACTGCAACAGAACAAGGTCTGGCATGGTGAAGTCCAATTACAAGCCTTGGACAACATAGTGCTGCGCTTCAATATTCGGGTAGTAGGCGAAGGCCGCGATGGCTACGCGCTGATCTCCTTTGAAGATATCAGTGAACTCAAACAAGTACGTCAGGATGCCTTCCTCAATCAGTTGCTCAGCGATTCAGCCGTTGCTACCGCACTGCTCACCCCCACTGGCAAATTGGTACGCGTCAACGATACCTTCGATCAGTTGCTGCAACTCGACGGGAGCTTGCAACACACGCTCAGTGAATTGCTACAAAACGACCTAGATAATCAATGGCCACGCATCATGCAGCTAGTATCAACCCATGGACTGTGGCAGGGACAGATCCTCTGCCAAGAACACCGTCCCGGCTGCATACAGGCCACATTGAAGAGCTATCAGGACCGAGAAGGCGAGCTGAGTTATCTGATATGTACGCTTGAACGTGCCACCAATGTGCGGGAATTACCGGGCCCGCGCATTCCGCATCGCACCAAGGTGATGCCTGAACTGGAAGATCTGGAAAACTTCTTCAATGCCATGTCAGTGCCAGAGCAGCAACACAGTTGTCTGATGTTATTGGATATCAGTCCTGAAGCGCTGCTGAGCCATATGAGTGAGATTGAGTCGCTGGAAAGCCGCCAGCAGCAGGTGGAAATTCAGGTACTCAACGATTTGCCACGGGGCTATCAGATGGTGAACTGGCAGTTAGGCAAAATTGTGGTGCTGGTACCAGATACCGATGCGACCGCATGCCATCACTTTGCCGCCGCGACCTTGGAAAATCTTGCGCAGCACGGTTTGGCCGATGGCATCTGTATCGGCATTGCCGCCTATGTGACGGGGCAGACGTTGCAACAGTTCCTCAATAACGCTGAAATTGCCCTCAAACGCGCCAAACAGAGCGGCGAGCGCAATATCTGTCAGGCATTTACCCGTCAGGCTTGATGGCTATCTTTAGCGGCGCTATCACCATTTGCCGGGTAATCGCTGATGCGCGGCGCCGTACTATTATCCAGCCGGGTGGTTGCCGCCGGTAAAGTGGCTTCGTCCACCAGCTCATCAATCATAGGCAGTGTGTCGGGAATATCACTGAGACTTAAATCCACGATTTGCGACCAGTTCATGGTGATTTTGAAACGGGCATATTGTGGCGGTTGTTTCTCTTTCCGGCAGACCACCACCAAATTGATCTGATAACGCCGTTCCACCGCTTCTGAACTGATAGTGCCGTTGTCTTCCGAGTAGATTTTGTCCTTACCCCGTTCCAGATAGCGGGCAAACGGCACTAGGCTGAAGATCACCTGTTCCTGAATGGTGTTATATCCCGACAGAAAATCAGTATCTTCCACCTTGGTACTGATCCCATAATGCAGGATCTCCGCCTCAACTTTGTTCTGACTATGGCGCCGCCGCAGGATCTCCTGCACCGCCTCGGGTAAGTCCTTCTGGCGCATGAATTCGAGCCAAACCAACTGTTTGGCGATAAGATTCTGCGTGGTAGTGTCGCGCAGGATGCGGCTCCACCGTGGGCGCCCGCGCTGCACATAACGCCACATGGCATTACGCACATCATCTTTAAAGATTTCACGAGCGCCGTAGATCAGCGCTAACACCAACACCATCACCATGGTGACACCGTTAAAAACCCCTGCGCTTTGATGATAAGGGATGACACCACCAGCATCACCAAGGCCGTAGCCAAACCCGTAGTCAGTTTTTTCAGGCCAACGCCTAAGGGTTTGAGTTCCTCTTTAAGCACAACCCCTTGCTGGATTAAGCGCCGCAGCAACAACATCTTATTGGCGATGCGGTTAGGCTCGGTCATCGTCTGTGACGAGTTATATTTGTGATTTTCACGGTGATGCTGCTCCATGTGACACAGCGACAACACCTTGCCATGCACATGTTGGTATTGCTCCGGCTGCGGCGCATCTTTCAACAATTTCAGCAGTTGCTGCTCGCAAAACCAGGAAAGGTAGTTATCGGCATTCTCAAAGTAATGTTTCCATTTGGTATCGGCAGGCGCATTACGGCGGAAACGGCGCAATAATGTGGCACAGTGTACCGTCAGCTCATTGAGATCCTGATAAAACTGTGGTGTATCCGTCTGGCGCGACAGCTCCTTGGCATCATTTTCCATCGCCACCACAAACTGATAAGCGAACAGGTTCATGTACAGACGATACTCTTCCAGCGTGCGCTTTTTCTGACTGATGAAACGCGATTGCACCAGTGGCAGGTGTAGCCCTTGGGAATAATAAGAACGGCGCCCCAACACGGCACTGAAGTAATATTCTTCTTCGTCTAGGCTCTGCGGGCCAATCCCCATCTCTTTGGGCAACGAAAAGTACAGATCCAGCTTACGCCGTTCACCCACACCTAACAGATGGCTGAATTTAATGGAAAGCTGTTCTTCCTGCTTGATCCGTAGTTTTGACACGCTGCCTGACTTCTCCCACAAAATTCTTATGAATCATCATAATAGTTCAATAATGAGAGGAGAGAATAGCGGGTTTAGGGATGCAGTTAAAGGGTTATTGCTGTAGGCGACAAGCATAAACACCATTACCCGGCTGTACCCGCACCACGGCGTAATGTTGTTTGTCGTCAGCATCCAGCACTTCCAGCGTCATAGGATGTACTGCACGGTTTTTGAGGTTAAGACCACTGATATAGGACAGGTACTGCATGTGCTCAGGTGCTGGGCCATTAGCCTGCTGCTCCTGTTTATCACTCACCGCAATCTGATAGTTGATACCCGCCGCACCACGGGTGAGCTGGCCGTGCATCATCACACTGCCCGCGGCAGAACCATCGGTGTGAAAGTAGCGATAATTGACCAGCGCATCACGACCCGATGCCTGTAAGTCGAACAACAGAAAATACTGGGTCTGCTGCTGGTCATCATGATCATACAGCTCAGAACTGCAATTAAGCAGCAACTGACGCGGCTGACGCTGACCGCCATAATAAGTATTGGCTACCGCCACTAATGCCAATAACGCCAGCAGTAGCCAGGGCCAGGCTTTAGTCACAGAGATGAACCCCCTGGAGCCATTGTTGATTGATAAACCCCACTTGCCGACCGCTATCACCCGCCTTGATATTACGTAAGACTAAGTGACCATTACGCTCACCCTTGAGGCTGATATTCAGTATCTGCTTCTCATGGGAAATCGACAGATAGACCTGCTGCCAAGGTGATTGATGGCACTGGAGTAAGGCGGCAGAGACAGTATTGGCGGTGGCTTGCAGCAAGTGATTATTCACTCTGCTATTGGCAAACAGCAACAACTGCACTGATTGTCCAGATGGCAAAGTAACGGTTTGTTGTGCCAACGGCAATATCGCGTCACTGACCGGAAATTTCTTAATGAAATAGACGCTAATTCCGAGCATCAGCAGCAACAACATGATCACCACCACCATACGAGGTGCGGGATTGATTTGCTCACCCAACACATACTTTGGCGGTTGGGGCTGAGATAATGAGTTAAGCATAAATTTCGGGATCGTTTCCGTTATCAACATAAGGTTGCGGCAGCCACCCGTGTGATAGGTTTTTGCCATTGGCGCTCAGTATAGGCAGTGAAAACTAGCGGTACTGTGATCCTGGTAACCGGAAATCATGTGATTTACAGATCAATTTGCGAAATAGTGATCCATACCAAAGGTTGGTAATTTAGCTTGGGGAGCACTGGATTTAACAGACGTTGTGCGTCTCATGACAGGTGCAGCTATGACGCAGGAGAGTATTGCGGCATTGGCAACAACAAGCCGGATGCGCACTATGCTTAACTGACTGGGCTAACGCAGGCGTATCTGATGGATGATGCGACCACCAATCAGGCGTTTCTCTTGGCAGTTGCCAGAGCATAGTCATCACCAACAGCGCCATCGCAATAATAGCGCCATAGTGTTGCCACGAAATCCGCAAGCCACCGAAACCTCCGCTGTTAAGCCGCGGCTGCAGCTGTTGATGCAGGATATAGCCTTCTGTAGCAACGCGTTCCAACAGATGCCCCTGCGGATCCCCCAGCTTTTGCTGTAGTCGAACGATGCCGCGCACCAACAACTGCTCATTGGTGGACCCCAGACTCTGCATCAGCTGATAGCGAGATACCACTTGTTCCCGATGTTGCAGCAGGGCGTTCAATAAGCGCCGTTCAGCCAGCCGTAACCGCTGACATTCATTGCCAGCCAGAGAACGCAGTTCGCCCTGTTGTGCGGCATACCAATAGTTACCGAGTTGCATAACCCACCCGTGATTGTTAATGCCACGATTATAAAAAAGCAACGGCACCGAAACTGAGTGATCCAGCACGGTGCCGTCGCTTTATTCGAGAAGCGTGATCCACTTCTCAAGCTGTCGGACTGAGGCTAAAACTGCCGACAAGTTTTTGAAACAAGCAGTTAACTAAAACAGCCCACTGTTAAGCAGACGGTGCACTACAATACTCGCGATGTAGCCAAGTGCAATCACTGGTGTCCAACGCAGGTGTGAACCAAAGGTATAAATACCACGGGCTTGTCCCATCAGCGCTACCCCAGCAGCACTACCGATAGACAACAAGCTACCACCGACACCTGCGGTCATGGTCACCAACAACCACTGGCCAGTAGACATATCGGGGTTCATGGTCAAGACCGCGAACATCACCGGAATGTTATCGACCACAGATGACAGTACACCGATGGCAACGTTGGCATAGGTTGGATTCCAGTGACCATACAGAGCCTCTGAAACACTCGCCAGATAGCCAATAAAGCCTAGGCCACCGACACACATGATCACGCCATAGAAGAACAATAGTGTGTCCCACTCAGCGCGCGCGATACGGGAGAACACATCGAATGGCACCAGTTCACCCACATTTGCCAGACGTTTTTCATCGTGTGCACTTTCTGCTTCTTGGCGGATACGCGCCACCGCTTTATTAAAGTTACGACGCAGATAGAAACCAAAGCATTGTAACAGCCCCAAACCAGTCATCATCCCCAATACTGGCGGCATTCCCATGAAGGAGTGGGCACACACAGCTAAACAGATGGTGAACAGGAACAGCGCCACAATACGTCGAGCACCGGGTTTCATATGGACTTTCTCAACCATCGCAGAACTACCATGGTTAGAGATAAAGAAACTCATAATGGCGGCAGGGACAACAAAGTTCACCAGTGAGGGGATAAACAGATCAAAGAACTGCGAAAACTCAACAACACCTTTTTGCCATACCATCAAGGTAGTGATATCGCCAAAGGGGCTAAAGGCACCGCCAGCATTGGCGGCAACCACTATGTTGATACAGGCCACCGTAATAAAGCGTTTATCGTCGCCGGCCATTTTCATGACAACAGCACACATCAGCAGTGCGGTGGTCAGGTTGTCAGCGATAGGTGAAATAAAGAATGCCAGGAATCCGGTAATCCAAAATACCTGCCGCAGTGTAAAGCCTTTGCCCACCATCCAGGCACGCAAAGCATCAAACAATCGCCGCTCTTCCATTGCGTTGATATAGGTCATAGCCGCCAGCAGGAACAGGAACAGCTCGGCATACTCTTGTAAATCATCTTTGAACACGGTTTCCGCAATATGCGGCATGCCGTGCTGAGTATAGATAAAGCCGATAACACCCCAGATTAATCCCGCCGCCACAATCACTGGCTTGGATTTTCGGATGTGTAGTTTTTCCTCCATCATGACCATCAGGTAGGCCAGGACGAACATCGCGACTGCGAAATAGCCTACGCCGGAGTGGGTCAGTGACAACTGTGCCTCAGCTTCAGTACCTGCCAATACGGCGGGAGAAACCATGGCCAGCAAGCACGCCAGAACGACTGCAGGTCCTCGGTACATATGCTTCAACTTCATTTTTATCTCTCATATGGGAAGGGATTTTTATTAGAAACTACCATAGCCCCGCAGTGGTCGTGATGGATGATCAGTCAACTTCTGGTGACTCGGCATAGCAGATAATCTGTTATCCAGCCACGCGATCAACTGTTTTTTGTGGTCATGATCCCATGCTGAGACCAAGATCACAAAGGCACCCGAAGGTGCCTTTTAGTTGATCACAGAATAAGCGCCTGAACTCAGAAAGAGTACAGTAGCGTCATGTTGGTTTCTGTATCAGTGCTTTTCTTGTCATCCAGCGGATCACTGTTGTAGCGTACAACCACAGCAAATTTCATCGCCAGTGCGCCGATGATGTTAGCCGTGATGGAAGTTTCAGAACGGGCGTCCAGTTTATCACCATAATCGGCAACAAACATCTGCTTGAACTTGGAAGTTTCACTGATCTCAAGTTCATAGTTCAATACGCCGTGGGCCACCCAACTGGCTTCAGAGGTATAACCCAGTTCCTGGCGCTGCTCACTGTCCAAACGCTGATACTGATAGCCAGGACCGATTTCGCCATCAAGGAAACTGCCGTTGCCTTGATACAGACGGTAGCCGTAACCTGCCGCGGTATTGAATTTGTAGTCATAACCCGTAAAAGGGTCAACTTCGTAGCCACCCGTAGCAAACAGATAACTGCGGCCATCAAAGCGATAGTTGCCCTGGATACTGCCAAGATAACGTTTGGCAGTGACTTCGTCGGTGTCTTCCTTGTACAGACCTTCAATAAGATACTGATTTTCCCAGTTGCCGAGTTCTTGCTTCATTGCCAGTCGGCCTTTAACTGAGGTGGTATCAGTGTTACCTGTGGTCACTGTGGCACCTAACTCAGCTTCGCCGGCAAAGGTTGCATCGCCTTTCACAAAGTCGGACGCCGCATGGGTACAGGGGGCAATGGCTAACAACGCGGCCATCCCGAGCAGTGATTTCATATCATTCTCCAATTGTAAAACAGAAAGTTATCCCACTAAAAACGCCCGGATCTTAACATTCAACCGCAAAAATTGTGAAATAAACTGCAGTTATCCACAGCAAACCATGTATAACCGCAACATTATTTCAACACCCAAATAATTTTTAGCGGCAAACAGCTGGATTTATTTGCCAGTGAGTTACAATAACCGGGTCATGCCACACGCCGTCAGCACCTGTGCCCACAGGATGTTATGGGTGGCATGTTCGGATAGTTACTGCCGGGTTCCCGGTTATCTTGCGCTGGAAATTTTAATGCACACCCCACATCGTCAGGGGCCAGGCTCGCTGTTTATGCTGAGCTGGCCGCTATTTATTGATCTGTCGTTACACTTTCTCACTGGCGCTATCAACACCTTTATGGTCAGCCATATCTCCTATCGGGAAGTGGCAGCATTAGCCGTCGGCAACCAGGTGTTCAGTCTGGCTATCACCTTATTCAGCTTTGTCAGTATTGGCACCAGCGTGGTGATTACGCAGTATCTCGGGGCGGGTAACAGAACCAAGGCCCGTACGGTGATCCACACCGCAATCAGTTTCAATCTGGTGGTGGGGCTACTCGCAGCCATTGGGGTTATCAGTGGTGCGGCACCTATCTTGACCATGATGAACCTGCCACAGGATCTGCTGGCAGATGGTCGTTTATACCTGATGATTATCGGTTTGTGTCTGTTGCCAGAAGCCGCAGCGCTCTGTCTGGCAGCCACCTTGCGTGCCCACAGATATACCCGCGAGGCGATGTATGCGACCGCCTTGGTCAACTTGATCACCTTTGGCAGTAATCTGCTGCTGCTTTACGGCTGGTTTGGACTGCCGCAGCTGGGCGTTGCCGGTGTTGCCATCAGTACCGTTGCCGGACGCCTAGTTGGCTTGGTGCTATTAGTCTGGTTACTGCAACGCAATACCGGTATTCGTTTGTTGCCCGCAGAGCTGTTGCGCCCACGGCGCGAAATGCTTGCCAAAGTCTTGAAAATCGGTCTGCCCGCAGCCGGAGAGAATCTTTCCTGGTTACTGCAATTTATGGTGGTCACCTCATTTGTTGGCCTGATGGGCGATAAAGCACTGGCAACCCACTCTTACTATTTTCAGATCTGTACCTTTATCATGCTGTTCGGTTTATCCATTGGCATGGGTAATGAGATCATCATTGGTCACCTAGCCGGAGGCCGACTGTTTGAACTGGCCTATAGCAGATTATTAAAGACCCTCAAGCTCGGGCTGTTTGCCACTGTGATTATCGCATTATGTTTCGCGTTGAGTGGCCGTAGCATTATCGCCTTGTTTACTGGCGATGAGGGCGTGTTATCGCTGATCGCCCCACTGTTTGTGATCAGCGTATTCATGGAACCGGGCCGGACGTTTAACTTGATTGTGATCAACGCACTCAGAGCGACTGGTGATGCCCGTTTCCCGTTGATGATGGCACTGTTTTCCATGTGGGGCATTGCCGTACCGCTGGCTTGGTTACTGGGCATTCATTTGGGCTATGGCCTGGTGGGGATCTGGCTGGCATTGGCGTGTGATGAATGGGTGCGCGGTCTGGCCATGTACTGGCGCTGGCGCAGCCGCCGTTGGCAAAGCAAAGTGTTGGTAGAACCGCTACCATCGGCGGGTCATTGATCCCCAAAAAACAAAGCCCTGATAGGGCTGTCAGGGCTTTGTTAATCAGTGATGACCTGTGATTAGTGAGTGATTACCATTTCATCCACTAGGTTGTCGGCATGGTCAAGATACTTCATCACCCACAACATATAACGACTGTCGACATGGATTGAACGGTTGATGTTATCGTCATAATTCCAGTCGCCAATAATGCTTTCATACACCCCATCAAACAGTAGGCCAACCAGCTCAGCCCGGCCATTTAGTGTGGGCGAACCAGAGTTTCCGCCGGTAGTGTCCACGGTCGACAGGAAGTTAACTGGCACGGAATCCAATGATTTCACATAGAAATCCCCGTAAGCTTTGTCTTTGATGAGCTTCAACTCAGCCTTGGGCGCATCAAACGGCTCAACGCCGGTGTCTTTCTGGGTAATGCCCTGCAAACGGGTGAACGGTACTGCGTATAGACCATCTTTAGGCGAATAGCCTTTCACGTTCCCATAAGTGACCCGCAGGCTAGAGTTGGCATCGGCATACACAGGTTTGCCCAAGCTCTTATAGTAAGCAATGATTGCTGCCATATAGTGCGGCCGCACTTTCGTCAGTTCACCCTTTAACTGTTTGTCAGCATCACGCAACTGTTTGTTGGTGTCATACATGGCAACGGCAAAACGGATCATCGTTAAATAAAAGCCGGGCCGAACCCGACTTTAACACAAACATAACAGCTGCACTGTAGCCTGAAAAACTCGCTTACAAGACAGTGGCTATGGACAAACTTGCTTACAAAGCGCGTTAAGTTGCGGCATACAGTTGCGCCACGATGATCACTATGCCCAGCAACATCAGCAACCACAACGCCAGATTACCACCGCTTACCTGATAGCCCGCTGCCCCCTGTAACCGTTGTTTCATAGCAATAATGACAGGCAAAAAGATGGTTATCACCACCAGCGGTACGGCGGCGAACCCCAGCAAAGCGATAAAACCTTCCGGGACAAACAGCGCACAAGCCAGCGGCGGCATAAAGGTTAGTAACCAGGTTTGTGCCCTGCCACTCCAAGAGTCGCGGGCACGGATCAGCTCGGCGTTAAAATCAAACAAACTCATGGTGACACCGAGGAACGAGGTGATCAGCGCAAAATCGGCGAACAAACCAATAAATTTGCTGATCAACGGTTGTGAGGAGATCTCCTGCAAGGCACTGATAAGTTTCGATAACGATCCATTAAACCCGGCAATAGCTTCCCCCCACAGTTCCGAGCGTCACCAACAACCACAGTACATAGCAAAATAATGGGATGGTGGAACCAATCAGCAATACCTTGCGTAATGAAGCTACGTCACCGTCCAAGTAACGCACTAGCGTGGCAATACAGACATGGAAACCAAAAGATGTCACCACCACCGGGATAGCACTGAGCCAGACGGCGGTCAGAGAATTGGTTGCCGCCCGCTGTGCCAGAGCGCTAGGGCTGACCTCAGGTAACAGAAACACTAATACCAGCGCCAGCAGAACCACCATGGCAGAAAAAAGTGCCCGCGACAGTTTATCAATCCAGTGCACGCCCAATGCCGCAAAGCCACCCAGAACAAAGGTAAACAGTAACACCGCCGTTTGATTGCTTAACTCAACATCAAACCAGGCCTTAGCTTTTAGCGTCAGCAAATCCGCACCACCAGTGAGATACGCCGCCGTTAACGCAAACAGCAAACTCAGAAACGACAGACTCTGGATTATCTGGCCCTTACGCCCAAGAGATTTACCGGTAATCACGTGCAGATTGTCACCGGTACCGGAGCGTAAATTCACTTCCAGCATCAGCAACGAGGTATATGCCGAAATTGCCCAGACCACTATCATCAGCAGTAAAGCGGGCATTAGGCCCATGGCCGCAGTAGCCAATGGCAAGGCCAACATACCGGCACCAATGGCAGTACCGGCCACGATCGCAATCGATCCAACTATTTTAAGATTCACGGACTAGATCCTGTTGTCATTGTTATTTTTCTGATGGCCGGATTTTCCATAACGGAATGCAGTTAGAGTACGTGCTCAGAGCAAAAATGCCTGAATGCTATTCCGAAAAATCGACACGGTTTTGACATTATCAGAGCCATTTGCTGCGGGCAAGAACAGATTTACCTTTAAAATCGGAAAAAATATCGTCGATTATAAGAACAATCTGCAATTGATGATTGCCGCAGATAAATATCTGGATATAATGAGCGCCTCTCTAGTTCTTGGGGGAGTAGCCGCCTCACTGTTTGTGAGGGCATTCATCAACAAACTTGGCCACATGCCATGGTGAATGCAGCAAGTCTGACTTGCCTGGCAAGACCTGAGCACAGCGCACCATTTAACAGGGGTGAATGGCGTGTTGTGCCCGGTTAAAGGTCACCCCTGAGGATTGCATTTTGGAAGCGCTGTTCACGTCTGCTCTCTCTGTTGCTATTGCTGAAATTGGCGATAAGACCCAACTACTGGCACTGTTATTAGCCGCCAGATTCAAAAATAAAACGGCAATTATCGGCGGGATCTTGCTATCAACACTGGCAAATCATTTGTTGGCAGCGTGGTTTGGTCATTGGGCGATTACCTGGCTAACACCAGAACTCGCCCGTTATCTCGTGGCCTTTAGCTTCTTTGCCATCGCCTTATGGATACTCGTGCCAGATAAAGCTGACGCTGAAGACAGCCGCTTCTATCGCAATGGCCCATTTCTGGCAACCTTTGTCTTATTCTTCCTGGCCGAAATGGGCGACAAAACCCAAGTTGCCACTGTGGTGTTGGCGGCTAAGTATCAATCCTTAGCTTGGGTAATTGCCGGAACAACCTTAGGCATCTTGCTGGCCAATGTGCCAGTGGTGATAGCCGGCAGCATGGGCGCGGGTAAGTTACCAGTAACCCTTATTCATCGGATCTGTGCCGTGCTGTTTTTCTTGTTGGGTATAGCAACGCTGGTGTGGGCGTAAGTAAGCCTTACGGCCTGATTCGTTTGCAAAAAAGAGGCTTCCGAGCCTCTTTTTATTGATGCTGATGCTGCCTACATTTTTTATGAATGCTGCAACATTGCTTTGTTGCCCGGCAGCGATTACTTGCCTGGCCGCAGGCTTATGCACACGCATCCATGTGGCGCGCTGCAAGTACCTCCATGTAAGCTCGACGCCAGCATCCATGCTGGCGACAGCCACAAGTCCGCATGTGCTGGGAATTATCAGAGTACTTCTCCTAGATCAACTGTACTTGAACGTTAAGCTACTCCATTCACACAAATTGAAATTGCCATTACACAATAATGTGTATGTTAGTTGACCAAATTTTTTTATCGTCACATATTAACTATCAATTGAGGAATAACTGGAAAGGTAACAACAAGGAACGTTATGAATAACATTCTCGAAATTGATTTAGACAAGAAATTAGAAATAAAAATCAACAACCGAAACCCAGTAGCTCTTAAAGATCTTTCACTTTCACTACTTTCTTTTAATCATCAGTTTCATAAATTCATTGAATCTGAAACATCGAAAGAAACAGAAGTAAGTACAGAGCTCCTAATTAAGGAAGTACGAAAGGGATCAATAGTTATCGAACTTGTGTCTCAAGCAGCTCCTATTGTTCCTTTACTTTGGGAAGGGGAACGCTTTCGCAATGGTCAAATATTGTCCAAGGCATTTGTAACTGGTTACTGGGCAAGACCAACAATCCCCCAAAGAAGTCACAAAGCAAGACCTTCAAGAGTGGAATAAATTTGTTGAACCTGTCGCTAAAGATCATGGCTCGCAACTTAATATCATAGTTTCTGATGGTGGAACTGTAATTAACAACTTTACAATCAATTCAACCCAAGCTAATGCCATCCAGAATGAAATTAGTAAAAAAATTGAGCAAATAGATGAGCCAGAGGATCACATCCATCGTCGAAAAGTTATGTATTGGTATCAAGCAAAGTTTGACCCTAACTCAGAAACAGGTAATAGAGCCATCATTGATGATATTTCCAAAAAGAGCATGAAAGTGATTTTTGAGAATAATGCTGTAAAAAATGAAATGCTTCATCCGCCAGAACATCTAAAGAAGCAGTGGCATGAATTAGCTTATGTTGTCGATGTTGAAGTGGAAACGGTGAGAGGGGTTCCCAAAATTTATAAAGTGCTCCAGTACTACCCTGAATACACATTTGATCCAGAAGATGAGTAAAGTTAGCCAAAATCAAATTCAACAGGACTACACCATGATTCCTCAGCACAGATGAACCAGTGACCGTCCGAGGAATGGATTCCGAGGCCGAGCGCCCATGGATGGGTTCACAGCGTGTCACTGGAGCATCTGTGCATACGCCCGCGGCAGGCGATTTAGTGCGACTAGCTCTCAGCGAACTCAAATTGCGAAATGTAACCGCAGAAACAAGCCGCCGACTTCCCCGCATCGGCAGATGCAAAAAAGCCCAACGTTACCGTTGGGCTTTCTAATCCACCTTAGGCAGAGCTAAGTTACTTAGCTAATCCCGCCATTACACGAGCCCCATAGTCGGCATCGGCTTTAGTGAAATGCGCCACCATCTGCAATTGCACATCGCGGCTTGCTTGGCTCAAGGTGCCACAGATATTGCTGACCAGCCGCGCTTTTTCCGCTTCACTGAACAAGCGATACAGATTACCCGCCTGAGTGTAGTCATCCTGATCGTAACGGCTATAACGCGCCGCTTCCCCTCTAGCTGTAATGGCGGTTCACGGAACTCGGTAGCATCCTGCAAACTGTTGGCGCTGGAGTTCGGGCCGTAGTTAGCGCTACTATCCGCACCAGTCTGGCTGTGATGGTATGGGCACTGCGTTCCGGCCATCGCCCCGGCACGTTGATGATGGTTAGCAGTGGTCGCGTGTGGGCAATTCACGGGCAGTTGGTTGTAATTGGCGCCAACGCGATAACGCTGGGCATCGGCATAAGCAAACAGACGCGCTTGCAGCATTTTATCCGGTGACGCACCCACCCCTGGAACCATATTGCTCGGCGCAAAAGCCGCCTGGCTCCACTTCAGCAAAATAGTTCTGCGGCAAGCGGTTCAGCTCCATCACCCCGACTTCAATCAATGGGTAATCCTGGTGCGGCCACACCTTGGTCAGATCAAAAGGATTGATATGATAATGGTTAGCATCAGCTTCGGGCATGATCTGTACCTGCAATTTCCAGCGTGGGAAATGACCATCACTAATGGCGGCCACCATGTCACGCTGAGCATGATCGGGATCGATACCTTTCATTTTGGCGGCTTGTTCTTCGGTCAGGTTGGCAATGCCCTGCTCGCTCTTAAAGTGAAATTTCACCCAGAAGCGCTCACCTTTGGCATTCCAGAAAGAGTAGGTATGTGAACCGTAGCCGTGCATCTGCCGATAGTTTGCCGGAATACCCCGATCAGACATCAGCACAGTTACCTGATGCATCGCTTCTGGATTCAGTGCCCAGAAATCCCACATTGCCTGGCGGATCTTTAAGATTGGTGTGCGGATTACGCTTCTGTGTATGAATAAAATCTGGGAATTTGATGCCATCCCGCAGGAAAAACGTGGGGGTGTTATTACCGACAATATCGTGATTACCGCGGTTGGTGTAAAAGCGCACGGCAAAACCGCGAGGGTCACGCTCGGCATCGGCAGAGCCCATCTCACCACCCACAGTAGAAAAACGCACAAACACTTCGGTCTGTTTACCCACGCCGTTGAAATGCTCGGCAATGGTGTAACGGCTCATATCATTGGTCAGGGTGAAGGTACCATAAACCCCGGTGCCTTTGGCATGCACGACCCGCTCAGGGATCCGCTCGCGGTTAAAATGTGCCAGTTTTTCAATCAGATGAAAATCCTGTAACAACAATGGGCCACGTTCACCAACAGACAAAGAATTCTGATCATCGGCAACGGGGGCACCGTTCTGGCTGGTAATATAGTGCTGGGTCATCTTGCGCTCCTTACGATTTTTTCTGGTTTAACCAAAGTTCGATTAAATCAACGATTGTGGCCATACGGCCTCCCTAAACTGCGAGTTAAAGCATCAGGCGTTGAGAGCATGGTAGAGAAAGTCAAACAATCAATAAAACGATTAAAATTGATTACTACAATCCAATATTTGAATTAAAAACCAAAACTAATGGGCGCAGATAAGTTTAGAAGCGTGGGCGTGAAAGAGAGTAAAAATCTGTTGCTGGGCCACAATGACCGCATCCTAGGCTGCGGTCATTAGCTATCAATGCTGATTAGCCCGCATGTTTGCTGTCGGGACGGCGCACAACAGCGGCCGTCATTCGAGATATGCAGGTCAGTTCCCCAGCACTGTTGTAAATCTGGATCTCCCATACTGAGGTACGTTTTCCTAGATGAATGGGGCGAGCTACCGCCTTCAGTTCACCATGCCGGGCAGCGCGGATATGATTAGCGTTGATCTCCTGCCCGACGCAGTAATATTGTTCAAAATCCACAGCAAAGTTAGCCGCGTAACTGGCAACGGTTTCTGCCAGTACCACGTTGGCACCGCCATGTACCATACCGATGGGATTGTGAATAGCGGGTGTGGCCGGCATGGTCGCCACCAGATAATCGTCACCTATTTCAGTCACTTTGATGCCTAAGGTCTGCATCAGGGTACCTTTGCCGCCCTGCCCTAAATCTAGGCGGGCACAATCTGCAAGCGTGACATCTCTGAACCAGATACTCATATGTGTGCGTTTCCTTATGATAATGTCCCAGGCTAGTCTAGCGCCTGCTCAGCGCTTGGGTATCACCAATTTCGCTAATTGACGGTCATGAGTCGCCGACAGCGTCAATACCGCACAGATAGCGCCGATCAAGGCAAATAACATGTCAGACTGGGTATCCCAAACATAACCTTGAGTGCCCAGGAAGGCTTCGGCGCCATCGTTGGTTAACACCGCCACCCACCACTCCACCAGCTCATAAAACGCCGACAGCGCCAGGGCAAAACAGCAACAAAGAAAGCTACACCAGGCCCCCGGGCGTAGCACTTGTTTACGTAGTAATACTTCTCGCGCAATCATGGCCGGGATAAAACCTTGGGCAAAATGCCCTAATTTGTCGTAATTATTGCGGCCCCAGCCGAACCAGTCTGACAACCAGTCAAACAGCGGCACCTGCGCATAGGTATAGTGGGCACCAACAAACAACACACAGCAGTGCAACAGAATTAATAGTGACAGCAGTGGCGTTAATGGAAATACCCGCCGACACCATAACAGCAGTGGCACGGCGATTAATGCCGGGATAGCTTCCATCCACCAGGTAACACCATCATTTGGCTGCCATGCCGACCACAACAGCACCGCCCCATAAAATGCCAGCCAAATCAGTGGATTCTTCAATATCTGCCCCAAATTACGGATTGTTCATGATCTAAAATAAACACTTTAGCCATCCAGACCTCCACAGCAGCAAAAAAGGTGCTAACGTGAGCTGACAGCTTGGGGAAGCTTAACACACTACACTTTGTTCACTAGCAGATTCATAAATTGAGGGGTACCGATATCATGGCGAAACACTCGCTGGACAAGGATAAAATCAAGATCCTGTTGTTGGAAGGCGTTCATCAATCAGCCTTAGATGTGCTGAAAAACTCCGGTTATAACAATATTGAGTACCACAAGGGCTCGTTATCCGGTGATGAATTGGCAGCGGCCATTAAGGATGCACATTTTGTCGGTATTCGCTCTCGCACTCACCTCACCAAGGAAGTGCTGGATCAGGCTGAGAAACTGGTGGGTATCGGTTGCTTCTGTATTGGCACTAACCAGGTAGATCTTAAAGCCGCAGAGTTGCTGGGGATCCCGGTGTTCAACGCACCGTTTTCCAATACCCGCAGTGTTGCCGAACTGGTTATTGGCGAAATCATCATGCTGATGCGCGGCATTCCACAACGTAACGCATCTGCTCACAAAGGTGGCTGGATCAAGAGTGCCAAAGGCAGCTATGAAGTCCGCGGGAAAACCCTCGGGGTGATTGGTTATGGTCATATTGGCACCCAGCTCGGCATTCTGGCCGAGACTTTAGGCATGCGCGTGGTGTTCTACGACATTGAAGACAAGCTGCCACTGGGTAACGCGCACCAGTTGCGGTTTATGAACGAATTGCTGGCGCAAGCGGATGTGGTAAGCCTGCATGTACCGGAAACGCCCCAAACCAAGTTGATGTTTGGCGCAGCGCAGATTGAAGCCATGCGACCTGGCAGCTTTCTGATCAACGCCTCCCGCGGAACAGTCGTGGATATTGACGCGCTCGCCGCGGCACTGGAATCCAAGCATTTAGCAGGGGCAGCAATCGATGTGTTCCCGGTTGAACCTAAATCTAATGATGATGAATTCCAGACTCCACTGCGCGGTTTTGACAATGTCATCCTGACACCGCACGTGGGTGGTAGCACCGAAGAAGCCCAGGAAAACATCGGCATCGAAGTGGCAGGGAAACTGGCAAAATACTCCGACAACGGTTCGACAGTAACCGCCGTGAACTTCCCCGAAGTATCACTGCCACAGCAACACGGCACTTCACGCCTGCTGCATATCCACCGCAACCGCCCCGGCATACTGCTGAAGATCAACCAGGCGTTTTCCGAAAAAGGCATCAACATTGGCGGCCAATACCTGCAAACCACCGCTGACATAGGTTATGTGGTGATGGAAGTCCATACCGATCAGGCGGCAGAAGCCCTAGAAGAGCTGAAAAACATCGAAGGAACTATTCGTACCCGCTTGCTGTACTAAGTTGCGGCATCGGTGAATGTTTTGACGGGGCGCCCATTTGGCGCCCTGTTTATTTACGCCAAATCCGTTACAATCGAAGCACTTTTGCTGTTGTTAATATCAGGATGATCCTATGAGTCTCACCGCTCCTCAACTTTCCTGGGCACCCAATACCCAGTTACCGGAACTGCTGATCTCCCCTGTCTCATCTCGGCCTGATCCAGGTGACCGGCGAACAGAATCGTAGTTTTATTCACGGGCAGATTACTGCCGATGTTAATGCGCTCGCGGCTACCGACTGGTGTTGGGGCGCGCATTGCGACCCTAAAGGCAAGATGTTGTCAGCCTTTCGCCTGTTTGCGGTAGCAGACACATTAATGTTGCTGATGCCACGAGATACGGTTGCCAGCGACCTGCCAGAATTTCGTAAATATGCGGTATTTAGCAAAGCCGAACTCGATGATGTCTCAGACGCGTGGACGGTACTTGGTGTTACCGGAAACAACGCCGAATCATGGATTAAAGGCCATTTCCCAGCATTTAGCACTGCACATCAAGTATGTGCTTTGCCACAGGGCGTAGTGCTGAACGATAACGGACGTTTTCTGTTAGTGTTGCCAACAGCCATTGCCACCGAACTGCTGCAAGCGCAGTCACTGTATCATCACAGTGCTTGGCAGGCATTGGAGATGCTGGCGGGCTATCCTGGCTTATCGGCGGCGCATCGAGGCCAATTCGTACCGCAAATGTGTAACTTGCCAGGCACTAGACGGTATCAGCTTTACCAAAGGCTGTTACATGGGGCAGGAAACTGTGGCACGGATGAAATACCGTGGTGGTAATAAACGGGCACTGTATATTCTTAAAGGCCAAGCGAGCGTGTCGGTCACTCCTGAGTCCACGTTGGAACTGGCATTAGCCGAAGGTTTTCGTCCACAAGGTACGATTCTGGAAGCGGTGCAGATTGACGGTCAGTTGCTGCTGACAGCTGTGCTGCCAAACGACACGGCAGATGATGCAGTTTTCAGGATTGCCGAAGATCCGCAAAGTCAGTTGACGCTGCAACCCAGACCTTATGTGCTGGAAGAGTAATAACATAAAGGGCGTCAATGACGCCCTTTTCTTACCTCGCCAAGAGTGCGCTTGTGTCACCCACCACTGTGCAGCGCTGTTTCCGGATATTGATCTCGCACATCCGTCACCTGCGGCAGGATCTCACGGAACTGGCGCACCAATTCAGGATCGAAATGTTTGCCCGCCTGTTCCTCAATATAAGCCATGGCGTCAGCAGTGCTCCACGCCTGTTTGTAGGGTCTAACGGAAGTGAGGGCGTCAAACACATCGGCCACGGCCACAATCCGGCCTTCGATAGGGATCGCTTCGCCAGTCAATCCTTTAGGATAACCGCTACCATCCCACTTTTCGTGGTGCGTCAGGGCGATGCTACGCGACAGTTGCAATAGTGGATCTGGGTGCTCACCGATAATTTCTGCGCCAAATTCTGCATGGCGTTTCATGATGACCCACTCTTCGGCGTCCAGCTTGCCCGGTTTACGCAGTATCGCATCAGGAATGCCTATCTTACCGACGTCATGCATGGGCGCCGCGTTATACACCAGCTCGCAAAAACGTTCTGGCAACCCTAGTTGGATTGCCAGCAAACGGGCATAGTTACTCATGCGGATAACATGTAAGCCAGTTTCGTTATCCTTATACTCGGCAGCCCGCCCCAAGCGGCGGATAATTTCCAAACGGGTTTCCCGTAACTCGTGGGTACGTTCCTGTACCTGCTGTTCCAACAGCCTTTTTTGGTCATATAACGCCAGGTGATTTTTCACCCGCGCCTGCACAATGGGAGCACTGACCGGTTTGGTGATGTAATCCACCGCCCCTAACTGAAAGCCCAAGGTTTCATCGGCATCTTCCGACAAGGCCGTCACGAAAATCACCGGAACATGGGCGGTGAGCGGATCTTTTTTAACTCGCTGCAGACATCATAGCCGTTCATGCCTGGCATCATCACATCCAATAACACCAGATCTGGCGGATCACGCTTGGCCACGGCGAGAGCTTTCGGGCCATCAATGGCGACTTTGAGCTTGTAGTCATTACCGAGGATCCCCACCAGAATATCGATATTTTCTGGCGTATCATCCACCACTAAAATGGTCGCCTGTTCCATCCACGTCTCTCCTCCACCTGCTTGTCGGGCTCTCCGGCAAAGTATATTTTCCAAGTATCGGCTTACAGCTGCTGCAACAACGACTGCACCAGGGTCTGCGCCTCGTCAAAACGATAATTAGCCACCATGGTGTTGACTGGCTGTAACTGTTGCCACAGTTGCTTATCCACCCGACCATGAAGTTTTTGCAGCTGTGGCACAGCGCTAGCGTCCGCATCCTCCAGCAGCAATAACAGTTGTTCCAACTCCTGCTTTAATACCTCTGGAGCCAACAAATCTGCCGTGTTGGCATCTGGAACATCATTAAGTTGCAACCAATGTTCAATAGCCACCACCAGTTCATCCACCAACACCTGTGTCTGTTGTAAAATCGCTTCACAATCCTGTTGCTGTTGCAGTTGCGATTCCAAAGTCCGCGCCAACACCACCAGTGGTTCACAGCTCAGATTCCCGGCAACGCCTTTCAGAGTATGAGCCAGTCGCACTGCGGTTTCTTGTTCGCCCTGTGCCAACGCTTTACGGATCTTATCAACCACCTGCGCTTGCCCTTGGAGGAAGCGCTCGAAGATACGACGATACAATCGTTCAGAGTTCTGCACCAGTTGCAGACCGCGGTCGATATCCAGCAAGGGATGTTCCGGCCAGGCGATCACTACCGCGGCCGCAACGGATGGGGCTTCGAATGACGGCGAATCGTCCCCCAGATACTGCAACAGCATGTTGTACAGCAAACTCACCTCTATCGGTTTGGAAATATGGTCGTTCATTCCCGCTGCCAAGCATTTTTCGCGGTCGCCCGCCATCGCATTGGCCGTCATGGCTACCACTGGCAGTTGCTGTAAACCGTCAATTTTTCGCAGTTCCCTCGTGGCCTGATAACCATCCATAACCGGCATCTGACAATCCATCAGCACCAGATCGAAGCGCTGGCGTTGCAACTGTTCCAACGCTTGTTGGCCATTAGCCGCTAACGTCAGCACGATTCCCACTTGTTCGAGGAACTCGCAAGCCACTTCCTGGTTCATCTCATTGTCTTCTACCAACAGCACATGTTTGCCCTGCAACTGCTGCAACAGCTTACTGTCGAGATTACCAGGGCGACGCTTCACCGGCAGACGGCCACCCTTGCCCAGAGCCAACATAATGCTGTCCAGCAAGCGCGAAGCGCTGACAGGCTTCGCCACATAACCACTGATACCATAGCTGGGCAATTGCCTGATGAAATCGCCACTGGCATGGGCTGAAATCATGATGATCAGTGGGCTGTTATCCAGTTTGCTGAGCTGTTGTGCGGTGGCGATACCGTCCATTTCCGGCATTTTCCAATCCACCAGTGCCATACCGTAGCGTTTCTCGGAAAATTTCTGCAAGGCTTCGGCACCGCCACGCGCGGTATCAACCAGGAACCCCATACTCTCCAATGTAGTACGTAAAATATCGCGAGCGGTGGCGTTATCATCCACCACCAGCAATTGCATGCCTTCCAGCTCTTGCGCCACCTTAATGCCTGTATTATCAGAGACTTTCAGCTTTGCCGAGAAGAAAAAGGTGCTGCCATTGCCATACAGGCTCTCGACACCAATTTCACCGCCCATTAATTCCACCAACTGGCGACTTATCGCCAGCCCTAGACCGGTTCCACCATATTTACGGGTGGTAGAACTATCGGCCTGACTGAACGAATGGAATAATTTCTGCTGCTGCTCGCGGGTCAAGCCGATGCCGGTATCGCGCACGGCAAACCTTAAGGTCACCTCATCCCCTTGCTGTTGCAGCTGGTGGATAGATAACTCAACTTCGCCCTGTTCGGTGAATTTGATGGCGTTGCCGATAAGGTTGATCAGGATCTGATTCAGGCGCAGCGGATCGCCTTCCAGTAAGGTGGGAATATTGGGGGCGACTGAAAATAACAGTTCCAGTTGTTTGTCGGCGGCGCGTACGGCAAACATATCGGCCAGATCTTCCAGAATGGCATCCAACTGGAAGGGAACGGATTCCATTTGCAGTTTACCGGCCTCTATCTTAGAAAAATCGAGGATATCGTTGATGATCCCCAGCAGTGACTTCGATGCACGCTCAATTTTTTCAACATAGTCCCGCTGCTTATTATCTAATGCCGTCTGCAAGCATAATTGCGACATGCCGATAATGGCGTTCATCGGGGTACGGATCTCGTGCGACATATTGGCTAAGAAATCACTCTTGGCACGGCTGGCGGCATCGGCGGCATCTTTCGCATTCATTAATTCATCAGAGAGATGTTTCAGGTCACTAATGTTAGCCACCGCCAGCACTACCGAGTTGCCCCCATTCTGATGTTTCTGGAGCAACGTGGCATTCACCGCCGCCCACATCATTTCACCATTGGCATTCAACAGTCGCCATTCACCGGAAATGCTATCTTGCTGACCATTCACTAACGCATCAAACGTAGCAATCGCGTCCTGTCGCTGTTCCGGCAACAGCAGATCGCCGATAAGTTTACGTTTTAATACCTCTGGCGTGCTGGCCATGTAGTGACAGAAACAGTCATTGCAATCCACTATCATGCCCTGCTCGTCGAGATTGACGATGCCGATAGCGGCGTTGTCAAACAGTGCCCGGAAATGAGCTTCGCGCTGCGCCAATTCGCGTTCCATCTGTTTGCGGTCGCTGATATCCATCAGGTAACCATTCCACAGAATTCCCCCGCTTGAGCCAAACCGCGGGCACCGGCTTCCAGCCAACGCACCCCACCCGAAGGATATTGATAACGGAAGGTGGTATTCCACTGCAATCCTCGGCTTCCCCGCAGTAACTCCAGCAACTCTTGGCGTTCACTCTCGGGGATACGTTCGGCGGCAATGTTAAAGTTGTCCATAACCGCCTGTCTTGGCAATCCTAGAGTGACTACCGCAGCGCTAGAGAGAAAGGTAAAGCGGCGGTTGTCACTGTCACTCCACAACAATTGATAGACAGTGCTCGGCAAGGATTCGGTAATCGTTTCCAGTTGCTCTTGCGATTGTCGCAACCGCTCTTGTGACAACTTGCTGTCGGTTATGTCATTGAGACTGCCATCAAACCACTGCGCCTCGCCTTGTTCATCGTACGTGGCCTTGGCTTTTTCATGGATCCAGCGGATGCTGCCATCCCGGTGACGAATACGATATTCCACATCAATTGGGCGTTGTTCAACTAATGCGCCATTGATGGCATAAGCGCGTTTAGGCAAATCCTCTTCCACAATAATGGTGCGGTAGGCTCGACGCTTGTTTTCAATAAAGGTAGCTGCGGGGTAACCACTGATATCGGCGATATGATCACTGATATATTCGAGGATCCAATCCCCTTCAATACGGATGCGGTAAATGGCGCCGGGGATGTTGGCAACAAGGCCACGAAAGCGACTTTCACTGTCACGAATTTTTTCTCTACCGCCAATTGCGCAGTCATATCCCGGATAGAGGCTGCCGCTTGACGCTTGCCATCAATGGCTAGAGGTAAATGACTCAATGCTATTTGTGCCGGGAAGGTCTTACCGTTCGCCCGTTGCGCAGGGAATGTTCGGTCAAGGCCCATGGTTCGGCTATTGTCGCCGTTAACAAAGTTGTTATTGAGCCGTTTGTGACCTTCACGAAATTGTGGCGGCATCAGATCTTCCACTGATAATGCCAACATTTCGTCTGCGGTATAACCAAACAACTCCTGACAGCGGCTGTTGCTGTAAACTATGCGGCTATCTTCATCAACGATCAGCATCGCTTCTGGGGCGGCTTCTAGCACCGCCTTGGACCAGGCAGCGGCAGAAAACTGCTCGGTGACATCGTTGAACAGCATCTCCACCGACACCACCAGTCCATGTTCATCAATGAACGGCTGCATAAATACATCCAGACGCCGCAACTGCCCATTGGCGACCTGCATCTCCACCTGATGTGGTGGTACATTTTGCCCCTGCAATGCCTGGCTCCATGTATTGCCAGTTCTGCTCGTTAATGGCACTGCTGGAAAACAACCGCTGGTATTTACGTTTCAGGGTATCGGCATTGATGCCCAGCACCTTTTCCACCCCATCACTCACCTGGATTAACTGACCATCGGGCGCCATTGAGCAGTAAAATGACGTGTCGCTCATGCCATCAATCAGGCTAGCAAACCGATTGCCACGGGAATCCAGTAACGCTTGTTCCCGCTGTTGCAAGACATCCGCCAACTCGTTGAACTTTCTGCTGAGGCTGGCAACTTCCTGAACGGTTCGGCGGGTCGGCGGAGTTAAGCGGAGGAGTTTTCCCTGGCTGAAATCTTCGATGCCCTGAGCCAACTGCTCCAGTGGCTGAGTCAGCCGTCTGGCGGTATATAAGCTGCTGATCAGCAACAGCAAAATCACCCCCAGCAACACAAATGTCAGATAGGCAGAATCGCCTAATACGGCAGTTAACAGGTGCTGCTCCGGCGTCAACACCACCACATGCCATCCTAAAGGCTCAACAGGGGCAATACTGGCTAGATAAGCAACGTTATTCCTGTCCGTCAGCTGCATTTCATGGATCTGCGTGGTCGCCAAGGATGGCAGATCGGCAGTTGCATTTTTTGCCAACCAGTCTGTCAGGGCGATCTGTTCGGTGATGCTGGCGCCAGGCCGATAGATCAGCATACCGTTGTCATCCACCACCAGTAGCTTATCCGCCGCGACGCCAAGCCGCTGAGGCAATAATGACAACGCCAAATCGGTAGTGACAACCCCAAACCAATTGTCTTCATTGCCGAAAGGCTGTGAAAAAGTGATCATCAAGGTATTGCCAGCACCAGAATCAAAATACGGTGCCGTCCATACCCCGTTAGGGTGTTTTAACGCTTCACTCCACCACGCCCAGTTTCCATCGGTATAGTCATAAGCATCCATCCCAATATCCATGGTGACAATGCTGTTATCGCGCCGAAAAGCATAGGGGGCAAAACGTTTGTCATGACCAAAAAAGCCCTTGCGAAACGCAATGGCCGAACCATAAAACTGCGGATAACGCTCCAGCCGTTCCGTCAGCATGGCGTAGAGATAATTAGGCTGGATATCGCGACTTTTACCATCAAAATTGTCGAGACTGGAAGCCAACGTCTGCGTGTCAGCTTGCGCCAGCTTTAATGAAAATTGCAGTTTCTGCGCGGCGTTATGGGCGGTTGCCCGCAATTCAGCAAAATAAGCTTGCTGTTTTTCCTGATAGTTAATCCAGCCAGCAATCCCACATAGCAGGGTCATCATGATGATAAGCGGCAATGCCAAATGCGAAATAATACGGTGGCGAAACGTTTGAAAAGAGGCTAACTCAGGCATCTGGCAATTCCCTGTCTTGGCTGGGTCGCATTACCACGGGATGATGTGTTTTACAGATGACAACAGACGGCACATCACATCTGCGACAAACGGAATTTATTTAATCATCCAGTGGCTATTTGCGCAAGCAACTTGATGCGTAAAAACGCTAATAACTCAATGACAAAACAGCTTTTTCTTATAAATAATCGCGTTCAATTTTAGTGCGCAGACTCACAGCTAATAATCGTTTTTAACTTAACTGTTTTGCCCTCAGCAGATAAACTAGCGCCCAAGGATAGCTTGCCGCCACTGGCAATTGTTGTAAGGACAAAGAATGCCCATCGTCCCCCAGCCACCACTGGTGCAACTCTCACAGGTCTGTAAAGGGTTTAATGATGGAGATCAGTACCATAGGGTACTAGATTGCCTTGATCTGTTGATCCACCCAGCTGAAACCGTAGCCCTTACGGGCCCCAGCGGCAGTGGTAAGAGTACGCTACTCAATATTATCGGTGGTTTTGAATATCCTGACAGTGGTCAACTGTGGCTACAAGGTGCCGATTGCAGCCATTGGCACGATCCACAATGGAGCCGTTTTCGTCGCCAACATCTGGGAGTGATCTTCCAGCAATTCAACCTGCTGACACCACTGAATGTACATGACAATGTCCTGTTTCCGTTGTCGCTGCTCGGGCAAAAATGGAATGACTGGTGCGATTATCTGTTGCAAAAACTCAGCATCAGCGAACTGGCGCAGCGTCCGGTAGAACAGTTATCAGGTGGGCAACAGCAACGGGTTGCGATTGCTCGGGCGCTGGCACATCGCCCAGCACTGCTATTGGCCGATGAACCCACAGGTAATCTGGATGCTGACGCCGCAGAAGAAGTGATGCAGCTATTGTGCAAACTCGCCGCCGATGCTGGCAGCGCCATTTTGATGGTAACCCACAGTGATAGCGCCGCCGCCCACATGCAACGGCGCTGGCACCTGCAACAGGGTAAAGTCCATGAATGACTTATCCCTAGGCTGGCAAGCGCTAAGGGTGTATCTGGCGCATTATCGCCAGGCACCGTTGCAAGCAGGCGCTATTTTGCTGGGGGTAGTGTTAGCCGTAACTCTGCTTATTGGGGTTAAGGCAACAAACGATAATGCCATCCACAGTTATCAGCATGCGGGCGAGGCGTTGGCGCAACAGGCGAGCCTGTTTATCAGCGCAACCGGAAGAGATGCCACCCTTGATGAATCCCTGTATTTTGCGCTGAAACGCCAAGGCATAGCCGCGTTACCGATCGTCAGTGGTGTCATTGAAGACAGCCAAGGCCGGAAGTGGCAGATAGACGGCAGCGATATTATCGCGGCGTTGCACAGCTTGCCACAACACACGCCCAGTGATGGTGGTGAGTTACCGCTAACAGCATTGCTTAGTGGTCAGCCCTTAGTGCTGGTGAGTCACAGTCAGTATCGGGCAATGGGCTTTAGCGATAATGCCCCGGCACAACTTGCTCTTGGTGGTCAGTTATTACAGGTAAAGTCATTACCCGACAGCATGAATTTGGGAAATCGCTTGTATCTGGATATCTCAGTGGCACAACCGCTGCTGCAACTTTCCGGTCGTTTAAGTTATATCGCCTTGTTCGGTGATGCCGCACAACTAAAACACCAGTTGGCCCAAAGCCAGCTGCCGCTGAGCGGACTACAGCTCACCGAGCAAGATCAAGGCAAAGCGCTGACCGATCTCACCCGCAGTTTCCATCTAAATCTTAACGCCATGGGGATGCTGGCATTTCTGGTGGGTTTATTTATTGCCTACAACGGTGTGCGTTATAGCCTGATGAAACGGCAGCGCCTGCTACTACAACTGCTGCAACAAGGGCTCAGCCGCCGGGCACTGATGTTGTCGCTGCTACTGGAGCTGTTACTGTTGGTGGCCGTTGGTTCCTTTATCGGTTTTTTGTTGGCATTACAGCTCAGCCATTGGCTGCAACCTATGGTAGCCGTCACTCTTGAGCAACTTTATGGCGCCACCCTGTTACCCGGCAATTGGCAATGGTCTTGGCTGGCACAAGGTGCTGGACTAACGCTGATTGCCGCCTTGTTGGCTTGTGTGCCGTTATACCGGCAGTTGTGTCAACGTAGCATTGCCCAAGGCACCCAACGTTTTGCACAGCAGGAGCAGCATCGGCGGATTCATCGGCGACTGTTTATGTTGGGAACACTGCTACTGTTATTGACGGCGGCGCTCTATCCCTTCAGCCGTGAACATGCGCAGAGTCTAGCATTGATGGGGCTGCTCACCATTGCTATACCACTGCTGCTTCCGCAAATATTACAGACCAGTCTCAGCCTATTAACGCCCTTGGCTCCCGCAGGTTTGCCGCGTTATGCCATTGCGGAAACCCGCGAACTCACGGCGCCATTGGCGCTGGCAATGATGGCGTTGCTACTGGCGTTATGTGCCAACATTGCCATGAATACCCTAGTGGGCAGTTTTGATAGTACCCTGCGCAGTTGGCTCAATACCCGCTTGCACGCTGATCTGTATATTCGCCCTGGTAGCGGTGAAATGGCGGCATTGCAGCAATATCTCGATGTCAATGAGCCTAAACTAAAGCGTTACTACCAGTGGCCAGGCACCATATTATGTGGCCAGCGGCAATAGTGTGCAGGCACTCAACTTGCTGAGCCGCGACCCCACATCGATTGCACAAACCACGGTATTTAAGCAACCGGAGGGACGTTCACAACAGCAGCAAGCAGTGCAACAAGTCGGAGCTGGCGCCGGGATTTTTATCAGCGAACCGCTGGCGCTGAAACTGGCTGTACAGGTTGGAGATAAGGTTCGTTTGTGTCAGGACCGCCAATGTCAGCAGCCCCATCTAACACAAATAGCCGGGGTGTATTTTGACTATGGCAATCCCAAAGGTGAAGCGTTAGCGGCACAGACTTTATGGCAGCAACTGCAGTTGCCCGCACAACCCTATAGCTTGGCACTTGGAGGCATAGAGGGTGGACAACAAGCCATTGATAATCTTGGTCAGCAGATAGGTAATGCGTTGGGACTAAACCCGGCACAAATATACAGCCAGCAGAAGATCCGCACACAGGCGCTTAAGGTATTTAACAAGACCTTTAGTATCACGCTGGTGTTGAATACCCTGACATTACTGGTCGCCGCTGTAGGGCTATTCAGCGCAGTATTGATGCTGACCCAATCAAGACAAGCGCCATTGGCAATCTTGCGTAGCTTAGGGGTACCACAAAAACAGTTGTGGTTGATGCTGCTCTGCCAACTGCTGCTAGCCGTGTTGCTCACCTGTTTATTAGCATTGCCGTTAGGGGCGATTCTCGGCTATTTGCTGATCCATAAAGTCACCTTGCAAGCCTTTGGCTGGACCATTATGCAGCACTGGGACTGGCTGGCATATGGCCGAGTGGTTAGCTTGTCATTAGCATGCTGTCTGTTGGCAGTACTATTACCGCTTTACTGGCAAAGCCGCCGCTCGATGGTGTCAGCACTGCAACAGGAGGTACTATGAAGTTAACCCCTACTTATGGCTCTTATGTTTGCTGTTAACCGCCTGTAATCCTGCAGAAAAAAACACGCCAATGGGACAGGTTTTAGGCCGGACTGATAGCGGTTTTGCCCAAGTATTGCCGGGCAAAGCGCTGGTATTTCCAGAAGATCACCAGGCACATCCTAAGTTTCGTCAGGAATGGTGGTATCTCACCGCCAATCTACACACCGATGACGGCACGGCGCTAGGGTTACAGTGGACCCAGTTTCGCATAGCACTGTCGGCAGCATCGCCTGAAAATCCATCACCGTGGGCCAGTAACCAGTTATTTATGGCACACGCCGCACTGACATTTAAGACTCAGCATCTCACGGCAGAACGCTGGGGACGCGCAATGCACAACGCGCAAGCACCCGCACTGATCTCTGGGCCGCCATTATTGGTACGACTGGATGACTGGCAATGGCAGGCACAAATGGCACCCAATACGCCTAATAACGGCCTGCTACCTGCAACGCTTGCAGTAACTGACGCGCAATTTGCCTACCAACTACAACTTTCCGCTAGTGCGCCCTTGATTCTGCAAGGCGATCAAGGCTATAGCCGAAAAAGTGCCGATGGCAAGGTTGCATCCTATTACTACAGCCAGCCATTTATTCAGGTAGATGGCAAAGTGCGGCATCAGGGAGATTGGCAACATGTCAGTGGTGTTGCCTGGTTAGATAGGGAATGGAGTTCTGAATTTCTCAGTCGGCAACAGCAGGGCTGGGACTGGTTTGCGCTGCATCTTAACGATGGCTCAAGTCTGATGTTGTTCCAGCTAAGAGGAAGTGGCACAAACGATAAGCCGTTTTATAGCGGCAAACGTATGTTCCCTGATGGTCGCAGCCGACAACTCAGCGCCCAGGATATCAGTATGCAACCAACCGCTTGGCAGCAAACTGCTAGCGGCCGTTACCCGGTAGATTGGCATCTATCCTTGCCCTCAGAACAACTGGAACTCGATATTACCGCGCTTAATCGCAATGCGGTCATGCCGTTGTCGGTTGCTTACTGGGAAGGTCCCATCAGTATCAGCGGCAGCCAGCAAGGCGTCGGCTACTTGGAACTTACCGGCTACTGAGTTCAGCCACCGCACCACTTACATAGGACAGCGGCTTTCACTATGTTCAAGCGGGTCATAGTAACACTGGTCAGACTCATTGTTGACATTTTCGAGTTAAAGCCTTAACTCTAATTGTCTGTTTTGGATTAAATTTTCTATGGTTTAACGCCTCAAACACCGACGGCGCGTAGCAACAGCCGCGCGCTTTGACTTGTTATGTGTGGCCTCAGACTCATTGAATTAACCCATTCAATTGTTCAAACCAGCCATTCACTTCATCGTATGCTGACAAATCCTTAAGTAGATCGACTGTCATTAGTGGCGCTGCCTTACTGGAAAGGATTCGTTTTATTGAACTTTGCCCTTCGTCTGTAATTTCATTGTTACCATTTGCTTTAAGTTGCTTCAAGAATGAGGATAGTTCCTTCGGAATATTTTTAGAACTCCACTCTTCTTGCCACTCACCTTGTGTAGGAAAGAATTCTTCTTGAATATGGTAGACCTGAGATATCAGTGATGGATGAATATAGTTTTCCATTTCACACATATTGGTGAGTGTTCCCCAACCGTTACCTCTTGCATTCACTTCATCAATAGCCAATTGATATTTGGAAACATCGTTATCATAAATGTGAATTTCGGGCTTATTTAGCTTTGCTAGATAATTTTTATTTACCCAATGCATCAAAGTCCCACCACCCAAGCACAGAACTAGAACCCTGCCATCATTTTCTAGATCAATACCAAAAAGCTTGCCAATGTGATTAAAGAATTCAATATCAGAAGGCCCTTCAACACATAATATTGCTTTAATTCCGTTGCTTTCTAATGTAATTGAAACATTAGGAAGAAGCCCAAGAGTATCGGCGATAACTTGAAGATTATCGTTGCCACCTTTCTTGACTTTGATATCCTGCTCATTTTTGTATACAAACAATATATTATCTGGGCACACAAGCCCAGCTAAAGACGGGCTATGAGTTGTTATGAGCACTTGAGTGCTTGGATTTTCAGAAAGCTCAACAAGTGCATTAAACAACTCGACCTGCCAATCAGGATGTTGAGATGTTTCTGGCTCCTCAATTGCATATATTACGTTACGTTCCTCTGAGTTTTTTCTTTCTGCTTCAGCTCTGAAGTAGTTTAAAAGTATTAAACGCCGTACTCCGCTTCCTCGTTTGTTAATCGGAATACCATCATCACAATTAAACGAGAAGGAGAATAGAGAATCCCATGCTTTATTAGTCATTTGCGGAGTAAGGACTTCAGCGATTTCTGGGTTCATTTCCTTTAGTTTTTCTAAAGTTCTATTACCTAGATTTTCAGCTTTTATTCGTATTTGTTCTTTTACTTTCTCTAATTCTTGTTCGAGCTGACCAATTGCTGTTTTTGTTATAGCCTTTAATGGATCTTGAACTTTTTTATCGGAATCCTTATTGGCACGGTCAGATTGAAATATAAAGAACAAGGGGAGGTCAAGTTTAAGAGAATCCCATATTTTCTTCCCATCTTCTTTATCAATCGGAATGTCTCTAAGCGAAAATTCTGCCATATCCTCTACTTCATATATCGCTTGTCTAATAGATGAACTCTTATTCTTTTTAACCTCTTTAACATCCAGTTTATCCCCATAAGAATCTAGCATTTTCTTAAGGTCGGCAATTTTTAAAGATATTAAAGGCTCTTCGAATACTTTTGGGTAATTAGCAATTATATAAGTTTTTAATGATGTGGCAGTCAGTTTATCTTTCGAGCAATCCCAAGACTTCTTAATGGTTAGTTCACCGTTTTCATCGAGGAGATACTCTCTATGTAAATCGGTTGGCACAGTGTCTATGGTATATTGCTTATCGTCTGGGCTGAAAGAGACTTGAATAGACATCTCTGGGTCAGCCACATGAACATTGTGATCTCCTATGTCTATTTTTACTGTCTCGTTATTAAAGAATATTTCCAATGCTTCAAGGATTGTCGATTTACCGACATCATTCCTACCAATGATGACATTGAAATTATCATCAAATTTCACAAAAACATTGCTATAAGCTCGAAAGTTCTTAAGTGTTAAACTGGATATTTTCAATGTTCACTCTCCATTACTGAGTATCTATGGTTCGTCTAGCTGGACACATAACGCAACGGCGCGGTTTTCCGTGTCCGTTGCTGTGGCTTGTTTTGTGAGTGACAGATTACGTAGGAGATGTGCATGATGATGGGCTTTTTGACTTCCTTGTATCTGAACTCTCCGTATTCCGCCAACATTGAGAATGTTTGTTCCTCACTTGAAGCTGGCTGGCGGTGGCTGCGTGCAAGCTCTTTTCACCTGCGACGCTAACGCTTCAAGTGTGCCTGAAAACAAAAAGCTTGATCAACTTTGTCTCATTACTAAAATTTGGTCAATCATGGCGTGTAAAGGTTAGTCGAGAATCACACTGCTAAATCATCTTGGGGCATTTAGTTATCGCTTTTATCACCACGATTAATGAAATAGTAGATAGCAAATAAAACAATATTAACTATTATCACTCCCAATGCCCTAAAACCACCATCAATAGGTAACAACAGCAAAACAACAAAAAACAAATATCCACAAAGCATATAATTATTGATATTACGCATTCCTTTACCTTGAAGCTAAGTCCTTTCAATAAATCCAGTATAAAGATCTTGAACCATGTCACTTGATACACTATTCAGTTCATCAAAGGATAATTCTTTGAACTGCCGCCGATTCCATAACGACTTTGTATCATTACAAAAAGTTGAGCAACTTGTTGCTTACAGAGTGGGTTACCAGTCACACAAATTAAGCAGAATAGGGCAAAATTTAATTTGTAATTAGTGACCATGATATCGCCGATATCCACCTTTGAGTATGAGAGTTTAATCCCCAATAAGAGACTTCATCCCTCACCCACAATATATTTCAACCGCGTTGCGTAGCTGCCTTGCTCAGTCACGGGTATGTTTTAACAGCAGCCAGATTTTCTTGCGGATATTGTTGACCCGCACACCCCAACGTTGCCGTCCATCGTCCTTTTGTAGCGGATAACGTAATTTTAGTTCATTGATTTTACTGCAAATTGACTCAAGCAATGCAGCAGTATCTTTGCCGGCCCAGAATTGTAAGTCGGTGCCAGTCAGCGAGGGATCCGCAATAATAATCTCTCTTTTTAGCTGATTGAAATCAAAGCCTTCTTTCCTCAGCCGTTGGTATTCCTTGAGCGACAGCTGGTCGATCACCGCTGCCAAAGGAACCCCATCACGCCCCACCATTTCCAGATAAATCAGATTGTCTTTTAGTTCACCGAGCAAGGCACGCGTATCACCACGGGATTTTTTCCACCAATCGGTGATGGATTTAATCGCTTTACCCGCGCTGGATAATGACGACAGCAACGATGGGATCGAGAGAGTCATGGCAGTGAAATCCTTATACTTTTGCCAGTTACTGCAATAAGTTACCGCTGTTGACAATAACACAATCAACAAAGATTTCGAGATCATCAGTCGCTTTTTAGCCATTGGGAAATACTGCGGACAACCGTGCTGAGTAACCTCATTGTCATAAATCTTGCCTACCATCGCCCGTTAGCAATATCGATTCGATAAAAGGTGAACTCAGTGAAATACACGCTGTTAACAGCATTATTACTGCCGCTTTTGGCCTCGGCAGCCAACAACTCCGACTGGCTAAATCGCACAGCCAATGGTGACTTGACGCAAACGGGTGGAGCCCGGCGCTTACAACAAGATATTACGGCCAATCTTAAAGCCTCGCTCAGTGATGCTAAGGTAAAAAATGTCATTCTGCTGATTGGTGATGGCATGGGCGATTCAGAAATCACCATCGCCCGTAACTATGCGCAAGGTGCTGGCGGTTTTTTCAAAGGTATTGATGCGCTGCCACTCACCGGACAATACACCCATTATTCGCTGGACAGGCAGACCCATAAACCCAATTACGTAACAGATTCAGCGGCTTCTGCTAGCGCTTGGAGTACAGGGACGAAAACTTACAACGGTGCGCTGAGTGTTGATGTCTTTGGGGATGCCCATGTCACACTGCTGGAACTCGCTAAAATGGCGGGGCTGGCGACCGGTGATGTGTCAACAGCCGAAATTCAGGATGCCACCCCAGCCGCACAATATGCACATATCTCTTATCGCAAATGCTACGGCCCCAAGGTAACAGCGGAGAAATGTCCAGAAGCATTAGCAGCCAATAGCGGTTTGGGTTCCATCACCGAGCAGTTACTGAATGCCAGACCGGATGTCACACTGGGTGGCGGCCGAGCTAGCTTTGATGAGCTAGCCACCAGTGGTGACTGGCAGGGTAAAACGCTGCTGCAACAGGCCAATGCCCGAGGCTTTACCGTGGTCGAGAACCTGGCGGCGCTGCAACAGGTACCACAGGCCAATCAACAACAACCCTTGTTGGGGTTGTTCAGCCCGGGCAACATGCCGGTGCGCTGGCAGGGGCCCAAAGCCTCCTATCATGGCAATATCACGCAACCGCCAGTCACCTGCAAAGCCAACCCAGAGCGTAGCGCTGCACTACCGACGCTGGCACAGATGACGCAAAAAGCCATTGAACTGCTACAGGTGAACCCCAAAGGGTTTTTCCTGCAAGTAGAAGGGGCTTCTATCGATAAACAAGATCATGCCGCCAATCCTTGCGGACAGATCGGTGAAACCGTGGATTTGGACGAAGCGGTGCAGCAGGCGTTGGCCTTTGCCAAAGCCGATGGTCATACGCTAGTGATTGTAACGGCCGACCATGCGCATTCATCACAAATCATCTATCCAGATGCCAAAGCACCCGGTCTTACCGAGGCATTGCTTACCAAAGATGGCGCGGTGATGAGTGTCAGTTATGGCAATTCAGAAGAAAAGACCATGGGCCACACTGGCACCCAACTGCGCATTGCGGCCTATGGCCCGCAAGCCGCAAATGTCACCGGGCTAACAGATCAAACCGATCTGCACTTTACTATTGCCCGGGCTCTGGAGCTAAAACCGTAACGCTCAACCGTATTAAATACCAAGTAACGGCGCCCATACGCTGTTACTTGGCCAAGCAACCATTTAGCGGCTGTGTTGCTGCAAAAACTGCATAAACTGCGCTGCAGGCATGGGTCTAGCCACATAATAGCCTTGCACCTCATCGCACTGATATTGCTGCAACAATGCCATTGCCGCAGCAGTTTCCACGCCTTCGGCAATGGTTTTCAGCCCTAGGCTTTTAGCAATCTGTACTATCGCCCGCACAATGGCAGCATCGTCTTCATCTTCGCAAATATCACGTATAAACGATTGATCGATTTTGAGTTTATCGACATCGAACTGTTTAAGGTACTGTAGACTGGAATAGCCCGTACCAAAATCATCGATGGTGAATATAAAACCTTTTTGTTTTAACCGCTTAACTGTCGCCAATACCCGTTCGGTATTGTGGATCATGATTGACTCTGTCAGCTCAAGCTCCAACATCTGTGGCAAAATCCCAGCATCAGCCACCGCGTTGCTAATGGTCTGTTCAATGTTACCGCGAGCAAACTGTAGCGCCGATAGATTTACTGCCACAACCGGATGATGCATGCCAGCATCTCGCCACCGCGCGACCTCCCGACAAGCCTCTTGCAACACCCAGTCACCAATGGGAACAATTAACCCCGATGCCTCTGCTACCGGAATGAAATGCGCAGGTGATACCATGCCAAATTCGGGATGCTGCCAACGGATCAGTGCCTCAGCCCCCACCAGTTTGCCACTGATAATATCCAGTTGCGGCTGATAGAACAGTTGAAATTGATCCAACTCCAATGCCTTACGCAGCCCCACTCGGATATTGAGTTGTTCGGTGGCTTCGTAGTTCATCTCTTCGTTAAAAAAACGATAAGTATCACGCCCTTCCGATTTGGCACGATACATCGCCATATCGGCCTTTTTCAGTAGCGTTTCAAATTCATCACCATCCGCAGGACTAAGGGCGATGCCCACTGACACCGACAGCCGCAATTCGGTATCGGCCACAAAGTAAGGTTCAGCCAGCTTGGCCATCAGTCGGCTGACCACTGAAATACAGTCATCCGCATGGGATATTCCAGGCAACAACAGCAAAAATTCATCGCCGCCCTGGCGACTGACCGTATCAACATCACTGATTTCTTCAAGAATACGTGCGGCGGCCTGCACCAAAAGTTGATTACCAACACCATAGCCTAGAGAGTCATTGATGGTTTTAAAACGGTCGATATCGATCACCACCAATGCCACCTGTTGATGGCTGAGATTGGCTAAAAATATCGCCTGCGATAGTCGATCTCTGAGTAACTGATAATTGGGTAACTTAGTGAGTGAGTCATGGTGGGAAAGAAACAGGGCTTTGTCTTCCGCGAGTTTCAGCTCGTTGACATCGTTAAACATCCAAATACTGCCACGTTCTGGGTGTTTAGGTTCATAAAGCTGCCCCGTTAACTCACAGAGAAATTCTGAACCATCGGCGCGCCGTAGCATCACCCTGGCGGTATATTTGGCACCGTCTTTCATGGTGCGATACGCATCATCGCCAAGCGCCGTATAGGTGTCTTCTTCCTGGTACATAATGCGTGTACTTTTGCCAATTAAGCTCCCTGACGGATAACCCAACATCTCTTCAAAACGGCGATTACAGGACTCAAACAAGCGGTTGCGAACACTCACAATGCCCACTAAGGCGTTGTCCAACAATGCCGCCTTTTCTGACAGCAACTTGTTCATCAGTTCGTCATTACGCTTACGTTCCGTCACATCACGGCCAACCAACACACCGTAACTTTGCCGATCAACGCTGGCCATTTTGAAACTCAGCTCTAGCCATTTCGGGCTATTGGCATCGCCACCTTGCGAAATCAACGAATGGTTGCGGTGGTTGAAGTAGGCGTGGCTGTCCATATCCCCTTGTAGTAATGCCACAACGCGCTGGCAATCTTTGCAAAATGACAGCGACTTAAAGGGAGTACCGATGATGTCATCAAGGCTCATCGCCAGTAACTGGGCAAAAGCGGCATTAGCATCAGAAATTAAGCCATCAGGCATACTGATCAACACCACAAAATCCGAGGTATAGTTCAATAAGGTATGAAACCGCTGCAAACGCTCCATGTTCTGCCGTAACTGCGGATAATAACTTTTGCGAACCGAACGATCCCCTAGCCCGATAATGCTGGCCTTGCGTTGTTCTCGTAGCCGTTCTTCTTCAGAGCGCTTCGCCATAAATTACCTTGAGATCGTGAACAGAAGCGTGACGAGGATTGGTAACCAAACAGGCATCGCGTACCGCATGATGGGCCAGATCTGGGATATCGCCATATTTTACGCCCCAGTGACTCATCTTCTCAGTAAGCCCGAGCATTTTGCGTTTAGCTGCCAGCGCATTGGTTATCAGCACAGCACGTTGCGGCTCATTAAGATCCTGTACATTCAATCCCATGGCCGCTGCAATACGTTGATAACGGTCTGGGGCAGCTCGGATATTGAAGCGGATGACATGATCGAGCAGTAAGGCGTTACAAGCGCCATGCGGCAAGTCCAGATACCCGCCCAGTGAATGCGCCATCGCATGCACCGCCCCCAGACTGGCGTTAGAAAATGCTAGCCCCGCCTGCAAACTGCCAAGCAACATGCTTTCACGGGCAGATAAATCCGTGGGTAACATGACGGCGGTGTCTAAATTACGCCACAGCAGTTCAATCGCCGCTAAGGCATGAACATCAACTATTGGTGAATTTGCAGTAGAAACAAAGGCTTCAATAGCATGAGTCAGTGCATCGATACCCGTACAGGCCGTCAGGCAAGGATCCAGCGTCACTGTGGTTTCGGGGTCAACTAAGGCGACATCCGGCACCACACTCTTACTGATAATTGCCATTTTGTAGCGTTCTACCGAATTAACTATGATACAGAACTGCGAGATATCTGCCGATGTACCAGCAGTTGTGGGAATACAGATGAGCGGCGGGCCGGGAATATCCACATTATCGACCCCTTCAAAAACATGTACCTCGCAGTTGTTGGCATGCACAATGCCGATAGCTTTGGCACAGTCGATAACGCTACCGCCGCCTAATGCCACAATCACATCACAGGCATTTTCTTCGTAAAAGCGGGCCCCCGCCATGACTTCAACGTCTTTTGGATTGGATGTCAGTTGACTGAACACCGCATACTCAATCCCGACTTCCTGCAAGTCCTGCTCAATATCCTGCAACCATCCAGCAGCGATAACCCCCGCATCAGTCACAATAAGCACGCGCTGCGCCTGCATAATACGTGCATAAAAACCAACGCGGTGTCGCGCCCCCACCCCGAAAATAAATTCAGGTGCCACAAACTTTCGCATCTCATACAACGGCATTTTCACCTCGCCACTCAGCTTCAGCATGTACATACAATCAGTGTAGACCAGCCAACCGAAGTCAAAACTCAAAACCGTATTATTAATGCCGCAATAGCGAATGGCAGGAGTAACAGGAAGAAACGCCAGGATGGCCGCGTAATGAGCCATCAGAAGGAATGATCTACGAAGGGAAAGTAATCATGCTTGGGGAGTAACCCCTTTCCCCCAAGAAGCCTGTGACAGAATCGTTTTTACTATTCTTTCAACTTTTGTCGGTTGCGTATCTGCGGGAACATCACCATCCAGGCGGCCACCACGACCAGAGTTCCCACACCCCCAATGACGGTGGCACCAACAGCCCCCACCAGTGCCGCCAATACCCCGGATTCAAATTCACCCAGTTGATTAGAAGTATTGATAAATATCGAATTAACGGCGGTCACACGGCCACGCATCTCATCTGGCGTTTCCAATTGCACCAATGCGCCGCGGATCACCATACTGACCATATCAAAGGCGCCCAGTGCCGCCAATGCTACCAGAGACAACCACAAGTTAGTTGACAAGGCAAACACCAGCGTCGCCACCCCAAATCCGGCAACCGCACCAAACATGGTCATGCCCACCCGCTGTTGCAGCGTATGTCGCGCCAACCAGAACGACATCAACAATGCACCAACGGCAGGAGCAGCACGCAATAACCCCAGGCCCCAAGGGCCGGTATGCAGTATGTCGCGCGCAAATACAGGTAATAATGCCGTGGCACCACCGAGCAACACAGCAAACAGATCGAGTGAGATGACCCCGAGGATCACCGGCCGCGCCCGGATAAAACTCACACCGGCAAACAGGGTATTTAACGTCATGGGCTGACGCACGGCCGGCACATAGTGATATTGCAGTTTCAGCAGCACAGATAACGATACCAGATACAGCAGTGCCGAAAGTCCATAAGTCAGTACCGGGCCACCAATATATAGCAGCCCGCCGAGTGCCGGGCCGGCGATACTGGCCATCTGCATGCCAGAAGCATCCAGCGCCAAGGCTCTAGGCAGCAAACTTTCAGGTACCAGCGATGGCACCATAGATTTTAACGCCGGGAATTCAAACGCCTTAAAAGCACCGATGATAAATATCAGTGTCAGGATCAATCCTTCATTAAGAAACCCCTGCCAACTGCCAATCACCAATAACAGCAGCGCCAACCATTGGCAGCTTTGTGTTATTAACACAATTTTTCGCCGTGGGAATTGGTCCGCCACATGCCCAGCAGGCAATGCCAACAACACTGAAGGAACAAACTGTGCCAGACCAATCAGCCCGAGATCCAGCGGATCACGGGTGATGTCATACACCTGCCACCCCACGGCAACCGATAACACCTGAAATCCAAAAGATGACGCCAATCGCGCGCACCAGTAACGCATGAAGGCCGGATAAGCACGTAGCGACTGCAAGGCATCGGCCGTAGAGGGAGCACTCATAATAGGAAGTTGATGAAAGTCTTATAGAAGCTTGATGCTACCACAGGCAGAAATTGAGCTGCCAGTAGCAAATAGCGACACCACGGCAAACAGCTTTAACCAAGCGAGCAACGACCACATTTTCTAGGTTCTAGGATGTTGTCGAGCCAGGTTACGTTATGGTGTTATCCAAAGGATCGCCAGTGCTAGTCTGAACGAATACAGAACCGCTAGTTTCACAATTCGAGGGCATTCAGATTTATACAAAATTTCACTAATCTAAATTCTGTAAAAACTTCAAAGATAATTCTGATACAAGTGATAGCTAATTAACGCAATATCCATGCGTGAAGATAAGATACCGTTCAACGGTCAACCCAAGCGTTAAATTAACCGTATAGTTTCTTTATTGCCTTTGCCTAATGGTAAAGAAATTTTCTGTAGTCCGATCTGCTGAGCAAAACCGCCCACTTTAACGGAAAGAATAGCCCGTGCATTTGATTCAATCGATGCAGTAATTCTTGAAATACAAGCCATTGCTCGTCCTTGTTCAAAAATAAAATTACTTGAATGCATACCAGCAAGATATTTGGTTAAATAACATGCTAATGCACCACTGGCACTGCCGGTTGCAGACTCTTCGGGAATACCAACCAAGGGAGCAAAATTTCGGCAACTTGCTGTCAGTTCATGGTTGCCCTCACACAACTCAAATGCATGAAGACCCACAACCGCATGTTTTTTACAGAAGTCACTGAGCAAATATTCATTAACGTTGAGTTTATCTAGATACCCATATGGCACGGGAACTATGAGATCAGGCAAGCCTGTTGAAATAGCCTCAATAGGTAACTGAGTCAGTGCCAGAATGGTCGGCTCAATTCCAATTAATGCTGCTATCTCTTGGTAATTAAACCTTCCACAGTGTTCAGGTAACCGCTGCTCCATAACAACTTGACCGTTAGCCCCTACAGTTACGGCAAGTACACCAGCTTTCGTCCTTTGAACATATTGCCCTTCAGTAACAATTCCCTGCTGATACATTATGGAAAATGCTGCTAATGTTGCGTGACCACAGAAATCCACTTCCCCCGTGATAGTAAAAAAAGACAAGGCAAAGTCGACTTCATCATCTTGAGACACAAATGCAGTTTCAGAGTATCCCACCGCTTGAGCGATTGCTAATTTGTCCTCATCAGACAGATTATCTGCGTGCAACACTACGCCAGCAGGATTTCCTCCAGTACCATTTACAGTAAAAGAATTAACCAAAAAAGCTGTCACTTCCATCAATATCAATTTCTCTGTGTCTACGCCACCACACTCGGCGACAATAAGCGTTCGCGATATAGTAGCTGGTTATAGAGTTAAAATCTGTTAGTTAACGATTTCCTAATCATATATACCATCAAAGACTACACATGCCTAAACAGGTGCAACAATAAAATAGAAAATTGTTATCGCTAGAATGCCAAGAACTAACTAGCTGGTTCTCGTGACAATAACATTGCCAATCATTGCCTTTGACAGGATTAGATTAGGCAAACATTGGCACTCACCATGATGAAATGCCTTTTCACTGACTGATTTTTCGGAAATTAAAGTGCCGCAGCGAACATTGCCAATCACACAGTCGTCTAAACTTTATCAAGCAAACATTATTGTCTGTTACAGTCCCTGCGCACCACATTACTGAGTGGCAGAATTATTTCTACGTGATGAAATAACATCTGCAGTTAAACAGATTAAAATAATTTTGCAGCAGCTACTGGTGATTTCCCATATACTATATTATGTTTCAATAGGTTAATCACTCAGATGGCTTCTGGGAGATCATGTCAGCCTGAGCGAATACTGTTCAATTAAATGCTGTTAACAGGTACGCTATGTCATCGAGACTCAGTCGTAAAGAGAAGCTGTTCTTTTTGCTCTTCAGCCTCATATTTGCGCTGACATCAATAGTTATTGTCCGCACCATGACCCAGCTATTTATTGATAAGGAAATTGGCTTTAAAAAAGAGGAAGTGAGAAACCATCTCGCACTGGTACGCTCCAACATTGAAACGATTATCTATAAAGATACCTATCTGGCCGACAGCCTCGCAACAGTTGTGACTCTCGATCATACTTTTGCTACCAAGAACTGGTCAATGATTGCAGAAAAACTGCTGAAAAAGGCGTTATATGTGCGTAACGTTGGCTTAGCTCCTAATAATGTTATTACCCACATTTACCCAATCAAAGGTAACGAAAGTGCCATTGGTTTTGACTTTCGTACCCATCCAGAACAACTCAAAACCGTACAGCTAGCCGAAGAGTTGCAGGGCGTTTATATTGCCGGGCCGCTAGAGCTAGTACAAGGCGGTATTGCTCTTATTGCACGTTACCCAATTTTCTCTGATTATCCGCTTAACAAGGATTACTGGGGTACCGTCAGCGTGGTGATAGATTATCATCTGCTGTTGCAAAAATCCGGTATCAGTGATTTTCAAGGCGCTGATATTGCTATAAAAAAACAGTCACTCACCCCTGACACATTAGATAAAGTATTTTATGGCACTAGCGAAATATTCCAACAGGCGGATGCGCTGTATCCGATTAATCTACCTAACGGCAAGTGGTTGATGGCGGCCAAAATAGATCTGAACAGCATTGGCGATCTAACGCTCCACCGCCGCATACTTAATGCTCTGGGCACGATTACCGCTATCTTGGCATATCTTTCGGTGGTGCTGCTCTATCGAAACTATCAATATGCCCACACTGCATCATTACAGGATGAACTCACCAAACTGCCCAATCGCCGTTTTGTTATGGAACAGTTAAAACGAGCCATCAACAAACGAGACAATGATGCTGGTTTTACCCTGCTTAATATCGATCTTAATGATTTCAAACGAGTCAATGACGAACTCGGACATGAAGCCGGTGATGAGTTATTGCGCCATGTTGCTGATAAACTTTCCGATAATATCCGAGCCACAGACACGGTCGCCCGCATTGGTGGTGACGAGTTTTTAGTGATCCTGAACGGCATTACTGATGACACGCTAGCAACGCATATCGTGCAGAAATTACGCAATCGGGTAGAAGCCACAGCCATGCAATGGCAAAACGACCAGATTTTCCCCTCGCTCAGTATTGGCAAAGCCATTTATCTTGGGCAAAAAATCACGGTTAAGCAGCTACTTACAGCTGCTGACGAAGCCATGTATCAAGCAAAACAACAACGCAAACACGCCGACTGGACAATTTAACAGCTTGTTTCACAAAGAGCTTTTATCATAGTGATGGTTCGAAACTCCCCACCATAGAAACACTCTGTCACAAAGGTGGCAGTAATATCGTCATGCAAGCCATTATAATGGCCCACGAACTTATACCCGATTGGAGTCGTAATGCGTTTTCGTTTTTTATGTCTGTGTATGCTCGGGCTCAGCCTTAATGCCCATGCCGCCTTTTCCATTCCCGGATTTGAGCTAGTGCAAACTGCGCCAGTGGAGACCTCACTGAATAATCCCGATCTGGCAGATCCCGTGACTATCTGGTGCCAACAGTTCGATGCGGCCAAAACGACTATTGATATTGCCCAGTTTTATGTGACGGGTGAAGCCGGTGAACCGTTAGAGCCTGTCCTTGAGCATTTGCGCAAAGCGGGTGAACGCGGAGTAAAAATTCGTTTTCTGATGGATCAACATGGTCTGCGAATGTCCAATGAAGCGACCTTAACTGCCATCAAAAGCATCCCCAATCTGAACTTTCAACTGATTGATTTTGGCAAAATCGGCGGCGGCATTATCCATGCAAAATATATTGTGGTTGATGGCAAGAGTGCTTTTGTTGGCAGCCAGAACTTCGACTGGCGCGCGCTGAAACACATCCATGAAACTGGACTGCTGATCAGCGACAGCAAAGTCGCAGCTCAGGTACAAGCCATTTTTAATGTGGATTGGCAAGCGCAGCAACTGCTGGCCGAAGGTAAGCCAGTACCTGTGTTGAATCAGCAAGTGGTAGCGGCCGATGAATCCCAAAGTGCCTATTTGGTATCTAGCCCCAATGCCTACAATCCAGCAGGAGTCGGCGATTCTGAAACTGAGTTACCAAAACTTTTGGCGAAAGCGCAGCAGGAAGTCTATATCACTGTAATGACCTATGCACCGCTGTCTTACAGTGTTAAAAAACCCGCGCCCTACTATGCGGTCATCGATGATGCGCTACGCGCCGCCGCCCAACGTGGGGTGAAAATTCACCTGATGATCTCCGCCTGGAATACTGGCAAACCTTATATTGATTACCTAAAGAGCCTGCAAGTGCTGCCTAACATTGACGTGAAAGTGGTGACCATACCAGAAGCCAAGCAAGGCTTTATTCCGTTTGCCCGCACCTTGCACAGTAAAACGATGGAAATTGACGGCAAGATAGCCTGGATTGGTACCAGCAACTGGGAAGGCGGTTACATGAATACGTCTCGGAATCTGGAATTAGTCATTCAAAATCCAGCGATGGCGAAACGCTTGGGCGAGTTGCAACGGCAACTGTGGAATAGCCCTTACGCTGCGGCACTGGATATCAACAAAACATATCCGAAGCCACATCCGGCAACGGCAAAATAGCCAAGCGATAACACAAAAGCCGCTGAAATTCAGCGGCTTTTTAATTTACTATCAACTAGTTAGCTATTGGCAACTCAAGATTAGAAGAGTGGAATACACTCATGGTCGCCTTTTGATAATCCGCTGGCTTGGCATAGAAGATATTATCGACAAACGTCTGCGGGTTACGGTCATACAGCGGGAACAGGGTTGACTGCACCTGCACCATAATCTTATGCCCTGGCAGGAATACATGATCCACATTCGGCAAGCCAAAACGGTAGTGTTCCACCTTGCCTGGCGTCAGCGCCGCCGGTTTGTCAAAACCATGCACATAACGACCGCGGAAAATCTCAATGCCTATTGGTAATTCAAAGCCGGTCATTTCTGGGCCAACCGCGCCTTGTGCTGCACCTTCAGTCGTGCTGTTGGGATACACATCCACCAGCTTCACTACCCAGTCAGCATCGGTGCCAGAGGTAGCGGCAAATAGGTTCACCATAGGTGCGCCCATGATATGCACTGGCTTGTCTAGCACATCACTGCTATACACCAGCACATCCGGACGGCTGGAGGCAAAACGCTGATCCTGCACCAACCAAGGCTTCCATTGGAATGGGTCTTCCATATTGATCGGCCGAGGAATAAACGGCACAGGTTTGGCCGGGTCAGAAACATAATCATCGTGTGCCTTGGTATCGGCAGATGCGCTAAATGACAAGCCCATATTGGCGGTCATATAAAGCTTTTTGGGGGTTCCCATCGGCCATTTCGGTGATACGTTCCAATGGTTTTCACCTGTGGCATAGGTCAGCACTGGTGGCGTTTTTGGATCTGGCGCGCCTTTCAGATAGTGATCAAAAAATGGCTTCATGTATTTCACCCGGAACTCGCGGGCGGTATCGCCAGTGAAGGTCAAAGCGCCAAGATTATAACCATAATGATTCACGCCAGAGTGGCGCCACGGGCCAATCACCAGAGACACCTTATCGTTGTGTTTATCTTTAGGTTCCATCACCTTATATACCGCTGGGGCGCCGTATGAATCTTCTTGATCCCACTGTCCAACAACCAGCATAGTCGGCACTTTTAAAGGCTGCTGCGCCATGATTTTGTCAACGGCCTGCAACGACCAAAAATCACTATAAGCCGGGTTCTGCACCATTTTTTGAATAAACGGATAGTGTTCAAAGCCCCACTTTTTCAGATAGTCACCGGTAGAGCCAGCTTCCAGGAAACGGCTGTAATCATCACCTGCGCCTACCGCAATGCCGCTACTTTCCGCTTTGGCAGTGCCCTGCTCGACTGAGTAGCCAATATTAACGTTACGAAAAGCCCCGTTGTGGAACCAGTCATCGCCGATCCAGCCATCCACCATCGGGCTCTGAGGAACCGCAGCCTTCAGCGCTGGATGTGGGTTGATTTCCGCCATCAACGCAGTAAATCCCAAATAAGACGAGCCGACAATGCCAACATTGCCATTAGCTTCAGGCACATGTTTTACCAGCCAGTCGATGGTGTCATAAGCATCGGTAGATTCATCAATGCCGGTATTATTCAGCGGGCCAACCAAAGGGCGGTTAGTCACATAATCACCCTCAGAATTGTGCAGACCACGAATATCCTGATACACCCGAATGTAGTTATCTTCCACAAACTCTACATCCATGACATCCACTACTTCATGCATAGACTGGCTACCGCTGCGCTCAAAAGCGCCTTTGGCATCATACGGCGTACGGCTCAGTAAAATAGGCGCGTTCTTGGTGCCTTTTTTCATCAAGATAACGGTATAGAGCTTAGTGCCATCACGCATCGGTACCATCTCTACCCGCTTGATAAAATCGGCTTGCGGACGGATTTTCTCATAACTGGCAACACCATCGGGTGTCATCGGCGTGACCTTATCAGCAGCAAAAGCCACGGGAAATACTGTGCTTGCAGCAAGTGCCAGCATCAGGGGATGCAATCTCATTAATAACCTCATTGTTTTTATTAGATTAAGTGTAGGGAATCAAGCATACGCCTACAGTAGCGCGATAATTTAGCAACAGCAAAAAACAAAAATGTTACATGGCGTGAACACTGCCTAGCATCATGCCCAAAAACCGCTAGCTCAAGACAAAACGCCTCGGGGATAGCTCACGCGCCACGGTAATCTCACAGCACCCAAGCGCGAAAAGACTTGCCCTTAAGCTTACCTTTGGACAATTTTGCCGCTGCTGCTTTGCCCAATTGGCGTGTTACAGCCACATAGGACCAGATATCATGCACCTGAATTTTACCCACATCACTGCCACTGATATCGTTGCCAGCGGTTAGCGCGCCAAGAATGTCACCGGGTCGCAGCTTATGTTTTTTGCCGCCTTCGATACGAATGCAACTCATGTTGGCTGTCAATGGCGTGCGGTCGCTAACCTCGGGTAATTCGGCAAAAGTCAGTTGACCGTATCTGTCTTCTAATAGTGCCAGACGCATATCATCGTTGGCAGCCACCAAGCTCAGCGCCATCCCCTTGGCTCCGGCACGGCCGGTGCGACCAATACGGTGAACATGAGCTTCCGCTTCAAACGCCAGTTGATAGTTGATCACCAGATCCAATGCATCGATATCCAGCCCCCGCGCCGCCACATCGGTTGCCACCATCACCACTGCACTTTTCAGCGCAAAGGCCACCAGCGCCTGATCGCGTTGACGCTGATCCAAGTCACCATGTAGCGCTACTGCATCAAAGCCTTTATCACGCAGCAGATCGGCCACATCCTGCGTTTCCTGTTTGGTATTACAGAACACCACCGCGCTTTGTGGCCGCTGTTGCAACAGTAATAGATATACCGCTTGGCGGCGGCTTTCGGCATTAGTAATGCGGTAAAAACGTTGCAGGATATGGCTATGGTCATCAACGTCATCTACCTTAACTTCCACTGGCTGCTGCAACGTTTGTTTCGCTAACGCCAGAATAGCGTCTGGGAAAGTGGCGCTAAACAACAGATTTTGCCGCTGTTTTGGCAAGTAACTGCGGATCTGGTCTAAGGCCTCAGTAAAGCCCATTTCCAGCATGCGATCAGCTTCATCCAGCACCCACTGTTTTACTTCATCGAGATTTAAGCGCCCCTGTTGCAGATGTTCCAGCACCCGTCCTGGGGTGCCGACAATAATATGGGCACCGTGTTCCAAGGAGCCAATTTGCGGGCCAACCGGTGTACCACCACACAAGGTCAGAATTTTGATGTTATGAATACCACGCGCAAATTTACGCAGTTCACTCGCCACTTGATCCGCCAGTTCGCGGGTAGGACACAACACTAGCGATTGTACCCGGAAACGGCTCACCTGTAGCTGCTGTAAAATCCCCAAGCCAAAGGCACAGGTTTTACCAGAGCCAGTTTTTGCCTGCGCCAGCACATCCCGGCCTTGTAAAATGGCGGGCAAACTGCGCGCCTGAATAGGAGTCATTTGTACAAACCCCAAGTCGGCCATCGTGGCAATGAGTGAATCATTAAGTGGCAGAGCGTCAAAATTGGTGGCAATAGTTGTCAAAATCAAACCTGCTGAATACTGAGTAAGGGGCTATTAGTTACAGCAGTTATTGTACAGCATTTCCCAGCAGTACACCTTTCAACAACGATAATCACTGTGAACCATACTATGGATGAGCCATCATAGTTACCCTGTTACATCCAGTAATCATATGCTCGGTGAAAATTTCAACGAAGACTGCCGTGAATTTTAGCATCCCATCATTTCTGTCTCAGATGTATTTGACAAGTTATCACCTCAGTGATTATCCGATATTCATCTACTTTAGCTATCACTGTGCTACCAATAAGATGCCATTAAATAATCAGCTACAACAGTGTATTAAATAGATCACTATCCAATAGATCTGCTATCTCACTTTATATAAAATAATCACCTGAAAGCACATAGACGGTATATTTAAATTATTATATAATTCGCAAGACTTAAATTCACAGATATTAAAGGGATATACATCCATGAAAATAAGCAATAAAGTTTTACTTGTAGTTAGTTTGTTATGTTCATACTCGGCAGTTGCATCGGATTGGTTACAAGGTGTTTACATCAATAATGATAAAAATAGTGGCATGGATGAAGTTATCTTTTGTGATGCAGGTAAAGCATATGCGGGCATGGCCCACCGCCAATATACTATTGAAACTAAAGATGGTCAGCAGATTGTAGAATTATCATCCAACGGGAAATTTCATTTCATTGTGACAGATAATGGGGACAAATTATTACCTGCCGATAGTTTTACTAAAGACTGGTTTACCTCTTCCTCATTAACTAAAGACACTACCAGAACAGACACATGTAATTGGTGATCGATATTAGTTAACCTGGTCTTTAAAAGAGAATGCTTAATTAAGCATTCTCTACTCTTTTACATATAAAAATCACTCACTAAGCGCTACCCATTGATATAATGCCTTTCACATATTTTCTTATAGGAACAATCTTCTACGTCAGATGTTGATAAGCCAAATTTAGCTGATAACTCTTCCAACTCTTTTCTATATAGGGATAACTTGCTTTTATCATCTGTCATTATTGCAAACTCAGCAAAATGACCAATTCCGACTAACGTATCAACAGTGAGATGGTATTTATCTATAAAGTAAATACTCCGAATCTTTTTTACTTGGAGAACTTTATGATAGCCAAGCGTTTCCAACATGCTTTCAGCCTTTGCTGCATCAGTGATATTTGTTGCTTCACATCTATCATGCTCTGGCCCCTTTACTATCCACAACTTAATCCCAGAGGGTTCCATTGTGCGAATGCATAAACTTTTATTTTGAGCTGATAACGCATTATTCTCTGTATCAAAATACCAATCTGACTCTGTATTTTCTTCAAGCATAATCTCATAAGTTATGCGTTGAAGGTATTCCATGAATCTTGCTTTTGATTTTAATCTAAACTTCAACTCTACTTCATACTTTCCATTGAAATGTTCATTATTCATACAAATACATCACTTATTTTTCATATACTCACTATTATACTTTAATTCAGTCTTCTTTAAGTTACTGTGTCATAATACTCAAGATTCGCAATTTATTCTTGTAAGAATATACCTTACTGTGTAGCTATAACTGTTTTTGGAAAAGCATTAAAAGTGAGCAGTTCAATTATGCTTAAACTTCAATAAAAGACAGAATCTCTTTCACCTGAGCTGCCGGTTCCTCTTCAATCACGAGATGATCGGTATTAGGAATCTTAGTATCAGTTTAGCCTCTGTGATTTTACTTTGAACATATAAGCCTGCTCACATGCTATCCCAAAGAGTACCATGTACTAAAACCAAGGGGTCGCCCTTCCCTTTAATAGCATATTTGACTTTCTGCCATAAAACTCAAATAAGTAAGGAAGATTCCAATTTTTTCAAATCTACTCATTAAATATCATTTGCGACTTTTAACAGCATGAAATATTATGAGATAACTATTTCTAAATTTTCTATTAAATCAGAAATCACTATATTTTCACCATTCGCTGACGAAAAGAATACTTTATTTTTAGCGCCACTATTAATGTTAAATTCTTTCTTTAAACTTTCTGAAACCTCAGTTGCAATTACCATACTTTTAAAATTCCCGATGTGGTAATTACCACCAGCATACTCAGCGAATTCATTTTTAAGACGTTCAACCCAACCGCTAGTATCAAAATGATATTTAACAATGAAAATTGTAGGAAATACATCATTTTCTGCTATTGGCAAAGTTGTGTGAGCCTCACATGCTTCACCAACACGGTGATTTATTTTCGCCACATTCAACCTTTTTATGATCTCTTCTAAAGAGTCCATGGTTTTATAGGCAATACCACTAAACCCCTTAAATTTTGTATTTTTAATGCCAAATCTAAGTTTAAACTTTATGAATTCTATATTAATATCGCCAAAATTAACACCTATACTAGTGTATTCATCTTTTTCAACCAAAGGCCAAGCCAAGGGTAAAGCTAGCCGAGCTACGACATTATTAGCAGTTTCTAAGGGGTCATCAACTTCAATCATAAGATGATCTATTTTAAACATTTATTCCTTCCAATTAACATCTATCAGTAGGTAAAAAATCTGTATTGGGTAATGGGCTCAGTTACTCACCAATACAGAAATGTTTCACTGAAATCTAGCGAGGTTTCCACTCGCAATAGAGCTAACTCATGTAGAACTCACCGTCACATTGTAAATTTTCATAAAATATCAACATTATATTAAATATATAGTTGCTATTTTACATACTACCGCTTGTTATCGGTTATTGCCTGGCCAATGCAGATTTCACAACGCTAAAACCAATAGCACCTAAAATCACCCCAGTTATTTTATCGATGTAAAAAGCAACTTTGGTGAATTTTTTACGCACACTATCTCTAGATAACAAATAAATAATAGTAACGTCCCATAAAAAGACTACTAATGTCATCCATACACCCAGTATCAGTTTAAATTGAAAATTGATTTCTGGCGTCAGCGCAACTGTGAATAAGCTAAGATAAAACAGCAGATTTTTGGGGTTTAAAATGCCAGATAAAAATCCTGTCACAAACTCTTTTAGAAAAGAGAACGATGAAAGTATAGGCACATTTTCTGAGTCTACGATTAAGTTTTGGTAGGCATTTTTAGGTGCTTTTACCGCGTGAAAGGCTAGGTAGATGAGGAATAAACCGCCAATCACTTTAAGCGCAATCATTAACGAAACTGACGATGCCAGAATAGCGCCAACACCAATCAAGCATAAACCGATGTAAACCGCATTTGCGGTTGCAATGCCCAATGCAACACCGATTGCATTTTTACGATTACCTTTAAGTGCACTTTTTACAACGAGTATAAAATCCGGCCCGGGGCTGAGTAAGGCTAAAAAATGAGCGATAGCAACCGCTGCAAAAATGCTGACTAAACCGATCTCCATAATTTCCTCTTTCAATAACACATAGATAGTTTAAGAAAGAATAACACCGTACACTGTAGCAACTAAATAAGCACTGCTTTTGATGTCACAGAAACCGATAATAACGGCTGCTACCGCTTGTTTGTATGCGCATACCATCAACACACTCACTAGAGGTGTCAGGCTTGGAGCGACTGGTTATAACCGCTTCCCGTAAAGATAGTTAGAAATTAACTGCCAGCATTTTCTCGTAAAACCCTAACTCAATAAGCGTTTTCATATAACTCTCTGGCTTACGCTTCAGTTGATCTTTTAACAATAAAATAAACGCTTCAGCGAAATCTAGTCGCGGGTAAGTTGTGACAATTTCAGTGAGTGTCTTTGGATGTATATCTTTGTGCCACAAAGCCGCCACATCTAGCCCCGCGCCATAGTGGATTAGCGCCACTTCGGGTTCGTGAGCTTGAGCAACGCCGATAGAGTCATGTAAGGCGACCATCTCGTGAATGAGTTCGGCTTTGGGGATCTCGATACCTTGACTGATGGCAAAGTTATAGGCGCTTTTGGCACCGTCACATTCAAACGTGCCGCCATGATCATGTTCTTTGGTCAATCCAAGGTCATGCATTATCGAACCGAGGAATAAGACTTCCTTGTCATAGTTTTTCTTCACCTTATGTGACATGGCGACACCAAAGGCGTAGCTGCGAAAACCATGGTTCAGAAGGAACTCTGGACTACAGTCCCGTACTAACTCGATGGCCTTCATACATGCAGGCGTATCTGGAACCGCATAATTCTTCTTTGCGACGTACTGTAACGTTTTTCCATCCAGCCGACGCTTAACCCTTGCTAAACCATCATAGATTTCCCCTTTGACCATATGATGCAATAAACACAGCTTGGATGGTGGTGATTTCGTATTTGTTAATGACATGAGTTTCCTACTAAAGTATATTTTGTACATGCCAGTACAAAATATACTACAGCGTAATTTTATGCAAGATCGTACAAAAACAAAATCCACCCGAGGTAGGCCAAGAGCGTTCGATAAAGAACAAGCTTTGCAAGCGGCTACGCGCCTTTTTCAAGAACAGGGTTATAGCGGTACATCGCTGGATGAACTCGCCAATGTCATGGGGATTAAGCGCTCCAGTCTGAACAATACTTTTGGTAGTAAATCAGAATTGTATCAACAGACTTTGGCATTCTATGAACAGCGCATGGGCGCACAGCTAGAGCAAAGTCTCTTTGACGGTAATGGGTTGCAGACCTCATTGCGAAACTACTTCGCCAAGTTGCTCGAGATTTACTGTCAAGATGAGGGTCAGGGATGTTTTTTCAGTACATCCTTACCTTGTATTGTCCGAAACGAACCAGCATTTAAAGATGTTTTTCTGGAAAACCAGAATAAACTCGAATCCATGTTTTTGGCTCGGCTTGCACAAGAGGGTGGCGGTGATAAAACCGATCCAGTTACAGCGCAATTGTTGGTCGGATTGCAGCATACGCTGTCTTTACGTGCGCGGGCCGGCATCCCAGAAGCGATGTTACTTGAGCTTAGCCAGGCAGCCTTAGCACGAATTTTGCTGCCACACGCATGCCACCCCACGGAACAGCCCGGTGCTTAGGATGTTTAGATGGGTTTGATTGTTTACCCTAAATTGATGCGTTTGCTAGGGTTTGGGCAGCCATTGTCGGCAGTTTACGGCAGTGCTCATCTCTACCCATGCTGATTGCCGCCGTTTACGCTTATCGCTTTCCGGCTCATAGCTTTAGGAAACAACCAGGCTGTGGATATTGCTATCTTTCCCATCAGCAGCATTATCCGCAAAGCCGCCAAATCAAAGCGGTTGGCAGGCACTCATCAGCATAGCCCCTGTTGCCAACCCGCCTCAGGCGACGGTTTGCTGCGGCACTGTTTGCTGCGGCACTAAGCGTGACAAGGCTTTTTCTACTTCACTGTAATGGCACAGCTCCAACCGTCCATCACGATGTTCCAGTACCGCCGTGCAATTCTCAACCCAATCGCCAGTATTGATATACAGTTGCCCTTGCAGGTATTGCAGTTCTGGATGATGAATATGACCACATACCACTCCGGCCACCTGCGCCTGAGCGGCCCGTTGCAGTGCCGCAGTACGAAAACGCTGCATGGCTGACTCCGCTTTGCTAGAGCACAACTTTAAGGTACGCGCTACCGACTGGTAAGGCAGTCCAAATAATCGACGTCCAGCATTCCACACGCGATTCAGCAATAGCACCAAGTCGTAAGCATTATCACCTAACCAAGCATCAAAACGGCTGGCACACAGTTGGCGATCAAATTCATCACCGTGGATCAGCAGTAATTTACCGTGAGAGGGACTGTCGTAAATGTATTCACGGTGGACTTCTATTTTGTCTACCAAGCCGCCATCAAATCGCCGCATCGTGGCATCGTGATTGCCTGGTACATAAATCACTCGTGTACCGCTGCGGGCCTTATCCACCAGCAATTGAAACACCTGTTGATGGGCTGCTGGCCAGTACCAACGACGGTTAAGCGCCTGCATATCCACAACATCTCCGACTAAAAACAAAAAGTCACTTTGATGCTGTTTGAGGAAGGTCAATAGATAATCGGCGCGGCAGTGTTTTTCACCAAGATGAAGATCCGACAGCCAGATAGCCCGGCAATAGCGGTTGGTTGAAGTTGCGGCTGAGGTCATGGCTAGGTCCTGTACCTGACTGAAATTCAACGGGCACAGATTAGTCACTGGGTTTGACGCGCTTGTTACCGGGGCTTGATGCTTTTGTGACAATCACTGCAAATGGTGGGAGCCATCACGGTTGGCCAGAAGGAAATTGTTGCGACTGAACAACACTGCATTAAACACTAACGCGCAGTTGGGCTTGGCTGTCCACTCGCATTAAATGCAATCCGGTAACCAAACAGACCACGTTCACTATTGTCAGCCGGTATGCGGAACCAGAATCCCTGTTCGGGTGCAGAGACCTCAGGGCCACGGCCAAAATCATCCATAAACTGCTGTAATTGCTCTTTATTGTGGGATTCAAAATATCCCATACACAGATCGTCATTGCATGCCAATTGATAATCGCTGAGATAAAGGCTCTGAGGCCGTTGCTGCACAAACTCATGAAGTTGTGCTTCAAAAGCTCCAGCAGTAACGGATTTATGTGTATCAGCCAGATGCATGACCAGTTCGCTGTAACCTGACGATAGCAGCACCCGCTGCATCAGGCGGCTATCAACTCGCTGCCCACGATGAACCAGTTTGGCAAAGTTGAAGCGCCAAGGATTGATCTCTCGAGCACGCTCGGCCGCATCTGTCACAGGTGTGAGTGGCGGCTCATTCATCTTCTGAGTGTTAGCCGATTCAATGGCGGGCGGTTCGCTGTGATGGAACCAAGGAACCCTATCGCCGTTTTTCACCTTGATTAATACCACTATGAGTAACAAGGCGATAGCGATATAAGTAAGATCGTTAAACGGTTTCATCCACAATTCCTTTTGTCTGAAACATCTATCAGCCTTCTAAGGCGTTGCCCATGCCACTATTTTCCGGGAAATCACTTAAAACACAAGCCCAGTAGTTACGGTTAACCGCCGCCGTAACGACTGGGATGGCAGCGCTTAGCCGCCAAAATCGTCCAGTAAGATGTTGTCACGCTCCACCCCTAGACCTTCCAGCATGGAGATCACCGAGCTATTCATAATGGGCGGGCCACACATGTAATATTCGCAATCTTCTGGCGCTTTGTGCTGTTTGAGGAAATGTTCATACACCACGTTATGGATAAAGCCGGTATAGCCCTGCCAGTTATCTTCCGGCAAGGGTTCCGACAAGGCGATATGCCATTCAAAGTTAGGATGGGTACTCGCCAGTTCATCAAAATCTTCCTGATAAAACACTTCGCGCAGCGAGCGCGCGCCGTACCAGAAGGTCATCTTGCGTTGAGTTTGCCGCGATTTCAGTTGGTCAAAGATATGCGAACGCATGGGAGCCATGCCTGCACCACCGCCAATAAAGACCATTTCCGCCTGAGTGTCTTTGACGAAAAATTCACCGAATGGCCCCGAGATAGTCACGCTATCCCCCGGCTTCAGATTAAAGATGTAAGACGACATCTGCCCTGGAGGAATTTCAGGCTTAGGCGGTGTCGCAATGCGAACATTGAGCATGATGCGACCTTTTTCTGCTGGGTAATTCGCCATCGAGTAGGCGCGCATCACCGGAGCATCGACCTTAGATACCAGTTCAAACAATCCATGCTTCAGCCACTCATCACGGTATTTTTCATCAATATCAAAATCGCGGTAATGTATTTCGTGGACAGGCGCTTCAATCTGAATATAACCACCGGCTTTGAAGTTCACCTCTTCACCTTCCGGTAATTTCAGCAACAACTCTTTGATATAGGTGGCTGTATTACGGTTAGACAGCACCTGGCATTGCCATTTACGGACACCGAAGATCTCTTCTTCCAGCTCCAGTTCCATATCGTTTTTCACGGCCACCTGACAAGCAAGGCGACAGCCCAGTTTGGCGTCTTTTTTGCTGATATGCTCCATCTCTGTTGGCAAAATATCGCCGCCACCAGACTTGATAATCACCCGGCACTGGCCGCAAGTACCACCGCCACCACAGGCTGACGGCACAAAAATCTCCTTGGATGCCAGCGCCGCTAACAGCTTACCGCCCGCCGCCACGGTAACGCTTTTGCTGGCATCATCATTAATGGTCAACTGCACATCGCCGCTTTGTACCAAACGGCTTTTGGCAAATAGGATCAACGCCACCAGCAAACACACCACCAAGGTAAACATGCCGATGCCAATTAACATTTCCATCTGTATGCTCCTTTGCGGTTACAGCGTGATGCCAGCAAAGGCCATAAAGCCTAATGCCATCAAGCCAGTAGTGATAAATGTGATGCCAATGCCTTGCAGATTCTTAGGGATAGCATTGAATTTCAATCGTTCGCGGATGCCTGCCAGCAGTACAATCGCCAGCGCCCAACCACTACCGGCCCCAACACCAAACACAATGGATTCGCCAAAGTCGTAATCGCGGTTAGCCATAAAAATCACCCCGGCAAAAATAGCGCAGTTCACCGTCAGCAGTGGCAGAAAAATCCCCAAGGTCTGATACAGTACCGGCACATAGCGATCCAGCACCATTTCGAGGATCTGCACCAACGCCGCTATCACGCCGATAAAGGTGATCAGTTGCAGATAGCTCAAGTCCAGATTGGGTAATCCGGCCCAGGCTAACGCGCCCGGTTTTAGTACATAGCTGTAGATCAGTTGGTTCAGCGGCACCGCTAACACCATCACCACAATCACTGCGATGCCAAGGCCAAAAGCGGTCGACACCTTTTTCGATACCGCCAGAAAGGTACACATGCCGAGGAAAAACGACAGCGCCATGTTGTCGATGAAGGTCGCCTGAATAAACAGATTGAGATAGTGTTCCATAACGCCTCCTTAACGCTGCCGATTGCGGGCGATGTTGATCAACCAGATGATCACGCCGATCAGAAAAAATGCACTCGGAGGCAACTTAAACATCTCGTTTGGCAAGTACCAGCCACCATCAGCCACGGTTTGCAGCAGTTGTTTGCCAAACAATGTGCCCGCACTCAAGAGTTCGCGGACAAAGGCCACCGACAACAAAATAAAACCGTAACCGGCCGAGTTGCCGAGTGCATCCAGCACCGCTAGGTGCGGCGGTTCCTTCATGGCGAAGGCTTCGGCGCGCCCCATCACAATACAGTTGGTAATGATCAGCCCGACAAACACCGACAGCTGTTTTGACAGCTCAGGGGCTAAATCTTGCAGCACCATATCCACTACAATCACCAGCGAGGCGATGATGGTCATCTGCGCAATAATGCGCACGCTGTTGGGAATAAGGTGGCGGATAAGTGAAATAAACAGGTTGGAGCAGACCACCACGAAGGTCACCGCCAAGGTCATCACCAAGGCCGTCTGCATCGAGTTGCTTACCGCCAGCGCCGAACAAACGCCTAATACCTGCATCGCCACCGGATTATTGGCAAACACCGGCTGCCACAGCAGTTCCCGCGGGGTTAATGTTGCACTCATTTGGCGGCCTCCATCGTTTTTAACTGGTTAAGCAGTGGCGCAAACCCTTCATCACCAAACCAGAAACTGATCATATTCTGTACCCCGGCACCCGTTCGGGTGGCACCGCTAACACCATCTATGCCATTGAGATCGCCTGGCTTCGCACCACCCTTAACAATTTTCAGCGCGACCTTGCCATCAGCATCAAACAGCTGCTTACCGTGCCATTTCTGACGCCAGTCTTGGTGGCTAATGAAATCACCAATCCCCGGCGTTTCACCGTGTTCATAAAACACTACAGCTTCGATGGTATTGAGATCCGGCGTTAAGCCAATAAAACCGTAGATAATTGACCACAAACCTTTGCCATAAATCGGCAGTACCCAGCTCTGTAACTTGCCCTGTGCATCATGTACCCGAAAGATGCGGATCTGATTGGCGCGGGTCTTGATACGGGCGGTATCTTTGGCAATCTTGCTGGAATGCTCCGGATTGATAGCGGCCATGCGCTCGTCATAGTCCAGCAGATCATCTTGGGGAATCGTCTGTCCATCCGCCAGCGTTACCAGCATGGGTGTCACCCGGGTGCTGAACAGGGTTTTAAAGTTGCTGTTATCACTCGGAATATCGGCGGCCAGCAGTACATTCTGCATCAGCTCATTGCGCTGCTTTGCCAGCTTGCGTTCTTTCAGCACGCCCGCGGTGCCAGTGATCATAAAAGAGCACAGCAGACACAGTACGATGGTAAACAGGAAGGTACCGGCAACACTGTCTTTATTAAAGGCCATTGCGCTTGCTCCTCCGTCTGATGTTAAAACGCGCCACCAGCGAGTCCATCAACGGCGCCCACAGATTGGCAAACAGGATTGCCAGCATAATACCTTCCGGCATTTTGACGTTGGCAACGCGGATCACTACGGTCATAGCGCCTACCAGTAAGCCAAATAGCAATTTCCCGGGGCGGGTGTAAGCCGTGGTAACCGGATCCGTCGCCATAAACATCATCCCTAAGGCAAAACCGCCAGTGACCAGATGCCAAGTCCAGGGCATGGCGCTCCAAGCACTGCGACTGTTGCCAAAGTAATTGAACAGTAAGCTAGTGACGATCATGCCCAGCATCACCCCGGCCACAATGCGCCAATCCGCCAGCCGGGTCAGCAGCAACAGACCACCACCTAACAAGATTGCCAGCGTGCTAGTCTCACCGATGGCACCGATTTCGAAACCGAGAAATGCCTGCCACCAGTTGCTATCGCTAAACGCCTGATACCAAGCATAATCGCTGAAATGCAGTTTATTGGCCGCCACCTGTGCTAGCGTGGTAGCGCCAGAATAACCATCAACCGCCACCAACTGCGCGCTAGTCGTAACTTCAGAAGGATAGGCAAAGTAGATAAATGCCAGTCCCGCTAGGGCCGGATTGAGAAAGTTGTAGCCCATGCCGCCAAATAACTCTTTGGCCACCACCACCCCAAAACTGACGCCCAGCACCACCAACCACAGCGCAATGTGCGCGGGCATACACAGGCTAAACAGCAAGGCAGTAACGAAAAAACCTTCATGCAGTTCTTGTCTTCGCACCTTGGCAAACACCATTTCCCATAGCAAGGTGGTCAGCAAGGCACTGAAATAAATCGGTAGGAAAAAATCAAGCCATAGGTGAAGGTACTAAAAAACCAGACGCTACATTCAAAGGGCCAAACATTGATGTAAACAGCGATGCCTGGCCAGCCGCTAGCGGCGCTGGCTCCGGCAATTAACGCCAGCTTGGCTTGCAAGCCGGTGTTATAAATACCAAACAGAATAGCGGGCAACAGACACATTCCCACCAGCGTCATGGTACGTTTGACATCGATGGCGTCCCGCACATGGACAGTATCCTGGGTGCTGCCACCATGACCGATGAATAACGAGCGGAAAAAGTCGCGGATGGTTGAGCCCGGGGCATAATAGGCTTCCTGAATTCCCGGCTTGGATTTTTTCATCAGCCTTCCCTCTCAATAATGGTCAGGCAGGCACGTAATTCCTGACCGTAATCATATTTACTGGGGCAAACAAAGGTGCACAGCGCCAAGTCTTCCTCATCTAACTCCAGCGCTCCCAATAGTTGTGCTTCATCGGTATCCCGCACCACCAAGTCACGCACTAGCAGTGTCGGCAAGATATCCAGCGGCATCACCCGATCCAATTGTCCGAAGGCCAACATAGCACGTTTGCCCCCCCGATATGAGTAGTCATGGCAAACAGCTTGGGTGGCAGGAAGCGTGACAACACCGCGCCAGTGACCGAAAACAACGATTTGCCAGGTCGAACCCAAGGCAAGACGCTGGCACGGTGATCTTCTTTAAGCACGGAGATCTGCGGGCGGAAACGGCTGAGATAATCCAGTTCGGCCACCGCGGTAAAACCACCCAATACCGAGCCAGACACCACCCGGCAGAGTTCCGGTTGCAAGAGTTCTCCGCTCACCAGCTCACTGATGCAGACACCGCTGATGGTTCGCAGCAAGCGGGGATTAGCTACCTGTGGCCCGGCCAACGAAATCACCCGGCTGTTATCCAGTTCACCTGTGGTAAACAACTGCCCGATGGCAATCACATCCTGATAGCCGATATGCCAAACCTGCCGTTCACTACTGACGGGCAACAGATGGTGAATGTGAGTACCCACCAACCCGGCAGGATGCACGCCGGTGAAGTGCCAGTTTTCGACCTGCGCTAACTCTGCGCCCGGCAGTGGTTCTGGCTCGCCGTCCTGACATAAAAACAGTTTGCCATCCGTCAGATGTGTCAATACCTGTAAGCCAGCAACAAAATCATCGGCAGCGGCATTAATGATGGGGCGGGGATCTGGCGCCAACGGGTTGGTATCGGTAGCAGTGATAAAAATGGCAGCAGGCGTACTATCTGGTTTTGGTGCCCGTGAAAAAGGTCGCGTGCGCAACGCCACCCACAACCCGCTTTCCAGCAACTTTTGCTGCACCGCGTCACGGCTGAGCGCCGTTAAATCGGCTTCGGCACCGAAGTTAATATAGTCATCCCCATCCAGAGTTATCACCACCGATAGCAACACCCGCCGCTCACCACGATTAATGGCACTGACAATGCCACTGGCGGGCGCAGTAAAACGCACCCCGGGGTTACTCTTATCCTCAAATAGCGGCTGGCCTTTACGAACCCGTGCGCCCTCTTCTACCAACATGGTTGGTTTCAAGCCCACATATTCGTGCCCCAGCAAGGCAACCTTAGTCACAGGATTAGCGGCTTCTATCACTTGTTGTGGCGCACCAGCAATGGGCAAGTCCAGGCCCTTATTAATCGTGATAACACGCTCAGTTGCACTCGACATAGCGTTAGCTCTCATGATTTTTAATTAACTTGATGCTACAGAACCTGTGCCTAAATTACCGCCAACTGCATCACACTAGAACGATATATGTAATATAAATACGTAAATTTCACGCATCAACCCAGACATTACGCCTTAATCCAAGCTTAAAAAGTAATAAACTTACGTTGTTAATTTCCACAATATCTCATCAGCCAGGCACAGGCGCATCTCGCAGCCTTGACGCGCAAACCGTTGCCCTGTCTTATCGACAATAAACCACCGCGATGATGCTCTGATGTCAGTTGCTGGCGTTAACACCCGGCTTGCGCCATAGCAACTTTAACGCAGCGGTAATTACCGAAATTGCGAACAAGATCACTATGAAAACTATGATCCTGATCGCCTATCCTCTGGATTACCTCTTGCGGGGTATATCGCCCTAACTTTGCTAAGTTCTAGACTTTTTGCAAATACCGACCCTCTGGCAAATACCAACATCGGCAAGCCACGGCGCTACATTCAAAGCAGGTCGAATATGCAGCAAGCAACACCGCAGGAATACCACATCACCAGCCTGGTGATCCACGCCGAACCCGGTCATGTCCGCCAGGTTAGCACTGATATATCGCTATTATCTGGCACCGAAATCCATGCCTGTACTCATGAAGGCAAGCTGGTGATCACCATTGAAGGGGATGACCAAAAAACCGTGCTGGATCGCGTGGAAACCATTAACCGACTGCCGGGCGTGTTGTCCAGCAGCCTTGTCTATCACCAGGTTGAAACCTTCAGCCATTAATAACGATCATAAAAACGAGGAAACACTATGAGCATTAGTCGCCGCGAGTTTCTGAAAGCCAATGCCGCTGTAGCGGCGGCTTCGGCCATTGGCGCCACACTGCCAGTGAAAATTGTTGAAGCCGCGGAACACGGTGACGACATCAAATGGGATAAAGCCCCCTGCCGCTTCTGTGGTACCGGTTGCTCAGTACTGGTAGGCACCCGTGATGGCAAAGTTGTCGCTACCAAAGGGGACCCTGAAAGCCCAGTCAACCGTGGGTTGAACTGCATCAAGGGCTATTTCCTATCAAAAATTATGTACGGTAAAGATCGGCTGACCACGCCATTGCTGCGAATGAAAGATGGCAAGTACGACAAAGAAGGCGAATTTACCCCTATCAGTTGGGATAAAGCCTTTGATGTCATGGCTGAAAAGTGGAAACATGCAATCAACACCAAAGGCCCAACCAGTGTGGGTATGTTCGGCTCTGGCCAGTGGACCGTTTGGGAAGGTTATGCGGCCGTCAAACTGCATAAAGCGGGTTTTCTGACCAATAATATCGACCCTAACGCCCGCCACTGCATGGCCTCGGCGGTGGGGGATTTATGCGTACTTTCGGTATTGATGAACCCATGGGGTGCTATGACGATCTGGAAGCCGCTGACCACTTTGTGCTGTGGGGCGCCAATATGGCCGAGATGCACCCGGTACTGTGGGCGCGCTTATCTGACCGGCGACTGAGCAATCCCAACAGCCGAGTACATGTGCTGTCAACTTTCCAAAATCGTTCCTTCGATCTGGCGGATAACCCGATTGTATTTAAGCCGCAGACTGACCTTATCATCCTCAATTTTATCGCCAACTACATTATTCAGAATGGCGCGGTTAACCAAGATTTTGTCAGCAAACACACCAAGTTTGCCAAAGGTGTGACTGATATTGGTTACGGGTTGCGGCCAAATCATCCGCTGGAACAAAAAGCGAAAAACCCAGGCAGCGGCAAATCCAGCCCAATAAGCTTTGAAGAATATGCCAAGTTTGTTAGCAGCTACACACTAGAGTATGCCGCCAAGATGAGTGGCGTTGAGCCAGAAAAACTGTTGCAACTGGCAAAAGCTTATGCCGATCCTAACATCAAGGTGATCAGCCTGTGGACCATGGGCATCAACCAGCATGTGCGTGGCGTATGGGCAAACAATATGCTGTACAACCTGCATCTGCTGACTGGCAAAATCTCCACTCCCGGCAACAGTCCTTACTCCCTTACTGGTCAGCCTTCTGCCTGTGGCACCGCGCGCGAAGTGGGCACCTTTGCCCACCGCCTGCCCGCCGATATGGTGGTTGCCAATGACAAACACCGCGCCATTGCTGAAAAAATTTGGCAATTACCAGAAGGCACAATCCCCGCCAAACCGGGTTACCACGCAGTGCTGCAAAGCCGCATGTTGAAAGATGGCAAACTCAACTGCTACTGGACCATGTGTACCAACAATATGCAGGCGGGCCCTAATATCAACGAAGAGATTTACCCCGGTTTCCGCAATCCGGAAAACTTCATCGTAGTGTCCGATCCATATCCGACCGTGACCGCCATGACCGCCGATCTGATCCTGCCAACCGCTATGTGGGTGGAAAAAGAAGGTGCCTACGGCAATGCCGAACGCCGCACGCACATGTGGCACCAGCAGGTAAAAGCGCCACAAGGTGCCCAGTCCGATCTGTGGCAACTGATGGAATTTGCCAAACGTTTCAAAGTGACCGAAGTGTGGCCAGCCGAACTGGTGGCAAAGAAACCAGAATATGCTGACAAAACCCTGTTCGATGTACTGTTCGCTAACGGCGTGGTCAATAAATTCCCGGTCAGTGACTGCAAAGTATCACTCAATGATGAATCACAGCACTTTGGTTTTTACGTGCAAAAAGGCCTGTTTGAAGAATACGCCAGTTTCGGTCGTGGTCATGGTCATGACCTGGCCGACTTTGATGCTTACCACGCCAGCCGCGGTCTGCGTTGGCCGGTGGTTAATGGCAAGGAAACCCTGCGCCGCTTTGTGGAAGGCGCAGATCCTTATGTTAAAGCCGGCAGTGGCTACCAGTTCTACGGCAAGCCGGATGGCAAAGCGGTGATCTTCGCCCTGCCTTATGAACCTGCGGCAGAAGAACCAAACGCTGAATACGATCTGTGGATGAGTACCGGCCGCGTGCTGGAACACTGGCACACCGCCACCATGACTGCCCGAGTACCTGAGCTATATCGCGCCTACCCAGATGCACAGATTTTCATGCACCCGGAAGATGCCAGCGCCCGCGGACTGAAACGCGGCGATGAAGTCATGGTCGCCTCGCCTCGCGGTCAACTGAAAACCCGCGTTGAAACGAAAGGCCGTAATAAACCGCCTCGTGGGGTGGTGTTTATGCCGTTCTTTGACGCACGGCAGTTGGTGAATAAGTTGATGCTGGATGCCACCGATCCACTGTCCAAAGAAACCGACTTTAAAAAGTGTCCGGTTAAAGTCATGAAAGCTTGAATGACAGTACCGTCAATAACAGGAGACCGAAAATGTCCACGCAGTCGTCACAGCTTAAAGGGGTAAATCGCCGCCAGTTTCTGGCAACGACCGCCCGTTATGCCTGTGCTGCCGGATTGGTTGGCAGTGGTCTGGTGGCCATTGCCCGCGCCCAGCAATTGGGGCCGCAGGCATTGCGCCCCCGCGGCCTTGGCTGAAGCAGATTTTCTGTCAGCCTGTGTGCGTTGCGGCCTGTGTGTTGAAGCGTGCCCCTATGACACCTTGCAACTGGCGCGCTGGTTTACGCCAGTGCCCATGGGCACGCCTTGGTTTAGTGCGCGCGCAATCCCTTGCGAAATGTGTGATGACATCCCCTGTGTCAAAGCCTGTCCATCTGGCGCACTAGATCCTTCGCTGCATGATATCAATGACGCGAAAATGGGGGTTGCGGTCCTGATCGACGAACAAGAATGCCTGAATTTCAAGGGGCTGCGCTGTGATGTGTGCTACCGCGTTTGCCCGTTGCTGGATCAGGCTATCAGTATCGAAATGAGCCGCAACCATCACAGTGATCATCACGCCATGTTTATTCCAGTCGTGCACAGTGACAAGTGTACCGGTTGTGGTAAATGTGAACATGCTTGTGTACTGGATGTGCCAGCCATCAAGGTATTACCGCCCGCACTGGCCAAGGGAAAGCCGCCGCTCACGACGCGTATCAGGATACAGGTAGCGTGACGTTAGAGATGTTGAATGGAGGATTCAAGCCATGAGCCATCCGTCTAACCGTTTTGCCGCAGCGGCGATTGCCCGTCTGGGATTCTGGAAAGCGCACCGTTTTTGCTGCTGCGCCGAGCCAGCCAACTCACAGTGCTGACGCTGTTTGCCATCGGGCCGTGGGCCGGGATTTGGCTGCTACGCGGTAATCTTTCTGCCAGTCTGCTGCTCGATAGCGTGCCCTTGGCAGATCCTCTCACCACCTTGCAGGTATTGCTGGCCGGTCACCTGCCACAACCACACTTATTGCTGGGGGCGGTGTTGATTGGGCTGTTCTATGGTCTGCTGGGAGGACGGGTGTTTTGCAGTTGGGTTTGTCCGGTCAATATGGTCACGGATTTTGCCGCCTGGTTGCGGCGGCGTTTCAAGCTGCCGCGCACGCCAGAACTACCGGGGAAGTTCCGCTACTTTATGCTGGCACTGGTACTGCTGCTTCCGCTGCTAACAGGCCTGAGTGTCTGGGAATGGCTCAATCCAGTGCCGATCCTCTACCGCGCCTTACTGTTCGGTAATGTCACTGGTATCAGCATTATTGTTGCCATCTTTCTGGCCGATCTGCTGCTAGCCGAACGGTTATGGTGTTCCCATGTCTGCCCCACCGGCGCGCTATATGGCCTGCTAGGAAAACTAGCACCCGTGAAAATTGCCGCCGTCAAACGGCAAGCCTGTAACAACTGTATGGATTGTTTCAGCGTTTGCCCAGAACGACAGCTGCTAAAACCGGCACTCAAAGGCCAACAACTGCTGATCAACGATGCTGATTGCACCCTGTGTGGACGTTGTATCGATGTCTGCGCGGTTGAAGTCTTTCAATATAAAAACCGATTTAACAAAGAGTTCCAACGATTTGCCCACAAGGCGGAGAACGAGCAATGAAAAAACCTCACCTTAGCTGCACTATTGGTGGTTATCGCCGGTTGTAGCGGCCAACAAGCTGCCAGCGCAGCCAAACCTGTTAATGTTGCCTCACTTGGCGGCAAAGCCCCAGTAACCAGCAACGCTGCCGCTGACAGCGAAGCACAATTTCCAGCAAAAGGTAGTGCCATCCAGCGGAATTTTGCTGAGCAGCCGCCACTGATCCCCCACAACGCTAATTACCCCATCACCCTAAAACACAATAGTTGTCTTGGTTGCCATAGTTGGGATAGAGCCGCTAAAATGAAGGCCACTCCGGTGGCAAAATCTCATGTGCTTGATGCTAAAGGCACATTGAAAGGCGAGAATTACTTCTGTACCCAATGTCACGTACCACAGGCAGACAACAAACAACCGTTGGTTGGCAACAGTTTCAGCCAGCAGTAACTAGGCAAGAATCACCTTATCTGGTGTTCCTGGGATAAAGTGATCAGGCAGGGCTCCCACGGATTGGGAGCCACGTCTTTTGCAATCTAGGAAAGCATTGTTATCACCGCATCAGTCGCTATGTTTCTGCAATATCACCACCCGCCGTTCATCATGAAATAGCAAGGTCAGGCCAAAGTGTTCACAGATCCATTGAAACGTGTCGAGATGGAAAAAACTGCAATGGGTAGGGTCGCGGGTGTAGTGCCAGTCATAAAACTGTTCAGGCGTCTGCCAACGGTCTGTCATTATTCCAAGAATTCCACCAGCAGGCAGAAGATTACATAAGCGCTGTAATTCGATGGCGGGCTGGTGAAAATGTTCAAAGCATTCACTCGCCAGAATAAAATCATACTGAGTTTGTAAAGCGATAGGAAAAAACGCCGGATCATAGTCATCACAGGCAATGCCTTGACGTGCCAGTAACTGCGACATAGTGGGCCCAGGGCCACAGCCAAAGTCGAGTCCGTGCATGGCAGGTGACAGCCATGGCAAAACGGGCTGCAACAGGCGCATAAGAAACGCCACATAACCCGCATCATGGATGCTATTTTCATGGGTGGCGTAATAAGCGCGCTCGTCCACCAGCGTCAATCTATCGGTAGCGAGTAGCGAGATCAACCTGCAGTGGGCACAGCACTGATAGCGCCGGCCAACCCGCGCGGCAATCGGCTGTTGCTGCTCACTCGCACCACAAAGAGGGCAAATCTGCGCTGACAATATCACTCCGCTTCACCTGAGAAAAGGCGACACTTTACCATATTGGCAAACGCTTTTACGCAACGATTCTGCCTGTCAGCGCCATTTCAGTAACCCAGCTCCTGACAAAGGCGACTGAATCCCTCGGCAACCTCCTTGCTTTCAATCATCGCCAACAGCACCTCGGCGGCTTTGGCACCATCCAGCATCAGTCGTTTTCCCAAAAACAGCATGAAGGCCATTTTTCCTTCTTCAGAATCTTCATTGGTGGGCAGATCCTGCATCATTAACGTCTGGCAAAACGCCTGTGGATAGCCCCATAACGTCAGAATATAAGCACTCAGCAGGGTGGAGTCTTCAAAGTCACTGCGGCTTTCGGGCAGTTCTTCGGTTGCGGTCAGTTTCAAGGTTTCCAGCAACAGCTGACCGATAGCACTGAGCAAGGCCGCCGAAAACAACATGTCCCGTTGCCCCACCGACATACCGGCATACTGTGCCAAACGGCGACAGTAGTTGGCATGGATAAACGCCTGATCATTGATATGGTTGTGCACCGATGCTGGCAAACGATGTTTGATATCTTCACCTATCAGCAAAGTGGTGATGATCGATTCTGTCAGTTTGGCGCCCAGACGCACAATGGCTTCTTGCAATGAGGAGGTCTGGCGCGTATAGCCCAGCAACGCCGAGTTAGCACTTTGGATCAGCTTGCCACTGACCACCGGGTCATGCACCACCAGTTCAGCACAATCACTGAGATCTGATTCTGGATCGGCCAGCACCTGCCGCAGCTGCATGATCAGTTGCGGCATAATTGGCAACTGATTGATGCGCCCTACCCGCCGTCGATCCTCCAGCGTAAACGGCAGTTTCTGCAACCGTTCCGCACAATTGAACAGATGTTCCAGATCCGCTTCACGAAACGGTTTGGAGAACACAAAATGGCTATAAGACTCTAACTGCTGGAACACCTCGGAAGAGGCATCTGCCGTCAGTAACACGCGAATGGCCACCGGCAATTTATGGCTGGCCTGTTGGAGGATCTGATTGCCGTTAATGCCGGGCATCACGTAGTCACTGATCACAATATCAGCGCTCAGCTCTTGGCCGCCAGCACTACAGAATTCCAACCAACGGCTAGGCTGATCACACAGAATAAAATCCCACTCGGGTCGCAACCGTCTGGCCACCCGCAGCAATGCTTTGAGCATCAGCATATCATCGTCGATAAAAACGACTTTGAGTTGACTCATGTGCGGTTTCCCTCCTGCAGCGTAAGTCACTCGACTACCATAAAGGTTACGACACTATCTGTCGCCTATATTGTCAGATGCTCATATCACACTTTAGTTTTATCAGCGCCTGACCAACTTGCTAGTATTCATTTTAGATCATAAATTTAACTGGCAACAAACATGTGTACCAGCGACCGGGAGTAAGGAGCCTGCTGATGATAGAACTGGCTGATGATGCCCCAGCGACCATTCTGTGTGTTGACGATGAACCCTGTATCCTTAAAGCACTGCAAAGGTTATTCCTGGGTCAACCCTGCACCCTGCTGTTGGCCGAAAGTGGTGAGACCGCACTGGCACTGATGCAGCAGCATACCGTGGAAATTATTATCTGTGATATGCGCATGCCGCAAATGAACGGTGCTGAATTTCTGCAACAGGCCGCCAAGCTGCAACCCAATGCTTACCGTATTCTAATGACGGGCTACGCCGATTTGGCATCAACTATTGCCGCCGTCAATATTGGCCGGATCCACCGCTACATCCAGAAACCCTGGGATAATGCCGAACTGCTAGCCGCCGTAGATGAGGGGCTGGATTACCACCGTTTACTGCAAGCCAACAAACAGCTGACCGCCCAAGTTGAGCAACAAAATAAGCAACTGAAACAACTGAATCTGTCGCTAGAAGAACAGGTGCAGCAACGTACTCGGCAACTGCGGCAAAGCCTGCAACAGTTAAAGTCTTTGCTGGCGCAAAGAGAAAGTGAAAACGATGCCATTTTGCAGTTGTTGTATAACATCATCTCCATCAATCCTTACCTGAGTGGCGACTATGCCCGGCGTGTTAGCCAAACCTGTGGCGATCTGGCACAGGCATTGGGCTTAAGCCATGAACAACAACAGTTGATCAGCAATGCAGGGTTGTACAGTGAGGTAGGCAAGCTCGGTTTCAATGCTTCTTTGCTGGATAAACCCTTTCACACGCTGGGATCTACCGATCATCGGCTGTACCTGTTTCACCCACAACTCGCCGAAGAGATTATGGCTCCCGCGCTGCACCTGCAACCTATGGTTGAGATCATCCTGCATCAATATGAGCACTATAATGGAACTGGGGTACCTGATATGCAGAGCGGGCAGAACATTCCTTTAGGCTCACGCATATTGGCGGTTGCCCGCGACTTCTGGGCGCTGATGTTCAAGCGCCTCAGTGAAAACGTACATACGCATGAAGAAGCCATTGCATGGCTGCAACGGCAACAAGGCTCGGTTTACGATCCCCAACTTATCGGCACCATGGAAACACTGCTGCGGCAGCAACAACTGGATAACCCTACCGTCGATGACGTGCAAGGCGTGACCATAGATCAACTGCAACCTGGGATGCAATTAAGCCATAATTTGTACAATCGTAATCAGATGCTGTTACTGCCCAAAGGCCATGTGTTGACCCAACAATCGCTGGACAAACTGCGGGAATACCAGACCAAGCACAAAACCGTGCTACGGCTGCAACTGGAATCCGCTGACAAAGCCAAATCAGCCAATGCCTGAAGCCGTTAGCAACGGCAACAGGCAGGAGCAACTATGAATAATCATTCGCTGGCGTCACTGCTGGATAAACTGCCATTAGGGATCTGCATTGTTGACCGCAAATACCGCATCCTTTACATCAATCTGCGCTTCATCAAAGAACTGCAACTGCCGGCGGAAATCCGTCTAGGCGCCTCACTATTACAGCTATGCCAAGCACAGGCACCTTTGTTACAGCAGCATCTGGACAATGTTGCTGGCCGCACCGGTGACACCTTTCCATCTGACATCCATCCACCAGAAACATTTGAGTTTATCCCTGAAACCGACACGACAGTACCTGGGGTCTATGCAATACTGCATATGGAGATAGTCCCGCTGTCCATCAATGATGGTGAGGTCAAAACGCTATGCCTGCTGCTGGATGCGGGGAGCAGTTATACGCAGGCGAAACAGAAGATGGCGCAGGAACTGGCCGCTGAACATGAACAGCAACAGCAATTGCTGGACAAGCTGGAAACCGCCAGAGGCCAGCTGGTACAGGCCGAAAAAATGGCGTCCATCGGCCAACTGGCTGCCGGCATTGCCCATGAGATTAACAATCCTATCGGTTTTATCAGCTCAAACCTGCAAAGCCTGCAAGACTATGTTGGCCGGTTACTGAGCATAATTCACGATAGCGAAAGTCTGCTCAATGAACAGCAACGGCAACAGTTGCAGCAATTGATGGAACAACAGCAGTTCGGTTTTATTCGTGAAGATATCAAAGAGTTACTGGAAGAATCCCTCGATGGTGTCAACCGCGTGGCCACCATAGTCAACAGTCTGAAATCCTTCTCCCATGTGGATAACAGTGATTGGCAGTATGCTGATCTGATTGATGGGATGGAAAACACCCTGAAAATTATCCATAACCAGTTGAAGTACCGGATACAACTGCACAAGGATTATCAAGAAGGGTTACCACTGCTTTATTGCCAACCAATGCAGTTAAATCAGGTATTTATGAACCTGTTAATGAACGCAGCGCAAGCGATTGAAGGCGATGGTGATATCTGGATCTCCATCCATACCATGCCGCAAGATCAAGGCATGGAAATCCGCATCAAGGATAACGGCTGTGGTATTGAGCCGCAAAACCTCCATAAGATATTTGAACCCTTTTATACCACTAAACCCGTTGGTAGCGGCACTGGCTTAGGACTGTCACTGTCTTACAGCATCATCCAAAAACAGCACGGTAAAATCAGTGTCAACAGCAAAGTCGGCGAAGGCACTGAATTTGTGGTGAGACTGCCATTGCAAGGTGAACGCCGTCTGCGGCAATGAGTCCTAGCATTTAGCTTCTTGCATAAAAAATGGCGCTATCACCGCGCCATTTTCTTATGTCTCACGTTGTTACGGTTGCGCCAACCGATTCAATACATAGGTCAGCACGCCGCCAGCATGGTAATAAGCGATTTCCATCTCGGTATCCAGACGACACAACAAACTGATCTGCTTGCTGCTGCCAGCGGCATAGTGAATTACCGCCTGGATATCCTGATTGGGTTTAAGCGGTTCTGCCAAGCCGAGAATATCGAAATGTTCATCGCCACTGAGTTGCAGCGACTGGCGGTTGTCACCGTCTTTAAACTGCAATGGCAATACCCCCATGCCCACCAGATTGGAGCGGTGAATACGCTCAAAACTTTCGACGATTACCGCTTTTACCCCCAACAGCAAGGTGCCTTTGGCAGCCCAGTCACGGCTAGAGCCGGTGCCATACTCTTTACCGGCAACTACCACTGTGGGTATTTGCGCTTGTTGGTAAGCCATAGCCGCATCGTAGATAAACCGCACTTGCTGCTCACCACTCATGCGGGTTACCCCACCTGTGTGCCCAGGCACCATCTCGTTGCGGATACGAATATTGCCAAAAGTGCCGCGCATCATCACTTCATGATTACCACGGCGAGAACCGTAGGAGTTAAAGTCCTGCTCCGCGACACCGTGACTGCGCAAATACTGCGCCGCCGGACTGTCCTTAGGGATCACGCCCGCGGGGAGATATGATCTGTGGTCACTGAATCCCCTAGCAGCGCCAGAATAGCGGCACCGTTAATATCGGCCCGATTACCGGCATATGCGGCGTCAAAAAACGGCGGCTGCTGAATATAGGTGGAATTCACATCAAACTGGTAGGTACTGCCAGCCCCGGCATCAATCGCGCGCCAATTATCATCACCATGGAACACATCGGCGTATTGCTCGCGGAACTGTTGCCGAGTGATATCTGCCAGCAATGCCGCAATCTCGGCATTCGATGGCCAGATATCTTTGAGGTACACCGGATTACCCGCAGGATCCTGGCCGATAGCTTCCTGCGACAGATCAATGCGGGTGGTACCCGCCAGCGCAAATGCCACCACCAGTGGCGGCGAACACAACCAGTTGGATTCCACTAGCGGATGAATACGGCCTTCAAAGTTGCGATTGCCAGACAACACTGAAGATACATGAATTTTCTGCTCGCTGACCGCCTGAGTCACCTTCTCCGGCAGCGGCCCCGAGTTACCGATACAGGTGGTACAGCCATAACCCACCAGATTGAAGCCCAGCGCATCCAGTGCCGGTTGCAGTCCCGCTTTTGCCAGATACTGAGTCACCACTTTGGAGCCAGGAGCTAATGATGATTTCACCCAAGGTTTACGTGTCAAACCTTTCGCGAGAGCTTTTGCGCCAGTAACCCGGCCGCCAGCATTACCGCCGGATTAGAGGTGTTGGTACAGGAGGTGATGGCAGCAATCACCACATCACCGTGGTGCATCGGCAAATCAGTGCCTGCTAAGGTAAAGGGCTGTGACAGATCATCACGCCCAGAAAGTTTAATGGCATCTTCGGCGGCCTGTTTCATGGCCGATAATGGCACCCGATCCTGCGGCCGTTTCGGCCCCGCCAGGCTTGGGTCAACCGATGCCAGATCCAGACTCAAAGTTGCCGAGAACTGCGGTGCTGGCGCCCCGCTTTCACGCCACAATCCCTGCGCTTTGGTATAGGCTTCCACCAAGGCAATGGTGGTTTCATCGCGACCGCTTAAACGCAGATATTCCAAGGTGTTAGCATCAACAGGGAAGAAACCACAGGTGGCACCATATTCTGGCGCCATATTGGCAATGGTTGCCCGATCCGCCAGTGGAAGTTGATCCAGACCGTCACCATAGAACTCGACAAACTTACCCACTACCCCGTGTTGACGCAGCATCTGCACCACACGTAACACTAAGTCGGTAGCGGTAATGCCTTCATTAAGTTTGCCTTTAAGTTCAAACCCCACCACATCCGGCAACTGCATGGAGATCGGCTGTCCCAGCATCGCGGCTTCGGCTTCAATCCCCCCACGCCCCAGCCCAAAACGCCAAGCGCATTGATCATAGTGGTGTGACTATCCGTGCCCACCAGCGTATCAGGATAAACCAGGGTGCCAGCATCGGTTGTCTGGCTCCAGACACCTTTCGCCAGATATTCCAGATTCACCTGATGGCAGATGCCGGTGCCCGGCGGTACTACCGAAAAATTATCAAAAGCACCTTGGCCCCATTTCAGAAATTGATAGCGCTCTTGATTGCGTTGCATCTCAATTGCGACGTTCTCCTGATAGGCGCTGCTGCTGGCAAACTTTTCAATACTGACGGAATGGTCAATCACCAAGTCCACTTTCGACAGAGGATTGATTTTTTGCGGATCGCCACCACGGGCCACCAAGGCCGCGCGCATTGCCGCCAGATCGACAATAGCCGGCACGCCAGTGAAATCCTGCATCAATACTCGCGCTGGATGATAAGCAATCTCCTGGGAGCTGCCCTTGCCATGACTGTTGGCGACAGCTTCCAATGCCGTCAGCTCACAATGTTCGGTATGCAGATGTCGCAAAATGTTTTCCAATAGGATTTTGCTGCTAACGGGTAGCCTCGCGACATCGTGATAAGCCGCTAGCGGGCCATCGGTAACAGAATAATACAGGTAGGTGTTAGCGCCGACGTGCAACTGGCGTTTGGCTTGTGCCTGAAACTTGAGTTTGGACATTACTACTCTCCCTGAGTTGAGTTCGTCTGAATCCTCATGGTGTTTCCAGCATATGGGATCTCCCCAGCTATCTCAAGACACAATACAGTTTTAATAATTAAGAATATATTACGTAAAAGAATTTATAGATTAGAGTGGCTAAAAAAATCGCCCGCGATAGGCGAGCGATTCTGGGCTTTTGTAACTGGATGGATTAAGCTGCTTTAGCTTTTTTGTGGAAATGGAAACTGCCTTTCCACGAACCCTGGTTATTGACCTTGGCGGTTTTAGCCTTGGTTTCAGGGACTGCAGTAGTCGCAGCTTCGTAAAGGGCGCTTACCCAACCACACTGTGCGGATTTCATGGCAAATTCCTCTGTTCTTTATCTGTATACGACTTTAGTATTAGAACAGCTATAGGTAAAATGAATTAATTCCATAGGTAGGATTCCATAGAAGAATGAATATCCCAATCAAGACATTGCATTGCTTTTTACGACTGGTGGAGATCGGCAACTTTACCCGCGCCGCTGAACAGCTGTATCTGACCCAGCCAACACTGAGCAAAATGATCCAGCGACTGGAAGAAACCCTGGATCAGCAGTTGTTGATCCGTAGCAACCAGAAAGTGGAGCTGACCCAGGCCGGGCAGATCTTTCACGCCAGTGCCAGCCAGATCATCGGGCAATGGCATCGAATGGAACAGGATCTGGCAAATCTATCGGGGTTGAAGTCAGGCCATCTACGTTTGGGCGTATGTCCGATGATGAGCACGCTGACGATAGATCTGCTGACCAAGTTCCGTCAGACCTATCCCGGTGTTGAATTGCATATGCAGGAATACGGCGGTTTTGGTTGCGAGCAAGCGCTGCTGGCCGACTCACTGGACATCGCGTTTACCGCCCTACCCGTGACCAATTCTGAACAGCTTTCAGCGTCACCGCTACAGGGATATCCACTCAAAGTATGCCTGCCGAATGAGCACCCCTTGACGGCAAAAGAGCGCATTAACTGGCAGGATCTGGCGCAATATCCGTTCATTCTGTACAACGAAGATTTCTCGCTGGCCAAGTTGTTTGCCCGCCTGACGAAAGAAGCCGGAGTTACCCTCAACATCGCCTTTCGCAGTGGTCAATGGGATTTTCTCGGCGCAATGGTGGAAGAAGGCATGGGCCTAGCTATTTTGCCAGAACCCATCTGTAACAAGCTCGACAAAACACGACTGGTATTCCGGCCGATGGAAAAAGAGCTGTTCTGGCAGATTGGACTTATTTGGCGCAATAACCTGCCACTAACCCCCGCAGCAGAAGCGCTGCTGGCACTGAGTCGTCACCGACCTTAAACTGACATCAGCTACTGCTTGGGATCACCAACACATTACTACGGCTACGCTGTAAAATTTGTTCGGCAGTATTCCCAAGCATCCAGCCCATCAGTCCCTGACGTTGCCGAGCCCCCATGACCAGATAATCGCTCTTGAGCCGACAAGCCAATTGATACAGACACAAGTCTGGCTCACCGCTGAGAATGTGGATCTGTTCTTTGGGCAAGCCGATCTCGGTGAGTAGTTGTTGATGACGCCGATAAGCATTCTTCACCAACTGCTGAATATTTAATACTTCCAGATCGCGGATCAATCTGGGCACCCGCAATATATAAGCAAGATGCAGTTTGCCTCTGGTGGCCGCAGCGAGGGTTTTAGCATGTTGCAGCACCTGCCGATTTAATTGCTGTTTGTGCAGATTATCGGTATCCAGATCCAGCGCCATCAACACGCTATTGCCCCGTTGTAACGGATTCTGCGTCAGTAGCATCACCGGCACTTTAGTGGTACGCAATAATTGCCAATCGGTCGGCAGCATATGCTCGCTGGGGTGGATGCCCTTCACCACCAGATCAAAGCCTTCATTGGCGGCATATTCACAAGCATGTTCATACAGGTATTTACACCACACCACATGCACGGGCACATCGCCAGCCTCCAGTTGCTGCAAGCGTTCCATCAATTGCTGCTGCTTGTGTTGCAGCAGTTGTTGTTTGACCTCTTCATAGATGATCGGATCACCTGAAAAATACTCATAGCAGTAGGCAAAAATTTCGGGAGTTTTACCCAACATATTTGCCAGTTGCAGCCCCTCGGTGATGACATCGGTGTGCGCAGATTCGTGCGGTTCGACAATAAATAGTTTACCCATCTGATTTCTCCCGTATTTCTACTGGTGTTTAGGCAGAAATTGGACTCTACTCAATAGGTAGGGGACTAACGAAAACCCTGTTAATAAGTGTATCAAAGCGGGGGCAAAACGTGCCGATAGATGACCTGCTAATCGCGTTGTTTTTGATCTTGCTACTGTCCCGGTTACTGGGAGAAACCTGTCAGCGCTTTGGCTGGCCGGGAGTGGTCGGTGAAATTGCCGCTGGAGTATTGCTCGGGCCATCGGTGTTAGGTTGGCTCGCGCCAAATCCATTACTCGCCAATATTGCCGAGCTGGGGATCATTCTGCTGTTGTTCAGCATCGGCACTGAGACCTCCATCAAACGGCTATATCATGCGGGGACACAGGTTCTGCTGGTCGCCTTAAGTGGCATTGTCTTACCACTGTTGTTCACCGGACTGGCAGCGTTTTATTGGCTGTCACTGCCCCCGTTTGCCGCACTGTTTTACGGCTGTGCGCTGACCGCCACCAGTATTGGCATTTCGCTACGAGTGTTGAAAGATGCCGGGCAACAACAGCAACACAGCAGCCAGATTATTCTCGGCGCGGCGGTGGCGGATGATATCGCCGGGGTGATCTTGCTGAGTCTACTGTTTAGCAGTGCCACTGGCGCAGGCTTTGCGCCACTGCCACTGCTCAAACTGGTGCTGACCTTGTTGGTATTTCTGGTATTTGCCCCGCCGCTAGGCCGCTTGTTGATCTATCTGCTACGTTTTGCCAGTGGTCATGCCCGCAATGAAGGTTATGAAGCCGTGGTGATGCTGGCGCTGATCTGTTTGTTTGCCTGGCTGGCGCATCATGCGGGGGCGCCAGCGCTGCTCGGTGGTTTTTCTGCTGGCCTGGCATTATCGCGACAGTTTGTCTGGCCTTGGCAACGTTATCTGCAAAACCCGTTTGCCTTCACCAATAAGCTGGAACATGCCATGCAACCGCTCACTGAGGTGTTTGCGCCAGTATTTTTTGTTTATGTGGGCATTAGTATTGATGTCAGCCAACTGCAACTCAGCAGCACCGACTTACTGTGGTTAGCTGGCATAGTATTGTTGGCACTGGCAGGTAAACTACTGGCGGGCTTGGCAGTACAAGGCCCGTGGCGCGATAAGTGGTTAGTGGGCTGTGCCATGATCCCGCGCGGCGAAGTTGGGCTGGTATTTGCCCAACTCGGCTTGCAATTACAGATTATCACCACCGATATTTTTACCGGACTGGTATTGGTGATTGCAACCACCACCTTGTTGGGGCCGCTGCTGTTAAAAGCCTTGCTGCCCCATAACCACGTACAAAAAACGCCGCAGTAGCGGCGTTTTTGGTGACTGACCTTGTGGTTATTGCCGCTTGAACTGCCGCTCCAGAAAATCGGTCAGCGATTTATACAGATGCGTTTTGACCTTATTGCCACGCATGGAATGCTTGGCGCCCGGATAGTTGATCATTTCAAACAGCTTACCGTCATCTTGCAACGCCTTGTATACGCGAGTGCTGTTTTCAAACAGCACGTTGTCATCCGCCATGCCGTGATACATCAATAAACCACTTTGATAACTGCCGATATATGGCAGCACACTGCTTAAGCGATAGCCTTCGGCATTATCATGGGGATTGCCCAGATACCGTTCAGTGTAGTGGGTATCGTACAGCGACCAGTCGGTCACTGGTGCGCCGCTGATCGCCACCTTGAAGTAATCCGGTGCCTTCAACTTACACATCAGCGCCATGTAACCACCATAACTGTGACCATATACGGCAATCTTGTTAGCATCCACCCATGGCAAAGTCCGCAGATAATCAACGCCTTGCTTTTGATCGGCCACTTCGGCAACCGCCAAGTGTTGATAGATCACCTGTTCAAAGCGCAGACCGTGATGGCCAGAACCCCGATTATCCAACTGGAACACGGCAATGCCCTGTTGCAACAGATATTGGGTGAAGTAATCCTGACTGCTCCAGCTGTTCACCACCATCTGTGCATGTGGACCACCATACACCCGCACTAACACCGGATATTGCTTGTGCGCATCAAAATTAACGGGCTTGAACAACCGATAGTGCAAGGTCTGCCCATCTTCAGCCGTCAATGTGCCGAACTCGGGCAACTGCCACAGGCCAGCATATTGATATAAGGGGTGCCCTGGTTTGACGGCATTTTGTTCCACCCACGCCAGACGCTTACCCTCAGCATCATGCAAACTCACCTGCGGCGGCTGTGATAGCGAGTCAAAGTAATCCAGATAGACGGCTTTATTATCGGCAAATACCGCTTGGTGCATCCCATGTTGGGTTGATAAACGGGTCAAATCACTGCCATCAAAACGCACTTTATACAGCTGCTTCTCGACATCACTGTCTTTACGGCCGGTGAAATACACCCAGCCCTGTTTTTCATCCACATGGCTAATACTATCGACTGCCCAGTCTCCGTGAGTCAGTTGCTGTGTTACCTTGCCGTCGGCGGCAAACAGATAAATATGCTTAAAGCCGCTGCGCTCAGACGTCCACAGGAAGCCGCCCTGCTTGAGGAAATGCAGATCGTCATTGAGATTAATCCAGATGTTATTGCGTTCAGCGACCAGCGTTTGCGGCGCTTGGTTTGAGTGCACATCCACAACGCGCAGGTCTAACTGCTGCTGATTACGACTTTGCCACTGGAATGACAGATGACGGCTGTCGGGCAGCCATTTTACTCGCGGCAGGTAAAAGTCAGTGTCTTGGCCCAAATCAATCCATGTCACCGTTTGCTGCGGCAGTGCAATCACGCCCAATTTTATCTGCACGTTTGCAGTGCCCGCTGCCGGGTAACGTTGCTGAGTCAGCTTGATTCCATCGGCATAGATTTCATTACGGGTGACTTCTTCTACCGGTGATTCATCCACCCGGTTAAAGGCAATTGCCGATTCATCCGGCGCCCACCAGTAGCCGGTCATGCGCCCCATCTCTTCCTGCGCCACAAATTCGGCCATAGCGTTTTTAATCACGCCGCCACCGTCTTTAGTCAGTTGCGTGAGCTTGTCGTTCGCCAGTGTCAGTAGCCATAGATTCTGCCCGGCAACAAAAGTGACATAGTGCCCCTTGGGTGACAATTTGGCATCGGTGGCAAAACCATCGCCAGTTGGCAATAACCGCACTTTGCCATCGGCCAGCGTGTAATAATAGAGTTTACCGGATGACGGGATCAGCAGTGCCTTACCATCATCGGCCCAGGCATATTCCATGATGCCTTCACCATAAATCCGTTGCCGTTCGCGGCGGGCTTTTTCCTCATCGGATAATTCGCCCTGTTGCAGTTTGGAAGCATCCAGCAACATACTAACCTTGCCGCTGGCGACATCCATCTGCCATAAATCGTAAAAATGCAGATTATCCTTACGCCCCACCAAAAAAGTCGCGCGCGCGCCATCCGGTGACAACTTCAGTTGCCGCGGACTACTGCCTGCCAAATCCGGTGAATCGTAAAGTCTATCAACGGTGAGTGGTTCGCTACCACCGCTAAGGGTTTGCGCGCTGCTGGCCGCGCTGCCAAGTGAAAATGGGATTGCCATAAGTACCGAATAAATCCAGTGTCGGGTCATGTTATTGTTATTCCATCAGCTATGTATCAGAAACCGCCTGATAACTTCAGGGCTCCATTCTGCCTTATTTTTCCCGGTTGGACAAACCCGCCATGTAACCGCTGAAAACTGTGGATTTTTGCGCTATGATTGCCACCCAGGATCGGCTCCCGAATTCACATAAGGAAACAGCATGCAAACCCTGGCTCAAACCCTAGCCAATCAAGCTATTCCGGCATCGCTGGCGCAACTGCTCCAGACCCTCGCCTCGACCTCTGTCGCTATCAGCAACGCCGTGCGCCGTGGTGCATTGGCTGGAGTGCTCGGCAGCACTGACCACGAAAACGTGCAGGGTGAAACCCAGAAGAAACTGGACGTGATCACCAATGAAATGCTCAAAGAGGCATTGCGTGCCGACGGTACGGTGCGGGCATTGGCGTCTGAAGAGGAAGATTTCCCGGTAGTGCTTGGCGATCACGGTGATTATCTGGTGTGTTTTGACCCACTGGATGGTTCGTCCAATATCGACATCAACTCGCTGGTCGGCACTATTTTTTCAGTATTGCCAGCACCACAAGGTGAGGTGAGCGAGCAGAGTTTCCTGCAAAGTGGTCGCCATCAAGTGGCCGCCGGTTATGTATTGTATGGCCCGGCAACCATGCTGGCACTGACCACAGGCCACGGTGTGCAGCTGTATACCCTCGACCCACAAAACGGTGAATATCTGCTGACCAATCCAGCGGTCAGCATCCCTAAAGACACCGCCGAATTTGCCATTAACATGTCTAATCAGCAGTTCTGGGAAGCCCCAATGCAGACATACATTGGCGACCTGCTGCTGGGTAAAATCGGCCCACGTGAAAAATCTTTCAATATGCGCTGGATTGCCGCCATGGTGGGAGATGTGCACCGGGTGCTGAGTCGCGGTGGTATTTTTACCTACCCCACCGACAACAAAAATCCGCAAAAACCTTACAAACTGCGTTTGATGTACGAAGCCAATCCTATGTCATTGCTGGTGGAACAGGCGGGTGGTAAATCCAGTACCGGCTATCAGGATATTCTCGACATCCAACCACAAGCGATTCATCAACGGGTGGCGGTTATCCTAGGTTCTGCTAACGAAGTGGCGACCTGCCTGGAATACCATGCAGTCGACTACAGCGAAGAACCCGCGCTGTAATCGGTAAACTCTGGCGGTTTGCCAGCGTTGGCAAGCCGTCAAATCGCGTTATAATAGCCGCCACATGACGCTAATCGCGGCGATATCGCCAAGATTCCACTGAGAGTGAAAGGACAAATAAATGAGCTTACTTGCTGTGCCTGCGGGCAAATCCCTGCCAGACGATATCTATGTCGTGATCGAAATTCCTCAGAACCACGATCCCATCAAGTATGAAGTAGACAAAGACACTGGTGCCCTGTTTGTAGACCGCATGATGACTGCACCCATGTTTTACCCATGCAACTACGGCTACGTGAACCAGACCCTGAGCCTGGACGGTGACCCAGTTGACGTACTGGTGCCAACCCAGTACCCACTGCAACCCGGCAGCGTGATCCGTTGCCGCCCGGTTGGCGTGTTGAAGATGACCGACGAATCTGGCGAAGATGCCAAAATCGTGGCCGTACCACACGACAAAGTCTCTAAAGAATACAAACACATCCAAGATGTGAACGATCTGCCAGCACTGCTGAAAGCCCAGATCAAACAGTTCTTTGAACACTACAAAGATCTGGAAGAAGGCAAATGGGTAAAAGTTGACGGCTGGGAAGATGCCGCTTCTGCCCGTGCGGAAATTCTCACCAGTGCCGAACGTTACAATCAAGGTAAGTAATTTACCTTTGGTTGGCCGTTCGCTGGAAAAAGCCCGCCTTGCGGGCTTTTTTGTTTTTGTAGACTAACGGCAATGGCTTACGCCATACCAAGCTGCGCTTGGCAGAAGCTATCACTGCGTGATTGCAAACTGCGTTTGCGAAAGTCGTGAGCTGTCGCGCTCACACTACGAGACAAGGGGGCTGATCAGCCTCGAATAACATCCATGTTTAACGGCCAGCTCAATGAAAGGGACTCCTCCCCCTCTGCTAAGCTAGCAGATACGGTATCTAAGTACCCAAATTGGGCAGGAGGAGTCATGAGTAAGCTTAATGTCATTGGAATTGATTTGGCAAAGAACATTTTCCAAATTAGCTGCGTCGACAGCACTCAACGAACAGAAGTTCTCAACAAAGCCATTAAGCGAAAAGACCTGCTCAACTTTATGCGTAACCAGCGTAAAAGCCGAGTATTTATGGAAGCCTGTGGTGGTGCTCATTATTGGGCACGACAGATTCAACTGTTAGGGCATGAAGTTCATATGATTGCCCCACAGTTTGTTAAACCGTTTAGAAAAGGCCATAAGACAGATGCTAATGATGCGTTAGCCATTGCTGAGGCTGGTATGCGTGTCGATATGCGCTTTGTGCCGTTAAAAAACCTTGAACAACAAGATGTTCAAGCTATTCATCGAGTGCGAGAACGTCTGATAAAACAACGGACGCAAATCATTAATCAGACACATGCCATATTGCTCGAATTTGGCATCGCTAGTGCCAAAGGTCAGCCAGCACTGAGAAGAACGGTACAGCTAGCTTTAGAGAATGCTGAAAACGAGTTGTCGCCAGTGATGCGAGCATTACTAAGCGAAGAGATGCAGGAAATTAATGTATTGAACGAACGACTTAAACAGATGGACTTGCAGGTCTCGCAGCTTAGTCGCTCAATTAGTGCATGTGCTTTGATCTCCGAGCTAGAAGGTATTGGTCCAGTGACAGCCACCATGCTTTATAGTGCATTAGGTGATTGCAGAGCATTCAAGCGAGGCCGAGAAGCATCCGCCTACATCGGTGTAACGCCAAAACAATTTAGCAGTGGCGGTAAAGCTAACTTGATGGGGATTGGACGAACACGGCATGTGACGTTACGAGCAGCTTTAGTACGGGGAGCATTAGCCGTCATAAAAATGCTAGGTGATAAAGAAGATGCAAAAAGCCAATGGCTAAGAGAGCTAATCGCTCGGGCTGGCAAGAACAAAGCGGCGGTTGCTTTGGTAAATAAGACAGTTAGAACAGCCTGGGCATTGATGAGTAAGCAAGAAACCTACGATGCACATTATCGTGAAACTGTTGGTGCATAAGATACTGACAAACCAAGTTGTTGAGCAACAATCGATGAGAAAATAGGTTAGACCTTCCCATGTAAAACCTGTTGGATGACGTGGCAAGAAATGCCGAATTCTCGCTAAGGAACATGGGAGCGCGCCATTCATTAGGGTCAGGAGATCGCAACTCCAATAAAAGACCGACTATACGCACGCTCGACTTATTTTTATCAAAGATCGCTGTTCACAAACGGGAGGAGTCCCTATACGTCATCCATGACTCGATTGCTCAATGGCTGCCCAACACTCCCTCGCCACGCTCTAACTGCTTGTCGTCACAGCTGCCGCCTTAGCTCAATGTCGTATTTTCTGCAGCGCTTCTATCAGACAGTCGCTTTTCCACCGTCTTCTAGATCAATTTTTATACGTTTTTCTATTGTGTTCAGTGAGATATGCGCATAAGTTGAGCGGTATGGATGCGTGAAATGCGACATCGTGTCGTGATTAATTCCGACAGCATGTCGTCTAAATACTGTTATAGCGAAGGAGAGCTTATGGAACCACCATATATTGCTATAGATTCAACTTACAAAGTTTTAGAAAATGAGGCTGTTACATCAGAAGTTATTGATTCCTATATTCAAATGACCTCTATGAACATGCTTGATGTGGAGAAGAGGATTGAACATGTTTTAGAGTTGATTACCTATAGAATGGACTACTGGGAAAGGCTAATTGACGGCGCAGATTCACTTCTTTGGATCAAATCTAAAGGTCATGGCTGGGCAATGTACAAGCAAAATGTTGGCTGTGGTTATATTCGACTATACAGGCTGCAGCCTTCTCCTAAGATGGATCACCGTAGAGACTCTCCATGGACGAGAGGTAATTGGATAACGCTTAACTCAGAACGAGAGCTTTTTAATCTTATTGACTCTCAAGAAGCAAGTTATGTATTTAATGCATGGAAAGAACACAAATTAAAAGTACTAGAACAGCCCACTAAATTTGCTGAAGGAAGACTTGCCAACACTAGTGTTGAGCAAGTAATTGTTGCTTCCAAGGGGGATGGTTGCGCAATATGTGGAGACAAAGCTACACATAGAGCTGCGACTACCATGGGTGATGATTCGGCTGTAATGATTGAAATTTCATTGTGTAAATCTCATGAATATGACGTGAACGAACATTCGTGTGTGTTAGCCTTTTTCGGTACTCTATTTTTCTTAAACTTGGAAATCCCTGACCTCATAATGTTGGACCATATTCCTGATAAACTTATAGAGCCCATTTTTTCTATCATTTCATCAAACTTAGGAGCAACTTTCACACCTCCCCAAAAAGGTAATAATGGTTGGGAATCACGCTTTGTTATGGACGACGGTTGGTATTGGTTACTTCGATTAAACAATCTAAAAAGTTATGCTTACATGCTTTTCGATGACTCAAATAAACAGTTGCATAGAATCGACTCTGCGCCAGATCACCCTGACATCCCATTTGGACCAGATCACCAGCATATAAATCCAACAAAGAAAAATCACAAAATTGAACCTAGCTTTACTTATGGAATTCCCCTTTTGATTTCCCTTTATTACATAAAAGTAAGCGAATGCATCAAAATTCGCTATAACAATCAATTTAATAGGGATTCTCAACGCTTGGCATTTTTGGTTCTACTTCAAATTTAGTGTTTATGACACAATGCTTTAGGTGAGGTGGTAGCGTTGTTCACCCCTTAATTGGGCGTTAGGCTAAGTCGAGAAAATATATGACAAGATTTGGATTGTTTTTAATAGTGGCGGGTGTTATTGGCATCGTTTTTAACGGTTATACGTATCTTAAATTTCGTCAAATAAAGAAGGCCATAGAAAGTGACGGTGATTCCTTTGAGGGTTCCGCACCATTCATCGAATACAATGCCTCTATGTTCTGGATAGCTAGTGTTTGTGTTCCAGCCGGTTACTACTTGGCTTTTGTTAAAAGTGGTAATTGGCTAAACATTCTTGGGTTACTTTTCGGTTTATACGGAGTAAGTGGTTTTATCCAGTCGTTTCGCGTTCACGACACTATGAATGAAATAATAAAGGCTGGCCGTGAGCCGAATTCTTTACAGTCATCACTTTGGTCTACTCGTATTATAGGAATTATATGTATCTCAGTAGGTGCGTACCTATTTTTGTAAAGCCTAACAAAACCAGCTACAAACGCCAGCCAGCTGGACTCGCACCTATGGCGCTCGCCTGAGCTGGCGTCGTTAGACCAAATTTAATCAATGAGAATATGATGACACTAACTAAAGACATTCAAAGGAAAGAAGAAGAGCTTTCTTCGCGGCTTGAATGTATGCGCGAGGAAGCGTTGGTTCGCTTTTCCCAAATCGTTGGTTGCAAATCGAATGTTCATCAAATGCACGCTCACATTGGTAGAAATAACAACACCTTTGTAGACAGTGTGCGGATGCAATTTCACTCTCCAGAAGACTTTATCGCGCGGTGGCTTAATGGGCTTACAAAACAAATAATTGAGCGAAAAGAGGATATCGCCCGTCGTCGCCATTTCGGGGATCGCAAACGAACAGAAGAAATAATCCCAGAGATGCTTCAGAACGAGCTTCTCCGTGAATACATTCATCGATTTTTAGAGAGGAATTTCTACCGTAATTTTGAAGCACGAGTGAGAGCAAAACCCGATCAAAACCTTTGGCAAGTCTGGTTTGGTTCGGGGAAGCTGGTATGGGGGCTTTTGATCTCACCGACACATCGATTTGGCGAATGGACAAATGATAAGAGCCAGATGCGACGTGAAAATTATGCATACTGGACCATCGAACATGTTTTGGAGACTGGCTTGATAGCCCCAGAAAGTGAAGAGCCTGTGATATTTCCAGATATTCAGGCGTTCCTAACCTTTTACCAAACGGTATTGGCTCGTGTCTCTAATTCGGAGTATGAGCAAGCGATTTCAACGCGATATCTGGACTACATCAGGGAAAGCGACGCCCCAGAGTCTGTACCTTTGTTAATTCCAGAGCTTCGGTACGCAGGTAAAGAGGCCAAACACCTTTATCGCTTAGATTTTTCAGTACTTAACTCGTATACTATGAGAATGGTTGCTTTTGAAATAAGCCCGGCATCTTCGCATATGTCGATTGCTGGGAGTACTAAAAAACTCAAAAGACATTCAACGAAGAGCTTTCGGTGAAGTGGAGTAAAGAAGCAGATAAACGCAACGCTTATTTTGAAAAGTACGGTATAACAACCGTCACTTTTACCGACACAGATTTATCTGACGTAGATCAGTGTTGGGAGCATATAAAAGGTATCCTAGAGGAAAGGTCTTCTGGCCCATTGACGGTAGAAGGTGCTGAACGCGAGCTACAAGCTGCTTATGCTTTTGTGTCAATCTAACAAATGCGACAACGGGATCGATTTGTCCCTCTGTGCGCCACAAATTGGTCTAGTACGCAGTCGTTATATTTGTAATCAGATTTGGTGGAATTAATGAGTAGTGTCAATCAATATGCAACCTGGGAGCTGTTTTTAGGCGAAGTTTCTCGGAATATTAGCCCAAATAAAGAAGACATTGTTGCATCGTTATCGTTTCTGCAAGAGCGCCAACTTTGTTCAAAAGAGAGATTTGATGCAATAGTGGCTGTTCGGTATAGATGAACAAGCCATTAATGAGTATCTTCATCCTCCAATGGACTTTAAGCAAGCGAATATTAAAGCCGAGTTAATACACTTCGGTAGCGTTTTTGAGGGGTTGCTTGAGGTGTTGGTGGTTAATTTATACAAAAATAAAAAAATCACCCTAGAAAAGTACAATAATTGGATTTCTTCATCAAAAGCTAAAGAATTGGTTATCAATGGTGAGCGACTAGCCAAGAAAAATAATAGTGGTAGAGTTCAAGCCATGACCTTTAAAGCTGCCATAGATAGTTTAAAAGCATGGAATAAGCATGAAAATAATGAAAACTCAGATATAGCCGACCTAATTCGAGTGATTGATATGTTGCGACAAGAGCGTAACTCTGTGCACATTAATCAAATGGTAGAAACAAGTATTCAACATGAAGAGTACAGGTTAGTTGAAGTCCGAGAAAAGTGGCTTAAGTTTGTAAACATCGTAAACAAACAAATATAACAAAGCATTTAAGAGTGATTCGAAACGCTCCCCATTTTCGTTTCGTTCAAAGTATAGGCAATAGCCGCTCACGCCTTAATGCGGCGTTAATTGGAATGAAAACATTCACCTATTTTTCCGCGCTTAACACACTGAATTGTCAGACAACACCAATTCCCCTTGGCGCAGCGCAGGTGCGTTGGGCAGCCATTGAGCAATCGAGGCATGGATGCCGAAGAAGCCGCGCCGAGGAATGGATTCCGAGTTGGTGGCGATTTGTGAAAATGGCCAACCATAAGCCCGTAGTGTTTTGCGCCGTGGGGCGGTATGGGATTTATAAGGGCGAATACTCATCTACGATGAGTGCGCTTATGAGCGCGAGCCACGGATGGCGAGCTGGCCGTTTAACATGGATGTTATTCGAAGCCGTCTAGCCCTTTATCTCGCAGTGTGAGCGCGACAGCTCACGACTTTGCCAAGCGCAGCTTGGTAATGGCACCAGCCATCAAGCTTATCAAATGTGCAACGTTCAAACTAAACTCATACCTTTTGACTTCACTGGCCGGTTAAAATATTAAACATGGTAACTTTGCTAACCTCTAATTCAGTTTGGTAAATTGAAGGAATTGTTTTTTCTGAAGCTTTAAAGGCGCAAATTTGGTATGAGATTCGCTTAAAATCACCATTATTTTGCTCTAGTTTATCTTCTAGCTCTTCAGGCGATTTATTTAGTTGCTGTGATGATCTTATTTCTTTTAATAAACCATCTTTAATTCTTTCATAGCAAATATAAATGGTTAATTCCTGTGTTCCATATGCTCTAAAGAGTTTCAGATATCGGCCACGCAATGAGAATATCTTCTTACTCATCTCATTTGAAAGTTGCTTCAATTTATTATTGGAAATGCCTTTACTGCATGCCGCATTCAAGTATTCATCAGTAGCCGACTGAGCTTTATAATACGCATCCATATAATTTTGATAGATACCATTATCCAGTCCTAACCTTTGATAAAGAGGGGCAAGTTTTTCAATTGATTTTTGCTGTATATCTGAAACACCTTTTTTGAAGTCTGCAATGTCAGATCTGACATTTTTGTTGAATTCATTTAAGGCATTGGCTTTGCACGATAATGTTGCTGCCGAACTATTAACACTGAATAAAAGTGTAAGAATCAAGGATACTAAAATAAATATTCTATTTTGCACATTTACCTCCACTGTAGATGACATTCTATATGAGTAGTAGACATCAACTATATAACATATCTTTAACGATACAGTAAAAATGGAGACAGTCACTAATTTGAGATCAGCGAACACACTGACTTCTCGGACGACACCAATTCCCGTAGCATTTTGCGCCGTGGGGCGGTATGGGATTTAGAAGGGTGAATACTCATCTACGATGAGTGCGCTAATGGCGCTAGCCATCAAGCTTATCAAGCTCGAACAGTGCAACGTTCAAACGCTAAACGAGCTGGCAACACCAATTCCCCTTGGCGCAGCGCAGGTGCGTTGGGCAGCCATTGATCAATCGAGGCATGGATGCCGAAGAAGCCGCGCCGAGGAATGGATCCCGAGTTGGCGGCGATTTGCGAGAATGGCAAACCAGAAGCACCGCAGCGTTTTGCGCCGTGGGGCGGTATGGGATTTATAAGGGCGAATACTCATCTACGATGAGTGCGCTTATGAGCGCGAGCCACGGATGGCGAGCTGGCCGTTTAACATGGATGTTATTGATGGACGAGCATCGCCCCTTGGTCGCAGTGTGAGCGCGACAGCTCACGACTTCACCAAGCACAGCTTGGTATGGCGCAAGCCATCATGCTTATGCAGCAACCGCAGGTTGCAATCACGCAGTGATAAATCTTAGGCGCACCAGTTGGCAGGGCGCGGCCTACAAATCCAACCTTCGGCTGAAATCCCAAATTTCAGACAAAAAAAACCGGTGGGGGAACCACCGGCGTAAACGCAACATGAAAACCTGAGAGACTCAGGATTGATATGCCTGATTGGGGTTTCAGGCGACGATTACCAAATCCCAGAGGACGGTAATCAAACCGTGAGTCACCACCATTGGCAGTGACTGCAAAACATTATGAAAAAATCCACGCAAACACTGGCGCACCAATCACCATGGTGATGCCAGCAAATATCATAGTCAGGCTGGCAACCACGCCTTCTTGTTGGCCGATTTCAGTGGCCTTAGCAGTGCCAGAACCATGAGCCGAGGCGCCTAGTGCCACCCCTTTACCCAAGGAGGTGTGGATATGCGCCAAACGAAACAGCGGCTCACCGATTACCATGCCGATAATCCCGGTTAACATCACTAACATAGCAGTCAATTCGGGTACGCCACCAAAAGATGTGGTCGCCTGCATGGCAAACGGAGTAGACACCGAACGTACCAATACGCTGTGACTTAACTCGGCCGGTAGTGGTACCACTTGTACCAATAACCAAGTCGAGGTCAACCCAAAATCACCCCCGCCAGCACTCCGAAACTGATAGTGATGGGGTACTTACGGATCAATTGCCGCTCACGGTAGATAGGCAAGGCAAAAGCCACGGTGGCAGGTGCCAGTAAGGTCACCAACCAATGGGTATATTCAAAATAAGTAGGTAATGGAATAGACAGCATTACCACCATCACAATCACTACCACTGGCGCCATAATACTGGGCAGTAACCACCAGGTTTTATGACGACGATACAGAGCCTTGGCTGAATAATAACTGGCGACAGTTACCGCCAAACTTAACAGCGCCAACAATGTCGACTGGCTCATAAATTGATGTTACCTCGTGCTTTTTGCCGCGCCATCTGCCGTTTAAGGTTTAATTTCCGTTCAAAACGGAATACCCTGTCCACCACAAAACCGGTGCTGAGCAACACGCTGGCGGAGCCAACCACTAGGGTGAACAGAATGTTCAGGCCGTATTGCTCTAACAGATTTTCGTACTTCAACACTGAAATCATAGGTGGAATAAAGAACAGCAACAGGTCACCGATAAACCAAGCGGCACCGAGTTGCAGTGCTTTTTCCGGAATAATTTTAAGTGCCAGTGCCAGCAACACCACAAATAAGCCGATCACGCTGCCAGGGATTGGCGAGTGGATCGCGGTTGCAACGGCATGTGCACCCCAGGCCAATAAGCAGATAAAACCAATCTGCAATAACGCCGCACTGTAGTGCTTGCTTTGAGCAAGCAACAAACGGCAGCGATGACCGTGGGACGAACGAAGATAGCTTTGCATCACACCACCAAAAAATTCCTTATTGGCTGTTATTGTAGGGTGGTATTTTAGATAAAAAAATGAATATTAATAATAGATAGAATTCCTGTAGGTTATTGTATGGACCTCAAAGTTATTCGCTATTTTATTGAAATTGTCGATCACTGTGGTTTTGCCAAAGCCGCAGAGGCAATTCATATCACCCAGCCGGCCTTGTCTAAAGCGATCAATCAGCTGGAAGACGAGCTGGACTTAATCCTATTGGAACGCGGCAAACGCGGTAGCCAACTGAAACCTACTGCCTCTGGTGAAGTGGTATATCGCTACGGAATGCAGCTATTAAAAGTAAAACAGGAGATGCACCAGGAGCTGGAAGCTCAGCGCAGCCTCAACGCCGGAGAATTGCATCTGGGATTGGCACCGCTGGGCAGTGCCGAGATTTTTGCGCCAGTAATCGCCCGTTATCGCAGCCTATATCCTAAAATCGCCATGCAACTGTTCGTGCGTGGTGGCATAGAGCAAACAATAGCGTTGAAGAAACGCGAAGTAGAGCTGGCAACGGGCATCATCTCATTTGATGAAGAGTTTGAAGGTTTTTGTATTCGCCGTAATCCTATGGTGGTGGTAGTTCCCAAACAGCATCCGCTAGCGAGCCAGCCACAACTGACCCTGAAACAGTTGGAAGACACACCACAAATTCTGTTTGATGAAGAGTATGCCTTACATGAACTGGTGTTCAGCGGTTGTGTTAAAGCCGGGTTTATTCCTAAGGTTGCCACCAAGGTCAGCCATCCAGATTTTGGGATAACACTGGTGGCTGCGGGAACTGGCGTGATGATTATGCCGGGATTCATCGCGGAACGACATGCCGTTGCCGGTGTCAGCCGCGTACCATTATCCACAGACGACCTGATCTGGGAACTGTCATTGTTCTGGCGCAAAGGGCATCCGCTCTCTTTTGCGGCACAGGCGATGGTAGCCCTGATCCGTGAACAGTTAGCCGCCGAGCCCGTATGACAACGCCCCCAACGCTACATATTGGTATGGCCATGTGGTCTCACCACCGCTGGCAAGACAGTGTTTATGGCGGTAATGCGGCCACCACTGAGCGACTAGCACGTTATGCCCAAGTGTTTAACAGCGTTGAAGGTAACACCAGCTTTTATGCCACCCCACTGAAAACCGTTGCCGCAGATTGGGCAGCAGCGGTTCCCGCATCATTTAGGTTTACCTTTAAATTACCCCAGACCATTACTCATCAGTTGCAGTTACGCCATTGCCGTGATGAATTGCGCGCCTTTTTCGACGCCATGGCGCCGTTAATACCAATCACCGGGATGTGGCAAATTCAACTACCGGCGGCTTTTGGCCCAGAAGCGCTGCCACAACTGCAAGCTTTTTTGCCGTGGTTGCCACAAGGTTTGACGCTAGGCGTAGAGGTGCGCCACCCGGCATTTTTTGCCAAGGGCACGGCAGAAACCCAGTTAAACCGCTGGTTACTCAGCGAAGGCGTAAACCGTATCATCATGGACAGCCGTCCGCTATTTGCCGCCAAGGCAGATAACCCAGTGATCCTGGACGCACAGCGCAAAAAGCCCAGAGTGCCAGTACATGCCATTGCCACAGCCCAGCAACCCGTAGTGCGATTTATTGGGCAACTGGATCTGGATAACAGTGAACAACTATTCACGCCCTGGCTGGCAAAACTCAGTCAGTGGCTGGATGAAGGTCGTACACCCTACTTGTTTGTACATACCCCGGATAATATTGCGGCACCGCAACTGGCCGCCCGTTTATGGCAGCGTTTAATCGATTACCGTATGGCTCACGGCTTATCCACGCTCGAAGCACTGACTCTCACCCATACCACCCGACCACAACTCAAGCTGTTCAGTTGATCTCACAACTCTCAGTGATAGCGACATTTCCAATAGTAGTGGCTGATACTTAACACATTTCCCTAGCAACTGTGTAGGAGTGCATTAGACTGGTAATAACAGCCAACGATGGGGAGATGCAATGTTTTCGTTGATGCAGATGCAAGCAATGCTGGCAGCATTGCCAGATCCTGTATTCATTCTCACCCGCAGTGGTAAATATGCCTATATTTTTGGCGGAACAGATCAGCGTTACTACCACAATGGCGCCTGCCTGATTGGCCGTTTTTTCTCAGAAGTATTAGTCGCTGAAAAAGCCGATTGGTTTATGCAGCAGATAGCGCAGGTGTTGCAATCTGGCAAGATGATGATCGTGGAATACCAACTGGCGGGTGCTGATGTGCTGGGGTTAGAAGATGGGCCCGATGACGCAATTTGGTTTGAAGGTCGGGTACAACCGCTGGGATTTCAGATAGACGGCGAAGACGCGGTGTTATGGGTGGCCAGTAACATCAGCGCGCGGCATATGTTGCAGCAACGGCTGCAACACTTAAGTGAAGTCGATGAGCTGTCCCACCTGTACAACCGCCGCAAGCTACGCAGCCAGCTTAATCGTCAGCTCAGTCTGTTCCACCGTCACCACACCCGCTGTAGTTTATTGGTATTCGATCTCGACTTTTTCAAGCAACTCAATGATGCCTGCGGTCACCCAACGGGTGATAGTGTAATTGAAACCGTTGGCCGTATCTGCCTACAAACAGTACGCGAAGAAGATCTCGCGGCCCGCTACGGTGGTGATGAATTTGCGGTACTGATGCCACATACCGATACCCAACAAGCCTGGTGTCTGGCAGATCGCTTGCGCCGAAAAATCCAGCAGGTGTTGTTGCAGATGGATCTACCGCAGATCTGTACCAGCATCAGTGGGGGATCAGTGAATTTCTGCCACTGGATGACAAAGTTGAAGCCCTCGTTCAACGGGCAGATCGCGGGCTGTACATGGCGAAGAATCTGGGACGCAACCGCATCTGTTGTGAGCATCCCGACTAAATTCAGCCACAAAAAAGCCGACATATCGTCGGCTTCTGTGGCAATCAGTTCATCAGGCTTCTGGGCGCATTGCCGGAAACAAGATCACGTCGCGGATGGTGTGGCTGTTGGTGAACAGCATTACCAAGCGGTCGATACCAATGCCTTGACCTGCGGTTGGTGGCAAGCCGTGTTCCAGTGCGCGGATATAATCACCGTCATAGAACATCGCTTCATCGTCACCCGCATCCTTGGCCTCTACCTGCGCTTTAAAACGTCGGTCTTGATCTTCGGCATCGTTCAGCTCGCTAAAGCCGTTCGCCACTTCACGACCACCGATGAAAAATTCAAAACGGTCGGTGATGAAATCGTTGTCATCGCTACGGCGCGCCAGCGGTGAAATATCTGCCGGATAACCAGTGATAAAGGTTGGCTGCATCAGTTTTGGTTCAGCAGTTTCACCAAAGATCTCTTCCAGCAGTTGACCACAAGTCCAGAAAGATTCCAGTTCCACACCCACATCTTTCGCCAACTGCCGCATAAAGGCTAAGTCTTTGACGTTTTCGTAAGTCATCGCCTGAATGGTGGCGTTATTTGGGTTGTAGTGCTGAATCGCTTCCAGCATGCTCATGCGCGCATAGGGGCCACCAAAATCAATGGTGTGTTCGCCATAAGCCACTTTGGTGTCACCCAGCAGTTTACGTGCAATGGATGACAGCATCTCTTCGGTGAAATCCATCAGATCGCGGAAATCAGCGTACGCCATATAGAATTCCATCATGGTGAATTCTGGGTTATGGCGTGGTGACAAGCCTTCGTTACGGAAGTTACGGTTGATTTCGAACACCCGCTCAAAACCGCCCACCACCAGACGTTTCAGGTACAGTTCTGGGGCAATACGCAGGTACATATCGATATCCAGCGCATTGTGATGGGTGATAAACGGCCGGGCAGATGCGCCACCGGGGATCACGTGCATCATGGGGGTTTCCACTTCCATGAACTCTTTGCTTTCCATAAAGCTGCGGATAGCACCCACCACTTTAGAGCGCATTTTGAAGGTGTTGCGAGATTCTTCGTTAACGATCAGATCCACATAACGCTGGCGATAACGGGTTTCCTGATCGGTCAGGCCGTGGAATTTTTCTGGCAGCGGCCGCAGGGCTTTGGTCAGCAGTTGGTACTCTTCCATATTGACGAATAGGTCGCCTTTATTGGAACGGTGCAGTTCACCTTTAACACCAATGATATCGCCGAGATCCAGCCCCTGATATTTCTCTTTCAGATCTGCCTGAACCGCTTTATCAGCGTAAACTTGGATGCGACCGGAAACGTCCTGCAACACCATGAACGGGCCGCGTTTGGCCATCACCCGCCCTGCAATAGCGGTGTGAAAGCCCAAGGCTTCAATTCTTCCTTGCTCTTATCGCCGAACTGGCTTTCCAGCTCGCCGGATTTGTGCGTACGACGGAAGGTGTTAGGGTGACCATTGGCCGGGCCGGTTTCACGATAATGTTCCAGCTTGGCACGACGCTCGGCAATCAGCTTGTTTTCATCCAGTTGTTCAGTCATTTCAGTTTCTTCTCTACTTACAGCCCGGATTTAAGGCTGGCTTCAATAAATCTGTCTAAATCACCGTCAAGCACCGCTTGGGTGTTACGGGTTTCTACACCGGTACGCAAATCCTTGATGCGGGAATCATCCAGCACATAGGAACGGATCTGGCTGCCCCAGCCGATATCGGATTTCAGCTCTTCGGCGGCCTGTTTTTCGGCGTTTTTCTTTTTCAACTCCAACTCATACAGCTTGGCTTTCAACTGTTTCATGGCCGTTTCCTTGTTTTTATGCTGGGAACGGTCATTCTGACACTGGGTCACGGTATTAGTAGGAATGTGGGTGATACGCACCGCGGATTCGGTACGGTTTACGTGCTGACCACCGGCACCAGAGGCACGGTACACGTCAATCCGCAGATCGGCCGGATTAATATCAATATCAATCGAGTCATCAATTTCGGGGTAAACAAACACCGAACAGAACGAGGTATGACGGCGACCACCTGAGTCAAATGGTGACTTACGCACCAACCTATGCACCCCAGTTTCGGTACGCAACCAACCGTAAGCATATTCACCGCTGAACTTGATAGTCGCGCTCTTGATACCGGCGACTTCACCGTCCGAGACTTCAATCAGTTCTGGACTGAATTGGTGTTCTTCACCCCAGCGCAAGTACATACGTAAAACCATTTCGGCCCAGTCCTGCGCTTCGGTGCCACCGGAGCCGGACTGAATATCCAGGTAACAATCGGAAGCATCGCTGTCACCAGAAAACATCCGGCGGAACTCCAGTTCTGCCAGTTCCTTTTCCAGTTTGTCCAGCTCATGGCCAGTCTCGTTGAAGGTGTCTTCGTCATCTTCTTCAACCGCCAGTGCCAGCAGCTCTCCCACATCGTCAAGGCCCTGATCCAGATCATCGATAGTTTCGACCACCTTTTCGAGGGACACACGCTCTTTACCCAAGGTCTGTGCCCGTTCCGGGTCATTCCAGACATCGGCGCTTTCTAGCTCGCGGACAACTTCTTCTAGACGCTCTTTCTTGGCGTCATAGTCAAAGATACCCCTAAGGAGGTCGGTACGTTCCGCCAGTTCCTTGATTTTGTTTTTTACCGGATTTACTTCAAACATGTAGACTCTACTTTGCTTAATTTTAACGTTAACACTATATGCAAGCCGCGCATTTTAACCCAAGCGTCCGCTGAAACCTATCACGACAATCCAGATTGCCGAAAAAATCCCACTCTTTAGCTGGGACAAGCTCAGCAATACAAAAAAACAGCGCCCGCAGGCGCTGTGAATAGCTGGATTAACCGGTTAGACGCGGAACTGCCCGACCAACTTGCCAAGACGTTCGCCGCTGCCAGACACCATCTCACTCATGTGGGAAGCTTCTTCGCTGGACTGGGTCAGTTCAGAGACAATCTCTTGGATCTTATAGATATTGTGATTGATTTCCTCAGTTACCGAGCTCTGCTCAGTAGCCGCAGTGGCAATCTGGGTACTCATATCGTTAATCGCCGTGACCGATGAAGTTACCGCTCCCAGACTTTCGGAAATTAACCGTGAAGACTCAACGCTGCGTTTACAGTTCTGCTGGCTTTGATCCATCGCGGCAACCGCCTGACCAACCAGTGTATGCAGTTCACTGAGCATTTCATTGATCTCTAGCGTGCTGGATTGAGTACGGCTGGCCAGATTACGCACTTCGTCGGCCACCACCGCAAAACCACGCCCCTGTTCACCGGCGCGCGCAGCTTCGATAGCGGCGTTAAGTGCCAGCAAGTTAGTCTGCTCGGCAATGCCGCCGATAACGGTCAATACGCTGTTGATTTTCTGTGATTGCTCATTCAGTGCCTGAATATGCGCCGCCGCGTTATCAATCTCGCTCATTAAGCTCGACACTTCTGTCAACGAGGTATCGACACAATCCTGAGCTTTCGCCACCTCAGCAGTTGCTTCATGAGTAGCTTCAGCAACCTGATTGGTATTGCTGGCAACTTCCTGCGCAGTAGAGGACATTTCGGTAATCGCCGTCACCACTTGATCGGTTTCCTGATTGTGGTTAAACAGCTGCTGGGCAATGGCTTTGCTCTGGGCATTGATATGGTGCGCAGCATCATTCAGTTCGCGGGTACAGCTAGCCACATCCTGCATAATGCTTTGCAGCTTGTCGACAAACTGATTGAACGCTTTACCCAAATGGGCAATTTCATCGTTGCCGGTCACCTGCAGCCGTTTGGTCAGGTCGCCCTCACCTTTGGCAATATCATCCAGATTGCGCAGCATATTGATAATGGGGTTTACCATCCGGCCCGACAGCAAGTAGACGACTATGGCACTGGCAAACACTATCAAGGCGATGGCACCCAGTACCACCCAGATCTTGTTAATGATTGCTGCCTGTGCATCATCACGGTAACTGGCCACAGTGGCATCAATATCATCGATGTATGCCCCAGTGCCTAAGATCCAGTCAGTTCCTGGAACGGTGACAACATAACCTATTTTATCCACTAACCCGGTAGTGCCTGGTTTCTGATAATAAAAGTTTAAAAAGCCATCGCCACTACGAGCGGTTTTAAGCAGACCCTGCACGATTTTGATCCCTTTCGGATCGGTCATGTTTATCTGTTCGGTGCCTTCCAGTTTTGGCAAGAGTGCGTGGAACAGGTTTTTGCCTTGTCCATCATAAATATAGAAGTAACCCGCCTTGCCAAAACGTACATTACGTAATGCGGCGTTCACATCACCATTATGTTCACGCTGATAAGTAACAATCTCCTTCGCTACCTCAGTTACGTGCACTAATTCCTGACGGCGCTCATTAATCAGCTTGCCGCGGAATTCCTGCACCGTTTCGGTCAACGAAGCCGATTCCATTACATAAGAAAATATGGCAACTGCAATCCCCCCAACAGCAAAGGTAACAGCGCCAACAACAAAACCTTATTGCGTACACCTAGATTCATCACTGCAAAATCCCCGGTCACGGATGGAGTGATTGAAGTATAACGTATTAGAAAAATATGTTGTTAATACTTTGGTAAAAAGGTGCTGATTTTACTTAATTAATGTGATCAATATTGACACACTTATACAGCCTAAAATCAGGTAGACAATATGCAGTTTCCATAATCGCAACAGCAGCATACCGACAACAACCAGCGCCATTTGCCACGGCTGTTGCACCGCCGAAACAAACACTGGCTGGTATAGGGCACTCAGCAGTAATCCGACCACTGCGGCATTTATTCCCGCAATAGCCGCCGCAATGTTTGGACGTTGTTGTAATGCCTGCCAACCGCGGTTAAACGCCAGTACCAGTAAAAAACCCGGCAGAAAAATCGCGCAAGTTGCCAGTAGCGCCCCTATCAATGGTTGGCTTTGCCATAACTCGGCACCAAGAAATGCCGCCAGACTGAACATTGGCCCAGGGACGGCTTGTGCCAAAGCATAACCACTGAGGAACAGATCGGCATCCATGTTTCCAGCTACCCGACTTTGCAACAGCGGCAGCACCACATGACCACCACCAAACACCAAGGCGCCTGTCTGATAAAAGTCACTGCACAGCTGCCAAATACCGCTGCCACTGAATGACAACAGCAGCAGTACACCGAATAACCATAACGGCCACCAGCGAATATTGGCAGACGAAAACCCTGAACTGGCCGTATCAGTGCGGCAAGCTAAGCGCCCCAGTAATGCAGCCAGCAGCAATACCAGTAGCTGAACTACGGCAAATGGCAGCAACAGCACAATGGCTGCGGTTAACAAGGTAATAGTGGCCGTAACACGCTGCTGACAATACTGGCGCGCCATACTGATAACGGCATCAGCCACCACCACAACCGCCAGCAATTTTAACCCCTCGATTGCGGCGGCAACCAATGGTTGGCCACTAAGAACCAGACCAAAACGTGCCAGCAGATACATGAGTAAAAATGACGGCAGGGTAAATCCAATAAAGGCGGCGATTGCCCCAGGTAACCCACCGCGCAGATAGCCCAGCGAAAACCCTACCTGACTGGAACCCGGCCCCGGCAAAAATTGGCACAGCGCCACTGTCGCCGCATACTGCTGTTCGTCGAGCCAGTGCAGCTCTTCCACAAATACCCGCCGGAAATAACCGATATGGGCCGCCGGGCCGCCAAAACTGACCAGCCCCAACAATAGAAAGCGGATAAAGATCTGCCACATAGCATGACTCCCAAGAAGACCTGCTTTAGCATAGCCTCGATTGTGATAAATACTGTGGCAGAAAGATGACAGCGAATCTGTCAGGCAATACGGCTCAACAATGCCAACACTTCAAAATGCTCGGTATGGGGGAACATGTCGAACAGTTGCACCCGTTGTAAACGGTATCCGTCAATGACCGCCAGATCTTGGGCCAAGGTTTTTGGGTTACAACTGGAATACAGAATATGAGCTGGCGCAAACGCACTGAGCTGGCGGCATAACGTTTCACCAATGCCGCGCCTAGGGGGATTAACAATCACGACATCCGGGACGTCCAGCGCCGCGTTACCCAGCGCAAAGTCGGTAGAGTCTAATGCCTGAAAACTGACATCTGCTAGCCCCAATTCTGCGGCCGATAACTGTGCGCAGGCGATTGCCTCAGCCTCAATCTCAATACCAGTCAAATGGGTGCTTGCAGTAGCACAGTGCAACCCAAAGCCGCCCACGCCACAAAACAGATCCCAAATAGCCGTTGCCGCCAACGGTTGCAACCAGTCGCGGGCACTTTGATAAAGCGCCGCAGCAACTTGCGGATTAGTCTGAAAAAGCTTTTGGGACGAATGTACAGCGGCACATCGTTGAACACCTCCCGTAACCGTGGCGCGCCAGCCAGCCAGATCTCCTGCTCCCCTTCTAACCGCGCCATATGCACAGGTTGCAGATTTACCGTTACCACTTTGATAGCGGGAAACGCCTGCAACAATGTGGGCAATTGCTGTTCTATGCGGGCAATAGCATCGGCCGAACGCAGCACAAAACGCAGCATAAACTCACCACTGACTTGCGCTCGCGTCAGCAGGATATATTTCAGCTCACCTTTAGCCTTATCTACTCGGTAGGGCGGTATTCCGGCTTGTTTAACAAATAGTTGCAAGCGCTGCAGCAGTTGCTGCATATCTGCCGGGTACAAAGGGCAATCACACAGATTGACCGGTTCGCCATCAGGGCCGGGGATCCCAAGGACTGGCTGATGTGCCGCACCCAATACCACCATTTTGGCCTTGTTGCGAAAGCCACTATCCGCGCCACTGACGGGGGCAACCATTCGGCTGCCGCAAACGGTAATAACAACTGTTGTAATGACGCCTGTTTGGCCGCTAATTGCGCCGATATTGGTTGTTGTATATGGCGACAGGACAGACAACGCCCCGCTGAAAAATGATGGCAAATCACAATAAATCCCGAAGCTGAAAAGATATTTTGCCGCTGCAGATCGGCTCGCGGCACACTTTAGCGGCTTTAACCGCAAAAATCACCCCAACTGCAGATTATCCACATCGGCAACCCATTGCCGACGCCCGAGCTGTTGTTCAATCCGTAACAATGCCTGGCTTGGCCGTACTGCGAAAAGTGGTGAGCTTGCCACCATACAAAGACAGAATATGCGGATGTGACGGCTGGCTTAGGAACTGGACTTCACGTGTGCGAGAAAAAGCGGAACTGCTCCCGCACGGCAATACACGCATGCCACTAAAACTACTTATAATTTTGCTTTCCAGCGTGTCCGTCCCCCCGCCAGCGGGAAATAATGGCAATAAATGCCCAGCAGATAGTAGGTTTCTTCCTTGGTGAGTTGAGGCTCAGGCGTGTCACAATGCGTTTCGGTAGTGCCCAACAAGGTTTTGCCATGCCAAGGCATGACAAAGACCACCCGCTCATCAAAGCATGATTCCAGATACAATATTCCTGGAGGCGCGGGTAGGTCCAACAGCAGATGACTGCCCTGCACCCATTCAATGGCCGGGGCCGTCAGTGCTGGCTGCACGCGTGCTAATAGTTCATTGACCCACGCGCCAGTGGTATTGACCAGCATATGGCAATAGACCTCATGCGCCACGCCATGCTGCTGATATTGCACCAGACAACCTTTGGCATCGTGCTGAATTGCCGTGCATTCACTATGCTGCCAGACCTCAGCCCCCAACGCCGCAGCACTTGCCACCACGGCTTCGGTCAACCGTTTATCATCGGTCTGGGCATCCCAATACTGAAACAAATGGGTCATGCCTGCCAGTTTCAGACCTGGGAACTGCGTCCACGCCTGCGCTGGTATCGACTGAAAGCGACCAAGCGGATCTGGCTGGCTCAACATGCCATATAAACTCAGTCCCGCACGAATGGTAAACGCGCTACGCCGACTATCACGATAAATGGGAATGTAGAACTTAACTGGATGCACCAGCGAGGGCGCCAGTTGCAGTAATTCACGACGTGCCTTGAGCGCTTCGTAGACCAAAGGGAGCTGCCCGCTTTCCAAATAGCGCAGACCACCGTGGATCAGCTTGCTAGATTGTGAGGAAGTCCCCGCCGCGATAGTCGATTTGTCCAGCAACATCACAGAGTATCCCGCCGCGGCAGCCCGTTGGGCGATCCCCGCGCCATTAATTCCGGCACCAACAATCAGCAGATCCAGCACTTTCATCAACGGTTATTCCACTAACTGTGACCATAACTGGTCACATAACTGTTTAAGTTCGGTTAACTGCGCCGGTGCTAACCCGGTGCGACAAAACATCTGTCGCGGAATACTCATTGCCGATTCCCGTAACGCCAGTCCATCGGCTGTCAGTTCCAGCACTCGCATCCGTTCATCCTGTTGACTACGACCACGGCAAACCAGCCCTTTGGCTTCCAAACGTTTTAGTAGCGGTGTTAGCGTTCCAGAATCCAAATGTAGCTGTTCACCTAACAGTTTGACGCTGATGCCGTTTTGCTGCCACAGCACCATCATCGCCAAATATTGGGGGTAAGTCAGTTGCAACTGCTCTAAGTAGGGACGATAGGCACGCACCATGGCATTGGCGGCACTATACAGCGAGAAACACAGCTGATTTTCCAGACACAACGGATTTTCCGGCAATGGTTCACTCATACAGGCACACTCACAAAACCACATCGAATTGCACACAATATACTGGTATCTGCTGCAAATATCGATCTCCGACCATGAGCAGTAGCAACCCTGCAGTGAAACAGTTGGCTAAGCCATATTGGCTATCGCTGACTTAGATAACCGCAACAGGTCAAAAAACTGACAAGCCAACGGATAGCGGCAGGAATCCGACAAAGCGGTACATCCGCCAAATTATTGTCTAACATATTGTTTTTAATGATTATTTATTTAAATTTACAAGATCGGCAATTGCTTTTAAAGCAGCGATCAAGTAGTTTGCCTATATCTGGATGATTGGCCCAATGGGTTCCACAAGGAGGGGATAAATGCGTTGTTTGGCACTTGGCACAATCTTAAGTTGCTTGCTGTCAGGGCCGGTGATAGCCGCCTGCTCGGACGAGCAGAAACTAGGTCAAATCACTTACGCTAACAACAGCTCCTATTTTTCACCTGCTGATAGCCGCGATCTAGAGCAGATCAAACAGCAAGCTAGCGATAAAAAACAGGGCTATCTATTGTTGGAATTCAATCTGTTCCCTAGCGCTGATGATAAAAAGCTACAGCAATATAACCTGTGGTTGGCCAATCGTCGCATTGAACGGGTCAAAAACTACCTGTCTGCCGCTAATTTGCCACTGCCCATAATCACCCGCATTCGCACCGCCGCCCCTGAAGAGAGGCGGGATGTGGATATTTTGTGGTGCCCCAGCTCAACCTTGGCAACTAACGAGGGCACCGAAAAGCGCTGACACGCTTTACAAGCGGAAACGCCCGACTTCCTGTTGCAGTGACTGCGCCAGCTCCGCCAACATCTGCGCTTTATCTGCCGCAGTTACCGAAGAAGCAGACAAGTTTTCAGATACTTCCCGGATAGCCTCGGTGTTACGGTTGATTTCACTGGTCACCGATGTCTGTTCCTCTGCGGCGGTCGCTATCTGGCTCGCCATTTCAGAAATCTGGTTAATAGCGTTGGCAATCTGCTCCAGGCTGGCACTAGCAGTTTCGGCATCCATCACACTGGTCTCGGCCATCTGATGGCTGCTGTTCATGGAATCCACGGCTTTAGCGGCTGTCCGTTGCAGCGTTTCGATCATTGTCTGGATCTCCTGAGTCGAGTCATGGGTACGCTGTGACAGCACTCTGACCTCATCCGCCACCACTGCAAAACCTCGTCCTTGATCCCCCGCACGAGCCGCTTCAATCGCCGCATTCAGTGCCAACAAGTTGGTCTGCTCAGCAATGCCGCTAATAGTCAGCAATATGCTGTTAATCTTTTGCGAATGCTCATTGAGTTCACCGATAATGTGCCCGGCAGTGGCCACTTCGGTTGCCAGATTACGAATAGACGCTTGACTCTGCATGACCTGCTGTTGCCCACTATTGGTAAGATTCACCGAATCCTGAGCGGTGTGAGCTGTCAGTTCAGCGTTACTGGCTATTTCGCCAGTGGCACTGGACATTTCTGTTACTGCGGTGGCAACCATGGTGATCTCGTCCTGCTGCACCGCAATACTCTGACGATTGTTTTCCGCCGCATGACGCAGGTCGTCTGACTGTACCCCCAAGTTTTTCGCAATATCGCTCATGCGGGTGATCATATCGTGCAGCCGCACCACAAACTGGTTAAAACCTGTCGCTAACTGGCCAATTTCATCATGCTGATTCTTGGTGGAAATTCTTACGGTCAGATCCCCTTCCCCTTCGGCGATATCCTGCAATGCTGCCGCGACTTTCTCCAGATCGCGGAATTGAAGACGAAATACGACAAACAAAATGCCCGCAAATACCAGCAAGAAGACCAAGCCAGTACCAATCATAGACCAAGCCAATCCGGTTGCTTCGCTCATAATTTTTTGTTTATCAATCACAAACAGCAACATCCAGTTGGTGTGTGGCAATTCCGCAACATACAACAGCTTGTCGGCACCCTCGTAGGTCATCTGTTCAAGCTCGTCAGAATCGGCCCGTTTTTTTAACCAATTGCTGGTAAAACGGTTATCAGCCTGCGCAATGTTTTTACCATTCAATGCCGCATCTGGATGGCTGATGATCACCCCACTCTGTTCCAGCAAAATACCGTAACCATCACCGGGAAGTTTTAGTTTGCGCACCGAATTTGTGAGTTTATCGATCAAGAGATTGGCCGCAGCAACACCCCGCAATTGACCATCAACCTTTACTGGTTCAGCAATCGTCACCACCATGGCTTTCAGCGTTGCACTTTCAAACGGCGCCGTGACAAATAAACCGTCAGCGTCTTTGGCCCCTTTATACCAGGGACGGATGCGTGGATCGTACCCCGCCACGAATAGCGTGGGGTCTTGTCGTAACATCTCACCTTGTTCACTACCGTAATAGGTCAGCCCGAAGCTCAAGGCTTCATGGACTTCCAATAGATAGGGGTTGGATCTTCATTAATGTGGCGAGACAGTGTGGCGGCTAAACTCTTCACGGCATTTTGCCGGTCATACATCCACTGCCCTTTTTCAGCAGCAAAGGTGTTTGATAGTTCTCGCACCTCTCGTTCCGTGTTAGAAAAAGCACTATTACGTATTACATAAGACGACAGGCTAACCATTAACACCAGTATCAACAACACAGACAGCACACTGGCAGCAAGCAAACGGGTTTTCAGGGTAGTTTTCATGTTTATTGTCCATGGCGGTTTATCGTTATAAGTCTTGTTAAAACAGTAAGGTATATATAATTGTACGAGAAGCTGACCAAAAAAAGCACCACAGATCCTCTAGCCTCTCACTTTGACAACTTTTACGATGCCGCTAACAGATTTACCCTGCCGACGTTAAGCATGTGCTGTAGCTGTTGTACATTGAATATCGGTAAGTTTTCCTCTTTATTGAGGGAAACAGATTCTTTTAATTTTTCACATGAGCAGGATTTATATGTTCAGAACATTGATGCTCTGTCTACTGCTGAGTTGCGGTTTGGTGCTGAATAACGCAGCTGCTGCTGAAAATACCCTTGTGTGGCACAAAGTGGATGCGCAAGGACAACTGAAAATCCCCTTGTATTTTGTCTGGTCTAAGACCTGCCCACACTGCAAAGAAGCGCACCCGTTTATTGATTCACTGCCGCAGAAGTATCCGTGGATTGAATTACATACTTACATGGTAGGCGACGCTGGCACACAGGAGATGTGGCAGCAATTAGCTGACGCAACGAACACTCAAGCCCGCTCAGTGCCTTTTATGGCGGTTTGTGGAAAAACGGTCATCGGCTATTCCAGCCGAGAAGTTACCGGTGAATTTTTACTGAATCGTCTTAAAACCTGTTATCTGGAACAAGGTGGCAGCTTGGCTGCGGCAGAGATGCCTGATGCCAATGCGGCAAGTGCGCCGGCGGTGACTGCCGATGCTGAATCGCCATTTGGCACCTGCGCCAGCGATAGCGGCGATGGCACCTGTGATGCTACCGCTGTGACGGCCTCCGACATACAGCCCGTTGAGCTGCCGTTATTAGGTGTGGTGACACCCGATACCATGTCGATGCCAATTCTGACGCTGGTGTTGGCGGGTGTTGATGCGTTCAATCCCTGTGCTTTCTTCGTGCTGCTATTTTTATTGTCCATCATGGTAAACGCCAAGAGTCGCAGTCGCATGTTACTGGTTGGCGGTATTTTTGTGTTCTTTTCCGGCTTTATCTATCTGTTATTTATGAGTGCTTGGCTCAACGTGTTTGAACTGTTAGGCGCCAGTGATGGCAGCATGATTATTCTGATAGCCGGGTTGTTGGCGCTGGTCGCTGGCGCTATCAATATCAAGGATTACTTCTTTACTAAAGGTGAAGTCAGCCTGTCTATGTCTGCGGAAAACCGCACCAGCCTGATCAAACGCATGGGGAAACTGTCCAGCGCTTCAAGTCTGACCACCATGATCATAGGTACCACAGTGCTGGCGATTCTCGCCAATGCCTATGAGCTGTTGTGTACCGCTGGCTTCCCAATGATTTATACCAGCGTGTTATCAATGCATAACTTCCCCACAATGGAACGCTATATGTATCTGGTGTTTTACAATGTGGTGTACGTTATCCCATTGATTGCTATTGTGGTTGCCTTCAGTATGACGCTCGGCAAACGCAAACTTACTGAGAAAGAAGGCCAGACATTGAAACTGATGTCCGGGATAATGATGTTGGGATTAGGCGGCACGCTGGCAGTTGACCCGACCGCGTTACAGAATGTTACCGTTGCCATAGGTTTAATCCTTGGGGCAATCATAGTCACTATCATTATTGCGGTTACTCGAAAAATTTTAGAGAAGAAACAAAAAGCTAAGCGTATTTAAGTGTTGCTTTTAGATAAACCCAGCCTTAGCTGGGTTTATTTATTTTAGTATTCATACTAAAGTTACCCTCAGGAACTCAATAGCAGGAATCCTTAATGCCAGTGAATCTCAATGCACCACCAGCTTCAGGGGATATACAATCCTCCCTTGCCGTGAAAGTGGCACAATTAGCTAAACAGCAGATGCAGACTCAGGGACAGATTGCAGTTGATTTGGTCAATGCGAGTGCCGCACCACAGCAAAACGACACACTAGAAACATCCGGGCGAGTGGGAACTTTGGTAAATACCACCGCTTAATGCAGTCTCATCTACCTTGATAACGATATGACTAGCAATAAAAAAATCGGCAAATGCCGATTTTTTATTGTGTTGATGCTAGATCAAGCCGCTTTATCTTCAGCTGAGTGACGGATCAGATAATCAAAAGCACTCAATGCTGCCGTAGCGCCTGTCCCCATTGAGATAATGATCTGCTTGTAAGGCACAGTCGTTGCGTCTCCAGCGGCAAAGACACCGGGCATGGATGTCGCCCCTTTGGTATCAACTATCACCTCGCCAAAGCGGGTCAGTTCAATCTCGCTTTCTTTGAGGAAACCGGTGTTAGGCACCAAGCCTATCTGTACAAAAATCCCCGCCAAAGCCAGCTGTTTTTGCTCGCCACTGTTGCGATCTTGGTAAGCCAGTGCGGTGACTTTACTGCCATCACCAATCACTTCGGTGGTCTGGGCGCTGGTAATAATATCGATATTAGTCAGTGACTTTGCTTTTTTCACCAGCACATCATCAGCGCGCAATGTGTCGGCGAACTCCAGTACCGTCACATGTTCCACAATACCGGCCAGGTCGATAGCAGCTTCAATACCTGAGTTACCGCCGCCAATCACAGCGACTTTCTTACCTTTATAAAATGGGCCGTCACAGTGCGGGCAGTAAGCCACGCCTTTGGTACGGTATTGCGCTTCACCCGGCACGCCCAATTCACGCCAGCGTGCCCCAGTCGCCAGGATCACACTATTGCTTTTAAGGGTGGCACCGCTTTCTAATGCCACTGCAATAGTGCTATCGCGACTCACATTGGCAGCACGCTGCCCGGTAATGATATCCACGCCGTATTCTTTCACGTGCTGTTCCAGTGCCGCAGACAGTTTTGGCCCTTCGGTATAAGGCACAGAGATAAAATTCTCGATGCCGACAGTATCCATCACCTGACCACCAAAGCGTTCGGCAACCAGACCAGTACGAATGCCTTTACGTGCGGCATAAATTGCTGCGGCGGCCCCGCAGGGCCACCACCCACGACCAACACGTCATAAACCGGTTTGTCATTCAGTGCTGCCGTTTTTTGTTCAGCGGCACCGCTGTCAACTTTGCTGACAATCTCTTCCAGTGTCATACGCCCCTGACCGAAATGTTCACCATTGAGGAACACGGCAGGTACGGCCATCACGCCACGTTGATTGACCTCTTCTTGGAACAACGCGCCATCGATCATCACATGCGTGATATTCGGATTAAGGCTTGCCATCAAGTTCAATGCTTGTACCACATCGGGACAGTTGTGGCATGACAGCGAAATATAGGTTTCGAAATGATATTCACCCGGTAAATTGCGGATCTGCTCTAACAGTTCCGGAGCAGCTTTAGACGGATGGCCTCCAGCTTGTAACAGTGCTAATACCAGCGAGGTAAATTCGTGCCCCATCGGCACCCCGGCAAAGTTAACGCGAGGAGATTGCCCTTTGGGCGCCACTGCCATGCTTGGTACACGCGCATTGTTCACCTGTGTCAGCGAGATCTTGTCGGACATTGCCGCCAGTTCCTGTGCCAACTCCAATACTTCGCGAGATTTATCACTGTCGTCACTGGACACGCTAAGCGCAATCGGCTGCTTGATATACTGCAGATAGCTGTCCAGTTGTTTTTTCAAATTAGCGTCTAACATGAACGTGTCCTGTGAAAAGAAAAAGTATTAAAAGGGCCGGCCCGCCGCCGTAACGGTCGAGCCGGAAGGGACGCAAACTTAGATTTTGCCTACCAGGTCCAGAGATGGTGCCAGAGTGGCTTCACCTTCACGCCATTTTGCTGGGCAAACTTCACCTGGGTGAGCAGCAACATACTGAGCGGCTTTGATCTTACGCAGCAGGTCTTCAGCATCACGGCCGATACCTTCAGCGGTCACTTCGATGGCTTGAATAACGCCTTCTGGGTCAATCACGAAGGTAGCGCGATCTGCCAGGCCTTGGCCTTCACGCATCACACCAAAGTTGTTGCTGATGGTGCCAGTCTGGTCGCCTACCATGAAGTATTTGATCTTGGCGATAGTTTCAGAACTGTCATGCCAAGCTTTGTGAGTAAAGTGAGTGTCAGTAGACACTGAGTAAACTTCAACACCCAGTTTCTGTAACTGGTCGTAATGATCGGCCAGATCACCCAGCTCAGTTGGGCATACAAAAGTAAAATCTGCGGGGTAGAAGAACACGACAGACCATTTGCCGATCAGGCTCTGTTCGGTAACTTCAACGAATTCACCATTGTGGAATGCAGTAGCGGTAAAAGGTTTAACAGCAGTATTCAGTGACTGAACCATGTGAAAGCTCCCATATTTTTGGTTGGATACAGAGGACAACGTCCGTCGTTGCCCTTTTGCTTGGAGCCATAATAGTCAGTGGGGAGCAGAGAATAAAACAGATAAAAGCTATTGTTATAATCGATTTTTCAGAATCAGGTCTTTTGCCAACGTCCAAACCTGCTTAACGAGGGTTGCAACTCGAACCCCAACCGCTGCGAGAGCTGTGACGCTTGACGTTTCAATTCTGCCTGAGCCGTGGGCAATGGTTTGGCAGAGGCAAACACCACCCAGTTACCACTGCCAGTAAGACAAGCATAAACCTCTGGAAACAATGTTTGCAATTTAGCCAACAGTGCCGCATCTCGGCTGTGTTCTTTCCAGCAGTTCAGCACCAAGATACCATCAGCTTTCAGTTGCCGCTGGCAGTGTTGTAAGAAAGCTGTAGATAACGCACCGGCAGCGACGCCATGACTATCAAAGAGATCGCAGAACAGTAGATCGACACGCTTGTGTGGTGACTGAGCCAGATAAACCAGGGCATCGGCTTCTATCAGTGTGAGTTTTTCGACAGCGGTAGCCGGAAATAACGCTTACAAAAATCAATCACCAGCGGTCTTAACTCAACGGCGGTAATGCGGATGGCCGCATCAAATTGGCGTAAAGCATGGATGAGAACACCACCACCCAGTCCTAACACCATAACACTACGTGGCTTAGCAAACAGTAGCACCAGCAACATTGCCCGCAGGTAAGTATGTTTGGGAATGTGCGGCGTGGCTTTCAGCAGTTTGCTTTGTTCATCGTGCTCACCAAACGCCAGTAACCGCTGCTCGGCATCTTCCAGTACCGTTACGGTTCCCCATTGATCCTCAGCTTTGACCAGCGTCCGATATTCGCTCATTAGTGCATCACTCCGCTACAGCAAACTTTAAACAGGGGGCACAAAGCCGTTAACATGGAGGCACAGCATACAGGTTAATCTTAGGGGAGTCGAAACTCATGATGACCAATATCCTAATCGTCATTTTATATCTGACCGGCTTTGCCTTTATTCAGCGCCGACTGACCAAAGGCGTACGTGAATATGGTCAGCTTAAGCACATCAATACCGCTAGGGTTAGTCTGGTGAGCAAATTCATCACCCTGCTGCTGTTTTTCCTAACGCTGTCCTTGATGGCAATTTCGCTGGGATTGGGATATCAAGACGTATCCTTGTTTGTATCCTCCGCCTTTGCGGTATTGGGGGTAGCACTGTTTGCGCAGTGGTCGATTCTCAGCAATTTGACTGCCGGGGTTTTGATTTTCTTTGTTTTTCCCTACAAGGTGGGGGAACGCATTCGTATTGTGGACACCGATGAAGATATCAGTGGCATTCTGCAAGAAGTGGCGCTGTTTCATCTGTTGATCAAACGGGATAATGGCGACACCATCACCTATCCTAACAGCTTGGTATTACAGCGTGCAGTGCTGAAGTTAGCGCCTCAGCAAACCGCAGTTTCTGAGCCAAAGACATTGCAGGAAGAGGAACATCGCCAGGCTTAATGCCTGGCGAGTGGTACCGATATGCTCAGAACAATTCATTGTTACAGGGCTGACCATCAAGCACCTGCTGCACATTGTTGAGCGTGGTTTCCGCAATGTTCTCCAGCGCTTCACGGGTCAAAAAGGCCTGATGCCCGGTGAAAATCACGTTGTGGCCAGGCCGATAACCGACGAAATACATCATCGAGGATCACTTCATTGGATTTGTCTTCGAAAAACAGCTCTTTTTCATTTTCGTAAACATCCATACCCAAGGCGCCAACTTGCCCGAGTTTCAGCGCTTCCATGGCGTCTACAGCGTTCAGCAAACCGCCACGACTGGTATTAATCACCATCATGCCCGGTTTCATCCTGGCAAAACTGGCGGCATTGAGTAAATGGTGGTTATCCTTGGTGAGCGGACAATGCCAGGCTGATGATATCGCTTTGGCTAAACATGCTGTCCAGATCGGTATAAGCCGCGCCCAACTCGGCAACGATTGGGGTTGGATACGGATCAAAAGCCAACACTTTACAGCCAAAACCCCGCAGGATCTTGATGGTTGCCAGCCCAATTTTACCCGTGCCGATCACGCCAACCGTTTTACCGTACATATTAAATCCCACCAGCCCTTCCAGTGAGAAATTAGCATCACGAGTACGCTGATAAGCTTTATGAATTTTACGGTTCAGGGTGAGCATTAAGGCCACTGTGTGTTCGGCAACAGACTCTGGTGAGTAGGCGGGTACATTGACCACCTTTAAGCCCAAGCGTTTAGCCGCATCGAGATCCACATTATTGAACCCAGCACAACGCATGGCGATCACCCGAGTGCCGCTGTTATACAGTTCAGTTAGTGTATGCTCACACAAATCGTCGTTAACAAAGGCGCATATCACTTCAAAGCCCAACGCCAGCTTCACCGTCTGTTGACACAGTCGATAATCGAAGAACTCTATTTTTGCAGCCAACCCCAAGCGGGTATTCATGTCGGAAAAATGCTGAATGTCGTAACGTTTGGCGCTAAAAAAACCAATTCTCATCTGTTATTCCTATAGTGGCTGCTCAGTGCAGTGTATTGAAAAAATGGCCAGCTGTCTTGGGCAAGCTTGAGGCTCTTCAGAAAAAGTAAAAGCGGACAACTGACTGCCCGCTTTTAATGGTGGCGATGTTATTGCTAACCTCGCCATGTCGTACTAGCGCTTATCTTAGTTTGCTTTGACAAATTTTGCTGCGGAGGCTCCTGCAATTCGGCCAAAGGTCACAATATCAGAGATGGCATTACCGCCCAGACGGTTAGCGCCATGCACACCACCGGTAGCTTCGCCTGCGGCAAACAGACCTTTAATGGTCTTACCCTGTTTATTCAACACTTCAGCCTGAGTGTCAATTTTCACCCCGCCCATGCTGTGATGCACAGCTGGCTTAACCTCTATGGCATAGTAAGGTGCAGTGGCCAGTTCACGCGGCAGATTAGGACGGGCAAATTGGCTATCCTTACCCGCCTTAACAAAGCCATTATAGGACGCGATGGTTTTTCCAGTTCCGCGGCGGGCATGTTAAGTTGCGCTGCCAGATCGGCAAGGGTTTTACCTTCGTTCACGATCCCCAAGTGAATATAGTTCTCGATTTTTTCAGACTCTTACGTACTGAGTCATCAAATACCAAGAAGGCACTGGTACCGGTTTGTTGCAAAATAGCCGCAGACGCTTTATCGCGGGTAGTGATTTCGTTGACAAAGCGGTCGCCTTCACGATTGACCAAAATAGCCCCATTACCACGCACAGCTTCTGTTACCATAACTCCGCCCACAGGCGACCAAGTAGGATGAGCCTGGATATATTTCAAATCACGGGTATCGGCACCTGCTGCCATGGCGACATCCAAACCATCACCAGTGGCACCAGGATGGTTAGTTGCAGCAAAGCCTTTCAGTGCCGGATCGTACTTAGCAACACGTTTGTTATTCTTGGCAAATCCACCAGTGGCCATAATCACCGCTTTGGCCTTGATCACGTAGTAACCTGTGTACTTGCCTTCAACCAATACGCCAGTCACATTGCCCGCTGCGTCTTCCAGCACTCGCACTACTCGGCTATTAAAACGCATGTCGGTACCACTTTTTACCGCAGCGTTATACAACACTTGCGCAACGTGGGCCCCGACTCCGGCACCACCGGTTGGTCGATGTGAACGGTTAACACTGGCGCCACCCATACGGCCGACATCACTCATATCGGCCCCTAAAGCGGTCAACCAATCGATAGAATCTGAAGAGTCTTCTGCCAACACTTTCACCAACGCTGGATCATTAATGTTGTGACCGCCCTTCATGGTGTCATCAATCATGATGGAAACTTTGTCTTTAATGCCCAACTTGGCCTGGAACTTAGTTTCAGCAGCATTCATACCACCCGCCGCCAGCTTAGTATTACCGCCTGCTAAGGGTTCTTTTTCCAGCAGAATAACCTTGGCACCATTTTCATGCGCAGATACCGCCGCCGCTAGGCCAGCACCACCGGAACCGACAATCACGACATCTGTAGTGTCACGTGGTGCCGCCGCAATGGCTTTTTCCTGAGCGTCTTTATTCACATCGATAGGAACAAACTTACGTTGCCATTTGCCACCAAAAGGCATATCAAAACCAAAGCTGTGGCAGGCATCACAATAGGCAACAGACTTTTCATGGCCTTTATGGCAGCTGGTACAGGCAATATCACCAATCAGGTGAGATTTATGGGGAGAAACCTTTAGTTTCTTTTCAGCATCCTGTGCCGCCAAATCAGCTAGTGAGCCATGACAGCTAACGCACTGTTGATTCTCATGCGTTAGGTTGTCATCAGTCGGGCCTTTCTTGGAAACGTGACAAGTTGTGCAGTCGCCCATCTGTTGATGGAAATCTGCTAATACTTCCGGAGCTGCATATGCCGAGCCGACGAGAAAACCAGATAGCGCCACCGCTAAGCTGGTTCGTTTCAGAGTTGCCGAGAACATAAAATGTTCCTCCAAATAATCTCTAACGCAATAATAATAGTCACACCAAACAGGATTTGTTATTAGTTGAACGATATATCACCATTTGGCATATCTCCCGAAAAAACGATAGCATTTAGGCATAAATTGGTTATTTAACTTCATCACAAAAAGATCTGTGAAATACTTTCGTAAGTAATATTCGTGACGTACCAATTAAAATTTAAGATTCAATTCATTTTAAATCTTCAAAAAAATTACATATTTAACACATTAATTAATTTAAACTTAAACAATTCATGTAATTACGATATAATTAAATTAGTAATATCCATTAAAGCCTAGGATATAAAATGAGTACATACGACCCACATGCAGAGCGTTTCTTCCAGTTAAAACGTTTCACCAAAACCACACTGAGAGGATTACACATACTAGGCGTGGTGGGTGCAGGTGGTGGAATCCTGCTACAAGTTGCTGATAAACAATGGCTTAACTATTGGATCATGGCCATGGTCACGGGTTGTCTGCTGATGTTATGGGAAATCGTAAGAGACTGGCGCTGGCTTATTCAGATGAAAGGCGTACTCACATTAGTTAAATTAGGAATATTGATGTGTTTCACAATAATTCCTGAATATAAACCAGCGTTAGTCACAATTATTATTTTATTGTCAGTGTTCGTTACTCATGGTCCATCATCATTAAGACATTACTCAATTATTCATCGTCGTCAAATACACAGTAAGGAAGAAATAAAAGGATGAATACTGCTGATTTAATTACCACATTCCCATGGGATAATTATCCTCCATTAAACTCATTAAAGATTTTAGACCTTGCCTGTGGCTCTGGCCGCAACGGGCTATGGTTTGCAAAGAGAGGCGCAGATGTCACTTTTGTTGACAGAAATCCAGAAGCGTTTAGTTCATTACTCGAAGCGTTTCCTCACTGCCACTGTTTGCAGGTAGATCTGGAATCCGGCTCGCTGCCAGCGTTAGGACAATTTGATGTTGTGCTGGTGTTTAATTATCTACATCGCCCGTTGATGCCTTGGATTAACCAGCGACTAGCCAATGGAGGATTACTCTTTTATGAGACCTTTCATCAACGGCAAGCGGCATTGGGTAAACCAACTAACCCAGACTTCCTGTTGCAAGATACCGAGTTACTGCGCACATTTGCCAAACTAGAGACATTGCATTACTTTGAGGGAAAGCTAATACATAACAACACTCAGTCACAGGAAAAAGCGCAGCTGATTGCCCGCAATGCAGCTAAGTTCGATGACTGAAGATGTAAAGGATATCCGCATGTTTTTCCTTATCCAGAGCAGTATCGGCTAGCGCTTCCGCCGATAATTACCGCATTTATGGTGTTTTGGTCGCTCGTTGGACATGCCATTTTTGGTGATGCTAATCAGTTTGCACTCGCAATACTGCTGCTATTATTTCCATTGATCCTGGGACTGCACCTTTACCTTATCTGGGATGCTGGCGGACTCAAACGGCTGGATCAGGCATTCTACGGTTTTGTCCATGGCACATTGGCGTTTGTTGTATGGACCTTTTGCATCATGCATCTTGCCGGTAACAGTTTTGCCTGAATCTTGGAGAGATTAAGCCGTGATTGATGCCACTTGCATCAACTACGCCTGACGGGTACATTTGCTGTCCGTTTTGCGCGAGACCCGTCAGATGAGTGACTTTAGCTACCAACCACCACGCCTACCTTGGCTCGATATTCTGTATCAGGACAAGGATATTTTGGTACTCAACAAGCCTTCTGGGTTGTTATCCGTGCCAGGACGTGAAGCCAAACATCATGACAGTGCTTTCAGCCGAGTGCTACAACTGCAACCACTGGCGCAGGTAGTGCACCGTTTGGATATGGCAACTTCAGGGATTTTGCTGTTAGCGTTAAGACGCAATGCCGAACGCGAATTAAAGCGCCAGTTTCAAGAACGTGAAACCCATAAAGTCTACTTTGCACGGGTGTTTGGTCACCTTGAAGGTGAAGGTACGGTTGATTTGCCGCTCATCTGTGACTGGCCCAATCGCCCCCGGCAAAAAGTGGATTTTGAAGTAGGCAAACCCTCTGTCACGCATTATCAAGCAATCTCTTATGGCCAACAATCAACCTTGGTCAAGCTGATGCCGGTCACTGGCCGTTCACACCAACTGCGGGTACATATGATGGCGCTGGGTCATCCTATCCTTGGTGATGGTTTTTACGCCGACCCGCCCGCCAAAGCGCTCGCCCCCAGACTGTTACTGCATGCGGCAGAACTCAGCATCAAGCATCCCTATTCTGGCGAACCCATGACGTTTACAACTCGAGTTCCCTTTATGGAAGCCACATCTGCACAATAATCGTAGCATTATTTCTTTACATGACATCTGCCATAAAATTGCACTGTTAGCTGGTAAAATGACAATAAAAAACGTAAATTTGTGCCTGATAAAAAAAACAAAAGGCAAGTGATTGTGGATACATCATTTCAAAGAGACCAACTGGACAACCAGATCCTTGAAGCGCTGATGCAGGATGCTCGGACACCGTTCGCCGAATTAGCCAAACGTTTTAATGTCAGTGCTGGAACCATCCATGTGCGGGTGGAAAAAATGAAACAGGCAGGCATTATCACCGGGGCACAGATTACCGTGAATCCCAAAGCACTCGGTTATGATGTGTGTTGTTTTATCGGCATCAATCTTAAGAGTGCCGGTGACTACCCCGCCGCCATATCAAAATTAAATGCCCTTGAAGAAGTGGTAGAAGCCTATTACACCACTGGCAATTTCAGTATTTTTGTCAAAGTGATGTGTCAGTCGATTGAAGCGCTGCAGCATGTGTTGATCAATCGCATCCAGTCTATTGACGAAATTCAATCCACCGAAACCTTGATCAGCCTGCAAAATCCTATTGTGCGCGCGGTCAAGCCTTAACACTGGCTTAGCCAACAATAGGTTGCCACGCAACCTATTGTTACTCCTCATTATATTTTGGTTGCTCGGGTCATGATCTTATAGAGTTCAGTGCCTTGCTGCACCGCCGCCGAAGCAAAGTGCAAAATAGCAATTCCGCTCTCGGGGGCGGTCAATAGTTGCTCTTGTGCATCTTCTGATAAATCTAAACGCAGCAAGCGTACCAGCGGTTCTCCCTGCTTTACCTGACTGCCTGGCGCGACCAGATACTGCACCAGTCCAGCTTGCGGAGCATGGAACTTACGATAGTTGCTCAGCTTAGTGGCATATCGTGGCATAACTGCCGGAGCTAGCGATTCAGCCACTATCCCACGTTGGGAGAGAAAGGCCAAAATACCTTGAGCATCCTGTTGCGCCTGCGTCATATCAAGCAGTTCTTGATCCCCCAGCTCTAGCGTAAACGCGGCCACCGGCACCTCTAGTTGCCGCCCTTGTGATGCCAAATAATCGCTTAGTCGCCACCAAGGACAGAAAATAGCTTCATCCATGGCACCGCCAAACAGATTGGGGATAAGCAGCGTAAAGGGAATCGAAAATTCCGCTATTGCGTGCCTTTGATATTCAGGACAATACAGGTGGCGACAGGACTTAGGGCCGGTATGCAAATCCAGCACAATATCTGCCTCTGTTGCCAGTAACTGCAACGTATACGCTAGCCGCTGCCCAGTAGTAACGCCCCACGGACTCTGTAATCGCGTTTGTAGATTGGCCTTTAGCGCCTGCCGATAGGTGGCAATCAATTCAGCGTCGGGATAGTGTTGGCGCTCCGACAACCACTGCGGCAATGGCAACTGATTATCCAGATACTGCCGATTCCAATTTTCGCCAGTCACAGGGTCAAAGCGCCCCAAGGTAAACTCGCCGCTTTTTTGATTGATCCCCAGTGGGTTTGCCAATGGTACTAAGGTCACATCACCTTTAGGCGGATGCTGCCGCAAATACCGCAGCAATTGCAGTATTACGGCATTGCCCTGAACCTCAGCACCATGCACATTCGCTTGGATATACACTGAAGGTGCCGCAGGATCGCTCCCGATAAATTGATACACTGGCACCGTCAGTGTCTGTCCCGCAGCAAGTTCGCCGACGGCCAGCAGTTGCGGCTGCATCAGGCAGCCTCAGCGGTATTTTCAAAAAGGGCCCGATGTAATGCTGCCACCACATCAGCGGCTTCTGCTTCGTGTACCAGCACACACAAGTTATGAGGGCTAGCCCCTGACATATCAACCTGACGTTGTGCGGCGCAAGCACCCCGAACACCTGCTGACAAATACCAGGAGTTGACGCAATCCGGTTACCGATAATGGCTACCAGCGCCAACTTATCTTCAACCCGCACCCGACAGTGCTGCGATAATTCCTGCAATAAGGCTTCCGTCAACAAGCCCTGACCGCTGGACTCTGAACCGGTTTTGTCCAGTGTCAGCGACACGTTCACCTCTGACGTTGTAATCAGATCCACGGAAATTTTGTGGCGCGCCAAAGTCGCAAAGGTTTCGGCCAAGAAACCTTGCGCGTGCAGCATCTGTAAACTGTGCAGATTCAGCAGGGTTTGATCCCGTCTTAAGGCAACCGCCCGGTAGACCGGCGGGTTTTCGACCTGATGCCGGATCCAGGTTCCGCCTTTTTCTGGTTCCTTGCTGGAGCCAACAAAGACTTGGATCTGCTGCCTTACCGCCGGCAGAATAGTGGCGGGATGTAACACTTTAGCCCCGAACGTGGCCATTTCTGCCGCTTCATGGAAACTGATTTCAGCAATGGGTCTGGCGTTAGCTGCTAAACGGGGGTCCGTGGTATAGATCCCGGCAACATCCGTCCAGATTTCAACAGCATCAGCATCCAAGGCTTCCGCCAGCAGTGCTGCCGAATAGTCACTGCCGCCACGGCCAAGCGTCGTTGTCTGTCCCTGCTCATCAGCGCCAATAAAGCCCTGAGTGACCAGTAATTGCTGTGTTAGCTGAGGCAACAGCTGTGTTTGGGTTAGATGACGAATGTCTGCAATCTGTGGTTCCGCCTTACCAAAATGACTGTCGGTACGCAGTACCTGGCGCACATCAAAAGCACTGGCCAATGCGCCTTTTTCTCTTAAAACTGCGGCAAACAGTACCGAAGAACAGCGCTCGCCTAGTGAGAGTAACTCATCGACCAGCGCTTTATCTGACTGCTGTAGTAGTTGCTGGCTCAAAACATCAACCCGAGTCAATAAGGTATCAATCGTGGCAGCAACATCATCGCTACGGGGTAGCTGGTCAACAATGGCATATTGGATGGCGGCAATTTTTTTGAGCACGGCCAAGCGCTGTGGCTCAGTGATACCCGGTTGTGCCAGTTCTACCAACAGGTTCGTGACACCGCTGGAAGCACTGACCACCACTAACCGAGTAGCGGGGTTAGCAAGTACGATATCGGCACAGCGGCCCATGGCAAAGTAATCGGCGACGGATGTACCGCCAAATTTGGCAACGACTAAAGACATTACCGCACCTCCGCTAATGCGAGAGGTAATAAGAAAAACTGCGTTAAATTCATGATCAGCTCCGAACAAAATTCGTTCGAAGAGCCTGGCGCTGATACAAAGGCACCCTGAGAAGGGAAAAGTGATCCTCACCAGAAGCTCTCCACCAAAACAAGGTGACAGTCATCAGGATTCAGCCTGAACGACCGGCCAAAGGATCTGCCAATAATCCTGTAGCCTCGGCGCTAATCTCCCTCATGAACCTTCACCGGAGAATGGCCTCCTCGGGTTCACTACCTAGTTAACGCTCCTCTTCTGTTCCCACTGATAGCAGTGGGGATGCCGACATTAACAACAATCGCTGTTGGAAGTCAACGACATTTTAGCCCGCTGGAAATTTATCAACAGTAACCTGAAATTTAGTCACAGATTTCAGGTAACTCAGAGACAATCCGCACCCGCTGCCTGAAATCGCCGATTTGCTGTTCCTGCACGCCAGCCAAACAAGGCACCAGTGACAACACATTGTCTGCGACATAATAGAAGGCATTCTGCTGGTACTTTTTTGCCAGTTCAGCGGCTTGTACTTTACTGACAAATACTGCCCAACTCTTTTCCATATGACTGAGATCGGCAGCAGTGCCAATAATAATCCGATAAGGCACCAGCAGTTGCTCAATATCGCCTTGTAAGGCGCGGTCACGCAACCGGTTCTGACAAGGTTCCAGCACCTGTCCCAAAGGATTGTGGGCGGTAATAATCGCAAAAGGTAATGAAGAAGAAAGTGGCTGACTCAATAAAAAGCAGCTATCGAGATAGTGTTGCCAAAGCTGTGCAAATACGTCATCCATTAATCAGCAGCCTCTGAAGTAATCTGCGCTAGTTTAACAAAAGCTGGGCGACTCACCTAGTATCTGAAACATTGCGTTGTAAATTTGCTACTACTCTATGGTTTTTTGCTGTCTATTCGCTGAATCGCGTTGTCATTTGTTAACATTTCATTTGTTAACAAATGCACAATAAGAGTACAATGCTACCACTAATCACATTTCGGTCATGTTTGTGCTGACTGTCGGATACGACAGCCACAGTGTCTGACCAAAACGCTCTGAGTCATCATCTGGGTCTCGGAGACAAATAAACTGGATATCCATGAAAATCAGGAACTAAATTCATCTTGGGATATCTCAGTTAATACAATTCGCGTATCGGTAACAACCGTATGCCCAAATTCAACTAATCATGAAGTGCCGACGATGTAACTTGGTTTTTCACCAATACGCAGGTATGAAGCCGTTAGGATTCATAGAACAACAACTGGACATGAGCTCCGCTCGTGGTTAGAACCATCTGATTTATTAGGTAAATGATATGCAGAACCCACACATTCTTATCGTAGAAGACGAAGCCGTTACCCGTAACACGCTGAGAAGTATTTTCGAGGCTGAGGGATATGTTGTTACCGAAGCCAATGACGGCGCAGAAATGCACAAAGCCCTCCAAGACAACAAGATCAATCTGGTGGTTATGGATATCAATCTGCCTGGTAAAAATGGTCTGTTGCTTGCCAGAGAATTGAGAGAAATCAATAACATCGGTCTAATATTCCTGACCGGTCGTGATAACGAAGTAGATAAAATCCTGGGGCTGGAAATCGGTGCTGATGATTACATCACCAAGCCATTTAACCCACGCGAGCTAACTATTCGTGCCCGCAATCTGCTGACCCGTGTGACTACTGGTGGCGCTGAACCGGAAGAAAAATCTGCGGTTGAGAGTTATAAATTCAATGGCTGGAGTCTGGATATCAACAGCCGCTCACTGGTAAGCCCAGAAGGTGAATCCTACAAATTGCCACGAAGTGAATTCCGCGCCATGCTGCACTTTGTGGAAAATCCCGGCAAGATTTTAACCCGCGCCGACCTGCTACTAAAAATGACTGGCCGTGAACTAAAACAACATGACCGGACAGTTGATGTGACTATTCGTCGCATCCGTAAACATTTTGAAAGCCACCAGGATACCCCGGAAATCATTGCTACCATTCATGGTGAGGGTTATCGCTTCTGTGGACATTTAGACGACTAAATGCCATCATAGCTATAGAAAACCGGCCTTTCGCGCCGGTTTTTTTATGCGTATATTCTCAGCAATATGTGCATCTCTGTATGCGTCCCGGCGGGAGGAATAAGGCTAATATGGGCGCTACACTGCATCTTTGAAATCACCGTATCGAGTACTACTAGTCTTGAAGCGCTAATGCTCAATATCAAGCAAGACCGCTATACTTTAGCACCCACACAGGATTTAGCTTGCCCCAACAGTTGTTCAAGTTTCGCCCACATCGCATACCCAGAGGTGGGGTCTAGCGTCCGCCCCATGCGCTCAATGTTAGCTCGTTGCTGAGAAACTGCCGCTGAATAATTGATAGGAGTATTATCGATTTGCTCGCGTTCAGCACTGGTGAAGGGGACAAACTCACCATTGGGTCCCACCTTTCCCAAAGGGCCAATCATTTGCAAGCTAGTCATCGCATCGAAATCAATGGCACCACTCTTACGCATATCGGCAGAGATTGTCCGCATCTGTTTGGGAGTAAGATTAGTGAAATCGACATTGCGCCAGTTGGCTTGTGAGCTGTTATCAACGGACATATTTTTATCGGCGGCCATTTTCTTCTGCCCCTGCAGAATGTCAGCAAAATTTGCCGCTGATTTATTCGAGCTAGTGGCAGTAGCAGATGTTGAGGCAGATTGTGCTATCGGGGCATACACACTATTGATATTCATACGAAAGCTCTTAATGATAGATTTCGCCTAATACAGCATAAACCATACCAATCAAGTAGATAGCAGCATTGCGTCGCCTAACCCTGACGACACCACATGTAGCAGACTAAAACAGGCAAAGTTTTACCTAGCGCGGCAATTTTCTGCCTAAGCTAACTGCCCAAATCCTATAGCCTTGATGGAATAACTAAACAACCGTGCAGCATTCTTCTGTATTGTTACCAATCCATTTGGCCTTTATGTGACTGCCCGGCTACCAAGAACAAAACAAGAACACACTGCTCTATAGTGGGGTAACTGACATCATTATTTTATGGGCATAAAAAAGGCCCGTAAATACGGGCCTCTTCATCACACTAAGACTTACTTAGCCGCTTTTTTCGCTTTGGTTTCAGCAATCACTTTTTCTGAAACGTTAGCAGGACATGCTGCGTAGTGAGAGAACTCCATGGAGAACTGACCACGACCAGATGTCATAGTACGCAGGTTACCGATGTAACCGAACATTTCTGCCAATGGCACATCAGCCTTAACGCGCACGCCAGTCAGACCAGCTTCCTGATCCTTGATCATGCCGCGACGACGGTTCAAGTCACCGATCACGTCACCGACGTTAGCATCTGGTGTGAACACGTCAACCTTCATGATAGGTTCCAGCAACTGTGGGCCGGCTTTTGGCATACTTTGACGGAACGCCGCTTTAGCTGCAATTTCAAACGCGATAGCGGAAGAGTCAACTGCGTGGTAAGCACCATCAATCAGCTCAACTTCTACGTCCAGCACTGGGAAGCCTGCCAGTGGACCTTCTTTCATCATGGATTCAAAACCAGATTCAACGGCTGGCCAGAATTCACGAGGTACGTTTCCGCCCACAACTGAAGACACGAACTTGAAGCCAGTGTTGGCTTCACCTGGTTTGATGCGGTAATCAATCTTACCGTACTGACCAGAACCACCAGACTGTTTCTTGTGGGTGTAGCTATCTTCAACGGCTTTAGTGATAGTTTCACGATAAGCCACCTGTGGTGCACCAACGCTCAGTTCAACACCGTGAGTACGTTTCAGGATGTCAACTTTGATGTCCAGATGCAGTTCACCCATCCCTTTGAGGATGGTGTCGCCAGTTTCTTGGTCGGTTTCTACCTGGAATGATGGATCTTCAGCCACCATTTTACCCAGTGCGATACCCAGTTTTTCAGAAGCGCCTTTGTCCTTCGGAGTCACAGCGATAGAGATCACTGGATCTGGGAAGATCATAGGTTCCAAAGTACATTCGTGCTTAGGATCACACAGAGTATGACCGGTCTGAACGTTCTTCATACCTACTACAGCGATAATGTCACCCGCCTGTGCGTAATCGATTTCGCTACGGTCGTTTGCATGCATCATCACCATACGGCCGATACGTTCGGTCTTGCCAGTCGCACTGTTCAGTACTGTGTCACCCTTCTTCATCACACCTGAATAGATACGAACGAAGGTCAAGGCACCGAAACGGTCATCCATGATCTTGAATGCCAAAGCGCGCAGTGGTTCATCCACAGAAACAGTGGCAACTTCGCCAGTTTCTTCACCAGTTTCTGGGTCAGTCAGAGGCTGAGGCACAACTTCAGTTGGAGATGGCAGGTAATCAACTACCGCATCCAACAACAGCTGCATCCCTTTGTTTTTGAACGCAGAACCACAGTATGTGGGGAAGAATGCCAAGTTGATTGTACCTTTACGGATACAACGTTTGATGTCTTCAATAGAAGGTTCTTCACCTTCCATGTAGGCTTCCATCAGATCGTCATCCTGCTCAACGGCAGTTTCGATCATCTGTTCACGGTATTCTTCAACCAAGTCCACCATGTCGGCAGGCACGTCTGCCACTGTGTAGTTTTCTGGCAGACCTGAGTCGTCCCATATATAGGCTTTACGAGTCAATACATCGACTACGCCAGTGAATTCGTCTTCACGGCCGATAGGCAGAGTCATTACCAATGGAGTTGCCGCCAAAACACGTTTGATCTGACCAACAACACGCAGGAAGTCTGCACCCATACGGTCCAGTTTGTTTACGAAGATCAGACGAGCAACTTCTGATTCGTTCGCATAACGCCAGTTGGTTTCGGACTGAGGTTCTACACCGCCGCTACCACAGAACACACCAACACCGCCGTCCAATACTTTCAGAGAACGATATACTTCAACGGTGAAGTCAACGTGCCCAGGGGTGTCGATGATGTTGAAACGGTGATCTTTCCAGAAGCAGGTGGTCGCAGCTGACTGAATGGTAATACCACGTTCAGCTTCCTGATCCATGAAGTCCATGGTTGAAGCGCCATCATGTACTTCACCTATTTTATGGATCTTACCAGTGAGTTTCAGGATACGCTCGGTGGTGGTAGTCTTGCCCGCGTCAACGTGAGCGAAAATACCAATGTTTCTGTATTTCGATAAGTCAGTCATGATTCAACTTCATTATGAGTTAGTGAATAGGAGACGGAGTATGCCACTTCGTTGCTGCGACAGACGGAACCCCATAAATTAAGGCGCGTATTATAACACCGAAATCCCCGTATCCTGCAATGAGGAGTTTCAAATTTCGCCAGTGGCTTAAAGACTAGCCCTGACTTTACTCAGTAAACTATAAAAAATAGTTTATTTTTATATAGTTAGCTTTCTTTTTTAACATAGAAATACGGATGTCCTTACGGCCATATCCTATATTCCCGCAAATAACGGAAACTTTTATGACATTTTTTGCCAGAACGGCCGTAATCTATACAAACAAAAGAATGATGTCACCTGTCTTTAACAGGAAAATTGTAGCCGAGGGCTCCAGACAAAGAAGCCCGCGGCTGCGGGCTTCTTTAAAAACACTGTGGTTACTCGTCGACCGGTGACACAACAAATAACAGATCCCCTTGGGAAACCTGTTGGCCATTGCTGTTGAGGATCCGTTCAATACGGTATTTTTTATCTTCTGGATACAATACCGCACCTTTACGGTTGAAACCGGCCAGTGTCATCTGCGAGAACATCTTCATCGCCTCTGTCAGTGCCAATGTCTGTTCAACCGTCACTATGTCGCCTTCCTTGACAAAATCTGCTTCGCCAGGAGCCGGTGAGGTGTAGAAGATACCAGCGCCTTGAGCCAGCACTTTCAGCTCATTGGATTCGCCGACACGCAAAGAGGCAGTATCCACTTTCTGCGTTTCAGCGGCGGCTTCCATTTCTGCGATCAATGCCGGGATGTCCAGTTCGGCCATCAGGCGTGGCAGATAGTTGGTGTCGTACACACCATCACGGAAAGTACGGTCGCTCAAGATGCGTTTCAACAATGGGATATTGGTGGCAATTCCTTTGATCACTACGCGATCCAAGTAATCCAACATCTTATTGATGGTATCTTCACGGTCTTCACCATGGATAATGATTTGGGCGATCAGGCTGTCGTAGTAAGGTGAAACTTCTTTACCTTCAGCAGCAATAGCGATCACTTCCACATTATCTTGTGGTGGCAACACACACTCACTGATTAAACCTGGATTTGGCACTAGCTGTAATACGCCGTGGCTGTCCAGCGCCGCCTTTTCAGCTGTCACGCGCACTTCGATGGCATACCCCAGTTCTTTGGGCTGCAATTTCTCGATTGAACGCCCAGCGGCAATATCAAACTGCGCACTGACGATATCAATACCAGAAGTGACTTCGGTTACCGGATGTTCTACCTGCAACCGGGTATTCATCTCCATGAAATACACTGCGTTGGCATCCAGGTTATAGATGTATTCGACAGTACCGGCACCGGTGTAATCGGTCGCATTCCCCAAAGCTTCAGTGTATTTCATCACCTTCTGCTTCAGTTCTTCCGGCAACATGGTAGAACCGGATTCTTCAATCACCTTCTGGTTATTGCGCTGTACCGAACAGTCACGAATGCCCAACACCTTGGTGTTACCAAAGCGGTCACGCAACAACTGTACTTCGATGTGGCGCAGGGAAGTGACATATTTTTCCAGATACAGATCGCCGTTACCAAAGGCCGCAGCTGCTTCGGTAGATGTTTTCTGGAACAGACCAATCATTTCTTCAGGACGACGTACTACCTGAATGCCTTTACCGCCACCACCTTGTACGGCTTTCAGCAGCACCGGATAACCGATTTCGTTAGCCACATTTACCGCCTGCTCCGCATTAGTCAGAATACCGTGTGACCCAGGTACGACTGGCACGTTCTGCGACTGAGAGGTTTTAATGGCGTTAGACTTGTTACCCATGGTGGTCATGGAGTTAACGCTAGGGCCAACGAAGTTCACGCCGTTGTTGACACACAATGCGGCAAATTGCGGACTTTCAGAGAGGAAGCCAATCCCTGGATGCAACGCATCAACTTTCTCATAATCCGCCACACGCAATACGGAATACGCATTGAGGTAAGATTCGTCAGAGGTGTTACCACCAAGACATACCAGCTTATCGTTGTCATTCAACATTTCTGCCGGAACGGCTGTCATATCGGGATCGGACGCCACCAGCACCACGTTGATGTGGTTGTCGTGCGCTTTACGGATCAGTTTGACGGCCGTACAACCACGGGCATGGATCAATACCTTGTTGATAGGTTTCATCAAGGCTCGCGGATCATCCTGCACAATTTCATCGGCAGTTGTTTCGTGAGCGGTTGCCACCAGCGATGACAAAGCACCGGCAATGACTTCTTCGATACTTTCTGTTGGCATTGGCATCAAAGGATCAATGCTTTGCAACTGTTCATCGAGGCTATCGCTGAACGGATTCAGTACCAGACCATTCATTGCCTCGGGCACTTTCGACAGATAGTTAGACAAAGTGGCAGTGGATGGCAGATAAGCGGGCACTACCATTTGTCCGGCAAATGGCATGTTGGTGCCAGACATGTAATAGGTCTGCACCAGTGGATGTGTCACAAAAGAAGCCTGCGCGCCACCGGTACAATCACCGAAACCAAACATCAGCACGGGCAATTCGTTATCACGAATGAAACGAGTCAGACGGTCATTCACTACCGCCATAGAAAATAGTGCGGCAGCGCCTTCTTTGGTCTGCATCCCACCAGAACTGATAAAACAGATCACTGGCAGACGGCGTTTGGCGCATTCAATCAGCAGTGCCGAGAATTTCTCGGCGCTGGCCATATCAAAAGCCCCCGCCTGGAACGCGGTATTGGACACAGCAACACCCACGCGGATCTTTTTGCCATCGTGATTGAAATTCGCTATGCCGGTAATCAAGCCACAAGGACGAATACCTTTATCTAGCGCATCTTCGATAGATAAACGGAAACCTGGGAAATTCAGCGAGTTAGCTGTCATTTTATCACCGTTCAGTTCGTCAAACTTACTGAAGAACTTGTCGATGATGTTGTTCCAGGTCATCTTGCCCGCTTTCTTCTCTTCGCGTAGAACCTTCTGGATCAGCAGATCCTGATAACCCATGGTGAGGCGGTTCCAGAAGTCTTTGCGCCGACCAATACGCACGGGGTTAATCGCGCCAGTGTATTTGGTGTTGTCGTCTTCGCTATCGAAATATTCAGGCAGCAAGCGTTCGAAGAAATAAGTCAGGACCACAAACAAGCTGTCATTCAATTGTGGGAAGCCCACACTTTTCCACTGCTCGGTTTTGGTCAGCAACTCGGCACGATTGGACTGAGACATAAAATATTTCAGCCACTTATAGAACTTGCTCTTGTCGTTGGCGGTATCTTGGGTCGAAATCGCCCGGTCGATGGACTTATGCAGTAAACCGTCCACAGATGAACGCGACAGGCTCTTGTTCATCATGGCTTCTTTAGCAATAGAGGCTAGGTTGCCCACCACATTGTCATACAGCGCATTGAAGATCAGGATGTTGTAACACTGCCAGATAAAGTCTTCACGCAGCTCTTCATTCACCACCACATCCAGCAACGTCAGTTGGTTCAGTTCTGGCCAAGGTGTCTGGGTGACTTCCGCTGGCAGAGTTTCCAGATAATGGATCAACCCTTTGAAGTTATTAGCGGCGTTGCTCTTCCAGCGGTGATACAGACTCCAGCCAATATTGAACAACAGCGCCTTACGGGCTTTTTGTAGTTCTCTTTTGGCTCACCGAGGATCAAACGTGTCAGCATGTTACGTTCAGTGGCAATGCCATCACGCTTGGCAATGAAATTATTCCACAGTTTTGCCAGTTCTTCGTCATATACCAGTTTATCTGGGCTTGATAGCCAAGATTGGAACACCTTTTCCTGCTCTTTCTGGATACGCGCACGCAGATCGCCTTCCGGCACACTGACCTTAGACAGACGACCGTATTGCTCCATCGAAATCGAATGGATACGGCTACGCGCGGTAAGATAACGCAGATAACGATAAGCACTGCCGAACAGGTTCAGATGCATGGTCGGGCTGCTTGCCAGCGACATATGCACGGCATCTTCCAACGCTTGCAGATTTTTTGACGGATACAGGAAACGGTGCAGGCTGCGTTTATAGTGTTCACGCAAGTCTTCAGACTCTTTCACAAAAGCCACTGCCGCGCGTTCAACCGCTTCGATGCCGCTAATGATGGCGCGGCGCAAATTATGCTGACGTTCATCACGATCAGAAGGTGAGAAGTCAATAATGCCGTCAATGCAACCTGTGGTATATAGCTCTTCTGGCGACACACCCACTGATTTAGCGCATTCCTGCCAAGAAAGATTGTATTTGCGAGCGATACTCTGCAAACCTTGAGGCTGGATAGTATTAAAAATACCGTCACGCACCGATAGTAAAATATTGGCGGCGGCCAAGGGAATCGCGCCACCGGAATACCCGGCACCAATCACGATACCAATGGTTGGCACGTCCACGTTGGCGCTTTCGGCAATTGCCCGGGAGATTGAATGAGCCTGATTATGGCTGTTAGCCAGTTCACCAGCATCGGCCCCGGGAGTGTCGATGAAATACACAATGGGCATCGACAGTTCCGCAAAATGGCGGATAGCTTCACAACACATCAGGTGATGTTCTGGCATCCACGCCCCATTGGCGGTGCTACGCTCTTGGGCGATAAAACCAACACGGCGGCTGCGACCAGCAAAATTCAGTTCCACTTCTGCGGAATAGAAAGGCCCGTTGTGTTTTTCAACAATCATTTTGCCTTTCAGATCGGCAATGATGCGTTTAGCCCCTGGACGATTTTTATCCAAGGTAGGTTGAATCACTTTGGCAACGTAGCCATCCACGTCCAGTTGTGCCAATGCCTTGAGATTGCTTTGGATGTCGTCGTCATCCAATAGTCCGTTGATTTCTTCAGACAGACTTTGCTTACTATGCTCTGGAAATAGAGAGAAGTCCTTGGCCAGATGTTCTGCATGGAGAAACAATGGATCCGGCGCTTGGGCTTGAGTCGAGTTTTCGGGCTGCTTATTGGTGCTCATCAAAAAGATCCTCTGCTAAGCCTCTAAGTTATATATGTACAGCCGGTAAATATAACTTTGTTATCAGCTGAATTGCCATTAAACTGCCTTGGACGCTTTGTTCCATTTTTGAGACAGTTAGAAAAATATGCCAGATTTGAATGGGATGCTGCTATTTGCCGCAGTGGTCAGAGCAGAAGGATTCTCTCAGGCGGCGCGTGATACCGGGCAGCCTAAGTCCACCATCAGCCGAAAAATCGCCCAGCTTGAACAAGAGCTCGGCGTACGCCTACTGCAACGTAATACCCGCTCAATCAGTCTGACGCAGGTTGGTGCCCTATTCTACCAGCATTGCCAGACAATCTGTAATGAAGTTGATGCAGCACAGGCCACGATTGAAAATACCCACAATGATGTCTCAGGGTTGCTACGGATTGCGATTCCGGTGTCATTCAGTCAGGAAGTGATCGCGAATCTTTGCAGTGGCTTTATGCGACTGTACCCAGCCGTAGAACTGGATGTCCAATTCACCGATGGTGAGGTGGGCTTGGTTGGTGAAGGCTATGATATCGCCATCAAATATGGCCCACTGCAATCTTCGGATCTGGTGGCAAGACTATTATTTGAACGTCAGCCCATACTGGTTGCCAGTCCAGGTTACCTCAAAGCTCACGGCACCCCGGCGACCCCTAAAGATTTGGAACAACACGATGGCATTTTGATGGGAACCCTACGCTCGGCACCTATCTGGCCACTGGGTAAAGGCAGCCGTAAGACCATGGCCAGCTTTAGGCGTAGAGCCCGAGTTAACAGTGCCGTCATGGTAAAACAGCTGGCGCTGGATGATTTTGGGATTGCTATGGTCTCCCACGCCGTGTGTAAAAATGAGTTGGCGCGCGGTGCCTTAGTGCCACTTTTACAGGAATGGCCCATTGAATCGTTTAAAGTTTATGGGGTGTATTCCAGTCGTCGCCAACTGGCAACCAACATCAGCGTGTTCTTAGATTTCTTTACCAAACGTTTCAACAGTCAGGAGTCGCTACAGTCGTTAATGGTGTAAGCCTTTATTCAGTCTGGAAAATCTTGATGGTTTGTTGGCGCTCGACCGTGACTGGTGCATACTTAAGTTCAACGATTAGATCACTGACTTATAACAATGTTGTTCAAAGGAACTGTCATGTTGAAGCTCTGCCCCACCGCGGCGCTGCTAACCGCATTATTGTTGTCATGCTCGGCAACTGCTGGTGTTGAAGAAGATAGACTGCCCAAAGCCCAACAAGCCATGCCTGAGGTTGTCAGCCGCTATAGTGCCATTGTGGATGATTTAGGGACTAAATATCAGCGCCAGACAAATGAACTGCAAGTCACCCAGATGGTTGCCCACGAGGGACAACGACTGTGGCAACAAGCGGTCAGGGACGTCAGTTCCGGCCATTATGATGATCGCTCGTTGTACTGGAGCCGATTACAGATGCGCACATTGCTGCAACAGCAGCGTCCGGCATTCAATATTGCAGGCTGGCAAAAAGAGATCCTGACAAAAGCCGTTGAAAAAGCCTCGCGTGGGTTTAGTGACATCAATTACGCCGATGACGCCCAGATCCGAATTCTGCTTACCGGTTTTGATCCCTTCTTCCTCGATCGACATATCGAACAAAGCAACCCTTCGGGGATGGCGGCACTCGCACTGGATGGTTATCGTTTTCGAGTCAACGGCAAACAAGTACAGATAGAAACTGTGATGATCCCGGTGCGCTTTGCTGATTTTGATGCAGGCATTATCGAGTCACTGCTGACCCCGGTTTATCGAGATAATCAGGTTAACATGGTGATTACTGTCAGCATGGGACGCAGCGATTTTGATATCGAGCGTTTCCCTGGCCGAAACCGCTCCGCCAAAGCACCGGATAACCGCAACGTCATGACGGGTGCCGACAAAGAGCATCCGCTGCCGCCAAAACTGGATGGCAAAACCCTAAACGGGCCTGACTTTGTTGAATTTTCGCTGCCCGTTGCTGCCATCCAAGCGGTGAATGGCCCGTGGAAAATTCATGATAACCGCACAGTGACAACATTAAAGCGCGGCACATTTGCTGCCAGCAGCCTCAGCGAATTACAACATAGCACCGCGGTTGAAGGTTCTGGTGGTGGTTATCTTTCAAATGAAATTTCTTACCGCGCCATATTGTTACAACAACAGCTCGGTAGCCGCATTGCCACCGGCCATATTCATACCCCCAGGGTAGCCGGTTACGATGCTCAATCAGAACAGCAAATGGTAGATCAGCTCAAAGCCATGTTGACGGCAGCCGCTGCGACATTGTAGTTTGCCTCTCAAGCCGCGGGCACTTGCCCGCGAGAGGTTTAATTACGCAGTACAGATAAGTTTATGTGGCATCTCTTTTCCAATCGTTCACCGCAGGCGCTTGCTGCTACAAAAGTTACCAGGGTTTCACCGCTTGAACAGCAATTGCTGCAAGCGGTTGAGCACTGTTATCAAGTCGCGGAACAACACTTACAGCGCAGCTTTCCACGACCAGAAGTTAACTTCAAACTCAGAGGTAAAGCCGCAGGCACGGCCCATCTGCAACTAAACAAGCTAAGGTTTCACCCGGTCTTGCTCAGCGAAAATAGCAACACTTTTATTCGTGAAGTGGTGCCGCATGAGGTTTGTCATCTGCTGTGTCACCAGCTTTATGGCAAAGTTAAACCCCATGGTGCAGAGTGGAAGCAACTGATGCAGCAGCTATTCCAGTTGCCAGGCAACACAACTCACCAGTTTGACACCACCTCAGTCACGCCTAAAGGTAAACGCTATCGCTGTGCTTGTGGCGAGGTGGAACTAACACTGCGGCGACATAATAAAATTGTTCGCGGACAAGCACGCTATCGCTGCCGCCATTGTGGACAATGGTTGCAACCAGCAGCGTAACTATGACCCATTTGCCAAGCACCAGCGCTTCTTTTACTATCTGCGCACTATTACAAGCCAGAAACAATCACATCATAGGCTGGCATTACGTTGTAGCTTTAGGGGAACAGATTGATCGATTTATATCGCAGACACTTGTTGTTGTCTGCCCTGCTGTTATTTGTTTGCCAACCCGTTTTTGCCAAACGCGCCGATAATTTTAATCAAGCCAAACGACAGGCGCTGGCGTTATATGCTAAGCCAGGCAGTCAATCAGACGTTCTACTGCGGTTGCCGCATCGACAGTCAGCAGAAAAAATGGCAACCCGATTGGCATTCCTGTGGTTTTCAGCCACGAAAACAACCTGCCAGAGCCACCAGAATTGAATGGGAACATATCGTACCAGCCTGGGAATTTGGCCATCAACTGCAATGCTGGCAACAAGGTGGCCGCAAAAATTGCGAACATACCAGTAAACAGTTCAATCTGATGGAAGCCGATCTGCATAATCTGGTGCCCGCGATTGGTGAGGTAAACGGTGATCGTTCCAATTACCGCTTCAGCCAGTGGAACGCCAGTGCCGGACAATATGGTCAGTGTGAGATGGTAGTAGATTTTAAAGCACATAAAGTTCAGCCGCCTGAACGGGCCAGAGGTGCTATCGCCAGAACTTACCTCTATATGCACGATACTTATCAGCTCAAGTTAGCAGCGGCCCAACAAAAATTGTTCAGTGCCTGGGATCACAAGTATCCTGTCAGCCAAGACGAGTGCCGTCGGGACGAGGCTATTGCCAAAGTGCAGGGAAATCACAACATCTATGTACAATCACACTGTTTACGTGGTGCTATTTCCGGCAAAATAGCGCAGTAATTTACCAGGAACACACTATGAGAGTCCCGAGAGTCTATCACAGCGGTCACATTGGCAACGGCCAGCAATTGCAACTGGAAGAGGAAGCTGCGGCCCACATTGGCCGAGTGCTACGTATGAATGCCGGCGAGCAGATAACCCTGTTCAACGGTGATGGACAGGATTACCTGGCGCAGATCCAGTCGGCAGATAAAAAGTCCGTGGTGGTAACAATTCTTGCAGCACAGGTTAACGCGACTGAATCGCCACTGCATATTCATCTTGGGCAGGTGATATCCCGAGGCGATCGGATGGATTTCACATTGCAGAAATCTGTTGAATTAGGTGTAGATACTATCACCCCATTGTTTTCAGAACGTTGCGGCGTCAAACTGACGGGTGAACGGTTAGATAAAAAATCCAGCAATGGCAGAAAATCGTGATCAGTGCCTGTGAACAGTGTGGTCGCAGTAAGCTCCCCGAGGTACGCCCAGCGATGGAACTGGCAGATTGGTGTGCTGAAAATGATGGCGCCCTGAAACTGAACCTGCATCCGCGCGCCAGTCATGGTATTAATGGGCTGACGTTACCCAATCATAAAATCAGATTGTTGATTGGCCCTGAAGGTGGTTTATCTGCTCAAGAGATTGCCATGACCGAACAACAACATTTCACCGATGTGCTGTTAGGGCCAAGGGTGTTACGCACCGAAACCGCCGCCATGACAGCTATTACCGCACTGCAACTGCGTTTTGGTGATTTGGGTTAATCCCGATAAAGGAAAGCAAAATGATCAAACTCGGCATCCTGATGGATCCCATCAAAGATATTAACATCAAAAAAGACACCAGTTTTGCCATGCTGTTGGCGGCGCAAAAGCGCGGCTACCAGCTGTACTACATGGAAATGCAGGATCTGGCGATGATTTCTGGTACGCCGGTAGCAACTATGCGTACGGTCACTGTGCGTCAGGATCCACAGGATTGGTTCACCCTAGGCGAGCCTCAGGAATTACCGCTGAGCGAACTTGATGTGATCCTGATGCGCAAAGACCCGCCGTTTGATACCGAATACATCTACGCCACTTACATGCTGGAACGTGCCGAAGAAGCTGGCGTTCTCATAGTCAACAAACCCCAGAGCCTGCGCGATGCCAATGAAAAGCTGTTTACCGCATGGTTTAGCGAATTCACCCCGACAACCTTGGTGACCCGTGATGCCAAACGCATCCGCGAATTTCATCAGCAATATGGCGATATCATTCTCAAACCACTGGATGGCATGGGCGGCACCTCGATTTTCCGCGTAAAGCAAGATGATCCTAACGTAGGCGTGATCATTGAAACACTGACCCACTATGGCCATAACTATGCGATGGCGCAGGTCTACATTCCCGAAATTACCCAAGGTGATAAACGTATTTTGGTCATAGACGGCGAACCAGTACCTTATTGCCTAGCGCGGATTCCCAAACAGGGAGAAACCCGCGGTAATCTCGCTGCTGGTGGTTCTGGGGTTGCCCGGCCTCTGTCAGAAAGCGACTGGAAAATAGCCAAAGCCATTGGCCCAGAGTTGAAAAAACGCGGGCTGATCTTTGTCGGGCTCGACGTCATCGGCGATAAGCTGACAGAGATCAACGTGACCAGCCCAACCTGTGTTCGCGAAATTGAAGCAGCATTTACCGTGGATATTACCGGCATGCTGATGGATGCGATTGAGCGTAGGCTCGGCCAGCAATAACAAGGATTTAGCATGAAGTTCAAACAACTGTCTGTACTGGCACTGGCGCTGCTATTACCGTTTGCGGCGCTGGCTGAGGATATGTTAGCCCCATCGCTAGTACCTTCTCGCCCGAAAAATCTGATCATCATGATTGGCGATGGTATGGGCCCAGCTTATACCTCCGCCTATCGCTATTTTAAGGACAATCCAGATACCGAAGAGGTGGAACAGACAGTGTTTGACCGCTTGTTGGTCGGCATGGCCAGCACCTATCCGGCCAGAGTGAGTGGCTATGTCACCGACTCTGCCGCAGCGGCAACCGCATTGGCAACTGGCAGCAAGAGTTATAACGGCGCGATTTCGGTGGATACACAAAAGCAGCCACTAGAAACCATTATGGAAAAAGCCAAAAAACGTGGACTCAGCACGGGGGTTGCGGTCACCTGCCAGGTGAACCACGCCACGCCAGCGGCCTTTTTAAGCCATGATGAAAGCCGCAAAAACTATGATCAAATTGCCGCGAGTTATATCAACAGTAATGCTGACGTGATCCTTGGTGGTGGTCAGAAATACTTCACCCCGGCGATGCTGGATGCCTTTACCACCAAGGGCTATCAAGTGTTAAATGATTTCAGTCAGTTAGCCGCAGTGAATCAAACTAAAGTGCTGGGATTGTTTGGCGAGGTACAACTGCCATGGGCAGTGGATGAACCCGATGCACATCGGCTGAGTACCATGACCAATAAAGCCCTGACATTGTTATCACAAAACCCCCAAGGGTTTGTATTGATGGTGGAAGGTAGCCAGATTGATTGGGCCGGCCATGCCAATGATATTGTGGATGCCATGGGAGAAA